>NZ_CP102332.1:5454295-6817869 GCF_024600715.1 Streptomyces changanensis
GAGCCGGGACGGGATCTCCTTGACGATCGCCTTCACCGTGCGGGTGGTGTGCTTCAGCAGCACCCGCTGACCCACCGTCAGAGGCCGGTCGGCGACGTGGCAGACGGTCGCCTCGACGTCCTGGCTGGTGGCCGGCGCGTCCCCGGTCGGCACGACGAGGTCGCCGCGCGAGACGTCGATGTCGTCCTCCAGCAGGAGGGTCACCGACTGCGGCGTCCAGGCGACGTCCACCGGCTCGCCGAGCAGGTCGATGCCGGAGATCCGCGACGTGCGCCCCGACGGCAGCACGGTGATCTCCTGCCCGACCCGGAACGTGCCGGCGGCGATCTGCCCGGCGTACCCCCGGTAGTCCGGGTGCTCCGGGGTCTGCGGACGGATCACGTACTGCACGGGCAGCCGGGCGTGGCAGCCGGTCAGGTCGTGGCTGGCGGGCACGGTCTCCAGGTGCTCCAGCACGGTCGGGCCGCCGTACCAGTCCATCGTCGCGGACGGCTCCACGACGTTGTCCCCGGCGAGCGCCGAGATGGGGATCGCGGTGACCTCCGGCACGCCCAGCTCGGTCGCGTACGCCGTGAAGTCCTCGGCGATCCGGGCGAAGACCGCCTCCTCGTAGCCGACGAGGTCCATCTTGTTCACGGCGAGGACGACGTGCGGCACGCGCAGCAGCGCGGCGATGGCCGCGTGGCGGCGGGTCTGCTCGACCACGCCGTTGCGCGCGTCCACCAGGATCACGGTCAGCTCGGCCGTCGACGCCCCGGTGACCATGTTGCGGGTGTACTGCACGTGGCCGGGGGTGTCGGCGAGGATGAACCGGCGTCGAGGGGTGGCGAAGTAGCGGTAGGCGACGTCGATGGTGATGCCCTGCTCGCGTTCGGCCCGCAGGCCGTCGGTGAGCAGCGCCAGGTCGGGCGCCTCCTGGCCACGGGAGCGGGAGGCGTGCTCGACGGCCTCCAGCTGGTCGACGAGGACCGACTTGGAGTCGTGCAGGAGCCGGCCCACCAGGGTGGACTTGCCGTCGTCGACGGAGCCCGCGGTCGCGAAGCGCAGCAGGGTGGTGGCCGAGAGCGGCTCGGCGGCGGTGGTGGACATCTCTAGAAGTACCCTTCGCGCTTGCGGTCTTCCATCGCGGCCTCGGACAGCTTGTCGTCGGCGCGGGTGGCGCCCCGCTCGGTCAGCCGGGACGCGGTGATCTCGGCGATCACGGCTTGGAGCGTGGTGGCGTCGGAGTCGACGGCGCCGGTGCAGGACATGTCGCCGACCGTGCGGTAGCGGATCATCCGCTTCTCCACCGGCTCGGACTCCTTCGGACCGCCCCACTCGCCGGCGGTGAGCCACATGCCGGACCGGGAGAACACCTCGCGCTCGTGCGCGAAGTAGATCTCCGGCAGCTCGATGCCCTCGCGCTCGATGTACTGCCACACGTCCAGCTCGGTCCAGTTCGACAGGGGGAACACGCGCACGTGCTCACCGGGCGCGTGCCGGCCGTTGTACAGCTGCCACAGCTCGGGGCGCTGGCGGCGGGGGTCCCACTGGGAGAACTCGTCGCGCAGGGAGAACACCCGCTCCTTGGCGCGCGCCTTCTCCTCGTCGCGCCGGCCGCCGCCGAACACCGCGTCGAAGCGGTGCTGCTGGATGGCCTCGGTCAGCGGCACGGTCTGGAGGGGGTTGCGGGTTCCGTCGGGCCGCTCGCGCAGGACGCCACGGTCGATGTAGTCCTGCACCGAGGCGACGTGCAGGCGCAGCCCGTGCTTCTCGACGGTGCGGTCGCGGTACTCGATGACCTCGGGGAAGTTGTGCCCGGTGTCGACGTGCAGCAGCGAGAACGGGACCGGCGCGGGCCAGAACGCCTTCAGCGCCAGGTGCAGCATGACGATGGAGTCCTTGCCGCCGGAGAAGAGGACCACCGGCCGCTCGAACTCACCCGCCACCTCGCGGAAGATGTGCACCGCCTCGGACTCCAGCGAGTCCAGGTGCGACAGCGCGAACGGGCTGTGGGTGTCTCCGTGGACGTGGGTGACCGTGGTCGTCATGCTGCATCCCCATCATGAGCTGCTCCGCCTGCGTGGCGCGGAGGTGCGGGCGTCGTTGCTGTCTGCGGCTCGGCGGCCGCGCACGCGTCGCTCACAGCAGTCCCCTCTCGGTGAGCAGCGCGTGGACCGCCGCGGCGGACTCCTGCACGGTCTGGTTCTGGGACTCGATCCGCAGGTCGGGGCTCTCCGGCTCCTCGTACGGGTCGTCGACGCCGGTCAGCCCGCTGATCTCGCCGGCGGCCTGCCGGGCGTACAGCCCCTTCACGTCCCGCTCCGAGCACACCTCCACCGGCGTGGCGACATGCACCTCGACGTACGGGGTGCCCTCCCGCCGGTGGCGCTTGCGCACGGCCTCGCGGCTGTCGGCGTACGGGGCGATGACGGGTACGAGGACCTGCACGCCGTTCGACGCGAGCAGCTCGGCGACGAAGCCGATCCGCCGCACGTTGGTGTCCCGGTCCGCGCGGCCGAAACCCAGCCCCGCCGAGAGGAACTCCCGGACCTCGTCGCCGTCGAGCACCTCGACCCGCCGGCCCTCGGCGCGCAGCCGCTCCGCCAGCGCGTAGGCGATCGTGGTCTTGCCGGCGCTCGGCAGCCCGGTGAGCCAGATGGTGGCCCCAGTCACGTTCTCTTCTCCCACAGTCGTCATCAGCCGTGCAGCCCGCACTCGGTCTTCGCCCGGCCCGCCCAGCGGCCGGCGCGCGCGTCCTCGCCCTCCAGCACGCGGCGCGTGCAGGGCGCGCAGCCGACGGAGGCGTACCCGTCCATCAGCAGCGGGTTGGTGAGGACGCCGTGCTCGGCGACGTACGCGTCCACGTCGTCCTGCGTCCAGCGGGCGATCGGCGAGACCTTCACCTTGCGGCGCTTCTCGTCCCAGCCGACCACCGGGGTGTTCGCCCGGGTCGCGGACTCGTCGCGGCGCAGGCCCGTCGCCCAGGCGTCGTACCCGGCCAGGCCCTGTTCCAGCGGCCGCACCTTGCGCAGCGCGCAGCACAGGTCGGGGTCGCGCTCGTACAGCCGCGGCCCGTACTCGGCGTCCTGCTCGGCCACCGTCTGCCGCGGCGTCAGCGTGATGACCTCGACGTCCATCACGGCGTCGACCGCGTCACGGGTGCCGATGGTCTCCGGGAAGTGGTAGCCGGTGTCCAGGAACACCACCTTCACGCCGGGGAAGGCACGCGAGGCGAGGTGGGCGACGACCGCGTCCTCCATGGAGGAGGTGACGCAGAAGCGCTCGCCGAAGGTCTCGGCGGCCCAGGTCAGGATGGAGAGCGCCGGGGCGTCCTCCAGTTCGCGACCGGCCCGCTCGGCCAGGTCGCGGAGCTTGTCGTCGGTCTCCGTCAGGGTCACGTGGGGTCCCCTCCGCCGTCGTGGCGCTGCAGGCCCCGGGCCAGCAGGCCCAGGAACTTCAGCTGGAAAGCCCGGTTGCAGGCCGCGCACTCCCAGGCGCCGTGGCCCTGCTCGCCGGGGCGCAGGTCCTCGTCGCCGCAGTACGGGCAGTGGAAGGGCGCCGCTCGCTCGCTCACCGCGCCTCCCCGTTGCGCGGCGGCGTCGTGGCCGTGGGTGCGTCGTTCACGACAGGGCCTCCTCCGGCGCCCGCGCCGCCCAGGTCGCGAAGCGCTCACCGGGCTCCCGCTCCGCCTGGTAGCGGGTGAGGACGCGCTCGATGTAGTCGGGCAGTTCGGCGGCGGTGACCTTCAGGCCGCGGACCTTGCGGCCGAAGCCGGCCTCCAGACCGAGCGCGCCGCCCAGGTGCACCTGGTAGCCCTCGACCTGCCGGCCCGCGTCGTCCAGGACGAGCTGGCCCTTGAGACCGATGTCCGCCACCTGGATGCGCGCGCAGGCGTTGGGGCAGCCGTTGAGGTTGATGGTGATCGGCTGGTCGAACTCGGGCAGGCGGCGCTCCAGTTCGTCGATGAGCGACGAGCCGCGCGCCTTCGTCTCGACGATGGCGAGCTTGCAGAACTCGATGCCGGTGCAGGCCATGGTGCCCCGCCGGAACGGGGAGGGCTGCACCCGCAGGTCGAGCGCCTCCAGCGCGCCGACGAGCGACTCGACCCGGTCCTCCTCGATGTCGAGGACGATCATCTTCTGCTCAACCGTGGTGCGGACGCGGCCGGAGCCGTGCGCCTCCGCCACGTCGGCGATCTTCGTGAGGGTGGCGCCGTCGACGCGGCCGACGCGCGGCGCGAAACCGACGTAGAAGCGGCCGTCCTGCTGCCGGTGGACGCCGACGTGGTCGCGCCACTGCTGCACGGGCTGGGCGGGGGCCGGGCCGTCGACGAGCTTGCGTCCGAGGTACTCGTCCTCCAGGACCTGGCGGAACCGCTCGGCGCCCCAGTCCGCGACGAGGAACTTCAGCCGGGCGCGGTTGCGCAGCCGCCGGTAGCCGTAGTCGCGGAAGATGGAGATGACGCCGGTGTAGACGTCGGGGACCTCGTCGAGCGGGACCCAGGCGCCGAGCCGGACGCCGATCTTGGGGTTGGTGGAGAGCCCGCCGCCGACCCACAGGTCGAAGCCGGGACCGTGCTCGGGGTGCTCCACGCCGACGAAGGCGATGTCGTTGATCTCGTGCGCGACGTCGAGGAGCGGCGAGCCGGAGACCGCGGACTTGAACTTGCGGGGCAGGTTGGAGAAGTCCTTGTTGCCGATGATGCGGCGGTGGATCTCCTCGATGGCCGGGGTGCCGTCGATGATCTCGTCCTCGGCGATCCCGGCGACCGGCGAGCCGATGATGACGCGCGGGGTGTCACCGCACGCCTCGGTGGTGGACAGGCCCACGGCTTCGAGGCGGTTCCAGATCTCCGGCACGTCCTCGATCCGGATCCAGTGGTACTGGACGTTCTGCCGGTCGGTGATGTCGGCGGTGCCGCGCGCGAACTCCTGCGAGATCTCACCGATGACCCGCAGCTGCCGGGTGGTCAGCCGGCCGCCGTCGATGCGCACGCGCAGCATGAAGTACTCGTCGTCCAGCTCCTCCGGTTCGAGGACGGCCGTCTTGCCGCCGTCGATCCCGGGCTTGCGCTGGGTGTAGAGGCCCCACCAGCGCATCCGACCACGCAGGTCGTTGGGGTCGATGGAGTCGAAGCCGGCCTTCGAGTAGATCGTCTCAATGCGTGTCCGCACATTGAGACCGTCATCGTCCTTCTTGAACTGCTCATTGCCGTTGAGGGGCGTGAAGTGGCCCCTGGCCCACTGGCCCTCGCCACGGTGGCGCCCCGGCTTGCGGCGGGGCGTGGCGGGTGCGGGCTGTTCGGGGGTGGCGGCCATGGCTATACGTCCTTCGGGACTGCAGGAGGGCGGCTCTGACCTGCGCAATGTCGCGCAGGCAGAGCGCCTGCGCGACATTGCGCGGTGGGTTCAGAAGATCGGGGGTCGCGGCGTCGCTGGGTCTCTCAGCTCACCGGACACATGGCGCTGGACATGCGGCCGAGGTCGACGTGCCGCCGACTCACCAAGGCAATTCCAGCTCGAGACATGACGGAAGCGTGGCACGGGAGTTTGGACCCAGTCCACCTTTGTCCGCGATGTGGACCAGACTGTCCCGCATGGTGGACGGATGTGGTCCGGGTCACGTCAAGCCCTTGGTCGGGTGGCGCCAAGCCCCCCGGCCGGGTCACGTCGAGCGCCCCGTCGGGGTCGCGCCGGGCGGCCGGTCGGGGCCGCGGTGCCGGGCGTCCCGTCGGGGTCGGGCGTCCCGTCGGTTCAGGCGTACGCGCCCGGCCAGGGGCCCGGCGCCACGGCCGCCTCCGCCGGCTTCTCGGTGACGCGGGTGTCGTGGACGCGGAAGCCCCGCCGCCGGTAGTTGGCCAGGGCGTGTTCCCCGTCGAGCGAGCAGGTGTTCAGCCGCACCCGCGTCGTCGGCGTCCGCCCCGGCCAGCGGTCCGCCAGGTCCCAGGCGCGGGCGGTGCCGTACGACAGCAGGTGCCCGCCGATGCGCCGGCCCCGGAAGGCGGGGATCAGACCGAAGTACATGATCTCCACGACGCCGTCGTCCTGTGGGTCCAGCTCGACGTACCCGGCGGGCGTCCCCCTGTCGTACGCCACCCACGTCTCCGCGCCCGGCCGCTCCAGGAGCTCCCGCCACTGCGCGTGGGTCAGCCCCAGCCGGTCCACCCAGCAGAGGTCACCGCCGACCGCGCTGTAGAGGAAGCGGCTGAACTCGGGTGAGGGCACCTCGGCGCGGACGACCGTGACGTCCCCGTCCGGCGCGGCGGCGGGCCGCAGGTCGTCGGGGGAGGTCTGCTCCAGGTACCAGGTGGTGACGGTGATGCTCATGGCCGCCAGGGAACCACGGAGCGCGCGGCCCTGGCCAGCGCGTTCCTCTCACCCGGCCGGACGCCGTCCCCGGCCGGGCACGTCCGCGGCCCCCCGGTGTCCGGATCGTGGGACTCCGTCTCGCCCCCGTGGTGGCGTGGCCGGTCAGCGGCTCACCGGCCCGGCCGGGGGCCCGCCTGCCCGGAGGCCCCGACTGATCGAAGGTCCGGCGGTCCGAGGGCCACCGGCCCCGGGGTCCTCCGGTGCGCGCGGAACCCGGCGGTCCGTACGGAAACCGGCGGTCCGTACGGAACCCGGTGGTCCGTGCGGAGTCCGGTGGTCCGTGCGGCGCTGTGGTCCGTGCGGGGTGCGGCGGCGCCGTCACCCAGCGCGGTCGTCGCCGGGGCCGTCGTGCCGCGCGGCCTCCACGGCGGGCGCGGTGGAGTGGGGCAACAGGTCGCGCGGGTCGGCCGGGGCGACCACCTCCACCTCCACCTCGTCGCGGAAGCGGTAGGGGCGGTGGGTCAGCACACCGCCCAGCGTCCGCCGCACCCGCGACATCTCCGCCCGTACGGTCACCGTCCGCCCCCGGTCGCCGAACACGTCCGCGGCCAGCTGCGCCGCCGTGCGCCCGTCCCGGTGCGAGGCGAGGACGTACAGCAACTCCGCGTGCCGGGGCGTCAGCTCCCGCTGCCAGGAGCCCACCGCGCCCGACACCCGCACCGTCCACTCGCGGGGCCGGCTCACGTCCAGCACCAGCCGTGTCACCGAGTCCGCTGCCCCCTCCCCGGCCCCGTCCAGCGGCCGGACCAGCCAGCCCCCCGGCAGCGGCTCGACGTCGCACTCGCCGAGCGCCGGCAGCCACATCCGGCCCCCGCCGAACGACCCCGGCAGCGCCAGCCGGTCCACGGGCGCCATGCCCGTCACCGCCGCCGTCCAGCCGTGCGGGTCCACCACCAGCGCCCTGCCGCCCACCCGGCACAGCAGGGGCGCCGCCACCGCCCGCAGCCGCGCCAGCCCCGCGAGGTGGCGGTTGCGCAGCTCCGCCTCGGCGAGCGCCGCCACCGAACGCACCAGGAGCAGCATCGCCGGGTGCATCGTGGGCACCGGGCCGCTCACGTCGACCACGCCCATCAGCCGGCCGTCCCGGGGGTCCGTGATCGGGGCGCCGGCGCACGTCCACGGGTGGTGCGTCGCGACGAAGTGCTCGGCGGAGTGCACCTGCACCGGGCGGCGCACCACGAGGGCCGTCCCCACGCCGTTGGTGCCGACCGTCGACTCGCGCCAGTCGGCGCCCGGTTCGAAACCGTGCCCGTCCGCCATCCGCAGCACCGAGCCGTGGCCCTCCCGCCACAGCACCCGCCCGTCGGCGTCGGCGACGACCATGATGTGCCGGGCCGGGTCGGCGGACGCCCCCGGCGACGCCATGAGCCCCTCGCGGAGCACGGGCAGCAGCTCCCCGAGCGTCGTGCCGTGCCGCCGCGCTTCCAGCTCCCCTGCCGGCAGCAGCCCCGAGCGGCGGTCCCGGTCAGGGTCGACGCCCGTGCGCAGCATCCGCTCCCACGAGGCCCGTATGTCGGCGCGCGGCGCCAGCGGGGCGTGGCCGCCGCGCAGCGCGGCGTCCCTGATGTGGTGGAGCAGCAGCGTCGCCGCGCGCGCGTCCATCGCGGCGAGCCGCGTCATGTCGACTGTGGCGTTCCGCACCGGCCCTCCCCGTCGCCGTTCGGCCCCCATCATCCCCCCGCGGCGCGCCGGGCCCGACCGGGTCCGCACAGAACGCGCCACCCGCTGCAACCTCCTGCAACCCTCGCGCCGGACCGCTCGCGCGTACGACAGTGGGCGCGTACCGGTCTCCGGTACGCGACGGGATGGTGCCGTGTCGGCGCAGCACCATCCCAGCCGCGCTCCCGGGCGCGGGACGCCGCACCGCGTCCCGCGCCCGTCGGCTGTCCGGGGCCGTCCGCGCCGTGCGGAGCCCGTACCCGCCCCGGCTCCCCTACACCTCGACCCGGGCCCGGTCCACGACCGCGCCCAGGTCCAGGCTGTGCGGCAGGGTTCCGAACGCCGTCCCCCAGTCCCGGCCGAGCCGCGACCCGCAGAAGGCGTCCGCGACCTCGGGCGGCGCCCACCGCACCAGCAGCGACCCCTGGAGGACCAGCGCCATCCGCTCCACCAGCCGCCGGGCCCGGGCCTCGACGCCCTCCAGATCGGCCAGTTCCGTGAGCAGGCCCTTGATCGCCCCGTCCAGCCGGTGGTCCGCGCCGCGCGCCTCACCGACCTCCCGCAGGTACGCGTCGAGCGCGCCGGGCTCGCGCTGCAGCGCCCGCAGCACGTCCAGCGCCTGGACGTTCCCCGACCCCTCCCAGATCGAGTTGAGCGGTGCCTCGCGCAGCAGCCGCGGCATGCCGGACTCCTCCACGTAGCCGTTGCCGCCCAGGCACTCCAGGGCCTCCGCCACGGTCGGCGTGCACCGCTTGGTGACCCAGTACTTCGCGGCCGGCACCACGAGGCGCAGCAGCGCCCGTTCCGACTCCGCGCCTCCCGGCCCCGTACCGCCGGATGCCGTGCCGCCGGACTCCACCGCGTCGTACGCCGCCGCGAGCCGCATGCCGAGGACCGTCGCCGCCTCCGACTCCAGCGCCAGGTCGGCGAGGACGTTGCGCATCAGCGGCTTGTCGGCCAGCGGGCCGCCGAAGGCGTGGCGGTACGTCGTGTGGTGCACGGCCTGCGCCACGGCCTGCCGCATCAGCGCGGCCGAGCCGAGCACGCAGTCCAGGCGCGTGGCGGCCACCATCTCGATGATGGTCCGCACCCCGCGCCCCTCCTCGCCGACGCGGCGCGCCCACGTCCCGTCGAACTCGACCTCGGCGGAGGCGTTCGACCGGTTGCCCAGCTTGTCCTTGAGCCGCTGGATGCGGAACACGTTCCCCGTGCCGTCCGCCAGCACCCTCGGTACGAGGAAGCAGGTCAGACCGCCGGGCGCCTGCGCCAGGACGAGGAAGCCGTCCGACATGGGCGCGGAGCAGAACCACTTGTGGCCCGTCAGGACGTACTCGCCCGCCGCGTCCAGGGGGACCGCCGCGGTGGTGTTGGCCCGGACGTCGCTGCCGCCCTGCTTCTCCGTCATGCCCATCCCGAAGAGCACGCCGCCCTTCTCGGCGGGCGGCCGCAGCTCCTCGCCGTCGTACACGCGCGACGTCAGCCTCGGCTCCCACTCGGCCGCCAGCTCCGGGTCGGTGCGCAGGGCGGGGACGGCCGCGTGCGTCATCGACAGCGGGCAGCCGTGCCCCGCCTCGGTCTGCGACCACACCAGGAACCCGGCCGCGCGCCGCACGTGCCCGCCCGGCCGGCTCCAGGCGCCGGTCAGCCCGGACGTCACGGCGTGGCCGAGGAGCCGGTGCCACGCCGGGTGGAAGTCGACCTCGTCGACGCGGTGGCCGTACCGGTCGTGGGTGCGCAGCCGTGGCGGGTACTCGTTGGCGAGCGCGCCCCAGGACTGGGCCTGCGCCGAGCCGGCGGTGGTACCGAGCGACGAGAGCTCGTCCCGGGCCTCCTCCCGCAGTCCGGGCGGAAGGTGTCGCTCCACGGCTTCGGTCAGCGCCCGGTCGGCGGTGAAGACGTCGTACCCGACCAGGGGCGGGGGCTGGTTGGTCACGGTGTGGGTGGTGGCTGCCATGCGGATACGGTAAGGACGTGCAGGCAGCGAAGGAAACACCCGAGTCGGCCGGGGGGTCCGCCGGAAGTCCGGGCCCCGCGGGACCGAGCGCGTCCACGGGCCGGCTCCACCGGGCCAGGGTCCTCTACCGCAACGTCTCGAAGCGCAAGATGGCCTGGCTCCTGCTGAAGGACACCGTCAACTCGTGCATCGAGTACCGCATCCTGGGCCTCGCCGCCGAGGCCGCGTTCTTCACGCTGCTGTCCCTGCCGCCGCTGATGCTCGGCCTGCTCGGCCTGCTCGGCTACATCGACGAATGGACCAACACCACCACCGTCGCCTCCATCGAGGGGAACATCCTCGGCGCGGTCGGCACCGTTCTGTCGGACCGGGGCGTCAACGACATCGCCAAGCCGCTCCTGGAGGACGTCACCCAGGGCGGCCGGCCCGACGTCATCTCGATCGGTTTCGCCATAGCGCTGTGGTCCGGCTCCCGGGCGGTGAACGTCTTCGTCGACACCATCACCGTCATGTACGGACTCGACGGCCACCGGGGGATCGTCGCCACGCGGCTGCTCGCCTTCCTCCTCTACATCGTCGCGCTCCTGATCGGAGCGGTGGTCCTGCCGCTCGCGGTCGTCGGCCCCGACCGGGTGGTCGAGCTGGTGCCCTGGGGGACGGAAGTGGTCTCCGTCCTGTACTGGCCGGTCATGATCCTGCTGTCCGTGGCGTTCCTGACGACCCTGTACCACGTGTCCGTGCCGGTCAGGTCGCCGTGGATCGAGGACGTGCCGGGGGCGCTCGTGGCGTTCGTCATGTGGGTGCTGGGCAGCTTCCTGCTCCGCATCTACCTGACGAGCCAGGTGGAGGGGCCCACCATCTACGGCTCCCTCGCCACGCCCATCGCGGTGCTGCTGTGGATCGGCATCTCGGCGTTCGCGGTCCTCGTCGGGGCGGCCGTCAACGCCGCCATCGACCGGGTGTGGCCGTCCGTCGCCACGGCGGCCGCCCGCGCGGAGAACGAACGCGTCCGGGCCAAGGAGGCGGCCGCGCTGCTCGCCCGGGTCCGGGCCACCGAGGGGGACCGGGACCCCGACGACCCGGACATGCCGTCGGAGTTCCCGGAGCGCTGGTCGCGATTCCTCCCCCCGGACGACGTGAAGGCGCGCCTGCAGTGGGAGAAGGCGGAGAAGGAGCGGCAGCCCAAGGAAAAACAGGCCAGGGACAAGGCGCGGGAGGAGTCGTCGAAGGGCAGGCCGCCGGAGGACAAGCTGCCCAAGGGGGAGCTGCCGCCCGACGCGCCGGTCCGGCGCGCGCCCGCCGGACGGCCGCCGGCCCCCGGCGGGGCCCGGCCCGGCACGGGCGGCCCGTCCCGCGGCCCGGCGCACGACGCGCACGGCGGCCCGGCGCACGGCCCGCACGGCGGTGGGCCGACCGGTCCGTGGGGGCCGCGCTGAGCGGCGGGTACCGGGAGCGCCCCGCCCGGCTGGACGGCGCCGTCGTGTGGACCGTGCCCGGGGGACGGCCGCCCGGGGCGGCCTCACCCGTCCTGCCCGACGGCTGCATGGATCTGCTGTGGAACGACGGGCGGCTCCTCGTCGCCGGCCCGGACACGCGCGCCCACGCCCCCGGCGGCGGGGTCGGCCCCTGGGCGGGGGTGAGGTTCGCGCCAGGCGACGCGCCCACCCTGCTCGGCGTCCCGGCCCGCGTACTGCGCGACCGGTGCGTGGACCTGGCCGACCTGTGGCCCGCCGACCGCGTCCGGCGGCTGACCGCGCGGGTGGCGCGCGCCGCCGGGGCGGACCCGGCCGGCGCGCTGGAGGAGGCGGCCGTGGCCCTCGCCGCCGACGCGCCCCGCCCCGACCCGCTCCTGCGGGCCGTCACCGCCCGGCTGGACGCCGGGTGGAGCGTGGCGGCGACGGCCGACGCGACGGGGCTGGGGCCCCGCACGCTGCACCGCCGCTCGCTCGACGCCTTCGGGTACGGCCCGAAGACGCTGGCGCGGATCCTGCGGCTGCGCCGGGCGCTGCGGCTGGTGGACGCGGGGACGCCGTACGCGGCGGTGGCGGTGCGCGCCGGGTACGCCGACCAGCCGCACCTGGCCCGCGAGGTGCGCGCCCTGACCGGGAGGCCCCTGTCGGCCTACGCGGCGTCGGCGAACAGCTCCACGCCGCGCCCGTCCGGGTCGAGCACCACCGCGTAGCGCTGCCCCCACACGGCGTCCCACGGCTCCAGGTGGCCCCGGTACCCGGCGGCCACCAGTTCCCCGTACACCGCGTCCACCTCCTGGGGGCCGGAGCAGCGGAACGCCAGCGCGATCCGGTCGCCCGCGGTCACCCGGGGCCGGTCGGGGTCGTAGGAGCGGACCGTCTCCTCGGTGTCCCACAGGACGCGCAGGCCGCCCGGAAGGACCGCCTCCGCGTGCGGGGCGGAGTCGGCGTCCCGGGGGACGGCCAGGCCGAGGCGTCGGTAGAAGGCGAGGGTCGCGGCCATGTCGGAGACGACGAGGCCGACCGCGTCGAGACGGGGTGTGGGAGTCATGCCGGCAGCCTAGGGAGGCCGCGGCGCGGCCGTCTTGAACGGATCGGACGCGGACCCGGACGCGGAGATCCGGGCGCCACCGGCCCGGCGCCACCGACACGGCCACCGGCCCGGGCGTCGCCGCACCGGGCGTCGCCGTACCCGGCGCCGCGGGCCGGGGCGCACATCGACTGCCGCCCGGCCGGGAAAGCCGCATAAGGCGTCATAGTGGACAGGTGTTGCTAGGGTGAGGAGCCTCTCCTCGCCCGTCATGCGCCGTCCCCGGAGGTGCGGTCATGGGTCCCCGTCGCACCCCGCTGCCAGGCGTCGGCACGCAGTACGACCTCATCACCGCGGGGAGCCGGCACCACTCCGCCGTCGTCCGCCGGGACGGCCGCCGCCACCGAGGCTGCCACCGTGCCGACGACCGCGACGCCCACGAGGGCGGCGCGGCCCGCGCCCCCGACGCCGCCCCGGCCCGGCTCCTCGCTCGGGCCCCCGCCGCCGAGGCCGGCACCGACGGCACGGACCTCGTCACCGCGCACGTCGCCCTGCCCCACCACTCCCCGCACCCGGGGCGGCTGCCGCGCGACACCCGGGCGCGCGCCCGTACCGGCGCCCCGGGCGCCCCCGTCGGCGACATCCCGCGCCGCCCCGGCGCCCACCCCGCGCCCGTCGGTGACGTGCGGCCGGTCGGCGACGTCCCCGTCGTCGTCGGCACTCGCGAGGGCGTCGCCGCGCTCACCGCCCTCGTCGGCGGGGAGTGAGCGTGCACGACACCACCGCGCTCCTCATCGAACTCGGAGCGATCATCCTCGGACTCGGACTGATCGGACGGTTCGCGGAGCGCGTGGGACTCTCCCCGGTCCCGCTCTACCTCCTCGCCGGGCTCGCCTTCGGCAAGGGCGGCGTCCTCCCGCTCGAAGCCAGCGAGGACTTCATCGCCGTCGGCGCCGAGATCGGCGTCATCCTGCTGCTGCTCCTCCTCGGCCTGGAGTACAGCGCCGGGGAGCTCGTCAGCAGC
This sequence comes from Streptomyces changanensis, assembly GCF_024600715.1. NCBI lineage: Bacteria > Bacillati > Actinomycetota > Actinomycetes > Kitasatosporales > Streptomycetaceae > Streptomyces > Streptomyces changanensis. The sequence goes on from NZ_CP102332.1 coordinate 5,467,782, forward strand.
CTGCGCACCCAGTACCCGGCCGGTGCGGTCGACTTCGTCCTCAACGCCCTGCCCGGCGCGGCCGCCGCGCTCCTCCTCGGCTGGGGGCCCGTCGCCGCCGTGGCGCTCGCCGGGGTCACCTGGATCTCCTCCTCCGGCGTCATCGCCAAGGTCCTCGCCGACCTCGGCCGGCTCGGCAACCGCGAGACGCCCGCCGTCCTCGGCATCCTCGTCATCGAGGACCTGTCCATGGCCGTCTACCTGCCCCTGCTCACCACCCTGGTCGCCGGCGTCGGCCTGGTCGCGGGCGGCGCCACCCTGCTGATCGCGCTCGGCACGGTCACCGTCGTGCTGTACCTGGCGCTGCGCCACGGCCGGCACATCAGCCGCGCCGTCTCCTCCGACAACCCCGAGATGCTGCTACTGGTCGTCCTCGGCCTGGCGCTGCTCGTCGCCGGGGTCGCGCAGCGCCTCCAGGTCTCCGCCGCGGTGGGCGCCTTCCTCGTCGGCATCGCCCTGTCGGGCGAGGTCGCCGAGGACGCCCGCAAGCTCCTCGCCCCCCTGCGCGACCTGTTCGCCGCCGTCTTCTTCCTCTTCTTCGGGCTGTCGACGGTGCCCTCCGCCATCCCGCCCGTCCTGCTGCCCGCGCTGCTCCTCGCCGCCGTCACCGCCCTCACCAAGATCTACACCGGCTGGTACGCGGCGAGACGCGCCCGCGTCGGCCCGCGCGGCCGGCTGCGGGCCGGCGGGGCGCTGGTCGCGCGCGGCGAGTTCTCCGTGGTGATCGCCGGGCTCACGGTGGCCACCGAGCCGAGGATCGGCCCGTTCGCCGCCGCGTACGTGCTGATCCTCGTCCTCGTCGGCCCGTTCGCCGCCCGCTGGACGCAGCCCGCGTTCCACGCCCTGCGCTGACCCCGCTCCGGGGCCCGGACCGGTCGGGCCCGGCCCGGACCGGTCGGGCCCGGCGGACCGGCCCGGTCCGGCCCGAGCCCCGGGGCGGGGCGGCGCTCACGCGTGTGCGGCCACCAGCACACAGCTCGGGCCGTACTGCCAGACCGGGCCCGCGGCGCCGAAGCCCGCCTTGCGCAGCAGCTCCACGTGCCGCTGCAGCGTCAGCCCGTTGTCCCCGCCCGCGCCGGGACCGCGCCGGGCGCGCTCGGCCAGCGGAGCGGCCAGTTCCGGCGCGGACCGCGCGGCGGCCCACCAGCCCCGCCAGTCCTCGTGCGCGTCCGCCCCGTGCCGCTCGGCGTGGCGGCGCCCCACCACGTCGGCCAGCGCCGCCACCGCCGGGTCCTCCTGGAACAGGTGGTCGCCGTTGACCAGCACCCCGCCGGGCCGCAGCGACCGGCGCAGCTGCTCGTACACCGACAGCAGCGCCGGTTCCGGCAGGTAGTGCAGCGCCGTCGCCGACACCACGGCGTCCAGCGGCCGGCCCAGCCGCAGCGAGGCCAGCCAGCCGGGCGCCCCGATCGTCACGTCGGCGAACCGTACCGAAGCGCCGTGGTGCGCCCGGCCCAGCGCCAGCAGCAGCGGGTCGGCGTCCACGCCGACCACCTCGGCGTGCGGCAGCCGCCCCGCCAGGCGGGCGGCGAGGGAGCCGGGACCGCAGCCGAGGTCGGCGACCAGCGGGCGGGGCACCCCCGCGGTCGCCGCCTCCACCACGTCGGCGATCACCGTGAAGCGGGCCTCACGGTCACACGCGTACCGCTGCTGCTGCAGATCCCACCGGCGGATCCACTCGCCCGCCCGCTCGGCCGTCAGCCGTCGCGACATCAACCCTTGGGTCATCCTGCCCTCGTGCTCCCTTGCTCTCCGTGCCCTACCGCCGCCCGCCGCCCGGCCGGTCCCCGGCCAGCGTGGACAGCACCCCGAGGAGGCGGTCGACCTCCTCGGGCGTGTTGTAGACATGCAGACTCACCCGCACCGAGCTCTCGCTCTCGCCGGCCCGTGCCTGGCACAGCCCGTCGGCCCGCACCAGCAGCCCGTGCGCGGCCAGTACGAACCCCACGTCGTTGGCACGGACGGTCCGGTGCCGGAAGGTCACCAGGCCCTGGCGCCGCTGCACCGCCGAGTCCGCCGCCAGACTGAGCGGGCAGCCCAGCACCTCGTACGCGTCGAGGCGGGCCAGCCCGTCCGTGAGCCGCACGCCCAGGCCGACCGTCCACTCCTCGATCCGTGCCGGGCCCGCCGCGTCCAGCCAGTCCAGCGCGGCCCGCAGGCTGACGATCCCGGCGGTGTTCGGCGTGCCGTGCCAGCCGCCCGGCCGGAACGCGCCGCCCCGCCGCCCGCGCGCCCACACCACGCCCGTCCCCGGCAGCGCCATCGCCTTGTGTCCGGAGAACACGACGAAGTCGACGTCCAGGGCGGCCAGGTCCAGCGGCAGGTGGCCGACGCTCTGCGCCGCGTCCAGGCAGATGGGCACGTCCGGGCCGACCACCTCCCGCACCCGGTGGACGTTCATGTCGGCGCCGTACACGTGGTGGACGTGGGTGACGGCCACGAACCGCAACCGCCCCCCGACCAGCCGGGCGAGCGCCTCCAGGTCGTAGTCGCGCGAGTCCCGCTGGTACGGCATGGGGTGGACGGTGATCCGCACGCCGCGCTCGGCGAGCAGGTCCCGCGCCTCCAGCCAGGGCAGGTGGTTCGCCTCGTGGTCGGCGAACGGCACGACGATCTCGTCGCCGTCCGCCAGCTCCCGCACCAGCCAGTCCCGGGCGACCGTCCGCAGCCCCTCCGTCGTACCGCCGGTGAACCAGACCGACGACCGCTCGGGGTCCGGGTCGCCCAGGAACGCCTTGACGCGCTCGCGGGTCTCCTCGATGAGCGCCGTGGTGCGGTTGGCCCAGGTGTAGGTGCCCCGCCCGGCGTTGGCGTTGCACCCGGTCAGGTACGCCTGCACCGCGTCGAGGACCGCCCGGGGCTTCTGCGCCGTCGCCGCGCTGTCCAGGTAGGCGAGACCGGGGTGCCCCGTGATGATCGGGAACTGCTCGCGCAGCGGCCGCTGCCACTCGCGCAGCCCGGCGGACGGCCCCGCCGGCGGCGGGTCGTGCGGCAGCGGTGACGTCGTGGTGTACATGCCGGCCCCCCTCAGTCCCGCACCATCGGCGCGTCCGCGTCCCGCCAGGCGATGACGCCGCCCGCCAGGCTGCGCACGTCCCGGTGGCCCATGCGGGCCAGCAGCGCCGCGTACGTCACGGACTGCTCCCCGACCGGGCAGACCAGGAGCACCGGCTGCGACCGCCCGAACGGCAGCCCGCCGTGCAGCAGTTCCTCGAACAGCTCGTCGACGATGTTGATCGACCCCTCGATGTGGAGCGCGGCGAACGCGAACGCCCCGCGCAGGTCGACGACGACGGGCCGCTCGGTCGCGATCCATGCCCGCGCCTCCTCGACGCCGATGACGTGCACCTCCGCCAGCTCCCGCGGGGTCACCGAGGCGGGGGAGTTGGGGCGCGGCGGACGCCGCAGCAGCTCGGGGCGGCGCGTGCGCACGTAGCTCATGTAGCTCTCGACGCGGTCGCAGACGATGAAGACGGCCGTCCGCCGCCGGCCGTCGCCGCCCCCGGCCTGCTCGGCGTCCCGCTGCCGCAGGTACCGCAGGGCGCCGTGGTAGGCGGCCCCGCCGGTCGGGCCGCCGAGGATGCCGCAGCGGCGCACCAGCGTGAGCATGCCGTCGATGGCCTCGTCGGCGCTGACCGCCTCCAGCGCGTCGTACGTCCGGGGGTCGAACAGGCCGACCTCATGCACCTCGTCGATGTTGCGGATACCGGGCACGAAGTCGCCCTTCTGCGCGACGAGGCCGATGACGGAGACGGCCGGGTCGTGGGCGCGCAGGGCGCGGGCGGCGCCGGTGGACGACCCGGCGGTGCCCACGCAGGCGACGAAGAAGTCGGGGGCGACGCCCCCCAGGTCCTTGATGATCTCGGGGCCGGTACCGCCGGAGTGCGCCTCGGCGTTGGCCGGGTTGTAGTACTGGTCGGTGTGCAGGTACGCGTCGTCGTCCTCGGTGAGCATGCGGTGGATGCGGGTCAGCGGGTCCTCGGTCGCCGTCGGGTCGAGGCACTCCGCCTGCCCGGGCAGTTCCTCGATCTCGGCGCCGAGGAGGAGGAGCAGGTCCTTGATCTCGGGGACCTTCATCCGGTTGGTGACGCTGCGGAACGGCAGTCCGTGCATGCCGGCGATCACGGCGAGCGCCTTGGCGGTGTTGCCGCTGGACAGCTCCACCACGGTCCGCCCCCGGCGCCGGGCCTCCTCCAGGTGGGGCTGCGCCATCCGCCAAGCGGCCCGGTCCTTGACCGAGCCGAACGGGTTGAGCATCTCCAACTTGGCGTACAGGTCGATGTGGCGCAGGCCGTGGACCTCGGGGTCGATGCGGACGAGCGGTGTGTCCCCGATGGCGTCGGTGATGTGGTCGTACCTCATTCGTCGTCCCCCGCGGTGAGGTGGGGCCAGTACTCTTCGTCGAGGCACCAGTGCCACGGGCCGGCGTCGCCGTCGCGGTACACGGCGACCTTGCGGGCGACGGGCTGGTGCAGGGCGTGGTCGGCGGTGAAGTCCATGAAGTAGCCGGCGGTGTTGGCGAACGCGAGCAGGTCGCCGGCGCGCGGCTCCCTCGGCAGGAACACCAGGCGGCGGCTGATCAGGTCCGACTCCAGGCACAGGTTGCCCAGCAGGTACACGCCCACGGGGGAGTCCCCGCCGGGCTCCCGGGCCGTCGCGCCGGCCGGTACGAGGACCGGGTCGACGAGCAGCCCGTGGTCCTCCAGGCCGATGTCGCGGGCGTTCGCGGCGAGCCGTACGAGCCGCTCGCCGGCCGCCGTGACCCGCACCTCCAGGACCCGGGCGAGGGTGATCCCGCACTGGTCGGTGAGGGCGCGGCCGGGTTCGGTGTGCAGGTCGTAGAGGTTCTCCAGGAGCAGGGTGGCCAGCGGTCGGCCCAGGGACGGGGCGGTCTGCGCGAGCAGTTCGTCGAGGTAGCGGGGGCCCGCGACCGGCCGGTGGCCGGGGTAGACGCCGAGGGCGCCCCGCAGGGTGCCGTTCTCGCCGCGCAGCCCGTAGCCGTGGCCCTCCCAGGTGAGGGGGGCGCGCCGGCCGAGGAGGGCGCGGGTCAGTTCGGTGGTGTACCGCTCCCACTGGGCGCCGTCGGCCAGGTAGTCGGTGCCGAACCCGCCGCCGATGTCGACGGCGCGGGGGCGCAGCCCGCGCCGGCGGCTCTCGTCCAGCACCCGCAGGCAGCCGTCGAGGGCGGCGGCCTTCTCGGTCGGGGCCATGGTGTCGAGGTGGTAGGAGACGCCCGTGAACTCCACGGCGTCGCGGTGTTTCTCGACCAGGTCGAGCAGGGCGTCGGCCTCGGTTGCCGGGGTGCCGAAGCGGCTGCGCCGGGTGAGGACGCGGGTCCCCGTCGAGGCGAACTCGGACAGCCTCGGCAGGATCGGTACGCGGGGCAGCCGGAAGCGCTCCACCAGCGCGGCGAGCGCGGTCAGCTCGCCGGGCGAGTCGACCGCGACGGTGACGCCGGTGCGGGCCGCGAGCCACAGGAAGTCGGGGTCCTTGGGGCCGGTCGCGACGATCCGGTCGGGGGTGAGGCCGCCGGCGAGGGCGTGCTGGAGCTCGCCGAGCGAGGCGACGTCGATCCCGGTGCCGGGGCCGGTCGCGGCCAGTCGCCGTACGAGGGCGCTCGACCGGTTGGCCTTGTGCGCGTAGCAGATCCGCCCGGTGAGCCGGTGGCGGGCGTACACCTCGCGGAACGCGCGGACGTTGTCGGCGATCTGGTCCGGCAGGAGCAGGTTGAGGGGCGAGCCCAGGGCGGCCACCAGGGGATGGAGGAAGGCGGGGGAGTCCAGCAGCGCCGCCGGCCGCGACTCCAGGCGTGGTGCGAGATACAGCGGTTCGCTCATGCGGGTCTGGTCCTGGTCCTCTCGAAGGGTCTGGAGGTCTGCTCGAAGGGACTGCTCGAGTGGACTGTTCGAAGGGACTGAGCAGGTGACTGCTGTGCTGGGCCGAGTGTGGCCGGACGGCGGGCGCAGGACGAGCATGCCATCACATGACAATGGTTGTCATGAGCAATGCCGGGCCCCGGCACGGATCCCCCTCAAACGAAGGGTGTGACTCCGCAGGTCGGCTGCGGTGCGCCGATCACGCACCCCCGGCGCGTCCGCCCGTCCCGCGCGCCCGCGTCCGCCGATCGCGTCATGCGTCGAGCGTATGAACGAATGGACGGGCCGCCGCCGAACGCCGCGTCCGAATACGGCGGAAGCGGTGTGTCGGCGTACGTCGGTCTCCGTACGCGGTGTGCGACGCGCCGGGGCCGGGTGGCGGGCCGCGGGCGGGCGGCCGGTGGGCCGGGGGCTGGTGGGCGGTGGGGCCGCGGAGGTGCCCGGAAAAAGCGTTGGCGGCGCCCGACCCGCCGCGGCTAGCGTGTCCGACGACGTACGGACGAGAGGGAGGTGAGGACATTGATGACTGTCCCCGCACCGGGCCTGACCCGGATTCAGAGCATCGACACTCCCGCTCCCGTGGTCTCCGGCTGACCGACCTTCCTTCCGCACGCGCCGAACGGGCGCGTAGCCGCCGGGGCCACCCTCGCGAAGGGCACCCCTTGTCTTCCTCGTCCACCACCACCCCGTCCACCTCGCTCTCCTCCTACGGCTGGGACACCGGCTGGGAGGCGGAGTTCGCGCCGCACGCCGACCGCGGCCTCCTGCCCGGCCGGGTCGTCCGCGTCGACCGCGGCCAGTGCGACGTCGTCACCGCGGAGGGCGTCGTGCGGGCCGACACGGCCTTCGTGACGCCGCACGACCCCCTCCGCGTCATCTGCACCGGCGACTGGGCGGCCGTCGACCCGGCGGGCGGCAACCCCCGCTACGTACGGGCCTACCTGCCGCGCCGGACCGCCTTCGTGCGGTCCACCTCCTCCAAGCGGTCCGACGGGCAGATCCTGGCCGCCAACGTCGACCACGCGGTCGTCGCGGTCTCCCTCGCCGCCGAGCTCGACCTCGGCCGGATCGAGCGGTTCCTCGCGCTCGCCTGGGAATCCGGGGCCCAGCCGCTCGTCGTCCTCACCAAGGCCGACCTCGTCCCCGACGCCGCCGGGATCGCCCACCTCGTCCAGGACGTGGAGACCAGCGCCCCCGGCGTCCCGGTCCTGCCCGTCAGCGCCGCCACGGGCGAGGGCGTCGACGCGCTCCGCGCGTACGTGGCGGGCGGGACGAGCGTGCTGCTGGGCGTCTCCGGCACCGGCAAGTCGACCCTCGCCAACACCCTGCTCGGCACGGACGCCATGGCCGTGCAGGCGATCCGGGACGTCGACGGCAAGGGCCGCCACACCACCACCACGCGCAACCTGCTGGCCCTCCCGGGCGGCGGGGTGCTCATCGACACGCCGGGCCTGCGGGGCGTCGGGCTGTGGGACGCCGGTACGGGCGTCGGGCAGGTCTTCTCGGAGATCGAGGAACTGGCGGCGTCCTGCCGGTTCCACGACTGCGCCCACGGCGCGGAGCCCGGCTGCGCGGTCCTCGCCGCCGTCGAGGACGGCACCCTGCCCGAACGGCGCCTGGAGAGCTACCGCAAGCTGCTCCGGGAGAACCAGTACATCGTCGCCAAGACCGACGCCCGGGTCCGGGCGGAGCTGCGGCGCGACTGGAAGCGCAAGGGCGCCGAGGGGCGCGCCGCCCTCCAGGCCAAGCGCGTCGGCCGCCCCTTCTGACGGACGTCCGCCGGACGCGGTCGGCACCCCGTCCGCCGGACGCGGGCGCCGACCGTGCTGCGGTTGGGCGGGGGCGCCGCCCGCGTCCGGCGGTTTCCGGAGCGGGACCCGGGCGGGGCCCCGGCCCCGTCCGATCGCACCCGCACCTGGGTGGCACCCGGCGCTGCCCGGGTCGGGCGCTGCCGGGGTCGGACCCTGCCTGGGTCGGACCCTGCCTGGGTGGGGCCCTGCCTGGGTCGGGCGCTGACCGGTCGGGCATGGTCGGGCGCGGGCCGGGCCCGCCGGTCGCCGATCAGGGACGTGGGCCGCCGGTCCGGTGGGCGCCGATCAGCAGCCGTGGGCCCGGGGCCGTCAGGTGCCGACCAGTACGCCCAGCCAGGCCGCGACGACCAGCAGGGACGCGTACAGCTCCACCAGCACGCTCGTGCCGATCGCCCGCATGGCCAGCCGCGTCGCCGCCACCGCCCTCCGGTGCCCGCCGTGCCGCCGTCGCGCCGCGAGGTAGACCCCGGCGACGTACCCCGGAACCCCGCCCACCACCGGGACCAGCACGAACCCCAGCAACGCCCCCACGCCCGCGTAGACGACCATCCGCCGGGTGACCCCGACACCCCGCAGCCGCCGGGGCGGCAACCGCCCCACCACGACGTGCGTGACCAGCATCAGCACCGTCGAACCGGCGAACAGCCACCACGCGGCCGCCGTCGCCACCTGCAGCGACCACCACGCCACCCCGGCCCACACCAGCCACGACCCGGCGACGCCCGGCGCCAGCACCCCCACCAGGCCGAGCAGCAGCACCAGAGCGACCAGCAGCTGTTGCCACACACCCATCTGTCCAGCCTGCCGGACGGACCCGGCCCGTGCAGGTCAGCGCGTGACCCACCCGCGTTCGTAGGCGTGCCAGCCCAGCTGGAGCCGGGTCGTCACGCCCGCCAGCTCCATCAGCCCCTTCACCCGCCGCTGCACCGTCCGCAGCCCCAGGTCCAGCTGCTTCGCCACGCTCGCGTCCGTCATGCCCGCCAGCAGCAGCGACAGCACCTCCAGGTCCGTCGCGTCGGGGCCCGGCGTCGACGCCGGCACCGGCACGTCCCGCCCCGCGCCGAGCCGCAGCGGCACCGCGTCCCGCCACACCGCCTCGAACAGCCCCATCAGCGACTCCAGCAGCCCGCTGGCGTGCACCACCAGCGCCGCCGGCTCCGCGACCCGGCCCGTCAGCGGCACCATCGCCAGCGACCGGTCGGCGACCACCAGCTTCGTCGGCACCCGGTCCACCACCCGCACCCGCTCGCCGCGGCCCAGCGCCGACGTCAGCTCCGCCACCCCGTCGGGCCGCTCAAGGACCTCCCGCTCCACCACCACCCGGTAGGCGACGCCCCGGTCCGCGGCGCGCTCCTCGGCGTCGTTCTCCGCCCCCGTCACCACCACCGGGCGGCCCGTGACCAGCGCGCACACCTCCTGCGCCGCACCCAGCTGGAGCTGCAGGAACCGGTGCGCGACGGCGCTCGCGCCCGTCACCACCTCGACCAGGTCGTGCGCGGCCGGCTCCGCGGCCTCCGTGCGGTACTCCTCCGCCAGCAGCGCGGCCGCCAGCTCCGCCCGCTCCAACTCGTGCCGCTGCTGCGTCAGCAGGGCGCCCAGCGCCACCGCGGGCGGCGCCGCGACCCACCGGCCGGTGCGGTACGAGGACTGCGCGGCCAGACCCTGCGCCTCCAGCCGCCGCAGCGTCCGCTCGGTCTCCGGCTCAGGCAGCGCCAGCCGGTGCGCCAGGTCCCGTACCTCGGCCGCGCCCAGCGCGACCAACTCCCGGTACGCGGACTCCTGACGCTCGTCGAGACCTATCGCCCCCAGCACCCGAACCCACCCCTCCGCTCGTCCGTGGCGGAAAACGGCCACGGCGCAAACCCGCCGCACCCATCATCCCCGCACCACCCGTCACTCTGACAAGGTGGCGCCACCGCGGGCGTCCGCAGGACCGTGGTCCGCGCGTACGGCGTCGTGCCGCACGACTCTGCGCGCGACGAGCGCCGACCACGTGGGCCCGCCGGGGGCCCTCCCGCATTGGGGAGGGAGGGCGCCCCGGCGGGCCCCTTCGCGCCTGCCCCCTTTTTGCCGAAGCACCGTTTTCGGGCGGGCCCCGCTGTGGACAATGAAGGACATGAACCCACAGGGGGACAGGCCCGCCGCGGACGACGACTGGTGGGAACGGCTGTACGACGACCCGGCCCAGGGCCCGGCCGCGGCCCCGGAGGCAGCCCCGGACGCGGGCGCCACGGTGTCGGGCGACAGCCTCGACGACCGGTACCGCTCCGCCTCCGACGCGCTCGCCCCACGACCCGGGTCCGGCACCGCGCCCGGGTCCGGCCCTCCGCACCGGTCCTGCACCGCGCAGGCCTCGGGCCCGGCGGAGCCGCCGCCCCCCGCGTCTCCGCCGGTCGCCCCCGCCCCGGGAGGTTCCGACCCCGCCTCGGGTCCCCGCACCTCCGCCGACCGCCCACCGCTCCGGCCCCCGACCGCCCCGGTGGTGGAACAGGCGCCTCCACCGGACCCCGGGCCCGCCCCCCGTACCCCACCGCACCCCGGTTCGGCCCCCAGGACGCCGGACCGCCCCGCGTCCGCCCCCGCCGCCGACCCGTCCTCCGAGCTTCCGGCGGACGCCCCGCACGACGCGGGCTCCGCCCACGAGGACCCACGCCGCGCGTCCGCCGCGCCGCCCAGCCAGGGCCCCGCCGCCCCTGCCCCACCCGCGCCCGCCGCCCCACCCGCCGCGCCGCCTGGACAGAGCCCCACGGCCCCTGTGCCGCCCGCGCCCGCCGTCCCGCCCGCGCCCGCCGCGCCGCCCAGCCAGGGCCCCGCCGCCCCTGTGCCGCCCTCCGCCCCACCCGCGCCCGCCGCCCCTGTGCCGCCCGCCGCCCCACCCGCGCCCGCCGCCCCACCCACTCCCGCCGTCCCGCCCGCGCCTGCTGCCCCACGCGGTCAGGGCCCCACGGCCCCTGCGCCGCCCGCGCCCGCCCCGCTCGAGCCCGCCTCACCCGCCCCCGCCGTCCCGCCCGGCCAGGGCCCCGCCGCCTCGTCCGGGTCCGCCGCGTCGCACGTGCCGCAGCCTCGCGACGGCGTTCCCGTCGTGACCCGTGCCTCCCTCGTCCCCGCCCACCTCGGCGGCGGACCGCCCGGCCACGACCCCGAGCCCACCGCGCTGCCCGAGGCCCGCGTGCACGGGCTGGACGAGTTGGTCCACGACACCGTGCTGGACGGGGCCCGGTACGGCACGTGCACCCTCCGCGCGGTCTCCAGCCGCGGGGACGTGGCGCGCCACCGCGGCGAACCGCGGCGCGACGCGCTGCTGACCGCCCGCTTCGGGACCGGCGACGACACGCTCCTGCTGCTCGCCGTCGCCACCGGCACCCGGGCCGGCGAGGGCTCCCACCTGGCCGCCGGGGACGCCTGCCGGTGGGTCGGCGAGGCCGTCGGCCGCAGCCACGCCCGGCTCGCCCGGGACATCGGCGCCGGGCGCCGCGACGACCTCAAGTCGGGGCTGCACCGCCTCACCGACCGCGTCTGCGGCAAGCTCCGCGCCCGCGCCGCCGACCTCGGCGTCGAGCCGGACGCGTACACCGCCGACCTGCGCTGCCTGCTGCTGACCGCCGACCCCGCCTGCCGTACGCGGGTCTTCTTCGGCGTCGGCGCCGGCGGCCTGTTCCGGCTGCGCGACGGCGCCTGGCAGGACCTGGAGCCGCCGCTGCGCGAGCCGGCGGCCGTCAGCGGCGGGCCCGTGGCCGGCTTCGGCTCCCCGCCCCCCGTCCCCGACGACGGGTCCGGTGCGGGGGACGACCGGCTGACCCTGCGGCTCGGCGTGACGCCGCGTGCCCGCGCCTCGTACGTCGTCGAGGACCCTCCCCCCGCCCCCGGCCGGGGGGATCCCGGTCCCGATTCGCCCGCGCCGCCCGCCGTGCCGTTCCGCTTCCGCGCCTCCGTCGCGCGCCCGGGCGACACCCTGCTGCTCGCGACGACCGGCCTCGCCGAGCCGCTGCGCCGCGAAACGGCGTTCGCCGCCGAGCTGGCCGCCCGCTGGGGTCCCCGCGAGCGACCGCCGGGCCTCGCGGCGTTCCTCGCCGACACCCGGCTGGGGGTGGAGGGGTACGCCGATGACCGGACGGCGGTGGCCGTCTGGGAGGCGTGAGCGCGCGGGCCGTGCGTGGATGGTGCCATGGGCAGACAGAACGTGGCGGAACACTACGTCGACACCCTGGTGCGCGCCGGGGTCCAGCGGATCTACGGCGTCGTCGGCGACAGCCTCAACCCCGTCGTGGACGCCGTGCGGCGCACCCGCGGGATCGAGTGGATCCAGGTGCGGCACGAGGAGAGCGCCGCCTTCGCGGCCGGCGCCGAGGCACAGGTGACCGGCTCCCTCGCCGCCTGCGCCGGCTCCTGCGGCCCGGGCAACCTCCACCTCATCAACGGCCTGTACGACGCGCACCGCTCCATGGCCCCCGTCCTCGCCCTCGCCTCGCACATCCCTTCGAGCGAGATCGGCCTGGAGTACTTCCAGGAGACCCACCCCGACCAGCTCTTCCAGCGGTGCAGCCACTACTGCGAGATGATCTCCAACCCGCAGCAGACGCCCCGGCTGCTGCGGACCGCGATCCAGCACGCCGTCGGCCGCGGCGGCGTCAGCGTGGTGACCCTCCCCGGTGACGTCGCCGCCCGTCCCGCCCCGGAGGAGGCCGCGGTGCACGACCTCGTCACCGCGCGCCCCAGTGTGCGCCCCGGTGACGCCGAGATCGACGCGCTGGTCCGCATGGTCGACGCCGCCGACCGGATCACCCTCTTCTGCGGCAGCGGCACGGCGGGTGCCCACGCGGAGGTCATGCGGTTCGCCGAGCGCGTCAAGGCCCCCGTGGGTCACGCCCTGCGCGGCAAGGAGTGGATCCAGTACGACAACCCGTTCGACGTCGGCATGAGCGGACTGCTGGGCTACGGCGCCGCCTACGAGGCCACCCACGAGTGCGACCTGCTCATCCTGCTGGGCACCGACTTCCCGTACAACGCCTTCCTCCCCGACGACGTACGGATCGTCCAGGTCGACGTGCGGCCCGAACGGCTCGGCCGCCGCTCCCGCCTCGACCTCGGAGTGTGGGGCGACGTCCGTGAGACCCTGCGCTGCCTCGTGCCCCGGGTGCGCCCCCGCACGGACCGGCGTTTCCTCGACAAGATGCTGAAGAAGCACGCCGACGCGCTGGAGGGCGTCGTCCGCGCGTACACCCGCAAGGTGGAGAAGCACACCCCCATCCACCCCGAGTACGTGGCGTCCGTCCTCGACGACCTCGCCGACGACGACGCCGTCTTCACCGTCGACACCGGCATGTGCAACGTCTGGGCGGCCCGCTACCTCACGCCCAACGGGCGCCGCCGGATCATCGGCTCCTTCAGTCACGGTTCCATGGCCAACGCCCTCCCCCAGGCCATCGGCGCGCAGTTCACCGACGGCGGCCGCCAGATCGTGGCCATGTCCGGCGACGGCGGCTTCTCCATGCTGATGGGCGAGTTCCTCACGCTGGTCCAGTACGACCTGCCGGTGAAGGTGGTCCTCTTCGACAACTCCTCGCTCGGCATGGTGGAGCTGGAGATGCTGGTGGCCGGGATGCCGTCACACGGCACGACCAACCACAACCCGGACTTCGCCGCGGTCGCCCGGGCCGCCGGTGCGTACGGGGTGCGCGTGGAGAAGCCGAAACAGCTCGCGGGCGCCCTCAAGGACGCGTTCCGGCACAAGGGCCCCGCGCTGGTCGACGTGGTGACGGACCCCAACGCCCTGTCGATCCCGCCGAAGATCCGCGCCGACATGGTGACCGGCTTCGCCCTGTCCGCCAGCAAGATCGTGCTCGACGGCGGCGTGGGCCGGATGCTCCAGATGGCCCGATCCAACGTGCGGAACCTCCCGCGACCTTGACACCCCGCCGTGCCTCACTGCTCCCCTCCGTGCGCCTGTCCGTCCGGGCTTCGCACGCGTGACTGTCGGAGCAGGGGGGCATGGATCCCGTGAGCCTGTTCGAGGAGAAGGGCCGACAACGTGTGCGGGTGGGGGATATGAGTGGGCTTCAGGCAGGGGTCGGACCCATGGTGGACGGGCGTGACCGCGTACCCGGGGGGACACAGCTGAGGCGGCACGTCGGCGTCGGCGACCTCACGGCGGTGGCCGGCGTACGGCGTGGGCTGCGGGAGCTGCTGCGCCACCGGATCGCCCCGGAGCCGGCGCACACGGCGGAGCTCCTCACGAGCGAGCTGGTGACGAACGCGCTGATCCACACCGGGCAGGGGGCGGTCGTCACGGCGACGCTCGGCCGGACGGCGCTGCGCGTGGAGGTGCGGGACTTCGTCCCCGACCTGCCCGACCCGTACGTCCCGGCGTCCGACGACGGCACGCACGGCAGGGGGCTGCTGATGGTGCAGGCGCTGGCCGACGCGTGGGGCGTACGGGCGCAGGGCGTCGGCAAGGTGGTGTGGTTCGAGCTGACGGACGTGAAACCGCCCGCGTGAGCCGCGGCGCGCCGGGGGCCCGTCCGTGGACGCGGACGGGCCCCCGGCGGCGGGCGGAGCCCCGTCGCGGACCGAGCGAGGCGGACGCCTCAGCCGAACTGCTGCTCCAGGCTCTTCAGTTTCTGCTCCAGCGAGTCGAGCCGGGGGATCGCCTGGGTGTCGTCCTCCGCCGTCAGGTCGACGGTGCGCGGCTCAGCTCCTTTCACCGCCTGGAGGGAGGGCCGGGAACGCGGTGGCAGCTGTCCCGGCTCGGTTATGGCGGGCTCCGCGACGGACGCCCCGACGGTGGCCGGCGCGGAACCCTGCGCCGGGTTCAGGGCGGGTACGTCGACCTGACGGCCGCCGCGGCCCAGCCCCCAGGCGCGGTGCTGGCGGTTGAAGGCGCGCAGCCGAGCCCGGTCCAGCCTCTGCTGCTCGCGCCGGCGCCGGCGGTTCTCGTGCTTCTCCCGCCGGTCCTCGCGGACCTCCTCGACCGCTTCGTCCAGGGTGCGGACGCCCTCCAGGAGCATCAGCGACCAGGCGGCGAACGTCTCCCGGGGCGCCCGCAGCCAGCGGACGATCCGGATCTGCGGCAGCGGACGGGGCACCAGGCCCTGCTCGCGCAGGGCCGCCCGGCGGGTCTGCTTGAGCGCCCGGTCGAACAGCACCGCCGCCGACAGCGACATCCCCGCGAAGAACTGCGGGGCGCCGTCGTGGCCGAGCCCGCGCGGGGCGTGCACCCAGTTGAACCACGCGGCCGCCCCGGCGAAGAGCCACACCAGCAGCCGTGAGCCGAGCGCGGCGTCACCGTGGCTGGCCTCCCGCACGGCCAGGACCGAGCAGAACATGGCCGCGCCGTCGAGGCCGAACGGGACCAGGTACTCCCAACCGCCCGAGAGGTTGAGGTTTTGCCGGCCGAAGCCGACGAGGCCGTGGAAGGAGAGCGCGGCGGCGACGGCCGCGCAGCAGAAGAGCAGAAGGTAGGAGGCGATGCCGTAGACGGCCTCCTTGCGCCGGCGGCGCTCCTCGCTGCGTTCCCAGGAGTCGTCGGCCGCGGCCTTGCCGCCGGCGGTGCGCCTGCCGCGCGCGAGCACCGCCACCGCCACCACGGTGCCCGCGAGCATCACACCGCCCGGGAGCAGCCAGTCCAGCGATATGTCGGTCAGTCTCATGCGGTGTCCCTCGCATCGCAGTGGTGCGTGTCGGTGCGCCATCTTGGCCGACCCGCGGGGCGCGTCACGAGGTTTCGGGACAAGAGAACGCCATCGGGGCCCCTGGCAGGTCGAATGAGGGCAATCCGGTCGAACTCCCGTGCTGTTCACCGGGTTGCGTTCGAGTTACTCCACCCGGGCGAGTGGCGTGGAACGCGTCACCCCCGCCGGAACGCCTCCGGGCGGCCGGTGTGATGCTGGTACCCGCAGTGGCCGGTCCGGCCGTCCAGGGTGGAGATCATGACCAGTCAGCCCATCACCGTGCTCGGCGAGTGCGTCGCCGACGCCTTCACCGACCCCGGCCGCGCCGCCGGCCCCGGGGGGCTCTCCCTGCGGGTGCTGCCGGGCGGCGGGCCCGCCAACACGGCGGTCGCCCTCGCCCGCCTCGGCACGCCGGCCCGCTTCCTGGGCAGGCTCTCCGGCGACGTCTTCGGCACCCTCTTCCGCGAGCGCCTCGCGGCCTCGGGCGTCGACCTGACGCAGTGCGTGACCGCTCCCGAACCGAGCACCCTGGCCGTCGCGGACCTGGACGTCCACGGCCGGGCGACGTACTCCTTCTTCGCCGAGGGCGCCGCCGACTGGCAGTGGACCGCCGCCGAGCTCGCCGCCGTGGAGCCGGCCGGGACGGTCTGCGTGCACACCGGCTCCCTCGCCCTGGTCCGGGCGCCGGGCGGACGCCGCGTCGAGGAGTTCCTGGCGGTGGCCCGGCGGTACGCCACGGTCTGCGTCGACCCCAACGTCCGTCCGCTGCTGGTGGAACCGGCCGTCTACCGCGAGCGGATGGACCACTGGTGCGCGCTCGCCGACATCCTGCGCCTCAGCGAGGACGACCTCGGCGCACTCCTGCCGGGCGTGGCGCCCGAGGACGCCTGCGACACCTGGCACGCCGCCGGCGCCCGGCTGGTGGTGCTCACGCGCGGGCCGCGCGGCGCCCTCGTCTCGCTCGACGGCGAGCGCCGCACCGTCCCGGCGCCGCCCACCGACGTCGTCGACACCGTCGGCGCCGGCGACTCGTTCACGGCCGGACTGCTGCACGCGCTGGCGGGGCTCGGCCGGCTCGGCGGCCGACTGGACGGACTGACGCTCGACGAGACCGCCGCCTGCTGCGCGTACGCGGCGCTCGTCGCCGCCCGTACCTGCGCGGTGCCCGGCGCGGACCCGCCGTGGGGGGACGAACTGCCGCGCCCGCCGGAGTGACCCGGGACCCGGCCCCGTACCGGCCGGCCGCCGGCCGGTACGGGGCGGGGGCGCTGGGCGTGGTGGTGCGCCGCGGGGCGTGGGCGGGTTGGCAGGGCCCGGGCCCGGGCCCGGGGCGGGGCGTGGGGCGCGGGCCGGGCGAGGGGGGTGGGGCGTCAGGCGGAGGGCGCCGGGAGCGCCTGGGGAGGGGGCGGCAGGAGGCACGCCTCAGGCGGTGGCGGCGGGCGGTGGTGGCGGGCAGGCGGAGCGTGCCAGGGGTGGCCGTCGGACGGAGGGCGGCAGGGCGCGCGTCAGGCGGTGGCGGCGGTCAGGCGGCGCACCCGGTCGGTGTCGCAGGTGCGCGGGCACGTGACGCAGGTGTCCTCGGGGCGCAGTGTGTAGAAGAGGCAGCAGCTCGCCCGGTCGCGGGTCGGCAGCGGCCGGCCGTCGGGGGCGGACAACTCGCGGAAGCCGGCCGGACCCACGTACGGCTTGGCCGTGCCCGGCAGCAGCAGCTCCAGCTCGGCCATGGCGCGCGGTTCCTCCCCGAGCAGCCCGGCGACGTACCACAGGCCCTCGACGACCTCGTCCGTCGCCATGCCCCACAGGGCCCGTCCGCGGCGCCGCATCCGCGGTCCGAAGCCGTCGAGCACCGGGCCGATGTGCTCGGCCACCGCCGCCCGCACCTCGGCGCGCAGCGCCTCCTCGTCGGCCACGACGCGGGCGCCCGGGAGACCCGCGGCCGGGTCGTCCGGCAGGCACGCGAACTCCCGCACCCGCACGGCCATCCGGCCCATGGCCCGCTGGAACGCCACGTCGCCGACGGGCACGCGGGGCACCCGGCGGTGCAGGAACCACGGGACCGTCACCAGCAGACAGGCGGGCCAGGCGTACCGGTGCAGGCCGAAGCTCGCGACGACGTCCGGGCGCGCCTGCTTGCCGTAGTCGCGCAGCACCTGCGCGGCGTCCCAGGAGAGGAAGGCGTCGAGAGCGGGGCCGCCGGAGGCCAACTCGTCCGCGCCGACCCATCCCTCGCCGCGCGGCGTCGCCTCGGCCTCGCCCAGTTCGCGCACGCGCAGCCCGGGGAAGACCTCGGCGAGGCGGGTGTACGACTCCGCGACCGGTGACGCGGGGACGGAAGGCAGCAGTGTGGGGAGGGACATGCAGGACCACCGAATCGCGATCGTTTGCAGGTTAGCCTTACCTTACCCGATCTGATCGATGTGTGTCCCGCCGCCCCGTGCGCCTATCGTGCACAGCGGGCCCCCGCACCGCGAGCCGGGCCACACACGCGCGGCGGACAGGAGGACCCGAGTGGAGCAGGGCAGGGCCCGGGGGGCCGCGGAGCACCCCGAGCGGTGGCCGCGCACCACCGGCCGCGTACCGGAGCAGGCCCGCGATGAGCAGGCCCGCGGCGAGCACACCCACGGAACGCAGCCGCAGGACGCGCACCCGCGGGACGCGTACCCGGAGGACGTGCATCCGCGGGACGCGTACCCCCACGACCGGCCCGCGCCGGCCGGGACCACGGCCGGGGACCCCGCCCCCGGTGCGTCCCGCCTCGTCCGGCGCCACTCCGTGCGCGGCCAGGTCCTCGACGCGCTGCGCGCCGCGCTCGTCGGGGGCGAACTCGCCCCCGGCGTGGTCTACTCGGCGCCCGCGCTCGGCCTGCGCCTCGGCGTCTCCGCCACGCCCGTCCGCGAGGCGATGCAGCAACTCGCCGTCGAGGGAGCCGTGGAGGTCGTCCCCAACCGGGGCTTCCGCGTCGTCGAGCGCACCCCGCGCGAACTGCGCGAGCTCGCCGAGGTCCGCGCCCTGATCGAGGTACCGGTCATGCTGCGGCTCGCCCGCACGCTGCCCGCCGGGCGCTGGGCGGAGCTGCGCCCCCTCGCCGAGGCGACGGCGGCTGCCGCGGCCCACGGCGACCTCGCCCCGTACGCGGAGGCCGACCGCGCCTTCCACCGCGCGCTGCTCGGCCTCGCCGGCAACGAACAACTCGTCGCGGTCGCCGACGACCTGCACCGGCGCTCGCAGTGGCCGCTCGTCAGCCCGCCCGCCACCCGCCGCGCCGATCTCGTGGCGGACGCGGCCGAGCACGGTGCCCTGCTGGACGCGCTCGCCGCCGGGGACCTGACGGTGGTCGAGTCCCTGATCAGGGAGCACTTCACGGGCTCCGGGAACTGAGGGCGGCGAAACGGTGCGCGCCACGGTATGGACCGTCGCCAACGCCCTCGGCGTGGTCGCGGGGACGCCCGGGGAACTCCTCACCGCGCTCCTCGCCGGACCGCGCCGCCGCCCCGACCGCGTCGCGCTGCCCGCGGACGTGCTCGGCCTGCCGGAACTGGCCGCCGACCTGCGTGCTGTCGGCCGTGTCGAGGTGACCGTGGCGGGCCCGGTACCGGGGGGTGCGCCCGACGAGCAGCCACCCCTCGCCGATCCGGCCGCGGTCTGCGCCGCCGACCCCGTACGGGTCACCCGGGCGTACGAGACCGAGCCCGCGGGCCACGGCGGGCTGCGCGCGGCCTGGCTCCGCGCCGGCCAGGCCCTCGTCCGGGACGGCCAGACCCCCGCCACCCGGGCGCTCACCCTCCTGGCCGCGCTGCCCGACGACGCCGACCCGCGGCTCCGCCCCGCCCTGGCCTCCCTGGCCGCGGACGCGCCCTGGTCGGTGACGGAGTCCCGGGACGCCAGGACCGGGGCGCTGACGGTGTGGGCGGGCCGCCTGGTCGAGGCCGACGACCCCCGGTCCAGGGCCGTGGCGTGCCTCGACGACGGCACCGTGCTGACGCTCGACGAGCGGGGCCGCCTCCGTACCACCGGTCCGGCCGTGCCGCGGCTGGTCGAGGCGGTGGCCGCCACCCTCGCGACGCACCCGGCGACGGCGCTCGCCGCCGCGGGCGACGCGGTCCTCACCGGGGACCGCATGGGCTCCGTCCACGCCTTCACCCTGGGCGGCCTCCACCAGGCGTCCCTGCACGCGGGGCGGGTCACCGCCCTGGCGGCGGCCGGGCCCCGCGTCTACAGCGGGGGCGACGACGGCACGGTCCTCGCCTGGCGGCCCGGCGCCGGGGACGGCGTCCCGGTGGCCCGGCGTCCCCACCCGGTGGTGGCCCTGCACGCCGGGCCGCGCACCCTCGCGGTCGCCTGGGCGGACGGCCTGGTGGAGCTGCGCGACCCGCGCACGCGCCGCGTCCGCCCCTTCCGCCCGGGCCCGGCCGTGCACGCGGTGGCCGTCCGCCCGGACGGCTCCCTGACGATCGCCACCGACACCACCACGGTCCGCCTGCACCCCACCTGACCCACCACCCCGCGCGGCGCTGCCCCGGCCGAGACGCACCACCCACGGCTCCAGCCGCCCCGACCCGCACCGGACTGCTCCCGGCCCGCACCGGACTGCTCTCGCGCCCGCGCACCGGACCGTTCCGCGCCCGCGCCCGCGCACCGGACCGTTCCGCGCCCGCGCCTGCGTACCGGACAGTTCCCGGCCGTTCCCGGCCTCCGCAGAGCCCGCCCGACCGCTGCCGGCCCGCGCACCGGACCGTTCCGCGCCCGCGCCTGCGTACCGGACAGCTCCCGGCCCGCGTCCGGGCCGGCGCCGGCCCGTCGGCGGGCCCGGCCCGGTCAGTGTTCGCGCGCCTGCCGCGTGCGGGTCCGGTTCTCCCTGCGCAGCGCCTCGGCCAGCTCCGTCTTCGACATTCGCGACCGGCCCTCGACGCCCAAGCGCCGGGCCAGTTCGTACAGGTGCCGCTTCGAGGCGTTCTCGTCCACGCCCTCGCCGCTGCGGGCCGGCCGGTCGCGCGGCGCCTCGGCGCGCGGATCGGAGGGGCCCTTGCGGCCCTTCTCCTTCTCCTCCCAGTGGTCGCCCACCTTCTCGTACGCGTGCTTCAGCGCGCTGAACGCGACGCGGTGGGCCCGCTCGCCCTCGCCGTACTGCTCCACGGCCGAGTCGTGCGCCGCGATCCAGGTCCGCTGCGCGCCCTCCGGGGACCGTTCCAGCGTCGACGGCAGCTCCTCACGCCCTGGCATGGCGCCCTCACCTCCGGAACTCCGGGGACCGCACCGCCCCCCGTGTGCCCTTCTCGGACCCCCCGAAACGCCGCCCCGCCCCGAGCGGGGACGGTGCGCCGGAGTCCGCCGGTTCGGCGCCGTCAGTCGGCCGGGATCGCCGCCGCCACGCGGCCCGCGCCGGGGAAGAGCAGCCGGGCGAGGGGGCGGTCGTCCCACTCCTCCGCCCGGTGGAAGCAGACGTCGCTGGGGAAGGGCGCGTCCCGCAGGTCCGCCGCGTGCGTGCCCGCCGGCAGCTCCGCCAGCGCGGCCAGCAACGGGTCGTCCGACCCGGCGAACTCGTCCAGCGGCGCCGGGCGCGTCCACGGTTCGCCGGTGTTCGGGGAGAAGCAGCGGGTGGCCTGCCGGACCGCCCGCGCGAAGTCGCCGCCGGCGGCCGCCTCGCGCGCGTACCGGGCCACCGTCAGCAACAGGTGCGGCAGGGACTCGGCGAGCACCGTCGCCGCCGGCTCCTCGCGCAGCTCCCGCGGCCCGACCGGTACCGACACCACGTACCCCCACGCGCCCGTCGCGGCGTCCAACCGCACCTGGACGAGCGCCCCGTGCCGCCCCTGCCGGGCGAGCGCCAGCGGCCAGTAGGCGCCGTCGCCGCCCATCATGCGGTGCGCCTCGGGGGCGACCCGGTGCTCCGGTACGCCCGGCAGCAGCCGCAGCGGCGGCGCGCCCTCCACGAGGACGCCGCCGATCTCCCGCACCACGGTCCGGACGTCCTCGGGGACGGGTACGGGCCAGGTGTCCATGGCGCTGTCGGAGCAGCCGGGCTCCAGCCGTACGCGGTCGGGCAGTTCGGCGGCGAGCGCCCGCAGTTCGGCGACGGCCCGCCGCGGCGCGTCGTCCGGGACCCGGTGACGGGTGACGGGACGGTCCAGGAAGTCGCCGCTGACGTCGCTGTGGACCAGCAGCGCGCGGCCGCCTCCGGCGAGCCGCAGCACGGTCTCGCTCGCGCCCGTGTCGGCCGTGGCGCCACCGAGCGAGTAGTACGGCTCCCAGCGCACCGCGCAGGGGTACCGGGGCAGGGCGCGCAGGTCCACGAGGTCGGTGAGCGCGTGCCCGCGCCCGGCGAGGGCGGCCAGTTCGGCGTCGTCGCCCTCGGCGACCGCCACGCTCGGGACGGCGGGGACGGAGACGGCCGGCCTCGGACGGGCGTCGAGCGTGGCCGGGCCGTCCGCGAGGAGGGCGGCCACGTCCAGCAGCCAGTGGGTGAACGTCGGGGCCTCGACGACCAGTTCCTGCGCGTCGGTCCGGCGGAGCAGGGAGACGACCGGGCCCCAGTCGGTGGGGTCCGCGCCGTCCTCGCCGACGCCCACGTGAAGGGTGCCCTCGCCGGCGGAGAAGCGGCCCGGTTCCCACAGGCCGCGCGACCGCGCCGGGCCCGGGCCGGGGCCGAAGCGGTACGGCTCCCCGCCGACCGTCATCCCGGCGGTCTCCCGCAGGACGGTTCGCACCGCCTCGGGAACGGGGACCGGCCAGCCGTCCGGCTCGGTGTCCGGGAGGCCGTCGTGGAGGGTGACCTCCCCGGGCCGGGCCGCCGCCAGGGACCGCAGCGCCGCCACGGCCCGCTCCGCCCGCGCCCGTGCCCGTTCGTCCTCCGTCATGTCCCGCCCCCCGTGTGGTGCCGCCGCCGTGCCCGCGTGATGATCGCCGCGGCGGCGGACGTGTGTCCAGTTCGGGTGAGGGCCGCGGCCGTGGAGGTGGTCGGAGCCGGGGGCCGGTCGGAGAGGGGGACGACAGGGGGACGGGGGGCGGGTGGAGGGAGGGCCGCGGCGGGCGGGCCGGGGGAGGGGCGGCGGGGTGGTCAGGCCGCCGGGTGCGGGGCGAACTGGGTCGCCAGCCAGGTCGGTACGCCGCCCAGGAGCCGGAACAGCCGCTGCGCCTCCGCCCGTAGACGGCTCGCCTCCGGTTCCGGTTCGGCGTCGGCCAGGGCGGCCAGGGCCGGGGCCGTACCCACCAGGTAGCCCAGCTCCTCGCGCAGCCGCAGCGACTCGGCGAAGCCGTGCCGGGCCTCCGCCAACTCGCCCTCGCGCAGCGCGAGTCCGGCCAGGTGCCGCCAGGTGAACGCCAGCAGCAGCGTGTCGCCCTGCGCGGTCGCCGCGGCGTGCGCGCGCCGGTAGGCGGCGCGGGCGGCCTGCGGCGCGTCCGCCAGGTACTGGGCGAGCAGCCCGCGCCGGAAGTCCAGCAGCGCGCGCCGCGGTGAGGACGGCCCGAGCAGCGCCGCCGAGCGGCCGAGCGCCGCCCGCGCCTCGTCGGCCCGGTCCCGTACGCCGTGCAGGGTGGCGGCGTACGCGAGGTAGCCGCGCTCGCAGGCGGCCGCGCCGCGCTCCTCGTCGTCCTGGGCGACGGCCTCGGCGGCGCGCAGCGCGTCCTCCGCCTCCGCCCAGCCGGCCTCGGTGTAGAGGCACCGCTCGATCAGCAGGGAGGCCCGCTGGACCGCCACGGTCGGGTCGTCCGCCGTGGGGGTGAGCAGGGCCGCCGCGTCCGCCCAGCAGCCGCGGGAGCGCAGCCGCCATACCGCGGTCTGGAGCGGATCGTCGGCATCGGTCGTTCCGGAACCAGACATGGCGGTATGCGCCACGTTGCCCTCCCCGAGCGCACCATCGAGCTGTTGGGACGGACGCATCACAGCACGGAACCGCACACCCGGCCAAGAGGCCGGGTGAATTGATTCACAATCACCCGGCGGGCGCGGCGTGGCGCGGACCGCCCGCCGGGGTGAGCGGCGCCGGGGCGCGGCGGGGCCGAGGGGCGGGGAGGGGTGGTGCGGCGGTGCGCCCCCACCTTCATGGCGATTCCCTCGAAAGAGTGAACCGCTCTCCAGGTGGGGGCGTACCGCCGTCCGCGCTCAGGACATCCGCAGCGCCAGGAAGAAATCCAGCTTGTCCTCCAGGCGCGACAGGTCGCGTCCCGTCAGCTGCTCGATCCGGCCGACGCGGTACCGCAGCGTGTTCACGTGCAGGTGCAGCCGCGCCGCGCAGCGCGTCCAGGAGCCGTCGCAGTCGAGGAACGCCTCCAGCGTCGGGATCAACTCGGCCCGGTGACGTCGGTCGTAGTCGCGCAGCGGGTCCAGGAGCCGCGCCGTGAACGCCCGGCGCACGTCGTCCGGGACGAACGGCAGCAGCAGGACGTGCGAGGCCAGCTCGTGGTGGCCGGCCGCGCAGACCCGTCCGGGGCGTGCCGCCGCGACGCGGCGGGCGTGCCGGGCCTCCTCCAGCGCGCCGCGCAGTCCCTCCGCGGAGTGCACGGCGGCGCTGACGCCCAGCGTGAGCCGCCCGTCGTCGGCGAGGCCCGCCGACAGTGGCGTCCGTACGGCGGCCAGCAGCGTCTCGGCGTGCAGCCCGCGCCCGGCCCCGCCCGCCGAGCGGCCCGCGCCGGAGCCGCCCGCGCGGGAGCCGCCACCGCCGCCCGAGCCGGAGCCGGCCGTACCGCCCGCGCCCGGGCCGGCCGCCGGGCCGCCCGTGGCCGCGGTGTCCGAACCGCCCGCGGCCGCCCCGCCGTCACCTCCCGCACCCGTACCCGCATCCGCAGGCGCGCCGTCCTCGGCCTCGGCGTCGGGGCCCGCCGCGCCCGGTGTCACCGGGGCGACGGCGGGCAGCGGTACCAGCGCGACGGCCTCGTCCCCCGAATGGGCCACCGCGATGCGGTCGGCCGAGTCCGGTCCGCTCGTCGCCGGGTCGACGAGGATCTCCTCCAGCAGCGACTGGGCGACCGGGCCGGTCTCGACCGCGCCGTCCTCGCCCCACTCGACGCGGGCGACGACGACCTGCCAGTGCGGCGCGGCGCCGAGCCCCGGCAGCAGCACGGGCGCGGCGACCCGCAGCCGGGCGGCGATCTCCGCCGGGGCGGCGCCGGTCTGCACCAGCTCCAGGACCTCCTGGGCCAGCCGGCGGCGGACCGTGCGCGCGGCGTCCCTGCGGTCGCGCTCCACGGCGATGAGCTGGGTGACGCCCTGGAGCAGGTCCAGCCGGGCGGCCGGCCAGTCGCCGGCGTCGGCCTCCACGGCCAGCAGCC
This sequence comes from Streptomyces changanensis, assembly GCF_024600715.1. Lineage (NCBI taxonomy): Bacteria > Bacillati > Actinomycetota > Actinomycetes > Kitasatosporales > Streptomycetaceae > Streptomyces > Streptomyces changanensis. The sequence continues at coordinate 5,492,439 of NZ_CP102332.1, forward strand.
AGTCCGAGAGGACCGTCTCGCGGATGTCCCTGGCCGCCGGCGCGGCGCCCCGACCGGTGTTACGGATCGGGAAGAGCGAGTACGTCGACCCGCCGACCTGCGCCCGGTGCGGGCCGCGCCGGCCGGTGCGGGTCGCGGCCAGGTGCTCCCCGGCCAGTACCGCGCCGACCTCGGCGGGCAGCGGGGTGCCGGCGCCCGCGATCCGCCGCCCGGTCGGGGAGAGGACCCAGGCCCGCAGGTCCAGGTCGGTGCCGAGCAGGTCGAGCACCACCTCGGGGCCGCCCCCGGCCGGGCCGGAGGTCATCAGCCGCCTGTGCCGATCCACGACGGCCGCCAGGTCCCCCGCGCGCTCGCCGGACACCTGTCGAACGACGTGCTCGGTGATAGTTGCGAAAGCAACCGATTCGTTCACTGCGAAGAGGGGGAGGCGGTGGCGCAAACACGCCTGGACGAGGTCGTCCGGGATGGCGCCGAGCTCCGCCTCACCGGCCGCGAGACCGGCGACCCCCGCCCCGGCGAGGATCCGGACGAACGGCTCCGAGTCCGCCTCGTCGCGCCGCCAGGCCAGGCCGGTGAGGACCAGCTCGCCCCCGGAGAGGTACCGACTGGGGTCCCTCAGGTCCGTGGTCATCACGCCGCGCACGGTGCGGTCGAGCTCGTCCTCGCCGCTGAGCAGCCGCAAGCCCAGCGCCTCGGTCTCCAGCAGTGCGCGCAGCCGCATGTCGTCGCCGATCCTTCTCGTGGTGTCTCGTTGTGGACGGTGGGCCCTCGCCACCGTTTCCGGGGGGAAACGAAGAGACTACTGATCCCCGCCTTTCGTTCGAATCTACAAGACCGGGGGTGCCGCCAGCCAACTCCTTCATGGTTTCGGTGACTGCACCGGGTGGAGCACCGCTGGGTGTACTGGGGCCACCACGCGTCAACAGCAGATGAACACCTCATCGAGGGCCGGCCGTCCCCGCGCCCCGGCGAACAGCCCCGATCACACCGATCCCGCCGATCCCGGCGCCCACGCACCACCGGCCCTCGGGCCCGGGCGGCGGGGTACCCGGAAGAGCGCGGACCACGTCGTCACGAATGAAGAGAGCCACTCATGGACTTCCTTCGCCCCGCCAGCTGGGAGGAGGCGCTCGCCGCCAAGGCGGAGCACCCCACGGCTGTGCCCATCGCGGGTGGCACCGATGTCATGGTCGAGATCAACTTCGACCACCGGCGGCCCGAGTACCTGTTGGACCTGAACCGCGTCGAGTCGCTCCGTGAGTGGGAGGTCGGCGAGGAGAACGTCCGGCTGGGCGCCTCCGTCCCGTACACCCGGATCATGGAGCACCTGCGGGCCGAGCTGCCCGGCCTGGCCCTCGCCTCCCACACCGTCGCCTCGCCGCAGATCCGCAACCGCGGCGGTGTCGGCGGCAACCTCGGCACCGCGTCCCCCGCCGGGGACGCCCACCCGGCGCTGCTCGCCGCGGGCGCCGAGGTGGAGGTCGAGTCGGTGCGCGGCAGCCGGTTCATCCCCATCGACGAGTTCTACACGGGCGTCAAGCGCAACGCCCTGCAGCCCGACGAGCTCATCAAGACCGTCCACATCAAGAAGGCCGACGGCCCGCAGCAGTACTCCAAGGTGGGTACCCGCAACGCCATGGTGATCGCGGTCTGCGCCTTCGGTATCGCCCTCCACCCGGAGACCCGCACGGTGCGCACGGGCATCGGCTCCGCCGCGCCCACGCCGATCCGGGCGAGGGAGGCCGAGGAGTTCCTGAACGCCGCGCTCGAAGAGGGCGGCTTCTGGGACAACGGCAAGATCATCACCCCGTCGATCGCCCAGCAGTTCGCGCAGCTGGCCTCCGCCGCCTGCAACCCGATCGACGACGTCCGCGGCACCGCCAGGTACCGCCGCCACGCCGTCGGCATCATGGCCCGCCGCACCCTCGGCTGGACCTGGGAGCAGTACCGCGGCAGCGCCCGCACGCTGGAAGGAGCTGCATAACCCATGCGCGTCAACTTCACCGTCAACGGACGTCCGCAGGAGGCCGACGACGTCTGGGAGGGCGAGTCCCTCCTCTACGTCCTGCGCGAGCGCCTCGGCCTGCCGGGCTCCAAGAACGCCTGTGAGCAGGGCGAGTGCGGCTCCTGCACCGTCCGCCTCGACGGCGTCCCCGTCTGCTCCTGCCTCGTCGCCGCCGGCCAGGTCGAGGGCCGCGAGGTGGTCACCGTCGAGGGTCTCGCCGAGTTCGCCAGGCAGCGCGCCGAGGCCGGCTGCGCCACCGGCGCCTGCGGCACGGGCCTGGACGACGCCAAGCAGTGGTCCGCCCGCGGCACCGACTCGCAGACCGGCGAGGGCACCCCCCTCTCCCCGATCCAGCAGGCGTTCATCGACGCGGGCGCCGTGCAGTGCGGCTTCTGCACCCCGGGCCTGCTCGTCGCGGCCGACGAGATGCTGGAGAACAACCCGTCGCCGACCGACGAGGACATCCGCGAGGCGCTCTCCGGCAACCTCTGCCGCTGCACCGGTTACGAGAAGATCCTGGACGCCGTCCGCCTCGCGGCCGCCCGCCAGGAACGTCAGGGAGAGGCGGTCTGACACCCATGACCACCGCGCAGAACACCCGGGCCGCGGCCACCCCGGCCGGCACGCCCACCAAGGTCACCCAGGGCGCCCAGGGCACCAAGGGCGGCATCGGCGAGTCCACCCTCCGGCCCGACGGCACCCTCAAGGTCACCGGCGAGTTCGCCTACTCCTCGGACATGTGGCACGAGGACATGCTGTGGGGCCAGCTCCTCCGCTCTCCCGTCGCCCACGCCGAGATCGTCTCCATCGACACCTCCGAGGCCCTCGCCCAGGCGGGCGTGTACGCCGTCCTCACCTACGACGACCTGCCGACCGAGGTGAAGAACTACGGCCTGGAGATCCAGGACACCCCCGTACTCGCCAACGGCGTCGTACGCCACCACGGCGAGCCGGTCGCCGTCGTCGCCGCCGACCACCCGGAGACCGCGCGGCGCGCCGCCGCGAAGATCAAGGTCGAGTACCGGGAGCTGCCGGTCGTCACCGACGAGGCGTCCGCCCTCGGCCCCGGCGCGCCGATCCTGCACCCCGGCCGCGACGACCACCACTCCGGGCACGTCCCGCACCCCAACATCGTCCACCGCCAGCCCATCGTCCGCGGCGACGTCGAGGCGGCCCGCGCCCGGGCCGACGTGATCGTCGAGGGCGAGTACACCTTCGGCATGCAGGACCAGGCGTTCCTCGGCCCCGAGTCCGGCCTCGCCGTACCCGCCGAGGACGGCGGCGTCGACCTGTACATCGCCACCCAGTGGCTGCACTCCGACCTCCGCCAGATCGCCCCCGTCCTCGGCCTGCCCGAGGACAAGGTCCGCATGACGCTCTCCGGCGTCGGCGGTGCCTTCGGCGGCCGCGAGGACCTGTCGATGCAGATCCACGCCTGCCTGCTGGCGCTGCGCACCGGCAAGCCGGTGAAGATCGTCTACAACCGGTTCGAGTCGTTCTTCGGCCACGTGCACCGCCACCCGGCGAAGCTGCACTACGAACACGGGGCGACCAAGGACGGCAAGCTCACCCACATGAAGTGCCGGATCGTGCTGGACGGCGGCGCCTACGCCTCCGCCTCCCCGGCCGTCGTCGGCAACGCCGCGTCCCTCTCGGCCGGCCCCTACGTCATCGACGACGTCGACATCGAGTCGATCGCCCTCTACACCAACAACCCGCCCTGCGGCGCCATGCGCGGCTTCGGCGCGGTCCAGGCGTGCTTCGCCTACGAGGCACAGATGGACAAGCTGGCCGCGAAGCTCGACATGGACCCCGTCGAGTTCCGCCGGCTCAACGCCATGGAGCAGGGCACGATCATGCCGACCGGCCAGCCGGTCGACTCCCCGGCGCCCGTCGCCGAGCTGCTGCGCCGCGTCAAGGCCCGCCCGCTGCCGCCGGAGCGCCAGTGGGAGTCCACCGAGGGCGCCGACGTCCGCGCGCTGCCCGGCGGCCTGTCGAACACCACGCACGGCGAGGGCGTCGTCCGCGGCGTCGGCTACGCCGTCGGCATCAAGAACGTCGGCTTCTCCGAGGGCTTCGACGACTACTCCACCGCCCGGGTCCGCATGGAGGTCATCAACGGCGAGGCCGTCGCCACCGTGCACACCGCCATGGCGGAGGTCGGCCAGGGCGGCGTCACCGTCCACGCCCAGATCGCCCGCACGGAGCTCGGCGTCACCCAGGTGACCATCAACCCGGCCGACACCCGGGTCGGCTCCGCCGGCTCCACCTCCGCCTCCCGCCAGACGTACGTCACCGGCGGGGCGGTGAAGAACTCCTGCGAGCTGGTCCGCGAGAAGGTCCTGGAGATCGGCCGCCGCAAGCTCGGCACGTACCACCCCGCCTGGGCCACCGCCGAGTTGCTGCTCGAAGGCGGCAAGGTCGTCACCGACGGCGGCGAGGTCCTCGCCGACTTGGTCGACGTCCTGGAGGACGAGGTCGTCGAGATCGAGGCCGAGTGGCGCCACCGCCCGACCGAGCCGTTCGACCTGCGCACCGGCCAGGGCAACGGCCACGTCCAGTACTCGTTCGCCGCCCACCGCGCCGTCGTGGAGGTCGACACCGAGCTGGGCCTGGTCAAGGTCATCGAGCTGGCCTGCGCCCAGGACGTCGGCAAGGCCCTCAACCCGCTCTCCGTCGTCGGCCAGATCCAGGGCGGCACCACCCAGGGCCTGGGCATGGCGGTCATGGAGGAGATCGTCGTCGACCCGAAGACGGCGAAGGTGCGGAACCCCTCCTTCACGGACTACCTGATCCCCACCATCCTCGACACGCCGACCATCCCGGTCGACGTGCTCGAACTCGCCGACGAGCACGCCCCCTACGGCCTGCGCGGCATCGGCGAAGCCCCGACCCTGTCGTCCACGCCGGCCGTCCTCGCGGCGATCCGGAACGCGACGGGCCTGGAGCTGAACAGGACGCCGGTACGCCCCGAGCACCTCACCGGCACCGCGTAGCCCCTCCGGGCGGCGCCCCCCGAACCTCCGGGCGGTGCGCGGCTGCCGGGAACGTCACAGTCCCGCGGTCCGCACCGTCCGGAGCACCCACCACCGAACCACCGCACAGCCGCAGGGAGACCCCCACAGGCACGTCGGACCGATCGGACCGCACCGCTCGCGGTCCCCGCACCCACCACCCCCCATCCCCCCACCCCCCAGCGCAGAACCCCGTCCGTCTCGGGCCGTTCCCCCGGGTCGTGCAGCCAAGCACCATCCCAAATCCCGCGCACGGGCCCGGAGTCGGAGCCCGCGGGTGCCCCTGTGAACCTTGGGAGTAGGCACCATGACCCAATCGTCAGTGGAGCCGAAGACCGTTCCGGAAGACGCGGGCGAAGGCACGCGCATCCCCGCCGGACGGTCTTGGCTCGATCGGTACTTTCACATCACGCACAGAGGATCCACCGTCGCGCGCGAGGTGCGCGGCGGCGTCACGACCTTCATGGCCATGGCGTACATCCTCCTGCTCAACCCGCTGCTGCTCGGCGGCGAGGACCTGCTCGGCAACAAGCTGGGCCAGCCCGCCCTGATCACGGCGACCGCCCTCGCGGCAGCGGTCACCACCCTGGCGATGGGAATCATCGGCAAGGTCCCGCTCGCGCTGGCGGCGGGCCTCAGCGTCGCGGGTGTCGTCTCCACCCAGGTGGCGCCCCACATGACCTGGCCGCAGGCCATGGGCATGTGCGTGATCTACGGAGCGGTGATCTGCCTCCTGGTGGTCACCGGTGTCCGCGAGGTCATCATGAACGCCATACCGCTGGCCCTGAAGCACGGCATCACCATCGGCATCGGCCTGTTCATCGCGATGATCGGCTTCGTCAACGCCGGCTTCGTCGGCAAGGGCCTGGGCGGCGGTCCCGTCGCCCTCGGCGTCGGCGGCTCGCTCACCGGCTGGCCGGTCGTCCTCTTCACCGTCACCCTGCTGCTGATCTTCATGCTCCAGGCGCGGCGGGTCCCCGGCGCGATCCTGCTGGGCATCGTCGTCGGCACCGTCATCTCGGTCGTCGCCACCGCCACCGGCCTCATCGAGGAGGAGGCGTGGGGCGGCAAGGCGCCGGTCCTGCACGGCGGGGTGGTCTCCATGCCGGACTTCTCGCTCTTCGGCCAGGTCGAGTTCGGCGGCTGGGAGCAGCTCGGCTACGCGGCCGTCGGTATGATCGTCTTCACGCTCGTGCTGGCCGGCTTCTTCGACGCCATGGCGACGATCATCGCCGTCGGGCAGGAGGCCAAGCTCGCCGACGCCTCCGGCCGTATGCCGGGCCTCAACAAGGCACTGTTCATCGACGGCGCGGGCGGCGCGATCGGCGGCGTCACGAGCGCCTCCGGGCAGACCGTCTTCATCGAGTCCGCCACCGGCGTCGGCGAGGGCGCCCGGACCGGGCTGTCCGCCTCGGTCACCGGCCTGTTCTTCGCCGCCTGCCTCTTCTTCACCCCGCTGACGCAGCTCGTACCGGGCCAGGTGGCCTCCGCCGCCCTGGTCGTGATCGGCGCGATGATGCTGCAGAACGCCCGCCACGTCGACTGGGCCGACTGGTCCGTCGCCGTGCCGGTCTTCCTCACGGTCGTGCTGATGCCGTTCACGTACACCATCACCACCGGTGTCGGCGCCGGCGTCATCGCCTTCTGCGCGATCAAGGCCGCCCAGGGCAAGTGGCGCGAGCCCAGTGTCCTGATGTGGGTCCTCTCCGCGGTGTTCGTCTTCTACTTCGTGACCGGCACCGGCCACTGACGGACGCCCACGCCCCTCCACACCACCGCTCCGAAGCCCCAAGGAGGCCGACATGCTGGACATCGCCGAGGAGCTCGGCCAGTGGGTCGAGCAGGGACGCGACTTCGCCGTCGCCACCGTCGTGGCGGTCAGCGGCAGCGCGCCCCGGCAACCCGGTGCCGCGCTCGCCGTCGACCGCGACGGCACGGCGATCGGATCGGTCTCCGGCGGCTGTGTGGAGGGGGCCGTGTACGAGCTGTGCCGGCAGGCGATCGAGGACGGCGACACCGTCCTCGAGCGCTTCGGCTACAGCGACGAGGACGCCTTCGCCGTGGGGCTCACCTGCGGCGGCGTCATCGACGTCCTCGTCACCCCGGTCCGCGGCGGGGTCTTCCCCGCCGCGCTGGCCGCCGCCGCCCGCGGCGAGTCGGCGGCCCTGGCCCGCGTCGTCGACGGGCCGGCCGACCTGATGGGCGGCGCCCTGCTCGTCCGCCCCGACGGCTCGCACGAGGGCGGGCTTGGCGGCCACCCGGGCCTCGACCGCACCGCCGCGGCCGAGGCGCGCGCCCTGCTCGACGCGGGCCGCACCGGCACCGTCACCCTCGGCGAGGAGGGCGCGCGGTGCGGCCGGCCGCTGACGCTGCTCGTCGAATCCAGCGTCCCCGCGCCCCGCATGATCGTCTTTGGGGCCATCGACTTCGCGTCGGCGCTCGTACGGGTCGGGAAGTTCCTCGGCTACCACGTCACCGTGTGCGACGCCCGGCCGGTCTTCGCGACCGCCGCCCGTTTCCCCGACGCCGACGAGATCGTCGTCGGCTGGCCGCACGAGTACCTGGAGACCACCCGGGTCGACGCGCGGACCGTGCTGTGCGTCCTCACCCACGACGCCAAGTTCGACATCCCGCTCCTGCGGCACGCCCTGCGCCTCCCCGTCGCGTACGTCGGCGCCATGGGCTCCCGCCGCACCCACGAGGACCGCAACCGGCGGCTGCGCGAGGTCGGCGTCACCGAACTCGAACTGGCCCGCCTGCGCTCCCCGATCGGCCTCGACCTCGGCGCCCGCACACCGGAGGAGACCGCCCTGTCGATCGCCGCCGAGATCGTCGCCGCCCGCCGCGGCGGCAGCGGCGCGTCCCTGACCGGCGCGCACACCCCGATCCACCACGACGGCCCGTCCAACCCCGCCGGCCGCATCGACTCCGTGGCGTGACCGCTCCCGGAGGGGAGCGGGTCACGGCCGTGGCGGGCGTACTCGGACGAGCCCTGAGTACGCGCACTCAGGCCGGCGCCGGGGAGATCCACGAGGCTGTGGCCATGCGACGACCTTCCAAGTCCGCCGTCCCCCAGCTGGGGACCTGCCTCCTGCTGGCCCTGCTCGCGACCGCGGTGTGGGCCGCGTGGCTCGGCTGGGACCAGCACCCCGACGTGCAGCCCGACGGTTCGACGACCGGCCCGTACGAGGCGTGGCAGGTGATCGGGCTGGTGCTGACCCTGCTGGTGCCGGTCTCCTGGGCCGCGTACCGGCGCCACCTCGTCGGCGCGGTGCTCGGGCCCACGGCCGGTCTGACCGCCGCCGCCTTCCACGACTGGTCGGACGACTCCAGCGGTCTCTTCGTGATCGGCGTGGGGCTGGTCATGGTGGGGAGCCTCGCCGCGACCTCCGCCGTCACCGCCGTGGTCGCCGCCGTGACGCGGGACAGCCGTCCCGCGAGCAGGGCTCCCGGCGCGTAGACGCGGCGCGCGTGGCTGTCCTGGCCGGCCCCGCGGACACACCTGCGCCTGAAGACAGGGCCATGACCGTGCGGGCGCGCCCGCGGGGCTCGCCGGTCGCGAACCACCGGAACAGCGACTCCCCTCCGCCCGAGCGGAGAGGACCGCCGCCCGAGTTCGGCGACGCGCTCGACGACCGGTTCGCCTCCGTCTGAGCGGAGGTGAGCCGCAGGCGAACACGAACCCGTCGTCTTCGCCTCAGTCCTCTTCGCGTGAGTGGACGGGTGGTCGGCGTCAAGGTCTCGACCCGTCGGGGCCGCCGGGCGCGGTGTGGGGGAGGAGGGGTCGCTTCGCATGTCGGGGCGTCAGGGGGGTGTGCGTCGCGCCTGTTCCGGCCGGGTGCGGTGGGAACTCGCCAGATCCCGCAGACGGGCCCCCGGGGCGGTGCGCGGCGGACCAGGGCCGGGGATGATGGTGCGTCCGGCCCGTCCGCGATGCGGCACGCCCGCGACGCGGCGCGCCCGAAAGGCGGTATGCCCGCACGGGCGGCACGTCAGCAAGGTGACACGCCCGCAGGGGCAGCACGGCCGCAGTCCAGCACGCCGCAGTCCAGCACGTCAGGCACGTCCGGCAGTTCCGTCAGTTGTCCCCACACAGGATGCGACCGGAAAGGCGGGTTCTTTTGCGCAGTGTCGGAGTGGAGGAGGAACTCCTCCTGGTGGACCCGCGATCGGGGCAGCCGCGCGCTGTCTCCGAAGAGGTACTGGCCACGGCCGCCCGGCGGTACGAGGGGCGGGAGCACGCCTTCACCAAGGAGCTGCAGGGCCAGCAGCTGGAGTTCGGGACGCTGCCCCGGACCTCCATGGCCGAGCTGGCCGCCGAGATCGAACGGTGCCGGGCGGACGCCGCGGACCTCGCCGCCGAGGTGGGTGTCGCCGTCGCGGCGCTGGCGACGTCGCCGCTGCCCGTGGACCCCGCGGTCACCGAGGGCCGGCGGTACCGCTGGATCCGGGAGAACTACGCGGTGACCGCCCTCGAACAGCTCACCAGTGGCTGCCACGTCCACGTCTCGGTCACTTCGGACGAGGAGGGCGTGGCCGTCCTCGACCGGATGAGGCCCTGGCTCTCGGTGCTGCTCGCGCTGAGCGCCAACTCGCCCTTCTGGCAAGGAGGCGACAGCGGCTACCACAGCTACCGCAGCCGGGTGTGGGGCCGTTGGCCCTCGACGGGGCCCGTGGAGGCGTTCGGGTCCGCCGAGCGGTACCACCGGCGGGTGCGCGAGCTGGTCGCCACGGGCGTCCTCCAGGACGAGGGGATGATCTACTACGACGCCCGGCTCTCCCGCCACTACCCGACCGTCGAGATCCGCACCGCCGACGTCTGCCTGGACGCCTCCACGACGGTCCTGGTCGCCACGCTCGCCCGGGCGCTCGTCGACACCGCGGCACGGCAGTGGCGGGAGGGCACCCCACCCGACGAGCACGGCATCGGACTGCTGCGCGCCGCCGCCTGGCGCGCAGCCCGCTCGGGGCTCGACGACGAACTCCTCCACCCGCACACCATGCGCCCCGCGCCGGCCGAGCGCGTCGTGCGGGCGCTCTTCCTCCACGTCGAGGCGGCGCTCGACGAGAACGGCGACCTCGCCCTCGCCCGCAAGGCCCTCGACGACCTGCTGAGCGACGGCAACGGCGCCCAGGTGCAGCGGCGGCTGCTGCGGCGGTACGGCAGCCTGCCGGAGGTCGTCGCCGAGTGCGTACGCCGGACGCAGGAAGGGGTGCGCTGACCCCGGCCGCGCGGGGGAGGGAACGTGGGTACGAGGTGCCGCGCATGATCCGCGCGGCACCGGGCAGACGGCGAGCGCCGGGTCCCCCCGGCCCCAGCCGTCCCGCGCGCACCGAGGAGCACACCCGTGACGACCCACCCCCAGATCGCCGATTCCCCGATCTACGACCGACTCGTCGAGGAGCACGGAGACGTCCTGGACGAGGTGAGAAGGCTCGCCGAGACGGCCCACGAGCAGGCCGAGCGCATGCTCGACTGGGACGCGCTCGACCTGCCGCGCGAGCCGGAGCAGTCCTGAGTGTCCCGGTTTGCCCGACTGTGCCCGGGGCAGGCGGGCCGTGCCGGGACCGAGCGACGACCAGGGAGGGCGAGGCATGTCCGCGAAGCGCAAGGCGTCCCCGAAGGCACGGCAGCTCAAGGGCGCCGTGAAGGAGAACGTGGGCCGCGCCTTCGGCGACGAGGAGATGGCCGCCGAGGGCAGCTCGGAGCGCGCGCGGGGCGAGCTGCGCGAGGCGGGGAAGAAGGCGAAGAACGCGCTGAAGCGCTGACCGCGTGCGGGGCGGCCGGCCCCTGATGGAGCCGGCCGCCCCCGCGTCGCGCCCGCTCGGACCCGACGTCGGGCCCGGCACCGTCCTCGTGGCGTGGCTCCGGGCCGCCCGCGCCCTCGTGCCCGGCCTCCCGCCGCGCCCTCGTGCCCGGCCTCCCGCCGCGCTCTCGTGCCCGGCCGCCCGGCCCCGCGTGGGTCCGCTCGGGTCCCGCGTCCGGGCCGCCGCCGTCCTCGTGGCGTGGCTCCGGGCCGCCCGAGCCCTCGTGCCCGTCGGCCCGCGCCCTGGTGCCCGGCCTCCCGCCGCGCTCTCGTGCCCGGCCGCCGGGCCCCGCGTGGGCCCGCTCGGGCCCCGCGTCCGGGCCGCCGCCGTCCCCGTGGCGTGGATCCGGGCCGCCCGCGCCCTCGTGCCCGGCCGCCGGGCCCCGCGTGGCGCCCGCCGTCGTGGGGCGTGTCTCCGGGCCGCCGTGGGCGTGGTGCCGTCGCCGGGGCCGCCGCGTCGCGGGGCGGCCGGTCGCCGCTGCCCCTCCGGGGCCCGGACGGTCCACGGAGAGAGCCGGTGCCCCCTCCGCCGCGCCCGGGGCGTTCCGGGCGCCCGCCCCCGGGTGCCCCCGATGCCGGCGCTCCGGTGCGCCGTGCCCGGGCCGTGCCCGGGCCGTGCCCGGGCCGGGTCGCCCGGTCGCGCGTCCGCGGGGCGTTCGGCGTGCCGGGAGGTGTGACCTGGCCCAGGCTGGATACGTGGAGCGGGCGGCCGCCGCCCGACCCGCACCGCACCCCGCGCCCGCCCGCCCGCCGACCACCGCCGCCCCCGCCCTGACGGAAGGCCCCGCACCGTGCAGCCGACGACGCCCCCGCCTGATCCGTACCACTCCGAGATCACCCTCCGGGTGAACGGGACGCCCCGCACCCTCACCGTCGACCATCGGGCCACCCTGCTCGACGTGCTGCGCGAGGGGCTCGACCTCACCGGCGCGAAGAAGGGCTGCGACCACGGGCAGTGCGGCTCGTGCACCGTCCTCCTCGACGGGCGGCGCGCCAACGCCTGCCTGCTGCTCGCGGTCGCCCAGGACGGGTGCGACGTCACCACCGTCGAGGGGCTCGCCGACGCGGACGGCACGCTGCACCCCCTCCAGCGGGCCTTCCTCGACCGCGACGCCTTCCAGTGCGGCTACTGCACCCCGGGCCAGCTCTGCTCGGCCGTGGGCATGCTCGCGGAGGCCGCCGCCGGCCACCCCTCCGCCGTGACCCCCGACGGCGCGCCCCCCGCCCCGGGAGCCGCCGCCCTCGACCGCGAGGAGATCCGCGAGCGGCTGAGCGGCAACCTCTGCCGCTGCGGCGCCTACCCCCACATCGTCCAGGCCGTGGAGGACGTGTCCCGGTGAAACCCTTCGCGTACGTCCGCGCTCGCACCGTCGGGGAGGCCACCGCCGCCCACGCGGCGCACCCCGGCGCCCGCTACCTCGGCGGCGGCACCAACCTCGTCGACCTGATGAAGCTCGGCGTCGAGACGCCCGACGCGCTCGTCGACGTCACCGGCCTGCCCCTGGACGAGGTGCGGGAACGGCCCGACGGCGGCCTGAGCGTCGGCGCCACCGTCCGCAACAGCGACCTCGCCGCGCACCCCCTGGTCCGCGACCGCTACCCCGCCGTCTCCCGCGCCCTGCTCTCCGGTGCCTCGGGGCAGCTCCGCAACGCCGCCACCACCGGCGGCAACCTCCTCCAGCGCACCCGCTGCCCCTACTTCCAGGACCTCACCAAGCCCTGCAACAAGCGCGTCCCCGGCAGCGGCTGCGGCGCCCGGGACGGCGTCCACCGCGACCACGCCGTCCTGGGCCACTCGGACCTGTGCATCGCCACCCACCCCTCCGACCTCGCCGTCGCGCTCGCCGCTCTCGACGCCGACGTCGAGCTGCAGGGCCCGGACGGCGCCCGCACCGTGCCCGTCGCCGCGTTCCACCGCCTGCCCGGCGACCACCCCGAGCTGGACACGGTCATCCGGCCCGGGGAGCTGATCACCGGCGTGACGCTGCCCGCCGCGACCGCGGGGCTCGCCTCCACCTACCGCAAGGTCCGCGACCGCGCCTCGTACGCCTTCGCGCTCGTCTCCGTCGCCGCCGTCCTCGACCTCGACGCCCGGGGCGCCGTACGGCACGTGGGGCTGGCGTTCGGCGGGCTCGCGCACCGCCCGTGGCGGGCCCGTCACGCCGAGGAGGCCCTGCTCGGCACGGCCCCCACCGCGGCGGACGTCGCCCGCGCCGTCGCCGCCGAACTCGCCGCCGCCGAACCGCTGCGCGACAACGCCTACAAGGTCACCCTCGCCCAGCGGCTCGCCGAGGACGTCGTCGGCGGCCTCGCCGGTGCCCCCCGCCCCTGACCGGAGAAGGACCCCCATGGCCGCCACCCCGCACACCCTCGGCGCCCCCGCCGAGCGCATCGAAGGCCGCGACAAGGTCACCGGCGCCGCGCGGTACGCAGCCGAGCACACCCCGCCCGGCTGTCTCCACGCCTGGCCCGTCGCCGCCGGGATCGCCTGCGGCCGGGTCACCGCCGTCGACACCGCGGCCGCCCTGGCCCTGCCGGGCGCGGTCGCCGTCCTCACCCCGTTCGACGCGCCGCGCTTCGCCGCGCCGCCCGACGACGCCGAACTCGACGTCCTGCAGTACGACGCCGTCCCGCACCGCGGCTGGTACGTCGCCCTCGCCCTGGCCGAGACGCCGGAGGCGGCCCGCGCCGTCGCCGCCGCCGTCCGCGTCGCGTACGCCGACCCCGGCGACGAGCCGGAGCCGCACGACGTCGTCCTCGCCGAGGACCACCCGGAGGCGTACACCCCCGAGAAGGCCAACGGCGGTCAGCCCGGCCACCGCGAGCGCGGCGACGCGGCCGCCGCCTTCGCCGCCGCCCCCGTACGCGTCGACACCGCCTACCGGGTGCCGCCCCTGCACAACCACCCCATGGAGCCGCACGCCGCCACCGCCCACTACTCCGGCGGCCGGCTCACCGTGTACGACTCCTGCCAGGGCGGCAACGCCGTCCGCTCCGTCCTCGCCACCCTCTTCGACCTGCCCGAGGACCGGGTCACCGTCGTCGCCGAGCACGTCGGAGGCGGCTTCGGCAGCAAGGGCACACCGCGCCCGCACGTCGTGCTCGCCGCGATGGCGGCGATCCACACCGGCCGGCCCGTCAAGCTCGCGCTGCCCCGCCGCCACCTGCCCGCCGTCACCGGGCACCGCGCCCCGACCCTGCACCGGCTGCGGCTCGGCGCGGAACGGGACGGCACCCTCACCTCCCTCAGCCACGAGGTCACCACCCACACCTCGCGCATCGCCGAGTTCGTCGAGCAGGCCGCGGTGCCCGCCCGTGTCATGTACGGCTCCCCGCACAGCCTGACGACCCACCGCGTCGTCCCCCTCGACGTGCCCACCCCGTCGTGGATGCGCGCGCCCGGCGAGACCCCCGGCATGTACGCCCTGGAGTCCGCCATGGACGAGCTCGCCGACGCCCTCGGCATGGACCCGGTCGAGCTGCGCGTCCGCAACGACCCGGCCACCGAGCCCGACAGCGGCCGCCCCTTCAGCAGCCGCAACCTCGTCGGCTGTCTGCACGAGGGAGCGCGCCGCTTCGGCTGGGCCGACCGCGACCCGCGCCCCGGCGCCCGCCGCGAGGGCCCCCTCCTCATCGGCTCGGGCGTGGCCGCCGCCACCTACCCGGCGTACGCCGCGCCGTCCACCGCGTCGGCCACCGCCCATCCCGGCGGCACGTACACCGTCCGCGTCAACGCCACCGACATCGGCACCGGCGCGCGGACCGTCCTCGCCCAGGTCGCCGCCGCCGCGCTGGCCGTGCCGCTGGACGCCGTGCGCATCGAGATCGGCAGTACCCGCCTGCCGCGCGCCCCCCTCGCCGGCGGCTCCTCCGGCACCGCGTCCTGGGGCTGGGCCGTCCACCGTGCCTGCACCGACCTCACGGCGGCCCTCGCCGCCCGGTCCGACCCCCTGCCCGCGGACGGGCTGACGGTCACCGCCGACACCTCCGACGAGGCCCGCCGCACCCCGCCGTACGCGCGGCACGCCTTCGGCGCGCACTTCGCCGAGGTCCAGGTCGACACCGTCACCGGAGAGGTGCGGCTGCGCCGCATGCTGGGCGTGTTCGCCGCGGGGCGCGTCCTCAACGCGCGCACCGCCCGCTCCCAGCTGGTCGGCGGCATGATCATGGGGATCGGCATGGCCCTGACCGAGGGCAGCACGATGGACGCCGCCCACGGCGACTTCACCGAGAGCGACCTCGCCTCCTACCACGTGCCCGCCCACGCCGACGTGACCGCCGTGGAGGCCCACTGGATCGACGAGGAGGACCGCCTCCTCAACCCCATGGGCAGCAAGGGCATCGGCGAGATCGGCACGGTCGGCGCGGCGGCCGCCGTCGGCAACGCCGTCCACCACGCCACCGGGGTCCGCTTCCGCGAACTCCCCCTCACCCCGGACCGGATCCTGCCGGCCCTCGCCGGGGCGGTCCCGCCTCACTGAGGCGCCCCCGCCGGGCCGCGCGCCGGGGACGTGCACAATGGGCCCCGAACACGCCATCGCACACGCCGGAGTGAGCACGACCGTGGCCCCCGCCTTCCAGCCCGTCCTCGACCAGATCGCCGCCGACATCGCCGCCCGGCCGGGCCGCGGCCGGCCGGCGGACTACATCCCGGCGCTCGCCGAGGCCGACACGCGCCGCTTCGGCATGGCCGTCGCCGAGCTCGACGGCACGGTCTACGGGGTGGGGGACTGGCGGCGGCCGTTCTCCGCCCAGTCCATCACCAAGGCGTTCACCCTCGCCCTGACGCTCTCCCTGGAGGGCGAGGCGCTGTGGGAGCACGTGGGGCGCGAGCCCTCCGGCAACCCCTTCAACTCGCTGGTGCAGCTGGAGTACGAGCACGGCATCCCGCGCAACCCGTTCATCAACGCGGGCGCGCTCGTCGTCACCGACCGGCTGCACACCCTGACCGGCGACGCCTCCGACACGCTCCGCGCGTTCCTGCGCGCCGAGAGCGGCAACACCGCCCTGGACTTCGACGAGGACGTCGCCGCGTCCGAGGCCGCGCACGGCGACCGCAACGCGGCCCTGGCCCACTTCATGGCCTCGTACCGCAACGTCGGCAACCCGGTCGGGGACCTACTGGAGCAGTACTTCCGCCAGTGCTCCCTGGAGGCGTCCTGCGCCGACCTCGCCCTGGCCGCCGGCTTCCTCGCCAGGCACGGCGTGCGCGCCGACGGCTCCGCGCTGCTCAGCCGCAGCGAGGCGAAGCAGGTCAACGCCGTCATGCTGACCTGCGGGACGTACGACGCCGCCGGCGACTTCGCGTACCGGGTCGGGCTGCCCGGCAAGAGCGGCGTCGGCGGCGGCATCATCGCCGTCGTCCCCGGCCGGTGCACCCTGTGCGTGTGGAGCCCCGGCCTCGACGAGCGCGGCAACTCCGTCGCCGGGGTCGCCGCGCTCGACCGGTTCACGACCCTGACGGGCCTGTCCGTGTTCTGAGGGATCCGGGCCACCAGGACACCGGCCCGATGTCCCGGACCAGCGCGGGCACGAGCAGCGACCGCACGACGAGCGTGTCGAGGAGCACGCCGAAGGCGACGATGAACGCGATCTGGAGCAGGAAGGCCAGCGGGATCACCGCGAGCGCGGCGAACGTCGCGGCGAGCACCACGCCCGCCGAGGTGATCACCCCGCCGGTCGCGGTCAGGCCGCGCCGCACCCCCTCCCGGGTGCCGTGCAGGAAGGTCTCCTCGCGGACCCGGGACATGAGGAAGATGTTGTAGTCCACACCGAGGGCGACGAGGAAGACGAACCCGTACAGCGGGACCGAGGCGTCCGTGCCGCTGAAGCCCAGCACCCGTTCGAAGACGAGGGCCGAGACGCCCAGCGTCGCCAGGAAGTTCAGCGCCACCGTCGCCACCAGCAGCACCGGCAGAAGCAGGGAGCGCAGCAGCCCCACGAGGATCAGCAGGATGATCAGCAGCACCACCGGCACGATCACCTCGCGGTCCCGCTCGGCGGTCCGCTGGGTGTCGTACTGCTGCGCCGTGTAGCCGCCCACCAGGGCGTCGGCGCCCGGCACGGCGTGGACGGCGGTCCGCAGGCGCGCCAGGGCCTCCTTGGCGGCGTCGCTGTCGGGGGCGTCCTGCAGCGTGGCGTTGACCTGGACGCGGCCGTCCACCGTGAGCGGCGGCCCGCCCGGGCGGCCGGACGCGGTGACGGGCACGGCCGAATCGACCCCCCGGGTGCCCTCGGCCGCGGCGGTGACCGCGGGCAGCGCCGCCGCGTCCGCCACGATGACGGCCGGGTTGCCCGAACCGCCGGGGAAGTGCTCGCCGAGCACCCGGCCCGCGGAGACGGACGGCGCGTCGTCGACGAAGATCTCGTCCAGCGGCACCCCCCGCGCGGTGAGGGTGGGGGCGAACGCCGCGCACGCCAGCAGGGCCGCGAGCGTCACCGCCCAGACGCGGCGCGGGGCGCGGTCCACGAGGGCCGCCACCTTCGTCCACACGCCGTGCCCGGCGCCGCCCGTCCCGGACTTCGGCGCCGCCGGCCAGTACGCCCCGCGGCCCAGCAGGACCAGGACGGCCGGGAGGAACGTCAGCGCCCCGAGGACCGCGCAGACGATGCCGATGGCGCCGGCCGGACCCAGCGCGCGGTTGTTGGTCAGGTCGCTCAGGAGCAGGGCCAGCAGCCCCAGCGCGACCGTGGCGGCGCTCGCCGCGACGGGGCCGTACGACTGGCGCATCGCGGCGCGCATCGCGGCGTACCGGTCCTCGTGCCGGGCGAGCTCCTCCCGGAACCGCGCGGCCAGCAGCAGGGCGTAGTCGGTCGCGGCGCCGATGACGAGGATGAACAGGATGCCCTGCACCTGGCCGTCGACGCGCAGGACGTCGGCGTCGGCGAGGACGTACACCACCGCGCACGCCAGGGCCAGCGCGAACACCGCGCACAGAATGATCACCAGTGGCAGCAGCACGCTGCGGTACACCAGCAGCAGGATGAGCAGCACGGCGGCGAGGGCGACGCCCAGCAGCAGGCCGTCGATGCCGGCGAACGCGTCACCCAGGTCGGCCTGGGTCGCCGCCGGGCCGGCCAGTCGGGCACGCGTGCCGGGGACGTCGCCGGCGGTGTCGCGGACCCGGTCCAGCACCGTGGACAGCTCGTCTCCGAGGTCGGGCGCCAGCCGCAGGGCGCCCTGGAGCGCCTCGCCGTCCTCGGAGGGCAGGGCGGGGGAGGGGCGGCCGACGACGCCGGGCGTGCCGGCCAGCGAGGCGAGCGCCCGGGTGGCGTCCGCGCGCGCGGCGGGCGCCAGGCGTCCGCCGTCGGCCGCCGTCCACACGACGACGAGGGGCAGCGACTCCTCCTGGCGGAAGGCGCGCTGCGCCTCCAGGACGCGGGTCGACTCGGCGTCCTCCGGGAGGAAGGCCGCCTGGTCGTTGGTGGCCACCTCGCCGAGCTTGCCGGCGTACGGGCCAAGTCCGCCGCCGACGGCGAGCCACACGGCGATCAGGAGGGCGGGGAGCAGCCGGCGGGCGAGGGCCGGGAACGCGGACATGGGTCTCCTGCGGAAGAGGGAGGCGTCCCGCGGGCCGGCCCGGGAGAGCCGGCACGCCGATCGTCTCGAGAAGTATCTCAACAACAAACTATCTCAATGATCGAGTTATATGTCCGGGAGGGTCCCCGCCACGCTGGGATCGGCACACGCCCGGAGGCCCGCACGCCACGAGGCATCACGCGCCCGGGACCGCCACGCGCCCGGGACCGCCACGCGCCCGGGACCGCCACCCGCCAGGGCCGCCACGCGCCCGGACCGTCACCCACCCGGGGCGCGCCGGTCGCGGCCGTCCACCCCGTCAACGCCGGGGTACGCCCTCCGCGCCCAGCTCCTCGTTCAGGACGGTGAGGAAGCGCAGCGCCACCTCCAGCTCCTCCGGTGCGAACCGCTCCCGCGCGGCCTCCGTCGCCCGGGCCAGCGGCTGGAAGAAGGCGCGCGCGGCCCCGCGCGCCCCCTCGGCGTAGTGGAGGTGGACCACGCGCCGGTCGGCGCTCTCCCGCGACCTGCGGATGTGCCCCGCCCGCTCCAGCCGGTCCACGCACGCGGTCACCGCGCCCGAGGTCAGCCCCAGGTGCTCGCGCAGCCGCCCCGGCGTCATCGGCTCGGTGGCGTCCAGGATGGCGGCGAGCGCCTGCACGTCCGTCGGGTGCAGGCCCTGGCTCGTCGCGAAGCCGTGCACCAGCCGGTTCACCTCGCCGTTCATCCGGCGCAGCTGCACGGCGAAGGCCTGCAGGTCCGCCGGGTGCCGCTCACCCCGCGTCCCGCCGTCGGCCCGCTCGTCGTCCCTCGTCACCACCTGGTCAGCCTATAGAAACCCGCAGGTGCGCATCCGCGCGCACCGGACGGGCGGAAGCACCGGGGCGGCGGAAGCACCGGGCGGGCGGAACCCGGGGAGGCGGTCCACCGTGGAAAGAGCACCACACGAGACGGAGGCGTCATGACCGACACCACCCCGGGGCCCGACCGGCCTCCCCTCTGCCTGGTCACCGGCGCGACGGGGTACATCGGCGGCCGGCTCGTGCCCGAACTGCTCGCCGCCGGCCACCGCGTCCGCTGCCTGGCCCGCTCGCCCGGCAAGCTCCGCGACCACCCCTGGGCCGGCCGGGTCGAGATCGTCCGGGGCGACGTCACCGACGAGGAGTCGGTGGCCGCCGCCATGAGCGGCGTCGACGTCGCCTACTACCTCGTCCACTCCCTCGGCACCGGCCGCGGCTTCGAGGACACCGACCGCCGCGCCGCGACCCTCTTCGGCGCCCGGGCCCGCGCCGCCGGCGTCGGCCGCCTCGTCTACCTCGGCGGCCTCACCCCCGCCGGGGTCCCCGCCGACCGCCTCTCCGCGCACCTGCGGTCCCGCGACGAGGTGGGGCGGATCCTCCTCGACTCCGGCGTGCCCACCGCCGTCCTGCGCGCCGCGGTCATCCTCGGCTCCGGCTCCGCCTCCTTCGAGATGCTGCGCTACCTCACCGAGCGGCTGCCCGTCATGGTCTCGCCCAGCTGGGTCGGCACCCGCATCCAGCCCGTCGCCGTCCGGGACGTCCTGCGCTACCTCGTCGGCAGCGCCCGGCTGCCCGCCGACGTCCACCGCGCCTTCGACATCGGCGGGCCCGACGTCCTCACCTACCGCGACCTCATGCGGCGCTACGCCGCCGTCGCCGGGCTCCGGCGGCGGTTCATCGTGTCCGTCCCCGTGCTGAGCCTGCGCCTGTCCAGCCTGTGGATCGGGCTCGTCACGCCCGTGCCCGCCTCCATCGCCCGGCCCCTCGCCGCCTCCCTGCGCCACGAGGTCGTCTGCAGGGAGCACGACATCGGCCGGTACGTCCCCGACCCGCCCGGCGCGCCCATCGGCGTCGACGAGGCCCTGGCGCTCGCCCTGCGCCGCGTCCGCGAGGCCCGGGTCACCACCCGCTGGTCGTCCGCGTCCGTGCCCGGCGCCCCCAGCGACCCGCTGCCCACCGACCCCGACTGGGCGGGCGGCAGCCTCTACACCGACGAGCGGGAGCGGCTGGTCGACGCCGACCTCGAGCGGCTGTGGCGGGTCATCGAAGGCGTCGGCGGGGACAACGGCTGGTACTCCTTCCCCCTCGCCTGGGCCGTGCGCGGCTGGCTCGACCGGCTCGTCGGCGGGGTGGGGCTCCGCCGCGGCCGCCGCGACGCCGCCCGGCTGCGCGCCGGCGACTCGCTCGACTTCTGGCGCGTCGAGGAGATCGAACGCGGCCGGCTGCTGCGCCTGCGCGCCGAGATGCGCCTGCCCGGCCTCGCCTGGCTGGAGATGTACGCCGACCGGGACGAGCAGGGCCGCACCCGCTACCGGCAGCGGGCCCTGTTCGCCCCGCGCGGCCTGGTCGGCCACGCCTACTGGTGGAGCGTCTCGCCGTTCCACGCCGTCGTCTTCGGCGGGATGGCCCGCAACATCACCAAGGCCGCGGCCAGACCCGCGGCCGCCCCCGGGAGCGCGCCGTGACCACCGCCGTCGTCCTGTTCACCTCGGACCTGCGCCTGCACGACCACCCGCCTCTGCGTGCCGCCCTGCGCGCCCACGGCGCCGTGGTCCCGCTCTTCGTCCGCGACGAGGCCGTCACCGCCGCCGGGTTCGCCCCGCCCAACCGGGCGGCGTTCCTCGCCGACTGCCTCGCCGACCTCGACGCGGGACTGCGGCGGCGCGGCGGGCGGCTCGTCGTCCGGTCCGGGCGCGTCGCCGATGCGGTCGCCGCGGTGGCGGCGGAGACCGGCGCCACCGAGGTGCACATGGCGGCCGACCACAGTGGCTACGCCCAGCACCGCGAGGAGCTCCTGCGCACGGCCCTGGCGGCCGCGGGACGGCGGCTGCTCGTCCACGACGGGGTGGGCACCGTCGTCCCGCCCGGCGAGGTCACCCCGCACGGCTCCGACCACTACGCCGTCTTCGGCCCGTACTTCCGCCGCTGGTCGGGGCAACGGCCCCGTGAACCGCTCGCCGCGCCCCGCGCGGTCCCCGTGCCCGACGGCGTCCGCTCCGAGGAGCTCCCGTCCCGCTCCGGCGTGCCCGGCACCTCGCCCGGCCTCGCCGCGGGGGGCGAGGGCGAGGGCCGGCGGCGGCTCGACGCCTGGCTGCGCGACGGTGTCGACGCGTACGGCGAACGCCACGACGACCTGGCGGGCGACGCCACGTCCCGGCTCTCGCCGCACCTGCACTTCGGCTCCGTCTCCGCCGTGGAGGCCGTCCACCGGGCGCGGGCCCGGGGCACGCCCGGCGCCGAGGCGTTCGCCCGGCAGCTGTGCTGGCGCGACTTCCACCGCCAACTGCTCGCCGCCCGCCCCCGCGCGGCCCGCGACGACTACCGCACCCGGTACGACCGGTGGCGCGACGAGCGGACGGCGGCCGGCGACATCGAGGCGTGGCGCTCCGGCCGCACCGGCTACCCGGTCGTCGACGCCGCCATGCGCCAACTCGCCCACGAGGGCTGGATGCACAACCGGGGGCGGCTCCTCGCCGCGAGCTTCCTCACCAAGACGCTCTACGTCGACTGGCGCGTCGGCGCCCGGCACTTCCTGGAGCTGCTGGTCGACGGGGACGTCGCCAACAACCAGCTCAACTGGCAGTGGGTGGCGGGCACCGGCACCGACAGCCGCCCCCACCGCGTCCTCAACCCGATCCTCCAGGGACGCCGTTACGACCCCGAGGGCGCCTATGTGCGCCGCTGGGTGCCGGAGCTGGCGGGCATCGCGGGCCCGGCCGTGCACGAGCCGTGGAAGCCGGCCGTCCGGGAGCGGATCGGTGACGGTTACCCGCCGCCGATCGTGGAACTCCCCGCCGCTCTGGCCCGCTTCCGCGAGGCGCGCGGCCGCTGAGACCGCCCGCCGGGACCCTCGGGACAGCCGGGGCCCCCGGGACCCGCGGGCCCCAGGGCCTCCCGACCCCGGGCCGTCGGGCCCGGAGGATGCGTGAGACTGCCGAGACCTCCGGGACCGCTGGGACCCCCGGGGCGCTGGAGACCGCCGGGCCCCCGGGACCGTCGGGACCACTGCGAGCGCCGAAACCGCCCCCGGTCCCGCCCGAACCGTCCGGACCTCCGGACCTCCGGACCCACCAGCAACACCCGGGCCCGAGCCGCCCGGAACCGGCCCCCTGGGCCCGGCCCGGGCCGCCTCGCCCCGGACCGTACGCCCCGAGCCGCCCGCCCCGCCCCGCCCCGAGCCGCCCGCCCCGCCCCGGCCCGGTCGGCCGATCCGGGGCGTACGTCACCCCGCGCGCCCGCCGCGCCGCAGCTGCCACACGAAGTACGGCGTGCCGATGAGCGCCGCCAGCAACCCCGAGGGGATCTCCGCCGGGGCGATCGCCGTCCGGCCCACCGTGTCGGCGGCGATCATCAGCGCCGCGCCCAGCAGCGCCGCCGTGGGCAGCAGCCGGTGCGTCCGCGAACCGACCAGCATCCGCGCCGCGTGCGGCGCGACCAGGCCGACGAACGCCACCGTCCCCACCACCGCCACCGCGCACGCCGCCAGCGCCACCGCGAGGGCCAGCACCGCCAGCCGGGTGCGCTCCAGCGGCAAGCCCAGCGTGCGGGGCGTGTCCTCGCCCAGCGCCAGCAGGTCCAGCCGGCGGAAGGCCAGCACCACCAACGGCACGCCCGCCACCACCGCCACCACCAGCACCGACAGGTCCGTCGTGTCCCGCGCGTACGTCGACCCCGACAGCCACGTCAGGGCCTGCGCCACCTGGAAACGCGCCCCCACCACCAGGTAGTTGGTGGCGGCCGTCGTCAGCGCGAACGTGCCGATGCCGACCAGCACCAACCGCTCCGGCGCCACCGAACCCTTCCGCAGCGACAGCCCGTACGTCAGCGCGAACGCCGCCGTACCGCCCAGGAGCGCCGCGACGGGTAGCGCCGCGTACGGCACCGACGGCAGCGCCACCAGCACCAGCGCCGCACCGAACCCGGCGCCACCGCTGACGCCCATCACGGTCAGGTCGGCCAGCGGGTTGCGCGACACCGTCTGCACGATGCCGCCCGCCACCGCCAGCAGCGCCCCGGCGAGCGCCGCCACCAGCAGGCGCGGCAGCCGGTACTCCAGCACCACCCCGCCCAGCAGTTCGTCACCGCCGCCCGCCAGCAGCCGGGGCAGCTCGGCGAGCGGGACGGAGATGTCGCCGAGGACCAGCCCGCCGGCCAGCAGCGCGCACACCGCCGCCACCCCGCCGACCAGCAACGCCGGGTACGGCAGCCGCCGCCCGCGCCGCCCCGGCATCACGGTGCCGGGCGCGGCCGGCTCCGCCGGCAGGCGGCGGGCCAGCCACAGGAACAGCGGCGCGCCGAACAGCGCGGTCACCACGCCGGCCGGGACCTCGTTGCCGGTGGGCGACGTCACCCGCGCCAGCAGGTCCGCCCCCAGCAGCAGCGTCGCGCCCCACACGGCGGACGCCGGCAGCAGCGCCGCGTGCCGCCGCACCCCGGCGAACCGCACGAGGTGCGGCGCGGCCAGGCCGACGAAGCCGATCGGGCCCGTCACCGCGACCGCGCACGCCGTGAGCAGCACCGACAGCAGCACCGCCGTCAGCCGTACCCGCCCCACGTGCACGCCGAGGCCCCGCGCCGTCTCGTCGCCCGTCCCGAGGATGTCGAGCGTCCTCGCCAGCAGCAACCCGCCCAGCAGCCCGGCCGCGAGCAGCGGCAGCACCGTCACCGACCGGCCGCTGTCGGCGACCGCGAGGGAGCCGTGGCCCCAGAAGAACACCGCCCCGGTCTCCTCCTGGAACAACACCACCAGCACCGCCGTGACGCTCGACAGGGCGAGCGTCACGGACACCCCGGCCAGCACCAGGTGCGCCGGACGGCCCCGCGACCCGCCGGCCACGGTGTGCACGAGCGCGGCGGCCAGCAGACCGCCCACGAACGCCACCCCGCCGCGCGGCAGGTCGCCCAGCGAGAAGCCGGTGATCGCGCTGACGGCCACCGCCAGGTACGCGCCGGCCGTCACTCCCAGCGTGTCCGGTGACGCCAGCGGATTGCGCACCGACGACTGCAGCAGGCACCCCGCCACCGCCAGCGACGCCCCGGCCACCAGCCCGGCCAGCGTGCGCGGCAGCCGCCCGCCGAGCAGCACCGACCGGGCGTCGGCGTCGCCGCCGCCCAGCAGCACCCGCAGCAGGTCCCCCAGCCCCACGCCGCTGCGGCCGTGGCCCAGGTGGGCCACCGTCACCAGCAGCAGCGCGAGCACCCCGCCCAGCACGATCGCGGCCGGCCCGGCCGGGAGGCGGCGCGCCCTCCCGGCCGGGCCCGGCACCGCGGTCCTCACCGGACGCGTCGCGATCCCGGTCATGAAGTGAGCGCGTCCGCGATCTCGTCGGCCACCTGACCGGTGGAGAACGGCCCGCCGAAGAACCACGTGCCCGGGTCGAGGGCGTGGACCCGCTTGCCCTTGGCGAAGTCCAGGCTCTGCCACAGCGCGTTCTTCGGCAGCGAGCCGGTGAAGACGTCGTCGTCCTTCGCGGCGACGTACACCAGGCTGGACTTCTCCACCGGCTTCAGGCCCTCGATGTCGACCTTGCTCATGCCGTACGCGTCGGCCTTGCCCGACCACGCGTTCTTCAGGCCGAGGCGCGGCAGCAGGCCGCCCGGGATGGTGGAGTCGGTGAGGACCTCCACCACGGCGGCGCCGTCCGTGGTGTAGCCGCGGGCGACGGTCACCGCGGAGCCGCCCTTGCCGGCGTCGGCGAGCTTGCGCTTCGCGGCGTCGACCTTCGCGTCGAGGTCCTTGAGCGCCTGGTCCGCCGCGTCGGCCTTGCCGACCGCCGTGCCGATCTTCTTCAGCGTCGCCCGCATCTCCTCGTACTCGCTGTCCGTGGCGTACGGGTCGAACATCAGCGTCGGCGCGATCTTGTTGAGCTGCTCGTAGTTGGCCTCGGAGCGCACCTTGGACGTGATGATCAGGTCCGGCTTCAGCACCTTGATCGTCTCCAGGCTGGGCGCCTGCCGGGTGCCGACGTCCTTGACGTCCTTTCCGAAGCGCGGGCCGCCGGTGACCCACTGGCCGTAGCCCTTCACGTCGGCCACACCGGCCGGGGACACCCCGAGGGCCAGCAGGTCCTCGGCGTACGTCCACTCCAGCGCGACGACCTTCGCCGCCGGCCTGTCCAGTGTGGTGGAGCCCTTGAGGTGGGTGACGGTGACGGCGCCGCCGTCCTTCCCGCCGCCGCTGCCCTTCGTCGGTGACCCGCCACCCGCCTCCTCGGCGGCGGAGCCGCAGCCGACGGCGGTGACGGCGAGCGCCGCGGCGGCGAGGAGGGCGGTCAGGGTGATCCGTGCGGCCCGTGGTGGTGTGCGCATGAGCGAGGTTCCTTTGCTCGTTCGGGTGGTGCGGTTCCGTGGTGCGGTGGGTCTCAGGTGGCCGCCGCCGCCGATGGCTCGCGCCAGGTCGGCAGACAGGTCGGCACACCCGTGTGGGGGTCGTGGGTGACGGTCGTGTCGATGCCGAAGGCGGTGCGGACGGTGTCCTCCGTCAGCGCCTCGGCGGGCGTGCCGGAGGCCACGATGCGGCCCCCCGCGAGCACGACCATCGCGTCGGAGAACGCGGCGGCCTGGTTCAGGTCGTGCAGCACCACCGCCACGGTGATGCCGTGCTCGTCCGCCAGCCGCCGCACGAGCCGCAGCACCTCGATCTGGTATCGGATGTCGAGGTACGTCGTCGGCTCGTCGAGCAGCAGCAGACCGGTGCGCTGGGCCAGCGCCATGGCGATCCACGCCCGCTGCCGCTCGCCGCCGGACAGCCGGTCCAGGGTGCGTTCGGCGAACGGGCGCAGGTTCGTGGCGTCCAGCGCCCACGCGACGGCCTCGCGGTCCTCCCGGCCCGCGCCGCGCGCCAGCAGGCCCTGGTGGGGGTGGCGCCCGTAGGAGACCAGCTCCTCGACCGTCACCCCGGCCGGCTCGATCGGCGACTGCGTCAAAAAGCTCAGCTTGCGCGCCAGCTCCCGCGGCCGGTAGGCGGCGAGGTCCCGCCCGTCCAGGACGATCCGCCCCCCGTCCGGGGTGTGCAGCCGGGCCAGCGCCCGCAGCAGGGTGGACTTGCCGGAGCCGTTGGGCCCCACGAGCGCGGTGACCTCGCCGGGGGCCAGGGCGACGGCGATGCTCCGCGCGACGGGCTCGCCCCCGTGGCCGAGGGTGAGCTCCGACGCGCTGATCTCGATGCTCATGACAGCGGGTTGGGGACGGTGCCGTTCGGGCGCAGCGCGTGGCGCAGCGCCCGGTCGACGTAGCGGGTGACGACGAGCCGGTCGGTGTTGAACGGGTAGCGGGGGAACTCCTCCGCGAGCATGTCGTAGGCGGCGAACCGCTCCGCCTTCTCCGGGAACCGCTTCTGGTACGACACGACCGCCTGCCGCACCAGCCGCCAGAACCGCTCCTCCGCCACGCCCAGCTGCTCGGCGACGAGCGGCGCCAGGTACCGGAAGTGGCCCAGCAGCAACTGGTCCACCACGTGCTGGCGGATGACGACCGGGTCCTTGCGCGGCAGGACGTGGTCGTAGCCGTCCGGCTCGGGGCCGCGCTCGGGCACCGGGGTGTGCGAGACGGACACGTCGTCGACGAAGTCCTTGAGGAACAGCCGGCACGGCACGTCGTTCCCGTCGTACCCGATCAGGGTGTTCTGGCCGTGCGGGTTGAAGGTGATGCCGTACGTGTACATCACGTGCAGCACCGGGTGCATCACCGTCTCGAACAGCCGCGACAGCCACTCCTCGGCCGGCAGCCCGGAGGCGCGGGCGAGCTCCGCCGCGAACGACGTGCCGTGCTCGTCGACGTACAGCAGCGACGCGAACGTCCGCACCCGCTCGCCCTCGTCCCGCCGCGACGACACCGACTCGCGCCAGATGCAGCCGAGCGTCTCCAGGTGCTGGTACGGCACGTCCGCCACCCGGTCCAGGTACGGGTGGCGGACCGTCACCGACGCCACCTCGCCGAGGAACACCGTGCGCAGCTCGTCGCGCAGCAGCGGGTCCTTGCCGAGCAGGCCCGTGAGCCACTGCGTGGTCAGCGGCGCGCCCTGGGTGCAGTGCGGCGGGATGCCGCGCCAGATCAGCGTGTTGACGATGCGCAGGGGGAGCTTGACGTCCCAGCGGCCGCGCTCCGACACGTTCGTCATCGTCCGCACCGACTGCTGCGGCAGGTACGCGTCGGCGCTCTCACCGAGCGGGACGATCCGCCGCTGGGCGATCTCGCCCGCGAACAGCACCTGCACGGCGTGGTCCCACTGCCAGGGGTGGACGGGCATCCACACGTACGCGTCCGGGTCGCCGCCCGCCGCCTCGATCCGCGCGCGGAACGCGGCGACGGTCTCCTCGTCCAACTCGTGCTCCAGGACCGCCCGCTCGCTCAGTTCCGGCGTGCCGCGGAACTCCGCCAGGCCCCGGTGCACGGCGATCCACCGCAGCGCCACCGCCCGCCCCGACTCCGGCGCGTACGCCCGCACGTCCGTCGCGGAGAAGCCGATGCGGCCCTTGTTGGCCACGAGCGTCGGGTGGCCCGTCATGGCGGACTCCAGCTCGGCGTGGTCCAGTGCGCGCAGCTCGGCCGCGGTCCGCCCGCCGTGCTCGATGCGCGCGGCGTCCACGGCGAGGGTCGCCGACACCTCGGTGAGGTACATGGCCAGGGTCGGCGGGTCGGTCCCGATCGTCCCCGCGCAGTCGACCAGGAACTGCTGCGCGTCCCAGGCGGGCGTGGCGATCTCGTTGCCGAGCAGCCCTGCGGCGCCGCGCGTGACGGAGGAACCGTCCACGCGCCAGGAGCCCAAGGCGCCCCGGGCCGCGGAGAAGACGTACGAGACCCCGCTGTCCAGGTCGACGCGGAAGCGGCCCTCCGTCTCCAGCTCCAGGGGCTTGACCAGCTCCTCGAACGCGAACTCGGAGAGCGTCTTGGCGAGGAGTCTGCGGTTCGCCTCCCGCCACGCGTCCGGCGACACGTCGGCGAGGTCGGGGACGGGGTGGCCGTCAGTCATACGGGCTGTGCCTTTCTCGTGAGGACGCCGGTTCTTCTTCCGGCCCTTGTGCTGCTCCGTTCCGCGGCGCTTCATGCGGCGGTCCCTTCCTCCTCGACGGCCCGCCCGGCCCGGACGACCGCGTCGAGCAGGTCGTCCACGTCGGTCGTGCGGGCCTGCGGGTTGAGCAGCGTCAGCTTCAGGTGGACGGTGCGGCGGCCGTCGTCCTGCGCCACGTCCGTCCGGCCGACCAGCGCGTGGCCGGTGCGCAGCAGACGGCGGCGCAGGGCGCCGTTGACGGCGTCGGACGCGGCCGGGTCGCGGGTGGCGTACCGGAAGACGACCGTGGAGAGCGTCGCCCCGGCCGTCAGCACGAGCGCCGGGTGCGCCGCCACCGCCCGCTCGGCGTGCCGGGCCAGGTCGTGGCAGGCGTCGAGCATCCCGCCGACGCCGTCGGTGCCCAGCGCCAGGAACGTCGCCGCGACCTTCAGCGCGTCCGCGCGGCGGGTCGTCTGGAGCGACAGGCCGAGCAGCCCGTCGTACCCGGCCTCGCCGTCGTCGTCCGGGTTGAGGTAGGCCACCCGCAGCCCCGTCGACGACGTGAAGTCGGCCGCGTCGCGGGCGAGCAGGACACTGGCCGCGGCCGGCTGCCAGGCCGTCTTGTGCAGGTCGAGGGTGACCGTGTCGGCCTCCTCGATCCCGGCGAGCAGCGGCCGCAGCCGGTCGGAGAAGAGGGCGCCGCAGCCGTACGCCGCGTCGACGTGCAGCCGTACACCGTGCTCCCGGGCCACCGCGGCGACCTCGTGGAGCGGGTCGACGGAACCGTAGTCGGTGGTCCCCGCCGTGGCGACGACCGCGACCGGCAGCCGCGTCCCGGGGTCCACACCGCGCAGCGCCGCGTCCAGCGCCTCGGGGCGCATCCGGTGCCGCCGGTCGACGGGCACGGTCCGCACGGCCTCCTCGCCCAGCCCGAGCACCGCGCAGGCCCGGGCGACGGAGAAGTGGGCCAGCTCGGAGCAGAGGACGAGCGGCGCGAGACCGAACCCGGTCAGCCCGCCGCTGCGCACGTCGCGGACCTTCGCGGCGGCGGCGTCGCGGGCGATGAGCAGGGCCTGGAGGTTCGAGGCGCTGCCGCCGGGCGTGAGCACGCCGCCCGACTCGGGCCCGTACCCGGCCAGTCGGCACAGCCCCTTCACCAGCCGCCGTTCGATCTCGACGGCGTACGGGCCCGAGTCCCAGGTGTCGACGGACGCGTTGAAGATCCCGGCGAGGACGTCGGCGGCGGCGGCGACGGCCAGCGACGGCGGCTGGAGGTGGGCTGCGGCGCGCGGGTCGGCGAGGTCCACGGTGGTCTCCGCGCAGGCCCGGGCGAGGGCCAGCACGGCGTCGCGGCCCGCGCCGGCGCGCGGCACGACCCCATGGGGGAACTGCTCGTCGACCAGCCGGGTCAGCTCCTCCGGGCTCATCGCGGGCAACGGTCCGCCGCGGCGGCGCAGCCCGGCGGCGGCCTCCCGGGCGATGTCGCGCACGAGGCGGCCCAGCTCGGCGAGGCCGGCGGGGGAGGCCGCGAGCAGGTCGGGTTCGAGCAGCGGCGAGGGCCCGGACGCGGGCCCGGGTATCGGGTCGGACAGGGCACTACCGGGCATCGTCATGGCAGGTCATTCCTGTAGTCCCGGACGGGGGGCGGGCAGGGGCGTGAAGGGTCAGGGGCGTGCGGCGGGCACCGACCCGGGCGCGGCGGCGGGGCCGGTCCCCGGCGCGGCGGCCGGAGCCTGGGCCGTGGGGGGTGGCTGGACCATGGGGGTCGTGGGAGCCGGCGGCAGGGGCGCGGCGGCCAGGGGAGGGCGGGCCGCCCCCGGGCGGGGGCGTGGCGGTCGGCGGGCCGCCCTCCGGCCGGACCCGCGCGGCCGCACCGGCCGCCGCACCGGTGGCGGCGCCGGCGGCGGGGACCACCGGGCCGGGGGCCCGCCGCTGCTGCGGCAGCACGGCGGGTGCCGTCTCGGCGGCCGGCACGGCGGGCGGCGCGGGCGGGGCCGTGCCCACCCGTTCCGCCCCGGGTGACACCTGCCCACCGGCGGCGGACGGCACCGTGGCCGGCGGCGTCACCGCGGACGCGACGGCGGCGGACGGAACCGCCGCAGCCGCGGCGGTGGACCGGCCCCCGCCCGGGGCCGCGACGGCGAGGACGCACAGCAACGCGCCGCAGACCGGCAGCGGGGCCCACAGTGCCGCGGACGCCGCCGCGGTGGCGACCATGGGCGCGAGCAGCAGGCCGGCCGTCTGACCCATGGCGACGACGCTGTACGCCGCCCCCGACCCGCTCGCCCGTATCACCCGCTCGTCCAGGGCGACCTGCCCCAACGCCAGCCCGGCGCCGAACACCAGCCGCGCCACCGCCAGCCACCCGGGGTCGGTGACCGCCGCCTGCGCGGTCAGGCCCGCCGCGGCGACGAGCATCCCGTACCGCAGCAGCGGCCGCCCGCCCAGCCGGGCCCGCAGCCGGCCGGCCACGGGCAGCAGCGCCAGCACCGCCAGGTGCGGCAGCACGAACAGCAGCGTCGCCGTGCCCGCCGACGCGCCGGCGTCCGTCACGTACTCGGTGAAGTACGGCCGCGCCGCGTACACCGCGACCGCCGTCAGCAGCACGTACCCGGCCAGCCGCCACACGTCGCCCCCCGCGGGCGCCGCGGGGCCGGCGGCGCCCGTCGGGCCGGCCGCCGGCCGCAGCAGCCGCAGGCACGCCACCAGCAGCACCGCCTCCACCACGGCCAGCAGCGGCAGCGCGGTGCGCGGGTCGGGCACGGACACGACCAGGCCGCCCAGCAGCGTCGCGGCGACCGACGCCGCGTGCAGCACGGCCACGTACTGGACCACCCCGGGCAGCACCCCGCGCGGATGGCTCCGCGCGAGCCCCGGGTAGGCCAGCAGGACGACCGCCTTCGCGGCCACGAGCAGCACGGACACCCCGGTGAACACCGCGTACGACGGAGCCAGCACCAGCGCCGCCGACAGCAGCACCGCGGCGGTCTGGCCCGCCGTCACCAGCCGGGCCAGCGGCACCCGCCGGCACGCCCGCCCCCACAGGGGCAGCGCCACGACCGCCGACACCTGGCACACCACGAGGAACAGCCCCGTCGCGGCCAGCGCCTCCACCCCGTACGCGGCGCGGAACAGCGCCGGGTAGAACGGGGCCAGCGCCGACTGGGTCACCATGTGCAGCCCGGCCGCCGCCAGCAGCACCGGGCGTCCGTGCGCCCCCGTCATGCCGTGCGCTCGCGGACCATGAACGCCGCCCGCTTGCCCGGCAGGTCGATCTGCCGTGCCATGCGGAACCCGGCCCGCTCGAAGGCGCGCAGCGAACGCGCGTTGCGGATGTCCGGCTCGGCGACGACCCGCTCCGCGTACGGATCGGTGCGCAGCTGCCAGTCCGACACGGCCCGCAGCAGCACCGCCCCGAGCCCCCGGCCCCGGTAGGCGGACGGGCCGAGCAGCAGGTGCACGCCCGCGTCGCGCGGCCGCGAGGCGTAATGGTGGCGCAGCGGGTCCAGATCGGCCCGGTACAGCTCCCAGTAGCTCATCGGCGTGCCGTCCACGCACCCGACGTACGGCGTGGAGTGCGAACTGGCCACCTGCTCGCGCAGGTAGGCGGCGACGCGCTCCACCGGCTGCGCCATCTCCCAGAACTCGGCGACCTCCGGGTCGTTCATCCACCCGTGCACCAGCTCGGCGTCGGCGGCCGGGTCGACCGCCCGCAGCGCGAACACGCCCTGCTCCAGCACCGTCTCGGCGATGACGAGCCGCTCGCGCGTCACTTGCGCACCTCCACCACGGGGTTGGGGATGTCCACGTACACCGACTGCGCCTCCAGCGGGCCCGTCAGCTCGTCCATGCCGCGCACCCGCGTCAGCAGGTTCGCCTTGCAGCGCAGCGTCGGCTCCTCCCGCAGCAGCGAGGCGAGGCGCAGCCGGTCGCCGTGCGCGGCGGCGGCGTCCGCGAGGAACCGGTCCGCGTGCCGCAGCAGCCGTTCCTCGTCCGCGAGCCTCTGGGAGCCGAGCGCGCCGGCCAGGCCGAGCAGGTTGTTGATGCCGACGTAGTAGGCGAGCCGCTCGTCGATGACGTCGTCCGCGACGTACGTGCCGAGGTCACGGCCGACACCGGGCACCCAGCCGTACAGGGCGTCGCTGCGGTCGGGGGAGAAGTAGTAGCCCTGGTTGTCGCGGTAGCGGCCGCCGGCCGGCCAACCGTCGCCGTCCACCGTGACCAGGGTGTTCTGCTGGTGCGCCTCCAGCCCGAGACCGTACGTCGCGTACAGCCACAGCACGGGCCCGACGACGCGCTCGGCGTACCGGGCGAACCACTCCTCGCCGACGTCGCCGACCGGCCGGCCGGTGCGCGCGGCGATGGCGTGCACGAGCGACGCCAGCCGGGAGCGGCCGTCGGGCAGGTCGGGGCGGGGCGCGACGAGGCCGGCGACGCACTCGGCCTGGGTCGCCGCGTCCGCGGGGAACGGGTTGGCGCGCACGAC
The DNA here is from genome assembly GCF_024600715.1 of Streptomyces changanensis. Lineage (NCBI taxonomy): Bacteria > Bacillati > Actinomycetota > Actinomycetes > Kitasatosporales > Streptomycetaceae > Streptomyces > Streptomyces changanensis. The sequence goes on from NZ_CP102332.1 coordinate 5,525,275, forward strand.
CACGTCGAGGCCGGTGTCGCCGCCGTCGGCGGTGGCGTCGACCGCGAGCCACGCCGGGTCGCGGACGATCGCGAACCCGGGGTGCGCGGCGTGCAGCGCCCGGCCGAGGCCGGCGGTGAGGAGCCGGTCGACGGCGAGGCCCCGGTGCAGCTCGGAGCGCATGTTCTCGCGCCGCGAGTTGGTGATCCGCAGGCCCAGGGAGAACTTCAGCATCACGGGCGCGTCGGCCCGGTACAGCGTCCGCACCGACGAGGTCGCCGACCAGGCGGGACCGGACGGTCCGAGGTCGTGCAGCAGCCCGGCGTCCAGCAGGGCGCGGACGGCGGGCCGGTGGACGACGTCCTGCGCCTGCCAGGGGTGGGCGGGGACCAGGACCGTGCCCGACGGGCGCGTGGGGGTGTCGCCCGCGAAGCCGGCGAGGAGTTCCTCGGCGCTCCGGTCGAGCGACGAGTCGGCGCGCACGACCGACGGGTCGGCGGCGAACCAGTGGAGCGGGAAGGCGCCGCGGACCTCGGGCGAGTAGCGGGCGGCCTCGGTGTCGGTGAGCCCCTCGCGGCTCTTCGGCGTCGGGTGCAGCGGGTGCCCGGTGAGGAGGGCCTGTTCGGCGGCGAGGAACGCGGTGGTGCCGGCCGGGTCGGCGGGCGCCTCCCGGCGGACCCGGACGAACTCGGCGACGCGGCGCACCGAGTCGCTGACCCGCCCGGTCAGGTCCGCCACGGAGGCCGGGTCGCCGTCGGCCGCCTCGACGCCCAGGAGCGCGGCGAGCGCGGTGGCCGGGGCGGGTGCCCCGGACGGGAGGCGGGGGGACCCGAAGCGGTGCCAGCCGACCGGCGACCAGTACAGGACGGGCACCTCGATCACCGTGCCCGACGCGGGCAGCTCCAGGCGCAGCACGTCGCCGTCGGGCCGCTCCACTCCGGTCTCCCGCACCCAGCAGCGCAGCAGGTTGTCGACGGCGGCCCGGTCGGCCTCCGTGACGGGGTCCAGGGGTCGGATCTCGCTCATGCGCACTCTTTCTGGTCGTCGGCGGATCGGGGCCGGGTGAGGCCGAAGGTGGTGAACGCGGTCCGCTCCGGCAGCGGGTAGGCGGGCCGCCCGGTGAGGGCGTTGAGGATCACCGCGGAGCGCCAGGCGGCCAGCCCCAGGTCGGGGGTGCCGACGCCGTGCGTGTGCCGCTCGGCGTTCTGCACGAAGACGGCCCCGCCGACCTTGTCGTCGAGGACCAGCCGCTGGTCGCGGCCGACGAGGGGCCGGCCGGCGCCGTCGCGGGAGATGTGCGGGCCGAGCGCTTCCAGCAGCCCGTCGACGGGCCGCTCGGCGTAGCCGGTGGCGAGGACGACGGCGTCGGTGGTCAGCTCGCCCCGGGACCCCTCCTCGGTGTGCTCCAGGGACAGCTCCACCCGGCCGCCGCGCTGTTCGGCGGCCGTGACGGCGACGCCCGGCGTGAGGGTGACGTCGGGCCACCCGCCGGTGAGGGCGCGCCGGTACAGCTCGTCGTGGATGTCGCCGAGGGTGTCCGTGCTGACGCCCTTGTACAGCTGCCACTGCGCCGGCAGCAGCCGGTCGCGGGCGGTCTCGGGCAGGTCGTGGAAGTAGCGGGTGTAGTCGGGCGTGAAGTGCTCCAGGCCCAGTTTGCTGTACTCCATCGGTGCGAAGGCCGGGGTCCGGGCGAGCCACGTCAGCCCCTCCCGCCCGTGGGGGCGGGCCCGCAGCAGGTCGAGCAGCACCTCGGCCCCGGACTGGCCGGCGCCGACGACGGTGACGTGCCCGGCGGTCAGCAGCCGGTCCCGGTGGGCGAGGTAGTCGGCGGAGTGCAGCACGGGCACGTCCGGGGCGGCGGCCAGGGCGCGCAGCGGCGCGGGGACGTGCGGGGCGGTGCCGACGCCGAGCGCGAGGTGCCGGGCGAGGACCGTGCCGGTGCCGAGGACGGCGCCGTGCCCGTCGACCCGGGTGTACTCCGCCACGTACGCCCGGTGGTCCTCGTCCCAGGTGACGGCGTCGACGCGGTGCCCGAAGCGGCAGGAGGGCAGTTCCTCGCTGACCCAGCGGCAGTAGGCGTCGTACTCGGCGCGCGGTATGTGGAAACGCTCGGCGAAGTAGAACGGGAACAGCCGCTCCTGGGTGCGGATGTAGTTGAGGAACGACCACCGGCTCGTCGGGTCGACGAGGCTCACCAGGTCGGCGAGGAACGGCACCTGGAGCGTCGCTCCCTCGATCAGCAGGCCCGGGTGCCACCGGAACGCGGGCCGCTGGTCGAGGAAGACGGCGTCGAGCCCGGGCACCCCGTCGGCCAGCGCGGCCAGCGACAGGTTGAACGGGCCGACGCCCACGCCGAGCAGGTCGACGGTCCTCGGCTCCTCGGCGGCTTGCTCGGTCGTCATCGCGGTCCTTCCGGTTCCTGTGGGTGCGTGGTGCTGGTGCGGGCGGCGGTGGCGGCGACCAGGTCCAGCAGCCCCGCCAGGTCCTCGCCCGCGGCCCGCGGATGGAGCAGGGTGGCCTTCAGCCACAGCCGCCGCGTGCCGTCCGCGTCCTCGGCGACGGCCCGCCCCACGACGGCGCGGCCCTCGGTGAGGAGCCGGCGGCGTACCTCGGCGACCAGCGCGTCGCCGTCCGCCGGCGCGGCGGCGTCCGCGGCGGTGGGGCGGAACAGCACGGTGCTGATGCCGATGTCGCCGGGTCGGCGGCGCAGCCGCGGATGGGCGTCGACGAGCGCCGCGAACGCGTGGGCGGCGTCGACGCAGTGCTCGACGAGCGCGCCGAGCCCGTCCCGGCCCAGGGCGCGCAGGGTGGCGGCGACCTTCAGCACGTCGGGGCGGCGGGTGGTGCGGATGGAGCGGCCCAGCAGGTCGGGCAGTCCGGCCTCGCCGTCGTCGTCGGCGTTGAGGTAGTCGGCGCGCAGCGCCAGGGGGGCGAGCGCGGCGCCGTCGGCGACGGCGAGGACCCCCGCCGCGACCGGCTGCCAGCCCAGTTTGTGCAGGTCGAAGGTGACGGAGGTGGCGGCGGTCAGCCCGTCGAGGCGGGGCGCGAGCCGCTCGCTGAACAACAGCGGCCCGCCGTACGCGGCGTCGACGTGGAGTTCGGCTCCGTGCCGCGCGGCGACGGACCCCAGCTCGGGGAGGGGGTCCACGAGACCCTCGTCGGTGGTGCCCGCGGTGGCGACGACCAGGGCGGGACCGGTGGTCCGGGCGAGGGCCCGGTCGACGGCGTCCGGGTCGAGCCGCCCGCCGGGGGCGGCCACGGTGACCGGCTCGGGCAGGTCCAGCAGCCAGGCGGCGCGCCGCACGCTGTGGTGGGCGTTGGCGCCGCACACCACCCGCACCGTGGCGGCGCCGGCGGCGCGGGCCCGCTCGCGGGCGAGGAGCAGCGCCACGAGGTTCGACTCGGTGCCGCCGCTGGTGACCAGCGCGTCGGCCGCGGCCCGGCCCGGGTAGACCAGGTCGGCGAGGGCGGCGGTGACGTCCTGCTCCAGCACCGCCGCGGCGGGCGCCTGGTCCCAGGAGTCCATCGAGGGGTTGAGCGCGGCGGCGGCCAGGTCGGCGGCTGCGGCCACCGCCAGGGGCGGGCAGTGCAGATGGGCCGCGCACCACGGGTGGGCCGGGTCGGCCGCGCCCTCGGCCACCGCCCGCACGACGGTCCGCAGGGCCTCCTCGGCGCCGGTGCCCCGCTCGGGCAGGACGGGCGCGCAGGCGGCGCGTAACCGTTCCGCGACCGCGGTCGGGCCGCCGTCGGGCAGCGGCCCGCCCCGCGCGGTGGCGCCGTCGGCGAGCGCGTCGAGCACCACCGAGGTGAGCTTGCCGAGCGCGTACGCCCCGTCGGCGCCGCCCGCGACGGCGAGGTCCACCTCACCGGCCCGGGGTATGCCGGCGACCTCGTCCGCTGGGGAAACGTCCCGGCCGTCCCGGGTCACCGGACGCTCGCCAGGGCCGCGGCGAGGCGCTCCACGACGGAGTCGGCCTGCTCGTCGGTGAGGACCAGCGGCGGCAGCAGCCGGACGACGGTGTCGTCGCGGCCGCCGAGCTCCAGCAGCAGACCACGCTCCACGCAGGCCGCGCGGACGGCGTGGGCCAGGGCGGGGTCGCCCGGGGCGACGCCGTGGCGGTCGGGGGCCGCGTCGCGGTCGACGAGCTCCACGCCGATCATGAGCCCCCGCCCGCGCACCTCGCCCAGGACGGGGTGCAGGGCGGCGATGTCACGCAGACCGCGGCGGATCCGCTCGCCGAGTTTCAGGGCGCGTTCCGCCAACTGCTGCTCGGCGACGGTCCGCAGGGTGATCTCGCCGGCGACCATGGCGAGGGTGTTGCCGCGGAAGGTCCCGGTGTGGTGCCCCGGGCGCCAGGTGTCGAGCTCGGGGCGGTACGCGATGAGCGCCAGCGGCAGGCCGCCGCCGACGGCCTTGGAGGTGACGAGCACGTCGGGGGTGACGCCCGCGCGTTCGCACGCCCAGTAGTGCCCGGTGCGGCCGACGCCGGTCTGGATCTCGTCGACGACGAGGACGATGCCGTGCTCGGCGGTGATGCGCCGGACCTCCCGCAGCCAGCCGTCCGGGCCCTCGACCACCCCGCCCTCGCCCTGGACGACCTCCAGGATGACGGCGGCCGGTGGACCCACCCCGCTGCTGGGGTCGGTGATCAGGCTCTCCAGCAGCCGCGCCGACAGCTCCCCGGACCGTTCGCCGTCGCCGGTGCCGAAGGGGCAGCGCAGCCCGTAGGGGTAGGGCAGACGGGTCACCGGCACGCCGTCCGCGCCGACCATGCCGCTCATGCGGGGCGGCCCCGAGACGGCGGACGCGCCGAGCGTCATGCCGTGGTACGCGCCGGTGAAGGCCACGGTCCCGCGCCGCCCCGTGGCGTGCTGGGCCAGTTTCAGCGCCGCCTCGACGGCGTCGGTACCGGCCGGGCTGCAGAAGTGCAGCCGCGCGGTGTCCCGCAGCCCACCGGGCAGCCGGCGGAGCAACTCGCCGCTGAAGGCGTCCTTCTGAGGGGTGATCATGTCCAGCGTGTGCAGCGGTGCACCGGAGGCCAGGATCGACTGGAGGGCCGCGACGGTCTCGGGGTGGTTGTGCCCGAGCGCGAGGGTGCCCGCGCCGGAGAGGCAGTCCAGGTAGGTGCGTCCGTCGGCCCCGGTGATCACCGCTCCGGCGGCGTGCACGGGGGCGACGGGCAGCGTGCTTGCGTAGGTACGGGCGGAGGACTCGCGTCGCTCCTGGCGCTCGAGGAGCTCGGCGCGCAGCGCACCGTTCGGCATGGCGGATGCCCTTCGGTCGTGTTGCGGGGGTCGCGCACAAGGCGCACACGCGGCAGGCGCGGTGGGGGTGCCCACCGCCGCCTACGGAAAGTTAGGTTAGCCTAACCTGGGAAAAGATCAAGACCCCGCGACGACACGCTGTGCCGACCCGGTCGTCAACTACCCACCACGAGCCCCCTTTTACGCCCCACGCCCCCCTTCACTCCTCGCGCGCCCCCCTGACGAACCGTCGACAACGCCCGACGCCGACGGCCGGGAGGGGGTGGCGCGGGGTCGCCCCCGCAGGGGTCGGCGGGGACGGCCGGGCGCCTTCGCCGGGACCCGAGCCCGCCGACCCCGAGGAGGTGACCCCGCACACCCCCGACCCCACCCACCGCCCCCGGGCGCCCCAGGCCGAACCCCACCCCACCGAACCCCACCCCTACTCCGGCAGCGGCAACCGCACGGAACGCCCGGGCTCGATGGACACCGCACACCCCGGCAGCTCGATGTCGATCGGCGCGATCCCCGACTCCGGCACCGTCACGTGCAGGCTCTCCGGCGTCATCCGCAGCCGCACGCCCCAGTGCCCGTGGAAGCGCAGGGTGAAGTCGTACTCCGACAGCTCCGGCAGCGGCACCGGGTCCAGCCGCAGCCGGCCGCCCCGCGTGTCCAGCCCCGTCAGCCCGCGCTGCACCAGGTCGAGCGTGCCCGCCATGGCGCCCAGGTGGATGCCCTCGCCGGTCGTCCCCCCGTGCAGGTCCGCGATGTCCGCCACCAGCGCCTCCTGGACGAACTCCCACGCCTCCGCCCGCCGCACCCGCGCCAGCACCCAGCCGTTCACCAGCACGCTCAGCGTCGAGCCGTGGCTCGTGCGCCGCAGGTAGTACTCGACGGTCCGCCACCACGTCTCGTCGTCGAGCGCGTGCCCCAGCCGCCGCAGCAGCGCGCGCAGTTCGGCCGGCGGGAACAGGTAGCCCAGCATCAGCACGTCCGCCTGCTTCGACGCCTGGTAGCGGTTGACGGAGTCGCCCTCCGCCTCCAGGATCCGGTCCAGCCGTCTGATGTCGCCGTACCGGTGCCGCAGCCCCTCCCAGTCGAGCTCGGCCAGCTCCCCGTACCCGTGGAACTGGCTGATCACCCCGGAGTGGAACGGCACGTGCAGCCGGCGCGACACGTCGTCCCACAGGGCCAGCTCGCCGTGGTGGAGCCCGGTGCGTTCCTCCAGCTCCCGCCGGCGCGGCTCCGGCAGCTCCGCCATCAGTTCCAGCGCGCGCGCCAGCACCCACGCCGCCGTCACGTTCGTGTAGGCGTTGTCGTCCAGACCCGGCCGGTCCGCGCCCGGATAGCCGTCGTGGTACTCGTCGGGCCCCATCACCCCGCGGATGCGGTACCGGTCGAGGTCCGCGTCGTAGGTCGCCGAGTCCGCCCAGAACCGGGCGATCTCCAGCAGCATCTCCGCACCCCTGGTGTGCAGGAACTCCGTGTCCCCGGTCGCTTCCCAGTAGCGCCACACGTTGTACGCGACCGCCGAGCCCACATGGTGCTGGAGGTGCGAGTGGTCCGGCAGCCAGCGGCCCGAGCGGGGGTTGAGGTGCAGCTGCTGGGTCTCCTCCCGCCCGTCGCTCCCGCTCTGCCACGGGTACAGCGCCCCGGCCCGCCCGGCGTCCCGGGCGGAGAACCGGGCCCGCTCCAGTCGGCGGTGCCGGTAGGTCAGCAGTGCCCGCGACACCTCGGGGAAGTGCAGGTTCAGGTAGGGCAGCACGAACAGCTCGTCCCAGAAGACGTGCCCCCGGTACGCCTCGCCGTGCAGCCCGCGCGCCGGGACCCCCACGTCCAGGTCGGCGGTGTGCGGCGACAGCGTCTGCAGCACGTGGAACAGGTGCAGCCGCAGGATGCGGCCCGCCGCGTTCGGCACCCGCAGCTCCGCTCGGCGCCACAACTGCTGCCAGGCCGCCCGGTGCGAGGCCAGCAGCTCCCCGAAGCCGGGCGCGCGGCCCACCCGGTCCACCGCAGCGTGCAGCGGGTCGGAGATCGCCGGGTCGCGCGAGGTGTGCAGCGCCACGACCTTGTCGACGACGACGGTCGTGCCCGGCGCCAGCACCAGCCGCGCCCGCTGCGTCACCCGCCGGTCGCCGTGGACGACCTCCAGGTCGGCCGGCGCCGCGGTCCGCGCGGCGAGGCCGACGCGGATGCCGGACGAGACCGTGCGGCACCGCAGCCACACCCGGCCGTCCGCGGCCTCGCCGGTGCCGACGTCCTCCAGGTGCCGGGAGGACAGCTGGCGGTAGCGGGCCACGCCGGTGTTGGCGACCGACCCGTCCAGCTCCACCTCGACCTCCAGCTCCCCCGCCCAGTTCTCGGCGGTGAACTCGGTGCGCAGCGCCGCCAGGTGCGGGTCGCCCATGTGGACCAGCCGCAGCTGGCGCACCGCGAGGCGCCGCCCGTCGTCGTCCTCGTACCGGCTGCGCCGTTCCAGGGTGCCGCCGTGCAGGTCGAGGGCGAGCGCGTGGTCGGTGAGGTACTCGTGCGCGGGCGTCAGCCACGGGCCAGGCTCCGGCCCGTCGACCACCCGGTAGCGCACGGGCAGCCAGTTGGGCAGGTTCACCATGTCCTCGTTCTCGACCCGCCGGCCCGCCACCTCCGACGCCAGCCGGTCGTAACACCCCGCCGCGTACGTGCCCGGGTAGTGGGTCCCGTCCGCCGCGCACTCCGGGATCGCGCCGCGCGTCGCGAAGTAGCCGTTGCCCAGGGTGCACAGCGACTCCCGCAGCGCCTCCCGTTCGGCGGCGTACCCCTCGAACTCCCACGTCCAGTCGGTCACGACGGCTGTCCCTCCCGTACCGCGAGCAGCTCCGACAGGTCCCGTACGACGAGGTCGGCGCCGTGCCGGCGCAGCGCCTCGGCGCCGCCCGGGCGGCCCGTACGGTCGACGCCCACGACCAGGGCGAACCCGCCGCGCCGCCCCGCCTCGACCCCCGCGAGGGCGTCCTCCACCACGGCGCACCGCCCGGCCGGCGTGCCGAGCCGGCGCGCGGCCTCCTGGAACAGCGCAGGATCGGGCTTGCCGGGCAGGCCCAGCCGGGCCGCCTCCACCCCGTCCACCAGCGCGTCGAACAGGTCGAGGAGCCGCGCCCCCCGCAGCACCTCGCGGGCGTGCCGGGACGCCGAGGCGGCCGCCATCGGCACGCCGCCGTCCCGCAGGGCGCGCAGCAGCCGCACCGTCCCCGGGTAGGCGTCGACGGGGCGCCCCCGCAGGCGGGCGGTGAACCGGCGCTCCTTGTCGGCGGTGACGCGCTCCACGACGGCCGGTCCCGCGGGCAGACCGCGCGAGGCGAGGAACGCGGCGGCACCGTCCCGCCGCGAGCGGCCGTCCACGTACCTCGGGTAGTCGTCGGCCGTGTCGAAGGGCCGCCGCGCCGCCGGGTCGGCGGCGTCCGGCGGCAGACCGGCCAGGAACGCGTCGAAGGTCTCCTTCCACGCCGCGGCGTGGACCCGCGCCGAGTCGGTGAGGACCCCGTCCGTGTCGAAGACGACGGCCCGCACGGCCCGCAGCGCGGGGACCACCGTGCCGCGGGCCGTGGGCGGGCTCATGGGCGGGTCTCCTTGCGTCGTCGGCCGCCCGGGTCCCCGCGGGCGAGCCCCGGGGGACCCGGCGCGGCGCGAGGAACGGGCTCCACGACCATCATGGCCCGCACGGGGCCACGGGGCCGGGCCGGCGGAGCCGGGCGGGGTACCCCGGCGGGGAGCCGTGCGGCGCGGGCCCCGGCCGGGAGGGCGACGACCGGGCGGGCGGCGCGGGCGCGCCCGGTCGCACCGGGTTTGCGCCGGACGGGTGACGTGCCGCCCGACCTCCGCGCCCACCCACCCGCGGCCGTCCCGCCCGCGGCCACCCGCCCGCGGCCACTCCGCCCGCGGCCGCACGACCGTGCCGCACGCCCGGACGCGGCCCGGGCGGCTCCGGCGACGCGCTCAGCTCAGGGAGTGCGCCAGCAGCCGTGCCGCCTCCGCGACGAGGGCGTCGTCCGCCGTCGCGTCGGGCGCGAACCGGGTCGTGAGCACGGCGAGGACGACCGGCGGCCGTCCGGGCGGCCACGCCACGCCCACGTTGTTGTTCCCGCCGTACTCCCCGCCGCCCGTCTTGTCCGCCAGGACCCAGTCGGCCGGGAGGCCCTTGCGGAAGCGCTCCTCGCTCGTGGTGTTGGCGAGCATCCACGCCGTCAGCCGCTCTCGGTCGTCGGGCGCGAGCGCCGAGCCGAGAACCAGCCGCCCGTACGTCCGGCCGATGGCGCGGGGAGTGGTCGTGTCCGTCACGCGCCACGGCTCGGCCGAGTTCAGCTCGGGCTCCCAGCGGTCGAGCCGGGTCGTGTCGTCGCCGAGGGACCGGCAGAACCGGGTGATCGCGGTCGGGCCGCCCAGCTCGCGCAGCAGCAGGTTGCCGGCGGTGTTGTCGCTCTGGCAGATCGCCGCGGCCGACAGTTCGGCGACGGTCATCCCGGTCGCCACGTTCTCGCGGGTGACGGGGGAGTAGCCGGACTGCTCCACGTACGCGGCGGTGAAGTGGACCCGTCGGGCGAGGACCTCGCCGTCCCGGTCGAGGTCGCGCAGGACGGCCGCGGCGGCCAGGGTCTTGAAGAGCGACGCCATGGGGAAGCGCTCGTCCGCCCGGTACAGCACGGTCCTGCCCGTCCCCGTGTCGTGGGCGAACGCGCCGAGCCGCGCGTCGTGGCGGCGCTCCAGGGCACGCAACTGCCCGCGGACACCGCCGTCCGGTCCGCCCGCGGCGTGGGCGGGCGCCGTGCCGGCCACGGCGGCGGCCAGGAGGGCCCCCGCTCCGGCGGCGAGTACCGTACGGCGGCTGGGACGGGTTTCGATGGGCTGCACCGGGGTGCCCCCTTTTCTTGTCGGTCACAGAGCGAACATCCGCCACGACGTCCCCACGAGCACCACTGGTTTCATACGCCGCCCGCCCTGGCCGAAAACCATCGGCGCGCCGGCCGGCGCCGGCCGGGGGCGCGGAGCGGGCCCCGGACCGGACCTCGACCGGCGGCCACCGACCGGCGGATCCCGGGCGGTCTGGCCCGGATCGGCGGGGTCCGTGGACGCGGAAGTGCCCGCGTACCGGACGGGTACGCGGGCACTTGGGGGAAACGGTGCGCGGGGTCAGCCGAGCGGGCCGCTCCAGCGGGCGGCCGGGGCGCCGAAGCCGGTGCCCGTGCTCAGCCACGAGTACAGACCGTCGACCTTGCGGCCGTCGGGGGTCGTGCCGAGGTCGTAGAGGACCGCGACGTCGCCCTTGCGGTCGCCGTTGTAGTCGCCCGCCGTGAACTGGCTGCTGCTCCAGCGGAAGGCGCCGGTGCTCGCCCACTTCAGCGTCGGCGCGTCGAAGGCCGTGCCGGTGCTGATGAAGGTGTACAGGTTCGAGCCCCACTTGCCGTCCGACAGGCCGCGGTCGTAGAAGACCGACACGTCGGTCTTGCCGTCGCCGTTGAAGTCGCCCGACGCGACCTTGGAGGCGCTCCAGGTGAAACCGCCGCCCGCGAGCCAGGTGCGCTGCACGGCCGCGAAGTTCGCGCCCGTGCTGTACCAGGTGTAGAGCGCCGAGAGGTTCTTGCCCTCGGCGGAGGTGCCGGCGTCGTAGAAGACCGAGACGTCGGCCTTGCCGTCGCCGTTGTAGTCGCCGGCCGTCAGCTGGGAGGCGGACCAGCGGAAGTTGCCGGTGCTCTCCCACTCCAGGGTCGGGTTGGCGAAGGCGGTCCCGGTGCTGGTGAAGGCGAACAGGGCGGAGCGGGTGACGCCGTCCGTGCCCCTGCCGCGGTCGTAGAAGACGCCGATGTCGTCCTTGCGGTCGCCGTTGAAGTCGCCCGAGACGACCTTGGAGGCGCCCCAGCTGAACCCGCCCGGCGTCGTCCAGGTGCGCTTCGGCGCCTGGAAGCCCGTGCCGGTGCTGTACCAGGTGTAGACCGAGGAGATGTTGCCGTCGGCGGAGCTGCCGGCGTCGTAGAAGACCGACACGTCGTCCTTGCCGTCGCCGTTGTAGTCGCCGGTGGTCAGCTTCGACGCCTGCCAGGTGAAGCCGCCCGGCGTGGTCCACATCTGCTGCGGGGCGGCGAAGCCGGTGCCGTTGCTCAGCCAGGTGTGCAGCGAGGAGCGGTTCCGGTTGGCGGGGGAGGTGCCGTTGTCGTAGAAGCCCGCGACGTCGGCCTTGCCGTCGCCGTTGAAGTCGCCGGAGGCGATCATCGACTCCTGCGGCAGTGCGCGGACCTGCCGGACCCAGTCGCGCAGGTCGTCGACCCGCGTCTCGACGGCGTCCGTACGGGTCTCGGCCGGGTCGGTGCCGTGGCAGCCGCCCTGCCAGGAGGCGCTGTTGAGGGCGACCAGCTCGACCTTGCCGTCCGTCGTCCGCAGGGCCGGGCCGCCCGCGTCGCCGCGGCAGATGGTGCCGCCCGCGCTGGCGACCTTCACCGTGGAGCCGGTGGCGGCCTCCTGGACGGTGAAGGCGCCGCCGTGCAGCCGGTCGGGCACCCACGCCGTCCTGGTGCGGCCGTAGCCGAGCACGCGCAGCGTCTCGCCCTGGGCGGGCGCGGTGGCGGCCAGCACCACCGGGTCGACGCCGGTCACCGGCTTGGCCAGCCGCGCCATGACCACGTCGCGGTCGGCGCGGGGCACGATCTCGGCGACCTCGGTCTGGGTGCCGGCCGTACCGGTGAGGTCGGCGCGGCCCACCACCACCGTGGTCTTCAGCGCGGGGGCGCCGGCCGGGACCGGGAAGGGCTGCGACGGATTGTCGGAGAAGCAGCTGCTGGCCGTCAGGATCCACTGGGGGTCGACCAGGACGCCGGTGCAGGCGCGCTCGCCCCCGACGTTCACGTAGGCGGCGAAGGTCTCGGAGCCGTCGGCGACGGCGTCGCCGACGAGGGCCTGGGCCGGACTGGTCGCGGTGAGCGCGCCGGCTGCCGCCACCGCGGCCACGAGCGCGATGCCCCGCACGGTGCGAGGCTTTCGATCGGTCACGAAGAATCTCCCCTGATTCCCACCGCTGACCCGCGTCCGCGTCGCGTCAGGGGCGTCGCGACCTCGCCGCGCGGAACACCACGCGGCGGCGGTGGTACACCAGTTCCCCCCAGGAAGCGCGCAAGGTCAGCACGTCTTGATGTGGACCCAAAGTATCCGATCATGAGCTGGTGTCAATGTGACGAGAGAGCACTGTGGCGCGGGTGGTGCACAGACCGTGACCGGTCGCCCCGAGGAGGCCGTCGTCAGGACTGACCGGGCCGCCGCATGAGTTCCTGGAACATCGTCATGCACGACAGGCAGTGCCGGTCCGTGTCGGCGGCCTGGTCGCCGAGGGGCTGTCCGCAGAGCGCGGCGGACTGGTGCTGGGCGACGACGTGCCACACCAGGTCGGAGTCGGTGGCGGCCGTGCCGATGTGCATTTCGTACATGGCGGCTCTCCGTGCGGTGGACGACAGGAGCTCCAGCCCATCACGACCGGGTGGCGGGCGCCGTCGGCGCCGGTCCGTCCGGGTGAACCGCCGCCCCGCACGGCGGGGGAGAGGAGGGGCGGTCACCAGGGCAGGAAGACGTGGACGTCCTTGCCCTCGGGCCGGGTCAGGACGCTGACCTGCGTGGCGAGCGCGTGGACGAGGTGCCAGCCCACGCCCCCGCTGTTCTCCCGGGGCGACCACGGGCGGGGCACCGGCGGCTCCGGGTTGGTGTCGTGCACCTCGATGTGGACGCCGTCGAAGGTGCGCCGCAGCCGCACGGTGAAGGGGCCGGGCGCGTACTGGACGGCGTTGCTCGCCAGCTCGGTGACGACCAGGAGCACGTCGTCCCGCCGGTCGGGCTCGTCGGGCACGTCGGCGCGCTCCAGCGCGTCCAGGTAGCGGGCGGCCGCGAGCCGGGCCGTCGTCACGTCCCCGAGCACCCCCTCGAAGTGGGCCTCCAGATCGCGGACGGCCCGCTGGTCGGCTCCGTCGTTCGTGGGCGGGCCGGTGGCCACGGTGTCCTCCCGATGCTCGGCTCCGGTTGCGGATCCCTGACGGGTGCCCCGGCCTCCGTGGGCGATGCCTCGCCGGTCGTCCCGTCGTCGATCAGGCCGGGCCCGCGGCGCCCGGTGCGTCGCCCCGTCGGTACCGCGAGCGGGCGACCCGATGTGCGGCGCCGGCGGGCCGCCCCTACGGTGGCGGGGACGGCGCCGGGACGGCGCGCGCGGACGGACCGGTGGGGCGTTGCCGCCACCCGCCGGGGCCGCGCGCCGAGCGGGCAGTGCCCCGCGGGTGGCCGGCGGACCGTACGGCAGGAGGAGACAGCGATGCGGCAGGACGAGTTCCTCGCCCGGGTGTGCGAGCGGGGCGAGTACCGGGGCCCGGACGAGGCGGCGCGGATCACCGCGGCGGTCCTGGAGGTGCTCGGCCACCGCGTCGCCCCCGAGGACGCGGCCGCCCTCGCGGCGCTGCTGCCCGGGGACCTCGGCGCACCGCTCGCCGTCGACGGCGCCCGTACCGGCGCAGCCCGTACCGACGGACCCCGGAGTGATGGGAACGGCGGCGCGGATGGTCCCGCCGAGCGCTTCGGCGTCGAGGAGTTCCACCGGCGCGTCGACGAGCGGACCGGCGTCCGTCCGCGCACCGCCCAATGGGACGCCGCCGCCGTCCTGGGGACCCTCGCCGAGGTCCTGCCCGGCGACGAGCTCGACCGGATCACCGGCCGGCTCCCCCGCGAGTTCGCGGCCCTCTTCCGCGGCGCCACCCCGCCCGACTGACACACCGCGCGCCACCCACACCCCGCCCGGCTGACACCCCGCGCCACCCCGCCCGACCGGCGCGCCCCGCGCCACCCCGCCCGACGCGCGCCGTGCGCCGCGCCTCCTCCGGATGACGCGTCACGCACCGCCGCGCCCGACCGGCGCGCCCCGCCGCGCCCCGGCCTGCCGCCGGGGCGCGCCTGGGGGCCGTGCCGGTGCCGCGCGGCTCTTGACTGCTGTGCGACCGGGGCCGATCCTCGTCACACCAATGCACGGGACATGACAATCCGGTCGACCCGAAGGCATGAGTGACGCCCATGACCCGACACCCCCACGGCAGGCGCGGCATCCTCGCGGTCCTGGCGCTCCTCCTCACCGCGACGGCCCTGGCGCTCGGCCCCACCGCCACCGGAGCCGTACCGGAACCCGCCTGGTGGGAACCGGCCGCCCGACCCTCCCCCGACAGCGCGATCGGCGTCACCGGCGAGCCCTTCCGCGGCACGGACGCCCAGGGCCGGGTGCGGGGCTTCGTCGACGCCCACAACCACATCATGTCCAACGAGGCGTTCGGCGGCCGGCTGATCTGCGGCAAGCCCTTCTCCGAGCAGGGCGTCGCCGACGCGCTCAAGGACTGCCCCGAGCACTACCCCGACGGCTCCCTCGCCGTCTTCGACTTCATCACCAAGGGCGGCGACGGCCGGCACGACCCGGACGGCTGGCCGACGTTCGCCGACTGGCCCGCCCACGACTCCCTCACCCATCAGCAGAACTACTACGCCTGGATCGAGCGGGCCTGGCGCGGCGGCCAGCGGGTCCTCGTCAACGACCTCGTCACCAACGGCGTCATCTGCTCGGTCTACTTCTTCAAGGACCGCGGCTGCGACGAGATGACCTCCATCCGACTCCAGGCGCGCAAGACGTACGAGATGCAGGCGTACGTCGACCGCATGCACGGCGGCCCGGGCCGCGGCTGGTTCCGGATCGTCACCGACAGCGCCCAGGCCCGGGAGGTGATCCGCCAGGGCAAGCTCGCCGTCGTCCTCGGGGTGGAGACCTCCGAACCGTTCGGCTGCAAGCAGGTCCTGGACGTCGCCCAGTGCGACCGCGGGGACATCGACCGCGGCCTCGACGAACTCCACGCGCTCGGCGTGCGCAGCATGTTCCTCTGCCACAAGTTCGACAACGCCCTGTGCGGGGTCCGCTTCGACTCGGGCGCCCTCGGCACGGCCATCAACGTCGGCCAGTTCCTGTCGACGGGCACCTTCTGGCAGACGGGCAAGTGCACCGGACCCCAGCAGGACAACCCCATCGGGTCGGCCGCCGCCCCCGGCGCCGAGGCGAAGCTGCCGCCCGGCGTGAGCGTTCCCACGTACGCGGCGGACGCCCGGTGCAACACCCGCGGCCTCACCGAGCTCGGCGAGTACGCCCTGCGCGGCATGATGCGGCGCGGCATGATGCTGGAGATCGACCACATGAGCGTCAAGGCCGCCGGCCGCGCCCTCGACGTCCTCGACGCGGCGTCGTACCCGGGCGTCCTCTCCTCGCACAGCTGGATGGACCTCGACTGGACCGAGCGCGTCTACCGCCTCGGCGGCTTCATCGCCCAGTACATGCACGGCGCCGAGGCGTTCGGCGCGGAGGCGCGGCGCACGGACGCGCTGCGCGAGCGGTACGGCGTCGGCTACGGCTACGGCACCGACATGAACGGCGTCGGCGGCTGGCCCGCCCCCCGGGGCGCCGACACCCCGAACCCGGTGCGGTACCCGTTCCGCAGCGCCGACGGCGGCTCCGTCCTGGACCGCCAGACGACGGGGCTGCGCACCTGGGACGTCAACACCGACGGCGCCGCCCACCACGGCCTCGTCCCCGACTGGCTGGAGGACGTGCGGACCGTCGCCGGGCAGGATGTCGTGGACGACCTGTTCCGGGGCGCCGAGTCGTACCTGCGCACCTGGGGTGCGTCCGAGCGCCACACGGCGGCGGACGACCTCGCCGCCGGCGCCGGCGCCACCGCCAGCTCCTCCGAGTGGTGGAACCCCTTCACCCGCTACGCCCCCGGCAACGCCGTCGACGGCGACCCCGGTACGCGCTGGGCGAGCGAGTGGAGCGACGACCAGTGGCTGCGGATCGACCTCGGCCGGGTCCGGTCCGTCGCCCGCGTCACGCTCGACTGGGAGGCCGCGCACGCGGCGGCGTACCGGGTCGAACTCTCCACCGACGGCACCAGGTGGCGGACCGCCTGGTCCACCACGGCCGGGGACGGCGGCCTCGACACGGCACGCTTCGCCGCCACGGAGGCCCGGTACGTCCGCGTCGTCGGCGTCCGGCGCGCCACCTCGTGGGGGTACTCGCTCCGGGAGGTCGGCGTCCACGACCGGTGACGTTCACGGCGGGCGCGGGGTGGGCAGGGAGGGGTGGGAGGACAACGGGGAGCGGGCGGCGGAGGAGGGCACGTGAGAGCGGGCGACGTGGGTGGCGCGGGGCGCGGCCGGGCCGGTGACGCGGACGGCACGGGCGGTGCGGGCGGCGGGCCCTTCGGCGGGACGACGCCCGCCGGAGGGAACAGGACGGGTGCCCGCCGGAGCGGGCGGCGACTGCCAGGCGTCCTGCCGATCGCGGCGACCGCGATGACGGCCACCGTCGCCGTCCACATGGCCCTGGTGGCGTTCGGCAACATCACCGACTTCGGCACCAACCAGCAGTTCGTCCGGCACGTCCTGGCCATGGACACCACCTTCCGCGACCCGGACCTGATGTGGCGGGCGATCGAGTCCCCCGCCCTGCAGAACGCCGCCTACGTCGCCGTCATCGCCTGGGAGACGGTGACGGCGGCCGTCCTGCTGTACGCCACGGGCCTGTGGTTCCGGGCGCTGCGCCGCGGCGCCGCCGACCGTGCCGACCGCGCCCGCGCGGCGAGCACCGCCGGGCTGGTGATGGTGCTGCTGCTCTTCGGACTCGGCTTCCTCGCCATCGGCGGCGAGTGGTTCGCGATGTGGCAGTCGTCGAAGTGGAACGGCCTCGACGCGGCGGCCCGCAACGTGCTGCTCGCCCTCGCCGCGCTCGTGGTCGTCCACCTGCCACCCGGCCCCCGTGCCCACGACACCCTCCGCCCCGGCGGGCCGTGACGCCCCCGTACCACCGGGCCGCGCCGGGCGGGTGCCGGACTGACGCCATGGCCGCCGCACCCTCCCGCCCGGCCGGGCCCGGCCGGCCCGGCACGCCCCCCGGCATCCCCGGCCCGCCCACCGACACCGGCGGCGCCACGTCCACCGGCACCACCACGTCCACCGACACCGACACCGCCACGTCGATCGGCAGCGCCACGTCGACCGGCAGCAAAAGCGTCTCCGGCCTGACCGGCACCGGGAGCCACACCGACCTGATCGTCATCGGCGGAGGCCCCGCCGGGTGCGCCGCCGCCCGTACCGCCGCCGGCGTAGGTCTGCGCTCCGTCCTGATCGAGCCGGACGCCCCGTGCCACACCCTCCACCGCATCCCTGCCCTCGACAACGTCCTCGGCGGCCACACCACCGGTCCCGCCCTCGCCCGCGCCGTCGCCGCCGAGCTGGCGGCGACACCGCTGTGCCGCCCGGAGCTCGGCCGCCGGGCCACCGGACTGCGGGCCCACGACGACCACGTCACCGTCACCTTGGACGACGGCACCCGCCACACCGCCCCGTACGCGGTCGTCGCCACCGGCGTCGGTCCCCTGCGACCTCGCGACGTCCCCTGGATCACGGCCCCGCCCGGCTGCGATCCGCTCCCGCTGTGGCTAGCCGACCCGCGTGCCGCCGAGGGGCGCACGCTGCTCGTCCTCGGCGGCGACCGCCCCGTCGGCACGTTCCTGCGCGCCCACCCGGACCTGCGCACCCGCCTGCTCGTCGCCCACGCGACGGGCGACGACCACAAGACCGACGAGATCCGCGACGACCCGCGTGTCACCCTCCTCCCCGTCGACCACTTGACCCTGCGCACGGTCGGCGGCGCGGTCGCCGCGGAGCTGGTGGGCCGCGACGGCCGGCGGCGCACGCTCCGGGCGGACGCCGTCCACCTCAGCCTCGGCAGCGCCCCGACCGCCCCGCCCGGCGCCCTCGTCCACGACGCCGACGGTTACTGTCCGCCCGCCGCCCAACACCCGCGGGTCCTCGTCGCCGGCGATCTGCGTTCCGCCCGGTACCAGCGGATCATGACCGCGATGGGCTCCGGCGGCGAGGCCGCCCTGCGCGCCTACTACGCCGCCTGCGGCCTGTCCGCCCCACCCCCCGGCTGACCCCCGCCCCGCCCGCGGCACCACCCCACGCCGCGCGCCGCTCCCCGGCCGGCGGCGCCCGTCAGCCCAGCCGGGCCGGCGGCGCCCGTCAGCCCAGCCGGGCCGGCGGCGCCCGTCAGCCCAGCCGGGCCGGCGGCGCCCGTCAGCCCGGCCGGGTCAGCGGTGCCGAGCGGCCCGGCCGGGTCGGCCGGCCGCGTCAGCGGGAGGATTCCGGGCGGGCCGTGAGCAGGCCGTTGTCAGTGACCGCGGTGAGGGACAGCGTCCGGTAGCCCATGGTGTCGAAGAGGACCGTGATCCGGTCGCCCTCCTCGCTCATCACCGTGCCGTCGCCCCACTCGCTGTGCCGCACCGCCGTCCCCGCCGGGTACGCGGCGGCCGACGGGTGGGCGGGAGGGTCGTCCTGTCCGTCCCCGGAGCCGGCGCCGGTCGCCCCGGCGGTGACGCTCGTTGCCGGCGCGTCCGACGGGGCCGGCTCGCAGACGTCGCAGGCGCCGCACGGCGGGTCGTAGGGCTCACCGAAGTACCCGAGCAGGAAGCGGCGGCGGCAGCCAGTCGTCTCCGCGTAGGCGAGCATCATCTCCAGCCGCGACCGCTCCAGCCTGCGGCGCGCCTCGGCCGCCTCCGCCGCCCTCGCGGCGGCGTCGCCGGGCGTCACACCGGGCACGGCCCGTACCTCGCCCGCGGTGTCGGTGCGGACGGCGCCCGCCTCCTCCAGCAGGTTCGCGGCGGCCGTCACCCGGCGGCGGGAGAGGTCCGCGCGCTCGCCGACGTCGTCCAGCGCGACCGGGCCGTCCGCGTCGCGGATGTGTTCCGCGACCTCCCCGATGGTCTCCTCGTCGGGCGTCCGGGCGGCGAAGAGGTGCTGGAGGCCGCTGTCCTGCGGCCGGTAGTGGAGGACCGCGACCGCGGGCCGCCCGTCGCGGCCCGCCCGGCCGATCTCCTGGTAGTACGCGTCGGGGGAGCCCGGCACGGAAGCGTGGAGCACGAACCGCACGTCCTCCTTGTCGATGCCCATGCCGAAGGCGGACGTCGCGACGACCACGTCCGCCTCACCGGCGAGGAACGCGTCGTGCACCCGGGACCGCTCGCCGACGCGCAGCCCGGCGTGGTAGGCGGCGGCCGACAGGCCCAGCGCGGCGAGCTCCGCCGCGTACTCCTCGGCGTCCCGGCGCGTCGCCGTGTACACGATGCCGGGTTTCGGTTCGGCGGCGGCGCGCTCCACCACGGCCCGGCGCTTGGCCGCGTCGTCGGGGAAGCGTTCCACCTCCAGGGTGATGTTCGGCCGGTCGAAGCCGGCGACGACGAGCGCGGGGTCGTCCATGCCGAGCCGCCGGACGATCTCCTCGCGGACCGGGGGAGCGGCCGTGGCCGTCAGGGCGAGGACCGGGGGTCTGCCGACCCGCTCGATCGCCCCGCCCAGGCGCAGGTAGTCGGGACGGAAGTCATGGCCCCAGGCGGCGACGCACTGGGCCTCGTCGACGACGAACAGCGAGGGGGCCGCGCGGGCGACGCGCTCCACGACCTCGTCCTTCGTCAGCTGCTCGGGGGAGAGGAACAGGTACTCGGCGTCCCCGTGACGCACCGCGTCCCAGGCAGCCGCGGTCTCCCCGGCGGGCTGCGCGGAGTTGACGGCGACGCCGTCCGGCCCGCCGCGGTCGAGGAGCCCGGCGATCTGGTCGCGTTGGAGGGCGATCAGCGGGGAGACGACGACCGTGGGGCCGGGCAGGCAGAGGGCGGCCACCTGGTACACGGCGGACTTGCCCGCACCGGTCGGCATGACCGCCAGGGTGTCGCGGCCCGCGACGACCGCCTCCATCGCGGTCAGCTGTCCCGGCCGCAGCTCCTGCCAGCCGAACACCTCGGCGGCGGTCCGCTCCAGGCGGGCCGCCGTCGGGGCGCCGGCCCCGCGGTCCCTCTGCCGGGGGTCCTCCGGCTCCTTCTGCTGCTCCGGCATGGCGCCTCCCGCCTCTCCTCGGTCGGGCGGCCGGGGACAGGCGGGCCGCACGCGTGCGACCCGGCTACCCGCTTTCGGGCCGTTCTCCCTGCGTACGGCCCGGACGGGCGGCGGCTCCGAGGCGGGCTCCCGGAGCTCCCGCCGGACGCACCGGCCCACACGTACCAGCCGACACGTACCGGCATACACCGCACGTACCACCACGTACCGTCTGTGCCTCGACCTACCGCCCATACTGGTACGTACCGGTACGGGCGGCGTCACAGAAAGCGGCGGATGGGGGTGACGGCGACCTCCCGCAGCCGCTGGGCCGCGGCGCGGCGCCGCCAGCGGGTGAGGTCGACGGCCTCACTGCGCGCCACGTCCTCGTCGTAGTGCCGGTCGAGGGTGGCGGTGAACTCCTCGTCGAGGACGGCGAGCATGACCTCCTCGTCGTGGTCCATGGACCGCCGGTTGAAGTTGGTCGAGCCGATGAGCGACGCCACCCGGTCCACCGTGATGACCTTCGCGTGCATCATGGTCGGCTGGAACTGGCGGATCACCACGCCCGCCGCCAGCAGCTCCGTGTAGTGGGACTGCCCCGCGATCCGGCAGGCCCGCTGGTCGGTGTGGGGGCCGGGCAGCAGGATCTCCACCGCCACGCCCCGGCGGGCGGTCCGGCACAGCAGGTCGACGAAGTAGGGGTCCGGGGCGAAGTAGGCCGTGGCGAGGCGGAAGCGCTCCTCCGCCGAGGTCAGCATGACCCGCACCAGCGTCTGCATGTCCTGCCAGCCGATGCTCGCCGAGCCCCGTACGACCTGCACGACCGACGTGCCGGGCTGTGGCTGCTCGGTGAAGCGGTCGCGGTGGTCGTACAGCTCGTCGTGGCACTCCGCCCAGTTCTGGGCGAACGCCGCGGCGATGCCGTCCACGGCGGGTCCCTCGATCCGCACGTGGGTGTCGCGCCACTCCGCGGGACCGCGGGCGTCGCCGCACCACTCCTCGGCTATCCCGACGCCCCCGGTGAACGCGGTGCGCTCGTCGACCACCAGCGCCTTGCGGTGGCAGCGGTGGTTCTGCTTGAACGGCGACAGCCAGACCGGTTTGCGGAACCAGGCGATCTGCACGCCGGCGTCCTCCATGTCGTCGAGGAGGCTCCGCTCGATGAGCCGGGCGCCGAACCCGTCCAGGAGCAGCCGCACGCGCACCCCGGCGCGGGCCCGGTCGGCCAGCGCGGCCGCGAAGTCCCGGGCTATCGTCCCGCGCCAGTACACGAAGGTCATCATGTCGATGGTGTGCTCGGCCGACCTGATCGCGCCGAGCATCGCGGGGAAGATCTCGTCCCCGTTGCGCAGGGGGACGAGGTCGTTGCCCTCGGTGGCGGCGATCCCGATCAGGCGTTCCAGTCGTCTTCGCAGTCGCTGCTTGCGCGCCTCCGCGTCACTGTCCGTGTCATGGCTGCCACGGGTCTCGGAGCGGATCACGTCGGCCTCCTGGGGCGGTACGGGGTACGGACTGCGAACCGTTTTCCCGGTGCCGCCGCCCCGAACCGCCACCGCCGCGCCACGTCCGGGGGGATTCGGGGGCGGCTCGGCGAGGCCCGGCGAGGGCCCGCTGACCGCTCGGCACGGGGTTCGCCGGGGGCTCGGCGCGGGATTCGGCGACGGGCGAAAAAAAAGATGAGCATGCTTCGTGTGGAACCGGGTATGCGCGGCCCACAGGCCCTCACAGACGCACGAGGGCGACCACCCAGGGAGGGATGCAGGCATGACCGCGGTTCTGGCCGGTACGAAGACGGAGCACATTGCCGAGCTGCGGAAGCCGGCTGACCCCAAGAGCGTCGCCCCGAAGGACGCCCGGGCGATGACCCGGCTCTTCCTGGACCGCCTGGCCTCCCTGGAGGAGGGCACCCACGAGTACCAGGACGTCCGCAACACCCTGATCGAGATGAACATGTCGCTCGTCCGGTACGCGGCCGGCCGCTTCCGCAGCCGGGGCGCGGACGAGATGGAGGACATCGTCCAGGTCGGCATGATCGGCCTGATCAAGGCCATCGACCGGTTCGAGATCTCCCGTGAGGTGGAGTTCACCACCTTCGCCGTCCCCTACATCATGGGCGAGATCAAGCGGTTCTTCCGCGACACGTCGTGGGCCGTCCACGTGCCGCGCCGCCTCCAGGAGGCGCGCGTCGAGCTGGCCCGCGCCACCGAGGAGCTGCGCAGCCGGCTCGGCCGCACCCCGACGGTCAAGGAGCTCGCGGAGCTGATGAGCCTCACGGAGGACGAGGTCATCGAGGCGCGGCTCGCCTCCAACGCCTACAACTCCAGCTCCCTGGACGCGGCCGTCACCGGCGACGGCGAGGACGGCGAGGCGGCTCTCGCCGACTTCATCGGCGTCGAGGACCACGCCATGGAGCTGGTCGAGGACTTCCACAGCCTCGCCCCCCTGGTCGCCGACCTCGACGAGCGCGAGCGGCGCATCCTGCACCTGCGCTTCGTCGAGGAGCTCACCCAGTCGCAGATCGGCGAGCAGCTCGGCTGCTCCCAGATGCACGTCTCGCGCCTGCTGTCGCGGACCCTGGCGAAGCTGCGCAAGGGCATGCTGGCGACGAACTGAGCCACCGCCCCGGCCCGGCCCGGGGAGTCCACGACCGGGCTCCCCGCCGGAGCCGGTGGCTGCCGGAGTCCACGGCGCCGACCGTACCGTGACCGCCCCCACCGGGACGCCTGCCGGGCGCCCGCCGGGGCGGTCTGCGGTCGCCTCCGTCCGGGTGTCGGCCCGGCTGTTCACCAGGGGAGGAAGACGTGCACCGTCTTCCCCTCCGGGCCGGGCACGGTGACGGTCTGCTCGGCGAGCGCGCCGATCAGGTGCCAGCCGATGCCACCGCGCCCCTCCAGGTCGAAAGGCCGGGGCCGCGGCACGGCCGGATTGGTGTCGGTGACCGCCACGTGCACACTGTCGGCAACGGCGCGCAGCTGGAGCGTGAACGGTCCGGGGGCGAAGGTGAAGGCGTTCAGGGCGAGTTCGGTGACCACCAGCAGTACGTCGTCCAGAGCGTCCGGGGCCCGCGGAGCCTGGAGGCGTTCCAGGCCGTGGAGGAAGGCGGCGGCCCCCTGACGGGCCTCCGCCACGTCGCCGAGCGCCCCGTCGAACTGCCAGGTCTGCTCGATGCTCAGGGTGTTCAGCATGCCGGCTTCCTCGTCCGCGCCGTCGCGTTCGGCGGGCATTTCCCCTCTCCCCTCTCCTGGGTGCGGAACTGAAGGTCCGTACCGGCTTCCCCTTCCGCGCGCACGCATGTCGGCTGTACGGGCGAGAATGGCCGGGCAACGGCTTCGAAGGCGCCGTGCACGGCGGTGCGCCCCCGCCGTACCACCCGCCGTGCCGCCCCCTCGGCACGGCGGGCGGCCGGACGGTTCGGCGCCCGGGCATCCCGTACACGTCGCCGTCTGAGCATCCCCCTCCGGCACGCGCCCGACTCCACATCGGGGGCGTGTCCGACCCCGGTGACCGCGCGCACGCCGGTGTGTCACCGGCGCGAGCCGGGGCATGCGGAGCAGGTCGTCGCCAACTCGCCGCCAGAAAGGACGTCGCGTGCGGGGCTGTGCCGTGCGTCGGACCACGCCGCGTCAGGCCGACTACGAACGCGTCTTCCTCGCCGCCCGGTCACCCATGGTGCTCCTGAGCCCGGTGTCGACCGTCCTGGACGTCAACCCGGCGTATGTGCGGGCGGCGGGTCGCGAACGTGACGAGCTGGTCGGCCGGAGCCTCTTGGACGTGCTGCCCGACGCTGCGTCAGACACCTCCACCGACGCGCCACCCGACGCCCCGATCGACGGCGTACGCCACGGTCCCGGCGGCGACCGTCCCGACCGCGACCGCGACCGCGACCGCGACCGCGACCGGCCGGGGCGCGGCGGGAGCGTACCGGCCGTGCTCGGCGCCTCCCTGCGCCGCGTCCTGCGTCTGCGGCGCGCGGATGTGACGCCTCCTCAGCGGGTGTGCGTGCCGTCCGCCGACGGTCCCACCGGCCGCGCCGAGCGGTACTGGACCTTCCGCAGCAGCGCCCTGCTCGACGGCGACGGGACCGTGACCGGGCTGCTGGTGCAGATCGAGGACGTCACCGGCTGCCCGGCCCGCGGCGCCGGACCTCCGGGCGGCCCGGCCGCGGACCACGGGAGGCTCGCGGCGCTGGAGAGGGAGAACGCGCAGCTGAGGACGGCGCTGCGATCCCGTGCCACGATCGACCAGGCGGTCGGCGCCGTGATGGCCGAGCGGCGCGTCGGCCCGGACGAAGCCTTCCGGATCCTGGTGTCCCTGTCGCAGCACACGAACGTCAAGCTCCGCGACGTGGCCGCCGCCATGGTCCACCGCACGGCGGACAGCGGGACCGGCGGCACGGGCAGCACGGGCGGCACGGGTGGGACCGGCAGGGCCGGCGGCACGGGCAGCACGGGCAGCACGGGCAGCACGGGCGGGACCGGCAGGGCCGGCGGCACGGAGGGGGCGAGGATGACGCCGGGCCGGTCACCCGCCGAGTGACACCCCCGCCCGGACGCCACTCCCCCCGAACGGCCCCATCGGTGACGTCGTGGCACGCGATCGGCCGTCGCGTTTGCCAAGGTGCGACAGAGCAACGCACGTGCCCACTCGCGCCCGCCGCCCGCCGCCGACCACCCCGGACGAGGTCCCGCATGACGACGACCGTCACCATGACCACGAAGCCCTCCGTCCTCGTGACCAGCGACGCGCTCCGGTCGGCGGAGACGGGCGGGCGCCGGGACCGCATCGAGCCCGGGCACGGGACGTCCATCGCGCGGCGCCGCGGGGAGCGTCGGTGACGCGGGCCACCCGGGTGGCCGGCCACGAGGTGGCGGCGGGCATCAACCGCGTCGAGGGCTACCTCCTCGCCCAGGCGGAACTGCGCGAGGCCCGCGAGGGGGGCGAGGCGTTCGCCCGCCGCATGCCGTGGCTCACCACCGCCCAGCACGAGGAGGTCGCCCGCCTCTACGCCGAGGAGCGCGTCGGGCTGTCCCAGGAGGCCCTGCGGACGGTCGCCGACCACTGCGTCGCACTGCGGGCCGAGTACACCGCCCGCTACACCCGACTGCGACATCGCCTCCTGTGCCTCGGCGTCGCCTCCCTCGTCACCTCCGCGACGCTGTGCACGACCACCTGGCTCCTCACCCGGTGAGCTGAGCTTCCCCACCGGGACACGCCTTCCGCGCCCCCTCCGGCGGCTGCATCGCCCCAGGTGAGCGGCGCGTGGCCGGTGGGAGCAGGAAGACCGACGGTCTGTCAGCGACGCCCGCCGCGCGGCACCGTCCGCCGCGGAGCGGACGGCTACGGGCCCAGTGACCCCCAGCGGCGGTGCGCGTCGGGAGGTACGGGAAGGCCCCGCTGTGGCGCCGGGCGGACGTGCTGATCGGTCGCGAGGTGGAACGGATCGGTCTGGCCGCCGTGACCGGCGGCCTCGACGGACTCCTCACCAGCCTCGACTGCGGGGTGCGCTACGAGGACGGCGTCCTCCGGCTGCCCCACGCGTGCCCCCGGGAGCTCGCCGACCTCGGCCGCCGGCCGCTCGTCCTGGTGTCCCTGGCCTCCGGGTACACGGCGAGCATGTACGGAGCCGACCGCGACGACGTCCTCTGGATCGGCTACGCCGTGCCCGGCCTGGGCCGCATCGCGGGGGGCCGGCCCGGGAAGGGCGACGGGGCCGGCGCCGACGGGCTGTCACTGGTCCTCGGCCCCGTCCGCGCGGAGATCCTGAGGAACCTGCCCGGCAGGCCGACGGTCACCGAGCTCGCCCACCACCTCCACGTCGGGATCAGCACCGCGACGTACCACTGCCGGCACCTGGAGGCGGCCGGGCTCCTCCTGCGGGAACGCCGGGGCAAGCAGGTCCGCCTGCACCCCACGGAGCGCGGTACGGCCCTGGACCACCTCCTGACCGCCCCGCCCCCACCCCGGTGGGACGCGCGGTAGGAACGCGCGTCCCACCGGGGGGACGGACGCCTGCCGGCGGGGCGCGTGCCCACGCGGCGCGGCGGCCGGTGACGTCACGTCAGCAGGGCGACCGCGCACTCCTCGGTGAGGTCCTCGGCGTGCGGGGGGAGGGGTTCGCCGGCGCGCAGGTAGCGGCGGACCAGGGACAGCGGCAGGTCGACCAGGGCCAGGGCGACGCGGTCGCGGCCCCGCGCGTCCGTGGCGCCGAGGGTCTCGGCGAGGGCCGTCAGGGAGGCGTACACCCGCTCGTTGCCAAGGTCGGCGCGTCGGGTGTGCTCCTCGGACCAGTCGTCGCGGCCGAAGTCGGCGGCGCCGTAGAGGAGGAGGGCGGCCTCGTCCGGGTTCCCGCGGCTCCAGCCCACCACGTGCCGGGCGGCCGCGCGCGCCGCCCGGTGGGGGTCGCTCTCGCCGGCGAGGACGGCGTGGTAGCCGGCCTGGAAGCGTTCGACGGTCCGCAGCCACACCTCGGCCAGGAGGGCCGGGCGCCCGGTGAAGCGGTGGTACATCGAGCCGCTGGGGGCGCCGACGGCGTGGGCGACCGCCGACATGGTCACGGCGGGCGGTCCGCCGGTGGCGGCGAGGCGGACGGCGGCGTCGAGGAGCTGGTCGATGTCGAAGCGGGGTGGTCTCGCCATGAATAAGAGAGTAGCCTCTGATTTATTGGAGGGATGTCTCCAATAGGGTTGAGGGGAGGGCGCATGGGCGTCCACAACGTGCACGAACGCCTGTTGGCCGCCACGGAGGACGAGGTCGGCGCAGTGATCGACACCCTCGCGAGCGGGGAGGGCGACCTCCTGTGGCCGGGCCGCGACTGGTCGCCGATGGAGTTCGACCGCCCGTTGGGGCCCGGCGCCGTGGGCGGCCACTGGCCGGTGGGGTACACGGTGACCGGGTACGTCCCCGGGCGCTGGATCCGCTTCGAGTTCACCCGGCCGCGCGGCTTCCGCGGCTTCCACGAGCTCGCCGTCCTGCCCGCCGGGCCGGGCCGTACCCGGTTGCACCACACCCTGACCATGACCACCGGCGGCTGGGCGCGGATCACCTGGCCCCTGGCCTTCCGCCCGTTGCACGACGCCTGCCTGGAGGACGCCTTCGACCGTGCTGAACTCGCCTGCACGGGTGGCGTGGCCCGCCCGGCACGCTGGTCACCGTACGTCCGCCTCCTCCAGGCCCTGGGCGCCCGCGCCGTCCGGAGCCGCCACCCGAGGCCCCACGCCCCCGCCGGCGCGTGAGGTCGCGGCGCGGCTCCGCCCGTGGCCGGGGTCGCGCCGACGTACCCGCTAGAGCCAGCCGTTGCGGCGGAAGGCGCGGTAGAGGGCTCCGGACGCCAGGGCCATCAGGGCCAGGGCGAGGGGGTAGCCGTAGCTCCAGCCGAGTTCGGGCATGTGCTCGAAGTTCATGCCGTAGACGCCGGCGACCATCGTGGGGATCGCGAAGATCGCCGCCCAGGCGGAGATGCGGCGCATGTCGTCGTTCTGCCAGGTCCCCACGCGCGCCTGCTGGGCGTCGAGGACCGAGTTGAGCAGTTCGTCGAGCGAGCGGACCTCGGTGTCGGTGCGGTTCAGGTGGTCCGCGACGTCACGGAAGTACGGCAGCGCCTTCGGCAGGTGGTGGGCCCGCGGGTCCCGTCCGTCCGGCCCGTCCCGCCACTCCCGTGCGTCCTGCCCGTACTGCCCCTCCTGTCCGTTGCGCCCCTCCTGTCCCTCCTGTCCCTCCTGCCCGTCCTGGCTCCACTGGCCGTCCTGGCTCTCCCAGTCGTCCTGGCGCGGGTCGCTGAGGAGTCCCTGGAGGACCGGGACGAGGGGCTGGACCGCGTCGCGGAACTCGCGTACCTCCCGCTTGAGGGAGTAGATCGCCTGGGTGTGGTCCACGCGGGTCGTGGAGAAGACGGAGTCCTCCAGCGTGGTCAGCGCGGTGCGTACCTTCTCGGCGGAGTCGCTGTAGGCGTCCACGACCACGTCGAGGACGGCGTGCAGGACGGACAGCGGGCCGAAGCGGAGCATGCCCGGGTTCGCCGCGAGCCGCCGGGCGGCCTCGGCGGCCGGGTCGACGGGGCCGTGCCGCACGGTCAGGACGTAGCGGGGGCCGACGAAGAGCATCATCTCCCCGGTCTCGACCGCTGTCTCGTCCTCCAGGTACCACAGCGTCTTGAGCGCGACGGCCAGCACGTCGCCGAACCGCTCCCGCTTGGGGCGCTGTTGCGCCTGGACGGCGTCCTCGACCGCGAGGGGGTGCAGGCCCAGCCCCTCCGCCAGCTGGACCACATCGGCCTCCGCCGGGTCGACGAGGCGCACCCAGCCGAACTCGCCCTCGCCTAGGTCGCGCAGCCGCTTGAGGACCTGATGGCAGGCCTCTTCCTCCAGCCCGCACTCCACGGTGTCCGAACGGCCGGACCTTTCCTCGTACATCACGCATTCCATCCTCTCCGCATGCTTCGGCGCGCCGGTTTCATGCACGGGCGGGCCGGAGCGGCAGGGTGGACGTCACTATCCGGTCAGCTTTGGTGGACGTTCGGTGAACCGGGAGCGGCCGGCACCAGGTCAGCGCCCCGCCCCGGCCCCGTCACCCAGGGGTGCAACCCCGCCCCGCTCCGTGAGCGGGCGGCCCGCACACCCGCCTGAGCTGCCAGAACGACCGTTCGGTCACCGATAATCGAACGAGATGTCTGTAAATCGGTGATGGATGTGCGCTCGACCTTCACATCAGACAGAGTCGGCGGCACGTGGTCGACACAACGTAGACAACTTCCGCAGCTGGCCTTCACATCGAAAGAGAGTTCTGTCGTGCGTCTTCGCATCGCCGCCGTCTCCGCCGCCACCCTCCTGGCCCTGACCGGCGCCACCGGTGTCGCTACGGCCCGGCCCGCCACCTCGGCCGGTCCCTCCGCGGTCGTCCTCACCGTCACCCAGGGCGAGTACGGCGCCACCGTCACGAAGGCCGCGACCCTCAGCTGCGCGCCGACCGTCAAGGGGACGCACCCCGACCCCAAGGCCGCCTGCGCCGCCCTCGCCGCCACCACCGGGAACCTCGACGCGCTCCTCGCCACCCCGGACCCGAACCGGTTCTGCCCCATGCACTACGACCCCGTCACCGCCGCCGTCGACGGTGTCTGGCAGGGTCAGCGCGTCTCCTGGAAGCACACGTTCTCCAACGCGTGCGTCATGGCGGCGACCCTCAACGGCAACCCGGTGTTCGCGTTCTGATCGCTGCTCCGGACGCCCCACTCCGCGGCGCGCGTCCACCCCGGCCCTCCACGGGCCCGGGGTGGACGCGCGCCGCGGTGCTGTGGGGGCGGGGTGTGCGCCACGCCCGCGCGGGGGAGCGCCGCCGCCGGTCAGCCGCGCAGGGCCTGCTGGAGGGTGGGGTGGCAGGGGATGACGGTGTCGAGGCCGACCAGCCGCACGAGGCGCAGTACCGACTCCTGGGGGTCGGCGAGGCGCAGCCAGCCGTCGGCGCCGGTGGCGCTCTGGTGGGCGGCGATCAGGACGTTGACGCCGCTGGAGTCCATGAAGGACACGCCGCCGAGGTCGATCACCGTACGCGGCCGACCGCCGTCCGGGGCGGGGGTCAACGCCCGGTGGAGGGTGTCGCGGGAGGTGTGGTCGATCTCGCCGTGCACGGTGACGACCCGGATGCCGTCGACGCAGTCCGTGCGGATCGACAGCGGGCCGGGCCGCACTGCCTCATCGGTGTCCTTCACGGGTTCCTCTGCTGCTCTCGCTGGGCCGGATCGGATGATCATGTGCACCGGTAGCCTCTCACAGGGGACGAGCGTGCACCATGTGGTCGACGACTCGGCAACGCGCGGGTGCATACGAGCCGTCATCGCGGGTATGCGCGCAAGCGTGAACGGGGGAACAGCGGTGGATCCAGTGGAATCGGCACCAGACGGCGGGGGCGTGAAGCCCGCCCCCCTCCAGGATGTCGTCGCGCTCGACGGCGACGGCTCGTGCATCGCCGAGGCGCGCCACCGGGCGGCGGACTTCCTCGCCCGGGTCCAGGGGGAGTACGGGCTGCCCGTGTCGGCCCGCGCGATGGACCTCACCCAGCTGGTCGTCAGCGAGCTCGTCACCAACGCCCGCAAGTACGCGCCCGGTCCGGTCCTGATGGAGCTGCGCCTCGTCGGCGTCTCGGTGGAGGTCGTCGTGTGGGACAGCGACCCGGTCCTGCCGGTGGCGCGGGCGGCCGACCCCGGCCGGGTCGGCCAGCACGGCCTGGAGATCGTGATGGCCGTCGCCCACGGCTTCGAAGTCCAGCGCGAGCCGGTCGGCAAGCGCGTCACCGCCCGTATCGCGCTGCCCGACGACCCCGGCGACGCCCCCACCGGCCGCCGGCCGCAGTAGCCGCCCCCCGGCCGGGCGGCACGTCATACGGCGCTGCCGGCAGACCCCGGCCGGCGGACCCCGGCCCGGACGCCCGCACGAGCGCGGGAGACGGCCGTGGGACGGGGCCCGCGCCCGTGTCGGTGGCGGGGCCGGTCAGTGGCCGGCCGCGAGCCCGCCGGTGAGCTTGCCGTGCAGGTGGGCGCTGGGGTCGTTCAGACCGGTGATCTCGACGCTCTTGCCGTGCCGCGCGTACTTCGTCTCGACGGCGTCCAGGGCGGCGACGGAGGAGGCGTCCCAGACGTGGGCCGCGCTCAGGTCGATGACGACCCTCTCCGGGTCGCCCGCGTAGTCGAACTGCCCGACGAGGTCGTCGGAGGAGGCGAAGAACAGCTCGCCGGTGACCCGGTAGACGACCGTGGTCCCGTCGGGGTCGACGACGGCCGTGACCTCGGTGAAGTGGGCGACGCGCCGGGCGAAGACGACCATGGCGGTGACGGAGCCGACGATGACGCCGACGGCGAGGTTGTGGGTCGCCACGACACAGGCGACGGTGATCACCATGACGGCGATCTCGCCGGCGGGCATCCGCTTCAGCGTCCTCGGGGCGACGGAATGCCAGTCGAAGGTGGCGAACGACACCATGATCATGACGGCGACCAGGGCGGCCATGGGGATGTCCGAGACCAGGGGGCCGAAGACGATGCACAGCACCATCAGGAAGGCCCCCGCCAGGAAGGTCGAGACGCGGGTGCGGGCGCCGGCCACCTTCACGTTGATCATCGTTTGGCCGATCATGGCGCAGCCGCCCATGCCGCCGAAGAAGCCGGTGACGATGTTGGCGATGCCCTGACCGACGGACTCACGGGTCTTGTCGGAGTGCGTGTCCGTGATGTCGTCGACGAGCTTGGCGGTCATCAGCGACTCCATGAGGCCGACCAGCGCCATGGCGAACGCGTAGGGGGCGATCGTCGTCAGGGTGTCGAGGGTGAACGGCACGTCGGGCAGGCCCGGTACCGGCAGGGACGACGGCAGCGCGCCCTTGTCGCCCACGGTGGGCACCGCGATGGCCGCCCCGACGGTGATCGCGGTCAGGATCACGATGGACACCAGCGGGGCCGGGACCACGGTGGTGACCCTCGGGAAGAGCACCATCAGCGCCAGTCCGCCGATGATCAGCGGGTACACGGCCCAGGGGACGTTCCGCATCTCGGGGACCTGCGCCATGAACACGAGGATGGCCAGGGCGTTGACGAAGCCGACCATCACGGAGCGGGGGATGAAGCGCATGAGCCTCGCCACTCCGAGGGCGCCCAGGACGACCTGGAGGAGACCGGCCAGGATGACGGCGGCGATCAGGTATCCCAGGCCGTGCTCGCGGTTGAGCGGCGCGATGACGAGGGCGACGGCACCGGTGGCGGCGGAGATCATCGCGCGGCGCCCGCCGACGACCGCGATGGTCACGGCCATGGTGAACGAGGCGAACAGCCCGACCGTCGGGTCGACGCCGGCGATGATCGAGAACGAGATCGACTCGGGGATCAGCGCGAGCGCCACGACGAGCCCCGCGAGGATCTCGGTGCGCCAGACCTTGGGGTCGGACAGCCAGTCGGGCTTCAGGCCGCGCAGGCGCGCGGCCGGGGACACGGTGGTGGTGAAGGGCAAGGGATCAGGAACCTGTCGTGCTCGGGCACATTCCCCGTGGCGGGCCCGGGGGTGTGGGGAAGGACGCGGAGGTACCGGGCGGCACCCCGCGAACGGCCCCGCCGGTGCGGCGCCGGAAGATCAGGGGGCGGAGCGGCGGGCGCGACGGCGCCGGGGCTCACGTCGGGGAACGAGGTGTCACGGCGGGCAGGCGGCGGCGCCGAGCGTCCTGGGCTCGCGCACGCGTCTCTCCTGCAAGAATCGGGACTTCGCCGGGGGCGGCGGCGGCCCCGACACGGCAACGGCGAAGCACCGGTACACCGCTTCACCACCAGCAACTCTACCCTAACGTTAGAGTAGACATCGGCGGGCCCGCACGGGCCGTACCGCCGTGACGGAAAGGCCAGGACACAGGCGCGTGGACGGCAAGCACATGCAGATCGGCGAGGTCGCCGCGCGCACCGGGCTGTCCCTGCGGACCATCCGCCACTACGAGGAGACCGGCCTCGTCGTCCCCTCCGCCCGCTCCCAGGGCGGCTTCCGCCTCTACACCGAGGGTGACGTCGCCCGTCTCATGGTCATCCGCCGGATGAAGCCGCTCGGCTTCACCCTGGACCAGATGCGCGACCTGCTCGACGCCACCGACCGCCTCGACGCGGGTGACGGGCCGGGCCCGGACGAGCGCGAGGCGCTCCTGGAGCGCGTACGCGCGTACGAGCAGACGGCGGCGGGGCAGGTGGAGAAGCTGCGCGTCCAGCTCGCCCGCGCGGAGGAGTTCGCCGCCACGCTCCGCGCCCGTCTGCCCGAGACCCTGCCCGCCCCGACGTCCGAAACGGTGCCCGCCCCGTCGTCTTGAAACCGGGCCCGCCCGGTCCGAGAGACCCGGCCCGAGAGCGCCCGGCCGTCCGCACGCGTGCCCGTCAAGCTCCCGGAACCCATGCCGCCCGTCCCTGACCCCTGTCCCTGACCCTTGTTCCCTGACCGGGGTACGTGCGGGCGTGCGGCGTCCCGGCGGGGTGGGCGTCGACCGGGTGGGTTCAGGCCCGCAGGAGGAGCGGAGCGGCGTGGACGAGCACGGCCAGGGGGACCGCCCACCGGGCGAAACCCGCACGTCCCGAGCGGCGTGACACCTGACCTGCGGGGCGCAGGTGCGGGTGCAGGGACATGGCGGTCAGGAGGTCGGCGGCCCGCCGGCCCGCGCAGTCCCGCCGGGTGAGGCGCGAGAGCCAAGGCGGCGCGAACGTCCCGGCCAGGGTGGAACCCCGCGGGCCGAAGATCTCCAGCAGCCCGTCGTGGCGCAGCTCGACCCGGCCGACCACCGGCCAGGCCAGGACATGGGTGGACCACATGCGCCGCACGTGGATCCCGTCCCGGTCGGCGGTGACCCGCCACATGGCGAGGCGGCAGACGACCCACGCCAGAACCAGTGACGTCCACACGGCGAAGAGGAACGCCCCCGCTTCGGGACGGGACAGGCCCGCGCCCACCGGCCGGTGCACCGATGCCACGTACGCCACGAGCACGGCGGCACCGCACACCCTGCCGCCCCATCCCGCGCCCCACCGCACCGGCGCGGACGGAGCGACCGCCGACGCGGCGAGCAGCGCGACCCGCTCCCGCCTGGCACGTCGCGCCTCGACCCGGCGCGCCTGACCGCTCGGTCTGCTCCCCGCGCCTGTGTCGGCGCCCGTGCCGGCCTCCGGGGCCGTGTCCCCGTCGGCCGCCGGACCCCGGTCCGGTCCCGGGTCCGTGCCTGGGTCGACAGCCGGTCCCGGGTCAGTGCCGGCGTCCGCGCCCGGGGCGGGGGTGGTGGGCGCCGGCGCCGGGGCGGGTGGACCTTCCGCGATCGAGGGGCGGGAGGCCGGTGCCGCCGGCTCCGCCGGGGGCAGGTCGGGCGTCGGGGAGGTGTGCACGTGACGGCTCCAGGGGTCGGCGGGACGAACGCCGACCAGACTTCCCGGCTCACCGGCGCCGATCATAGACGGGACGCCCGCCCACCGCACCGCCCGTGCGCCCCGGGGCGAGGGGGCGACAGGCCCGCGGGTGTCTGTCCGCCCTTGCCGATGTCACCCGTCCCCCCGTGCCGTCCACGGCTTCCCGAACGGTGGGCAGACGCGGCAGTGCTCGGGCATGTCCGCGGGCCCCTCGCACTCGTCGGCGTACCCCTTGCGCACCATGGCGCACGCCCGACCCGCCGCATCGCCCGCGTGATGTCGGCGTCGTATCCGGTGTGTGCAACGCCCTGCTCGCGACTCTCGGCTGACCCTCGGCCGAGCGCGGCGTCCACCCGGCGCGTCGAAGGCCGAGTTCCCAGGCCCGTGCGAGTGGCCGGGACGGGGCCGGCGTCTTCGTGCCTTCCGCCAGTACGGCGGTCCGTCCGCCTGCCGGGAGACTCCTCGCGAGAGGCACGAGGCCGCGGCGGGCCCTCGAGGCAGGGGCCGGAGCCGTGGCGTGACCCGACAGGGGAGGACGGCACGGTGAGTGTGCAGCAGTACGACGAGATCGGTGAGGCGTTCGAGGGCTTCAAGTCCCTGCCGCTGGCGCACTACGCGGAGGTGCCCGGTTTCCTGGCCCTGGTCGGGGACGTGCGCGGCAAGTCGGTCCTGGACCTGGCCTCCGGCACCGGCTTCTACAGCAGGGAGTTCAAGCGGCGCGGCGCCTCGGAGGTGCTCGGGATCGACATCTCCTCAGAGATGGTCGCCGCGGCGCGGGCGCTGGAGGAGCGCGACCCGCTGGGTGTGCGCTACGAGGTGGGCGACGTGTCCGAACTGCCGCCTCTCGACCGGCGCTTCGACGTCGCCACGGCGGTCCAGCTGTTCGGCTACGCGCAGGACGTCGCCGCCATGGAGCGCATGTGCCGCACCGTGCACCGGAGCCTGGTGCCCGGCGCCGAGTTCTTCGTGTTCGCCATGGCGCCCGACTACCGCTTCGACGGCCCCCCGTTGGACAAGTACGGCTTCCGCTGCGAGCCGACCGGGGAGGAGACCGGGACCGGGGAGGAGACCGGGACCGGGCCGCAGGTCCGGGTCACGGCGCTGCTCGACCCGCCGATCCGCTTCGTCGCCGCCTGCCCGCGCCGCGAGGTCTTCGAGGAGTGTCTGCGGGCCGCCGGTTTCGGCGAGGTGACCTGGGTGCCGTTGGAGGTGTCCGACGAGGGCGTCCGCGAGTACGGCGCGGACTTCTGGGCGGACTTCGTCGCCAACCCGCCACTGGCCATGCTCCGCTGCCGCGCCTGACGGCCGACGGCGAGCGTCTCGACCGTCTCCACCGGCAGCGGTGACGGGCCTCGGCGGGAGTGCCCATAGGGTGCTTGTATGCCTGCTTCGCTGAGTTCCACGAAAACCGCCGCCGCGCTGCGCACCTCGGCACGCGCCTCCGCCGAACTGCTGCTGGTTCTCGTGGCAGTCTCGGCGGCCCTGTGGCTGCTGGGGCGTATGTGGTCGGTGGTCTGGCCCCTCATCGTGGGCCTGATCCTGACCACCCTGACCTGGCCCCTGGCTCGCTTCCTCCGCCGGCACGGCTGGCCCCCGGCGTTGGCCGCGTCGGTGGTCACCGTGGTGTTCCTGCTCGTGGCCGCGGGCATCGTGGCGCTCATCGCGGTGCCGGTGGCCTCGCAGTCCGGGGAGCTGGCCGACGGCGTGGTCGCGGGCATCCAGAGGGTGCGGGAGTGGGCCGCGGGGCCGCCGCTGAACATCGGCGACGCCCAGATCACCGGTGCCTTCGACACGGCCGTCGCCCGCATCCAGAACAGCATCGGCAGCATGGTCACGGCGGTGGTCACCGGAGTGAGCACCGTGATCAACGGTGTGGTGACCGCCGTCCTGGCGGTCTTCCTCATGTTCTTCTTCCTCAAGGACGGCCCGAGGTTCCTGCCCTGGCTGACCCGCCAGCTCCCCGGCCGGCTGGCCACGGACGTCCCGACCGTGGCCGCGCGCAGTTGGGAGACCCTCGGCGCGTTCGTACGGTCCCAGGCGTTCGTCGGTCTGATCGACGCCGTCCTCATCGGCGTCGGCCTGTGGATCCTCGACGTCCCGCTGGTGCTCCCGCTGGCGGTGCTGACCTTCGTATCCGCGTTCGTGCCGATCGTGGGCGCCCTCTTCGCCGGCCTGGTCGCGGTGCTCATCGCGCTGGTCTCGAACGGTCTGACGGACGCGCTGCTCGTGCTGGCGATCATCGTCGTCGTGCAGCAGCTGGAGGGCAACGTGTTCCAGCCCATGATCCAGAGCCGCGGGCTCGGCCTCCACGCGGCGGTGGTCCTCCTCGCCGTCACGCTGGGCGGCAGCCTGGCCGGGATCGTGGGCAGCCTCCTCGCGGTACCGGCGGCCGCGCTGATCGCGGTGGTCTGGAACTACCTGCGCGAGCAGCTGAGCACCCCGCCGCAGGAACCGGACACCGACGAACAGGACCCCACGACGGCCGTACCGTCGTAACGCCGGGTCGGACCGCGGCGGGTCCACTCAAGGAGCCGGGCAGCCGTGCCCACCCGCTTCTCCCCGCCGCGGTCCGCCAGGGCCGCACGAGTGCCGAGGCGGCCCGGCGAGCCGCGCCACGACCCTGCGACGGTTCACGCCGTCGGTGAACACGCTGCCCCCGAGCCGTTTCGCGGTGATCCCCCGTGCTGCGGCCGGTGCGCGACCGCCGCGCGTGGGAACGACGGGACCCCCCGAGGGGTGGTCCGCCCTACCGGGTGGCGACGATCTCGACGAGCACGTGGTCGCGACCGCTGGGATCGGCGGCCTCGCCGACATTCGTCCAGGCGTTCTTCGCGATGTCGAACGAGTTCTCCTCGTCGTCGACGGTTGTGGTCACCTCGGTGTTGTAGTCGTTGCCCTTGACACCCATGACGGCCGGCAGCTCAAGCGTCCGGTAGCCCCCGTTGCCCGTTAC
Organism: Streptomyces changanensis; assembly: GCF_024600715.1. Lineage (NCBI taxonomy): Bacteria > Bacillati > Actinomycetota > Actinomycetes > Kitasatosporales > Streptomycetaceae > Streptomyces > Streptomyces changanensis. The sequence goes on from NZ_CP102332.1 coordinate 5,562,303, forward strand.
ACGGAAGCAGGTCCTGTCCTTCCGGCCACGTGACAGGACCTCCAGAAGGCCGGGTCCGCTGTCGCACTGTGCGAGCAGGACGTGCCCGTCACCCTTTTCCAGGCGGAACCCCTTTCCGCGAGGATCTTGGCCGCTCCGGGATGGCTGAACTCCTCGACCGCGTTCGGTGGAACCTCACCGGCGGCGTGCTCGACGCCGGCAGCGGCGAAGGCGCCGGAAGGGCCCGCTGCCGCCGACCCCGGGCCCCGCCCCTCGCCCGCCGATTCTCCGAGCCCCGCCCCGCTGTCGATCCCGCCGTGCGGTCCGTCTCCGGCTCTCCCCGGGGCCGGTCGTCCTGCGCCCGGCGGGCAAGCGGGAGATCGGTCATCGCACACATGTGTGTAGCCTTCGTGCGCATAGAGACGCGGGGGCTTGCGGCACGCGCGGCTGTTCGTGGTTCGGACGTGAGGGGTGGGGCTGCGTGAAGCGGCGTCGAATAGTGCTGGCGGCGGCTACGGCCGTGGCGGGTGTCACCGGTGTTCTGGTGCTCCAGGGGGTCACGGGCCCCGAACCGACAGCCACGGAAGCGGGGAACGGCAAGCCCCGTCCTGTCGTGGCGGAGGCGCGGACGGAGCCGATCGCGGCGAGTCCTGACGGTCGTTCGGCTGCCCTGAAGGAGGAAGGGACCCGGCCGTTCAGCATGCTGGGCGTGACGTGGACAGAACCGTCGGCGCGCGTCGCCGGCACGGTCGAGGTCCGCACCCGCGAGGCGGGGTCGGGACGGTGGTCGTCGTGGCTGCGGCTGGACGGGGACAGCGGCCAGGGCGAGGACGGCGCTGCCCGCGGCGGTACGGAACCGGCGTGGGTGGGGCCGTCGGACGGTGTCGAGGTGCGTCTGCGGGCGGGCGGGACGGTGTCGGACCGGCTGCCGGCCGGGCTGCGGCTGGACATGGTGGACCCGAAGACGGGCACCGCGTCCGCGATGGCCCCGGCGGCGTTCGCCGTGGAGGAGACAGCGGAGCCCACACCGGCCGAGTCGACGCCCGGACCGGTGGAGAGCGAGCCGGGGCCCGACCCGGTGGTCTCGGTGACGCCCACCGAGGAGCCGGTCACCACCCCTCCCGTCAGTGAGCCGCCGACCGGCGAGCCCACGACGAGCGCCCCGCCCTCGCCGACGGCCTCCGTGCCGTCCACCCCGCCGGCGAGCCCGAGTCCGAGTACGAGTACGACGGTGAGCGTGCCGCCGGCGCCGCCGTCCACGGTGCCGCGCCCGCCGATCACACCCCGGGCGAGCTGGGGCGCGGACGAGTCGATCAGCCCCGAGGCCCCCGGGTACCTGCCGGGCGGGAAGGTGAAGGCGGTGGTGGTGCACCACACCGCCGAGTCCAACACCTACACGTGCGAGCAGGCGCCCGCGGTGGTGCGCGGCATCTACGCGTACCACGTCAAGCAGCTGGGCTGGAAGGACCTCGGCTACAACTTCCTCGTCGACAAGTGCGGCACCGTCTACGAGGGCCGCAAGGGCGGAGTGGACCAGCCCGTCCAGGGCGCGCACGCCTACGGCTTCAACGCCGAGACGACCGGCATCTCCGTCCTGGGCACCTACACCGATACCGTCCCCTCGCAGGCCGCGATGACCTCGGTGGCGCGTATCGCGGCGTGGAAGCTGGGCCAGTACGGCGTCGACCCGGTCGGCACGACCACGCTCACCGCAGGTGACGGCGGGCGCAGCTACTACGGGCGGACCTGGACAAAGGGCGCCCAGGTCTCGTTCCCGGTGATCCACGGCCACCGCGACGGCTACAACACCCAGTGCCCAGGCGACGCCTTCTACGGCCAGCTGCCCACCCTGCGCTCCTGGGCCGCCGGCCCCGTGGCCGGGCTCGCGGTGAAGTCCATCACCGGTGCGGGCCTGTCGGGCACGACGTACCACACGAAGTCGACTGTCACCGTGAACTGGTCGTCCACCACGCCGGCCGCCCTGGTCAAGGGTTACGAGCTGCTGGTCGATGGCAAGGTCGCCACCACCACCGCCGGCTCGGCGACCTCCGCGACGGCCACCCTCACGCCCGGCACCCACAAGGTCCAGGTCCGGGCCGTCCACCAGTCGGACCGCACCACCACGACCACCGCCGCGACCGTGGTCGCCGAGACGACCGCGCCCGTCTTCACCACCAAGCCCACCCTCGCCCTGCGCGCCGGCACCGTGAACACCACCGCCGTACCGGTCACCTTGAGCTGGAAGGCCACCGACAGCACCTCGCTGAAGGAAGTGCGGCTGACCAGTCCCGTCGCCAGGACCTACGGCCCGACGGTGTACTCCGCCACCCACACGGCCAAGTCCGGTGCGGCCACGACCTGGAGCATGACCGCCCACGACCGGGCCGGCAACACCGCCACGGCCGCCACCGCCGCCACCCCCGTCATCCTCCAGGAGACCTCCGCGACCAGGTCCGGCACCTGGACGGCCAAGTCCTCCACCAGCTACCTCGGTGGCAAGTCCCTGGCCTCCTCCACCAAGAACGCCAGCCTGACCTGGACCTTCACCGGCCGCTCCGCCGCCTGGGTCGTCTCCCGCGCCGCCACCTCCGGTCAGGCGTACGTATACGTCGACGGCGTCAAGGCGGCCACCGTCGACCTGAAGTCGGCCACCACCAAGTACCGCGACGCCATCTGGACCAAGACCTGGGCCACCAGCGGCAAGCACACCGTCAAGGTCGTCGTCGTCGGCACCGCGGGACGCCCCGCTGTCACCACCGACGGCCTCGTCTACCTCAAGTGAGCGCCTGCACACGGTAGTTCCTCCGAACACAGGGCCCCTGCGGGGCGGGTCGCACACCCGTCCCCAGGGGCCCTTTCATGTCAAGACGGACACGCCTGTGTGACGTAAATCACGCAACCATCGGGAACAGTTCAAGATCCATTTGCTCGGGTTCGCTGCTTACGCCTCTTTCGGTCACGTGTAGCTTCACGGCTACTCCACATGTGTGGTGCATCCGTATGCAAGAGACCGAGGAACTATGACGGTTCATCTGCCCACGTCACCAAGGCGTGGACGTTCCAGGCCCGAGGGGAGAGTTCGCCTCATAGCGAGCACGCTCACCCTGGCCCTGGCCGTTACCCTGCTCGACGGCGCGCTCCCCGTGACGGCCGTGGCGAAGCAGGTCCCCGCGGCGCCGAAGAAGGCGGCTGCCACGCAGGCGGCGGACCTGCCCTCCGCCCGTGTGGCCGCGCGCCTGTCCGGCACTGTCGCACGAAGAACGCCGACGGCACGCCGCGCACCGCGCAATCCTTCCTCTCCTGGGACACCACGCCGCTGCGCGACGCGGTGGTCCTCAACGCCAAACTGAGCCTGTGGAACTTCCACTCGGGCAACGTGCCGGACTGCAAGGCCGAACCCTGGGAGGTCTGGTCCGCCGGCGCGGCGTCCACGTCCAGCCGTTGGACGAACCGCCCGGCGATGACCGCCAAGAAGGCCACCTCCACCGAGACCCGCGGCAACACCTCGTGCACGACGCAGCCCGACGGCTGGATCAACGCCGACGTGAAGACGCTGGTGCAGGAGTGGGCGTCCGCCAAGGCGACCCGCGGCCACATGGGCCTGCGGGCCACAAGCGAGACGCTCGTCACCCAGTGGAAGCGCGTCAACTCCGCCAACGCGGCCACCAACCCGCCGAAGCTGGTGGTGAACTACAACTTCCGGCCGAAGACGGGCACCAAGCAGGAGGCCGGCCCGCCGTTCTTCTCCTACGGCGGCGCCTACGTGGTCAACACCGCGACGCCGACGCTCCGCGACACGTTCGTCGACGCGGACGGCGACAAGGTCAACGGCACCTTCCAGATCTTCGACGACGCCACCAACACCCAGGTCGGTGACGTCCTCGTCTCCCCGTGGGTCGCCTCGGGGCAGGCCGCTTCGGTAACCGTCCCCGCCGGGGTCCTCACCAACGGCAAGACCTACAGGTTCCGCACGTCGCCCTACGACGGCACGCACTACAACGCCGGCTGGTCGGAGTGGAAGGCCTTCACGGTCGACACCGCCGCGCCCTCCGCTCCGGCGAGCATCGTCTCGACCGACTACCCCACCGGTCAGTGGGTCAAGGGCGAGGGGCAGGCCGGCACCTTCACGGTCACTCCGCCCGCGGCCGACCACCACTGGCTCGAGTGGTCGCTGGACGGCGTGTCCTGGACCAAGGTCGCGACCGGCGGCTCCAGTGCCACCAGGGCCATCGGCGTCACCCCGCCCAAGAACGGCACGCACACCCTCCAGGTGCGGTCCGTGGACAAGGCGGACAACAAGTCCGAACCGCGGGAGTACGTCTTCCACGCTGGCCCCGGCGGATTCGCCCAGCCGTCCGTGGGTGACCACACCGCGCGCCGGCTCCCGCTCGTCGCCGAAGCGGACGGCGCGAAGTACGACAAGGTGTCCTTCTCGTGGCGCCGTTCCGCCGCCGACGGGTGGGTGCAGATCCCCGCCGGGCACGTGACCTCCGCCGGGGCCGCGCTGACCGCTTGGCCGGTCCCGCTCGTCAACGGCAAGAACGCCCCCCTGGTGTGGAACGCCACCGATACGGTCGACCCCGACGGCACGGTCGAGATCAAGGCCGACTTCACCGGGCCGAACTCCGCGGGCAGCAGCACCCTGCCGCTGACCGTCGTCGTGGACCGCAACGCGGACAGCGCATCCACCACCGACGTGGGACCGGGCACCCTCAACCTCCTCAACGGTGACTTCACCCTGTCGGCGACCGACGCGTCGTTCTTCGGCATGACGGTGACCCGCACCGCCTCCTCGCGCGTCCCGGACAAGGGCGCCAGGCAGGAGGGCCAGGCACCGATCTTCGGCAAGGAGTGGGTGTCGGGCACGGTCGCGGAAGTGACCAAGTCCGACTACGCCCACCTGCGCAAGGTCTCGGACACCGCCGTGACCGTCGTCATGTCCGAGGGCGACGCCCTGCACTTCACCGCGAACGCGGCGAAGACCGGCTGGATCTCCCAGCCCGGCGCGGAGAGCCTCACCCTGAAGGGCAGCACGGCCGGCTCGTTCACGCTGTCCGACACCGCGGGCACCGTCACCACGTTCGCCAAGCCGACCGGCGCGACGACCTGGCAGGTGTCCGGCACGCTCCACGACGGACTGTCCAACACCACCACCAAGGTGGTTTCGGAGACCGTGACGGTGGCCGGCAAGACGCTGGCCCGCCCGAAGCGGATCATCGCCCCGACGTCGGCCGTCACGGCCGCGACCTGCGACACCACGCCGTCCACCAGGGGCTGCCGCGTCCTGGAGTTCGTCTACGCGACGGCGACCACCGCCACCGGCACCGCCACCACCGCCGAGTTCGGTGACTTCGCCGGCCAGGTGAGCGAGATCCGCCTGTGGGCCACCACGCCCGGGGCCGCCGCTTCCACCGCCACCGCCGTGTCGAAGTACCGCTACGACTCCACCGGTCTGCTGCGCCAGCAGTGGGACCCGCGCCTGAGCCAGGCCGGCCAGACCCAGTACGCCTACTGGGGTGGCCGGGTCACCTGGCTGGACCCGCAGGGTCAGCTGCCGTTCACGTTCACCTACGGCAACGCGGGCGCCGGTACGGCCTCCGTCGACGGCATGCTGCTGAAGGTATCCCGCCCCACGCTGAAGCAGGGTACGACCGGAACCACCGAGGGTGACGCGGTCACCAGCGTCGTCTACGGCGTCCCGCTCACCGGCACCAAGGCGCCCCACGCCATGGGGCCCGCCGACGTGGCGGCCTGGGGCCAGCTGGACGCGCCGACCGACGCCACCGCCGTCTTTCCGGCGGACTCGGTACCCGCGTCCCATTCGGGTGCGAACCTCACCTCCGCCGACTACCGGCGGGCCACGGTCACGTACCTCAACGCCTCCGGCAGCTCGGTGAACACCGCCACGCCGGGTGGGCACATCTCGACCACCGAGTACGACCGGTTTGGCAACACGGTCCGGGAACTGACTCCCGGCAACCGGGCCCTCGCGCTCGGCACCACGGCGGCGCAGAGGACGACGCTGACCGACCTCGGCATCATCGGTCGCTCCGCGGCCGAGCGAGCCGAGCAGCTGTCGACCGTGTGGCTCTACAACTCCACCGGTACCCGTGACCTGGAGGAGTTCGGCCCGATCCACCGGGTCGACCTGACCGAGGACCTCAAGGACGGCACCACCGTGCTGGTCGGCGCTGGCACCTCCGTGCCGGCGAGGCCCTGGACGGTGAAGGAGTACGACGAGGGCCGTCCCACCGACGGCACCGCCAAGGTGGCGGACCAGGTCACCTTGGAGATCACCGGCGCGCGCGTCCGCGACTACTTCTCGGTCATGGGCGAGAAGCGCGTCAACGAGACCCAGTACGACTGGGCCAAGGGCCTGCCCACCCTGCGCATCCAGGACTCGGGCGGCCTCAACCTGACCACCTCGACCGGCTACGACGCGCAGGGTCGCGTCGTCTCGCAGCAGCTGCCCGGATCCACGGGCAACGACGCGGCCGCCCGCATCAGCGAGTACTGGGTCGCCGACGGCACCGGCTGGTGCAAGGGCCGTCCCGAGTGGGCGGACCAACTCTGCTGGACCGGTCCGGCCGGTGACATCACGGGCGGGGGCTCCAACCCCGCCAAGCTGCCCGACACCGAGAGGCAGTACGGCGTCTTCGGCCAGGCGAACGTGATCACGGAGACCGCCAACGGCGTCACCCGCACGTCGACGCTGACGCTCGACGCCGCGGGCCGACCCACCACGGTCACGGTCACCGGCGGTATCGGCCAGGCGGTCCCGGAGACCACCACCGAGTACGACCCGGCCACCGGCCAGGTCACGAAGGTCAGCTCGCCGACGGCGGGCACGATCACCAAGGCGTACGACAAGCTCGGCCGCCTCGTCTCCTACACCGACGCCGACGGCGGCGTGACCACGACCGAGTACGACAAGCTCGACCGCCCGGTCAAGGTCACCGACTCCGCGCCGTCGACCGTCACCTACACGTACGACCACACCGCCGAACCGCGCGGCCTGACCACCTCCACCACGGACTCCGTCGCCGGTACGTTCTCCGCGACCTACGACGCCGACGGCGCCGTCGCCACGGAGCAGCTGCCGGGCGGATACACCCTCACCGTCACCGACGACAGCGTCGACTCGGCCACGTCCCGTGTCTACACGCGCGACAGCGACGGCACGACCGTCTTCTCGGACACGGTCACCAAGTCGGTCCACGGCCAGGTCATCAGCCACCAGGGCTGGTCCGCCCAGTCGTACCGCTACGACGGGGCCGGCCGCCTGACGACCGTCGAGGACAGCGTCGGCGAGGTCTGCACCCGCCGCACGTACGGCTTCGACAAGCGCACCAACCGCACCTCGCTGACCACCGCCACCGGCTCGTCCGGCGGCGCCTGCCCCACCACGGGAGGCAGCACCACCAACCACACCTACGACAGCGCCGACCGCCTCGTCGACGCCGGTTACGCCTACGACGCCTTCGGCCGCACCACCGCCGCTCCGGGCAACGGCACGTTCGGCTATTACGCCAACGACCTCGCCCACCAGCAGACGGTCAACGGCAAGCGCCAGACCTGGCAGCTGGACGCCGCCCTGCGCTTCCGCTCCTGGAAGGTGGAGACCGGCAGCGGCAGCACCTGGACGCAGACCGCGTCCAAGCTCAACCACTACGGCGACGACGGGGACAGCCCCCGCTGGATCGTCGAGGACACCGCCACCGGCGCGGTGACCCGCAACGTCTCGACCGCCGGCGGACAGTTCGCGGCCACGACCGGCAAGACCGGCGACACCGTCCTCCAGCTCACCGCCGTCCGCGGCGACATCGCCCTCCAGCTGCCGCTGGACAGCAGCCAGGCACCCGTCGTGCTCGACTCCGACGAGTACGGCAACGCCCGCGAGGGCCAGGCGGCCTCCCGCTACGGCTGGCTCGGTGGCCACCTGCGGTCCGCCGAGACGCAGACCGGCGTCATGCTGATGGGCGTGCGCCTCTATAACCCGTCGACGGGCCGCTTCCTGTCTGCCGACCCGGTCTACGGCGGCAACCACAACGCCTACGAGTACTCCCATGCCGACCCGATCAACCGGGAGGACCTCGACGGTCGCTGGAGCAAGAGCAAGACGCGGTACTTCTCCTGGGGCCACGCCTACGTCCGTGCGTGGACGCACCGGACCTGGGTCGGTTCGACCGCCTACAACTTCAAGGCCGAGATGCGGTTCAACCGGTCCTGGACGGCCAAGCTCGGCCGCAGCGCCCACTGGTACTGGGGCCCCCTGTGGGCCGCGGTCGGAGTCTTCGGCGGGCCCGTCGGAGCCGGCATCGGCCTCGTCGGCGCCGCCTTCTCCGGCTTCGCCCAGAAGGCGGCCGCCAAGGCGAACAGCAAGAAGCGGTGCTTCGTCATGGGCCTCGGAGGTACCTGGTACGGTCCGGGCCTCGCCTACGGCGGCCCGTACTACTACGACCGCCGCTGCTGACCGGTGACCACCGGCGGACAGCGCTGATCGACGGCCGTGCCCCCGCGGGGAAACCCCCGGGGGCACGGCCCCTCCCTTCCCCGCTCCCCTCCCTCCCCCTCGGCACTCACAGAGAAAGAGACGGCACATGGTCTCGTTCCACTGGGCTTGGCTCGTCGCGGCGACGCTCGCCCTGGTCCCCCTCGCGGTCGCGTCACTGCGCGGCTGGGCACCGCGCTGGGTACGACCGACCGGCCCGCGGTCCACGAAGGCCCGTGGCATCGCGGCCCTGACCGTCTGGGTGGGCGCGATCACGCCCGCCGTCCTCGGCCTGGCGGGCGTACCGGGAGACGAACTGCTCGTCCTGCGCGTCGTGGCGGGTCCCCTGTTGATCTGCGGCGCCTTCGCCCTGCTCGTCCGGGCGAGCCTCGCGGACCGCCGGCGCAGCCGCACCCCCGGCGACGACACCACCACCGCCTGAGCACCGTCCGCCCCGCGGGCAGGGGCGGGGCGCGCACCGTCCGACGGCAGGCTTTCGACTGCTGCGGGGCAACGGTCCGGCTGCCCGCGAAAGGCGAACGGCGGCGCGTGAGTCTTCGCGTGTGCGGACTTCTGAAAGGGCGCGGCTGCTCCTCGAACACGCCGACCGGATCATCGTCGCCACAGAGGAGGCCGAGTGCGCCATCGCCGCGGTCAAGGGCACGGTCGGCGCCACCGACGCGGTCGCCGCGCTGCCGTCGACCGCCGCCGGGAGCGTGGCCCCCGCGCTCACCGGATTCGCTTCATACCACCCGCAGCTCACCGACCAGGCGCGACTGCGGGAACTCACGCTCAGTACCGTCGACGTCGTGCGGCGGCAGCGGTATCACCACCTGCCCGACGCGACCCGCCGTCATCGCGGCGCTGCGCACAGCCGCGCGGCAGGTTCGCCCCACACACCTCCCGCCGGCCCAGGACAGTGCCGCGCAGGGAGGGGCTGTCGTCCGAGCGATGTGGGCAGCAGTCCGAGAGGCGGCGGTCGAGGGCCCGGAAGACGCGGTCCGGGCGACCGCGATCCGGCGAGCATCCACCGCACGGCGCGTACCGCTGCGGACTGCATTCGGACGGACGGCCTGAGGTGCGGGTGCACGCATGAGGCCCGGATCGCATGATCCGGGCCTCATGTCACTTCAGTAGCGGGGACAGGATTTGAACCTGCGACCTCTGGGTTATGAGCCCAGCGAGCTACCGAGCTGCTCCACCCCGCGTCGGTAGACCCAACAGTACGCCACCCACGGCACCACCCGAGACCAGGCCGCTCCCGAGCGTCCGCCGTCTTCCGTGGGGGCGACCGTGTGGCGCGAGGCACGGAGGACACTTTTCGCGGCTCGGCGCCGGTGTGACCGACCACGTCGTGCGCACCACGTGTGGCGCTGCCCGTGAGGGGATTCGTTGAGCGGGGTGTTGAGCCTGGCTCCGTGGACTCCCGCGCCGAGCCTCCGACGCCCACCGCTGCGGGGTGGCCAGACCCGCGCGGCACCCGACGTCCTCTATCCGTGCGTGAGCATCGCCTCGGTGACCTCGCCGACCGCCGCATCGGGGATCGCAGTGGCTGCCTCTTTGAGAACGAGCAGCCGTGCCCCGGGGATCTCGCGCGCGATCGCCTCGCCGTTGCCGACGGGGAAGAACCGGTCGCGGCCGCCGTGGACGACCAGCGTGGGGACCTCGATCCCGGGCAGGCGCTCGCGCCAGCGGGGTTCGCAGTCGAGCTTGGAGAACACCATCCCCATCTGGTTGGCCATCTGGACCGGGGGTGCGGTGCCGGGCGGGCGGTCCCGCATGCGCGCGGCGACTGCGCGCGCTGCGACGGGGTCGTCGCCGAGGATCTCCGCGCCGGCGGCGGCGAACTCCGCAACCGCCTCGCGGTCGGACCAGTCGGGCATCGGACGCGCGAACAGCCGCCTCATCGTCGCCTGGTCATGGCCGGGGAGGTCATCGTCGGGCAGGCCGGGGGCAACCGCGCGGGTTCCCACCAGGGTGAGTGCCGAGAACGCGCCCGGATGGTCGAGCACGGCCACCTGGGCGACCATTCCACCGACGCCGATCCCCGCGAGGTGCGCAGGCCCGCCGCCGAGCGCGTCCGCTAGGGCCGCCGCGTCGGCGGCGAGGCCGCGCAGGGTGTAGGCGGGCGCCTCCGGATCCGCCGTCGTCGACTCACCGCTGTCGCGCAGGTCGTAGCGCACCACACGGCGCCCGCCGGCGGCGAGGCGCTCGCACAGCGCGTCAGGCCAGGAAAGCATGGTCGTCCCGTGGCGAGCAGGACGAGTGGCGCGTCGTCGTCACCGAACGACTCGATGCCCAAGGCGATCTCATTGGCGTTGACAGTGGTCATCGGATCACCTCAGGACGTCGTAGGTCAGCTGCGTCGCGGTCGATGTCGGGATCACGCTCCGCTGTACCAGCGTGCGCGGCGCTGTGCCGGTGGACAGCGGTCTCCCGGCGCCCAGCACGAGGGGCGGCGAGAGGCGTCCTCAGCGTGCCGACCAGCCCGGTCCCGAGCGCCGAGCCGACCGTGGCGCCGCCGCCTATGAGGACGAGGTCGAGGCCCTTGCCACTGTCCGACGACGCCACCTCGGCTCGCTCGCGTGAGGCGGTGACGGCATCGGGCAGACCGGTGGTGACGAACGTCCAGTCGAGTCTGGTTGTCCGCGCCGACTCCGGCGGCGAGCTCGTCACGACGAAGGACGCGGGCTTGCCGTCTGCCCCGGGGCCGTAGACGGACGTGTCGTCCCGGCCCTCCGGCCCGTCGACGACGTCGAAGAGGTGGCGGCCGAGGACGACGGCGCCCGACCGGGCGGTCCCCTCGCGCAGGGCCCGGCGGTCGTCGGGGGCGTCGGAGAACGCCCACGTGTGCAGGGCCTCCCCGCCGGTGCCCGGCCCGTTGCCCGGGCTGGGGCCGGGGGCCCGGTGACGAAGCCGTCGAGAGGGATCGAGATGTCGCCGATGATGCGAGTCATGCCAGGGCAGACCCGATCCGCCGCCCAGACTCATTGCTCGCGCCTGAAGCGTCTTGTGGGGTGCGAACTTGATAGCACGACGTGCGAGGCGCCAACGTCGGACGGGCAGCGGACGACGTTCCTGCGTACCTCGGCGCCGCGCGTGCACAGGTCGAAGAGTAGGGCCGGCTCGCTGGAGAGACGGATCCGGACGGCGCACAGCACCTGCTCGGCCGGACCGGGTGGGATGCCGGCTCGGGCGAGCCGCCGGCCGTGGGGGTGGCCTTGGCCGGGTTGGCGGCTCTCGGTGACGGCCGCGATGGCGGCCCGGCTTCCGGCGTGCCGCGACACGGGGCATGGAACCCCGGGTGGAGGAAGGCAACCGTTTCGCGGATGCGAATTGAGGTCGGGTGCATCCCGCCTGACCTCTACAGCCAGTCCCGCTTCTTGAAGACCACGTACAGGCTCGAACACACCACCGCCATCAGCAGGATCGCGAAGGGGTAGCCGTACACCCAGTGCAGCTCCGGCATGTGGTCGAAGTTCATGCCGTAGATGGTTCCCACCAGTGTGGGTGCGAAGAGGATGGCCGCCCACGAGGAGATCTTCTTGATCTCCTCGTTCTGCTCGAAGCCGGCCTCCGCCAGGGCGCGCATCTCGGCGTTCTGCTGCTGGGTGACCAGGGTGGCGTTGACCGTGAGGATCTCCGTCAGGGCCTGACGGAAGCCGTCCACGCGTTCGCTGGTGTGGGTGACGTGGTCGGCGACGTCGCGCAGATAGCGCTGGAGCTCCTCCTCCGTGCCGTACTTGGCGAAGCCCGCCATCAGGCCGTGCAGCATGCCGACCAGCGGGCGGGTGGCGCGCTGGAACTCGACCACCTCGCGGGAGAGTTCGTAGATGCGGCGGGACACCGCGGGGTCGCCGCGGAAGACCTCCGTCTCGATCTCGTCGATGTCGTTCTGGACGCCCGCCACGACCGGCGCGTATCCGTCGACGACCGCGTCCAGGATGGCGTACAGCACCGCCTCCGGACCGAGGGCGAGGAGTTCCGGGGTGTCCTCCATGCGGCGGCGCACCACCGACAGGTCGGGGGCGGCGCCGTGCCGGACGGTGATCAGGAAGTCGGGGCCGACGAACACGTGCAGCTCGGCGAAGTCGACCTCCTCCTGGGCGTCCAGGTAGCGGGCGGCACGCAGGACGACGAAGAGCGTGCCGCCGTACCGCTCCAGCTTCGGTCGCTGGTGGGCCTCCATCGCGTCCTCGACGGCCAGCTCGTGCAGGTCGAACTCGGCCGCCAGCGACAGCAGCTCGCCCTCGGACGGGCGTTGCAGACCGATCCACGCCATGCCGTCCGGCTCCTCGCGCAGCTGCCGGAACGTCTCGGAGAGGGAGGTCGGGGACGACACCTTGCGGCCGTCCCGGTACAGCGACGCCTCGACGACGCTGCCGCCCCGCGCCCCTCCCGCGGGGGCGACGGTCGGGTCGACGGCCGCGTCGACCGCGGCGGGCGGCGCCGTCGGCTCCGGCTCGTCGGGGCGCCGGCGGCGGTTGTGCCTCCTTGAGGGCAGGGTCATCGCGGGTCCTCACCTCCTGCGGACGTCCGGGGCCGGAAGGCAGGATATACGCCCCGGTTTGTCCCGGCCCGGTCGCCGGTATGGCCGTCGGTTCGCCGTCTCGCGGACAGAAGGTGTCCGCGTCGCTCGGTAGCGTGCCGCCATGGCATCGACGACCCCGCCCGTGCTCTCCCTCCGGGCGCTCAACCGCGCCACGCTGGCACGTCAGCTCCTCCTACGGCGTACCCGCATGCCGGCGAAGGACGCCGTGCGCCACCTCGTCGGGCTCCAGGCGCAGAACACCAAGCCCCCGTACCACGCCCTCGCCGCCCGGCTCGACGGCTTCCGCCCCGAGGAGCTGTCCGGGCTGATGGAGCGGCGCGAGGTCGCCCGGGTCGTCACCCTGCGGTCCACCCTCCACACCCACACCGCCGACGACGTCCTCGCCCTCGGCCCCTTCACGCGGCCCGTCGGCGACCGCGGGGTGCGGCAGTTCCGCAAGCGGCTCGCCGGCGTGGACGTCGACGTCCTGACGGCCCTCGTCCGCGAGCTCGTCGAGGAGCGGCCCCGCACCCCGAAGGAGATCCGCGAGGTCCTGCTGGAACGCTGGCCCGACGCCGACCCCCTCGCCCTGACCGTCACCGCCCGCTGCTCGCTGCCGCTCGTCCAGGTCACCCCGCGCGGCCTGTGGGACCGCAGCGGCCAGGTCGAGCTGACCACGACGGACGTCTGGTTCGGACCCCGGCGGGTACGGGAGGCGCCGCCGGTGCGCCCGGAGGACGTCGTCCTGCGGTACCTCGCGGCCTTCGGGCCCGCCTCCGTCAAGGACATGCAGACCTGGTGCGGCCTCACCCGGCTGCGGGACGCGTTCGAGCGGCTGCGGCCCCGGCTGGTGACCTTCCGCGACCCGCGGGGCACCGAGCTGTTCGACCTCCCCGACGCGCCCCGCCCGGACCCGGACACGTCGGCCCCGCCCCGCTTCCTGCCCGAGTTCGACAACCTCCTGCTCTCCCACGCCGACCGTTCGCGCGTCGTACCGACCGAGTACCGGGACCGGACGTGGAAGGGCAACCAGGCGTACCGGACCTTCCTCGTCGACGGACTCGTCGCCGGGATCTGGGCGCTGGACGAGGGCCGCGACGGTGCCGCCACGATGACCGTCCAGCCCTTCACCCCGCTCACCGGCGCCCAGCGGGACGCGCTGATCGACGAGGCCGGGTACGTCCTCACCACGCCGGGTCGCGGCCCCTTCGACGTGCGGATCGGGACCTTCGCCGCCGACGCGTAGCCGGTGATCGGGGGATCGGCGGTCCGGGGTGGGGGAGTGGGGGCGTCGGGTGGTGCGTGGCGTGTGAGGTTTGGGGTGTCGGTGGGGAGTGGCGTGTGAGGTTTGGGGTGTCGGTGGGGAGTGGCGTGGGGCCCGAGGCGCGGGGTGGTGCGGGTGCGGGCGGGGGCGGTCGGTGCGCTTCCGGGGCGTCCGGGGGGTAGTGACACCGGGGGCGGCGCGTACACCATGGCGCCCACACCCCCCCGCGACGAGGAGGACGACGATGCCGGAGAGCGGCGCGACCGAGCAGTTCCGGGCGGCCCGGGACTTCCTGCTACGGCACCGGGAGGACTACGAGGCGGCCCGCGCCGGGTTCTCCTGGCCCCGGCCCGCCCGGTTCAACTGGGCCCTGGACTGGTTCGACGTCATCGCGGCCGGCAACGACGCGACCGCCCTGCACATCGTCGAGGAGGACGGTACCGAGACGCGGCGCAGCTTCGCGGAGATGTCGGCCCGCTCGGCCCGCGTCGCCAACTGGCTGCGTGACGCGCACGGCGTGGCGGCCGGCGACCGGATCGTCGTCATGCTCGCCAACCAGGTCGAGCTGTGGGAGACGGCGCTCGCCGCGATGAAGCTGCGCGCGGTGGTCATCCCCGCCACCCCGCTGCTCGGCCCCGCCGACCTCCGGGACCGCGTCGAGCGGGGCAGGGCCCGCCACGTCGTCGTCCGCGCGGCGGACATCGGCAAGTTCGACGACGTGCCGGGGGAGTACACGCGCATCGCCGTCGGCGGCGGCCGTTCGCGGGAGGCCGCGGAGGCCGCGCGGGGCGGGGTGGGGGGCGCCGGTGGGGGGTGGGCGGCGTTCGAGGACGCCTACGCCGCGGACGACACCTTCGTCCCCGACGGGCCCACCGACGCCTCCGACACCCTGATGCTCTACTTCACTTCCGGCACCACCGCCCGCCCGAAGCTCGTCGAGCACACCCATACCTCCTACCCCGTCGGCCACCTGGCGACGATGCACTGGATCGGGCTGCGGCCCGGCGACGTCCATCTCAACATCTCCTCACCCGGCTGGGCCAAGCACGCCTGGTCCAACCTGTTCGCTCCCTGGAACGCCGAGGCCACGGTCTTCGTCCACAACTACACGCGGTTCGACCCGGCCCGCCTCATGGCGGAGATGGACCGCCACGGCGTCACCAGCTTCTGCGCCCCGCCCACGGTGTGGCGGATGCTCATCCAGGCCGACCTGACCGCCCTGCGCACCCCGCCCCGCGAGGTCGTCGCGGCGGGCGAGCCGCTCAACCCCGAGGTCATCGCCGCCGTACGGCGTGCCTGGGGCGTCAGCGTCCGCGACGGATTCGGGCAGACCGAGACGGCCGTCCAGATCTCCAACAGCCCCGGCCAGCTCCTGAAGCCCGGTTCCATGGGCCGCCCGAGCCCCGGTTTCCGCGTCGAGCTCCTCGACCCGGTGACGGGCGAGCCGGGCGCCGACGAGGGCGAGATCGCCCTGGACCTGTCCGCCCGACCGGCCGGGCTCATGACGGGGTACCACGGCGACCCCGAACGCACCGCGCAGGCCATGCGCGGCGGCTTCTACCGCACGGGCGACATCGCCGCCCGCGACGCCGACGGATACCTCACGTACGTGGGGCGGGCCGACGACGTCTTCAAGGCCAGTGACTACAAGATCAGCCCGTTCGAGCTGGAGAGCGCCCTGCTGGAGCACGAGGCGGTCGCGGAGGCCGCCGTGGTGCCCGCGCCGGACCCGGTCCGGCTCGCCGTCCCCAAGGCGTACGTCGTCCTCGCCGACGGCTGGGAGCCCGGCCCGGAGACGGCCAAGGCGCTGTTCGCGCACGCGCGGGCCGTCCTCGCCCCGTACCAGCGCATCCGCCGGATCGAGTTCGCCGAACTGCCCAAGACCGTGTCCGGCAAGATCCGCCGCATCGAACTGCGGGAGCGCACCGCGGCCAGTTCGACCGCCGAGTACCGCGAGGAGGACCACCGGTAGGGGGTGGGGGGTCGGCGTCGGGGTGGGGTGTCGGTTCTGTTCGGGGCCGGAGGACGGCACTGCCTCTGGGTGGGGGTTGCGGTGGCGGCGCCCATCCAGGGTGGTGGGTGCGGCGGGGCCGGGCGGGCTCACCTCCTCGGGGTCGGCGGGCTCGGGTCCCGGCCGGGGCACCCGCGCTTCTCCGCCGACCCCTGCGGGGGCGAACCCGCCCGGCCCCGCCTACCGCCCCGGGGCGCGTGGCAGGTCGCGTCGCATGCAGACGCGGGGCCACCGGTCCAGGCCGTGTGCCGCCTCGGCGTGGCGGATGCCGCGCAGGCCGTGCGTCAGTTCCGCCGCCGCCAGTACGCGGAAGCCGATGCGGGCGTAGTACGGGGCGTTCCACGGCACGTCCCGGAACGTCGTGAGCGTCAGCGCCGGGACCCCGCGGGCGGCCGTGTCCGCCGCCAACTCCTCGATGAGGGCGCGCCCCAGGCCCCTGCGGGCGGCGTCCGGGTGGACGCTCACCTGCTCCACGTGGGCGGCACCGTCCACGTCGTCCCAGAGCAGGTACGCCAGGGCGGGGCCGCCCTCCTCGGCGACCAGGGCCCGACCGGCCGCCCGGTACTCCTCCAGGGTGGTGAGCGGCGGCGGGTCGTCGTCGGCGACGGCGTCCATGCCGAGCGCGCGGAACGGTTCGCCGGCGGCGCGTTCCACGTCCTGGAGGCGCGGCAGGTCGGCGTGCCGGGCGGGGCGGATCCGCACGTCACGCCCCCCGCGCGAGCAGGTCGTCGGCGGGCGAGTTGACCGGCTGGGGCGTGCCCGTGAGGTCCATGACGAACAGGGGCAGCCCCACGCCGTCGGCGCGGGCGCGGGCCTTGTCCTCGTACCCGGCGAGGGAGAAGCACACGGCCACCGCCGCCGCCGCGAGCCCCTCCAGCCACAGGCACTCCACGGCGCGCAGGGCGACGGGCCGGGTCGTCGGGTCGACCTGCGCGACCAGACCGGGGCCCCGCAGCTCGATGCCGGACGACACGGCCGCGCGACGCTCCTCCGGCTGGACGACCTCCCGGAATCCGAGCCACCGCAGATACAGCGCGGCGGTGGTGACCGCGTCCCGGGCGGTGCGGATGGTGACCGGGTGGAAGGCGGGGCGGGCGACAGGCGGGGGAGGGGGCGGTACGGGGGCGGTGTGGACCGTGGAGACGCCCGTGGTGGACGCGGTCGCCTCGGGGGGTCCGGACGGTTCCTGGCCGGGGGGCGGCCCCGAGGCGCCGGCGGTGGTGTCCGGGGCGGTCGCAGGGCCTGGCGCGTCGGGCCCGGTCGTGTGATCACCGGTCGTCTCGCGTCTCGTCGCGCCCGTGCCCGGGGGGTCGAAGCGCACGGGTCCGCCGAGTCTGCTCGGGTTCGTCGTGGTGACCGGCCGTACCGGAACCCGCAGGACCGCTCCGCAGGGGCAGCCGAGCTCCGGCTGCGGCCACTGGCCCAGCCGACGGCAGGCACCGCAGCGGACGGTGACCCACTCGTCCGTCCAGGTGCGGTGCGTGATGGGCTCGGCGGGGGCGCCGCGCATCACGGGAGGGGCCACCGGCGCGCCGCACGCGCACGGGTAGACGGGCGCTGTGTACGCGTGTGCGCGGCGGCAGGCCGGGCAGCGCACCGGCACGTTCTCTCCCACGGCGATCGGCCCCCTTCTTCGCGTCCCCCATGGTCCACCACGCGCGCGTGCTTGGGGAGGCATTCGGCCATCCCTTGACGGGTTCCGGGGACCCGGCCTACATTGCTTCCGTATAACAGAAATAGTATTCCGCATTACGGAAGACGAGAACGGATCGACGCTCTCAGGTGGCGCGACAGAGCCGGATCCGCCAGGCCGAAGCAGGAGCACCCATGCCTCGAATGACCGCCGCCCGAGCGGCAGTTGAGATCCTCAAGCGCGAAGGCGTCACCAACGCGTTCGGTGTGCCGGGCGCGGCGATCAACCCCTTCTACAAGGCCCTCCAGCAGGGCGGCGGGATCGACCACACCCTCGCTCGCCACGTCGAGGGCGCCTCGCACATGGCCGAGGGGTACACCCGCACCCACCCGGGGAACATCGGCGTCTGCATCGGGACGTCCGGCCCCGCCGGCACCGACATGATCACCGGCCTGTACTCGGCCATCGGTGACTCGATCCCGATCCTCTGCATCACCGGCCAGGCCCCCACCTCCGTGATCCACAAGGAGGACTTCCAGGCCGTCGACATCGCGTCGATCGCCAAGCCGGTCACCAAGGCGGCCACCACCGTCCTGGAGGCCGCGCAGGTCCCCGGCGTCTTCCAGCAGGCGTTCCACCTGATGCGCTCCGGACGCCCCGGGCCGGTCCTCATCGACCTGCCGATCGACGTCCAGCTCACCGAGATCGAGTTCGACCCCGACACGTACGAGCCGCTGCCGGTCTACAAGCCGGCCGCGACCCGGGCGCAGATCGAGAAGGCGCTCTCCCTCTTCCTGGAGTCGGAGCGCCCGGTCATCGTCGCGGGCGGCGGCATCATCAGCGCCGACGCGTCCGACCTGCTGGTCGAGTTCGCCGAGCTGACGAACACCCCGGTCATCCCGACCCTCATGGGCTGGGGCACCCTCCCCGACGACCACGGCCTGAACGCCGGCATGGTCGGCGTCCAGACCTCGCACCGCTACGGCAACGCGAACTTCCTGGAGTCGGACTTCGTCCTTGGCATCGGCAACCGCTGGGCCAACCGCCACACCGGTTACAAGCTCGACGTCTACACCCGGGGACGCACGTTCGTCCACGTCGACATCGAGCCCACCCAGATCGGCAAGATCTTCGCCCCGGACTACGGCATCGCCTCCGACGCCAAGGCGGCCCTGGAGCTCTTCGTCGAGGTCGCCAGGGAGCTGAAGGCGGCCGGCAAGCTCCCCGACCGCTCCGCCTGGGTCGCCTCCACGCAGGAGCGCAAGGCGACCCTGCTGCGCCGCACGCACTTCGACGACGTGCCGCTGAAGCCGCAGCGCGTCTACGAGGAGATGAACCGGGCGTTCGGCCCCGAGACCCGGTACGTCACCACCATCGGCCTCTCCCAGATCGCCGGCGCGCAGATGCTGCACGTCTACAAGCCGCGCCACTGGATCAACTGCGGCCAGGCCGGGCCGCTCGGCTGGACCATCCCCGCCGCGCTCGGCGTCGCCAAGGCGGACCCGGAGGCCCAGGTCGTCGCGCTCTCGGGTGACTACGACTTCCAGTTCATGATCGAGGAACTGGCCGTCGGCGCGCAGCACCGCATCCCGTACGTCCACGTCCTGGTCAACAACTCCTACCTGGGTCTGATCCGCCAGGCGCAGGCCGGCCTGGACATCAACTTCCAGGTGAACCTGGAGTTCGAGAACCTCAACTCCCCGGAGCTCGGCGTCTACGGCGTCGATCACGTCAAGGTCGTCGAGGGCCTCGGCTGCAAGGCGATCCGCGTCACCGAGCCGGACCAGCTGCTGCCGGCCTTCGAGGAGGCCAAGAAGCTGGCCGCCGAGTACCGGGTTCCGGTCGTCGTGGAGGCGATCCTGGAGAGGGTCACGAACATCTCCATGAGCCGCACCATGGACATCAGCGACATCACGGAGTGGGAGGAGCTCGCCACCGAGCCCGGCCACGCCCCGACGGCGGTCCGTCCGCTCGCCTGACGCCCGCCCGCAGAGGCGCACACGGCCCCCCTCCCGGTACACCGGGGCGGGGGCCGTTCGCCGTGCCATGGCCGGGGCGGACGGGGGTAGCCGTAGGGCATGGCCGAGATTGTGGACGCGGACGAACTGCTCCGGCGAGTGAGGGTCGCCCGGGACTGGGCCCGGGACGAGGAGGAACGGGCGGCCGACGCGACGGCCGCGACGGCGTACCGCGCGGTGCGCGAGGTTCTGGACAGGCTGATCGACCCGAGCCTCCGGTCCGACCACTGACGTACCGCCCCGCCACCGCGGCGGCACGGGCACCGTCGAGGAGCCCTCCCGCGGCGGGCCGGCGCGCCCCGCCGGTGTCGCGCCCCCGTACCGCCACCCGGCGGTCCGTGGGCCCGCACGCACGGGCGGTGGGTCGTGGCTCGACCGATGCCGGTCCGGTGGGGGTGCCGGTACGAGCCCTCGGGTGCGGCCGGCGGCGCGGCGGTCCTCGGGCGGGGCCGGCGCGACCGTCCCGGGCCCCGGCGTGCGGAAGGCGCCCGCCCGAGGGGGCAGCGGACATGACAGCGCGCCCCCCGCCGGAGCGGGGGGCGCGCAGGGTGGAGACCGTCCGACGGTGCGAGGCTGGCGCGACAGGACGTTCGCGCCGCCGGACGGCATCGGTGGGGGAGGTTCGTGGGACCGCGGCGGCGACCCCGGGTTCCGGGCGGCCTCCCTTCAGGTCAAGGAGGCGACCGGATCCGCTCACCACCGCACTGGTGTGTACACCGCCGCGGCCCTCACCTGTCCGTACCCGCGGCCACCCCTCATCCGGGCCACGGTCCGGACCGCGTACGGCGGCCGACCTCCCGTCAGCCTCCGTACGCCGTCATCGCGTCGACGAAGTCGGCGCTCAGTCCTCGCGCAGGGCGCGGACGACCTCCTCCACGCGCCGGCCGTACTCCGGGTCGGCGGCGTGGAAGTGGGCGAGGTTCTTCTCGACGACGTCCTCGCGGGAGACCTGGGACAGGCCGCCGGCGATGTTCGCGACGAGGCGGGCCCTCTCGTCCTCGGACATCAGGCGGTACAGCTCGCCCGCCTGGAAGAAGTCGTCGTCCTTCACGTGCGCCGGTGCCGCGTGGGTGCCGGTGTACCCGGCGACCGCCAGCGGGGCGGAGAGCGCCGCGTCGGTCTGCGCGGGGCCGGCGTAGGAGTTGGGCTCGTAGTTGCGGTCCTGGCGGGCACCGTTGCGGGTCGACATCAGGCCGTCGCGGCCGTAGTTGTCGGCGCCGCCCGGGAGAGCCTTCGGCGAGTTGACCGGCAGCTGCGTGTGGTTCACGCCGAGGCGGTAGCGCTGGGCGTCCGCGTAGGCGAACAGGCGGCCCTGGAGCATCTTGTCCGGGGACGGGCCGATGCCGGGGACGAAGTTGTTCGGCGAGAACGCGGCCTGCTCGACCTCGGCGAAGACGTTGTCCGGGTTGCGGTCGAGGACGAGGCGGCCCACTCGCCGCAGCGGGTAGTCGGCGTGCGGCCACACCTTGGTCAGGTCGAACGGGTTGAAGCGGTACTCCGCCGCCTCGTGCGCCGGCATGATCTGCACGTACAGCGTCCAGGAGGGGTTCACACCCCGCTCGATGGCCTGGAGCAGGTCGGTCTGGTGCGAGTTGGCGTCCTGGCCGACGACCTCGGCGGCCTGCTCGGACGACAGGCAGCGGATGCCCTGGTTCGTCTTGAAGTGGTACTTGACGAAGAAGGCCTCGCCCCGCGCGTTCGTCCACTGGTAGGTGTGCGAGCCGTAGCCGTTCATGTGGCGGTACGAGGCGGGGATGCCGCGGTCGCCCATCAGCCACGTCACCTGGTGCGTCGCCTCGGGGGCGTGCGCCCAGAAGTCCCAGACGTTGTCCGGCTCCTGCTTGCCCGTGAACGGGTCGCGCTTCTGCGAGTGGATGAAGTCGGGGAACTTGATCGGGTCCTTGATGAAGAAGACCGGGGTGTTGTTGCCGACGAGGTCGTAGTTGCCCTCCTCGGTGTAGAACTTCACCGCGAAGCCGCGCGGGTCGCGCACCGCGTCCGCGCCGCCGAGCGAGTCGGCGACGGTGGAGAAGCGGAGGAACAGCTCGGTGCGCCGGCCGACCTCGCCGAGGAAGTGCGCCCGGGTGAAGGCGGTGACGTCGTCGGTGACCTCGAAGTGGCCGTACGCGCCGGACCCGCGGGCGTGGACGACGCGCTCCGGGATGCGCTCCCGGTTGAAGCGGGCGAGCTTCTCGATCAGGTGCTGGTCCTGGATGAGGAGCGGGCCACCGACACCGGCGGTGGCGGAGTTCTGGTTGTCGGCGACCGGGGCGCCGGACTCGGTCGTAAGCACGCGCTTCGCCATTTTCGTCGGTTGACCTTCCGTGCGGAGCTGCTGGCGGGTGCTCAGGAGCGTAGGGACGCCCCGAGGAGAACGTCAACAGTTTGTTGAAAGCGGAGAAAGGGATTCCGGACGGCACCGGCGCCTGGGCGCGACAGGACAGGTGTCAGCGCCGGCGCCGTCCGGAAGTCTGGCCCGACCCGGGCCGGTCAGGAGCGGGGATCCGGGTCGGGGGAACGGAGGGCTGCGGGTCAGACCTGGGCGCCGGAGAGGCGCTCGACCGCGCGCAGCAGGGCCGAGTGGTCCAGGCCGCCGTCGCCCTGGGCGCGCAGGGAGGCGACCAGCTGGGCGACCACGGCGCCGACCGGCAGGGCGGCGCCGACGTTGCGGGCCGCGTCGGTGACGATGCCCATGTCCTTGTGGTGCAGGTCGATCCGGAAGCCGGGGGCGAAGTCGCGGTCGAGGAAGTTGTCCTTCTTGCGCGTCAGCACCGTGGAGCCGGCGAGGCCGCCGTTGAGGACGTCCAGGGCGGCCCTCAGGTCGACGCCGGACTTCTCCAGGAAGACCACGGCCTCGGCGCACGCCTGGATGTTGACCGCGACGATCAGCTGGTTGGCGGCCTTCACCGTCTGCCCCGACCCGTGCGGGCCGCACAGGACGATGGTCTTGCCGAGCGCCTCCAGGACCGGCAGCGCCGCGTCGAAGTCGGCCTGCTCGCCGCCGACCATGATGGAGAGCACGGCCTCGATGGCGCCGGCCTCGCCGCCGGACACGGGGGCGTCCAGGACGCGCACGCCCTTGTCGGCGGCGGCCTTGGCGAGGTCCACCGAGGTCTGCGGCGTGATCGACGACATGTCGATCAGCAGCGTGCCCTCGCGGACGTTCTCCAGGATGCCGTCGGGGCCGTAGGCGATGGCCTCGACCTGCGGCGACGCCGGGACCATCGTGATGACGACGTCCGCGTCGCGGACGGCCTCGGCGATCGACGCCGCGGCGGTGCCGCCGGCCTTGGCCAGCCGGTCCAGCTTCTCCCGCTCCAGCGTGTAGCCGGTGACCTGGTAGCCCGCCTTCAGCAGGTTCTCGGACATGGGGGAGCCCATGATGCCGAGTCCGATCCACGCGACCTTGGGGAGGGTGGTCATGAGGGTTCCTCTTTCCGTGCTCGTAACGGGGGTCAGTCGGCGGCGCGCAGCGGGCGGGGCAGCCAGTCGAAGGCGTCCGCGCCGGGGCGGTCGCCGGACTTGTACTCCAGGCCCACCCAGCCGTCGTAGCCGGCGCCGCGCAACCGCGTCAGCAGGCCGGAGAGGTCGAGGTCGCCGGTGCCCGGAGCGCCGCGGCCCGGATTGTCGGCGATCTGGACGTGGCCGGTCTTCGCCGCGTACGCGTCGATCACCGCGTCGAGGTCCTCGCCGTTCATCGACAGGTGGTACAGGTCCAGCAGGAACTTCGCGTTGCCCAGGCCCGTCGCCTCGTTGACCCGGTCGACGACCTCGACCGCGGCCGGGGCGCTCACCAGCGGGTAGCGGGGCGACTCCGGCTTGTTCAGGGCCTCGACCAGCAGGGTCGCGCCGATCCGGTCGGCCGCGCGGGCCGCCAGGACCAGGTTCTCCAGGGCGAGCGCGTCCTGCGCGGCCGGGTCGACGCCGTCGACGCGGTTGCCGTACAGGGCGTTGAGCGCGGTGCAGCCGACCGAGGCGGCGAAGTCCGCGGCCACGTCGACGTTGGCGCGGAAGCGGTCCGACTCCTCACCCGGTACGGACAGGGCGCCGCGGTCCGGGCCGGGCAGTCGCCCGGCGTAGAAGTTCAGGCCGACCAACCGGGTGCCGGCGTCGTCCAGCGCCTTCTTCAGCGCGTCGAGCTCGCCGCGCGGGGGCGTCGGGGTCTCGATCCAGGGCCACCAGAGCTCCACCGCGGTGAAGCCGGCCGCGGCGGCGGCCGCGGGGCGCTGCAGCAGCGGGAGCTCGGTGAAGAGGATGGACAGGTTCACATCGAAGCGCTGGGCCTTGCCTGCGTCTTCCGAGAAGCGGGCCATGAGGGCGGCGCTCCTTCCGTATTGCGGAAGTTGGTTTCTGCGTGATGGAAGAGTGCAAGTGGAACGCGGTCCTTGTCAAGGGGCACCCGCCAGGTGGACGTCGCCGCGCGCGGCGTTACCGTGAGCCCATGGAGCGATTGAGGGTCGAGTTCACGACCGAACCGTTCGACCTCGACGAGGCGCCCGCGCACGCGGTCGTGGCGCGTGAGGTCATCCAGGGCGCCCAGCTGGACGCCGTCGACGTGGGGCCGTTCGGCAACACCGCCGAGGGCCGCCCCGAGGCGGTGCTCGCCGCCGTGGACGCCCTGCTGCGCCGCTCCCTGGAGGCCGGGGCGACCCGGGTCTCGCTCCAGGTGAACGTCATCGGGAAGGGCGAGCGGTGACCGCGCCGGGCGACCACCCGCTGGTCACCGCCGTGAAGCCGCTCGTCGACGCCATGGGCGGCCGGGTGCTGGCGCCCGCGGAGGCGGGACCCGACGACGTCGTGCTCGCCTGGGAGGGCGAGGAGGTGATCGCCGTACGACTGCCCCAGCTCGCCGACTCGCTGGAGCACATCCTGGCCGCCCTGGAGCGGCGCCACGGGATGCCGCTGTCCGCGCTCGACCGCAAGGCCAAGCAGGAGGTCGTCCGCGGCCTGGAGGCGCGCGGCGCCTTCTCCGTG
This sequence comes from Streptomyces changanensis, assembly GCF_024600715.1. Classification (NCBI taxonomy): domain Bacteria; kingdom Bacillati; phylum Actinomycetota; class Actinomycetes; order Kitasatosporales; family Streptomycetaceae; genus Streptomyces; species Streptomyces changanensis. The sequence goes on from NZ_CP102332.1 coordinate 5,587,204, forward strand.
CGCCATGGCGTCGAGACGGTGGCCGGCGCGCTCGGCGTCAGCCGGTTCACCGTGTACAACTACCTGAACAGGGAGAACGGCACCAAGGGCAAGTAGAACACCGGCCGTCGTCCGGGTGTCCGGGCGACGGCTTTCGTGTCACAGGATTTTCAACAAAGTGTTGACGCGGCGTCGCCGCAGGGCGTTAGCTATCCGCAGCCCGTCCGACGACAGCGAAAAACAGCCACGGAGGCTCCCGTGACTTCGAGTACCTCGACACCGGGCCTCTCCCGGTTCAACACCTTCCCGGACGGCGACGCCCTCGCCGCCCTGCACGAGGTGTGCGCCAGCTCGACGTGGGGGTCCAAGCTCCTCGCCCAGCGCCCCTACGCCACCGCCGAGGACCTCTTCCGCGCCAGCGACGCCGCCACGGCGGAGCTGACCGCCGAGGACCTGGCCGAGGCCATGGCGGGGCACCCCCCGATCGGCCGGCCCAAGCCCGGCGACCCCACCTCCGCCCGCGAGCAGCGCGGCATGGCCGGGGCCTCCGAGGAGCTCAGGGCCGAGATGCTCGAACTGAACCTGGCCTACCAGGAGAGGTTCGGCCACGTCTTCCTCATCTGCGCCACCGGCCGGACCGGCGAGCAGATGCGCGACGCCGTCCGCGAGCGGATCGCGCACACGCCCGAGCGCGAACGGGAGATCGTCCGCGTCGAACTGGGGAAGATCAACAGGATCCGGCTCAACCGTCTGGTGGAGGAAGGCCCCGCATGAGTACCGACACGACCGCATCGGTGTCCACGCACGTCCTGGACACCAGCGCCGGCCGCCCCGCCGAGGGCGTCGCCGTCTCCCTCGCGGCCCGCGCCGGCCGCGCCGCGGAGTGGGTGGCGCTCGGCGGCTCCGTGACCGACGCGGACGGGCGGTGCAAGGACCTCCCGGCCCTGCCGGAAGGCACGACCCACGTACGCCTGGACTTCGAGACCGAGGCGTACTTCGCCAAGAAGCAAGCCGAGGCACAGCAGGACGCCCCCGCGACACGGGACAGCGGCGTGTTCTTCCCCGAGGTGGCGATCACCTTCGCCGTCGTACCGGGCGAGCACTACCACGTACCGCTGCTGCTCAACCCGTTCGGCTACTCCGTTTACCGAGGGAGCTAGCAGCCACCATGCCCACGATTCTCGGCCAGAACCAGTACGGAAAAGCAGAGAACCGCGTCGTGAAGATCACGCGGGACGGCGCGACCCACCACATCAAGGACCTGAACGTCTCCGTCGCCCTCTCCGGCGACATGGACGACGTCCACTACTCCGGCTCCAACGCCCACGTGCTGCCGACCGACACCACCAAGAACACGGTGTACGCGTTCGCCAAGGAGCACGGCATCGAGTCCGCCGAGCAGTTCGGCATCCACCTGGCCCGCCACTTCGTGACCAGCCAGGAGCCCATCCACCGGGCCCGGATCCGGATCGAGGAGTACGCCTGGGAGCGGATCGCCACGTCCGACGCCAACTCCAAGTTCATCGGCGCCGACGAGGTCAAGCACTCCTTCGTCCGCAAGGGCCAGGAGACCCGCCTCACCGAGATCACCTACGACGGCGAGAAGTGGCAGGTCATCTCCGGCCTGAAGGACCTCGTCGTCATGAACTCCACCAACTCGGAGTTCTGGGGCTACGTGAAGGACCGGTACACCACCCTCCAGGAGGCGTACGACCGCATCCTGGCGACGCAGGTGGCCGCCCGCTGGCGGTTCAACTGGACCGACGACGAGCAGCGTTCGCCGAACTGGGAGAAGTCCTACGAGCAGGTCCGCAAGCACATGCTCCAGGCCTTCGCCGAGACGTACTCCCTGTCGCTCCAGCAGACGCTGTACCAGATGGGCGCGCGCATCATCAACAACCGCTCGGAGATCGACGAGGTCCGCTTCAGCCTCCCGAACAAGCACCACTTCCTCGTGGACCTGGAGCCCTTCGGCCTCAAGAACGACAACGAGGTCTACTTCGCGGCGGACCGCCCGTACGGACTGATCGAGGCGACCGTCCTGCGCGACGGCGTGGACGCCCTCATACCCGTGGACATGACCAACCTCTGACACCCGCGCACGGCCGTCCGCCCCACCCCTGCGGGCCGGGACGGACGGCCGGCCGGACACCCCGACTTCACCCCCTCGGCACCCGCAGCCGCCAGGCCGCGGCACTCAAATCCTCCCAGGGCCCTGCCGTGCCCACCCTCGTCACCCGAGACCCAGAAGGACGCACCATGGCACCTTCGGCAGCCCAGCGCATCGTGATCGAGAACTGCGCGATCGCGACCGTCGACGCCCAGGACACCGAGTACGCCTCGGGCCACGTCGTCATCGCGGACAACAGGATCGAGTCGATCGGCGCGGGACGGGCCCCCGAGGGCCTCGCGGACGTGGTCCGCCGGATCGACGGGACCGGCCACCTCGTCACACCGGGCCTGGTCAACACCCACCACCACTTCTACCAGTGGATCACCCGCGGCCTCGCCACCGACCACAACCTCTTCGACTGGCTCGTCGCGCTCTACCCCACCTGGGCACGGATCGACGAGCAGATGGTCCGCGCGGCCGCCCAGGGCTCCCTGGCGATGATGGCCCGCGGCGGCGTCACCACCGCCATGGACCACCACTACGTCTTCCCCCGCGGCTCCGGCGACCTGTCCGGCGCGATCATCGGGGCCGCCGCCGACATGGGCGTGCGCTTCACCCTCGCCCGCGGCTCCATGGACCGCAGCGCCAAGGACGGCGGCCTGCCGCCGGACTTCGCGGTCGAGACCCTCGACGGCGCCCTCGCCGCGACCGAGGCGACCGTCCGCGCGCACCACGACGCCTCCTTCGACGCGATGACCCAGGTCGCCGTCGCCCCCTGCTCCCCCTTCTCCGTCTCCACCGAACTGCTCCGGCAGGGCGCGGAACTCGCCCGCCGGCTCGGCGTGCGCCTCCACACCCACGGTTCGGAGACCGTCGAGGAGGAGAAGTTCTGCCACGAGCTGTTCGGCATGGGCCCCACCGACTACTTCGAGTCGACCGGCTGGCTCGGCGAGGACGTGTGGATGGCCCACTGCGTCCACATGAACGACTCCGACATCGAGGCGTTCGCCCGGACGCGGACGGGCGTCGCACACTGCCCCTCCTCCAACGCCCGCCTCGCCGCCGGCATCGCCCGCGTCCCCGACATGCTGAAGGCCGGCGTACCCGTCGGCCTCGGCGTCGACGGCACCGCCTCCAACGAGTCCGGCGAACTCCACACCGAACTGCGCAACGCCCTCCTCGTCAACCGGCTCGGCGCCCACCGCGAAGCCGCCCTCACCGCGCGCCAGGCCCTGCGCCTCGGTACGTACGGGGGCGCCCAGGTCCTCGGGCGGGCCGACCAGATCGGCTCCCTGGAGGCCGGCAAGCTCGCCGACCTCGTGCTGTGGAAGCTGGACACGCTCGCCCACGCCTCCATCGCCGACCCGGTCACCGCGCTGGTCTTCGGCGCGGCCGCGCCGGTCACCGCGTCGTTCGTCAACGGCCGGCAGATCGTCGAGGACAATCGCCTGCTGACCGCCGACGAGGACGCCATCGCGCGTTCCACCAGGGACGAGGCCCGGCGTCTCGCCCGTATCGCCGCCCAGGGCTGAGCCCCGGCGTCGATCCACGAAGTCCGGCCGGGGGGGACGGCCCCCGGCCGGTCACCGCGGACCCGAGCGGGGTCCGCGGGAGCCCGACCGGGGGGTGCCGTACCGCATCGGGTACGTCACCCCCCGGGACGGTCCCGGGCGCCCGCACGCGCACGCACCTCCGCGGCCACCCGGCCGACGAACCGCGGCCGTACCTCCGCACTCCGCACCGGCCCCACCCCCGCACCGCCGTGCACCACCACCTCCGCGCACCCCTGCCCGCGCACCTCGCGCCCCACACCCGGGCCCCGCGCCCCGCAACCCCTCGCCCCCTCAGCGGTGACCCCTCGCCTCCGCACACCCCCTCAGCCGCACCTCCGCACCCCCTCACCGACCTCCCGCATCACCTCAGCACCTCCCTGAAACCCGTGTCACACCGCCGACGCGTTAACCGACCGGAGGAACCGCCGTGGCCGCCATGCCCAGGTCCCACAACGATGCAGGCAACCAGACCCCCGCCCCCAGCCCCGACCCCCACGCGTCCGACTCCTTTCCCGACGCGTCGCTCACCCCCGACCCCCTCGACCCCGGCTCCGCCCCCGCGGGCGGCAGGCACCCGGTCGACGAGACGCTCCCGCCCCTGCGGATGGTCACCAGCGGCCTCCAGCACGTGGCCGCCATGTACGCGGGCGTCGTCGCCCCGCCCCTGATCGTCGGCGCGGCCGTCGGCCTCTCCGCCACCGAACTGACCTTTCTCACCGGCGCCAGCCTCTTCACCGCCGGCCTCGCCACCTTCCTCCAGACCCTCGGCGTCTGGAAGATCGGCGCCCGGCTGCCCTTCGTCAACGGCGTCACCTTCGCCGGCGTCGCCCCCATGCTCGCCATCGTCGACACGACGGACGACAAGGCCGACGCGCTGCCCGTCATCTTCGGCGCGATCATCGTCGCCGGCCTGCTCGGCTTCGTCGCCGCCCCGTGGTTCAGCAAGCTCGTCCGCTTCTTCCCGCCGGTCGTCACCGGCTCGGTCATCACCCTGATCGGCGTCTCGCTGCTCCCCGTCGCCTTCGGCTGGGCGCAGGGTCCGAACCCCGCCGCCGACGACTACGGTTCCACCACCTACCTCGGCCTGGCGGCGGCGACCCTTCTGATCGTCCTCCTCATACGCCGGTTCACCCGCGGCTTCGTCAAGCAGGTGGCCGTCCTCATCGGTCTCGTCCTCGGCACCCTGCTCGCCATCCCGTTCGGCGTCACCGACTTCACCCCGGTGCTCGACGCCGACCTCGTCGGTTTCCCCACCCCCTTCCACTTCGGTGCCCCGCAGTTCGCCGTCGCCGCGATCGTCTCCATGTGCGTGGTGATGCTCGTGTCCATGACGGAGTCCACCGCCGACATGCTGGCGCTCGGCGAGATCGTCGAGCGGCCGGCCGACGAGCGGACCATCGCCGCCGGACTGCGCGCCGACACACTCGGCTCGGCGATCAGCCCCCTGTTCAACGGCTTCATGTGCAGCGCCTTCGCCCAGAACATCGGCCTCGTCGCGATGACGCGGATCCGCAGCCGCTTCGTCGTCGCGGCGGGCGGCGGCTTCCTCGTCCTCATGGGGCTGTGCCCCGTGGCGGCGTCCCTGATAGCCGTCGTACCGCGCCCCGTGCTCGGCGGCGCGGGCGTGGTCCTCTTCGGGTCGGTCGCCGCGAGCGGCATCCAGACCCTGGTCAGGGCGGGTCTGGAGAAGGACAACAACGTCCTCATCGTGGCCGTGTCGTTGGCCGTCGGCATCATCCCGATCACGGCCCCGGAGTTCTACCACGCGTTCCCGGAGACCGCGAAGATCATCCTGGACTCGGGGATCTCGACGGGCTGCGTCGCCGCCGTCCTGCTGAACCTCGTCTTCAACCACCTCGGAGGCCCCGCCCGCCGTGACTCCGACGAGGTGACGGCCCCGATGGAGCCGGGCGACGACATCACCGAATCCCGCGTCACGAAACCGGCGCCGGCGCACTGACCCCCGCCCCGGGGGCGGGTACCGGACCCCGGTACCCGCCCCCTTGCGGGTCCGGCCCCGCGCGTCCTTGTCGCGCGGGGCCGGGACCGTACGTCCTACGGGGCGGAACCCGGACCTGCCGGTCCGGCCCCATCGGCCCGGGCCGGGCTCAGCCGGCGGGCGGTCTGCCCTCCCACGCCATGAGGTTGCTGAACAGCTCCGCCTGCTCGATCGCGTCGTCCAGGGCGTGGTGGGTGTGCCGGCGGCTCGACAGCAGCTCACGCGGCATCGTCCGCTTGGCACGGCGCGCAGCGGCACGCGCGCCTTCGTCGCGTACAGCGTCTTCATGTCCAGGCACCCGGAGTGCCCGAACGGGCTGCCGCCGGTGAACCGGATCAGGTACCAGTACAGGAACGTCCAGTCGTACGACGCCGGATACCCGCACATCACCGGCTGCGCACCGTCGCTCACCTGCCGCACCCAGGTGGTGAACTCCCGCATCGCGCCCCCCGGTTCGGCACCCTCGATTCGCAGGCGGTCACGGTCGAGGCCGCTGACGGCGAGCGCCTCCGGTACGAAGTCTTCCGCGACCGGCCGCAGTTCGCGGTAGAAGGTGGTCGCCTCGGGGTCCGCGGGCGTGTACCCGTCGGCGTCCTGCCGTCCGGCGACGGCGGCGCCGACGCTGAGCATGGAGTAGGGGCCGGGGATGGGGCCGTCGGCCTCGATGTCGACGGAGACGTACAGACTGGGGCGCGTGCGGTGGGCCATGGACCCGGAGCATGCCAGGCCCGCCGGCGCCGATCCCACCGAATATCCGACCGTGCCCCGGCGCGGTTCACGGTCGCCCACCCCGGCCCGAGCGGCGCGCGCACTCCTCGGCGAGCCACGGGTAGGCCGCCGCGATGGCCCCGTACACCCGCTGCCGCAGCAGCCGCTCCGCCTCGGCCCTCCCCGTCGCGGCGAACAGCCCGTCGAGGAGCCGGTCGTACGACCGCAGCGCGTGGCGCAGATACGCCACCTGCCAGCGCAGCAGGGCACCGGCGCCCTCGTCCGCCCCCGCGCCCCCGACGTGCCGCCGGTACCCCGCCGCCCGCCGCTCCAACTCGGCGCGAGGCAGCACCGGTACGTGGATCGGCTCCGCGCGCAACACCGCCAGGACCGCGCCGCGCCGCCGCAGCGCGGCGATCCGCATAGGCTTCCAGCCCCGGCGCCCCTCCGGCCCGCGCGCACACCGCGAACTCCCGCGTCCGCTCCACCGCCTCCACCCGGGCCAGCAGGTACAACCGCACCAGCGGCCCGGGCCCGCGCCGCGCCCGCCCCTGCACGTCCGGCTCCCCGAGCAGGTCCCGCACCATCCCGTCGGTCCACCCCCGCCCGCGCAGCCCCTCCAGCGACACATACGTGCAACGGTCCGTCACCACGACCCCCCGTCTCGTTACTCAACGTGACGGATACAGTGAACACCGCACCACTGACAACCGCCCGTGCCGGAGGTGGAGCCGGGCCGCCCGGCCGTCGGCGGCCCGAGCCGCGCGGGGTCGGGGGTGCGCCGGGCCGGGGGGCGCCGGGCCGGAGCCGCGCGGGACGGGGGCGGATTCGGGAACGGTCCCGCCCCCGGCGCCGGGTGGCGTCGGGGGCGGGGTGGGGCGGGGTCGGGCTGGGGGAGGGCGGGGGAGCGGGCCCGTCGGCTGCTGTGCGGGTCAGTCGACGAGCTGTTCGTAGGCGGGGAGGGTGAGGAAGTCGGCGTAGTCGTCGTCCAGGGCGACCTTCAGCAGCAGGTCGTGGGCCTGCTGCCAGCGCCCGGAGGCGAACGCCTCCTCGCCGAGTTCGGCGCGGATCTCGGCCAGTTCGGCGGCGGCGACCTCGCGGGCCAGCTCCGGCGTGGCGCGGCGGCCGTCCTCGAAGACGACGCCGGCGTTGATCCACTGCCAGATCTGGGAGCGCGAGATCTCCGCCGTGGCCGCGTCCTCCATGAGGTTGAAGATGGCGACGGCGCCGAGGCCGCGCAGCCACGCCTCGATGTAGCGGATGCCGACCTGGACGGCGTTGACGAGGCCGGCGTAGGTCGGCTTGGCGTCCAGGGCGTCGATGGCGAGGAGGTCGGCGGCCTTCACGTCGACGTCCTCGCGCAGGCGGTCCTTCTGGTGGGGCCGGTCGCCGAGGACCGCGTCGAAGGAGGCCATCGCGATCGGGACGAGGTCGGGGTGGGCGACCCACGAGCCGTCGAAACCGTCCCCGGCCTCGCGGTCCTTGTCGGCCTTGACCTTCTCGAAGGCGACCTTGTTGACCTCGGCGTCCTTGCGGGACGGGATGAACGCCGCCATCCCGCCGATCGCGTGCGCGCCGCGCTTGTGGCAGGTGCGGACGAGGAGTTCGGTGTACGCGCGCATGAACGGGGCCGTCATCGTCACCGCGTTGCGATCGGGGAGGACGAACCGGGCGCCGCCGTCGCGGAAGTTCTTGACGATCGAGAAGAGGTAGTCCCAGCGGCCGGCGTTCAGCCCGGAGGCGTGGTCGCGCAGCTCGTAGAGGATCTCCTCCATCTCGTACGCGGCCGTGATCGTCTCGATGAGGACGGTCGCGCGGATCGTGCCCCGGTCGACGCCGAGGTAGTCCTGCGCGAAGACGAACACGTCGTTCCAGAGGCGGGCCTCCAGGTGCGACTCCGTCTTCGGGAGGTAGAAGTACGGGCCCTTGCCGAGGTCCAGCAGCCGCAGGGCGTTGTGGAAGAAGTAGAGGCCGAAGTCGACGAGGGCGCCGGGCACGGGGCGGCCGTCGACGTGCAGGTGGCGCTCCTCCAGGTGCCAGCCGCGGGGCCGCATGACGACGGTCGCCAGCTCCTCTGCGGGGCGCAGCGCGTACGACTTGCCGGAGCGCGGATCGGTGAAGTCGATCCTCCGTTCGTACGCGTCGATGAGGTTGAGCTGGCCGAGGACGACGTTCTCCCAGGTGGGGGCGGAGGCGTCCTCGAAGTCGGCGAGCCAGACCCGGGCGCCCGAGTTGAGCGCGTTGATGGTCATCTTGCGATCGGTCGGACCGGTGATCTCCACGCGGCGGTCGTCGAGCGCGGCCGGTGCCGGGGCGACCTTCCAGCTGTCGTCCTCCCGGATGTGGGCCGTCTCCGGGAGGAAGTCGAGCGTGCTGGTGCGGGCGATCTCGGCGCGGCGCTCGGCGCGGCGGGCGAGGAGCTCGTCGCGCCGCGGTGTGAACCGCCGGTGCAGCTCCGCCACGAAGGCCAGGGCGGCGTCGGTGAGGACCTCCTCCTGCCGGGGCAGGGGCTCGGCTTCGACGATGGCCAGCGGAGACGGCGCTGGTGCGGACATGAGCTGTCACTTCCTTCAGCGGGCTTGCGAGGGCGGCGGTGCCGGCGGCCGCCGGGCCCATACGCGGGTGGCACGGAGTGCCCCATGAGCCGCGGTGCGGTCGCGGGCGCCTGTGGACGGACAGGTGCTTCTGATCAGTGGATAGTAGTTTCCTCATAGTGGAAGTTCAATGGTTTGTTGATGTCGAGATTCTTTGGCTCGACACAACGTGGCGCTCGGTGCCTCGGCGCGCACGGCGTGTTCACGCCGGCCCCTGCCGGGGCGCGCCCTCACCCCTACCCCTCCAGCCGCGCCAGATCCGCCTCCGTGTCGATGTCGTACGGGTCGGCCACGTCCTCGCACGGGACGAGGACGACCTCCGCCTCGTGCGCCCGCAGGTAGGCGCGGGCGCCCCGGTCGCCCTCCGCGCTCCGCGCCACCCCCGCCCACCGGTCGGCGCCCAGCAGCACCGGGTGCCCCCGCCTCCCGCCGTACGACGCCGAGGCCAGCGACCCGGGCCCGCGGTACGCGCCCACCACCCGCGCCATCGCCTCCGCGCCGATCCCCGGCTGGTCGACCAGCGCGACCAGCGCCGCGTCCGCCCCGCCGCCCGCCAGGGAGGCGAGCCCGACCCGCAGCGACGAGCCCATGCCCTCCTCCCAGTCGGGGTTGCCGACCAGCACGCACCCCTCCAGCGCCGCCCGCTCCCGCACGGCCCGCTCCGCGGCGCCCAGCACCACGTGCACCACCCCGCAGCCGGCCGCCCGCAGCGCGGCCACCGCGTGCTCCACCAGCGGCCGCCCCCGGTGCTCCAGCAGCGCCTTCGGGCGCCCCCCGAGCCGCCGCCCGCCGCCCGCCGCGAGCAGCAGACCGGCGGTCAGGGGAGGTGCGGCCGGACCCGGCCCGGGAACGATCGTCGTCATGCCGTCCATGAGGAAGGAATACCGCACCTGCCGACGCGTGGAGCCCAGGCGCCACGCTTGGATAGGGTGCGGTTCCGGCACACGAGTGCCGCCGACGTACGCACACGGCGCGCGTGAAGTCCTTTTCAGGAGACATGGATTGATGAGTGGTGGTCCGCACCATGGGGGAACCGTCTTCCAGCCGCTGGAGGAGGATGACCCGCGCTCCGTCGCGGGATACCGGCTCGCCGCCCGGCTGGGCGCCGGCGGCATGGGCAAGGTCTATCTGTCGTACACACCGGGCGGGCGCCCCGTCGCCATCAAGGTGATCCGCCCCGACTTCGCGCAGGACGCCGAGTTCCGGCGCCGGTTCGCCCAGGAGGTGCAGTCCGCGCAGCGCGTGCAGGGCCTCTACACGGCGCCCGTCATCGACGCCGACACCGACGCGCGCGAACCGTGGCTCGCCACCGCGTACGTCCCCGGCCCCTCGCTGGCCGACGCGGTGCAGAAGCACGGCCCGATGCCCGTCGACACCGTGCTGCTGCTCGTCGCCGGCATCGCCGAGGCGCTCCAGGTCATCCACGGCGCCGGGATCGTCCACCGCGACCTCAAGCCGGGCAACGTCCTGCTCGCCTCCGACGGCCCGCGCGTCATCGACTTCGGCATCGCCCGCGCCGCCGACGCGACCTCCCTGACCAGCAGCGGCGTCACCATCGGCACGCCGGCCTTCATGGCGCCCGAGCAGGCGGCCGGCAGCACGGTCACCCCCGCCACGGACGTCTTCGCGCTCGGGCAGGTCGCCGCGTACGCCGCGCTCGGCAGCCCCGCGTTCGGCGAGGGCACCTCGCACGGCGTGCTGTACCGCATCGTGCACGAGGAGCCCTCCCTCGACGGACTCCCCGAGCAGCTGCGCGAGTTGACCACGCGCTGCCTGGCGAAGGACCCGGCCGAGCGGCCCTCCGTCGCCGAGGTCCTGTCGCTGTGCCACCGGGCCAGCGACCAGACGGCGTTGCGCCGCCCGGAGGAGTGGCTGCCGGGGGCCGTCGCCGCCGACATCACCACCCGCGCGGCGGCCCCCGCCCCCGCCGCGGCCACCACCCCGCCCCCGCCGGCCACACCGCCCGGAGCGGCGGCGACGGCGCACGCGGGCCGGCCGGGGCAGTCGGTACAGCCGGGGCAGGGCATGGGGGGCGGTGCCGCGCCCACGCACCCGGCCACCGCCCACGCCGCGCCCTCCGCGCCGCCCCAGGGCTTCGGCCCGCCGCAGACCGTGGGCCCCGGCCACCAGCCGACGCCCCCGCCGCAGCACCACACACCCCCGCCGCACCCGTACACGCACCCGGTGGTGACCGGAGGCCCGTACGGGCCCGACGGGACCGGGCCGACGCCCCCGGTCCAGCCCAAGCGCACGTCCCGCGCCGGCCTCATCGCCGTCGCGGCGATCGTCGCCTTCGCCGTCGCGGGCGGCGCCACGGCGTACGCCCTGCTGAAGGACCGCGGGGACGGCGGCGACCGCGCGCAGGGCGGCGACCGGGTCTCGACCGCGCCCGGCACACCGTCCGCGAGCACCGGCACCGGCACCGTCGGCGAGGGCGACCAGACCGGTGACGGCACCGGGACGGGCGCCGACGCCGGCGCGGACGGCTCGGCGGCGCCGGACGGAGGCACCACGGGAGGCGCCCCCGCAGCGCCGCCGGCACCCGTCGAGTACCAGGGCATCGACCTCACCTCGGGGTACGAACTCGCCCTGGTCGACCACCCGGTCAAGCCGAAGAAGGAAGGCGGCGACCTCCACTACGGCGTCTCCGGCATCTCCACGTCGAGCGGTGGCGGCGGCCGTCTCGTCCTGCTCCGCACCGGCCAGGAGGGCAGCCTGGACACCTGCCTCAAGGAGACCCGCTACGCCAACTTCATCGACGACGACCAGCTGACGCGCGGCTCGCGGGTCTGCCTGCAGAACGGCGCGGGCGACGTCGCCCTCCTGACGGTCAAGGGCTTCTCCCCGGAGTCGGACCCGAGCGACTACATCAGTCTCGACCTCACGGTGTGGCGCGGCGCGATGGACGGGGAGCAGTCGAGCTGACCGTGACCGGGGACGCCGATCCGAGGGTCGTGCGGCTCGGTGCCGCCGTCTCCCGGCTGCGGCGCGAACTGGCCGCCGTGCGCGGCGAGCTGGCCGACCGCGGCATCGCGGAGGAGGAGCTCGCCGCGCTCGCCGCGATGGCCGTCGGCGGGCTGCCGCCGGAGCCGCGCCGGCTGCGCCGGTCGCTGCTGCTGGTCGCGGGCGCGATCGGCTCGGTCAGCGCCCTGGCGCCGGCCCTGGGTGGGGTGCGCGAGGCGATCGACGACTTCGGCGACGGCCCCCGTACCGGTACCGGTACCGGAACCGTGCCCTGAGCCGGGCCCTGAGGCGGCCCGAGCCGGGCCCTGAGGCGGCCCGAGCCGGGCCCTGAGGCGGCCCGAGCCGGGCCCTGAGGCGGCCCGAGTCGGTCCCTGAGGCGGCCCGAGTCGGTCCCTGAGGCGGGCGGGCGTCGTGCGTCGTCCGGCCCCAGCGGGTCTCAGGCCCCAGCGGGTCTCGGGCCCCCGGCCCCGTCCGCTGCGCCCGGGGAGGTCCGTGGGTTTCTGCGGTCCGGTCTCGGGGGTCGGGGCCGCGGTGGGTCACCTTCTCGGGGTCGGCGGCCTCGGGTACCGCGGAAGTGAACCCGCTGTCGCCGCCGACCCCTGCGGGGGCGACCCACCACGGCCCCTCCCGACGTTGTGGTCCGGTGGTCCGGTGGTCCGGTGGTCCGGTGGTCCGGTCCTCCGGTGGTCTGGTGGTGGGTGGTTCGCGGTTCGGTGGGGTCAGCGGCGCAGGAGGCCCCGGGCCCGGGCCTCCGCCACGGCCGCCGTACGGGACTCGACGCCCAACTTGGCGAAGACGTGCACCAGGTGCGACTTCACGGTCGCCTGGCTCAGGAACAGCCGCCGGCTGATCTGCTGGTTGGACAGCCCCTCACCGACGAGCCCCAGCACTTCCAGCTCCCGCCGCGTCAACGTCCGCGCGGGCGCCCGCATCCGGTGCATCAGCCGGTGGGCGACCGCCGGGGCGAGCGCCGACCGGCCCGCCGCGGCCGTGCGCACCGCCGCCGCCAGCTCCTCCGGCGGCGCGTCCTTCAGCAGGTAGCCGCTGGCGCCCGCCTCCACCGCCGCCAGGATGTCCGCGTCGGTGTCGTACGTGGTGAGCACCAGCACCCGCGGCGCGCCGGCGCGCGCCGTGATCGCGGCCGTCGCCGCCGAGCCGTGCATGCCGCCCGGCCCGAACTGCAGGTCCATGAGGACGACGTCCACCCCGCCCGCCGCGGCCCGCTCCACGGCCGCCTCCGCCGTCGCGGCCTCGCCCACCACCGTGAAGTCGGCCTCCGTGTCGAGCACGGCGCGCAGCCCCGCGCGGACGACGGGGTGGTCGTCGGCGAGCAGCAAGCGGACGGTCACGACGCCCCGCCCGCCGGCGGCGCCGGCGCCGTTACGGGCGTCGGCGGCAGGGGCAGGGGCAGGGCGACCGCCACAGCCGTGCCCTGACCGGGCGCCGACTCCACCGCGAACGTACCGCCCAGCGACTCGGCGCGGGCCCGCATCGCGGGCAGGCCGAAGCCGCCCTCCGCCGAGGGGGCGCCGGGGGAGCCGGGGTCGAAGCCCGCGCCGTCGTCGACGACGTCCAGGGTGACGGAGGCGTCCATGAAGGTGAGGGTGACCCCGGCGCGTCCCGCCCGCGCGTGCCGCACGGTGTTGGCCAGCGCCGACTGGGCGATCCGCAGCAGCGCCACCTCGTACGGCGTGGGCAGCGGGACGGGGGTGCCGCTCAGGGCGAACCGCACCCGCGGACCGTCGTCCCCGACCGCGGCGCCGGGCTCGCAGAGCCGCCGCAGCGCCGCCACCAGCGAGTCACGCTCCAGGCTCGGCGGGGCGAGCGCCCGCACGAAGCGGCGGGCCTCCGCCAGGTTGTCCTGCGCGGCCCGCCGGGCCCGCTCGATGTGGGGCGCGGCGGGCGCCCCGGGCGGCAGGGCGCGTTCGGCGGCCCGCAGCAGCAGGTGGATGGAGGACAGGCCCTGGGCCAGCGTGTCGTGGATCTCGCGGGCGAGGCGTTCCCGCTCGGCGAGGGTCCCGGCGTGGCGCTCGGCGGCGGCGAGACCGGCGCGCGTCGACACCAGCTCCTCGATCAGCTGCCGTCGCCGCTCGTTCTCCCGGTACAGCGCCTGGTAGCCCAGCACCGTCGCCACCGCCACCGCGGCCCCGAGCGGCGGCCCCACGAACACGCCCGGGCTCACCGGCGCCCCGTGGGCCACGTACGCGAGGACCGCCGCGCCCGCCGTGGCCGCCACGGCGGGCAGCGCCCGGCGGACCGGCAGCAGGTGCAGGTGGAGGAAGTACAGCGGGAACGCCGCCCACAGCCCGTCCGGCGTCAGGGCCAGCAGCACCAGCCACGTCGCCCCCAGCGCGCCGAGCCACACCGTCGCGGCCGACCGCGAGGAGCGCACGGAGCGCAGGGAGGGGCCCGCCCCGTACACCGCGCCCATCAGGGCCGCCGCCCCCGTGACCGCCACGGCCCGGGCCGTGTCCCCGCCCGCCACGGCCCGCACGGCCGCCAGGGCGAGCAGGCCCGCCATGAGCAGGTGCAGACCCGCGCGCAGGACCCGTGGGGCGGGTACGCGCACGTCCGGGGCGGGCGCGCGGGGGCTCGGCTCGGCCGTGTCCGCCACCGGTGCGGGGGCGTCCCGGTCCGGCGCGGGGGCGTGGGCCCGCGCGGCCGGGGCGCCGGGGTGCACGGCAGGAGTACGGGGGCGTGGGTCCATGGCCCGTCCAGCGTAGGCCGCCCGGGTGGGCGCGCCCTCAACCGAAAGTTCGATTCGGCCCCCATCCGCGGCGCGATGCCCGGGGCGCGGGCCGCCGACAGTCTGGTCGTCATGTTCGTGGCATGGAGGGACCTGAGATTCGCCAAGGGGCGGTTCGCGCTGATGGGTACGGTGATCGTGCTGCTCACCCTGCTCGTCGGGCTGCTGTCGGGGCTGACGGCCGGGCTCGCCCGGGAGAACGTCTCGGCGATCACCGGACTGCCCGCCGACCGGCTCGCCTTCGGGGCGCCGCCGGCCGGCGGGGAGCTGTCGTTCACCGCGTCGGTGGTGCCCGAGGGCGCCTGGCGGACCTGGGCGGGACGGCCGGGGGTGACCGCCGCCGAACCCGTGGGCATCAGCACCGTGAACGCCTCAGCGGGCGAGCGGGCGGCGGCGGTCTCCGTCTTCGGCACGCGGCCGTCCGCCGGAATCGCCCCGCGCGGCGACCGGCTCGACGACGGGCAGGCGGTGCTCTCCACGGCGGCGGCCGAGGAGTTGGGCGTCCGCCCGGGGGACGCCGTGCGCGTGGGGCGGGACCGCCGGCTGACCGTCGCCGCGGTCGAGGGTGACGCCTCGTACAGCCACACGCCGGTCGTGTGGACCTCGCTCGACGACTGGCGGGGCCTCGGCGGCCCGGCCGAGGAGGGCGCCACCCTCGTCGTGCTGCGCGGCTCCGGCGTCGACTACGCGGCCGGCGACCGGGCCGCGGGCACGCGGAGCCGCACCGTCGACGAGTCGCTGACCGCGCTCGGCTCGTACCAGGCGGAGAACGGCTCCCTCCAGCTCATGCGTGGCTTCCTCTTCGTGATCTCGGCGCTCGTGACCGGGGCGTTCTTCACCGTGTGGACCATCCAGCGCGCCGGGGACGTCGCCGTGCTGAAGGCCCTCGGCGCCTCCACCGGCTACCTGCTGCGCGACGCGCTGGGGCAGGCCGTGGTGGTGCTCGTCGCCGGCACGCTGCTCGGTACGGCGCTCGCCGCCGCGGCGGGCGCGCTCATCGGCGGCGGCGTGCCGTTCGTCCTGGAGCCGCTGACCGTCCTGGGCCCCGCCGCCGTGATGGTCGTGCTCGGCCTGCTCGGCGCGGCCCTGTCCATCCGGCGGATCACCGCCGTCGACCCCCTCACCGCGCTGGGGAGCGCCCGATGACCCTCTTCCTGGACGACGTGACGCTCACCTACCCGGACGGCGAGGCCCGGCTGACGGCGCTGGACGCCGTGGGCCTGCGGGTCGGCGGGGGAGAGCTGGTGGCCGTCGTGGGCCCGTCGGGGTCCGGCAAGTCCAGCCTCCTGGCGGTGGCGGCGACGCTGGTGACACCGGACGCGGGCCGGGTGGTCGTCGACGGGGTCGACACCGGGACGCTGGACCGCACCGGCCGGGCGGCGCTGCGCCGCGAGCGCGTCGGCATCGTCTTCCAGCAGCCGAACCTGCTGCCGTCGCTCACCGCGGTCGAGCAGCTGGAGGTGATGGCGCACCTGGCGGGACGGCGCGGCCGGGACGTGCGGCGCAGGGCGCTGGAGCTGCTGGACGCGGTCGGGCTCGCGGACCGGGCCGGGCGGCGGCCGCACCAGCTGTCGGGCGGGCAGCGGCAGCGCGTCACCATCGCGCGGGCCCTGGTGAACGACCCGGCGGTGCTGCTGGTCGACGAGCCGACCAGCGCGCTCGACCACGAGCGGGGGGCCGCCGTACTGGACCTGCTGGCGGGGCTGACCCGCAGCCGGGGCACGGCCACGCTGCTGGTGACGCACGATCCCGCGCACCTGGCCCTCGCGGACCGCACGGTCACGGTCCGCGACGGCCGGCTGACGGCCGCGGTACCGGGGCACTGAGCGCCGGCCCGGCCCACCGCGCGTACGGCAGTCGCCCCGCTCGCCGAGGCGGGGCGGGGCGTGTGTCGTGTTGTCGGCGGTCGCTGCGGGCGCGGACCGGGGTGTCAGGAGGTGCCCTGCGGCCGCGTCCAGGTTTCCAGGTCGCCCAGGGCCGCGGTGGAGTCGCCGAGCATCGGACGCAGGTGGTCCCCGGTGTCGCCGCCGGCCCCGTGCCCTCGGGGCGAAGCGGGGTGCCTGGTCGGGCGGGTCCGTCGTAGGCGGGGTCGAGCTCTTCGCAGGTCACCCGTTGGAGGAGGTCCCACCGGTTCTCGTGGTGCTCTTCCCACTGGTGCTCCGAGCCCGCGGGGTGGCCGGCGGCGAGCAGGGCGGCGTGGGCGGGGCGGTCGCCCTGCGCGAAGCGGGGGTAGGCGCGCAGGCCGGGGGAGGGGGGCGAGAGGTCAGAACCGCACCGCCGGGCCGGTGCCGACGCCCGGCCCGGGCCGTCACCGCGGGCCGGCCGGGCCGGGACGCCGCTGCCGGCGCCGCTCTCCGGCTCCCGGTCATGACCCCGACCGGAGGCAGAGGGCCGGGAGGCCGGGGCCGGGTGTCAGCCCTGCGGGGCCGTGGTGGTCGTGAGGGCGGTGGCGAGGTCGCGGGCGACCTCCTGCAGGACGGGCACGATCTTGTCCGTGGCCGCCTCGGTGACCCGCCCCGCCGGGCCCGAGATGGAGATGGCCGCCGGGGTGGGGGAGTCGGGCACGGACACCGCCAGGCAGCGCACCCCTATCTCCTGCTCGTTGTCGTCGACGGCGTACCCGGCCACCCGCACCTGCTCCAGCGCGGCGAGGAACCCGTCGGGCGTGGTGATGGTCTTCTCCGTCGCGGCCGGCATCCCGGTCCGGGCGAGCAGCGCGCGGACCTCCTCCGGCGGGGTGTGGGCGAGCAGGGCCTTGCCGACACCGGTCGAGTGCGGCAGCACCCGGCGCCCCACCTCGGTGAACATGCGCATCGAGTGGCGCGACGGCACCTGCGCCACGTAGACGATCTCGTCCCCGTCGAGCAGCGCCATGTTGGCGGTCTCGCCGGTCTCCTCGACGAGCCGCGCCAGGTAGGGGCGCGCCCAGGTGCCGAGGAGGCGGGAGGCGGACTCGCCGAGGCGGATGAGCCGGGGCCCGAGGGCGTACCGGCGGTTGGCCTGCTGTCGGACGTACCCGCAGGCCACGAGGGTGCGCATCAGCCGGTGGATGGTGGGCAGGGGCAGTCCGCTGCTGGCGGAGAGCTCGCTCAGCCCGACCTCGCCCCCGGCGTCGGCCATCCGCTCCAGGAGGTCGAAGGCACGCTCAAGGGACTGCACACCACCGCTCCCGCCCGCGGGCTTGGCGGCGGCGTCGGGGGTGCTGGCGCTGGACGTCGGCACGTCAACGGTCCTTTCGAGGCGGATGGACAAGGCAGCAGCCTACCGGGCCCGTCCGTGCGGCACATCGGGCGCGACCGGGCATCCCGGCCGGTCAGGGACTGTTTGTCCGTGGTTCCGCGGCCTTGCGCGGGTGGTCCGGCACCCCCCTCCTGTGGGGAGATACGTTCTTCTACGCGGAAGTCTATTTCCACTTTGTGGAATCCGCCAAGGGGAACTCCTCGCTCCGGGAGGCCCTTGACGGGGGCCGAGGGGCGGGTGAAGACTCCTTCAACAGTTCGTTGAAGCTCGCCGAAGTGGACGGGAATGACGGAGACATCGGGAATGGGGAGAGTGTGGACGTGAACCCGGACGTGGACCTGGTGCTGCGCTCGACGCGGGTCGTCACCCTCGACGGCACGCGCGCCGCGGCCATCGCCGTGGCCGGCGGCACCATCACGGCGGTCCTGCCGTACGACACCGAGCCGCCCGCCGGGGCGCGCCTGGAGGACGTCGGCGACGACGTGGTCCTCCCCGGCCTGGTCGACACCCACGTCCACGTGAACGACCCCGGCCGCACCGAGTGGGAGGGCTTCTGGACCGCCACCCGGGCCGCGGCGGCCGGCGGCATCACCACCCTGCTCGACATGCCGCTGAACTCGCTGCCGCCCACGACGACCGTGGAGAACCTGCGCGTCAAGCAGGACGTGGCCCGTCCCAAGGCCCACGTCGACGTCGGCTTCTGGGGCGGCGCCCTCCCGGACAACGTCAAGGACCTGCGGCCGCTGCACGACGCGGGCGTCTTCGGCTTCAAGTGCTTCCTGTCGCCGTCGGGCGTGGACGAGTTCCCGCAGCTCGACCAGGACCAGCTCGCCACCTCCCTCGCCGAGGTCGCCGGCTTCGGCGGCCTGATGATCGTCCACGCCGAGGACCCGCACCACCTCGACGCCGCCCCGCAGCGCGGCTCCGCCCGGTACGCCGACTTCCTCGCCTCGCGGCCCCGCGACGCCGAGAACACGGCCGTCGAGAACCTCGTCGCGCAGGCCCGCCGGCTCGACGCCCGCGTCCACGTCCTGCACCTGTCCTCCGCCGACGCGCTGCCGCTCCTCGCCGCCGCCCGCGACGAGGGCGTGCGCGTCACCGTCGAGACGTGCCCGCACTTCCTCACCCTCACGGCCGAGGAGGTGCCCGACGGCGCCACCGAGTTCAAGTGCTGCCCGCCCATCCGCGAGGCCGCCAACCAGGACGCCC
This sequence comes from Streptomyces changanensis, assembly GCF_024600715.1. NCBI lineage: Bacteria > Bacillati > Actinomycetota > Actinomycetes > Kitasatosporales > Streptomycetaceae > Streptomyces > Streptomyces changanensis. The sequence goes on from NZ_CP102332.1 coordinate 5,606,309, forward strand.
TGTGGCAGGGCCTGGCCGACGGCGTCATCGACTGCGTCGTCTCCGACCACTCGCCGTCCACCGCGGACCTGAAGACCCCCGACTTCTCCACCGCCTGGGGCGGCATCTCCTCCCTCCAGCTGGGCCTGCCCGCCGTCTGGACCGAGGCCCGCCGCCGCGGGCACACCCTCGACGACGTCGCCCGGTGGATGTCCACCGCCCCGGCCGCGCTGGCCGGACTGGACCGCAAGGGCGCCATCGCACCCGGCCGCGACGCCGACTTCGCGGTCCTCGCCCCGGACGAGACCTTCACCGTCGACCCGGCGCGGCTGCACCACCGCAACCGCGTCACCGCCTACGCGGGCCGCACCCTGCACGGCGTCGTCACCTCCACCTGGCTGCGCGGCGTACGCATCGCCGAGCGCGGCAACCCCGCCGAGCCGAGCGGGCGACTGCTCGAAAGGAACAAGTGAATCCCGTGACCGACACCGGCATACCCCGCCACACCGGCGACGCCAGCCCCTACGGCGGCGGTGACCCGTACGCCGACTACCGCACCGCCGACCTGCCCTTCGCCGGCCTCGTCGACCTCGCCGACCGCCGGCTCGGCGCCGGTGTCGTCGCCGCCAACGACGAGTTCTTCGCCGAGCGCGAGAACCTCCTCAAGCCTGGCCCCGCCGAGTTCGACCCCGAGCACTTCGGCCACAAGGGCAAGGTCATGGACGGCTGGGAGACCCGCCGCCGGCGCGGCGTCTCCGCCGACCTGCCGCACCCCACCGCCGACGACCACGACTGGGCGCTGGTACGGCTCGGCGCGCCCGGAGTGGTCCGCGGCATCGTCGTCGACACCGCCCACTTCCGCGGCAACTACCCACAGGCCGTCTCCGTCGAGGGCGCCTCCGTACCGGGCTCGCCGTCCCCCGAGGAGCTCCTCGGCCCCGACGTCGAGTGGACCACCCTCGTCCCGCGCACCGCCGTCGGCGGGCACGCGGCGAACGGCTTCGCCGTCGACGTCGAGCGCCGCTTCACGCACCTGCGCGTCAACCAGCACCCCGACGGCGGCATCGCCCGGCTCCGCGTGTACGGCGAGGTGGCGCCCGACCCGGCGTGGCTGGGCGCGCTCGGCACCTTCGACGTCGCCGCCCTGGAGAACGGCGGCACCGTCGAGGACGCCTCCGACCGCTTCTACTCACCGGCCACCAACACCATCCAGCCCGGCCGCTCGCGGAAGATGGACGACGGCTGGGAGACCCGCCGCCGCCGCGACCAGGGCAACGACTGGATCCGCTACCGGCTCGCCGAGCAGGCCGAGATCCGCGCCGTCGAGATCGACACCGCGTACCTCAAGGGCAACAGCGCGGGCTGGGCCGCGCTCTCCGTGCGCGACGGCGGTGACGGTGACGGTGACGGTGACGGTGGGGAGTGGACCGAGGTCCTGCCCCGGACCCGGCTCCAGCCCGACACGAACCACCGCTTCGTGCTCCCCGCGCCGGCCGTCGGCACGCACGTCCGCATCGACATCTACCCCGACGGCGGCATCTCCCGCCTGCGCCTCTTCGGGTCCCTGACGGAGGAGGGCGCCAAGCGCCTCACCGCCCGTCACCAGGAGCTCGGGGGCTGACCACCCCCGGCCCGGGCAGCGACGACACCTGCCCGTGCGGGCGGGGCGGCCGACCCGACAGCACCGGCCGCCCCGCCCGACCCGCCCACCCGGCGCATCCCACGGCCCCGCGGGCCCCGCAGCCCTGTGGTCTCGCCGCCCCGCCGGTCCCGCAGGCCCGTGGGCCGTCGCCCGCGTCGCCTCCGCGGCGCTGTGGGCCTCGCCGCCCCCGTGGGTCTCGCCCGCCCGCCGGACCCGCCGCTTTCGCAGCCCCGCCGGTCCCGCAGCCCCGCCGGTCCCGCAGCCCCGTGGGTCTCACCCGCCCCCGCCCCTCGCCCGCCCCGGCGGGCCGCGCTGCGGGTGGGTGACGGTACGAGCGGGGCGCTCCGGACGGGCACTGCTCCGTCTGCGGGACACGGGGGCCCGGTCGCCGCGCGCCGATGAGTTCCGGGCGCCGCGCCGGTCTGAGCTGGTGACGGACCCCACGAAAGGCGCGCGCCATGGCTCAGCTCACCCTCACCGCCTTCCTCTCCCTCGACGGCGTCATGCAGGCGCCGGGAGGTCGCGAGGAGGACCCCTCCGACGGCTTCGACCACGGCGGCTGGCTCGTCCCCTTCGCGGACGAGGACATGGGCCGGTTCATGGTCGAGGTCTTCGACCGCGCCGACGCCTTCCTCCTCGGCCGGCGCACCTACGAGATCTTCGCCGGGTACTGGCCGCAGGTCACCGACCCGGACGACCCGATCGCGAGCCGCCTCAACACCCTGCCCAAACACGTCGTCTCCCGGACCCTCGACCGGGTGGACTGGCACGGCTCCCGCCTCGTCGAGGGGGACCTCGTCGAGGCGGTCACCCGGCTCAAGGAGGGCCCCGGGCGCGAGGTCCAGGTCCACGGCAGCGCCCGCCTCGCGCAGGGCCTCATCGCCCACGGTCTCCTCGACCGGCTCAACCTGCTCGTCTTCCCCGTCTTCCTCGGCAGCGGCCGCCGGCTCTTCCCCGAGGGAGGCACGCCCACCGCCTTCGAACTGACCGGTCACCGCACGACGGGGACCGGCGCCACCATCCAGACGTACCGCCCCACCGGCCCCGCCACCTTCGGCACCTTCGGCGCGGGGGAGTGACCCGCGGCAGCGCCCCTGCCGCCGTGCCGTAGCCGTCGGTGACGGCCGGCACCGCGAAGCCGACGACCGGAGCCGCCGTCCCGGCCCGCCTCCGCGTACGCCCCCGCCCGCCTCCGCGTACGCCCCCGGAACCCGCTTCCCCGGCCGCCGCGTGCCACGCCCCCGCCGGGCGTGCCGCGCTCAGGCCGCCGGTTCGAGGTCGGGGACCTCCGCCAGCCGTACGGCCCGGCGCTCCCGACGCGACAGCTCGCACGCCTCGGCGACGCGCAGCGCCTCCAGCGCCTGCCGGCCGTCGCAGGGGTTGTCCCGCTCGCCCAGCACGAAGCGGACGAAGGCGTCCAGCTCCGCCTCGTACGCCGGGGCGAACCGCTCCAGGAAGCCCGTCCACGGGCGGGTGGCGGCGGGCGGCCCCAACGGCTCGGCCGAGGTGATCGGCGTACGGTCGTCCAGGCCCACGGCGAGCTGGTCGAGCTCCCCGGCGAGCTCCATGCGCACGTCGTACCCGGCGCCGTTGCATCGGGTGGCGGTCGCCGTCGCCAGGGTGCCGTCGTCGAGGGTGAGCAGCGCGGCCGCCGTGTCGACGTCGCCCGCCTCCCGGAAGAGCGCCGGGCCGGCGTCGGACGCGGCGGCGTACACCTCGACCACCTCCCGGCCGGTCACCCAGCGGACCATGTCGAAGTCGTGGACGAGGCAGTCGCGGAACAGGCCGCCCGAGAGCGGCAGGTACGCGGCGGGCGGCGGGGCCGGGTCGGACGTGACGGCGCGCACCGTGTGGAGCCGGCCCAGGCGCCCGGCGCGCACCGCCTCCCGGGCCGTCGTGTACCCGGCGTCGAAACGGCGCATGAAGCCCAACTGGAGCGGGGTGCCCGCGGCCGTCACCGCGCGCAGGGCGCGGAGCGTGGACGGCAGGTCCGCGGCGATCGGCTTCTCGCAGAAGGCGGGCAGTCCCGCGCGGGCGGCGCGGGTGAGGAGGTCGGCGTGGGCGGAGGTCGCGGAGGTGATCACCACGGCGTCCACCCCCCAGGTGAAGATCTCGTCGACCGAGGGCGCGACCGTGGCGCCGACCGCGCGGGCGAGCCGCCCGGCCCGCTCGGCGTCCACGTCGGTGAGGACCAGACCACCCACCCGCGCATGCCGACTCAGCGCCTTCGCGTGGAACGTGCCGATACGACCGGTTCCGATCAATCCGATACGCATGTCCCAAAGTGGGTCATGCCGGAACCGGCATGTCAAGCACGTGTCCGATCACCGGAGCGCACGATCGCGGGCCACTTCCCGCCACCAGGGGACGCGGTTACGCTCCCCCCGTGCCCAAGCAGCCCAGCGACCGGACCGGCCCCGCCGCCGCACTGCCGCTCAGCGTGGACCGCACCAGCCCCGTCCCGCTCTACTTCCAGCTCTCGCGGCAGCTGGAGGCCGCCATCGCGACCGGCGCGCTCACCCCGGGCAGCCTCCTGGGCAACGAGATCGACCTGGCCGACCGGCTCCGCCTCTCCCGCCCCACCGTCCGCCAGGCGATCCAGGCGCTCGTCGAGAAGGGCCTGCTCGTCCGCCGCCGGGGCGTCGGCACCCAGGTCGTGCACAACAGGGTCAGGCGCCCCCTGGAGCTCAGCAGCCTCTACGACGACCTGCAGGCGGCCGGGCAGCACCCCACCACCCGCGTCCTCGACCACCGCGTCGAACCGGCCGACGCCCGGACCGCCGCTGCCCTGGACGTACCCGAGGGCAGCGACGTGCTCCGCGTCGAGCGGCTGCGCAGCGCCCGCGGCGAGCCCGTGGCCCGGCTCCGCAATCACCTCCCCGCCGGGACGGTCGACCTCGACGCCGCGCGGCTGGAGTCCACCGGCCTGTACCGGCTGATGCGCGCCGCGGGCGTCACGCTGCACAGCGCCCACCAGTCCATCGGCGCCCGCACCGCGACCCGGCACGAGGCCGCGCTGCTCGACGAGGCCGAGGGCGCCCCGCTGCTCACCATGGAGCGCACCACGTACGACGACACCGGCCGCCCGGTGGAGCTCGGCTCCCACCTCTACCGCGCCTCCCGCCACTCCTTCGAGCTCCACCTCCTCGCCCGCCCCTAGGGGGCGTCCGCAGGGCCCCGCCCGGCGGGCCCCGCCCGGTCGGTGGCGCCCCGGTGGGTACCGCCGGCGGCGACATGCCGGATACTTGGCCAGTCGGTAAGGGGCGAATCGCCCGGTCCGGCAGCGACAGGGACCGCACGGGGCAGCGAGAAGGGCGACGAGGTCGTGGCAAGGGTTCGGACAGGAGTACGCGCGGTGGCCGCCGTGTTGGTGGCGGCACTCGGCATGACCCTCACGGCCTGCAGCGCCACGGGCGGCAAGCGCGCCGAGGACGCGCGCAGGGCGGCCGCCCAGGCCGCCGAGGGCCGGGCGAACGTCACCACGCCCCGCTGGACCGTGGCCATGGTCACGCACTCCGGCGACGGCGACAGCTTCTGGGACATCGTGCAGAAGGGCGCCCGCCAGGCCGCGGCGAAGGACAACATCGACTTCCTCTACGCGCACAGCGACGAGGGCCAGCAGCAGGCGCAGCTCGTCGACTCGTACGTCGACAAGAAGGTCGACGGGCTCATCGTCACCCTCGCCAAGCCCGACGCGCTGAAGGCGTCCGTCGCCCGCGCCGTCGCCGCCGGCATCCCCGTCATCACGGTGAACTCCGGCTCCGCCCAGTCCGAGGCGTTCGGCGCCCTCACCCACATCGGGCAGGACGAGACCGTCGCCGGCCAGGCCGTCGGCGACGAACTGGACCGGCGCGGCCGCAAGAAGGCCCTGTGCGTCCTGCACGAGCAGGGCAACGTCGGCCACGAGCAGCGCTGCGCCGGTGTCCGCGAGACCTTCGGCGGTCGGCTGCAGAACCTCCACGTCGACGGCACCAACATGCCCGACGTCCAGGCGTCCATCGAGGCCAAGCTGCAGAGCGACCCCACCATCGACGCCGTCGTCACCCTCGGCGCGCCGTTCGCCGACGCCGCCGTCCAGGCCAAGCGCACCGCGGGCTCCCGCGCGGAGGTCGACACCTTCGACCTGAACGCCAAGGTCGCCGCCGGCCTCGGCAACGGCAACCTCGGCTTCGCCGTCGACCAGCAGCCCTACCTCCAGGGCTACGAGGCCGTCGACCTGCTGTGGCTCTACCGCTACAACGCCGACGTCCTCGGCGGCGGCCGCCCCGTCCTCACCGGGCCGCAGATCATCACGCGCGAGGACGCCGCCGCCCTCGCGCAGTACACCGAGCGGGGCACCCGATGACCGCCGCCGCACCGCCCGCCGTCCCCGACCGGGACGAGCGGCTGACGCCCGCCTCCCCGCTCCGCAAGCTGCTGGCGCGCCCCGAGCTCGGCTCGGTCGTCGGCGCCGCCGCCGTCTTCCTCTTCTTCGCGGTCGTCGCCGACGGCTTCCTGCGCGCCGCCAGCTTCGGCACCGTCCTGTACGCCGCGTCGACCATCGGCATCATGGCCGTCCCCGTCGCCCTGCTCATGATCGGCGGCGAGTTCGACCTGTCCGCGGGCGTCCTCGTGACGACGGCCGCGCTGGTCTCGTCGATGGTCAGCTACCAGCTGACCGCCAACGCCTGGGTCGGCGTCGCCGTCTCCCTGCTGGTCAGCCTCGGCGTCGGCTGCTTCAACGGCTTCGTCCTCACCCGCACCCGGCTGCCCAGCTTCATCGTCACGCTCGGCACCTTCCTGATGCTGACCGGACTGAACCTCGGCCTCACCAAGCTCGTCAGCGGCACCGTCTCCACCAAGACCATCGCCGACATGGAGGGCTTCGACTCGGCGCGGGCCCTCTTCGCCTCCGAGACGACCGTCGGCGGCGCCACCCTCAAGGTGACGATCCTGTGGTGGCTCGGCCTCGTCGCCGTCGCCACCTGGATCCTGCTCCGCACCCGCTTCGGCAACTGGATCTTCGCGGTCGGCGGCAACGCCGACGCGGCCCGCGCCGTCGGCGTCCCCGTGCACCGCACCAAGACGCTCCTCTACATGGGCGTCGGCTTCTGCGCCTGGGTCTCCGGCCAGCACCTGCTCTTCTCCTACGACGTCGTGCAGTCGGGCGAGGGCGTCGGCAACGAACTGATCTACATCATCGCCGCGGTGATCGGAGGCTGCCTCATCACCGGCGGCTACGGCTCCGCCGTCGGCGCCGCCGTGGGCGCGTTCATCTTCGGCATGACCAGCAAGGGCATCGTCTACGCCGAGTGGAACCCCGACTGGTTCAAGTTCTTCCTCGGGGCGATGCTGCTCCTCGCGACCCTCCTCAACGCCTGGGTCCGCAAGCGCGCGGAGGCCACCTCATGACGACCGCACTCGTGGAACTCGACGGCGTCAGCAAGCACTACGGCGGCGTCCGCGCCCTGCAGGACGTCTCCCTCCAGGTCCACGCCGGGGAGATCACCTGCGTCCTCGGCGACAACGGCGCCGGCAAGTCCACCCTCATCAAGATCATCTCCGGGCTGCACCGCCACGACGCCGGCACCCTGCGCGTCGACGGCCGGGAGACCGCCCTCTCCTCCCCGCGCGAAGCCCTCGACCTGGGCATCGCCACCGTCTACCAGGACCTCGCCGTGGTCCCCCTCATGCCGGTCTGGCGCAACTTCTTCCTCGGCTCCGAGCCCACCACCGGCAAGGGCCCCTTCAAGCGCCTCGACGTGGCCCGGATGCGCGCGACCACCCGCGCCGAGCTGCTGCGCATGGGCATCGACCTGCGCGACGTCGACCAGCCCATCGGCACCCTCTCCGGCGGCGAGCGCCAGTGCGTCGCCATCGCCCGCGCCGTCCACTTCGGTGCCAAGGTCCTCGTCCTGGACGAGCCCACCGCCGCGCTCGGCGTGAAGCAGTCCGGCGTCGTCCTCACGTACGTGGCCGCCGCCCGCGACGCCGGCCTCGGCGTGGTCCTCATCACCCACAACCCGCACCACGCCCACCTCGTCGGCGACCGCTTCGTCCTGCTCAAGCGCGGCGTCATGGCCGGCAGCCACACCAGGGACTCCGTCACCCTCGACGAGCTCACCCGCCAGATGGCCGGCGGCAGCGAGCTGGAGGCCCTGCGCCACGAACTGGAACGCGCCCCCGCGGCTGGCAGAATCGAGGACGGCGGGCACCGTCCGCCGCCGGACCCGCGGCGCGGCCGGCCCACCGACCCGCAGGGGCGACAGGACCCGTGAGCACGCACCGCGACACCCCCCGCGTCCCGGAACGCGGCACCGTCCTGCGCACCGTCGGCAGCCGTGAGCGCCGCTCCCACCTGAGCGCGCCCCGCGTCCCCACCGTCGGCATCGACATCGGTGGTACGAAGGTCATGGCGGGCGTCGTGGACGCCGACGGCGGCATCCTGGAGAAGGTCCGCGCCGAGACCCCCGACAAGTCCAAGAGCCCCAAGGTCGTCGAGGACACCATCGTCGAGCTCGTCCTCGACCTGTCCGACCGGCACGACGTCCACGCCGTCGGCATCGGCGCCGCCGGCTGGGTCGACGCCGACCGCAGCCGCGTCCTGTTCGCCCCGCACCTCGCCTGGCGCAACGAGCCGCTGCGCGACTCCCTCCAGGCCCGGCTCGCCGTCCCCGTCATGGTCGACAACGACGCCAACACCGCGGCGTGGGCCGAATGGCGGTTCGGCGCCGGCCGGGGCGAGGACCACCTCGTCATGATCACCCTCGGGACCGGCATCGGCGGCGCCATCCTGGAGGACGGCCACGTCAAGCGGGGCAAGTACGGCGTCGCCGGCGAGTTCGGCCACATGCAGGTCGTCCCCGGCGGCCACCGCTGCCCGTGCGGCAACCGCGGCTGCTGGGAGCAGTACAGCTCCGGCAACGCCCTCGTCCGCGAGGCACGGGAGCTGGCCGCCGCGGACTCGCCCGTCGCGTACAACATCGTCGAACGCGTCAAGGGGAACGTCCCGGATATCACCGGCCCGCTCATCACGGAGCTCGCCCGCGAGGGCGACGCCATGTGCATCGAGCTCCTCCAGGACATCGGCCAGTGGCTGGGCGTCGGCATCGCCAACCTCGCCGCCGCCCTCGACCCGTCCTGCTTCGTCATCGGAGGCGGCGTCAGCGCCGCCGACGACCTGCTGATCGTCCCGGCCCGGGACGCCTTCCGCCGCCACCTCACCGGCCGCGGCTACCGCCCCGAGGCCCGTGTCGCGAAGGCGGAGCTCGGCCCCGAGGCGGGTATGGTCGGGGCCGCCGACCTGGCCCGGCTGGTCGCCCGCCGCTTCCGCCGCGCCAACCGGCGCCGCGTCGAGCGCTACGAACGGTACGAACGGTACGCGCGGGTCCTCCGCCCCGGCGGCGGCCGCACCCTCCGCGCCCGCAGCACCACCGAGGAACCAGGAGCATGAGCCCCACCTCCGACCCCCGCACCGACCACCCGACCCCCGACCGGGACCGGGCCCAGGACGGAGCCCAGGCCCAGCACCCGGACCACACGAAGGGCCGGACCCCCGACCGGGACCGGGAGCAGGCCCGGGACCAGGCCCTGGACCGGAACCGCCTGCGGGACGGGGCCCGGGCGGCCCGGCCCTCCGCTCCGGCCGCCCCGCCCGCGGGCGAGACCCACCGCGAGACGGTCCGCCGCCGCTGGTACACCGCCCTCGTCATCGCCCTGCTCATCGGTATTCCCGCCGGCTACCTGGCGATCTCCGCCGAGCAGAGCCGCTCCAGCGGCCGCGACAAGGAGGCCGAGTCGTCCGTCACCGGCCTCCGGGACAGCTGGCCGTCGAAGATGAAGCGCCGCGTCTTCGAGGTGCCGATCCCGGCGCGGTCCCGGGAGGTCGCCTACTTCGAGACGAGCAACTGGAAGTCGAGCCGGCTCTACGTCCGGTTCACCACCACCGGGGCGGGCCTCGACACCTTCCTCGACGACATCGGCACCAGCCGCTCCGAGCTGGCCCCCGGCGACATCACCGTCGCCGACCGCGACGCCGCGACCGTCGACTGGACGTTCCCCGCCCACCGCGACTGGGCCGGCACCACCCACCGGCAGGACCGCCCCCGCCCCACCCGCGACATCACCGTCGACCTCACGGACCCGGCGGCCCCGCGCGTGTACGTGGTCTCCACCGCCACACCGTGAAGCGGGGCCCCGCCGGAACGCTCCGGCGGGACCTCGGCGCCGCCCCCGCGCGGGTCGGTGAGCGGTCGGCGGGCGTGGCCTGCCCCACCGGAGAGGGAGCTGACAGCCCGCAGTGAGCCCCCGCATCCGCTGGACGCGCCCCGAGCACCCCGCCCTCCTCGCGTCCCCTCCCGCGCCCGCGCCCTCTCGACGGAACCGCGCTCCGTCCCCGCACCGCCGCCGCACTCCCGATGCCCCCTCGGCGCCCCATTCGGGTGGTGAAGCTGAGCCGGCCAGACCACATCCGCCCGGGCGCGGTGAGACTGCCGCGCCCTGTGGGGGGAGGGTCCCTGTCGGGGGGACAGCAACCGGTGCGAGGAGACTTTCATGCGCAAGAGAGGTGCGTGGTCCACACCACGCGCGGCGGTGGCGGTGACGGCGGGCCTGGTGCTCGCGTCCGCATCGGCCATCGCGCCGGCGGCCGCCGGCAGCACCCCGGACACCCGATCGCCCTTCGTCCCGGGCTCCGTGATCACCGAGTGGATGACCATCGCGGACGTCACGACCGAGACCGAGCCGGACAACCGCGTGCCGGAGACACAGATCGTGGAGGCGTACGTCGCCGCGGCCATGTACAACGCCGTCGTCGGCATCGAGGGCCGCTACGCCCCCTACAAGTGGCAGGTGCGCGGCCCCGGCACGGCGTCCTCCCCGGCGGCTGCCGTCGCGGCCGCGCACCGCGTGCTGCACCACTACTTCCCGCAGGCCCGCGACTCGCTCCGGGCCTCCTACACCGCCTCCCTGGCGGAGCTGCCCGCCGGCCGGGCCCGCGACGAGGGCGTCGCCTTCGGCAAGCGCGCCGCCGATCACGTCATCGCCCTCCGCGCCCGCGACGGGCGCGGCGCCCAGGTGCCCTTCAGCCGCCCGGCCACCCCGGGAGCGTGGCAGCCCACTCCGCCCCGGCACACCCCGTTCGACACCGCGTGGCTCGGCAAGCTGAAGCCCTTCGCGCTCGACTCGCCCCGGCAGTTCCGCCCCGGCCCGCCGCCCTCCCTGACGTCCGCCCGCTACGCCAAGGACTACAACGAGGTCAAGGCGTACGGGGTCAAGACCGGCTCCCGCAGGAACGCGCGGCAGACCGACACGGCCCACTTCTTCACCGAGCTCGACATCACCAAGGCGCTGGGCGACCACGCCTCGCGGCACCGCTTCGACATCACCGACACCGCACGCCTCTACGCCGCGGCGAACACCGCGCAGGCGGACGCCGTCATCGCCGCCTGGGACGCCAAGCTCCACTACGGCTCCTGGCGGCCCGTCACCGCCATCCGCCACCAGGGCGACGACGGCAACCCCGCCACCACGCCGGCCGCCGACTGGGAGCCGCTGCTCGTCACCCCGTCGCACCCGGACTACCTCAGCGGGCACGCCACCACGGCCGGAGCGCTGTCGCGGGCGCTGACCCGCCTCCTCGGCAGCCCCCTCATCGACCTGAACGTCCGCTCGCACCGGACCGGCAAGACCAGGCACTACGGCCACGCCTGGCAGTACGACAAGGACGCGGTGGACGCCCGCGTCTTCGCCGGCATCCACACCCGCACCGCCGACACGGTCGGCAACGCCACCGGCCACCGCGTCGCCGACTGGGTGCTCGACAGGTACTTCCAGCCGCTGCGCTAGGCGTTCGGCACCGGTGGGCGGCCGCGCGGCCGCACCGGGTGCACGGCCCGCCCCCGGGCCGGGCACCCGGGCCGAGCCGAGGGTGTGGGCCGCCGGGACAGCCCGGCCGGCCCCCGTCTCCCGTCCCCGCCCACCGGGACGCGGCAGGCCCGTACGAGGGCCCCTGCCGGGAGCCGTGCCTGACCGCAAGCGTCCGCAACCCCTTCTCCCGAGCCTCGCCGCCCGGTCGGCGGGGCTTCGTCGCGCCACTCCGGGGCGACCGGCATGGTTCCCCGCGGTGGGGTGATGATCCCAGGACGGGCCGCCCGACGGTCCGGTCGTACAGGACGGCCCGAGCGGCCGAGTGACCAGGGAGGCGGAACACAGATGATCGACGAGAACCACGTCCGTGAGCTACTGGACAAGCCCGACGACGAGGCGGCGCTCGTCCTGATGGAGGGACGGGCGCACGTGGTGGGACCCACCGACCTCGACTCCGAGCCGTACCGCGGGGCCGCGGTGCTCGTCACCCGCGCGGACCTCGTGGAGCGGCTCGGCGGCGACGCCCCGTCGCCCGAGGAGACCCGGGCCGTCGCGTCGGCCCTGCGGACGGCGACCCGCGACCTGGGCGCCTGACGGATCCCGGCGCGAACCGGCGCGGCTGCCCCTCCCTCCCCGGCGGCCCTCGGCCCTCGGCAGCCGGCCGCCGGTCGGTGACCGGTGACCGGTACGTGCGCGTCCCGGGCGGCCCGGGATGCGCGGGCGGGCGCGAGGCCGCAGGATCGGCCCGGAGGGGCCGAACCGGTCGGCCCGGCGTTCACGTCCTTGCGAGGCCGTCATGGGGTCCCATCACCACGCCGGTGCGGAGCACCCCGGCGAGTCCGGCGCGGCCGACACCGCGCGTCTGCTGCGCGAGGCGGCCTTCGAGGTGTCGCGCAGCGCCCGGGAGGTCCGGGGCGTCGCCGCGCGGACCGGCGCGCTGCTCGGCTCGTCCGGGTTCACCCGGTCGACCCTGCGCCACCCCCGGACGGGTCTGGCCGCGCAGTGGGCGCTCGTACGGGCGTTGACGAACGGGGCGGGCCTCGGCTTCGCCCTGGGCGCCGGTGACGGGGCCCTGCGGCGGATGGGCCAGGCCGGCGAGGTCTGCGGCCGGGAGAGCCTGGCGAACCGGGTCGCCGTGACGTCGCTGCGGCTGCGCGCCGGCGCCGTCCTGGCCCACCACCCCGAACTGGAACGGGACCCGGGCATGCGGCGCCTGATGGAGGCGGTCACCGGCGACCGGGACGTGGAGGCGCTGCGCGCCCTGCGGTCCCTGCTGAAGGACAAGGGCGCGGAACGGGCCATGTCCACGATCGCCCCCCTCTTCGCCGAGCTCTCCGCCATCCGCGCGCTCCTCGACGAGAACCCCCTCAACGACGAGGTGGGCTGGCAGATCGCGACCGGTGAGGCGCTGCACGCCGACCCGTGGTTCGGGATCTCCGCCCGCCACCTGGCGGCGTTCGACGCGGGGGAGGGGGCGGCCGTACCGGTGGAGCCCGACGGCGACCAGCCGTGGCCGTTCGCCGCGGAGGGGTCGCTCATGGGCTTCCTCCGCAACATCGACGCCCTCGGCACGGACGGCCGCATCCTGATCCAGGACGTGCGCGGGCCCGACGGCGTCGTGCGGCACGTCCTCCAGGCCCCCGGCATGGCCCCGGGCAAGCCCCGCAACGACTCGCCGCAGGACTTCGTCGGGGCGTGGAGCAACCTGTTCGACCCCGAGTCCCCGTACACGCGCGGGATCCTGCTCGCCATCGACGAGTACGGGCTGCCCGCCGGCGCCGACCTCGCGCTCGTCGGCCACAGCGAGGGCGGCATCGCCCTGATGAACCTGGCGCAGAACGACGGGTTCTGCCGGCGCTTCCGGGTGACGCACGTGGTGGCCGTCGGTTCCCCCATCGACAACAAGCGGCCCGCCGACCCCCGTACGTGGGTGGCGAGCGTCACCAACCAGCACGACCTCGTCCCCACGCTGGACGGCCGCGGCGCCGGCTCCGGCTCGGTCTTCACCCCCCACCCCGACTGGTACGAGGTGGACTACATCGACTCCAGCCACGACTTCCCGCTCTGCCACTCCCTCGGCACGTACCTGGGGAACCTGGAGGCGGACCTGCCCGACGCCCGGCACGACATCGACGAGGCACTGACGCCCTACCGGGGGCCCGTACTGCGCTCGCAGGTGTACCAGCTGAAGGACCGGGCGAACCCGCCGCAGGGGTACCCGCTGCTGACCGTGCCCGTCGCCCCGGTGGCCACCTCGGCGGGACCGGCGGAGCTGCCCGTGCGGTACTACGACTCGACGGCCGTCGTCGCGGTCTTCGCCGTGGAGCCCGGGCGCGCGGCCTCCCTGCTGTCCGACACGTCCTGGATGAGCCCCACCCGGATCGGCCGCCGCGTGCTGGTGGCGCTCTCCGCGTACGAGCACCGCTGCGCGAGCGTCGGACCCTACAACGAGCTGAGCCTCGCCGTCCTCGTCAACGACCTGTGGCGGCCCCGCGCCCACGACGTGCTGCGCGAGCTGCTGCGCCGCGCCGACACCCGCCGCACCGGACGCCAGGTGACGGCTCTGGCCGTCACCAGCCCGGAGGCCGAGGCGGTCAGCCGGGAGGTGTGGGGCCAGCCCGCCACCAGGGCCTCCCTCGACGTACGGCTGACGGCCAACCGTCTGCACGCCGTCCTCGCCGCGCCCGCCCCCGGAGCGACGGGGGAGGGGGCGAAGGCGGGGCGGCCGCTCGTCACGCTCACCGGCGACCTCGGCCCGTACGTCCCCGCCCCGCACGTCGACTGCGTCCTGTACGGGCGCACGGCCGAGGCGACCCTGCGGTCGATGGTCCACTGCGCGGGCCGCCAGCGGTTCCACGCCGCGCCCCGGGTACGCCTGCGCTGCGCGCCGGGGCAGGCGGCGCAGGACGAACCGCTCGCGCGGCAGGTCCGGGCGCTCGGGCTGGACGGCGCACGGCCGCTGTGCGTGCTCAGCGCCCCGGAGTACCAGGCCCGCCGCGGCGCGGGAGCGCCCCTGCCCCGCTGAGGGCGGGGCCGGGGAGGGGGGATCGGCCGGGGCCCGGGGATCCGGGGACCCGGGAACGAATCAGGAGAGCGAGGGAGCCGCATGACCGTGGACGCCGTACGGCACGACGACGGATCGCCCGCCCACGAGGAGCGTCTGCGCGCCGACGCGGACGTGCTGGCCGGCGCCGCACGGCGACTGCTGGCGCAGGCCGCCGCGCTGGAGGGACGGCCCGGGGTGCCCGACTGGTGCGTGCCCACGCTCCGCCGGCAGGCCGAGTGCTGCGGGGTGGCCGCGCGGGACGTACGGGACGCGGCGGCCCTCCTCGGCCGGCACGCCACCCGCGCCGGGAACGATCGCGCCGCCGCCGCCGCCACCGCCGCCGCCGCCACCACCCGCCCCGCGCCGCGGCCGTCGACGGCCTGACGGCAATGGGGCACCGCCCTGACGTGCCGTCGACCGCGCCCACCAGCCCCGGGCGGCCCGTCGGCCGGCCGGGCCCGTGCCCTGACGATCCGCCGGCCAGGAGCGGTGAGCCCCGACGGTCCGCCGGCCGGGAGCCATGAGCCCCGAGGCACCGGTACCCGTCAGCCGACCGGCCGGGTCCGTGAGCCCTGACGATCCGCCCCCGTGAGCCCCGAGGCACCGGTACCCCGTCAGCCGATCGTCCGGCCCCGCCCCCGCCGCCTCAGGGCGCGCGCAGGACGAGCGCCGTGTTCTGCCCGCCGAAGCCGAACGACGTGCTGACCGCCGTCCGCATCCGCGGGACGCGGCGGGGCGCTCCGGTGACGACGTCCAGCTCCGCCCCCGGCTCCTGGCGGGTCAGGTTGGCCGTCGGCGGGATCGTGCCGTGCTGCAGGGACAGCACCGTGAGCACCGCCTCGATGGCGCCGGCCGCGCCCAGGGCGTGGCCGATGACGCTCTTGTTCGCCGTCACCGGCGGGTCGTGCCGGAAGAGGCGGCGCAGCATGCGCGCCTCGGTGACGTCGTTGAGCGGGGTGGACGTGGCGTGCGCGTTGACGTGGTCGACGTCGTGCGGGGCGCAGCCGGCGTCCTCCAGCGCCGCGACCACCGCGGCCTCGGCGCCGCGGGCCTCCGGGTGCGGGGCGGCGGGGTGGTGGGCGTCCGCGCTGGCCCCGTAGCCGGCGAGGTAGCCCCGGACCGCGGCGCCGCGCCGGTGGGCGTCCTCGGCGCGCTCCAGCACCATCACGGCGGCCCCCTCGCCCGGTACGAAGCCGTCGCGTTCCACGTCGAAGGGGCGGGACGCCGTGGCGGGGTCGGAGCGGCGAGAGGACATGGCCCGCATCTGGCCGAAGCAGGTGGTCGTCATCCGGCTGCGCGCCGACTCGCTCCCCCCGGCCAGCACGACGTCGCAGCGGCCCGCCCGCAACAGGTCCAGTGCCGTCCCGAGGGCGGTCGCCCCGGAGGCGCAGGCGCTGCTGGTGGTGAAGTTGACGCCGTGCGCCCCGAGGTCGAGGGCCACCTCCGCCGCGGCCATGTTCGGCACGCTGCGCGTGACCTGGTAGGGCGAGACGCGGTGGCCGCGGTCCTCCCGGAGCAGCCGGAAGGCCTCCTCGTAGGAGTGCAGGCTGTTGCTGCCCACGCCGAGGACGACGGCGACGCGGTCGCCGCGCCACTGCGCCGGGTCCAGGCCGGCGTCGCCGACGGCCTGGCGGGCGGCGACCACCGCCATCTGTGCGTACGGGTCGAGGCGCCGCGCGGTGGCGTGCCCGAGCGCCGTGCGGACCACGAAGTCGGGCACCGCGCAGGAGAAGTCGGTCCGCAGCCCGGCGAGCACCGGATCGGGGCGTGCCACCGACACGCCGCGCAGCAGGGTGGCCCAGGTCGTGTCGGGGCAGGTCCCCGCCGGCGTCAGGAGCCCGACGCCGGTGACGGCGACGTCGCGCGTGCGAGGGTCCAACGGGGAACCTCCGGTGTCGGGCGGGCACGGCCCGCCTCCCCGTCCACCCGCCGGGCCGCGCCTCCACGGGCGCGGGCGGGGCGGGGCCCGTTCGGGCCGGACGGTACGCGGTGCGGTGCGGGACGGTGTGCGGACGGTCCCTGCCTACCACCACCGGGGCCCGCCGCGGGGACTGCCGCTGGCCGCGACACGCGCGGCGAGCTCACCGTTCACTCCATCGTGGCGCGGTGCCGGGCAGCGCCCGGCCGGAGAGCCGCTCCCGGTCCGGCCAGCGCACGTCGTGGGCCCACCCCCTGCGTTCGAAGAACCGGATGAGGGCGGCGGTCGCGTCGGGCTGTCCGCGCAGCGCGCCGTGCCGGGCGCTGGTCGGATCGGCGTGGTGCAGGTTGTGCCAGCCCTCGCCGAACGTGAGGAGCGCGACCCAGCCCACGTCGCGGGACTGGTCCCGGCTGCGGTAGTGCTGCGGGCCGAAGGCGTGGGCGACGGAGTTCACCGACCAGGTGACGTGGTGGACGACGGCGTAGCGCACCAGGCTCCCCCAGAAGAAGGCCGTCGCGGCGCCGGCCCAGGACAGGGTCCACAGGCCCCCGACCAGTGGGGGCAGCGCGAACGACACGGAGACCGTCAGCCAGTACCGGCGGTCCAGCCGTGCGATGTCGGGGTCGGACAGGATGTCGGGCGCGTAGTGGACGAGGTCCGCGCGCCGCCGCCGCGCGAACCAGCCGATCTGCGCGTGCCACAGGCCGCGCAGCAGGGCACGGCGCCCGGTGCCGAACGCCCAGGGGGAGTGCGGGTCGCCGGGTCGGTCGGAGTACTGGTGGTGGCGGCGGTGCTCGGCGACCCACAGGGCGACGGGTCCCTGCAGGGCCATGCCGCCGGCGAGCGCGAGGGCGATGCGCAGGGGACGCTTCGCCTTGAACGCCTGGTGGGTGAAGTGCCGGTGGTAGCCCGTGGAGATGCCGGCGATCGAGACCGCGTACATGACCAGGCCCAGCGTCACGTCGAGGCCGCTCGCGCCCCATCCCCAGGCGAAGGGCAGGGCGGCGGCGAGCACGACGAAGGGCAGCACGATGATGCCGACCAGATAGCCCGTGTACTCGGCCCCCGACACGGGCACCGTGCCGGCCCGAGACCCGGCGGACGGTCCGCTCGGCCCCGCGGCCGGGTCGCCAGGCCGCCCGGTGGTCGGGTCGCCCGGCCCCGGGGACGGGTCGCCCGGCCCGGCGGCGTCGCCGGCGGCCGGCGACGGGGGTTCGCCTCGTCGAAGCATGCTGTGCGGCCTCCTGTCTGCGCCGGGTGGGTTCCGCCCCATGCTGGGCCGTCGCCGGTCCGGCGGGGCGGCGGCGCGCGGTCGCGCCCGTGCGCCGCGGGCAGGTTCACACCGACAGCGCGGCCCGGGTGCGGACACCGGCAGCCCGTGCCGTAATGGGGAGGAATCCGCCGGCGACCCGTCGTGTCGCCCTGCCACGTCTGGGTGGTCCCATGGAGTTCCTCGCGGAGTACGACGCGATCCCGACGGCCGACGCCCCGGGGCGCGTGGGTCTGCTCAGGCGGCGCATGAAGGCCGACGGCCCCGCCCTCCTGCGCGAACTGCGCGAGCGACGGCCGGTGTTCGTGACCCCGGTCGGCGTCTTCGTCACCCGCATGGCCGACGTCATGGAGGTGCTGTCCACCCCCGACGTGTTCACCGTCGGCGTGTACGGGCCGGCCCTGGAGGAGGCCCTGCACGGGCCGTTCATGCTCGCCCGGGACGGCGCCGACGTCCACTGGCACGACCGCGCCCACGCCCAGCTGATGCTGCCCGCGGAGGACGTCGCACCGGTGCGCCGGCTGACCGCCCGGATCGCGGACGACGCCCTGGACCGGGCGGTCGCGGTGGCGCGCATGGAGGGCCGGACGACGTTCGACTACGTCCAGGAGTACGCCGCCCCGGTCGCCGCCCGCGTCGCCCGGGAGTACCTGGGGTTCACCGACGTGCCCGAGGAGACCCTGCACACCCTCTCCCAGCGGGTGCAGCGGGCCGTCTTCGTCAACCAGGAGAGGGACCCGGAGGTGCACGCCTCCGGGGTGGCGGCCGGCAAGGAACTGCACGACGTCGTGGCCGGCGTCATCGCCCGCCGTCGCGCCGTGGGCACCGGGCCGGGCACGGGCGCCGCCGGGGGCACGGGCGCCGCGGGTGGGCGGCCGGCGGACGGCTCGGCACAGCACGAGGCGACCCCGGACGACGTCCTCGGGCGGATGCTGCGCGCGTCCCTGCCGCCCGGCACGGGCCGGGAGCTGGACGACGAGCGGATCAACCACCAGCTCGTCGGCTACCTGATCGGCTACCAGCAGAACGCCGCCCAGTGCGCGGCCACCGCCCTGAAGGAGCTCGCCTCGCGCCCCGACGAGCTCGCCCGCGCCGAACGGGCGGCCGCCGACGAGGACACCGCGGTCTTCGACGGCTACGTGTGGGAGGCGCTGCGGTTCCACCCCTTCGTCCCGTCGACGCCGAGGCTCTGCGTCCGCGACCACGTCCTCGCCGCCGGCACGCCCCGCGCGACCCCGCTCGCCCCGGGCACCGTCGTCCACGCGCACCTGGCGTCGGCGATGTTCGACGGGACGGTCGTCGAGGAGCCGTACGCCTTCCGGCCGGACCGCACGCCCGTGCACAACCTCGTGCTGGGCCACGGCGCGCACGACTGCGTGGGCAAGTACCCGGCCCGGGCGATCGTCCCGGAGACGGTCCGCCGCGTGCTGCTGCGCCCGGGCGTAAGGCCCCTGCCCGGCGCCGTGCGCGACCTCGACTACGCGGGCACCCCGTACCCCCAGCACTACACCGTGACGGCGGGCGCGACGGCGTCGTCCTGACGCACCCGCCCACCGACACGACGAGGAGAGGGCAGCACGGATGACCACCACCTCGCGCCGCGCGCGCACCGGGACCGGCGACGGCCGCGACCCCTCCAGGGACGGCTGGCGCAACCGCGTCGAGGCGCACGTCCTCACCCACTACGAGCCCCTGTGGCGGGCCGTGCAGGGCAACCGCTGGCTCTACCGCACAACCAACGCCGCGCTGACGGACCTCGCCATCCTCAAGGCGCCGCCGCGCCCCAACCCGCTGAGCACACTGGCGCCCTACACCTCGTGGGCCTCCCTGACGGACCGCTCGTACGTCGGCCGGCACCTCCCTCCCGACACCGCGCCGCACCCGGGCCGCCCCGCCCCCACCCGGGCGGCGGAGCTCTTCCGCCGCGACGGCGAGGGCGCCACCTGCGCCCGCTCGACGGCGCTGCTGCCCGCCTTCGCCCAGTGGTTCACCGACGGCTTCCTGCGCGGGCACGGCCGGGGCGGCGACCCCCGGCGCACCGACTCCCCGCACACCATCGACCTGGTGCAGCTGTACGGCGCGAACGCGGAGGCGACGGCGTGCCTGCGGGAGCTCGAGGGCGGACGGCTCAAGAGCCGCACGGTCGGCGGCGGCGAGTTCCCGCCGCTGCTGTGCGACCAGGGGCGGATCAAGGCGGAGTTCGAGGCGCTGAAGCCCGTCCGCTGGGAGGACGTCCCGGAGCAGCTGCGCGACACCGTGTTCGCGGCCGGCGGCGACCGGGCGCACGCCCACCTCGGCCCCATGCTCGTCAACGTGCTGTTCCTCCGCGAGCACAACAGGATCGCCGGGCTGCTGACGCGTGCCCACCCCGCGTGGGACGACGAACGGGTCTTCCAGACCACCCGCAACATCCTCGTGGTGATGACGATCCGGCTGGTGCTGGAGGAGTACATCAACCACCTGACGCCCTTCCACTTCCGCTTCCGCCTCGACCCACGGCGCACGGTCAGGTCCAGCTGGTACCGGGAGAACTGGTCGACGATCGAGTTCAGCCTGGTGTACCGCTGGCACAGCCTCATCCCGTCCACGTACCGGATCGGCGGCCGGGACGTGCCGCTGCTCCACACCCTCGCCAACGGCCGGCTCATCGAGGAGCGCGGCATGGGGCCCCTCTTCGACGACCTGTCCCGCCAACCCGCCGGGCGCATGAGCCTGTTCAACACCGACCCCCTGCTCCTGCCCATCGAGGAGCGCAGCGTCGAGGTGAGCCGCGCGCTGGAGGTCGCCCCGTACAACGACTACCGCGAGCACTTCGGCTTCCCGCGGGCGACCGACCTGCGCCAGGTGACGGGGGACCCGGCGGTGCTGGAAGCGCTGCACGACCTGTACGGCGGAGTCGACGAGCTGGACCTGTACGTCGGCATCTTCGCCGAGGACGCCCGCCACGGCAGCCTCTTCGGCAACCTGCTCGGGCGGATCATCGGCATCGACTCGTTCTCGGAGGCCCTGACCAACCCGCTGCTGTCGCCCCGGCTGTTCACCGCGGCCACCTTCTCCCCCGAGGGGATCGACATCCTGCGCCGCACACGCACCCTCTCCGACGTCGTCCACCGCAACCTCCCGGAGGACGACGGACGGTACCTCGTCTCGCTCGGCGTGAAGCGGACGCGGTAGCGGACGGCCGGGCCGGCGCGCCGGGTCCCGGCCGGTGGTCGGGGCCGGGCACCACCGCGTACTGTCCGGGCCTCCGCACCGGTCGGAGCGGACACGAGGACCGGGACCCACCCCGTCAGGGCCCCCGGGGCCGGCGCCCGCCCCGCGGGCCGTCGGCGGGCCCGGCCCGGCCCGCCGACGGCCGGGGTCAGACCACGGCTCCGTGGCGGTCGCGGGACCGCGCCGTACGGTCCCCGCCCGACGGTTCCCCGTCCCGCGAGCGGTTCGGGAACCGCTCCTGGAGCAGCACGGTCACCGGCATCGCGGTGAACACCGTCGACGCCATGCCCGCCACGACTCCCGCCAGCAGCGCCACGGCGAAGTCGGCGAGCGAGTCCCCACCCAGGAACGCCAGGGCGACCAGGACGAACAGCGCGCCCATGCCGGTGTTCACCGTCCGCGGCATCGTCTGCGCCACCGCCCGGTCCGCCAGCTCCGCCCACCCCGCCGACGTGCCGGTACGGCGCAGCTCCCGCAGCCGGTCCAGGACCACCACCGTGTCGTTGACCGAGTACCCGACGACCGTGAGCAGCGCGGCGAGGAAGACACTGTCCACGGGCTTGCCCCACCAGGCGAAGAGCCCCACCACGAGCAGCACGTCGTGCGCCATCGCCACCACCGCCGCCGCCGCGAACGTCCAGCGGAAGCGGACGGAGAGGTAGAGGAGTTGCGCCCCGATCGCCAGCCCGAGGGCGAGGAGGGCGTACGTGCGCAGTTCGCTGCCGAGGCTGGGGCCGATCCGGTCGTCGCGCTCGACCTCCACCGCGCCGGCGACCCGCGTGAGCGCCTCCCGGATGCGCCGCTGCTCGTCGTCGCCGGTCTCCTTGGTGCGTACGGACACGTCGTTTTCCCCCGTGGTCTGCACCACCGCGTGCGGGAACCCGGCGTCGACGACCGCCGCGCGGGCGGCGTCCGCGTCGACGGGGTGCTCGGCCGTGTACTGCGCGACCCGCCCGCCGGTGAACTCGACGCCGAGCTCCAGGCCGCGCACGCCGATCCCGCCCACGGCGAGCACCACCAGACCGGCGCAGACGCCCAGCCAGCGCCGCCGGTGGCGCATCAACCGCGGCGGCCGCCGCACGAGCCGCGCGCGCAGTCGACCGGTGGTGGCCATGCCGGTGAGGGCGGGCCGCCGGGCGACACACCGCCGGGACACCGCCCATTCGGCGAGCAGCCGCGTGATCAGCATGGCCGAGACCATGGAGGCGAGCACGCCGATCGCGAGGGTGACCCCGAAGCCCTTCACCGGCCCGGTCGCGAACACGAAGAGCAGGCCGGCGGCGAGCAGCGTCGTCACGTTCGAGTCGGCGACCGCGCTCCACGCCTTCGTGAACCCGGTGCGCAACGGGCGCCGCAGGTCGCGGACCGCGCCGCGCGACCCGCCGCCTGGCCTCGTGTACTCCTCCCGGGCCCGTTCGAAGACGAGGACGTTGGCGTCGACGGCGATGCCGATGGCGAGGACGAAACCGGCCAGGCCCGGAAGCGTCAGCGTCGCGCCGAGCGCGACCACGGCGGCGTACGACAGCAGCCCGTACAGCCCGAGGGCGAGGGTGGCCAGCAGACCGAGCAGCCGGTACACGACGACGATGAAGACCCCCGTGCAGACGAGCCCGATGACCGCGGCGAGCGCGCTGGCCCTGATCGCCTCGGCGCCGAGCGTGGGGCCGACGGTGCTCTGCTCGACGGTCGTCACGGGCACCGGCAGGGCACCCCCCTTCACCAGGGCCGCGAGGTCACGCGCCTCACCGGCCGAGAAGCCGCCCGTGACCTGGGCCGCGCCACCGGTGATCCCCGCCCGGCAGGCCACGCCGCTCTGCATCCCGGGCGCGGAGACGATCCGGTCGTCGAGGACCATCGCCACCCTCCGGGCGGGATCCGACGGCGCGGCACACGCCGCTTCCCCCGTGAGCCGCGCCCAGGCGTCGGCGGCTCCGCCGCGGAAGGTGAGGTCGACCGTCCAGCCGAGGCCCGACCGGGTGTCGAACACCGCCTCGGCGTCCTCGACCCCGTCGCCCGTCAGGGCCGGCGGGCCCAGCCGCAGGAGGGCGCCGGGCGTGTCGGGGTCGGCGAGGACGCGCGAGCCGTCGGCCGCCGGGCCGCCGGCGGGGCCCGCGGTGGCCCCGGTGACGGCGTGGAAGGTGAGTTGCGCGGTGCGGCCGATGACCTCGGCGGCCTGGCGCGGGTCCCGCACTCCGGGGAGTTCGACGACGATGCGGCGTTCCCCGGAGCGGACGAGCGAGGGTTCGGCCACGCCCAGGCCGTCGACCCGGCGGCGCAACACCTCCAGCGCACGGTCGGTGGCGGCCGCGTCGGCGCGCACGGTGGGCGAGTCCCGGGTCTCCAGGACGATGCGGGTCCCGCCGCGCAGATCGAGTCCCAGGCGGGCGGGTGTGGTGAGGGCGACGTAGAGGGAGACGCCGACGACGGCGAGCGCGACGAGCGCGCGCCAGAACGTGGCACGGCGAGATGACATGAGTACTCCACGGGCGGTCCACGGGAGCCCGGCCGCCCGCCGCTGCGGGGCGGGCGGCCGGGCCCGGGGACGGGCGGACGCAGGGGAAGCGCGCCTCGGGGGGCACCGGCCGTCACGGCCGGATGCCCCACCGCCCCCGGGTCGCGGGCATGCCGCGGACTCCCGGGACGGCGGGCGCGTGGAACGTCAGCTGTCCGGGGAGGACGGAGGGCCGCGGATGTACCGCGGGTCGTGGGTACCGCGGGGCGGGCCCCGCTCCTGGCACGGCCCGCAGGCCGCCACGCCGCGCAACGGCGCCGGCGGGAACGCGTCCACGGGCAGGGCCGCGGCGGGCGGCTCACCGGGCGGCCGTACGGTGTGCTCCCGGGCCGTCGTCCTCGGTGAGGCCGCGTCCGACACGGCGGAGTCCGGCGCGGGCCGGGCACCGGGGCGCACGACGTCGGCGCGTGCGGAAGCGGTGGGGAGCGCGACCGGACCGGCGGCGGCGTGGGCGGCCGGGGCCGTGCCGAACAGGACCAGGACCAGGGACCAGGCCGCCAGGAGCACGGACGGCAGGGCACCCGCGACGGTCAGGCGCGCACGTCTGCCCATCTCCGCCCCCGCCCCTGCCCTCGTCCCGTCGCGCCGCCGAACGCCGGTGCGACGGCCCACTGTAGCGAGACCCCGCGACAGGTACACGCCCCCGCGCGGTGCGCCCCCGGCCGGCGGACGGGACCGCCCCGACCCGTACCCGGACACGCGAGGAACCCCGTCGCGCGGGCGCCCGCGGCTCCCGCCCACCTTCCCTGGACCGGACCGGCGCGGGACAGCCGCCGGCGCCGACGGCCCCGAGGCCGGGGGGTCCTGAAGCCGGGGCCCGCTCGTGGCCGCACAGCCGGGAGGGCGATGCGGCGGGTTCCGCTTGTACGATGCCCGCGACGTGCTTGACGTGCCCCGTGGGCAGCGGGGTTCCGGATCGCGTCCCGCCCGGCGGGCGGGGCACACCGACGTCGTGACGACCGAGAAGGGATACGCCGGGACGGGCGTCGCGGACCTGCGCCCGGGGCAGCCGGGATTCGGGGCAGGCCCGCGGGAGCCCGGGCCCGTCGGTGGGGGAGAGCGTGGGATGTGGGAGCGTGAGCCGGTGAGTGAGACGACTGCGCGACGCCTGCAATACCGCTCGGACGGCCCGGAAGACGCCCCTGTCCTGGTCCTGGGGCCCTCCCTCGGGACCACCTGGCACATGTGGGACCGGCAGACGCCCGAGCTCACCGCGCGCTGGCGCGTCGTCCGGTTCGACCTGCCGGGGCACGGCGGCGCCCCCGCCGAACCCGTCTCCTCCGTCGGTGAGCTCGCCGACCGGCTGCTCGCCACCCTCGACGACCTCGGCGTCGCGCGCTTCGGGTACGCCGGGTCCGACCTCGGCGCCGCCGTCGGCGCGGACCTGGCCCTGCGCGCCCCGCAGCGCCTCGCCTCCCTCGCCCTCGTCGCCGCCTCGCCCCGCTTCGCGACCGCCGACGAATACCGACAGCGCGGGGTCGTCGTCCGCGCCAACGGGCTGGAGCCGATGGCGCGCCTCGCCCCCGGCCAGTGGTTCACCCAGACCTTCGCCGCCGCCCAGCCCGCCATCGTCGACTGGGCCGTGCAGATGGTCCGCACCACCCACGCCGGCTGCTACATCGCCGCGTGCGAGGCGCTCGCCACCTTCGACGTACGGGCCGACCTCGGCAGGATCGGCGTCCCGACGCTCGTCCTCGTCGGCGCCGACGACCGGGTCACCGGACCGGCCGAGGCGCGCACCCTCGTCGCGGGCATCCCCGACGCCCGGCTCGCGGTCGTCCCCGGCGCCGCCCACCTCGCCCCCGTCGAACAGCCGGCCGCCGTCACCGACCTGCTCGTACGGCACTTCTCCAGCGCCTGGCACGACACCCTGGCCGCCGTCCCCGTACCGCCCCAGGTCACCGCCGCCTTCACGCCCGCCCCCGCCGCGCCCCCCGGGGCCGTCCCCGCCGCGCAGCCCGTCGCCGCGCCGGCCGCCGCCCCGGAGCAGCCGCCCGCCCACCGCCCCGACCCGTACGACGAGGGCCTGCGGGTCCGCCGCGAGGTGCTCGGCGACGCCCACGTGGACCGCGCCCTCGCCGCCGCCGACGACTTCACCGGCGACTTCCAGGAGTTGGTGACCCGTTACGCCTGGGGCGAGGTGTGGACCCGCGACGGCCTCGACCGCCGCACCCGCAGCTGTGTCACCCTCACCGCCCTCGCCGCCCGCGGCCACCTCGACGAACTCGCCTTCCACACCCGAGCCGCCCTGCGCAACGGGCTGACCCCCGCCGAGATCCGCGAGGTGCTCCTCCAGACCGCCGTGTACTGCGGCGTCCCCGCGGCCAACTCCGCCTTCCGGGTGGCCGCCCGGGTCATCGCGGAGGAGACCACCCTCGAACCCTGACCTCCCGCCCACGGGACGCCCGGGACCGGGGCAGGATGGGCCCATGAAGCTGACGAAGAAAGCCCACGCCTGCGTACGGCTGGAGAAGGACGGACGGACCCTCGTCATCGACCCGGGCGGGTTCAGCGAGGAGGACGCGGCGCTCGGCGCCGACGCGATCCTCGTCACCCACGAACACGCCGACCACTTCGACGAGGGACGGCTGCGCGCCGGCCTGGAGGCCGACCCGGCCGCCGAGATCTGGACGCTCCGCAGCGTCGCCGAGCAGCTGGCCGCCGCCTTCCCCGGCCGGGTCCACACCGTCGGCCACGGGGACACCTTCACCGCCGCCGGCTTCGAGGTGGAGGTGCACGGCGAACTCCACGCGGTCATCCACCCGGACATCCCGCGCGTCACCAACGTCGGCTACCTCATCGACGGGTCCGTCTTCCACCCCGGCGACGCGCTGACCGTTCCCGAGCGGCCCGTGGACACGCTGTTCCTGCCGGTCATGGCACCGTGGAACAAGATCAGCGAGGTGATCGACTACGTGCGGGAGGTGAAGCCGCGGCAGGCCATCGACGTCCACGACGCGCTGCTCACGCCGCTCGCCCGGCCGATCTACGACCGGCAGATCGGCGCCCTCGGCGGGACCGACCACCGGCGGCTGACGGCCGGGGCGTACACCGAGCTGTGAGGGCGGGCTGTCGGACCCCGCCGTTAGGCTGTCCGACATGCGTATCGCCACCTGGAACGTCAACTCGATCACCGCTCGGCTGCCGCGTCTGCTGGCCTGGCTGGAGAGCAGCGGCACGGACGTGCTGTGCGTCCAGGAGACCAAGTGCACCGCCGAGCAGTTCCCCGCCGCGGAGCTGCGGGAGCTGGGCTACGAGTCGGCGGTGAACGCCACCGGCCGGTGGAACGGCGTGGCCGTGGTCTCCCGGGTCGGCCTCGACGACGTCGTGCGCGGCCTGCCCGGGGGGCCCGAGTACGAGGGCGTGCAGGAGCCGCGGGCGATCTCCGCGACCTGCGGCCCCGTGCGGGTCTGGTCGGTGTACGTGCCGAACGGCCGCGAGGTCGCCCACGACCACTACGCGTACAAGCTGCGCTGGCTGGAGGCGCTGAAGGGAGCCGTCGCCGAGGACGCGGCGGGCCCCCGGCCCTTCGCCGTGCTCGGCGACTTCAACATCGCCCCGACCGACGACGACGTCTTCGACCGCTCCCTCTTCGAGGGGTCGACCCACGTCACCGAGCCCGAGCGCGCCGCCCTGGAGGGGCTGCGCGGGGCGGGCCTGGCCGACGTCGTCCCGCGCCCCCTGAAGTACGACCACCCGTACACGTACTGGGACTACCGCCAGCTCTGCTTCCCGAAGAACCGCGGCATGCGGATCGACCTGGTCTACGGGAACGAGCCGTTCGCCTCGGCGGTCGGCGACAGCTACGTGGACCGCGAGGAGCGCAAGGGCAAGGGCGCGTCCGACCACGCCCCGGTCGTCGTGGACCTGAAGCTCTGAGGGCGAGCGCCTCCGCGGGCCCCCGCCGCCCCGAGGGCGCGCGTGGGCGCGGCGGGCCGGCATGACCCGGGAGGGGTGTTTCCCCGGGGCCGTCCGGCGCGTGCCCAGTGGTGCGCCGGGCGCGCGGAGTGCGACGCTGGCGGTATGAACATCCCCTTCCTGGACTCCTGGCGCAGACGGCGCGGCGGCGAGCGGACCACGGTGCTCGTCTCCGCCTTCGAGCGCGACCCGGAGGGTGCCGCCGGTCTGCTCGCCGAGTGCGCGCTGCTGCGCGCCCGGGCCCAGGAGGCGGGTGTTCTCCTCGACGACACGCCCCGCTCGCTGGAGGCGCTCGACCAACTGCCGCCGCGCTGGCGGGAGGACCCCGAGGAGCTGCCGTGGGTGGGCAACGACGCCGGGCTCTACCTGGGCACGGTCATCGTGCGCACGGTGCCGGGCGCCGTGTGGGACGTGCTCCCCGGCGGCCGGGCCGTCGTCCGGCTCGCCTCCGGGCGGGAGATCGACGTCGTCGGGGCGGGACTCGACTGGGCGATCACCGGCTCCCCGCAGCTCTCCCAGACGTACGGCGAGGCCGCCGAGGGGAGGTAGGGCGATGGGCGTTCCGCCCGTATCGCCCCGCTTCATCATCCAATACCGCTAATGCACGATATCCGTGTCGGGCGGTGAAGTGCCTTGTTCCGCTGGATAGTTTGCCTTGACCTCGACACCTGGGAATGGGGCAGGCAGCGCATGGCCGACGGGCGCACCGTGGAGTACCGCACCCCCGTGGAAGTCCGCCCCTCCGGGTCGGGCCGCCGGGCGCGGGGCGTCCCCTGCCCGATCCCCGCCCGCTGAGCGGGCCCGGGGCCCCGGCCGCGCGCGCCCGCGCGCCGACCGGGCCGACGGACGCCGCCGCCCCTCCTGCGGAGGGGAGGGGCGGCGCGGGGCCGAGCCCGCCCGGCAGCGGCCGGTGATCACTCCTCGCGCAGCGGGACCGACACGTACGAGGGGTCGGACGGCGGCGAGGAGAAGGTCAGCCGCGCGCCGGACGGGTTGTGCTCGATGTAGAGGGGGTCGACGGTGTCGACGACCAGGGCGAGCCGGTGTCCGGCGGGGACGTCGTACGAGGTCGAGAAGAGCTCCAGGTCCACCGCGAACGGCCGGCCCGGCGTCTTGTCGTGGAAGGTGAAGGGGGCGTTGCTGACCAGCTTCCCGAGGCCGAGCGGGCCCACGTCGTACAGGTAGGCGACGAGGGTGCCGCTGGAGGCGGTGCTGGTGACCGTCGTGTGCAGCTTCGCCGTCCCCCGGACCCGCTGCACGGAGCCGTACCGCTCGGACTGCCAGACGGCGGCGTAGGAGCGCGGCAGGAGGGGGATCGAGGCGGTGGGCGGGAGCTTGAGGAACTGGTCGAGCAGGTTGGAGAGCATCAGGACGCCGCCGTTGGCGCCGGAGTCGACGTTCGCGCGCACCCCCTGTGTGTCGGTGAGCGGGATCCTGCGCTCGTCCGCGCCGACCGACGTCCAGCTCGCGTAGCCCTCGTAGCCGCCGCCCGTCCGCGACCTGAGCTGGACGGGCTGCTCGCGGTCGATGCCGTTGTCGACGCCCTTGAGGTGGTGGTCGAACCAGCGGTGGGCGTTGGTCCAGGTGTCGTTGGGCAGGCCGAGCAGGCCCGTGGCCTCGGCGGTGGCGTGGTCGCCGGGGCGCAGCTCCAGGCGCTTGGGACCGGTGAGCTTCTCGTAGAAGGACGCGTACTGGTTGGGCGGGAAGATCGTGTCGCCCCAGGCGTTGCCGAGCATGACGGCGGTGCCGTTGGCGTTGATCCGGTCCACCTGGAACGCCGGGGAGCGCTTGGCGCCCCACGCGATCATCTCGTCCTCCTGGTCGAGATCGGAGGCGAGGAAGTCCTTGAGGACCTGCTGGAGTTCGGGGCTCGGGCGGCCGGTGAGGAGGCCGGTGCCGCCGAGCATCGCGGCGGCCTGGAGGTGCTGGGTGCGGCCGCTGTAGATGGAGTCGATGAGATCGGCCCAGCCGCTCATCGCGACGACCGCCTTGACGCGCTCGTCGTTCGCGGCGGCGAGGAGGCTGATGCCGGCGCCGTAGCTGACGCCGGCCATGCCGATGCGCTCGGGATCGGCGGGGGTGTGGGCCAGCGCCCAGTCGATGACCTTGGAGGCGTCGGCGATGTCCGGCGGGCCGGCGACCTCGATGTTCCCGCCGGACTGCCAGAAGCCGCGGGAGTTGTAACTGACCACGACGTAACCGGCGTCGGCGAGCTTCCGCGCCTGCGCGAGGTACTCGATCTGCGGCATGGACCAACTGGTGGGCAGGACGACCAGCGGGTGGCGGCGGGTCGCGTCGGCGCCCGCCGGCGTGACGACGTTGGCCTTGAGGACGGTGCCCCCGTCGCCGACGATGTCGACGAAACGGATCCCGGCCGCGGCGGTGGAGGCGGCGGAGGGGGCGGCGTCGGCGGTCCCGGCCGACGCCGCCGGGGCGAGCCCGAAGGCCGCCCCGGTCACCAGGACGGCCGCGGCCGTACCGGCGGCCGCGGCCCGCTTGGCTGAGCGCACGTGTCCCACGGGTCACTCCTCACTCGCGTGTCACGCGTGGTCGAAAGTGAACCGAAGGTATCCGCCCATGCTTACCCGGGGTAACTCCCTGGTAAGTTACGTGACGGTAACAATTGGTGGCGGGGTGCGGCCGGCCGCCCGCCCGGTCAGCGCAGCGCGCTCTTCGCCTGCCACTCGCTCCAGGAGAGGTTCCACTCGCCGTAGCCGTTGTTGAGGGCCTGCGTCCCCTTGGCGTCCTCGCCCTCGATCTCGAACGGGTCGCCGACCTGCACCTGCTCGTACACCCACCGGGCGTTGCCGTCGGTCATGCCGATGCAGCCGGAGCTGCGGTTGGCGCTGCCCATGTACTTGGCGTTCCACGGCGCGGCGTGCGCGTACATGCCCGACCAGGTGAGCCGCATCGAGTAGTCGACCATCTTGTCGTAGGCGTCGCCGAGGCCCACCGTCTCGGAGCGCATGTTGATGGTGCCCTCCTTCGACATCAGGACGGTCTTGCCCCGCCACGACGCCTTCTCGCCACCCGGCGTGCCGGCCGACATCGGGACGTCCCTGACGACCCGGCCGTCGCGCAGCAGCTTCAGGCGGTGTCCGTCCAGGTCGACCTTGACGACCTGGTTCCGGCCGATGGTGAAGTTCGTGGTGTAGTCCCGGACGAACCAGCCGCCGTCGGCCCCGGAGTCCACGCCGTTGAGGCGGGCGTCCAGGGTGACCTTGGTGCCGGACTTCCAGTACTCCTTCGGCCGCCAGTCGACCCGGTCCTTGCCGGACCAGTCCTGCATCCAGCCCCACGAGCCCTCGGTGCCGTTCGAGGTGGTGACCTTGAGGGCCTTCTCCACCGCCGCCTTGTCCTTGACCGGGTGGTCGAAGACGATCGACAGCGGCTGGGCTATGCCGACCGTGGTGTTCTTCCCCGGGGCGAGGGTGAGCTTGTTGACCTTCTCCGGGGCGGCGGTGGCGAAGTCGGCCTTGGCGCTGCCGCCGTTCGCGTCGCGCGCCTCGACGGTGTAACCGGTGCCGGGGGCCGCGTTGCGGACCGACGTCCAGGACCTGCCGTCCGTGGACACCTTGCCCTCCAGCGTGGCGCCCTTCGAGTCGGTCACCGTCACCTGGGCGAGCTTGCCGTCGGCGAGGGTGACCCGGACCGGGCTGCCGGGCTTCGCCTGCTTGCCCGTCAGGTTCACGGAGATGCGCGTCTCCGGCTTGGCCTTGCCGTCCCCGCCGGCACCGCCGGTCGAGGAGCCGCTGCCGCCGCCCGAGCACGCGGTCAGGGCCGCGGTCAGAACCGCGGTACCGGCGAGGGCGGTGGTGCGGAGCGTGGTGCGGGCACGTGTGCGGCTCAACGGGAAATCCTCCGATACGTTCGTCTTCCCTGGGTGAGAGGGCGAACGACCGGTTCGGGTTGCGGGGCGAGCGGGTATTTCCGGAACGCCGGATGTGACGCGCCCGACACCGCGCGCCGCGGGGGCGCCGGGGCGCGTGCGGGTAACGGACGTGCCACGACGCGGTCCTCACCCGATGACGATGTGCCCGGCCGCCCGGGACCGCCCGTCGCTCAGGGGGCGTCGGCGGTCCGGGCGGCGGCGCGGTCCGGGCCCGGGTCCTCGTCCCCTGCCGTCGCCGCGCCCGCCGTCGTCCCCGCCGCCGGGGCACCAGCCGCCGGGGCACCAGCCGGGGCATCCGCCGCATCGGCGGGCGCGGCCGGATCGGGGTCGGGGGCGGGCGCCGGGTCCAGGGCCGCCGCCGTCACGTCGGCCACCAGTTCGACCACGTCGGGACCGTACGCCTGCGAGTTGACCACCTTCAGCAGCAGGACGAACGGGCGGCGCCCGTGCTCGCGCGCCAGCTGCTCGTGGTGGCGGACCAGGTAGCGGGTGGCCGCCTGGTTCGTTATGGCCCGCTGCCCGCAGAAGAGGAACACCGGGTGCCGGCCCTCCCCGGCGGTGAGCCGCGCGAGGACGACGTACTCGCTGAGGCCCAGCTCCGCCCGGTACTCCCGCGTGCCGAACCGGTAGACGTCCGGCTTCTTCCCCGGGCCCTCCACGAGCCGCATGCCCGGCAGGAGCGTGCGCAGGTGCGCGGCCATGCGCCGGTTGGAGGTCGGGCCGCCGAGGCAGAACTCCGTGCGGTCCCCGAACCCCTGCACCGCCTGGTCGTGGCGGACGATGCGGGCGTGCGCGTCGCAGTCCCGGATCAGCGCGGACAGCTCCAGCAGCGCGAACACGTCGTTGCGGTGGACGCCGTCCCCGCCGGCCTCGCGGTTCACCACGAGCAGGCACTCCGCGTTGCCCGGCAGCCCGAAGAAGCCCTGCTTGCGGCGGAGCCGGCGCCGGGTGAGCGCCGTGCGGGCCAGCCATCCGAGTGACGCGCTGAGCCCACTGGCGGCCACGCCGAGCACGATGTTCCACAGGTCGTCGTCCATGGGCGCGCATGCTAGCGGTCCTGGTACCGCGGGCGGTGTGAAGTTACGCTGCGCGGACGGCCGTTGACTGGAGGAGCCCGCATGCGTCGGTCCACCGTACGGAACGTCTCCCTCGCCGCCGTCGCCGCGACGGTGCTCGCCGTCGGCGGGGCGGCACCGCCGACGGGGGCGGCCGTCGCGGCGCCGCCACCGGCGCCGGCGAAGGAGGCGGTCGCCGCCGGCTACGGGGGCGCCGTGTCCAGCGTGGACGCCGACGCGTCCGCCGCCGGGATCGAGGTCCTGCGCCGCGGCGGCAACGCCGTGGACGCCGCCGTCGCGACCGCCGCCGCCCTCGGCGTCACCGAGCCCTACTCGGCGGGCATCGGCGGCGGCGGGTACTTCGTGTACTACGACGCCCGCACCCGCGCCGTCCACACCGTCGACGGGCGCGAGACCGCCCCCCGCTCGGCCGACGCCTCCCTCTTCCTGGAGGACGGCGAGCCGATCCCCTTCGCGGAGGGCATGACCAGCGGCCTGGGCGTCGGTACCCCCGGCACCCCCGCCACCTGGGACACCGTCCTGGACACCTGGGGCAGCAAACCGCTGGGGGAGCTGCTGCGCCCCGCCGTACGGCTGGCCCGGGACGGCTTCGTCGTGGACGGCACCTTCCGCGCCCAGACACGGGACAACGAGGAGCGCTTCCGGGACTTCCCGGCGAGCGCGGAGCTGTTCCTGCCGGGCGGGGCCCTCCCCGCCGTCGGCTCCACCCTGCGCAACCCCGACCTCGCCCGCACGTACGAGGAGCTGGGCCGCCACGGCGGCGCGGCGCTCTACCGGGGCGGCCTGGCCCGCGACATCGTCCGCACCGTCCGCACCCCGCCCGTGCGCGCCGGCGCGACGCGGACCGTCCGGCCCGGCGACCTGACGGTCCGTGACCTCGCGGCGTACGAGACGCTGCGGCGCCGCCCCACGAAGACCGAGTACCGCGGCCTCGACGTGTACGGGATGGCGCCGTCGTCGTCGGGCGGCACCACGGTCGCCGAGGCGCTCAACATCCTGGAGCGCGGGAACCTCGCGGGCGCGTCGCCGCAGACGTACCTGCACCGTCTGATCGAGGCGAGCCGGATCGCGTTCGCGGACCGCGGCCGGTGGGTGGGTGACCCGGCGTTCGAGGACGTGCCGGTCAAGGGGCTCCTGTCGCAGCGGTTCGCCGACGCGCGTGCCTGCCTCGTCCGTGACGACCGGGCCCTGACCAGCCCGCTCGCCCCGGGCGACCCGCGCGACCCCGAGCCGTGCGCGGCGGGCGGGACGGCGGCGCCCACGACGTACGAGGGGGAGAACACCACGCACCTGACGGTCGCCGACCGGTGGGGCAACGTCGTCGCGTACACCCTGACCATCGAGTCGACCGGCGGCAGCGGCATCACCGTGCCGGGCCGCGGCTTCCTCCTCAACAACGAGCTGACGGACTTCTCCTTCGCCCCGGCGAACCCGGCGGTCCACGACCCCAACCTCCCGGGGCCCGGCAAGCGGCCGCGCTCCTCCATGTCCCCGACGATCGTCCTGGACCGCCACGACCGGCCGGTCCTGGCCCTCGGCTCCCCCGGCGGCGCCACCATCATCACCACCGTCCTGCAGACCCTGACGGGCGTCGTCGACCGCCGGCTGCCGCTCGTCGACGCGATCGCCGCCCCGCGCGCCAGCCAGCGCAACCAGCCCGTCACCGACCTCGAACCCGCTCTGTACCGCAGTGCGCTGCGGGCCCGCCTCGCCGCCCTGGGCCACGCCTTCCGCGAGAACCCCGAGATCGGCGCGGCCACCGGCGTCCAGCGCCTCCCCGACGGCCGCTGGCTGGCGGCCGCCGAGCGCACCCGGCGCGGCGGCGGGGCGGCGATGGTGGTGCGCCCGGCGGGGCGCCCGTAACACCCCGCCCGCGCCCCCGACCGCGCACGGCTGCCCCGAACCGCGCACGGCTGCTCCCGGCGCCCGCGCGGCGCCCCCGAGCCCGCGCGGCGTTCGTCGGCCCGCGCGACGGTCCGCACCCCCGAGCCGGATCCGGGGGTCCGGACCGCCGCACGGAACACCGTCCGGCGTCGTTCGGAAACGCGTCCGTTGTGGACCACTTGGGTGTGAAACGTGATCGACTCCGGCTGTTGACGGCGGCGGTCTTGCTCCGCGATGTGACGAGGCTTACGTTCTCCTCCTACGTCTCCTCCCACGTACCGCTCTACGTGCGTAGAGGCTCATCGACGCCGTGCCGAAGGAGCAGCCCATGTCCCACACCGTGCGCGCCGCGCTCGTCCAGGCCTCCTGGACCGGCGACACCGAATCGATGATCGCCAAGCACGAGGAGCACGCCCGCGAGGCCGCCCGCCAGGGGGCGCGGGTGATCGGCTTCCAGGAGGTGTTCAACGCCCCGTACTTCTGCCAGGAGCAGGACGTCGACCACTACGGCTGGGCCGAGCCCGTACCCGACGGCCCCACCGTCAGCCGCATGCGCGACCTCGCCCGCGAGACCGGCATGGTCGTGGTCGCCCCGGTCTTCGAGGTCGAGGGCCCCGGCCTCTACTACAACACCGCCGCCGTCATCGACGCCGACGGCACCTACCTCGGCAAGTACCGCAAGCACCACATCCCGCAGCTCAAGGGCTTCTACGAGAAGTTCTACTTCCGCCCCGGCAACCTCGGCTGGCCCGTCTTCGACACGGCCGTCGGCCGCGTCGGCGTCTACATCTGCTACGACCGCCACTTCCCCGAAGGATGGCGGCAACTCGGCCTCAACGGAGCACAGTTGGTGTACAACCCGTCGGCCACGCACCGCAGCCTCTCCTCCCACCTGTGGCAGCTGGAGCAACCCGCGGCAGCCGTCGCCAACGAGTACTTCGTCGCCGCGATCAACCGCGTCGGCCGGGAGCACTACGGGGACAACGACTTCTACGGCACCAGCTACTTCGTCGACCCGCGCGGCCGCCTCGTCGGCGAGGCCGGGTCCGACAAGGAGGACGAACTCCTCGTGCGGGACCTCGACTTCGACCTCATCGACGACGTGCGCCAACAGTGGGCGTTCTACCGCGACCGCCGGCCCGACGCGTACGAGGGGCTGGTGCGGCCGTGAACCACCCCCACGCGCACCGGCAGCTCCACGACCGCCACCGGGCCGTCCTGCCCGACTGGCTGTCCCTCTACTACGACGACCCCGTCGAGATCACCCACGGCGAGGGCCGCCACGTCTGGGACGCCGAGGGCAACCGCTACCTCGACTTCTTCGGCGGGATCCTCACCACCATGACCGCCCACGCCCTCCCCGAGGTCACCAAGGCCGTCGCCGAGCAGGCCGGGCGGATCATCCACTCGTCCACGCTCTACCTCAACCGCCCGATGGTGGAGCTCGCCGAGCGCGTCGCCGCCCTCTCCGGCATCCCCGACGCCCGCGTCTTCTTCACCACCTCCGGCACCGAGGCGAACGACACCGCGCTCCTCCTCGCCACCGCGTACCGCCGCACCAACCAGATCCTGGCGATGCGCAACAGCTACCACGGCCGCTCCTTCTCCACCGTCTCCGTCACCGGCAACCGCGCCTGGGCCACCACCGGCCTCTCCCCGCTGCGCACGCTGTACGTGCACGGCGCCGTCCGCGGCCGCGGCCCCTTCGCCCACCTGTCCGACGCGGACTTCACCGCCGCCTGCGTCGCCGACCTGGAGGACCTGATCGGGCACACCGGCGACGTCGCCGCGCTCATCGCCGAACCCATCCAGGGCGTCGGCGGCTTCACCTCGCCCCCCGACGGGCTGTACGCCGCGTTCCGCGAGGTGCTGCGGCGCCACGGCATCCTCTGGATCAGCGACGAGGTGCAGACCGGGTGGGGCCGCACCGGCGAGCACTTCTGGGGCTGGCAGGCCCACGCCGCCGCCGGCCCGCCGGACCTCCTCACCTTCGCCAAGGGCATCGGCAACGGCATGTCCGTCGGCGGGGTCGTCGCCCGCGCCGAGGTGATGAACTGCCTGAGCGCCAACTCGATCTCCACCTTCGGCGGCTCCCCGGTCACCATGGCCGCGGGCCTCGCCAACCTCACCTACCTCCTCGAACACGACCTCCAGGGCAACGCCCGGCGCGTCGGCGGCCTCCTCGCCGAGCGGCTGCGCGCCATCGCCGCGGGCGTCGACCGGGTACGGGAGGTGCGCGGCCGGGGTCTGATGCTCGGCGTCGAACTGGCCGACCCGCACACCGGCGCCGCCGACCCGGGGGCCGCCGCGGCCGTCCTGGAGGCCGCCCGGGAACGCGGGCTGCTCATCGGCAAGGGGGGCGGCCACGACACCAGCGTCCTGCGCGTCGCGCCGCCGCTGTCGCTCACCGTCGCCGAGGCCGAGGAGGGCGCCGCCCTGCTCGAACAGGCCCTCCACACCATCCGGTAAGCCACCCACCCGCACGCAAGGGGGCCGCCAGGCCATGAGCACCCGCACCCTCGTCCGGGGCGGCCTCGTCATCACCGCCGCCGAGGAGACCCACGCCGACGTCCTGGTCCAGGACGGCCGCGTCGCCGCGCTCGCCGCCCACGGCAGCGGCGTCGCCGACTCCTGGACCGCCGACCGCACCATCGACGCCACCGGCCGGTACGTCATTCCCGGAGGGGTCGACGCCCACACCCACATGGAACTGCCCTTCGGCGGCACCTTCGCCTCCGACGACTTCGAGACCGGCACGCGCGCCGCCGCCTGGGGCGGCACCACCACCATCGTCGACTTCGCCGTGCAGTCCGTCGGCCACACCCTGCGCGAGGGGCTCGACGCCTGGCACGCCAAGGCCGACGGCAAGTGCGCCGTCGACTACGCCTTCCACATGATCCTCTCCGACGTCGACGAGCACGCGCTCAAGGAGATGGACCTGCTGGTCGAGGAGGGCGTCACCTCCTTCAAGCTGTTCATGGCCTACCCCGGGGTCTTCTACAGCGACGACGGCCGCATCCTGCGCGCCATGCAGCGCTCCGCCCTCAACGGCGGACTGATCATGATGCACGCGGAGAACGGCATCGCCATCGACGTCCTCGTCGAGCAGGCCCTCGCCCGCGGCGAGACCGACCCGCGCCACCACGGGGAGGTCCGCAAGGCCCTCCTGGAGGCCGAGGCCACCCACCGCGCCATCCAGCTCGCCCGCGTCGCCGGCGCCCCCCTGTACGTCGTGCACGTCTCGGCGGAGGAGGCCGTCGCCGAACTGGCCGTCGCGCGCGACCGGGGCCTGCCCGTCTTCGGCGAGACCTGCCCCCAGTACCTGTTCCTCTCCACGGACAACCTCGCCGAGCCCGACTTCGAGGGCGCCAAGTACGTGTGCAGCACCCCGCTCAGGCCCCGCGAGCACCAGGCGGCCCTCTGGCGCGGACTGCGCACCGACGACCTCCAGGTCGTCTCCACCGACCACTGCCCGTTCTGCTTCAAGGGCCAGAAGGAGCTCGGCCGCGGCGACTTCTCCCGCATCCCCAACGGCCTGCCCGGCGTCGAGAACCGCATGGACCTCCTGCACCAGGCCGTCGTCGACGGGCACA
The DNA here is from genome assembly GCF_024600715.1 of Streptomyces changanensis. Classification (NCBI taxonomy): domain Bacteria; kingdom Bacillati; phylum Actinomycetota; class Actinomycetes; order Kitasatosporales; family Streptomycetaceae; genus Streptomyces; species Streptomyces changanensis. The sequence continues at coordinate 5,644,098 of NZ_CP102332.1, forward strand.
TCAGCCGCCGCCGCTGGATCGAGATCGCCTGCGCCGCCCCGGCCCGGATGTTCGGCCTGTACCCGAAGAAGGGCACCATCGCTCCCGGCGCCGACGCCGACATCGTCGTCTACGACCCCGCGACGACCCAGACGATCTCCGCCCGGACCCACCACATGAACGTCGACTACTCCGCGTACGAGGGCCGCACCGTCACCGGCCGGGTGGAGACCGTCCTGTCGCGCGGCGAGGTCGTCATCGACCGCCGCACCTACACCGGCCGCGCCGGGCACGGCGTGTACACCCCGCGCGCCACCTGCCAGTACCTGACCTGAGGAGGCCCCGTATGGACTTCGGACTCGTCCTGCAGACCGACCCGCCCGCCTCCGAGGTCGTCGGGCTCATGCGGCGCGCCGAGCGCAACGGCTTCCGGTACGGCTGGACCTTCGACTCCGCCGTGCTCTGGCAGGAGCCCTTCGTCATCCACAGCCGGATCCTCGAACACACCACCAAGCTGCGCGTCGGCCCCATGGTCACCAATCCCGGGACGAGGGCCTGGGAGGTCACCGCCTCGACGTTCGCCACCCTCAACGACATGTACGGCAACCGCACCGTCTGCGGCATCGGGCGCGGGGACTCCGCGATGCGGGTCGCCGGGCGGCAGCCGAACACCCTCGCCCGGCTCGGCGAGGCCATCGACGTCATCCGGGACCTCGCCGAGGGCCGCGAGGCGCTCGTCGACGGCAAGCCCGTCCGCATCCCCTGGATCAGGGACGGCCGGCTGCCGGTGTGGATGGCGGCGTACGGGCCCAAGGCCCTCGCGCTCGCCGGGCGGAAGGCGGACGGGTTCATCCTCCAGCTCGCCGACCCGTTCCTCACGGAGTGGATGGTCAAGGCGGTGCGGAAGTCCGCGGAGGACGCCGGTCGCGACCCCGCCGCCATCAGCGTCTGCGTCGCCGCGCCCGCGTACGTGGGGGACGACCTGGCGCACGCGCGCGAGCAGTGCCGCTGGTTCGGCGGCATGGTCGGCAACCACGTCGCCGACCTGGTCGGCCGGTACGGCGAGCACTCGGACCTGGTGCCGGAGGCGCTCACCGCGTACATCAAGGGACGGCAGGGGTACGACTACAGCCACCACGGCCGGGCGGGCAACCCCTCCGCCTCCTTCGTCCCCGACGAGATCGTCGACCGCTTCTGCCTCCTCGGCCCCGTCTCCGCCCACATCGAGAAGCTGCGGGCCCTGCGCGCTCTGGGCGTCGACCAGTTCGCGCTGTACGCCATGCACGACGCGAAGGAGGCCACGATCGACGCGTACGGCGCCGAGGTCATCCCGGCACTGGCCGACTGACGGCCGCCCGATGCCCGGCGACGGCGTGGCGGCGGCCGGCGTCGGGAGGCGCATGGCGGCCTGTGGATGGCGGCCGGGCCGTCTGCGTGTTTCGCGCGGAGCTGCGCGGCTACCCGTCCGATCGACACCCACCGTGGAGAACACGCCCGGGAAGGAGCAGCGGCGATGCCGAATCCGCAACAACCCGAACTGCGGCGCAACGACAAGGGAGCCGGCACCCCGGAGGACAGCCAGGCCCTCAAGGCCGCCGAGCCCACAGGGGGCGGTGGCCGCGCCCACGGCACGGACCGCGGGAACAAGGGCGGCGGGAAGGGCGGCGGCACGCCTCCCGAGCAGCAGCCCGACCACCCGGCCTGAACCCGACCACACCCGGCTCACCCCGGCGACGGACGACGACGTACGCGACGGCCCCCGACCCCTGGGGGCCCGCGCCCCCGCGGCGCCGCCCCGTCGGGAAGCGCCGTCTCCGCCCGTCCACGGCCGCGCGGCGAACGCCCGCGCGGCGGCGAGGTCCGCGGGGCCGACCGGATCGGAGCGGGGCACGAATCGTCGGAAGGCCGCGCCCGGGACCCTGACACGGAGGTTACGCGTCAGTAGGCTCCGGCGGTATGACCCCTCACGCGGCGGTGGCGGACCTCGGGCTCGTGGAGCAGGCACGGCTGGTGCGGGAGGGCGGGGCCAGCTCGGAGTCTCTCGTGCGGGCCGCGCTCGACCGGATCGAGGCGACCCGCGACACCCTCAACGCCTTCCGCTGCGTCCGCGCCGACGCGGCCCTCGCCGAGGCGGCGGACGCCGACCGGCGCCTCGCGGCGGGGGAGCGCCTGCCGCTCCTCGGCGTGCCCGTGGCCGTCAAGGACGACACCGACGTCGCCGGGCTGCCGACCCGCTTCGGCTGTGCGGGAGACGTCCCGCCAGCCGCCTCCGACGGCGAGGCCGTGCGCCGGCTGCGCGCCGCGGGCGCGATCGTCGTCGGCAAGACCAACTCCTGCGAGCTGGGCCAGTGGCCGTTCACCGAGGGCCCCGCCTTCGGCGCCACCCGCAACCCCTGGGACGCCGGGCACACGCCCGGCGGCTCGTCCGGAGGGTCCGCGGCGGCCGTCGCCGCCGGGCTGGTGCCGGCCGCCCTCGGCTCGGACGGCGCCGGGTCGATCCGCATCCCCGCCGCCTGGACCCACCTCGTCGGCGTCAAACCGCAGCGCGGCCGGGTCTCCGTCCACCCGTACGACGACTGCTTCGAGGGCCTCACCGTCAACGGTCCCCTCGCCCGCACCGTCGCCGACGCCGCCCTCCTGCTCGACGCCGTCTCCGGGGCGCATCCCCGGGAGGGCTTCCGGCTGCCGGCCGTCGACGCGTCGGCCGCCGCCCGCCGCGACCCGGGCCGCCTGCGCGTCGCCCTGGCCTGGCGGCCGCCCTTCACCGGCACCCGCGCCCCCCTGCACCCGGGCGTGCGCCGCGCGGTCACCGCGCTCGCCGAGACCCTCGCCCGGCTCGGCCACACCGTGGAGGAGGCCCGCCCCGACTACGGCCTCGTCGGGCTCGGCTTCCTGCCCCGCGCCACCGCCGGGATAGCGGCCTACGCCGACCGCCACCCCGATCCCGCCCTCCTCGACCCGCGCACCCGCGGCGCCACCCGCACGGGCCACCGTCTCGGCGGCCGGCTCCTGCGCGCCGCCCGCGCCCGCGAACTGCGCCAGCACCGCAGGATCGGCGCACTGTTCACCGCGTACGACGTGGTCCTCACGCCCACCACGGCCGCCCCGCCCCCACGGATCGGCGCCTTCGACGGTCTGCCGGGGTGGCGCACCGACCTCGCCATCGCGGCGGCCTGCCCCTACGCCTGGCCGTGGAACGTCCTCGGCTGGCCCGCCGTCAACGTCCCCGCCGGCTTCACCGCCGACGGCCTGCCCGTCGGCGCCCAACTGCTCGGCCCCGGCGGCGGTGAGGAACGGCTCGTCTCCCTCGCCGCCCAGCTGGAGGACGACCTGCGCTGGTACGAGCTCCGCCCGCCGGGCGCACCGGCCGCCGCTGCCTGATTCGCCGACGGCGGGGGGTGGGGGTGGCCCCCCGTGCCCGGAGGTCACGGGGGGCGTGCCGGGCGGGACTCTCCGGACGGGCCCTACGGGCGTGCCGCCCACGCCCGGGCGAACAGCTCGTGCGGGGGCGCCACGGGCAGCAGCCGCAGCCACGGCACCGACAGCCGCGGGGAGACCGAGGCCCCGTACGAGGCGAGCTTCGCGGTCTCCAACGGCAGTTCGGGGGCCCTCAGGTCGGTCCACGGCCCCGGGACGAACGCGGTGCGCCCCGCCCGCGCCCGCCGGCCGGTCTCCACCGCGCCCGCGGCCGCCAGCTCCTCCTGGGCCGCCCGGTGCCGGGCGGGCGTCCAGTCGTTCCATCGGCGGACGTTGCGGTCGGTGGGCCGCGCCAGTGTCAGGAGCTGGAGGTACAGCGCCGCCGCGTCTCCTCCGACACCGAGGTCCGCGGCGGCGGTCGCCACCAGGTCCGGCACGCTCAGCGCGGGGTTCAGCTCGTACCCGCCGGGCGGAACCGGCGTCGCGGCCGCCCGCGCCACCATGCGGGCGACGCCGCCGTCGCGGACCTCCCGCATCCACCCGACCCGCTCCACCACCCACGTCAGGCCCAGCCCGTCGCAGCGCCGCAGCGCGTGCTCCACCCGCTCGGGGTCGCCCAGCGCGGCCGTCCGCAGGAACGCGTCGCCACCGGGGGCGGCGACCACGAACACCCCGTCGTCGTACACGCCGGTCGTCGCGACGGTGTCGTCGAGCAGCGGCTGCGCGCAGGGCAGGACGGCGCCCGCGTACGCGGGGACGGCCGGGTCGGCGGCCATCGCCTCCGCGAACCGGCGCCACCCGTGGAGGGGAACCAGCGTGCGCGGGTCGTCCAGCAGCCGCCGCAACCGCCCGTGGAGCGCGGTCGCCCCCGCCACGGCCGGATCGCCCACCGGCCGCTCGCACAGCGCCCACACCACCAGCGCCACGAGCCGTTCGTCCGGCAGCCGCGAGGTGGTCAGCCACGTCCCCGGCGTGCCGTCGGCGGTCGCCTCGTGCACCTGGAGGCCGCCCCTCCGGCCGGCCGCGAGGACGCACCCGGCGCCGGAGAAGCCGACCACCCCCTCCGGCAGCTCACCCGTCGCCAGACCGCGCGACCACTCCGCGCCGAGGCCCAGGCCCTCCTCCAGCGCCCCCGCGAGCTCCTCGTCGACGTACTCCGCCGTCCCCAGCAGCCGCGCCCACACCTCCGCCATGCGCCCGGCGGCGGCCGCCATGCCGCCGTCGGCCCACAGCTCGGCCGGGTCCTCGGGGACGCCCGCCGCGAGCACCGCGAGGCGCCCGCGCTGCCCGAGCCGGTGCCACAGCGACACGTACTCGTCGATGACGGCCTTCGTGGCCCGGTACGGCTTCCCCCGCAGCATGCGGTGGTCGTCGTCGTGCCGCTCGCGGCGCGGCAGCCCCCCGAGCACGAGCGCCGCCACCGTGCGCCGCACCCCGGTCCGCCACGCGAAGACGTCGACGGCCCCCGGCGGCACGGCCGGCGGGCCGTACCGGTCAAGCAGCTCCAGCAGCCTCGGCAGGCGCCCGGCGTCGTCCCCCTCGACGGTGAACGTCACGGTCTCCGCGGCCCCCGACGGCGCGGGATCGTCCTCCCGCTGGAGGAACCGCGCCGTACCGCCGCGCTCCGCGCCCGAGGCCGGCACCCCGCCCGCGGCGCGGCACGCGGCCACCGCCTCCGTCGGCGCCCGACCGGTACGCCACCGGCCGCCGCGCTCCGCGAACGGCTGCCGGCTCCACACCTGCAGCAGCGCCGCGAGCGCCCGCCGCTCCGCCTCCGGCGTGGTACCGGCCACCGCCCGCCAGGCCACGGCGTCGATCCGGCCCGCCAGCGCGGCCCACTCCACGGGCTCCGCCGGCAGGGCCAGGCGCCGCGTCTCGTCGTCGATCTCCCCGCGCAGGTGGCGGCCGTCGGCCGCCACCGCCGTCAGCGTCGCGGGCTGCGGGCGGGCCACGTGCGCCTCGAACGGCCGCAGCGCGGGCAGCAGCCCGTACAGCGCGGGCGCCAGCACCGTGTCCGGTACCGCCTCCGGCAGCTCCACCACCGGGCCGGACCGCATGACGCCCACCCGCCGCGACAGCTCCTCCCGCCGCCGCAGCACGTCGGCGGCGAGCAGCGTGGCGCGCACCGCGCCCGCCACGACGCGGGGCTCCGTCACCTCGGGCAGCACACGCGCCACTTCCGCCCGTACGGCCTCCGCGGCACCCTCACCGGAACGGTCGCGGGCCGCGTGGAGGAGGGCGCGCGCGGCGTCGTCACCGACCGCGCGCAGCGCCTTGGAGGACGTCTCGTCCCGGGGCGTGAGGAAGTGCCAGAAGGCCGGCGGGGGCAGCGGGCCGACGGCGTGCCCGGACGGCTTGCGCCGGCGGTTCCGCGCGCCGGCGGGGAAGCCGTGCGCCTCCCACAGCAGTGAGCCGTCCTCCACGGCGTACACCCGCACGTCGTCCGGCTGCACCAGGACCGCGTCCTCGCCGCCCGCCGGCATCCGCAGGACGCCCCACGGGTGGCGGCCCGGCTGCCGGGCGCGGAACCGGGCGCGGCGCCCGTCGACGCCCTCCAGCAGGAAGTCGGTCGGCGACGGTCCCGCGTACGCCGTGCGGTGCAGCACCCGGCAGCCCACCAGCCGCCCGTCCTGCCCCAGCGGCGAGGCGGGCGCACCCTCCGGCAGGACCGCCAGGGTGAGCGCGTCCGAGTGGAGCGCGTGGTCCGGCGGGACGTCGCCGGTGCCGTGGAACGCGGGCAGCTCCCGCTTCCCGCCGCGCTCCCCGGTGACCGGGTCGACGCGCTCCCAGTCGTCCCCGTACACCCGGGCGCTCCAGAACCGGGTGCCGTCGCTCATCTGCAGCTCACGGCAGTCCACGCCCTCCCGGCCGCCCGGCCGCAGCACCCGGCTGCCGTCGTGCCGGCCGCCACCGTCCGGGGTGGCGAACTGGAAGCCGAACGCCCCGTCGATGATCCCGTCGAACGGACGCAGACCACCCCAGCGCTCCGGCGTGAACACGTCCTGCGGCCGGTCGGCCCAGAAGGCCCGCGTGCCGTACGAGCCGCGCTCCTCGTCCGTCCAGCTGACGAGGAAGGAGCCGCCCACGAAGTGCACGACGTGCAGCGTCGCCCCCTCCGGGACCCGGAACGCGCACGCGCCGCGCCGCCCCCCGTGGTCCACCGCGACGGCCCGGTCCGCGCCGTACACGGTGAGCACCGGCCACGTGCTCGTCACGCCGCGCACCCCGCCGGGCCCGAACTCCGTCACGGCCTCCTCCAGCGCGGGCCACCCCAGCTCCTCGGGGAGTCCCGCGCGCAGCGCCCGCCCCAGCGGCCCCACCAGGTCCACGGCCGCGAGCGCCTCCTCGACGCCCTCCAGCGCCGTGGCCGTGGGCCGGTCCAGCAGCGCGGCCAGTTCGTCCACCGCCTCGTCGGCGGCGGCGACGCCACCGCCGCGCGCCTCCGCCAGCAGCGCCTCGACGCGCGCGTGCACCTCGGCGGCGATGCCCGCGTTCTCCGGCAGGCGCGTGATCGCCGTGCCGCCACCGCGCAGCCCGGCGTGGACCGTCCCCTCCAGGCGCCGCCCGAAGACCGGGTCCGCGGCGAGCGCCCGCAGGTCGCGCCGCGACCGCTCGCCCCAGAACTCCAGCCGGACCGCGTCGCCCGGGTCCTCCACGGCGATCCCCTCGGCCAGGCAGGCGTCCAGCAGGTCGGCGTCCAGCCCCGGGTACCGGTAGCGGTCCTCATGGATCCGTACCGGCGTCCCGGCCGCGCGCAACAGCGGCGCGAACCGCGCCACCAGCGCGAACAGCTCCTGCGGCATGGGCTGCCGGAACACGCCGCCGCCCCGCCGCCCGTGCCCGTACATGCGCGTGTACCGGCCCAACCAGGCCGCGACGCCACCCTCCGGCGCCACCCGCCCGGCCACCACGGCGTCGGCGGCGCCGGACCGCAGGAGCAACCGCAGCCAGGCCGACGCGTCGCCCCGCGACTCGGGGAACAGGTCGACCAGCGGCGCGTACGCCGCGTCCTCCAGGGGGTGCGCGGCCAGCAACCCCGCGACCGCGTCCAGCAGCGCGTCCGGCACGGCCCTCCCGCGCGCCCCGCCCATGATCCGCGCCAGGACACGGGCGTCCTCCGCCGTGTCGAGGCCGGCCGCGCGCGCCGACGCGCGCACGCGCCGCGCCAGGTCGGCGGGGAGCTCGCCGGGGGAGGTCGCCCACGCCGTGAGGACCCGCAGGTACTCCTCGTGCGCGCCGGTCGGGTCCCACGTCCGCGCCAGCCACCGCTGGTGCTCGCTCAGCTCCTTGGCGGGCAGCGCGCCCCGGGCCGCGAGCAGCAGGACGTTCCCCGTCCGCCACGCGGGGTCCACCGGCAGGGTGTGCTCCTGCTCCGCCTTGCGCGCCAGGGCGTAGGCCCGGCCCGCGTAGCGGTCGCTGGTGCCGCACAGCCGGTGCGCCACCGTGTCCCAGAACCAGGGGAGGTGGGCCGGTGGCAGCCGCCGCGCCCGGGCCTCCATCGCCTCCAGGAACCGCCCGGGCTTCTCCCGCGCCCGGTTGAGACCGGCCCACACGTCCTCCAGCAGGGCGACCGCCACCGCCTCCGCGGCCGGATCGTGCGCGCGCACCCAGTCGGTGTAGGCGTGCGACCTGTGCAGTTCCGTGGGGAGCGGGAGGGCGACGTTCGTGACCATGACGGTGATCCTGGCAGCCGCCACCGACAACCCCCGCGCCCGGGCCGGGGTCCACGTCCCCGGTCCCCGGTCCTCGGTCCTCGGCCCCCGGTCTCCCGTCCCCGTCCCTGCCCCCGGTCCGTTGTCCGGCCCGCTGTCCGGCCCGGCCCGGCCCCGGTTCGCCCGCCCAGCAGGAACCCGGCCGCCGCGCCGCCGTGTCCGGCGACCGGTCGGCGGTCGTGCCGATGGCCGTCCGCCCACGGGGGAGTCTCCGCCGGGCTCCCGGGCTCCCGGGCTCCCGGGCCGCCGCGCCGGCCGGTACGAGGACGGGGTCCGCTGTCCGTCGCCTGGTGGCCCGTCCGCCGGGTGTCTCCAGGGGACGGTCGGTCCCGTAGGTCCAGTGGCTCACGTGGGGCTGGTGGGTCCTGTGGGGGTCCTGTGGGGGCCGGTGGCTCCCGTGGGACCGGTAGGGCTTGCCGGCACCGGTGGCCCCGTAGGACCGACGGGTCCGGTGTCCCGATGGGCTGTGGCGAACCCCGGGGGAACGGGGGGTGACGCCGGGAGCGGCCCCCGCCCCCGCGCGTCACGTCGCCGAGGCCGGCGTGTCGGTGGGCCGTGGTGTGATGGACGCATGATCGACGACGACCTGCTGGACGACACCGCGTTCCTGTCCGCCGCCGGTGAAGCGGTCCTCGAGGCCGCGGCCGAGGAAGTGACGCCCCGTTGGCGGCGGCTCGCCGCGCACGAGGTGGACGAGAAGGCCGGCCCGCACGACCTCGTGACGGTCGCGGACCGGGCCGCCGAGGCGCGGCTGACGGAGACCCTCACGGCGTTGCTCCCCGGCTCCGTCGTGGTCGGCGAGGAAGGCGTGCACGCCGATCCGCGCCGGTACGACGCGGTGCGCGGCGACGCCCCGGTGTGGATCGTCGACCCGGTCGACGGAACTCGCCAGTTCGTCCAGGGCGATCCCGGCTTCTGCACGCTCGTCGCCCTCGCCCGGCACGGACGGGTGCTGGCGTCCTGGACGCACGCGCCGGCGCTCGGCGAGACGGCCGTGGCCGTACGCGGCCGCGGCGCCCGGCTGAACGGCGCGGAGCTGCGGGCCGGTTCGCCCGCGCCCGGGGCGGCCCTGCGCGTCGCCACGGCCCACCCCGACTACGCCACGCCCGCGCAGGAACAGGCCCTCGCCGGCCTCCGGGTGGAGGGCGTCGATCCCCGCCCGTGCGGCTCCGCGGGCCTCGCGTACCTGTCGGTGGCGCGCGGGGAGCGCGACGCCGTCGCGTTCACGTGGGAGTACGCCTGGGACCACGCGGCGGGGCTGCTCCTCGTCGAGGAGGCGGGCGGGACCCACGTCACGGTCGACGGCGTCCCCTTCCGCGTCACCGGCGGCAACACCCTGCCGTTCACGGCCGCCCGCGACGAGGCGACGGCGACACGGATCAGGTCTCTCCTGCGCCCGCAGTGAGCCACGGCCGGCGGTGCGCGGTCGTCCACGGTGACGGGCCGGCCGCGCCACGGCCGGCAGGGCGACGCCCGCGTCCCCCGGACCCGCGGCACCGCGTCCCCGGTGCCCGAGGCGGCGCCGACCGCCCTCGCCGAGGGCGGGCCCCGGCCGCGCCCGAAGCGGCCCGACCACCCGCCCCCGGGCGGGCGGGCGCGGCCCGCGGCCTATCCTGGCGGTTCTGGCCGTCGGCAGACGAAGGAGTGCGAACGTGCCGTCGATGCTCGATGCCGTCGTCGTGGGGGCGGGCCCCAACGGGCTGACCGCCGCCGTCGAACTCGCCCGCCGCGGCTTCTCCGTAGCCGTGTTCGAGGCGAAGGACACCATCGGCGGGGGAGCGCGCACCCAGGAGCTGACCCTGCCCGGGTTCCGCCACGACCCCTGCTCGGCGGTCCACCCGCTGGGCATCGGCTCGCCCGCCTTCCGCGCCATGCCGCTGGACCGCTACGGCCTGGAGTGGCTCCACGCGCCGCTCCCGATGGCACACCCCTTCGACGACGGCACGGCCGCGGTGCTGTCGCGGTCCGTCGCGGAGACGGCCGCGTCGTTCGGGCCGCGCGACGCCGGTGCCTACCGGCGCCTGGTCGCGCCGTTCGCCGGGCGGTGGGACACGCTCGCCCGGGACTTCATGTCCCTGCCGCTGACCGCCCTGCCCCGCGACCCGGTCACCCTCGCCCGGTTCGGCCTGGCCGGCCTGCCCCCCTCGACATGGCTGATGCGCCGCTTCCGCGACGACCGGGCCCGCGCCCTCTTCGCGGGCCTCGTCGCACACGTCATCGCGCCCCTCGACGGCCTGGCCACCGGGGCGATCGGCCTCGTCTTCGCCCTCGCCGCGCACGCCAACGGCTGGCCGCTGCCGCGCGGCGGCTCCCAGGCCGTCTCCGACGCCCTCGCCGGCCTCCTACGGGACCACGGCGGCGCGATCCACACGGAGTACGAGGTCAAGCGGCTCGACGACCTGCCGCCGGCCCGCGCCTACGTCTTCGACACGTCCCCCACGGCCCTCGCCCGCATCGCCGGACTGGGCGGCTACTACGACGGCTACCGCTACGGCGCCTCCGTCTTCAAGATCGACTACGCGCTGGACGGACCCGTCCCCTGGACCGCCGAGGAGCCCCGCCGCGCCGGCACCGTCCAGATCGGACCCGGCAGCCGCGACATCGCGACCGCCCTGCGCGGGGTCTCGCGCGGTACGGCCCCCGAGGCGCCCTTCCTGATCACCGCCCAGCCGAGCGTGGCCGACCCGGGCCGCGCCCCCGCGGGCAAGCACGTGTTCTGGGCGTACGGCCACGTCCCCAACGGCTGGCAGGGCGACCTCACGGACGCGATCGAGCGGCAGATCGAACGCTTCGCGCCGGGCTTCCGCGACCTCGTCCTCGCCCGCGCCACCGCCGGTCCGCCGCAACTGGCCGCGCACAACGCCAACTACATCGGCGGCGACATCGCCTGCGGCGCCGCCACCGGCCTGCAACTGCTGCTGCGCCCGCGGCTGACGCCGTTCCCGTACAGCACCCCGCACCCCGCGGTGTTCCTCTGCTCCTCCGCCACCCCGCCGGGCCCCGGCGTCCACGGCATGTCCGGTCACAACGCGGCCAAGGCGGTCTGGCGGCACCTGCGGCGCACCGCCCGCTGAGGGACGGGGACGGAGACGGGGCACGGGCACGGGTGACAGGATGCGGCCATGACCGAACCGTCCCTCGTCCTCGGTGACATCACCCGCCAGCGGGTCGACGCCGTCGTCAACGCCGCCAACTCCTCGCTGCTGGGCGGCGGAGGCGTCGACGGTGCGATCCACCGGGCGGGCGGCCCGGAGATCCTCGCCGAGTGCCGCCGGCTGCGCGCCTCCCACTACGGCCGGGGCCTCGCCACCGGCCAGGCGGTCGCCACCACGGCCGGGCGGCTCCCCGCCCGCTGGGTCATCCACACCGTGGGGCCCGTGTTCTCCGCCGAGGAGGACCGTTCCCCCCTTCTGGCCTCCTGCTACCGGGAGTCGCTGCGCGTCGCGGACGAACTGGGCGCCCGTACGGTGGCGTTCCCGGCCATCTCCACGGGCGTCTACCGCTGGCCGATGGACGACGCGGCCCGCATCGCCGTGGCGGCGGTGCGGGCCGCGAGGACCGCCGTCGAGGAGGTCGTCCTCGTCCTCCACGACGAAGCGGCGTACGAGGCGTTCGCCGCGCGGATGCGCTGACGACGCCTCCCGCCCCGGCCGCGCCTTTGGCTCCGGCCGCCCGGCGTGCCCCGTGTGCGGCGTGCCCGGCGTGCGGGGGTGGACCCGCACGCCGGCGCTCCGCGGGTCAGAGCGAGGTGTGGGTGGCCCACAGGGCCTTGCCGTCCGGGCCGTACAGGACGAGGTTGGCGTCGTCCTGGAGCAGGAGGTGGGAGCCGGCCGAGAAGGTGCCGGTGTTCCACAGCGCCCCGCCCTGGGTCGGGCCGCCGTCCTTCGCGTACAGCACGAAGTTGCCGTCGGTCTGCATGAGGGCGTAGGCGCCGGGGTGGTGGCCGCCGACCGTCCACAGCTCCTTGCCGGTGGTGCGGTCACGCAGGGAGAGCCGACCCAGCGCGTCCATCAGCAGGACGGCGCGCGCGCTCTGCGCCCACGCGCCGGGCATCAGCCGCTTGCCGGCCGCGACCTTGTTGTCGCGCATCCAGGTGTCCGAGTGCCACAGGGCCGAGCCGGCGCCGCCGGTGGCGGGACGCGAGTACACGACGAGGTTGCCGTCGCTCTGCAGGGCGGCGAAGGCGCCCTCGTTGCCGTGGGTGCGGGTGCTCCACAGACCGCCGCCGGTGCTGGGGCTGCCGTCCTTGCCGTAGACGACGAGGTTGCCGTCGTGCTGCATCACCGCGTACGCGCCGGGGTTGCCGTACGTGCCGCTGGCCCACAGGGCGCCGCCGCCGGCGTTGTGGTACGCCACCAGGTTGCCGTCGGTCTGCATGACGAACTTGACGTGGTGGGAGGCGAGCATCTGGCCGGGAAGCAGCCTCTGACCGGGCGCCAGGTGCACGGCGCGGTTCGTCGTGGCGGTCACCCAGGCGGCCAGGCCGTCCGTACGGGACTCGAAGGCGCCGGTGCGCGTGGCGGTGCTGCCGAAGCAGCCGCCCTGCCAGGAGCGGCTCGTGACGGCGACGAGGGTGGGCACGCCGTTCTCGGTGCGCAGCGCGGGGCCGCCGGTGTCACCCTGGCAGACGGACGCGTCGGCGGGGGACGTCGCGGCGATCTCGAACTCGGTCGCGGTGGTGGCGCCGACGGTGAAGACGGCGGAGTGGAGACGGTCGGGGACCCAGGTGGTCTTCGTGCGGCCGAAGCCGGCGACCGTCAGCTCCTCGCCCGCGGTGGGCGCCTGCCCGCTGGGCTTGACCGGGGCGATCCCGGTGGCGGGCCGGTCCAGCCGGGCCATGACGAGGTCGCGATCGGCGCGCGGCACCAGCTCGACGATGTTCGCGGTGTGCCCGCCCGAGGCGTTCAGGTCGGTCTTGCCCACGGTGACCGTGGTCCTGGCGGCGGGTGCGCCGGTGGGGATGTCGATGCTCTGGGCGGGGTTGGCCGCGAAGCAGCTCTTCGCGGTGAGCACCCAGCGCGGGTCGACGAGGACGCCGGAGCAGGCCCGGCTGTGCGGCTCGTCGCCGATGACGAGGCGGGCGGTGAACGCGTACTGGCCGGCCGGGACGGGCTGGCCCACGGCGGCCCGCGCCGCGCCGGGCGCGAGGAGGATGGCGCCGAGGGCGGCACAGGCGGTCAGGGCGCCGCCGAGCCGGCGGGCGCGGGGACGGGTACGGGGCATGGTCTTCCTCGGGGAACGGGGAGCCGGCGTGGCCGGCGTCGGCGGCTGGGACGGAGCGGCCCGGTCCGTCACGGGACCGGTGCGGGTGCCGGCGCGCGGCCGCGGCCGCGCGAGCAGGGCGAAAGAGCCCCTCCACGCGGCGGGCACCCGTGGACCGGGCGGGGGGTCAGGGGTCCGAGGGCCACACGGGGCGCCGCCAAGATCGTGCGGAGCCGCCTGAGAACGGCGCGGGACGGTGCGGATACCGCGCGGGGCGGCTCGGATGCCGCGCAGGACGGAACATGCGATGCGTCAACTCCCCCCGGATCACGACGCGCCGGTCCCCCCGGGCCGGCTGTCGATCATTCTTGTCGTCCGGGTTCCAGTCGCGCAAGCGTTCGGAGGGCGCGTCGCCCGAACGTGTGAGGGCGGCTCGTCGGCGGCGGATGGACGGGCCACGGCCCGACCGGTGGCGGCCCGCGGGCGTCGACGCTCCCGGCTGCCCCGAGGCCGGGGGGCGCGGGGGCGCGGGGCGACCGGGAATCCGAGGGGTGGGGGGTCAGTCGTGCGTCGCGGGCGGCAGCAGCCGTGACACCAGGTCGTGCCAGCCGGCTTCCAGGCGCTCCAGCGGCATGCCGCGCCGGGTGAGGAGGTGGTGCACGAGGCTCGTGTCGAGGCTGCCGAGGAGGGTGTGCGCGGCCAGCTCCACGTCGGCCCCCGTGCCGGACTGCCGCAGCAACAGCGTGAGGTGCGTGAGCCGTACGACGCGGGCGGGTACGAGGTGGCGGCGCTCGGCGGTGGGCTGGGCGGCCAGGTACAGGTCGAGGTGGTCCTGCTCGTGGCGCAGGACGGCGGGGCCGAAGGCGTGCAGCCGTTCGCGGGGCGGGGCGTCCGGGCCGAGCGGTGCGGGGCCCGACATGAACGCGGCCTGGAACCGTTCCTCCTGGTGGTCGAGGAGTGCCAGCAGCAGTCCGGCGCGGTCGCCGAAGCGGCGGAAGACGGTCCCCTTGCCGACGTCGGCGGCGCAGGCGATGGCGTCCATGGTCACGTTGGCCGCGCCGTGCTCGGCGGCCAGGCGGGCGGCTGCCTCCAGCAGACGTGCGCGGTTGCGGGCGGCGTCCGCGCGCAGGGGCGGCGGCGCGTCGGTGGGAGTGAGGGGCAGCTCCGTACGTCCGTGCGGGGGCGGAGTGGTCATGGCGGCAGCCTAACGCCCTCGGAAGAAAGTGGACCGTGGTCCGGTTAACTGGTACAACTATAAACGGACCCCGGTCCGGTTAATTGGAAGTCTCCCGTCGTCCCCTCCAGGAGTCCCCATGTCCGCTCGCATCGTCGCCCTCGTCGGTAGCCTCCGCGCCGGCTCCCACAACCGCCAGCTCGCCGAGGCGGCCGTCGACCTCGCCCCCGAGGGCGCCACCGTCGAGGTGTACGAGGGTCTCGCCGACGTCCCCTTCTACAACGAGGACATCGACACCGAGGCGGACCTCCCGCAGGCCGCCGCCCGGCTGCGTGCCGCCGTCACCGACGCCGACGCCCTGTTGCTGTTCACCCCGGAGTACAACGGCACCATGCCGGCCGTCCTCAAGAACGCGATCGACTGGCTGTCCCGCCCCTACGGCGCCGGCGCGCTCCGGGGCAAGCCGGTCGCCGTGATCGGCACCGCCTTCGGCCAGTACGGTGGCGTGTGGGCGCAGACCGAGGTCCGCAAGGCCGTGGGCGTGGCCGGCGGCACCGTGGTGGAGGGCGTCGAGCTCGCCATCCCGGGCTCCGTGACGCGGTTCGCCGAGACCCACCCGTCGGAGGACGCCGAGGTCATCACCGGCCTCTCCGCGGTGCTGACCGGGCTGGTCACCGCGACGGCCGCCCCCGCCGAGGCCACCGCCTGACCCGTCCGCGCCACGGGCCGCCCCTCGCCCGGCCGTCCGGCACCGCTCACCGGACGGCCCCCGGCACGTACGCCCCCGACGGCGGCCGCCCGCGCTCCCCGGCGCCGGGCGGCCGCCGTCATCGCATCCCGCGCTCCCGCGCTCGCACCCCGCGGGGTGCTGCCCGCGCACCATGAGGGGGCACCCCCGGGCGACGTGTACCCGTCCCGGGCCCGGGCCCGTCAGGGCGATTTCCTCGACCGTCCCTCCTGCCCCTCCCATACGGGTCGGCGCCCCGGGCGACGCCCCCGTGGAGCCGGCCCCACGGCCCGCCGGGGCGAGACCCGTGGGGCCCTCCGGCTGCGCCCCCACCGCTCCGCCCGCACCGGTGCCCCGCCCGTGCCCCGCCACTCCGCCCGCACCGGCGCCCCGCCCGTGCCCCGCCGCACCGGGCCCCGCGCTGCCGCCCGCCGGCCGTGTCCCCCGGCCCGCCCGCACAGGTCCGCGCCCGCGCCCCAACCGCCGCCCGTGTCCCCCAGCCCCGCCCCGCAGGTGGCCGGCCCCGCCCCGCAGGTGGTTTCCCCCATAGCCGCTCCGCCCCGCCGCACAGGCGGCCATCCCGCCCCCGCCAGGCGGTCGGCCCCGCCCCAGGCCGGCGGAGGCTCATGTCGGAAAACCGCCAGCGACCCGCCGCCCGGCTGCCCGATGCTGGAACCATGCACACCGACACCGAGCGCTGCGTACGGGCGGTCCGGTCGAAGGACGCCCGCTTCGACGGCTGGTTCTTCACCGCCGTCCTCACCACCCGCATCTACTGCCGCCCCAGCTGCCCGGTGGTGCCCCCCAAGCCCCGGAACATGGTGTTCTACCCGAGCGCCGCCGCCTGCCAGCAGGCCGGGTTCCGCGCCTGCAAGCGCTGTCGGCCCGACACCAGCCCCGGCTCCCCGGAGTGGGACGTACGGGCCGACGCCGTCGCCCGCGCCATGCGCCTCATCCGCGACGGCGTCGTCGACCGCGAGGGCGTCCCCGGTCTCGCCGCCCGCCTCGGGTACTCCACCCGCCAGATCGAGCGGCAGCTCCGCGCCGAACTGGGCGCCGGGCCGCTCGCCCTCGCCCGCGCCCAGCGCGCGCAGACCGCCCGCGTCCTCATCGAGACCACCGCCATGCCCATGGCGGACATCGCCTTCGCCGCCGGGTTCTCCTCCGTGCGCACCTTCAACGAGACGGTCCGCGAGGTCTTCGCCCTCGCCCCCGGCGAGCTGCGCGCCCGTGCCACCGGCCCCCGCGCCGCCCCCTCGCCCACCCCCGGCGTCATCGCCCTGCGGCTGCCCTACCGCACGCCCCTCGACCCGTCCAACCTCTTCGGGCACCTCGCCGCCACCGCCGTCCCCGGCGTCGAGGAGTGGCGCGACGGCGCCTACCGGCGCACGCTCGCCCTCCCGAACGGGCCCGGCATCGTCTCCCTCGCCCCGGCCGCCGGCCACATCGCCTGCCGGCTGCTCCTCACCGACCCGCGCGACCTCTCCCACGCCATCAGCCGCTGCCGCTGGCTCCTCGACCTCGACGCCGACCCCGTCGCCGTCGACGAGCAGCTGCGCGCCGACCCGCTGCTCGCGCCGCTCGTCGACGCGGCGCCCGGCCGCCGCGTCCCCCGTACCGTCGACGCCGCCGAGTTCGCCGTCCGCGCCGTCCTCGGCCAGCAGGTCTCCACGGCCGCGGCCCGCACCCACGCCGGGCGCCTGGTCACCGCGCACGGCACCCCCGTCGAGGACCCCGAGGGGGGACTCACCCATCTGTTCCCCGCGCCCGGGGCGCTCGCCGCGCTCGACCCCGAGGCCCTCGCCCTGCCGCGCACCCGCCGCACGACGCTCACCACCCTTGTCGGCGCTCTCGCCGACGGCACCCTCCGACTGGGCCTGGACACCGACTGGGAGGAGGCCCGCACCCGCCTCCTCGCCCTGCCCGGCCTGGGCCCCTGGACCGTCGAGGCGATCGCCATGAGGGCCCTCGGCGACCCCGACGCCTTCCTCCCCACCGACCTCGGCGTCCGCCGGGCCGCCGCCGGGCTCGGCCTGCCGTCCACTCCCGCCGCGCTCACGGCACGCGCCGCCGCCTGGCGCCCCTGGCGCGCCTACGCCGTCCAGTACCTCTGGGCGACCGACAGCCACCCGATCAACCACCTCCCCTCCTGAGGAAGCCCGCATGAACCGGCAGCACACCGTCGTCGACAGCCCCTACGGCCCGCTCACGCTCGTCGCCACCGACGGCGTCCTCAGCGGGCTGTACATGACCGACCAGCGTCACCGCCCCGCCGAGGAGACCTTCGGCGAACCCGACCCGCGGCCCTTCACCGAGGCCGTCCGCCAGCTGGACGCCTACCACGCCGGCGAACTGACCGCGTTCGACCTGCCCCTGCGCCTGGCCGGCACACCGTTCCAGCGCCGCGTCTGGGACGAGCTGCGCAGGGTCCCCTACGGCGAGACCCGGACGTACGGCGACCTCGCCCGGGCCCTCGGCGCGCCCCAGGCGTCCCGCGCGGTCGGCCTCGCCAACGGCCGCAACCCCGTCGGCATCATCGTCCCCTGCCACCGGGTGATCGGCGCGAGCGGCGGCCTGACCGGCTACGGCGGCGGCCTCGACCGCAAGCGCCGACTGCTCGCCTTCGAGAGCGGCAACCGGGCCGGCGCCCTGTTCTAGGGGGCCGCCCCGGCGGGCGGGCCCGTGCCACGGGCGGTCAGAGCCGCCCGAGCAGTGCCGGCAGCGCCGTACCGATCGGCTCGCGCACCACCTCGTAGGCCAGCGCGTCGTACGGGGTCGGCTCGGCGTTCACGACGACCAGCCGGGCCCCGTTCTCGGCGGCGGTCCGCACCAGCGACGCGGCCGGCTGGACCCGGAGCGACGAACCCACCGCGAGGAACACGTCGCACGCCGTGGCGACCGCCACCGCCTCGCCCAGCACCGCCGGGTCCAGCCGCTCGCCGAACATCACGGTCGCCGACTTCAGGATCCCCCCGCACGCCTCGCACCGCGGATCGTCCTCGCCCGCCGCCACCCGCTCCAGGGCGGCGGCCATGGGCGACCGGGCACCGCAGCCGGTGCACACCACGGCCCGCGCCGAACCGTGCAGCTCCACCACCTTGCGCCCCGGCAGGCCGGCCAGCTGGTGCAGCCCGTCGACGTTCTGCGTGAGCACCCGCACCGCGAAGCCCGGCGTGCGCTCCAACGCGGCCACGGCCAGGTGCGCGGCGTTCGGCCGCGCCCGCAGGACGGGACCGTCCAGGCGTATCCGCCAGGCGCGGCGCCGGATCTCCGGATCGGCCATGTAGTACGCGTACGTGACCAGCTTCCGGGCGTCCGGGTCGCGCCGCCACAGCCCGTCGGGACCCCGGTAGTCGGCGATCCCCGAGTCGGTGGAGATCCCGGCGCCGGTGAGCAACGCGACCCTCGTCATACGCCGAGCGTACGCAGCGGATCCGCCGTCCGGCGAACGGATGACCGGACCAGCCTGTAGGGTCCCGCCCATGGCCAAGGTGACAGTCAGTCTGGATGCCGAACTCGTCGTGGAAGTCATGGTCCTGGCGGGCGTCGGCAGCCCGCAGGACGCCGTGGAGCTCGTCGTCCGCGACTACATCCAGCGCGGGCACCGCACGGAGGAGCGGGTGGCGAGCGAGGACGCCCCCCGCGCCCCGGAGCCCAGTCCGCAGGACCACCACGGCTGACCGGACGGCCCCCCGCGGTCAGCGCGCGGGGCGGCCGTTCTCCAGCTCGACCGGCCCCCGGCCCGCCTCCAGGGCGTCCAGCGCCGCCGCCACCCGCGAGGCGAGCGGGCCGAGCAGGTAGGTCCCGATCTCCTCGCGGGGCACCAGCCGCCAGGAGAGCAACTCCGTCTCCTGCAGGCGGATCCGCCCGAACGCCTCCGCGTCGAGGACGCCGCCGTCGTACACGTACCCCACGATCGGCGGGCGGTCCGGGCCCAGCACCCAGTCGACGGCCAGGAGGGGGCCGGGCGGCACGTCCAGCCCGATCTCCTCCAGGGTCTCGCGGCGGGCCGCCTGGCGGGGTGTCTCGTCCGCGTCGGACTCGATCGTCCCGCCGGGCAGCGCCCAGCCCTCGCGGTAGTTGGGCTCGACGAGCAGGACGCGTCCCTCCGGATCGCGCAGCAGCGTGGCGGCGCCCGCGAGCACCTTGGGCAGCCCGGCGATGTACGTGGCGTAGTCGGTCGTGGTCATGCGGCCAGCCTAGGGGCGTCCCGTCCGGTCAGGGCGGGCTCGCCCTGACCGGACGGGACGCCCCGGAGCGCCTCTCCGGCCGGTCCCCCGCGCGGGATCGGCCGCGCCGCCCACCTCCTACGGCGTCCCGGGCCGCCGCCACCCGCGTGCCCCGTGTGCCCCGTGTCCGCGTCCGCGTCCGGCGATGCCGTAGACCGCCCACGGGGTCAGCGTCCAGTGGAAGAACGAGTACTCCATCGCCGTGCGGGCCGCTTCGGCCGACTCGGCGCGCACCCCGCTCGCCGGCGGCGGGGTCAGGTGGTGCGTGAGCGGCTCCCCGACGCCGTGGACATCAGACCGACGGCCATGCCGGCGCTGAGCATCATCGCGATCCACGCGAGGTTGCCGTACTCCGGCTCCGAGTCACCCGCGCCCAGCCGGATCCGGCCGAACCTGCTGGAGGCGATCACGAGGCAGCGGACCGGGAGGGCGTCGGCCGCGACCACGAACAGCCACCCGAAGTCGTCCAGCACCCATGACAGGGCAGCCGCGGACGCGCTGTCGAAGGAGTCCCCCCCCAGCCCCCCACAGCCGGGCCCACACCGCCGCGCGCAGGACCACGGTGCAGCCGATGCCCACGAGGGTGATGTCCGGCGAGCTCTTCACCGGGCTGCCCGGGGGAGCGCCTGACGGGGAGTGACCGGTCGCTTCCGTGCTCGTGATCCCCGATCACGGGCTCCCGACCCGGCCACGGAGGGGTGGCACGCCGTCCGGAGCTCCGGATAGGGTCGGCACCGGCGCGACTGCCTGTTCGATAGCAAGGGATGCAAGGTGACGGACGGAGCAGTTACTGAGGCCGCGCACGTGCTCGTGGCGGCCGACAAGTTCAAGGGGTCGCTCACGGCCGTACAGGTCGCCGAGCGCGTGACCGCGGGGATCCGGCACGTCGTGCCGGACGTCCGGGTCGAAGCGCTGCCCGTCGCGGACGGCGGCGACGGCACGGTCGCGGCGGCGGTGGCCGCCGGGTTCGAGCGGCGCGAGCTGCGCGTGACCGGCCCACTCGGCGAGCCCGTGACCGCGGCCTTCGCGCTGCGCGGCACCACCGCGGTCGTGGAGATGGCGGAGGCGTCGGGCCTCCAGCTGCTGCCCGAGGGCGTCTTCGCCCCGCTCACGGCCACCACCCACGGCTCCGGCGAGCTGCTGCGCGCGGCGCTCGACGCGGGTGCCCGCACCATCGTCTTCGGCGTGGGCGGCAGCGCCACCACCGACGGCGGCGCCGGCATGCTCGCCGCGCTCGGCGCGCGCTTCCTCGACGGCGACGGCGAGCCCGTCGGTCCGGGCGGCGGCGGCCTGCGCGACCTGGCGACCGCCGACCTGTCCGGGCTGGACCCGCGCTTCGCGGACGTGGACCTGGTGCTCGCGAGCGACGTGGACAACCCGCTCACCGGCCCGAAGGGCGCGCCCGCGGTCTTCGCCCCGCAGAAGGGGGCCACCGAACGGGACGTGGAGGTCCTCGACGCCGCCCTCACGCACTACGTGGCGGTCCTTGAGGAGGCGATCGGCCCGCGCGCCGCGGAGGCGGCCGCCTCGCCGGGTGCGGGGGGCGCGGGCGGCATCGGTTACGGGGCCCTCGTCGGCCTCGGGGCGAGCTTCCGCCCCGGCATCGAGCTGATGCTGGACATCCTCGGCTTCACCGACGCCCTGGGCCGCGCCACGCTCGTCATCACCGGTGAGGGGTCCCTCGACGAGCAGACCCTGCACGGCAAGGCCCCCGCGGGCGTCGCCGCGGCGGCCCGCGCGGCCGACGTCGACGTCGTCGCCGTCTGCGGCCGGCTGGCCCTCCCGCCCGAGGCCCTCGGCCGGGCCGGCATCCGCCGGGCCTACGCGCTGACCGACCTGGAGCCGGACACGGCCCGGTGCATCGCCGAGGCGGGCCCCCTCCTGGAGCGCCTGGCGTCCCGCCTCGCCGAGGACTTCCTCCGCTGACCGCCCGGCCCTGACGTCCGGCCCCGACCGCCGCCCCGCCGGCCGCGCACCCCCGCGCGGCTCACCACCGGGCGGCGGCCCCGGGGATCACCTCGTCACCCGGACGCAACACCGGCATGCCACGATCCGATCATGGACACGGACCGGGACACGCGTGGGGACACGGGCACGGCCACGGACGGGGGCGCCGGTGCGGCTACGGCTGCCGGCGGCGACGCCGGCACGGGCGCGTACGGGGCCCGCATCGCGCTCTTCCCCAGCGAACGTGTGCGCGCGGAGGCCGGTGGCGCGCTGGCAGCCCTGCTGCGGGACGCCGTGCACGACGGGGCGTCTGTCGGCTTCCTCGCGCCGCTGGACACCGCCGAGGCGGCCGCCTGGTGGCGCAGTGCGGCGGCGGAGGTGGAAAGCGGCGCCAGGACCGTCTGGGCGGCCCGCGGCGCCGGCGGGGAACTGCTGGGGGTGGTGTCGCTGGTGCGGCCCGCCCTCCCGAACCAGCGGCACCGCGGGGACGTGTCGAAACTGCTCGTGCACACCTCGGCGCGCGGCCGGGGCCTCGGGCGGCGGCTGCTGGCGGCCGCCGAGGCCGGGGCGGCCGACGCGGGGCTCACGCTGCTCGTCCTGGACACCGAGACCGGAAGCCCGGCGGAGGGGCTCTACCGCTCCGCCGGCTGGACCCGCGCGGGAACCGTCCCCGGGTACGCGGCCGACCCGGCGGGGGTGCCGCGCGGCACCACGTACTACTACAAGGCACTCGGCTGAGCCGGCACGGCCGGGGCCGGAACGGCGGACGAGGCCGGGGAAGAGGCGGAGAAGCCCGCGACACGGCGTGAAGGCCGGGGAAGAGGCGGGGGAGGCCCGCCCGGTACGGCGAGGGGCCCGGGTGCGTTTCCCGCACCCGGGCCCCTCGGCCGATCTCGTCCGCTACGGCAGCTGCGCCGTCCGCGCCTCCCGGCTCTCGCGCCGGTTGTCGCGGAAGGTGTTCACCCGTCGCGCCGTCGCGAAGAGCGGGATCACCGCGCCCAGTACGACCTGGAGGGCGCAGCCGGTCTGCAGCAGCAGCTGCCCGCCCGGGGCCTCGAAGGCCCACGCGGCCAGCAGGCCCATCGCGCCGACGATCCAGCTGAGCATCGCCACCGCGAGGATGCCCCGCGGCTTCGGGTACTCGACGCGGCTGACCATGAGCCACGCCGTACCGATGATCGCCAGCAGCGTCGGGATGAACGGCAGCTCCAGCAGCACGATCGACACGACCGTCAGCGCCCCGAAGGGGCTCGGCATGCCCTGGAACATGCCGTCCTTCATGGTCACGCAGGAGAATCTGGCGAGCCGCAGCACCACCGCGAGCAGGACCACGATCGCCGCCACCGCGGAGACCCGCTGGTGGGCGTCGTCCGCCACCATCCCGTAGACGAGCACGAAGTACGCCGGGGCCAGACCGAAGCTGATCAGGTCCGACAGGTTGTCGAGCTCGGCGCCCATCGGGGACGAGCGGAGCTTGCGCGCCACGAGCCCGTCGAAGAGGTCGAAGACGGCCGCGCAGAGCATGAGGATCACGGCGGTCGCGGCGGAGTGCCGCGCCATGCCGCTCTCCTCGCTGCCCACGAGGTGCGGGATGAGGATCCCGGTGGTGGTGAAGTACACCGCCATGAAACCGCAGGTGGCGTTACCCAGCGTGAGCGTGTCCGCTATCGACAGGCGGAGCGACAGCGGCATCTCCTCCTGGTCCTCGGCGGAGGTGTCCACCTCGCCGTCGGAGACCCAGCCGGCCGGCCTTTCGGGGTCAATCACGGTCAATGCGAGTCACCCCCGCGGTCGTGGTCTGTCCGACCTCGACGGCGACGTCCACACCTTCCGGAAGGTAGATGTCGACCCGCGAGCCGAAGCGGATCAGACCGATCCGGTCGCCCTGCTCCACCTTGGCGCCCTGCGACAGGTAGGGGACGATGCGTCGCGCCACGGCGCCGGCGATCTGCACCATCTCGATGTCGCCGAGCTCGGTGTCGAAGTGCCAGACGACGCGCTCGTTGTTCTCGCTCTCCTTGTTGAACGCCGGCACGAACCCGCCCGGGATGTGCTCCACGGAGGTCACCGTGCCCGCGAGGGGGGCGCGGTTGACGTGGACGTTCAGGGGGCTCATGAAGATGGCGACCCGGGTGCGCCCGTCCTTCCACGGCATGATGCTCTGCACCACACCGTCGGCGGGCGAGATGACCCTGCCCTGAGCGATCTCGCGCTCGGGGTCGCGGAAGAACCACAGCATGCCCGCCGCGAGCGCGGTGGTGGGCACAGCGATGGCCGCGGCGCGCTTGGAACGGCGCGAGCGGGCAAGACTGAGTGCAGCGGTGGCGACGGTCGGCAGGAGCCACGGCGATGCTCCGCGCGCGAGGCGTACGCCGGTGCGGCTGTCGCGAGGTGCAGAGGTTTGGCTGTGGGGCATGGATGACCTTCGTAGCGGATGAGGCCGCGCTTGGGAACGGGGGGACGGCGGCTTTCTGGCGATGCTATCGGTTGCGGGCCGCAACTGGGCAAGCCAGAAGCCGAGTCGACGACCGGAAGAAGATGACTGGGTGTGATCTTCTTCGCGGTCCATTACCGTCGATAAGCCCCTGAAGCCCGACAATCAGCCCTGGACCCGGTACTCCTCCAGCAGCCGGCGGCCGATGATCATCTTCTGGATCTCGGCCGTGCCTTCACCGATGAGGAGCATCGGCGCCTCGCGGTAGAGGCGCTCGATCTCGTACTCCTTGGAGAACCCGTATCCACCGTGGATACGGAAGGCGTCCTCCACGACCTCCTTGCAGTACTCGGAGGCCAGGTACTTGGCCATGCCCGCTTCGAGGTCGTTTCGCTCCCCGGAGTCCTTTTTGCGAGCTGCGTTCACCATCATGGCATGAGCGGCCTCGACCTTGGTAGCCATTTCGGCCAGCTTGAACTGAATGGCCTGGTGCTGGGCGATCGGCTTGCCGAAGGTGTGACGCTGCTGGGCGTACCCGACGCCCAGCTCGAAGGCGCGTTGTGCGACGCCACAGCCCCGCGCGGCCACGTTCACGCGACCGACCTCGACGCCGTCCATCATGTGATAGAACCCTCGGCCGGTGACCCCGCCCAGGACCCGATTGGCCGGAATGCGTAGTCCGTCCATGATCAGCTCGGTGGTGTCGACCCCCTTGTACCCCATCTTGTCGATCTTCCCGGGGATGGTGAGACCGGGCCGGACCTCGCCGAAGCCGGGCTCCTTCTCCACCAGGAAGGTCGTCATCGACCGGTGCGGGGCCGTGCCCTCGGGGTGTCCTTCGTCACTGCGGACCAGTACGGCGACAAGCGTGGACGTGCCGCCGTTCGTCAGCCACATCTTCTGGCCGTTCAGGACGTACTCGTCACCGTCCCGCACCGCCTTCGACGTGATGGCCGACACGTCCGAGCCCAGGCCGGGCTCCGACATCGAGAACGCGCCGCGCACCTCGCCGGCCGCCATCCGCGGCAGGAAGGTGTCCTTCTGCTCCTGGGTGCCGTGCTGCTTGAGCATGTACGCCACGATGAAGTGCGTGTTGATGATGCCCGACACGGACATCCAGCCCCGGGCGATCTCCTCCACGCACAGCGCGTACGTCAGGAGCGACTCGCCCAGACCCCCGTACTCCTCCGGGATCATCAGGCCGAACAGGCCGAGCTCCTTGAGCCCGTCCACGATCTCCTGGGGGTACTCGTCCCGGTGCTCCAGCTCCGTCGCGACCGGGATGATCTCCTTGTCGACGAACTCCCGGACCGTCGAGACGATCTCCTGCTGGACGTCGGTGAGACCGGCGGTCTGCGCGAGTCGGGCCATGGCTACTTCTCCGTCTTTTCCGAGGGGGCGTTCAGCTCCGGGCGGCCCGGCTGCTCACCGCCGCGCTCCTTGATGTACGTCTCGGTGGGGACCATCACCTTGCGGCGGAACACGCACACGAGCGTGCCGTCCTGCTTGTAGCCCTTGGTCTCGACGTACACGATCCCGCGGTCGTCCTTCGACCGGGACGGGGTCTTGTCCAGCACGGTCGTCTCGCCGTAGATCGTGTCCCCGTGGAAGGTCGGCGCCACGTGCCGCAGCGACTCGACCTCCAGGTTGGCGATGGCCTTGCCGGAGACGTCCGGCACGGACATGCCCAGCAGCAGCGAGTAGACGTAGTTCCCGACGACGACGTTCCGGCCGAAGTCGGTGGTCCTCTCCGCGTAGTTCGCGTCCATGTGGAGCGGGTGGTGGTTCATGGTGAGGAGGCAGAAGAGGTGGTCGTCGTACTCGGTGACCGTCTTCCCGGGCCAGTGCTTGTACACGGCCCCGACCTCGAACTCCTCGTAGGTGCGTCCGAACTGCATGGTGCTACGCCTCCGGGGCTTCGAACGTGCTGGTGCGCCGCATGCCGGCGGCCCGTCCCTTGCCGGCGATGACCAGCGCCATCTTCCGGCTGGCCTCGTCGATCATCTCGTCGCCGAGCATCGCCGAGCCCTTCTTGCCGCCCGCCTCGGACGTGTAGTAGTCGTACGCGTCGAGGATCAGCTCGGCGTGGTCGTAGTCCTCCTGCGAGGGGGAGAACACCTCGTTGGCGGCCTCGACCTGGCCCGGGTGCAGCACCCACTTGCCGTCGAAGCCCAGCGCGGCGGCGCGGCCGGCGACGGCGCGGAAGCCGTCCACGTTCTTGATCTGCAGGTAGGGGCCGTCGATCGCCTGCAGGTCGTTGGCGCGGGCCGCCATGAGGATCTTCATCAGGATGTAGTGGTAGGCGTCCGCCGGGTAGCCGGGCGGCTGCTCGCCGACCACCAGCGACTTCATGTTGATCGACGCCATGAAGTCGGCCGGGCCGAAGATGATCGTCTCGATGCGCGGGGACGCCTGCGCGATCTCGTTGACGTTGTTCAGGCCCCGGGCGTTCTCGATCTGCGCCTCGATGCCGATCCGGCCGACCTCGAAGCCCATCGTCTTCTCGATCTGCGTCAGCAGCAGGTCCAGCGCGACGACCTGGGAGGCGTCCTGCACCTTGGGCAGCATGATGCAGTCCAGGTTGGGACCCGCGCCCTCGACGACCGTGACGACGTCCCGGTACGTCCACTGGGTCGTCCAGTCGTTCACCCGTACGACCCTGGTCTTGCCCGTCCAGTCGCCCTCGTTGAGGAACTTCACGATGGTGTGCCGGGCGTCGGGCTTGGCGAGCGGTGCGCAGGCGTCCTCCAGGTCCAGGAACACCTGGTCGGCCGGGAGGCCCTGGGCCTTCTCCAGGAACCGCGGGTTCGAGCCGGGCACCGCCAGGCAGGAGCGGCGGGGGCGCAGCCGGTTCACGGAGCCGGCGGGGGTGGTCGCGGTCATGCGGAGACCTCCGTGCTTGCAGGGATTGCGGGGTTGTCGAGGGGGTCGAGCTTGTTGGCCTTGCGGATCTCGTCGACGATACGGCCGATGATCTCCGTGATGCCGAAGTCCTTCGGCGTGAAGACGGCGGCCACGCCCGCGCGCCGCAGTTCGGCGGCGTCGGCGCCCGGGATGATCCCGCCGACGACGACGGGGATGTCGGCGGCGCCGGCCTCCCGGAGCCTGACCAGCACGTCGGGCACCAGCTCGGCGTGCGAGCCGGACAGGATGGAGAGTCCCACGCAGTGCACGTCCTCCGCGAGCGCGGCGTCGACGATCTGCTCGGGAGTGAGCCGGATGCCCTGGTAGACCACCTCGAACCCGGCGTCGCGGGCCCGTACGGCGATCTGCTCGGCGCCGTTCGAGTGCCCGTCCAGGCCGGGCTTGCCGACCAGCAGCCGCAGCCGTCCCGAGCCCAGCTCGGCGGCCGTCCGGGCGACCTTGTCCCGGACGGCCGCGAGCGGGGTGCCCTCCTCGGCCGCCACCGCGAGCGGGGCGGACGAGACGCCGGTCGGCGCGCGGAACTCGCCGAACACGTCGCGCAGCGCCCAGGCCCACTCCCCGGTCGTGACCCCCGCACGGGCGCACTCCAGGGTGGCGGCGAAGAGGTTCCCGTCCCCGGCGGCCGTCGCCTTGAGGGTGGCGAGGGCATCCTGCGCGCGGGCCTCGTCACGGTTGTCGCGCCACTCGTGCAGCGCCGCGACGACCCGCGCCTCGTTCGCCGGGTCCACGGTCTGGATGGCGGTGTCCAGGTCCGCGGTGAGCGGGTTCGGCTCGGTCGACTCGAAGCAGTTCACGCCGACGATCTTCTCCTCACCCGTCTCGATCCGGGCCCGCCGCTCGGCGTGCGAGGAGACGAGCTGCGACTTGAGGTAGCCGGACTCGACGGCGGCCATGGCGCCGCCCATCCCCTGGATCCGGTCGATCTCCGCCAGGCACTCGTCGACCAGGGAGCTCACCTTCGCCTCGACGACGTGCGAGCCCTCGAAGATGTCCTCGTACTCCAGCAGGTCGCTCTCGTGCGCGAGGACCTGCTGGATGCGCAGCGACCACTGCTGGTCCCAGGGGCGGGGCAGGCCCAGCGCCTCGTTCCACGCCGGCAGCTGGACGGCCCGCGCGCGGGCGTCCTTCGAGAGCGTCACGGCGAGCATCTCCAGGACGATCCGCTGGACGTTGTTCTCCGGCTGCGCCTCGGTCAGGCCGAGCGAGTTGACCTGCACCCCGTAGCGGAAGCGCCGCTGCTTGGCGTCCTCGATGCCGTACCGCTCGCGCGTGACCTTGTCCCAGATGCGGCCGAAGGCGCGCATCTTGCACATCTCCTCGACGAAGCGGACGCCCGCGTTCACGAAGAAGGAGATGCGCGCCACCACGTCGCCCCGCCGCTCCTCGGGGACCTGCCCGGAGGCGAACACCGCGTCGAGGACGGCGATCGCCGTCGACATCGCGTACGAGATCTCCTGGACCGGTGTGGCTCCCGCCTCCTGCAGGTGGTAGCTGCAGATGTTGATCGGGTTCCACTTGGGGATGTGGTTCACCGTGTAGGTGATCATGTCGGTGGTCAGCCGCAGTGACGGACCGGGCGGGAAGACGTGCGTCCCGCGCGACAGGTACTCCTTCACGATGTCGTTCTGCGTCGTCCCCTGGAGCCGGGAGATGTCGGCGCCCTGCTCCTCGGCCACCACCTGGTAGAGCGCCAGCAGCCACATGGCCGTGGCGTTGATGGTCATCGACGTGTTCATCTGCTCCAGGGGGATGTCCTGGAACAGCCGCCGCATGTCCCCGAGGTGGGAGACCGGGACCCCGACCCGGCCGACCTCGCCGCGGGCGAGGACGTGGTCGGGGTCGTAGCCGGTCTGCGTGGGCAGGTCGAACGCGACCGAGAGACCGGTCTGCCCCTTGGCGAGATTGCGCCGGTACAGCTCGTTGGACGCCTCGGCGGTCGAGTGACCGGCGTACGTCCGCATGAGCCAGGGCCGGTCCTTCTGACGCTCTGTCATGACGGTGGTGTCGCCTCTCGGACGTTCCGGTCAGATGTTCCGGAAGCGGTTGATGGCGTCGAGGTGCTCGGCGCGCATCTCCGGATCGCGCACGCCCATGCCCTCCTCGGGGGCCAGGCAGAGCACGCCGACCTTGCCCTGGTGGAGGTTGCGGTGGACGTCGTACGCGGCCTGGCCGGTGTCCTCCAGCGAGTAGACCTTCGACAGGGTGGGGTGGATCTTGCCCTTGGCGATCAGGCGGTTGGCCTCCCACGCCTCGCGGTAGTTCGCGAAGTGCGAGCCGATGATCCGCTTCAGGGACATCCACAGGTAGCGGTTGTCGTACTCGTGCATGTAGCCCGAGGTCGAGGCGCAGGTGGTGATCGTGCCGCCCTTGCGGGTGACGTACACGGACGCGCCGAAGGTCTCGCGGCCGGGGTGCTCGAAGACGATGTCGATGTCCTCGCCGCCGGTGAGCTCGCGGATGCGCTTGCCGAAGCGCTTCCACTCCTTGGGGTCCTGGGTGTGCTCGTCCTTCCAGAACTTGTAACCCTCGGCGTTGCGGTCGATGATCGCCTCGGCGCCCATCGAGCGGCAGATGTCCGCCTTCTGGTCGCTGGAGACGACGCAGATCGGGTTGGCGCCGCCGGCCAGCGCGAACTGGGTGGCGTAGGAGCCGAGGCCGCCGCTGGCGCCCCAGATCAGGACGTTGTCGCCCTGCTTCATGCCGGCGCCGTTGCGGGAGACCAGCTGGCGGTACGCGGTGGAGTTGACCAGGCCGGGGGCCGCGGCCTCCTCCCAGCTGAGGTGGCCCGGCTTGGGCATCAGCTGGTTCGACTTGACCAGGGCGATCTCGGCGAGGCCGCCGAAGTTCGTCTCGAAGCCCCAGATGCGCTGCTCGGGGTCGAGCATCGTGTCGTTGTGGCCGTCCGAGGACTCCAGCTCGACCGACAGGCAGTGCGCGACGACCTCGTCGCCGGGCTGCCAGGCGTTGACGCCCGGGCCGGTGCGCAGCACGACGCCGGCCAGGTCGGAGCCGATGATGTGGTACGGCAGGTCGTGGCGCTTGGTGAGCTCGGAGAGCCGGCCGTAACGCTCCAGGAAGCTGAAGGTGGACACCGGCTCGAAGATCGAGGTCCAGACCGAGTTGTAGTTGACCGAGCTGGCCATGACGGCGACGAGCGCCTCGCCCGGGCCCAGCTCGGGCAGCGGCACCCGGTCCAGGTGGAGGGACTTGCGGGGGTCCTTCTCCCGGGTGGTGAGGCCCTCGAACATCTCGGTCTCGTCCTTGTGGACCGTGATGGCGCGGTACGACTCGGGCAGGGGGAGGGCGGCGAAGTCGGCGGACGTGGTGTCCGGCGACTGGATCGCGTCCAGGATTTCCTTCACGGTGGTGCCTCCGGCGATGCATGCGTCTCGGGGACGCTTCAGGGGTACGTCGGGGTGCTGCTGTGGAGGTGTGCCGTCGGTTCGGCCGGTGGTGCTCGGCGGCGCGGGGTGGTGCGCGGAAGTGCCTGTGACGCAGGCGTCCGGGCGCGCGGCCCCGGGAAGGGCCGCGGGGACAGCCGGCGTACGAGAAGGTCTCTGCACGCCGGCCGCCCGGACGACATCAACGTATGGCACCGCGTGCCAGCTGACAAGACACTGCGTGCCAACAATTTCTCTCACTTGTCATCCGCCCGACACGGATGAGCGGCAACGGCCGCCCCAGGAGGAGCGGCCGTCACAGTGTGTGTTCGATTATGTGCGGAAGTGTCAGCGCGGGTCGCGGGCCTCCGGAGCGGCGGCGCGGCGCCGGACGACCAGCAGCACGCCCGCGGCCGTCAGCGCGGCGGCGACGCCGAGCAGGACCGGGGCGTTCCCCGCGCCGGTGGCGGCGAGCGCGCCCGAGGACGGCACGGCCGGTGCCGTGGTGGGCGCCGTGGTGGGCGTCGCGACGGGGGAGGGGGTCGCGGTGGGGCTCGGCGAGGGGATCGCGCTCGGGGACGGACTCGCGGTCGCGGCCGCCGTGGCGGTCACCGAGAGGAAGGCCACCTTCGCGCGCTGGGAGACGTCGTACGGGCTGGGCGTCGGGTGGAACACGACGCCCTTCGCCCCGTCGAGGACCTGGGTCGGCCGCAGCGCGAACGAGAACAGCCGCCGTCCGCCCGGGGCCAGACCGGCCGGATCCGTGCAGCGGTGGACCGTCCCCGTCGGCACCGGGGCGGCGTCGCCGGGACGGTCGCCGAACGTGGGCCGGGCGTCCGTGGTGCGCCAGGGCAGCGCCTGCTCCGGACGGCACCGGGGATCGGGCCGGACGACCTCCACGCCGCGCGGCACCTCGACCAGCACGGACGGTGCGGCGAGCGGCGCCCGCCCGCGGTTCTCCACCCCGACCCGGGCCGTGACCTCCCGGCCGACCTCCGTACGGACGGAGGCCCCCACCGCCGCGCCGTCCGCGGCGGGCTCGCTGCGGACCCCGATCACCGGCGGCGCGTCCGCGGTGTACGCGTCCACCGGCACCGGGACGCGCGGCGGCAGGGGCGAGGTGGCGGGGACGAGGGCGAGCGGGGCGGAACGACCGGCCACCCCGCTCCCCGCGGGCGCGCCCACCGACGCGGTCAAGCGGACGCGGCCGCGCTCGGCGAGCCCCGCCAGGGCCACCGAGAGGCCGGGCGCGGTGCGGTACGTGGCGCCCGGCTCGACGGCCGTGGCGAACACGCAGCTCATGCCGGTCCGCGCGGACGCCGGGTC
Source organism: Streptomyces changanensis (assembly GCF_024600715.1). Taxonomy (NCBI): domain Bacteria; kingdom Bacillati; phylum Actinomycetota; class Actinomycetes; order Kitasatosporales; family Streptomycetaceae; genus Streptomyces; species Streptomyces changanensis. The sequence goes on from NZ_CP102332.1 coordinate 5,675,550, forward strand.
CTTGGGGTCCTTCGTGGTGTAGCGGCAGTTGCGGTGGTCACCGGGGAAGACGACGGTCTCGTCGCCGTCGAAGCCGTCGGCGGTGAGCGTGACCCGGCCCAGCGGCCGGGCGCCGGTGTTGGTGAGGACGAAGGGAAGCGTCGCCCGGCCGCCCGGCGGGACGGTGAGCGACGGCGGGTCGGGGAAGCCGCCCAGGACCACCCGGTCGTGGTCGGCGACCTTGACGGGCAGCTCGGTGGGGGTCGCGAGCGCCGGGCGGGCGTTGTCCGCGCGGACGGTCGCCCGGACGACGCCGCGGGCGCCCGCCGCGGTCCCGAGCTTCGGCCGGACGAGGAACGGGACGTACGCCTCGGGGTCGCCGGAGCCGTCCGGCATCGTCACGGGGCAGGTCGCGAGCGTGCCGGCGACCCGGCACTCCGGACGGAACCGGAACTCCGCCACGTCCGCCGCGCCGCCGAAGTCGACGGTGAGCTCGGCGCCGGTGACGCGCGCGCCGTCCGGCCGCTGGCCCGACAGCGAGAACTGGTGGGTCAGGAAGTGCGCCTCGGTGAGCGTCCCGGCGGGCCGCGGCAGCGTGCCGGGGGAGAGGAAGCCGACCTCGATGACGGCCGGAGGCGCCTCCTCGGCCAGGGCGGGCGCGGCGGCGGCGCTCGCGCTGGCCGCGAGGAGCACGGCCAGCGCCGCGCCGCCGCCGGCGGCGCGGCGTAGGGGGAGGGACGGGAGAAGGGTCATCCGGGCACGGGTCCTTTCGGGAACTGACGACCGGCGGGAGCCGCTCGTCACCGTCCGGCCCCCGCCGTACCGGTCGTTGGACCTCCACCCGGCCCGAAGGGTTGTACGGACCGGACCCGCGGCCGTCACCACGAGAACGACCCCGGCCGCGACCCCGGCCGGGCCGTCCACCGCCGGACGTCAGCCGCCGGGCCGCCGACCGTCAGGCCGGCCTCCGCCCGCCGGGCCGTCGACCGCCCGGCCGGGCCCCGTGCCTGGTGCCGGGCCCGTCGCGCCTGCCCGGGAGCCCGAGTGCGAGGGCAACGCGGTCAACGCCTTCGGGTTCGGCGGGATCAACGCGCACGTCGTCCTCGACCAGGCCCCGCGCGGGGCGGGGCGCCGTACCGGCCGGATCACCGGCGCCGCCCACCGCCACGGCGAGGGCGGGGCGGGCGGCCGGTGCCGGGTCAGGACCCCTCGTGGCCGAGCGCCCGGGCGATCGTCCGCATGACCTGCTCCAGCGGCGCGTCGGTGCGCGCCACCGCCACCAGGACGTCACCCTCGCGCGACGCGGTGACCGGGGCCGGCTCCGTGCCGGTCCTCGCCGCCGTGGACCGGCCGGCGCCGATCCCGCTGCCGAACGTCCTGCGGACGATCGCGAACGCGTGGTCCAGCTGGGTCTCCACGTCGCCCTTGCCGCCCGCCCGCAGCCAGCGGCGCAGCACGTGGTTGTGCGCGGTGACGACGGCGGAGGCGGCCACCTCGGCGAGCAGCGGGTCGTCGTTGCCGTCGTGGTGGTCGCGCTCGTCGAAGTGGCCCAGGAGGTAGCGGGTGAAGAGCCGCTCGTACCGCGCCACCGAGGCGATCTCCCGCTCCCGCAGCGTGGGCACCTCACGGGTCAGCCGGTAGCGCGCGACGGAGACCGCGGGGGAGGCCGCGTACATCTTCATGACCTCCTTGATGCCCCGGCACACCGTGTCCAGCGGGTGCTCGTGCGCCGGCGCCGCGTTGAGGACCGCCTCCGCCCGGACCAGGGTGTCGTCGTGGTCCGGGAAGATCGCCTCCTCCTTGGAGCGGAAGTGGCGGAAGAAGGTCCGGCGGGCGACCCCGGCGGCCGCGGCGATCTCGTCGACCGTCGTGGCCTCGTACCCCTTCGTCGCGAAGAGCTCCATGGCGGCGGCGGCCAGCTCCCGGCGCATCTTGAGCCGCTGGGCGGCGGCGCGGCCGCCGGCGGGGCTCTCCGGGGTCTCCGGCGCGGTGCCGGCACGGGGTGTCTTCGCGGGCTGGGACATGCCCCGAACGTACTGCATCGGCGCAGGAGAGCGCGCCCGAGGGGGAGAGCCGCCCGAGGGTCCGAGCAGCCCGCCCCACTCGTCGCACGACCCGTGTGGCCCCGGACCGTACGTCTCCCCGGGCTCAGCGCCGCGCATACTCGCGGAAGCCGCGCCCCGTCTTGCGGCCCAGGCAGCCGGCGGCGACCAGGTGCTCCAGCAGCGGCGCCGGCGCGAGGCCCGGCTCGCGGAACTCGCGGTGCAGGACCCGCTCGATCGCGAGGGAGACGTCGAGGCCGACGACGTCGAGCAGTTCGAACGGCCCCATCGGATAGCCGCCGCCCAGCTTCATCGCGGCGTCGATGTCGTCCAGCGACGCGTAGTGGTCCTGCACCATCTTGATCGCGTTGTTGAGGTAGGGGAAGAGCAGCGCGTTCACGATGAACCCGGCGCGGTCGCCGCAGTCCACCGGGTGCTTGCGGATCCGCGCGGTGACCGCCCGGACGGTGGCGTGGACGTCGTCGGCGGTGAGGACCGTGCGGACGACCTCCACCAGCTTCATCGCCGGGGCCGGGTTGAAGAAGTGCATCCCGACGACGTCCTGCGGGCGCGAGGTGGCGCGGGCGCAGGCGACGACCGGCAGCGAGGAGGTGGTGGTGGCCAGGACCGCGCCCGGCTTGCAGACCTCGTCCAGCGCCGCGAACAGCTGCCGCTTGACGTCGAGGTCCTCGGCGACCGCCTCCACCGCGAGGTCCACGTCGGCGAAGGCGTCGAGCGAGCCGGCGGGGGTGATGCGGGCGAGCGTCTCGTCGCGGGCGTCGGCGGTCATGCGGCCCTTGTCGACCGAGCGGGCCAGGGACTTCGCGACGCGGGCCCGGGCGGTGTCCGCCTTCTCCTGCGAGCGGGCGGCGAGGACCACGTCGTACCCGGCCTTCGCGAAGACCTCGGCGATGCCGGAGGCCATCGTGCCGGACCCGGCGACACCGACGGAGCGGACCGTGCGCGGCGCGGCGCCGCCGGCGGCCTCCTCCCGCGGGGTGAGCGCGTCGGGCACGACGGTGGCGCTGTCGGGCCCGTCGTACGTGTAGAAGCCGCGCCCCGCCTTCCGCCCGGTCAGGCCCGCCTCGCTCAGCTGCTTCAGGATCGGCGCGGGGGCGTGCAGCCGGTCGTGCGACTCGGCGTACATGGCCTCCAGGACCGTACGGGCGGTGTCGACGCCGATGAGGTCCAGCAGCGCCAGCGGGCCCATCGGCAGTCCGCAGCCGAGCCGCATCGCCGCGTCGATGTCCTCGCGGGAGGCGTACTTCGACTCGTACATGGCGGCGGCCTGGTTGAGGTAGCCGAAGAGCAGGCCGTCCGCGACGAAACCCGGCCGGTCGCCGACGGACACGGGCTCCTTGCCGAGGGCGTGCGCGAGGTCGGTGACGGCGGCGACGGCCTGCGGCGCGGTCAGCACCGACGACACGACCTCCACCAGCTTCATCGCCGGCGCCGGGTTGAAGAAGTGCAGGCCGAGCACCCGCTCGGGGTGGGCGGAGTCGGCGGCGAGCCGGGTCACGGAGAGCGCGTTGGTACCGGTCGCGACGATCGCGTCGGGCCGGACGACGGAGTCCAGGGCGCGCAGCACCCGCTGCTTCACCTCGTAGGACTCCGGGACCACCTCGATGACGAGGTCGGCGTCGGCCGCGGCCTGGAGGTCGGAGAACGTGCGGAAGCGGGAGAGGATGTCGCGTCGCTCCTCCTCGGTGATCCGCTCGCGGGCCACGGACCGGGCGGTGGCGGTCTCCAGCGCGGCGACCGCGCGCCGGGCGGCGGCCTGGTCGGTGTCGATGCCGACGACCTCGCGGCCCGCGCGGGCCAGGACCTCGGCGATTCCGGCGCCCATGGTGCCGAGACCGACGACGGCGATGGTGGAGAGAGGGGTGTCCATCACGGGACTCCAGGGATGAGTGACGACTGGTGAGGGTGCCGGGGCGCGGCGGCCGGGCGCACGCGGGGCGTGGCGTCAGGGGCGTACCGCGCGCTGGGCGCGCCGGGCGGGCGCGTCCTGCGCGCCGCGCGGTGGGAGCCGACGGACCCTGTCCCGGAGTCACGTCGTGAAAGGTGCTGAACCGACGGGCACTCGGGCGGCTGCGTCACCAGGCCGCCCGGAGGAGTGCGGGGGGTTGGCCCCGCTCACATGAGGTTAACCGGTGGGTAATGAGCGCGCCAGCCCCCGGGGGTGAGCCGGGCGGTGTGATCTGGATCGCATCCCGCCCCGTCGCTACCCTGACCGCCATGGACCCCGAGTTCGGCTCGCTCACCGACCGGCTGGAGGACGAGGCCGGGGACACCGCCGCCTTCCGACGGCTGGCGTCCACCCCCGACCACGAGGAGCTCGCCGCGGTCCTCACCGCGCCCGGCCAGGAGCTGTGGGCGCGCGAACTCGCCGCGTTCCGGCTGGGTCTCGCCGGCGACCGGCGGGCCTTCGAGGCGCTGGTCCTCCTCCTCAACCACCGCGACCCCGAGCGCTGCGTCTCCGCCGCGCACGCGCTGCGCCGCCTCGGCGACCCGCGCACCGCGCGCGCCGCCGCCGCGCTCGCCACCAACGAACTGCGCGTCGCCTACGCGCTGGTACCGGTACGGCTGCTGGCCGCGCTGCGCGCCCCCGACTCCGTACCGGCCCTGGTCACCGTCCTCGGCCGGCGGCTCGCCCCGGACGACCCGCACTGGCGCGTGGGCGTCGCCTGCGCCGAGGGGCTGGGTGCCCTCGCCGACCCCCGCGCGCGCCCCGTCCTGGAGGCCGCCCGCCGCCACCCGCGCATCGGCGCGGCGGCGGCCGCCGCGCTGGCCCGGCTCCCGGCCGACGACTGACCCGGACGGACCGCGCGGCGCCACCGGCCGTCCGCCGGCGGGCCACGCCGCCCGCCGTCCGCCGCCCGCCCCGCCGCCCGCCCACCAGCCGCCCCTCGCCCGTCGCCCGTCGCCCGTGGTGCGGTCAGGCGGGTGCCGGTGCCAGTGGGCGGGTGCAGCGCAGCTCCATCAGGGTGGTGCCGCCGACCTCCCACGGCTCGCGCGTGCCGTCCGGTGTGAACCCCGCCTTCGCGTAGAAGCGCCGCCCCAGCGCGTTGTCCTCCAGCACCCACAGGGACAGCGACCTGTACCCGCGGGCCGAGGCCCGCGCGGTCACCTCCTCCATCAGGGCCCGCCCCACCCCGGTCCCCACGACCGCGGGGAGCGCGTACAGGGCGTACAGCTCGGCGTCGGCGGGCCCGGCGTCCGGCCGGCGGTCGGGGCCGAACGCCGCCCAGCCGACCACGTCCCCGTCGCGCTCCGCCACCAGGTGCACCACCCGCCCCCCGGCGCGTGCCAGGTGCTCGCGTCGGGCCGCCGCGTCCTCCTCGACGTCCAGCGCGGCGAGGTACGCCACCGGCAGCAGCCCCCGGTAGGCCGAGCGCCAGCCCGCCACGCGCACCCGGGCCACCGCCGCGCAGTCGGCCTCGGCCATCTCCCGCACCCGGGCGCTCACGGCCGCCGCCCCTCGGGAAGGACCGCCAGCGCCTCGACTTCCAGGAGCAGTTCGGGGCGGAAGAGCGCGGCCACCTGGACGGCCGTGCTCGCCGGCGGGTTCGCCGCGTCGATCACCGCGTCCCGGGCCTCCCGCACCGCGGGCAGGTGCCCCACGTCCGTCACGTAGTACGTCAGCTTCACCACGTCGGCGAAGGTCGCCCCGGCGGCGGCGAGGCAGCGGCCCAGGTTCGCGAAGACCTGCCGCGCCTGGGCGGCCGGGTCGCCCTCGCCGACGACCCGGCCCGCCCCGTCCAGGGCGCACTGCCCCGACACGGCGACGAACCGGCCCGTCCCCCACACGACATGGCTGTAACCGGAACCGGGCGCGACCCCGTCGGGGGCCGCCACGTGCGTCAGATGCGTCGTCATGCGGCCATGGTGGTGGACGCCCCGGCTCCGGCGCGCGTCAGTTTCCGCGGGGGAGCGCCCACCGCACCCCGTGCACCGGGGCGGGTGCGGGCGCCTTGCGGGCGGTGGCCGCCGGCTCCGGGTCGGGCCGGGTCGGGCACCACACGTCCACCCCGACGCCACCGTCCCCGCGCGGGACCTCGCCGGTCGCCAGGTACCGGGCGAGGATCCGGTCCGCGCAGGCGTTGCCGCGCAGGGTCACCCCGTGGTTGCCGCCGCCCCGTTCGACCACCAGCCGGGAGTCCCGCAGCAGCCCGTGGGTGGCGACGGCGCCCTCGTACGGCGTGGCGGCGTCCTGGTCGGCCTGGAAGAGCAGGACCGGCGGGACCGCCTCGTTCGCCACGTCGAGCGGGGTCAGCGGCGGCACGGGCCAGAAGGCGCACGGGGCGTTGTACCAGGCGTTGTTCCAGGTGGAGAACGGCGCCTTGGCGTGGGCGGCCCAGTGGTCGCGGTGCCACACGCCCCAGGACGTGGGCCAGCGGGCGTCGCGGCACTCCACGGCCGTGTACACCGAGTAGCCGTTGTCGCTCGCGGCGTCCGGCCGGGCGATCGACTCGTACGCGTCGACCAGCGGGCGGGTGTCCCCGTCGACCGCGTACGCCGCGAACGCCGAGGCCAGCACCGGCCAGTGGCCGTTGTGGTAGGCGCCCGGCAGGTAGGTGTCCTCCAGCTCGGCCGGTCCCACCGTGCCGCCGGCCGGCTCCGCGCGCAGCGCCGAGCGCATCGCGTACCAACGCGCCTCGACCCGCGCCGGATCGGTGCCCAGCCCGTACACCGCGTCGTGCCGGGCCACCCAGGCGAGGAACGCCTTGTGGCGGGCGTCGAAGGCATGATCCTGCGCGAGGTTCGCGTCGTACCAGACCCCGCCCGGGTGCACCACCGAGTCCAGGACCGCCCGCCGCACGCGCTGCGGGTAGAGCTTGGCGTAGACCGCGCCGAGGTAGGTGCCGTACGAGTAGCCGAGGTAGCTGATGCGGGGCGCGCCCAGCGCCGCGCGGACCGCGTCCACGTCCCGCGCGGCGCTCACGGTGTCCATGAACGGCAGCAGCCGGCCGTGCTTCTCGCCGCACGCCCGGGCGAACGACGCCGCCCGCGCCAGCCCGGCCCGCTCCTCGCGCTGGTCGCGCGGGACGGAGTCGGGGCGTACGGGCGCGAAGTGGCCGGGCCGGCAGTCCAGGGCGGGCCGGCTGGCGCCCACGCCCCGCGGGTCGAGCCCGATCACGTCGTACTGCGCGGCGACGGAGGCCGGGAGCGACGACGCGACGAAACCGGCCAGCGTGCGGCCGCTCCCGCCGGGCCCCCCGGGGTTGACCAGCAGCGGGCCCTGCGAGGTCCGGGCGGTGTGCCGGACCCGGGAGAGGGCGAGCGTGATCTGCTCGCCCCGCGGCGCGGCGTGGTCGAGCGGCACCCGGAGGGTCGCGCACTCCAGCTTCGGGTACTGCCGCGTGGCGCACGCCGCCCACTGCAGCGGCGTCCCGGGCTTCGGCGCGGACGGTTCGGCGGCCGACGGCGCGGCGGTGACGGCCCCCGCGACCAGCGCGCCGGCGGCGATGAGTACTCCTGCGCGTTTCTGCATCCGGCCAGTCTCGGGGGCGTCGCCCCCCGATCCGGGGCGGACCGCCCCGATCCACCCGGACGTGACCCGATCGGGGGCGCGGTCCGGGCACCGGGCCCGTGGAGCGGGTCCACGAGGTGGGCGCGAGCGGCTGCGCGGGGTGGCCCGGTGCCGGTGCCGGTGGGGCGGAGGTGCGGGCGGACCGCGCGGGGCGGGCTGGTGCCGGTGGGGGCGGAGGTGCCCGTCCGCGCGGCGCGGGTCAGAGGAGGGTGAGCTGCGTGGGCTCCGCAGGCGGCGCCTCCCGCGCCTCCCCGGCCCGCGCCCGCGCCGGGCCCCCGGCTCGCTCGGCGCGGCCGGGCGGGGCGACGCGGCGCGCCTCGCCCCGCCCGGCCGGTCCGATCCCGAACTCCGCGGCGAACTCGTGCACCTGACGCGTGATCCGGCGCTGGTACCACGTCGGCGCGTACGCGCCCCCGGCGTACATCCGCTCGTAGCGCGGTACGAGGTGCGGGTGGTGGTGCTGCAGCCACTCCGCGTACCACTCGCGGGCACCCGGGCGCAGGTGCAGCGCGAGTGGTGTGACCGAGGTGGCGCCCGCCTCGGCGATGGCCCGGACGGTGGCGCGCAGCTGCTCGGGGCGGTCGCCGAGGAAGGGGATGACGGGGGCCATCAGCACTCCGCAGCCGATGCCGGCGTCGGTGAGCGTCCGCACCACGTCGAGGCGGCGCTCGGGGGCGGGTGTGCCCGGCTCGACCGTCCGCCACAGCTCCTGGTCGGTGAAGCCGACCGACACCGACACCCCGACGTCGGTCACCTCGGCGGCCTGGCGCAGGAGGTCCAGGTCGCGCAGGATCAGGGTGCCCTTGGTGAGGATCGAGAAGGGGTTGGCGCGGTCGCGCAGCGCCTCGATGATCCCGGGCATGAGCCGGTAGCGGCCCTCCGCCCGCTGGTAGCAGTCGACGTTCGTGCCCATCGCGACGTGCGCGCCCTGCCAGCGGGGCGAGGCGAGCTGGCGGCGCAGCACCTCGGGGGCGTTGACCTTCACCACGATCTGGGTGTCGAAGCCGACACCCGTGTCGAGGTCGAGGTAGGCGTGCGTGCGGCGGGCGAAGCAGTACACGCAGGCGTGGGTGCAACCACGGTAGGGGTTGACGGTCCACTCGAACGGCATGCGGGAGGCGCCGGGCACCCGGTTGAGGATCGAGCGGGCCCTGACCTCGTGGAACGTGATGCCGCGGAACTCCGGCGTGTCGAACGTCCGCGTGGTCACCGCGTCCGTCCCGAAGAGTGCCGCCTCGCCCGTCACGGCCGCCCCGGCCGCGCCCTCGGGGCGGTCCCCCAGGTTGTCCCAGCGCATGGCGGCCTCCTCGGTCGAGCGTGACGTACGGATCCAGAATAGAACAACTGTTCCCATGATCGCTTGGTGGCCGGATTTGGGTCCCCCGGCCGCAGGTGGTTGGGTGGAGCCCCCGAAGAACGATTGCTGGAGGTCAAAGCGATGGCGCAGGTCGAGGCCACGACGGAGCGGGTCATCGCGGCGGACGCGGAGACCGTGTTCGACGCGCTGGCCGACTACCGGGACACCCGCCCGAAGCTCCTGTCCGAGCACTTCAGCGAGTACGAGGTGCGCGAGGGCGGCGACGGCGAGGGCACCCTCGTCCACTGGAGGCTCCAGGCCACCAGCAAGCGCGTCCGTGACTGCCTGCTGGAGGTCACCGAGCCCACGGACGGGCAGCTCGTGGAGAAGGACCGCAACTCCTCCATGGTCACCACCTGGACGGTCACCCCCGCCGGTGAGGGCCGCGCCCGGGCCGTCGTCACCACGGTGTGGGACGGCGCCGGCGGCGTCGGCGGCTTCTTCGAGCGCACCTTCGCCCCCAAGGGCCTCGGCCGGATCCACGACGCCGTCCTGGCCAACCTCGCGGCCGAGGTCGAGAAGTAGCCGCCGTGGCGTGACCGGCACGGGCCGCCGTCCCCCGGGCCCGTCCGGACAGCCCCGCTCGGCCGGCCGCGCGGCGCCCCGCCCGGCCCGCGGCGCCCGGCACCGCGGCGCGGGCACCCGGCACGACCCGGCCCCGGCCCCGCCCCCGCCCGTCACCGGTTCGAGTGGACTTCCCCCGCCCTTCCCCGCCGCCCGGCGCGCGCCGGGGAAGGGTCCACCGGGGCCCGGTACGCCCGAAACCGCAGGACCGGCGGGGCGCCGCCCGCGCGCCGTCGGCCGCGACCGGGCCCGTACCCACCCTCCCGCCCGCAATGCACCGCTTGATCACCCTCCGCGTCTGATGCGAACAATGGCGCCCCGGACGCGAGCGGCGAGACGAGGGGAGCGGTTTCGTGGGTGGGATCACGCTGGCGCAGGACGAGCAGACCGTACGGACCGCGGCACCCGGCTCCACCGCGCCGCCGCCGTCCCCCGACGGCCCACCGCACCACCCCGGCCCGGCGCTCGGGCCGGTGCCCGGCCCCCGCCGCGCGGGACTCGCCCTGACCGGGCTCGCCCTCGCGGTCCTCCTCGTCGCGCTCCAGCAGCTCGCCCTCGCCCCCGTCCTCCCGGCGGTCACCGCGGACCTGCCCGGCCGCCCCGACCGCGCGACGTGGGCCGTCACCGCCTTCCTCCTCACCGCCACCGCCTCCCTGCCGCTCCACGGCAAGCTCGGCGACCTCTACGGCCGCAAGGCCGTCTTCCAGTGGGCCCTCACGCTCTTCGTCGCCGCCTCCGCCCTGGCCGGCTGGGCCCGCACCCCGGACGAACTGGTCGCCCTGCGCGCGGTGCAGGGACTCGGCGCCGGGGGAGTCCTCACCGGCGCGCAGGCCCTCGCCGCCGACCTGGCGCCCGCCCACCGGCGCGGCCGCCACCTCGGCGTCCTGGCCGCCGCGTTCACCGTCGCCACCGTCACCGGCCCGCTCCTCGGCGGGTACGTCACCGAGACGGCCTCCTGGCGCTGGACGTTCCACCTCGTCGTACCCGGCGGCCTCGCCGCCCTCGCCGTCGTCGGCGCAGCCCTGCGCCCCTCCACCCCCGCCGGCCGGGGCCGCGGCTCGGCCGCCGCGCACCGCCGGGCGCGCCCCGACGTGCTCGGCGCCCTGCTCCTCACCGCCGCCACCGCCTGCCTGGTCCTGCTGCTCACCTGGGGCGGCACCGCGCACGCCTGGACCTCCAGGACCATCCTCGGCCTGGGCTGCGCCGCCGCCGGCAGCGCCCTGCTCCACCTCGTCGTCGCCCACCGCGCGCCCGAACCCGTCATCCCGCTGCGGCTGCTGCGCGACCCCGTCTTCCTCGTGTGCGCGGTCGTCGGCGCGCTCGTCGGCGTCGCCCTCCTCGGGGTGGCCGTGTGCCTCCCCGCGCTGCTCCGGCAGGCCGGCGCCCGCGGCGCCCTCGACACCTGGCTGCTGATCCTCCCGCTCCTCGGGGCGCTGGCCGCCGCGTCCCTCGTCTCCGGACACCTCGTCAGCCGGACCGGCCACTACGCCGTCCACGCGGTCATCGGCACGGCCGTCGCCGCTGTCGGCATGTGGCTGCTCTCCCAGCTCGACGCCGGCACCCCCCGCCTCGACCACAGCGTCTGGCAGGCCGTCCTCGGCACCGGCATCGGCCTCGTCCTGCCCGTCCTGGTGCTGGCCGTGCAGAACGTCGCGCGCCCCGGCGACGTAGGCGCCGCGACCGGCGCCCTCACCCTCTGCCAGCAGATCGGGGCCAGCGCGGGCGTCACCCTCCTCGGCACGCTCTTCGCCGAGCCGCACCCCCTGCCGCCCGTCCTGCGCCACGGCTACGCCCACGTGTACGCCGACGCCGCGCCGCGGATCCTGCTCCACTTGGTGCCGGTGCTCGCCGTCGGCCTCTTCGCCGCCTTCTTCCTCAAGGAGAGACCGCTGGTGTCCGACCCCCGCCCCGCCGCGGGCGCCGTCCCCGCGGCACGCGGCCCCCGACCCGTACCGCCCCCGGGCCCCGCGCCCGCGTACGCCGGCCCGGAGCCGACCGGCGCCACCCCGACCGATGCCGTCCCCACCGGCGCCGCTCCGAGCGACGCCGTCCCGCCCCACGCCGGGCCCGTCGACGCCGGGCTCATCGACGCCGTCCCCGTCGACGCCGGGTCCGCCGCGTCACGGACCGCCGTGCCGCTCGCCGGGGCGGCGGCCCCGCCGCCCGAGGCGGCGTACGGCCCGGCGTCCCTCCCCGCGCCCGGCGCCCCCGTCTGCGGTACGGTCCGCCACCACGACGGCTCGCCCGTCCCCGGCGCCGCCCTCACCCTGATCGACGTCCGCGGCCGCCAGACCGGCCGCGGCGCGAGCGGCGCCGACGGGCGCTACGCGCTCAGCACCCCCGCCCCCGGCGCGTACGTGCTGATCGCCTCGGCCGCCGGCCACCAGCCCCGGGCCGTCACCCTCACCGCCGGTGACCGCCCCGACGGCGCCGTCGGACTGGACGTCGTCCTCGGCGGCGCCGGCCGCCTCTCCGGGGCCGTCACCACCCCCGACGGCTCACCCGTCCAGGACGCCGGGGTCACGCTCACCGACGTCCGCGGCGACGTCGTCGCCACCACCCGCACCGCGCCCGACGGCGGCTACCTGCTGACCGAGCTGATCGCCGGCGAGTACACCCTCACCTCCGGCGCGCCCGGCCTGCGGCCCACCGCCGTCCCGGTCACCGTCCAGGCGGCCCGCGAGACCCGACAGGACGTGGAGCTGGCGGGCGGCGCCGTTGTGTGCGGCACCGTCCGCGCCCCCGGCGGCCGTCCCGTGGAGGACGCGCGCGTGACGCTGCTCGACGCCGCGGGGAACGTCGTCGACACCCTCACCACCGGACCGGACGGCATCTTCCGCTTCGTCGACCTGCCCTCCGGCGCCCACACCGTCATCGCCACCGGCTACCCGCCCGTCGCCACCGCCCTCAGCGTGACGGGCGGCGGGCGGACCGAACGGGACGTGCTCCTCGGCCACGACGCCTGACGCCTCCTCCGACCACGGCCCGCACGACGATCGGGGCGGGCGACGGATCCGTGGTCCGTCGCCCGCCCCGAGTCCGTGCCGCCCGCCGCGCCGCCGCGCGGGGGCCGGAGCGGCCCGTCAGCCGTGCTTGCCGCGCCCCGTGACCGCGTCGCGCAGCCGGTCGACGATGCCCGCGCCCGGGTCGAGGAGCTTGTTGGCCGGCGGCTTGTCCGGCGCGGCCGGGTGCGGCCGGGTCGGCGCCACCTTCTTCGCCTTGCGGACCTTGTCGCCCAGCTCCTCCAGCGCCTCCGGCGGGCAGGACGCGCGCAGGCGCGGGAAGAGGTTCGCCTCCTCGTCGTCCACGTGCCCGCGGATCTCCGCCATCAGCTGCGTGACGAGCGCGTCGAACCGGACGTCGCCCGCCTCGCACGCCTCCAGCTCCTTCATCGTGCGCTCGGCGGACGCGTGGTCCGCCAGTTCCCGGTCGGCGATGGCGTCCCCGCCCGGCACGTGCTCGCGCACCGCCGGGTACAGGTACTCCTCCTCGGCGACCGCGTGCCGTACCAGCTCGATCGTGACCTGGTCGGCCAGCTCCTTGCGCTCCGCGGCACCCGAGGGCAGCCGTTCGATGCGCTTGAACAGCTCCTCCACCTCGCGGTGGTCGGTGACCAGCTCGTTGATCACGTCGCCGCCGTGTCCCATGGCCTCTCCTCCGGTTCGGATGATCGTGCACGGTGCGGATACCACCGGACGCGGGTGATATGCGTCATTACGCCGGAAGGGCGCATCGGGGTACCGTGCTGGCCACCATCCCGACGGCCCCCGGACCGGCAGTGCACACCGAACTCCCCTCGATCGTCGCGGCCACCGCGCAGTGGCTGACCCGCGCCTACCCCTCCGGGGGCGGCGCCGTCGACCGTGCCCTCGCCGAGGCACAGGCACGGCAGGCCGCGGGAGTGGCCGCCGCCCTGCGCTACCCGACGGAACTGGACGCGGCGCTCGTCTCGATGACCGGCGCGGGCGGCGCGGACCGGCTCGACTGGCTCACCGGTGCCGACGGCGGCGACGAGCCGTGGCGCACGTGGGTGGACGAGGTCGTCGCCAGCTGGGCGGCCTGCCTCCTCGGCGAGCCGGAACTGGCGGCCGCGGCGGTCGTCGCCCTGCGCGGCCCGGCGCCGGTCGGCAGCCGCCGCCTGCTGTCGCCCGGCGACGCCGACCGGCGCGCGGCGGCGCTGTTGCGCCACCCCGATCTGCTGGCGCCGGTCGCCGACCTCCACCGCGCCGAGCTGTCCCGTCTGCTGGCCGTTCCGGGCCCCAGGAGCCCGGTCCTGCCGGCCTGACGGGCCGCTTGCGCCCGGGCGGCCGGCGCACACCGAGCCACCCCCGCCCCGGGGCGGGGGTGGCTCGGCTCGGACCGCGACGCTCGGTCTCGGGGCGGGGGACGGCCGCGCCGGGCCAGGCCGCACAGACCGGGCTCGGACCGAGACGGCCGGCCCCGAGACGGCCGCCCCGAGACGGCCGGCCCCGAGACGACAGGCCCCGAGACGGCCGGGCTCAGACCGGGACGGCCTGGCTCGGTACCGACAGGCCGGGGCCCGGCCCGGACGCGAAGGCCGGGACGCCACCGAGGACCGCGGCGATGGCACCGGCCAGCTGGTCCACCCGGTCGGCCGGCAGCCCCGCGATGTTGAGGCGCCCCGACGCCGTGCCGTAGACGGCGTGGTCGCGGCGCAGCGCCCGCATCCCGTCGGGCGACAGCGGCAGCCCCGCGAACATGCCCTTCTGCCGGGCCAGCGGCTCCGCCCAGGCGCCGCAGCCCAGCTCCGCCAGCCGGGCGACGAGCGCGGCGCGGTTCGCGGCGACCCGGCGCCGCATGACGTTCAGCTCGGCGTGCCAGCAGCTCCGCAGCGCGTCGTCCTCCAGGACCGTCGCCACGATCGCCGCCCCGTGCTCCGGCGGCATCGAGTACAGCGTGCGGGCGGCGTTCTGCAGGGCCGTCTCGGCGTGGGCCAGCACCCGAGGCGACGAGCCGACGACGATCGCGCAGCCGGTGCGGTCCGCGTACAGGCCGAAGTTCTTCGAGCAGCTCACCGCGACCAGCACCTCCGGCAGCCGCTCCGCCAGCATCCGCGTCGCCCACAGGTCGGCCTCCAGGCCGTCGCCGAGCCCGTGGTACGCCAGGTCGACGAACGGCACCCAGCCGGCGCGGCCGGCCATCGCCGCCAGGGCCTCCCACGTCGCGCGGTCGAGGTCGACGCCCGTCGGGTTGTGGCAGCAGCCCTGCACCAGGACGACGTCGTCGCGGCCGGCGCCGCGCAGGTCCTCCAGCAGCCCCTGCGGGTCGGTCCAGCGGTACGCGCGCACCACGAGGCCCGCCGCCTCCAGGATGGGCCGGTGGTTGACGTAGGCGGGGTCGCTGATCCACACCGTCGTGCCGGGCCGGGTCCGCCGGACCAGGTCCGCCAGGAGGCGCAGGGCGCCGGTGCCCGCGACGGTCTGCACGGCGGTGGCCCGGGCGGCCGCCGCGCCGTCACCGAGGACCTGCGCGACCATGGCGCGGTTGAAGGCGGTGTTGCCGGACAGTCCCCGGTACTCCTTCGACGCCGAGCGCTCGGCGAGGCGCAGCTCGGCGTCCCGCACCGCCCGCATCACCGGCGTCACACCGGTGTGGTCGCGGTAGACGCCCAGCACGAGGTTCAGCCGCTCGGGGCGCGGGTCGGCGCCGAACTCGGCGGCCAGGTCCCACAGGGGGTCTGCCGGCGGGGGCGGGAGCAGCTCAAGCATCGGGGGAGACCTCCGGGTCGCGGTCGGTACGGGTGGGGCGGGGGCGGTGGTTGGCCAGGACCACGCCCGCGGTGATGAGGGGGACGCCGACGAGCACGGCCGCCGTCGGACGCTCGTCGAGGAGGGGGACGGCCAGCAGCACCACGGCCACCGGGCTCAGGCTGCCGACGACGGAGCTGCGCTCGGCGCCGAGCCGCCGTATCGCGAACGCGTACAGCAGCCCCGCGCACAGGCCCACCCCGAGGCCCTGGACGACGAGGAAGAGGACGACGTCGCCGGCGGTCGCGCGCCCCAGCCCGCTCGGCAGGACGCCCAGCGCCACCAGCGCCGCGACGACGGCGAAGGACGGCACGCACAGCAGCCCGATGGACCCGACCGGGTCGAGGTCCACCTCCCGCAGGCCCACCGTGTACAGGGCCCACAGCCCGCTCGCCACGAGCAGCGTCCCGGAACCGACCATCACGTCGGAGTCGAACGGCACCGCGTACCGCCAGACGAGGGCGACGACGCCCAGCGCGATCAGCGCCAGCCCGGCGGCCTGCGCGCCGCGCGGGAGGCGCCCGCCGCGCGCGACCACCAGCGCGGAGACGAACAGCGGGACCATGCCCGGCACGATCGCCCCGACGAAGGAGGCCGAGGTCAGCGAGCCGCCGTACATGGCCGCCAGGAAGAACGGCACCCCCGCCCCGCACACGATCTTGACCGCGGGCCCGGGCCGCACCGCGGCCAGCGCCCGCCGGCGCCGCCACAGCGCCACCGCCAGGAGAGCCGGCGGCACACCGAACCGCAGCAGCGCCGCGTCGGCGGGCAGCAGCGTCGAGGCGCCCAGCGCCCGGGCGCTCAGGGCGAACGCCGCCCAGATCGACACCGTCAGCAAGAGCGCGGTCATGCCCACCGCTCCAGGGGACAGGACGGGGAGCCGCCGTCCCCGGCCGACCGCGGGCGCGCCCACGGTGCTCGTCGCGACCACCCGACCTCCATCCGTACGGAAAACCCATCCCTGTGCGCCGCAACAGTAGGACCAACGCCGGGGCAGCCGATTGCCAGTTCTGCCGCTCGGACCTATGTTTGGGGCAGGATCTGCCAAGAACGGCCGTCGTGGCCGGTCAGGGGACCGCGCGGGCGGTCGGGAGGGGGTGGGTGGAGGCGTGGACGCCACCGATCTGCGGATCATCCGCGAGCTGCAGGCGGACGGGCGCCTGTCCAACCAGGACCTGGCCGACCGGGTCCGGCTCTCCCCGTCCCCCTGTCTACGGCGGGTCCGCCGCCTGGAGGAGTCCGGTCTCATCCGCGGTTACACCGCGATGGTCGACCAGGTCGCCTACGGGCTGCCGATCACCGTCTTCGTCCGCATCCGCCTCGAACGCCACACGGCGGAGGCCGTCGCCGTCTTCGAGGAGCGGATCGGCGGCATCGAGCACGTGCAGGACTGCTACCTGATGGCCGGCAGCAGCGACTACCTGCTGCGCGTCGTCATCGAAAGCCTGGAGGCGTACGAACTCCTCGTCCGCAACCAGGTCCACGCCATCCCCGGCATCGCCTCCATCGAGTCGAGCTTCGCCTTCGGCAGCGTCAAGCAGTCCCGCACCTACCCCCGCCCCGCACCGCCCCGGTGACGGACGCGCACCCGGGACCGGCCCGCGCGCACCTGGTACCGGCCCGCACCGCCGCGTAACGTGTGGGCATGAAGATCCTCATCAGCGCCGACATGGAGGGCGCCACCGGGGTCACCTGGCCCGCCGACGTCCTGCCCGGCACCCCCCAGTGGGAGCGCTGCCGGGCGATGTTCACCTCCGACGTCGACGCGGCCGTCCTCGGCTTCCTCGACGGCGGCGCGGACGAGGTCCTCGTCAACGAGGCGCACTGGACCATGCGCAACCTCCTCCTCGAACGGCTCGACCCCCGCGCCCAGATGCTGACGGGCCGACACAAGTCGCTCTCCATGGTCGAGGGCGTCCAGCACGGCGACGTCGACGGCATCGCCTTCGTCGGCTACCACACCGGGGCCGGCACGGAGGGCGTCCTCGCCCACACCTACCTCGCCAACTCCATCACCGGCGTCTGGCTCAACGGCACCCGCGCCTCCGAGGGGTACCTCAACGCCCACGTCGTCGCCGAGTACGGCGTCCCCGTCGTCCTCGTCACCGGCGACGACCGCACCTGTGAGGACGCCCTCGCCTACGCCCCCGAGGCGCGTAAGGTCGCCGTCAAGGACCACGTGTCGCGGTACGCGGCGGTCTGCCGCACGCCCGCGCGGACGGCCGCCGACATCCGCGCCGCGGCGAAGGAAGCGGCCTCCCTGGCCGTACGGTACGAACCGGTGCGCGGCGGACCGTTCACCGTGGAGCTGGAGTTCGACGCGGAGCACCTGGCCGCGGCCGCCACCGTCGTCCCGGGCGTGGTGGTCTGCGGCGAGCGCCGCGTCGCCCACACCGGCGCCACGATGTACGAGACGATCCGGACCTTCAAGGCGGTCACCACGATCGTCTCGGCCGCAGTGGAGGAGCAGTATGGCTGACCCGACCCGCCAGGACCGGGGGCACGAGCAGGACCCGTCCGACGGACCGGCCTTCGACGAGGTGGTGACGTTCACGTCCGACCTCATCCGCATGGACACCACCAACCGCGGCGGCGGCGACTGCCGGGAGCGCCCCGCCGCCGAGTACGTCGCCGAACGGCTCGCCGACGCGGGCCTGGCACCGCTCCTGCTGGAGCGGACCCCGGGACGCACCAACGTCGTCGCCCGCATCGAGGGGACCGACCCGTCGGCCGACGCGCTCCTCGTCCACGGCCACCTCGACGTGGTCCCCGCCGAGCCCGCCGACTGGACCGTCCACCCCTTCTCCGGCGAGGTCCGCGACGGCGTCGTGTGGGGCCGCGGCGCCGTCGACATGAAGAACATGGACGCGATGGTGCTCGCCGTCGTCCGCGACTGGGCCCGCCACGGCGTCCGGCCGCGCCGCGACATCGTCCTCGCCTACACCGCCGACGAGGAGGCGAGCGCCGAGGACGGCGCGGGCTTCCTCGCCGACCGGCACGCCGACCTGTTCGAGGGGTGCACCGAGGCCGTCGGCGAGTCCGGCGGCTACACCTTCCACGCCGGCCCCGGCATGACGCTCTACCCGGTCGCCGCGGGCGAGCGCGGCACCGCCTGGCTCAGGCTCACCGCGCGGGGCAGGGCCGGGCACGGCTCCAAGGTGAACCGGGAGAACGCGGTCAGCCGGCTCGCCGCCGCCGTGGCCCGCATCGGCGAGCACCAGTGGCCCGTCCGGCTCACACCCACGGTCCGCGCCGCCCTCACCGAACTCGCCGTCCTGCACGGCCTGGACGCCCCCGACCTGGACCGGCCGGACTTCGACGTGGACGGGCTGCTCGGCAAGCTCGGACCGGCCGCCACGCTCGTCGAGGCGACCCTCCGCAACAGCGCCAACCCCACGATGCTCGACGCCGGCTACAAGGTGAACGTCATCCCCGGCACCGCCACCGCCCACGTCGACGGGCGGACCGTGCCCGGCGGCGACGAGGAGTTCGCCGCGACCCTCGACGAGCTGACCGGCCCCGGCGTCGACTGGGAGTTCGTGCACCGGGAGGTCGCCCTGCAGGCGCCGGTCGACTCCCCGACGTACGCCGCCCTGCGCGCCTCCGTCGAGCGCTTCGACCCGGACGCGCGGGTCGTGCCGTTCTGCATGTCGGGCGGCACCGACGCCAAGCAGTTCTCCCGGCTCGGCATCGTCGGCTACGGCTTCGCCCCGATGCGGCTGCCCGTCGGCTACGACTACCAGGCCATGTTCCACGGCGTCGACGAGCGCGTCCCGGTCGACGCGCTGCACTTCGGCGTCCGCGTCCTCGACCACTGTCTGCGTACCGCATAGCCCACAGGGGGGAATCGTCCATGGTGCCCACGGGCCCCTACGGAACCTGGCCGTCACCGATCGACGCGCGGCTGGCCGCCGCGCACGACGGGCACCCCGAGTACGTCGGGACGGTGGGCGACGAGGTGTGGTGGACCGAGCCGCGGCCGGCCGAGGACGGCCGCCGCGCCCTGGTCCGCCGCACCGCCGACGGCGCCGAGGAGACGGTGCTGCCGGCCCCCTGGAACGTCCGCAGCCGCGTCGTCGAGTACGGCGGCCGGCCGTGGGCGGGCACGGCGCGGCCCGACGGCACCGGGCCCCTCGTCGTCTTCTGCCACTTCCCCGACCAGCGGCTGTACGCCCACGAGCCCGGGGGCACGGCCGCGCCGCGCCCCCTCACCCCCGTGTCGGGGACGGGCGCCGGCCTGCGCTGGGCCGACCCGGTGCTCCACCCGGACGGCCGCGAGGTGTGGTGCGTCCTGGAGGAGTCCACCGGCGAGGGCCCCGGCGACGTGCGGCGGGTCATCGCCGCCGTGCCCCTCGATGGGTCGGCCGCCGACGACCGCTCCGCGATCCGCGAACTCACCGACGACCGGCACCGGTTCGTCACCGGACCCCGGCTCTCCCCGGACGGGCGGCGGGCGGCCTGGCTCGCCTGGGACCACCCGCTCATGCCGTGGGACGGCACGCTCGTCATGACCGGCGACGTCGTGGACGGCGGCCCCTTCGCGTCGGTCGCGCCCGTCGCCGGAGCCGTCGACGAGTCGGTGTGCCAGGTCGAATGGGCCCCCGACGGGTCCCTCCTGTACGCCTCCGACCGGGGCGGCTGGTGGGAGCTGTACCGGTGCAAGCCCGGCGGGACGGCCGCGACACCGCTGTGCCCGGGCCGCGAGGAGGAGTTCGGCGGGCCCCTGTGGAAGATCGGGCTCAGCTGGTTCCGGCCGCTGGACAGCGGGCTCGTCGCGGTCGTCCACGGCCGCGGCGCCACCGCGCTCGGCATACTCGACCCCGAGACGGGCGAACTGGTCGACGCGGCCGGGCCCTGGACGGAGTGGGAGCCGACGCTCGCCACCCACGGCACCCGCGTCTTCGGCGTCGCCGCCAGCCCGCGCAGCGGTCACGAGGTCGTGGAGCTCGACACCGGCACGGGCCGCGCCCGCGTCGTCGGCGCCGCCCACCGCGACCCCGTCGACCCGGCCTACTACCCGGAGCCGCAGCTGCGGACCTTCACGGGCCCCGACAACCGCGAGGTCCACGCCCACGTCTACCCGCCGCACAACCCCGACCGGGTCGCCCCCGACGACGAGCTGCCGCCCTACGTGGTGTGGGCGCACGGCGGCCCCACCGGCCGCGCCCCCCTCGTCCTCGACCTGGAGATCGCCTACTTCACGTCGCGCGGCATCGGCGTCGCCGAGGTGAACTACGGCGGCTCGACCGGCTACGGGCGGGCCTACCGCGAGCAGCTGCGGGAGCAGTGGGGCGTCGTCGACGTCGAGGACTGCGCCGCCGTCGCCGAGGCCCTCGCCGCCGAGGGCACCGCCGACCCGGCACGGCTCGCCATCCGCGGCGGCAGCGCCGGCGGCTGGACCGCCGCCGTCTCGCTCGCCGCAACGGACGCCTACGCCTGCGCCACCATCCGCTACCCGGTGCTCGACCTGGAGGGCTGGGCGACGGGCGGCACCCACGACTTCGAGTCCCACTACCTGGAGTCCCTCGTCGGGCCGCGCGCCGAGGTCCCCGGCCGGTACCGCGAGCGCTCGCCGCTCGGCCACGTCGACCGCATCCGCACACCGTTCCTGCTCCTCCAGGGGCTGGACGACGTGATCTGCCCGCCCGAGCAATGCGAACGGTTCCTCGCGCGGATGGCGGGACGCGGCGTCCCCCACACGTACCTCGCCTTCGAGGGCGAGGAGCACGGCTTCCGCCGCGCCGACACCCTCGTCCGCGCCCTGGAGGCGGAACTGTCCCTGTACGCGCGGACCTTCGGCATCGCCCGCCCGGACGTGCCGGCGCTGGAGCCGCGGACGTGACGACCCGTACCACCCTGACCCCGCTCACCCGCCCGCCGCGCCTGCGGCCGGGCGCCCGGGTCGCCGTCGTCGCGCCGAGCGGGCCGGTCGCCGAGGAGCGGCTGCAGGTGGGCCTCGACGTGCTGCGCGGCTGGGACCTCGACGCCGTGGCGCTGCCGCACGCCGTGGACCGCCACCCCACCGCCCGCTACCTCGCCGGCACCGACGCCGACCGCGCCCGCGACCTCCAGGCCGCCTGGTGCGACCCGGGAGTCGACGCGGTCGTCTGCGCCCGCGGCGGGTACGGCGCCCAGCGGGTCGTGGACCTGCTGGACTGGGACGCCATGCGGGCGGCCGGGCCGAAGGTGTTCGTCGGCTTCAGCGACGCGACGGCGCTGCACGAGGCGTTCGCGCTGCGGCTCGGCCTGGTGACGCTGCACGGCCCGATGGTCGGGGCCGCCGCCTTCCTGAAGGACACCGCCACGCAGGACGCCCTGCGGACGGCGCTGTTCGCGCCGGAGTCGGCGCGCGTGCTCGGAGCGGGCACCGCCCGCCCGCTGGTCGGGGGCCGGGCCCGCGGCGTCACCGTGGGCGGCTGTCTGAGCCTGCTCACCGCCGGGCTCGGCACGCCGGACGGGCGGACGTCGCTGCGCGGCGGGCTGCTGCTCCTGGAGGACGTGGGGGAGGAGCCGTACCGGATCGACCGCATGCTGACCCAGCTGCTGCGGGCCGGGCTGTTCGACGGCGTGGCGGGCGTGGCGCTCGGCTCGTGGGAGGAGTGCGGCCCGTACGGCGCGGTGCGCGCGGTGCTGCGGGACCGGCTCGGCGGGCTGGGCGTGCCCGTCGTGGAGGAGCTGGGCTTCGGCCACGGCACGCCCGCGCTGACCGTGCCGCTCGGCGTACCGGCCGAACTCGACGCCGACGCCGGGGTGCTGCGGCTGGCGGAGCCGGCGCTGCGCTGAGCCCCGGTCGCCGTGGCGCCCGCGGGCCGCACGTGCCGGCGGCGGGGCTACGGGGGCGGGGGCGCGGCGACCCGTGGGCCGCCGCGCCCCCGCCCCGCGTCGTCAGCGGGAGGACGCGGCCAGGGCGGCGTAGCCCGGCCGGATCACCTCGTCGATGAGGCGGCGGCGCTCCGGCAGCGGCAGGAAGGCGGCCTCGACGGCGGCGACGGTGAACTCCTCGAAGACCTCCGGGCCGTAGCCGAAGGCGTCCACCATGTGCTGGAACTCCTCGCTCATGGTGGTGCCGGACACCAGGCGGTTGTCGGTGTTCAGCGTGACGCGGAAGCCGAGGCGGCGCAGCCGGTCGACGGGGTGCGTCGCGTAGTCCTTCGCCGCGCCCGTCTGGAGGTTGGAGGTCGGGCAGACCTCCAGCGTGATCCGGTTGTCGCGGACGTACGCGGCGAGGTGGCCCAGCGTGCCGTCCTCGGCGATGTCGTCGGTGATGCGCACGCCGTGGCCGATCCGCTCGGCACCGCACACCTGGACGGCCTCGTGGATCGACTCGGCGCCCACGGCCTCGCCGGCGTGGATCGTGAAGTGGCAGTTGTGCCGCTTCAGGTGCTGGAAGGCGGGCAGGTGGCGGGCCGGCGGGTTGCCGATCTCGCCGCCCGCGATGTCGAACCCGGCCACGCCGCGCTCGCGGTGGGCGACGGTCAGCTCGGCTATCTCCAGGGAGCGGTCCGTGTGGCGCATCCCGGTGAGCAGGGTGCCCACGGTGATGCGGCCGTCGGCGCGGCGCTCGCCCTCGCGGAAGCCCTCGTTGACGGCCTCGACGACCTCGTCCAGGGTCAGCCCGGCCGCGAGGTGCTGCTCGGGCGCGTACCGCACCTCCGCGTAGACGACGCCGTCGGCCGCCAGGTCCTCGGCGCACTCGGCGGCCACCCGGAAGAGGGCCTCGCGGGTCTGCATCACCGCGCAGGTGTGGGCGAACGTCTCCAGGTAGCGCTCCAGGGACCCGGAGTCCGCCGCGTCCCGGAACCAGACGGCCAGCTCGGCCGGGTCCTCGGTCGGCAGTCCGGTGTAGCCGCAGGCGCGGGCCAGCTCGATGATCGTGGCGGGGCGCAGGCCGCCGTCCAGGTGGTCGTGGAGGACCGCCTTCGGGGCCTGGCGGATCCAGTCGGCGACGGCACGGGACGAGGCGAGGTTGTCAGACAAGTGCATGACCGGAGTGTAGGGCACCCCGGCGGCGGCCGCCGTGACCCGCGCGACACCCCCGCGTGGGGGAGCGGCGGGCTCAGTTCGACTGGAGCAGCGGCAGGGCGGGGGCGCCGGTCGGCAGCATGTGCTTCGCCGCCAGCACCGGCGTCTCGCCGACCCGCACGACCTGCGTGACCAGCACCGCCGGGGTGTCCGCCGGCCGGTCCAGCTGCTCCCCGCGCCGCTGGCCCAGCAGGGTCGCCGTCACGGCGCTGTGGGCGGCGAGCGCCACCCCCCGCGACGCCCCGACCAGCACCGACAGCATCGAGGTGCGCTCGGGGGCCGCCGCCTCCCGCAGGGCCGCGGCGAAGGCGGGGTGGACGCGCTCCAGCGTCCCGTCGGGGGCCGCCCACTCCTGGCTGAGCGCGGCGGCCGTGCCCTCCGCGGCGAGCAGGGACTCCCAGAACCGCAGCCCGGCCCGGACCGGAGCCAGCAGGTGCTGGGTGGTGAAGTCGGTCGGCTCCTCCACGGTCCGCAGCAGCGCCCGTACCCGGACGGGCGCCCCGGCGCCGAGCAGCTCCTCCAGGGGCCGGACGTACTCGAAGCCGCGCCGCGGCGGCCGGTCGTTGACCGTGCGCCCCACGCCCCGGCGCACCGACAGCAGCCCGTCCTCCTGGAGCAGCAGCAGTGCCTCGCGCAGCGCCGGCCGGCTCACGCCCAGCTCCCCGGCGAGGCGCGGCTCGGACGGCAGGGTGGACCCCGGCGGGTAGGTGCCCGCGTGGATGGCGTCGACGATCCGCTCGTACAGCACCACGACCGGGCGCCGCCGCTCCGCACTGACCACCGCTGTACCTCCCGGGCTCACCTGTCAGCAGGTCATGGCGCACGGTATGCCGCCCCGCCGCCACCGGGCAATCCCGTGCGCACCGGCGGTGCCGTGCGGCGGCGGGTCGCCGGGGGGTCGGTACGGCGCACATCACACTCCGGTGACCCTTGACGTTTTACGCGCGTAGACCACAGGGTGTCACCTGGCACTTGTCTGACAACTGACGGGCAGGTGGCCACGGACACTGCACGAGATGACATCCCAGGCAAAGGGGCCGACATGTCAACCACGCCCGGCCGGACGCGTTCCGGAGCCGAATCCGACCTCGCGGGCCGCGGCCCCATGCTGCTGGCGATGGTCCTGGCCGTCCTCGGCTACCAGATCAACGCCACCATGCTCAGTCCCGCGCTCCCGGACGTCATCGAGCGGCTCGGCACCACCACGGCCGCCGCCGGCCTCTCCCAGACGCTCTTCTTCCTGATGGCGGCCATCGGCCAGGTCACCCTCGCCCGCCTGAGCGACCAGCGGGGCCGCAAGCCCATGATGCTCGTGTGCGCCGCCGTCCTGATCGTCGGCAACGTGCTCTGCGTGGTCGCGCCGAACATCGAGGTCTTCATCGCGGGCCGCATCCTCCAGGGCGTCTCGGCGGCGATGTTCACCCTCGCCTTCCTCACGCTGAACCAGCTGCTCACCCCGGCCGGCTTCGGCAAGGCGGCCGGCATCATCACCGCCGTCAACGGCGGCCTCGCCGGCGTCGACGCCATCGCCGGCGGCCAGATCGCCGACACCATCGGCTTCCGCGGGATCTTCGTCTGCTCCACCCTCATCGCCGTCGCCGGCCTGATCGGCGTGCGCCGCTACGTCCCCGACGTACCGCCCACCACGGAGCCCGGCGCCCGGTTCGACGCGCGCGGCATCACCGCCCTCGCCCTCGGCCTCACCGGCATCCTCGTCGGCCTCGCCCAGGGTGCCGCCTGGGGCTGGACCTCGGCGCTCACCCTCGCCTTCCTCATCGGCGGCCTCGCCTCCCTCGCCTTCTTCGTCCTCTCGCAGAAGACCGCCCCCAACCCGGTCATCGACCTGGACGTCCTCGCCTCCCGGCGCGCCTGGCCGCTGCTCCTCACCACGATCTGCACCCTCGGCGGCGCGTTCGGCGCCATCGCCCTGACCATCCCGCTGTTCTCGCAGGACGCGCGGGTCGGCCTCGGCCTCACGGCCGTCACCTCGGCGATCCTCTTCCTCACGCCGATCCAGCTCATCGGGGTGGTCTCCGCCCCGCTCACCGGGCGGCTCGGCCCGCGGATCGGCTGGCGCAAGATCGTCGTCACGGGCGCCGTCGCCAACTTCGCGATCTTCCTCGTGGCCACGCTCTTCCTGCACAACGAGTGGATCCTCGTCGCCGCGCTCGCCGCGCTCGGCGTCACCTACGGCGGTTTCATGCTCACCGGCCTCAACGGGCTCGCCGTGACCACCGCCCCGGCGGACAAGCCCGGCTCCCTCTCCGGCCTCAACGGCGCCTGCTTCGGCATCGGCGCCTCCCTCGGCATCGCCCTGGCCTCCGCCATGATCACCGCGGGCAGCGACGCCGGCGGCGTCACCGAGGCCGGCTACCAGAACGCCATGTACACCGCGCTCGCCCTGCTCGCCGTCGGCGTGGTGACCTCGCTGCTCATCCAGCGCCCGCCGGCCGAGGAGGCCGCCGAGGCGTCGGACGAACGCCCCGTGGTCGTCGCCCACCACTGAGCGGGACATCGCCTAGGCTGGCCGGATGCCCGACGACGAGAGCATCCGGCCGGCCGCGTACCTGGCCGTGGGACCCCGGGTGGGCCTGCGGCCCTTCCGGTACGAGGACGCCGACGAGTTCACCGCACGGGCGCGGGAGAGCCGGGACCTGCACCGGCCCTGGCTCTTCCCGCCCGACGACGCCGACGCCTACGCCGCCTACGCGCGGCGCCTGATCGAGGCCCCCGACCGCCTCGGCCACCTGGTCTGCGAGCGCGACGGCGGCGCCATCGCCGGCTTCGTCAACGTCAACAACATCGTCCGGGGCGCCTTCCGCAACGGCGCCCTCGGCTACGGGGCCTTCGCGCACGCCGCCGGGCGGGGACTGATGGGGGAGGCGCTCGGCCTCGTCGTGCGCCACGCTTTCGGCCCCCTCGGGCTGCACCGCCTGGAGGCCAACATCCAACCCGGCAACGCCGCCTCGATCGCCCTCGTCCGCCGCGCCGGGTTCCGCAGGGAGGGTTACTCCCCGGCGATGCTCCTCGTCGACGGGGAGTGGCGGGACCACGAGCGGTGGGCGCTCACCGCGGACGAGCCGGCCGCCCGGGGCGCCGGCCCCGGTCGTTGACCTTCATGGTGTCCATGTCCGTGGCTGTCGAGGTCAGCGCCCGGTGGCCGAGACCCAGCGCGGCGAGCGCCGCCTCCGCCCGCTCCTCGGCGAGCAGTGCGGCCATCTCCTCCCCGTCGTCCGCGTCGGACACCACCGTGAAGCGGTAGCTGAAGCGCTTCAGCGCGGCGTCGTAGGTGAGCGAGCCCTCCTCCGTGAACCGCATCGAGGACAGGCCGTGCCGGTCCGCGTCGGCCAGGAGGCGCTCGCGGTCCCGGTCCGTCAGGCCGTCCCAGACGCCCCGCACGATCACCCGGTAGGTGTGACGCGCCCCCATGCCGTACCGCCTTCCGCCCCGCTCCGACCGAACCCGCGCCTGGGGGCGCGGGCGCCCTCCACCCTAGGGAGGCCGGGCGGGGACGCCCAGCGAATATCCGGCGCGGACACCCGGCGCCCGCCGGACGGAGCCCGGCGCTGGGCGCCCGCCGGACGGAGCCCGGGGCCGGGTGTCCGCGTCCGGTCGCGGCGGGCGGCGCATGCCGGACGGCCGGCCGCGCCCGGCGGCTACCCGGCCCGGCGGTCCGCGTACTCGAAGACGGAGCCGTCCGGGTGGACCGCGATGAGATTGCGGCCCACCGGCGTCGGGACCGGGCCGGCCAGCACCTTCGCGCCGACCGCCGTGAGCGCCTCGTGCGCCGCGTCCACGTCGGCGACCGCGATCGTCGCCGACACCTTCCGCAGCACCTCCAGCTCCGGCTCCGGGCCGCTCATCAACAGGAAGCAGCCGACGGCGGCGACGCGGACGCCGCCGCGCTCGAACCGCAGCGCCGGACCGCCGGTGAGCCGCTCGTAGAACGCCACCGAGGCGTCCAGGTCGTCGACGCAGATGCGCAGTGTGGTGCCGAGGATCTCCATACCGGACCAGGGTAGTTGGGACGCCTCACACCCGGCAGAGGATCTCCCCGTGCGGCACGGTGAACCACGCGTCCGCGCTCGCGCCCCACTCGCGCCACGCCCCACTCGCGCCACGCCCCCGCGGCGGCCGCCAGCCCCTCCGGCGTCGTATGGCCGCCCTCCACCGCCAGCCGTGCGTACCCCGACTCCGTCGTGCGGTCCGCCCACAGGGCGCTCCACCACGCGCGCTCCTCCGGTGTGGCGAAGCACCACACTGCGGCGCTGGGGGTGATGTCGGTGAACCCCGCCTGCCGCGCCCACGACAGCAGCCTGCGGCCGGCGTCCGGCTCGCCGCCGTTGGCCCGCGCCACCCGCCGGTACAGGCCCCGCCACTCCTCCAGCGCCGGCGGTTCGGGGTACCAGGCGAACGCCGCGTAGTCGCTGTCCCGCGCGGCGACGACCCCGCCCGGACGGCACACCCGCCGCATCTCCCGCAGCGCGGCCACCGGATCGCCCACGTGCTGGAGCACCTGGTGGGCGTGGACGACGTCGAAGGAGTCGTCGGGGAAGTCCAGCGCGTGGACGTCGGCGACAGCGCACACCACGTTGTCGAGGCCGCGCTCCGCGGCGACCGCGCGCGCCTGCGCCAGGACGCCGTCGGCGGCGTCGACCGCCGTCACGCGTCCCGGCGCGACCAGCGCGGCCAGGTCCGCCGTGATGGTGCCGGGACCGCACCCGACGTCGAGCACGTCGAGCCCCGGCCGCAGGGAACCCAGCAGGTACGCCGCCGAGTTGTCGGCCGTGCGCCACCGGTGCGACCGCAGCACCGACTCGTGGTGGCCATGCGTGTAGACGGCATCCGCCATCGCCCTACTCCGTCTCTCTCGGGACCGGGACAGGACCGCCACGCTACGCCGGCCAACCACATCCCGAGACGTGATTCCCAGAATGCGGACAGGGGTGGTGGGGCGTTATCCGCGGGGAGGCCCGGGTACCCGCCGCCCATGACGACCAAGACCCCGCGGTCCCGGAAGCCGGTACGGGCGACCACCGCGGCGCTGGGCGCTGCCCTGCTGGCCGCGGTGGTCGTGAAGGCGCGCCGCCGCGACGCCCGCACGGCCGAGGACCGCCCGTACCGCACCGAGGACCCCGCCACCGCGTCCGTGGACGACTCCGCACCCGACTCCCCGGCCGCCCGTGAACCGGACGACGTCCGCGTCGTCGCCCCCGGCACCCCACCCTCACCGGTGGTCCCCCCGCCGGTCGCGGCGCCGCCGCATCCTCCTTCGACGCCGGAGCCGCCGGAGCCTCCCGCTGCCCAGGAGCCGCCGGAGCCTCCCGCCGATCCCGCACCGCCGGAGCCTCCCGCCGATCCCGCACCGCCGGAGCCTCCCGCCGGCCCGGAGCCGCCGGGCCCGCCCGCGGACCCCGAGGCGCCCCACCACCGCGCCTGACCGCACACCACCCACGGGAGGCCCAGTGACCACCGCGACGAGGCGCCGTCCGCGCGTCCTGATCGTCGGAGCCGGCTTCGCCGGCTACCGGACCGCACGCGAACTGTCCCGCACCCTGCGCGGCCGCGCCGAGATCGTCCTGCTCAACCCGACCGACTACTTCCTCTACCTGCCGCTGCTGCCCCAGGTCGCCGCCGGCATCCTCGAACCCCGCCGCGTCACCGTGTCCCTGCCGGGCACCCTGCGGAACGTCCGGCTCGTCCTCGGTACGGCGGAGCGCATCGACCTCGACGCGCGCACCGTGCACTGCACCGACCCCGAGGGCACCTCGGGCCGGATCGACTACGACCGGCTCGTCCTCGCCGTCGGCAGCGTCAGCAAGCTCCTCCCCATCCCGGGCATCGCCGAGCACGCCACCGGCTTCCGCGGTCTGCCCGAGGCGCTCTACCTGCGCGACCACGTCACCCGGCAGATCGAGCTCATGGCCGCCGGCGCCGACGACCCCGCGACCGCCGAGGCCCGCCGCACCTTCGTGGTGGTCGGCGCCGGCTACACCGGCACCGAGGTCGCCGCCCACGGCAAGATGTTCACCGACGCCCTCGTGCGCGAGCAGCCCCACTGGCCGCGCGACCGCGCGCCCCGCTGGCTGCTCGTCGACGTCGCCGACCGCGTCCTGCCCGGCCTCGACGAGCGCCTCGCCGCCACCGCCGACCGGGTCCTGCGCGACCGGGGCGTCGAGGTGCGCACCCGCACCTCCGTCAAGGAGTCCACCGCCGACGGCGTCCTGCTCGACGACGGCGAGTTCGTCCCGACGCGCTCACTGATCTGGTGCGTCGGCGTCCGCCCCGACCCGTTCGTCTCCCAGGTCGGCGTCCCCCTCCAGCAGGGCCGGATCGTCGTCACCCCGGAACTCGCCGTCCCCGGCCACCCGGAGGTCTTCGCGTGCGGCGACGCCGCCGCCGTGCCCGACCTCGCCCGCCCCGGCGAGATCACCCCCATGACGGCGCAGCACGCCTCGCGCCAGGGGAAGACCGCCGCCCGGAACGTCGCCGCGTCCCTCGGCCTCGGCACCCCCGCCCCGTACCGGCACGACGCGCTCGGCTTCGCCGTGGACCTCGGCGGGGTCAAGGCCGCGGCCAACCCGTTCGGCGTCCCCCTCTCCGGTCCGGTCGCCGGCGCCGTCACCCGCGGCTACCACCTGGCCGCCATGCCCGGCAACCGCGTCCGGGTGGCCGCCGACTGGCTGCTCGACGCCGCCCTGCCCCGGCAGGCCGTCCAGCTCGGCCTGGTCCGTTCCTGGCAGGTCCCCCTCGACACCGACGCACCCGAGCTCGCCCACACCCGCGGCGCGCCCGGGAAGGAGTGAACGACGCATGCAGTACGAGGAACTCGCAGAACTGGGTCAGCAGTTGCGCGTCGACGCGGTCCGAGCCGCCGACGCGGCCGGCTCCGGCCACCCCACCTCCTCCATGTCCGCCGCCGATCTCGCGGCCGTCCTCCTCGCCCACCACCTGCGCTTCGACTTCGACCACCCCGACCACCCCGGCAACGACCGGCTCGTCCTCTCCAAGGGCCACGCCTCGCCCCTGCTGTACGCCCTGTACCGCGCGGCCGGCGCCGTGGACGAGGAGGAGCTGCTCGGCTACCGCACGCTCGGCAGCCGCCTCGAAGGGCACCCCACGCCGCGGCTGCCCTGGGTGGACACCGCCACGGGCTCCCTCGGCCAAGGGCTGCCCGTGGCCGTCGGCATGGCCCTCGCCGGGCAGCGCCTGGACCGGCTCCCGTACCGGGTGTACGTCCTGTCCGGCGACAGCGAGATGGCGGAGGGCTCCGTCTGGGAGGCGGTCGAGCACGCCGCGTACAACCACCTCGACAACCTCACCCTCGTTGTCGACGTCAACCGGCTCGGCCAGCGCGGCCCCACCCGCCACGAGCACGACCTCGACGCGTACGCGCGGCGCCTGCACGCCTTCGGCTGGCACACCGTCGAGGTCGACGGCCACGACGTCCAGGCGATCGACGCCGCCTTCGCCGAGGCCCGCTCCACCACCCGGAAGCCCACCGCCATCCTCGCCCGCACCCGCAAGGGCCGCGGCGTCGAGGCCGTGGAGGACCGCGAGGGCCTGCACGGCAAGCCCCTGCCCGACGCGGACGAGGCGATCGCCGAACTCGGCGGCGTACGCCACACCCGCGTGACCGTCCAGGCGCCGCCCGACGGCAAGGTGACGACCGCCGTCGGCGACACCACGCCCGCGCCGCCGCGCTACGACCCGGGCGACCGGGTCGCCACCCGTGACGCCTTCGGGCAGGCCCTCGCGGCGGTCGGCGCCGCGCGCGGCCGGGTCGTCGTCCTCGACGCGGAGGTCGGCGACTCGACCCGCGCCGAGGTCTTCGCCAAGGAGCACCCGGAGCGGTACTTCGAGTGCTACATCGCCGAGCAGCAACTCGTCGCCGGAGCCGTCGGCCTCGCGGCGCGGGGATACGTCCCGTACGCCGCGACGTTCGCCGCGTTCCTCACCCGCGCCCACGACTTCGTCCGCATGGCCGCGGTCAGCCGCGCCGGCATCAACCTCGTCGGCTCCCACGCGGGCGTCGCCATCGGCCCCGACGGCCCGTCCCAGATGGGCCTGGAGGACATCGCGATGCTCCGGTCCGTGCACGGCAGCACCGTCCTCTACCCGTGCGACGCCAACCAGACGGCCCGGCTCACCACCGCCATGGCCGACCTGGACGGCATCCGCTACCTGCGGACGAGCCGCGGCGGGACGCCCGTCATCTACGGGCCCGACGAGGAGTTCCCCGTCGGGGGCAGCAAGGTGCTGCGCCGCCACGACGACGACAAGGTGACCATCGTCGCCGCGGGCGTCACCGTCCACGAGGCCCTCGAAGCGGCCGACCGGCTCGCGGAGAGCGGCATCCGGGCGCGCGTGATCGACCTGTACTCGGTCAAGCCGGTGGACGCCGACACCCTGAACGAGGCCGCCGGGCAGACGGGCTGCATCCTCACCGTGGAGGACCACCACCCGGAGGGGGGCATCGGCGACGCGGTGGCCGAGGTGTTCGCGGACGGCCGGCCCGCCCCCCGCATGGCCCGCCTCGCCGTGCGGAACATGCCCGGCTCAGCGACGCCGGAGGAGCAGCTGCACGCGGCGGGCATCGACGCCGACT
Source organism: Streptomyces changanensis (assembly GCF_024600715.1). NCBI lineage: Bacteria > Bacillati > Actinomycetota > Actinomycetes > Kitasatosporales > Streptomycetaceae > Streptomyces > Streptomyces changanensis. The sequence goes on from NZ_CP102332.1 coordinate 5,707,423, forward strand.
CCATCGCCGCGGCCGTGACGCTGCTGGTGGAGCGGGTCGTGGCCTGACCACCCGCCCGGCCCGGCGCCGGGTCGCGAGCCCTCACCCGCCCGGCCCGGCGGTGGGGGCTCGCGCGCGCCGGCGGCCGGCGGTCGCGAAGGCCCGGCCGGGAAGGCCGCCGGCGCGGCGCGGGCCCGCCGACAGCGCCCGCCGGCACCTCGTCACCGCCCCGGCGCGACCGCCCCGGCGCGAGCCCCAGGCGGCCCGCCGTCACCCGCACGGGCCTCGGTCCGTCGCCCGCACGGGCCTCGGACGGTATGACGGCGCCTCCGGACCGGGCGGGCGGGCGCGCCGGGCCGCCGCCGTCGACGGGGGGCGCTACGACGGCGCCCGCCGGTCCCGTGGGGGTCGGCGGGCGCGGGGCGTTCCCCGTCGCGGTCATCTGGTCGAAACCTCGGTCTCCTGCTCGTCGTACGGCCACCGCAGCAGCGCTCCGAGACCGCCGACCGGCAGCCGGTCGTCGACCTCCGGCCGGACGCGCAGGACCTCCGCCCCCGTCGCCAACGCCGACCGCAGCAACGCGTCGTCCGCGCGCGCCGGCAGCGGCTCGGTCGCGCCCAGGTACTGGGTCTCCGTGCGCCGCACGGCCACCTGGTCCGGCGCGGCTCCCACCCACACCTGGCGGTGCGCGTCGGGCCCGTCCGGACGGATCAGCAGCTCGGCGATGCGGTGCTCGCGGGCCGCCTCGACCAGCGCGGGGACCCCCTCGCAGGCGGCCGCCCCCGCGGGGCTCCCGCCCTCCGGTGCGCGGGCCGCCCGGAACCGGTCGAGCTCCTGCTCCGCGGTACGCCGCAGGAACGCGTCCTTCGCGGCCCGCACGTCCTCGTCGAGCCGCTCCCGGGAGGCGCCGGCGGCCCGGCCGCCGTGCTCGCTCTCCACCACGTCCGCCTTCAGGCCGACGGGCAGCCGCTCGTGCACGGAGCGCCGCTCGCGCGGATCACCGGCGAGCACCACGAGGTCCGCGCCCAGGTCCTCGGCCGTCTCGGCGACGGCGTCGGCGATCTCGGCGGCGTTCTCCTCCCAGGTGTTCTCCACGGCGAGCTGGAAGTGCCGCTGGGACCAGGCGCCGCCCGAGGTGCGGTGCACGGGCCAGTCCCGGCCCTCCACCTGCCCGGCGGGCACCGCCCCGACCGGGCTGCGCAGCTCCAGGTCGGCGCCGACGCGGTCGATGTACGCGACGAGGCACACGGGGTCTCCCGCGGCCAGGTCGAGCAGCGGTCCCAGACGCGGCAGCGCCGACCAGGAGACCTGGGTGGGCGCGAGCGGGCGGGCGGCCAGCGGCAGGTCGAGAGCGACCTCGCCGTGCGCGGCGAACACCGCGCGCCCGGCCTCGCCCGGTGGTCGGGGCCACCGGTTCAGCGCTTCGTGGACGGCGCGCTCGGTCGCCTCGTCGCACCCCTGCGCGGCGAGCTCCTCGCAGGCGTTGCGCGCCGTGAGCTCCTGCCGCCACTCGGCGGACTCGTCCCGCCGCGACGTGTCGAGGTACACGCTCGCCCACGGTCCTGGGTGGTCGTAGAGGCCGGTCAGAAAGGCGAGTTGCATGGCTCCCTCCCGGAGGCCGGTTCGTCGGTCCGCGACGGGTACCCGTGAGGTCGGACGGCACACGGCCGCCCTCCTGTCGCGCGGAGCCCCGCCCGCGCCCAGAGTGGAACCCACACACGCGGAGGTGATCCATGTCCGGCAGCCCGCTCCTCGACCGGCACGCGGAGGCGCTCGCCCTCTTCTCGTCGCGCGTCCACGCGGTCCGGGACGACCAGTGGGACGCGCCCACACCCTGCTCCGAGTGGTCCGTGCGGGACCTGGTCGGCCACCTGGCCGGCGAACAGCTGTGGGTCGTCGACCTGGTGCGCGACGGCCGGACCGTCGCCGAGGTCGGCGGGAAGTACGACGGGGACGTCCTCGGCGACGACCCGGTCGCCACCTGGGACCGCGCCGCGGCGGGCGCACGCGACGCCTTCCGCGAGGACGGCGCGCTCGACCGGACGGTCAGCCTGTCGTCCGGCGACACCCCGGCCACCGCCTACTGCGCGCAGATGACGGCGGACGCCGTGGTCCACGCGTGGGACCTGTCGCGGGCGATCGGCGCGGACGAGCGCCTGCCGCGCCGGCTCGTCGACTTCGCGCTCGGGGAGTTCACGCCCTACGCGGACTCGCTGCCGTCCACCGGTCTCTTCGACCGACCGCTGGACGTGCCCGCGGACGCCGACGCCCAGACGAGGCTCCTCGCCCTGCTGGGCCGCCGCGCGTAGGCGAGGCCGCCGCGCGCAGGGCGAGGAGCGGTGGTGACCGGCGCCGCGTGGCCGGTACCGGTCACGCGGCCCACACCCGGACCGGTCACGCGGCCCACCGCACCCGGACCGGTCACGCCGCCCACGCACCCGGACCGGGCCCGTGCGCACGCGCACGCGCCCGCCCGGGTCGGTGGACCGGGGCGGGCGCGTCAGTACGGTGCCGGGGGAGGGGCCGTGGGAGTCAGGCGGCCCGGCTGCCCTGCCCGGCCTTGCGGAACTCGGCGGTGAACGTGTCGCAGAACGCCTTCAGGTCGTCCGGCTTGCGGCTCGTGACGAGCGTCGTACCGGAGCCGTCGCCCGAGACGACGACCTCCTCGTCCACCCAGTCGCCGCCCGCGTTGCGGATGTCGGTCCGCAGGCTGGGCCAGGAGGTCAGCCTCCGGCCGCGCACGACGTCGGCCTCCACCAGCGTCCACGGGGCGTGGCAGATCGCCGCGACCGGCTTGCCCGCGTCGAAGAAGCTCCGTACGAGCGCGACGGCCCCCTCGTCCATGCGCAGGGCGTCCGGGTTGGCCACGCCGCCGGGCAGGACCAGCGCGTCGTAGTCGTCCACCGAGACCTCCTCCACGGTCCGGTCGACGGGGAAGGTGTCGGCCTTGTCCAGGTGGTTGAACGCCTGGACGTGCCCGGACGCCGTCGAGACCAGCTCCGGGGTGTCGCCGGCGTCGGCGACCGCCTGCCACGGCTTGGTCAGTTCCACCTGTTCGACGCCCTCGGGCGCCACCAGAAACGCGATGCGCACGGTCTCAGATCCTTTCGTCCATCGCTGTGTCGTTCTCGGGTGCGGCCCTGCTGATGTCGGCCAGGACCGAGCGGGGCTCCTCGGTGACCGCGAGATCGCCCAGGCTGACCACGCCCACGGGGCGTCCGGCCTCCACGACCGGCAGCCGCCGCACGGCGTGCCGCCGCATCAGGCCCACGGCCGTCGCGACGTCGTCGTCGGGCCCGACGACGACCGGGTCGGGGGTGCACACGGTCTGGGCGCTCACGGTCGACGGGTCGGCGCCCTCGGCGACCGCCCGGACGGTGATGTCCCGGTCCGTCAGCACCCCCACGATCAGGTCCCCGTCGGCGACGAGCACGTCCCCGACGTCCTGGGCCCGCATCAGCTGGGCGGCCTCGACGAGTGAGGCGTCGGGGCGGACGGCGGCCACTCCCGCGGTCATGACCTCGCGGACGAGCCGCGCCGTACCGCCCGCGGCCTCCGCTCCCGGCCCCGTCATCGCCCGTGCAGGGCGACCGCGACGTCCTGCACGCTGCGGTAGGTCCGGTCGCCGGGCAGTTCCTCCACCCGTTCCGTCAGCGGGTCGGGGGCGTGCCGTTCCCGCATGACGCGCAGCAGGTCCACCCGGTGGGCCGGGAACGGCGTTCGGGCGAGGTGCCGGGCCAGTTCGAGGCGCAGCGCCTCGAAGGCGTCGGACGGGCCGCGGCCGGTGGCGAGCGCCGGGTCGTCGTCGGCCACCGGCTCGGGGTCGTGCCACTCCTCCGTACGGGTGGGGTGGCCGGACCGGAGCAGCCCTTGGAGCTCGTGTTTCATCGCGTCGTCCTGCCGCCGGCTGAGCCGATCGCTGCCTCGCTGCATGAAGTCCTCCACGGTGCCGCGTGTGTCGGTCGCCGGGCGGGTACCCGGCCGCGCCGCCGCAAACCACCACTTCACGGGCGCTTCGCCGGAACGCCGGTGGACCCGCCGGCGGCCCGTCGCCTGGCCCGCCGGTCGGTCCGCCGGCCGGTCCGCTGGTTTGGCGGGGGGCGTCGCGGGGACTCGCCGACGCGGCCGGGTGGCTGAGCGGCCGGACGGCCGAGGGGTGAAGGGTGGGGAGCGGACCGGGACGCGCGGACGGCGGTCCGCCCCGGGCCGCTCCCCGCGTCCGTGGACGGAAGGGACGAGGCGATGGACGTCACGACCGCACTGCTCGCCCTGCTGCTGCCGCCCGCCCTGCTGGGCGTCGTCCTCGCCATGGCCCACTACGAGGACCGGATGCTGCCCGCGCCCCCCGAGGAGCCCGACGGCGCGGCCGGGGCGGCGGGGGAGGTGGTCCCGGTCGAGCCGCTCGTCGCGCCGGTCGTCGACCCGACCGCCGTCGTGGCGCCCCTCGCCGCCGAGCAGCCCGACGCGGCCTGACAGCCCCCGCCTCCGTACCGGCGCAGGGTGGCCCCGCGTCCATCCGTCCCGGGGCCGGGCCGGGCGCGTGCCGCCCGGCCCGGTACCTCGGCCGCACAGCGGGCTCCGGGTCCCTTCCCGGTCGCCGGCTCCCCGGTCGCAGGGCTCCCGACCGCCCTCCGGCCCGGGACGGCCCGGGACGGCCCGGGGCCGCCGGGTGCGCCCTTCCGCGACGGCGCCGCGCCCCTCTGGCCCGTGCGCCGCCCTGGTGCCCGCGCCGACCCCGCGCCGCTCCGGGCCCCGTGCCGCCCCGGCGCCCGCGACGGCGCCGCGCCGCGCCGGCCTCGCGCCGCTCCGACCCCCGTGCCGGTCACCCGGACAGCCGAACTCCCGCGAGGCGCGGGACGGCCCTCAAAACGCCCCGCCCGGCCCCGCCACACCCGCTCCCGCCTGCGCGGACACCCCCGCGCCCCACCCGTGGCGGCGCACCGCCGCCGCCCCGGACGGACCGGCCGGGCGCCCCTCGGGAAGCCGAACGGCGCAATCAGGCGGACAGTGGGATCAAGGCGTTTGCCATCAAGGCCCCCGGGCAGGCGCATCTCGTGCTTCGGACCGGAGGCACGTCCGTGGGAGCGGATCGCCGCTCCGGGCGTGTCCGCGCCCGGTTCCGGCGGCGGCGCTTCCCGGGGTGACAGCCAACCATCAGCGCCGCTCAGGGAGCTGAACACGATCATGCCTACCCTCGCTCACTCGAAGCATCCGCACGACGACGCGCCCGACACCGCCGAGGCGTTCCGCCGGCTGGCGTCACTGCCGCCCGGAGAGGAACGGGACCGTCTGCGCCAGGACATCGTCAGCGCGTGGCTGCCCATGGCCGACCGGCTGGCAGGCCGGTTCCGCAACCGCGGCGAGGCGCTGGAGGACCTCAAGCAGGTCGCCGCCCTCGGCCTGGTCAAGGCCGTCGACCGGTACGACCCGTCGCGGGGCGCGGCCTTCGAGAGCTTCGCCGTGCCCACCATCACCGGCGAGATAAAGCGGCACTTCCGCGACCACATGTGGACCCTGCACGTGCCGCGCCGGGTGCAGGACCTCCGGGGCCGCGTCCGCGCCGCCTACCAGGAGCTCTCGCACTCCGTCGGCGGCCGCGCCCCGACGGTCGCGGAGATAGCCGAGAAGGCGGGGATGACGGAGGAGGAGGCCGTCGCCGGCCTCGAAGCCCTCGACAGCTTCACCGCCTTGTCGCTGGACGCCGAACTGCCCGGCACGGAGGACGGCTACACCCTCGTCGACGCGCTCGGCGGGCCGGACCCGGCCCTGGACATCGTCGTCGACCGGGAGGCCGTCAAGCCGAGGCTGCGCACCCTCCCGGAGCGCGAGCAGAAGATCCTGTACATGCGGTTCTTCCGCGACATGACGCAGAGCAGCATCGCCGAGGACCTCGGCATCTCGCAGATGCACGTGAGCCGCCTCATCAGCCGGTGCTGCTCCCGGCTGCGCGAGGACATCATGCGGGACGCCGCGTAACCGCCGGTGTCACCCCGGGCGGACCATCGCGATACCCGTGTGGCGGGCGGCCACGTCGGCCGCCCGCGCCTCCGCCATCGAGAACGCCCGCCGCGCGTCGACGCGCAGCAGTGTCAGCACGCCGAGGACCCGCGGCGTCCGCGGCCCGTCCTGCGGGCCGCCACCACCGTCGAGGACGGGCAGGCACAGCAGCGAACCGACCCCGGCGCGCACCAGCACGGCCGTCCCGGCGGCGTCCGTGCCCAGCGCCAGCGGGTCCTCGAGCCGTACCTGGAGGGCGGCCGAGGCACTCCGCGCGACCTCGGCGACGAGGGGACAGCGCGCCGGCTCCTGCGCGGCGAGCTCGCCCGCGAGCGCGTCCTCGCCGGATGGTCCCAGCGCCGCCACCCGGCGCGGCCCCGGCGCCGGGCGGTCCGCCGCGTGCGCCGCGCCCGCGGGCGTCAGGTCGGCGAGGACCCAGTCGGCGAACCGGCCGTGGAGGACCCGCGCCACCGCCTCCAGCGCCCCCGTGGCGTCCCCCGGCGGGCGGCGCAGCAGAGCGGTCGCGACCGCGTCGACCACGTCCAGGGCCGACGCTCGGGCGGTGGCCCCGGCCAGGTCGCCGGCCCCCGCGCCACCGGCCCCCGCCCGGTCATCGGCCCCGGCCCCAGCGGCCAGGACTTCCGCGTGCCCGCCCGGAACCCCACCCGCCGGTACCGCCGCACCCCGCGCCTCCACGACGTCGGCACCCGGCTGGAACACCACGAGCACCGCCGGCACCGGCTCACCGGGCAACGGCAGCGCCACCAGCGTCACCCGGACGGGCTCCTCCGAACGCGGACGCACCCGCACGGACAGGCTCCGACCGCCCTCGCCACGGGCCGCCGCGGCCACCTGCGAGCGGAACGCCACCCGGTCGCCCGGCGCCAGCAACGCCGCCAGCGGCCGGCCCGTGGCGTACCCGGCCGGGACCCCGGTCAGGACGGTCGCCGCCTGGTTCATCCGCCGGACGGCCGTGTCCCCGTCGACCAGCGCGACCGGCAACGGAAGCCGCTGGAAGACGGCCTTCAGCAGCTGCGACTCCTGCCGCTCCGCCGGCCTGCCCGCCGGGGCGCGCGCCGCGAGGCGTTCGTACTGCGGCCACAGCGTCTCCGCCACGTGCTGCAGCTCGAACAGGGCCGTGTCCAGGGCGTCCCGCCGCTCCTCCGGGGGCAGCGCGCGGGCGGCGCGCAGCTCGCCCACCCGCCGGACGAAGTCCGCGAGGTCGCGGCCGAAAGCGTCGGTCCCGCTCATCCGGAGGCCCTCTCGCCGCCCGGGCCCGGGCGGCGCGTCCCGGGCCCCCGCCCGCCGCTCCACGGTGCCCCCGGACCCCGCCGCCGCCCGTCACCCCAGCCCGCTCCCGGTCCCCGCGAGCGCCCGTCACCGCGCCGCGCTCCCGGCTCCCGCCGCCGCCCGTCACCCCACCGCGCCGCGCACACCCGCGCGCGCTCCCGGGTCGCCCGCACCGTCGTCCGCATGTAGGCACGGTAACCGGGTGCACGTCGCGAACGCCCGGCCGTTTCGGGCCGCTGCGGGCGGGCAGCCGCACGTCGAGAGGAGCACCCCCCGATGCCGATCCAGCACGAGGACGACGGACCGGTCCCGGTGTCCGCGGCGCGCCGGCTCCGACGGCTCGCCGAGGAGTGCGTCCGCTCCGTACCGGCCTGCTGCGGCGCCGCCGCGACCCTCGGCGACGACGCGCGGGAGCCGGAACACGGCCCGCCGCGCGGACCCCGACAGGAGCGGCGGCACGGACCCGAGGCGCACCGACCCGAGGCGTACGGGCCCGAGGCGTACGGGCCGGAGGCGTACGGGCCCGAGGCCGACGGGTGCCGCACGGCTGCCACCCATCCGGACCTGGCCGCCCTCGTGACCGTTCAGCTCGACGCGGGCGAGGGGCCCGTCCGGGCGGCGCTCGACGCAGGCCGGCCCGTCGAGGTCCCGGACCTCCTCCACGACACCAGGTGGCCCGCCCACCGGGCCGCCGCGCTCCGCGCCGGGCTGCGCACCAGCGTGACCCTGCCGTTCCGCCGTCCGGGCACCGACGTCACCCTCACGCTGTACGGCTTCCGCCCCGGCTCCCTCGCCGGCGCCGCGCACGGCCCCGCGGCAGCCCTCGGCGAGGCGGCCACCGCCGCACTCGTCCGTGACGACCTCCACCGTGCCGCCCTCGCCGAGGTCGCCCAACTGGAGACGGCGCTGCGCTCCCGGCCGGTCATCGACCAGGCGGTTGGCATCGTCGTGCACGCCCTCGGCTGCGGCACCGAGGACGCCCACACCGTGCTCCGCCGCGTCTCGCAGCTCACCAACCGCAAACTGGCCGACGTCGCCGCCGCCGTCGTACGCGCCCGCGGCCACGGCCTGGAGAAGGAGCTGGCACGCCTGGCCGCCCGCCCCCCGACCGCCCGCCCCCGAACGGCGAACCCCCGGGAATCTTCGTATAAAGGCAGTGCGCACAGGAACCGGAGCGAAGCTTGACGAAGCGGTACGAGAGGTCCCGGGAGGTCGAGGCGATGCACAGCTCCGCCCCCGAGGGGCACGGCCAGGTGCGCCATGCCCCGCCCGCCCCCGACACCGGCCTGCCCGTCCTCCCGGAGCTCTCCGGCCTCCTCGCCGCCGCGGCGGGCCGCACCGACGCCGAACCACCCGGCGGCGGCCCGGTGCTGCGGGAGGCCGCCTGCGGCTACTGGTCCCGGCGCGGCCTGGACTGCCACCCCGAGGACCTCGTCGCCGCCCCGGGCGCCGGCCCGCTGTTCCTGGCGCTGCTCGCCGCGCACGGCGGCGACGTCCTGATGCCGCGCCCCTGCCCGCTCGCGTGGACGCCGCAGGCCCGCCTCCTCGGCCGCCCCGCCTACCACGTGCCCACGCCCGCCGAGTGCGGCGGCGTCCCCGACCCCTACGCCCTCCTGGAGACCGTCCGCCGGGTGCGGGCCGAGGGCGGCCGGCCGGCCGTGCTGCTGCTGTCCGTCGCCGACGACCCCACCGGCACGGTCACGCCCCCCGAACTGGTCCGCGAGGCCTGCGAGGCGGCCGTCGGGGAAGGGCTCCACATCGTCAGCGACGAGACGTGGCGCGACACCGTCCACCACCCCCGCGACACCGTGTTCGTCAGTCCCGCCGAGATGTGCCCCGACGACGTCACCGTCGTGTGCGACCTGGCGGGCTCGGTCGCCCCCGCCGCGTGGCCCGCGGCCGTGGCCCGCTTCCCCACCCGGCCCGGTGCCACCGCACACCGCGCCCGCGTCCTCGACGTGCTCACCGCGCTCGGCGCCGACCTGCCCGGCCCCCTGGCGACCGCCCTCGCCCACGCCCTCGACGAGCCGCGGACCCTCACCGCGCGCACCGCCGCCGCGAACGCCCTGCACGCGCGCGTCGCCGCCGCGGCCCACCGGGTGGTGCTCACCGCCGGCGCCCTGGCCCTCCCGCCCGAGGCGGGCCGCCACCTCTACGCCGACCTCGGCCCGCTCCGCGGGCACCTCGCCGAGCGGGGCGTCACCGACTCCATCGAGCTGGAGGAGTACCTGACCGCGCGCCTCGGCACCCCCGTCCCCGGCGGCCACCGCTTCGGCGACGAACTCGGCGCGCTGCGGGTACGCCTGGCCACCACGCCGCTGCTGGGCCCCACCCCCGCCGAGCGGCTGGAGGCCCTGGCCGCGGCCGACCCGCTGGACCGGCCCCACGTGACGGAGGCGCTGGGCGCCCTGTCGGCTGCCCTCGGCGGCGGCGCACCGCGCACGGACCGCGCCGACACCGGTGAAGGAGCCCGTACATGACGGACCCGACCCACGCCGATCCCCCGCCCCCCGCGGATCCCGCCACCGCGCCCCACCACGGCGCTCCGGTGGCCCCCGTCCCCCGGCCGGCCCCCCGGCCCCTCGGCGAGGTACGCCGCTGGCCGCGCTCCTTCGCGGGCCGTCTCACCGCGCCGCTGCCCGGCGTCCGCGCCTTCGCCCGCCTGGCCCGGGAGGGCGCGGCCGCGGTGCGCCCCGGCGCCGACGGGCTGCGGGACGTGCCGAAGCTGCCGTTCGCCCCCGGGCCGCTGCCGCCCGCCGACCCCGACACGCTGGCCGTCACCTGGGCCGGGCACGCCAGTTGGATCGTGCGCGTCGGCGGCCTCACCGTCCTCACCGACCCCGTCTGGTCCCGGCGCATCCTCGGCACCCCGGCGCGCGTCACACCCGTCGGTGTCCGCTGGGAGGACGTGCCCCCGGTCGACGCGGTCGTCATCAGCCACAACCACTACGACCACGTGGACGCGCCGACGCTCCGCCGGCTCCCGCGCAGCACCCCCGTCTTCGTCCCCGCCGGCCTCGGCCGCTGGTTCCGCCACCGCCGCTTCTCCACCGTCACCGAGCTCGACTGGTGGGAGGGGGCCGAACTCCACGGCGTCCGCTTCGACTTCGTACCGGCCCACCACTGGTCCAAGCGCGGCCTGACCGACACCTGCCGCACGCTGTGGGGCGGCTGGGTCCTCACCGATCGGCGGGACAGGAGCGTGTACTTCGCCGGTGACACCGGGTACGGCCACTGGTTCCGCCGGATCGCCGACCGCCACCCGGGGATCGACCTCGCGCTGCTGCCCATCGGCGCGTACGCGCCCCGCTGGTGGCTCGGCGACGTCCACACCGACCCGGAGGAGGCCGTCCGCGCCTTCCGCGACCTGGGGGCCCGCGCGATGGCCCCCATGCACTGGGCGACGTTCGTCCTGTCCTCCGAGCCGGTCATGGAGCCCCTGACCCGGCTCCTGGCCGCCTGGGAGGCGGCCGGCCTGCCCCGCGAACGCCTCTGGGACCTGGCGGTGGGCGAGTCCCGCGTCCTGTGACCGCCGCCGGCCGCCCCACCGCGTGCCCCGCCAGGCACGCGTCGCCCCTCGTGGCCCGCGCGCCCGCCGTGGCCGGCCCGCCCGCCGTACGCGTCCGCAGGCACGCCCCGCCGCCGCGTGCTCGCCCGCCTGCGCGCCCGTCCGCCGTGCGCGTCCGTCCGCCGTGCGCGTCCCGCGCGCCCGCCACCGCCCGCCGTGCGCGTCTAGCCGCCCCGCGCCCGGCGCCACAGCGGCGGCACCGCGCTGACCAGCAGCGTCAGTCCCACCACCGCCGCCACCCCCTGCCACGGGTACGGGAAGAGCGAGCCGCCCGCCACGCCCACCAGCTGGTACGCCACCGCCCAGGCCAGCACCGCCGGCACGTCCGCCCGCACGAACCGCCCCAGCGGCATCCGCGCCAGCAGGCACGCCACCATCACCGGGATCCGCCCCGCCGGCACCAGCCGCGACAGCACCAACACCGGCACCCGGTGCTGCCGCAGCCGTTCCTGCGCCCGCTCCAGGCGGTCCGGCGCCGCCCGGGCCCGCAGCGAGGCCAGCCAGCGCGACCCGTTGCGCGAGCCGGCGCCGCGCCGGCCCAGCCAGTACAGCCCCGCGTCGCCGGTGAGCGCCCCGGCCGACGCCACCAGGAAGACCCACAGCAGGGAGAGCGGCGCCGTCTGGTGGTAGGCGACGACCGCCGCCGAACCGACGATCGGCCCCGTGGGCACCACCGGCACCAGCGCGCCCAAGGCCACCAGCAGGAACAACGCCGGGTACCCGACGGCCCGCTGGGTCTGCTCGTCGGGCAACTGGCCGACCAGGTCCGCGATCACCGCGCCGCCCAGGGCCGCACCCGCTCCCCGTGCCGCGGCACGTGGACCTCCACCCCCGGCGCCAGCCGTGCCGCGAGCCGGGCGAACTCGCCACCCGGGGCGTGGAACTCGTGTGGCCGCACGGCGCCCATCCCGATCGGCCAGAACGTGCCGTAGTGCACCGGCACCGCGGCCCGCGGCGCCAACGCGGCGAGGGCCTCGGCGGCGCGCCGCGCGTCGAGGTGCCCGTGGCCCAGGTACGGGCCCCAGCCGCCCACCGGCAGCAGCGCCAGGTCCACCCCGCCGACCGCCTCCGCCATCCCGTCGAACGGGCCGGTGTCACCGGCGAAGTACGTCCGCGCCGCACCCCGGACCACGTACCCGAGGGCGGGGGAGCGGTGCGGCCCCACCGGCAGCCGCCGCCCGTCGTGGGCGGCCGGCACGGCCCGCACCACCACGGCGCCGACGTTCACCTCGTCGCCGGCGCCGACCTCCGTCACGCGCAGCCCGCGCAACCGCCGCAGCCCCGGCACCGACCGTGCCGCGCCGCGCGGCACCACCAGCCGCGTGCCCGGCGCGAGCCGGGCCAGCGACGGCACGTGCAGGTGGTCGGCGTGCAGGTGCGACACGAGCACCACGTCGGCCCGGGCCGCCTCGGGCGGCGGCGCAGCGCCCCGGCGCCGCCGCAGGTGCGCGACGCGGCGCGCGAACAGCGGGTCGGTCAGCACCCGCACACCGGAGTCCTCGACCGTGCAGGTGGCGTGACCCCACCAAGTGACCTCCATGCCCAGAAGCCTAGGGGCTGCCCCACCGGTCGGGTCGGGCCTGCGGCACCCGGCCGCCGGGCCTCGGGCCGGCCGGGCCCCGCGCCGGTCGCCGGCACGGCACCGTGTGCCACGCTGGAGCGGGAGGGCACGGGCGAAAGGCGGAGGTCGTGGGCGTCGGGTGGTGGAGGACGGCGGGCGCGGCCCTCCTGCGGGTGGTCGTGGTGTGGGCCGTGTCGACGCTCACCCTCCTCGCCCTCGCCGGGGCGCTGCCCGACGTCCAGCTCCAGTCCGACGACGGCGACAGCATCACTCGCACGGCGGTCACCGCGGCCTGGGCCGCCGGCGCCTTCGGCCTGCTGGGCGCGCTGGTGTGGCCGCTGGTCGTCCGGGCGCTGCTGCTGGTCCCCGCGCTCGTCCTCGGCGTGCTGGTGTTCGCCCTGAACGGCTCGCTGCTGCTGGTCGTCCTGTGGACGATCCCCGACGGGCGCGGCGAGGCCGACCCCGAGAACGCCGTCGTCGTGGCCGCCGTCATGTCCGCCGTCGCGTCGGCGACGTCCACCGCGCTCGCCGTCCGTGACGACGACGCCTACCGCCGCCGCCTGTACCGCCTGGCCGGGCGGCGCCGCACCGCCGCGGCGCCGGGCCCCGGCAGCCCGCCCGGCACGGTCTTCCTGCAACTGGACGGCGTGGGCCACGGGGTCCTGCGGGACGCCGTCGACGCCGGCCTCATGCCCACCGTCGCCGCCTGGGAGCGCACCACGCACCGGCTCACCTCGTGGCGCACCGACTGGTCCAGCCAGACCGGCGCCAGCCAGCTCGCCCTGCTGCACGGCACCAACCACGACGTGCCCGCGTTCCGCTGGTACGAGAAGGACACCGGTCGGCTCATGGTGAGCAACCGCCCCTCCAGCGCCGTGGAGCTCCAGCGCCGCGCCGCCGAACGCACCGGTGACCCGGGGCTCCTCGCCGAGGACGGGGCGAGCCGGGGCAACCTCTTCGGCGGCGGCGCCGACCAGCTCGCCCTGGTGCTGTCGGTCTCCGCCCGCCGCGGCCCCGGAACGCGCTCCCGCGCCGGGTACTTCGCGTACTTCCGCGATCCCGCCAACGCCACGCGCACCGCGATCTCCTTCGTCGCCGAGGTCTGCCGGGAGCTGGTCCAGTCACTGCGCGCCCGGCTCCGCGGCGACTCCCCGCGCGTGCCCCGCGGCGGCCTGTACCCGTTCGTGCGGGCCTTCGCCACGGTGGTGGAGCGCGACATCGTCGTCGCCGCGGTCCTGGGCGACGTCCTGGCGGGCCGGACGGCCGTGTACGCCGACCTCGTGGCGTACGACGAGGTCGCGCACCACTCCGGGCCGCGCGGCGCGGACGCCGCACAGGTCCTCCGGCGCCTCGACCGCTGCGTCGCGGCGATCGCCGAGGCCACCGAGCACGCCCCCCGCCCGTACCGGATCGTGCTCCTCTCCGACCACGGGCAGAGCTTCGGTGAGACCTTCGAGAGCGCCTACGGCCTCACCCTGCGCGACCTCGTGCGGGCCGGCTGCGGGCTGCCGGTGTCCCGCCGCGCCCGGCACAGCGCGAGCGGGGCGGAGGCCCGCAACGCCCTGCGCAGCGCCCTGCACCGGCCGGTGGAGGGGGAGCGGCGCGACGACCGCCCGCCGAGCGGCGCCGGTCCCGTGGTGCTGGCCTCGGGGAACCTGGGGCTGGTGTACTTCCCCGACGTGCCGCACCGGCTGACGCGCGAGGAGATCGACGCCCGCCACCCGGGGCTGCTGCGGACGCTCGCCGGGCACCCCGGCATCGGCTTCCTGCTGGTCCGCAGCGAGCGGCACGGGTCGGTGGTGCTCGGCGCGGGCGGGTTCGAGGCGCCTGTCCGCGACCTCACCGACGCGTCCGGCCCGCTCGCGGTGTTCGGCCCGGGCGCCGCGGACGCGATCCGGCGCACCGACACCTTCCCGCACGTCGCCGACATCATGGTCAACTCCATGTACGACCCGCGCACCGACCGGGTGCACGCCTTCGAGGAGCAGATCGGCTCCCACGGCGGCCTCGGCGGCGGCCAGTCGGACGCCTTCCTGCTGTGGCCGCGCGACTTCTCCGCGCCGTCCCCCGACGGTGCGCCGCCGGTCGGCGCGGAGGCCGTGCACCGGGTGCTGCGGCGGTGGCTGGCGGAGGGCCGCGGCCCCCAGGTGCCGATCGGCCACGTGCAGGAATCACCGTCGGAGTCGCTGGTGGGCGAAGCATTTCCGGTGCCGGACCGACTCACGCCGGACAAAGACGGGTGATTTGGAGCGCTGTTTCGCCGTACGTGAGCATGTTCGACGTTTGTACGGAGAAAGGCGCACCACCCCTCATGACCACGGTCAGCACCCCGGACGCCGGGCAGGACACAGCGGGGACCGGGCAGGACACCCCCGTCGGAGCGGACACCCCCACCCGGGGGACCCCCACCGGAGGGGGGACCGCGACCGAACCGGGATCGGCGACCGAACCGGGTACGGCGACCGGGCGGGGCGCCCCGGGAGCCGCGGCCGCCGGCGAGGGCGGCCCGCACGCGCGGCGCTTCGGACTCCCCGTCGCCACCGCGCTGGTCATGGGCAACATCATCGGCGGCGGCATCTTCCTGCTCCCCGCGTCCGTCGCCCCCTACGGCACCATCAGCCTCGTCGCGTTCGCCGTCCTCACGGCCGGCGCCATCGCCCTCGCGCTGGTCTTCGGGCGGCTCGCCGAGCGCCACCCCCGCACCGGCGGCCCGTACGTCTACGCCCGGGAGGCGTTCGGCGACTTCGCCGGCTTCCTGTCGGCCTGGTCGTACTGGATCACCACCTGGGTCTCCAACGCCGCCCTCGCCGTCGCCGCGGTCGGCTACCTCGACGTGCTGCTGCCGCTGCACGGCTCCGTCGCCGCGACCGTCACCGCCGCCCTCCTCGTCCAGTGGCTGCCGGCCCTCGCCAACCTCGCCGGCACCCGCTACGTCGGCGCCGTGCAGCTGGTCGCCACCGTGCTGAAGTTCGTCCCGCTGCTCCTCGTCGCGGTCTGCGGCCTGTTCTTCTTCGACGCCGACAACCTCGGCCCCTTCCGCGCGGGCGACTCCGGCGCGCTCGGCGCCGTGTCGGCGTCCGCCGCGATCCTGCTCTTCAGCTACCTCGGCGTCGAGTCGGCCGCCGTCAGCGCGGGCGAGGTGCGCGACCCCCGCCGCAACGTCGGCCGTGCCACCATCCTCGGCACGCTGGGCGCCGCCGTCCTCTACCTGCTGGGCACGGTCGCGGTCTTCGGCACCGTCGCCCACGACCGGCTCGTCGACTCCTCCGCGCCCTTCTCCGACGCCGTCGACGCCATGTTCGGCGGCACCTGGGGCGGTACGGCCGTCGCCTGCATGGCCGTCGTGTCCATGGTCGGCGCGCTGAACGGCTGGACCCTGCTGAGCGCCCAGACCCCGTACGCGGCCGCCCGGGACGGGTTGTTCCCGCAGGTCTTCGCCCAGCGCAGGCGCGGCGTCCCGACCGCGGGCGTCCTCGTCACGGTCGTCCTCGCCTCCCTGCTGACCGTCTACAACTACACGGCGGGCTCCGACGGCGTCTTCGAGACGCTCGTCCTCGTCACCACCTTCACCGCGACCGTGCCCTACCTGCTGTCGACCGCCGCGCAGATCCACTTCCTGCTCTCCGGCCGGGGCGACCGCGTCCACGGCCCCCGCCTCGTGCGCGACGGCGTGCTCGCCGCCCTAGCGTTCGGCTTCTCCATGTGGCTGGTCGCCGGGTCCGGGTACGCCGCGGTCTACCAGGGCGTCCTGTTCCTCTTCGCCGGTGTGCTCGTCCACGCCTGGATGTCCGCCCGCCGCACCCGCAGCCGCACGCCCTGACCCCGGCCCGGCCACGGCCTCCACGCCGGTACGGCGGCGAGGCGACGCCCGTCACGGCGTGACGGGCGTCCCCCGACACCACGACCGCGCCGGACGCGCCGGGGACCGCCCCGCCACGCCCCGGCGCCGGTATCCGCGCCACGGGGGTGGCCCCGCCGCGGGGGTGGCCCTCGCCGAGGTCGGCGCCGGAGCCGGCACCGTGGCCGTCGCGGGCGCCCTCGCCGTCGCCGGAACGGCGCAACGCCGTACTCCGGCCGGGCGGCCTCGGCCCGCCGCGGGCGCGCCGAGGCAGGGATACGGGCAAAGGATCGGGTCCAGGAGGTCCCGCCATGCCCCGCACCAGCCCCGCCACCGCCGTCCGCGCGTCGGTGCTCGCGGCGCTGCTGCTCCTGGTCACCCTCCTCGGCGCCACCGCCGGCACCGCGTCCGGCTCCGCCGCCGAGCCCCGCCCCGCCGCCTCGGCGGCGCCGGCACCGGCCGGCGAAGGCGCCTGCGACCCGGGCGGGACGGACCTGGCTCCGCCGTCCCGCGCACCGCGCGGCAAGGGCCGTACGTCCGCCGCCTCCGCCCGGTCGGCCCCGCCCGCCCGCTCCGTGCCCGTCGGCCTGGCGCCGCGGGACGCTCCCGCGACGGTGCCGGCCCCCGACCCGGCGGTACGCACCGTGCGCTGCGTGGTGCTGCGCCGCTGACCGGCCCGCGGCCCCCGGACCGGGGGCCCCAGCGACGTCAGCAGCCGACCGCACGAGGAGCACAGCCATGCCCGTGGACCCGTTCGCCGCCCTGACCGCCCTGGTACGGGCGGAAGCCGCCCGCAGTCGCCCGGCGGAGACCGACCCGGACCGGCGCCCCGCCCCGGAGCCCCCGTCCACCCCCACCGCCGGCAGGCGCCAGGAACCCGGCCTGACCCCCGGGACCCGCTGACCCCGTTCCACGCCGCTCCGCCCCGCCCGCCGCGGTACGGCCGGCGCGGTACGGCGGGCCGGGCGGAGCGCCGTGGAACGCGGTTCGTGCCGATCAGCTCGGCGTCGCGGCGCCCGGCACCAGCCTCGCCGCGTTGCCGTCGGTCGCCGACGCCACGCGTCGACTCTCTCCTGCGCTGTGCGGGCACCGGGCGCCGCTCCCTGATCCGACCTGATCGACCCGGTGCCCGCTAGCGTGGGGCCGCGACCGGGCGGGTGTCCGTCCGCCCGGCGTCCGTCCGCCGGCCGTCCGCCACCGCCATGGTGGACGCCGACTCCGCCAGCGCGTCCAGGACCGGGCGGATCAGGGGATGGTCCTCGGCGCCTCGGCGTACCGCCGCGAAGACCCGGCGGAACGCGGCGGGGCCCGTCACGGGCCGCACCACCACGTCCTTCAGCTCGATGCCGCGCAGCGCCGACCGCGGGACGAGCGCCACCCCGGCGCCCGCCCCGACGAGGGCCGTCACCGCGCGGAAGTCGTCCGAAACGTGCACGATCCTCGGCTGGAAACCGGCCAGCTCACAGGCGAACAGCACCATGTCCTGGCACGGGTTGCCCGGGGACTGGCCGATCCAGTCGCTGTCGGCCAGCGCGGCGAGCGCCACCTCCCGCTCCGGCACCAGCGGGTGCCCCGCGCGGAGCACCGCGTCGAACGGCTCCGCGTACAGCGCGACGCGCGCCAGCCGGCGGTCGCCCTCGCGCGGGGCGCCCCGGTACTCCACCGCCAGCGCCACGTCGGCGCCGCCGTCCAGCACCAGCGGCAGCGACTCGTCGCCCTCGGCGTCCCGCACCCGCACGCGGATCCCGGGGTGCCGCCGGGCCAGCCGCCCGATCGCCGGGGCCAGCACCTCGGCGATGCCCGTGGCGAACGCGGCGACCGCCACCTCGCCCGCCGTGCCGTCCGCGTACGCCGCGAGCTCGGCCTCGGCCCGCTCCAACTGCGCCAGCACCTCGTTCGCGTGCTCCAGCAGGATCTCCCCGGCCGGGGTGAGCCGCACGCCCCGGCCGCTGCGGGTCAGCAGGGTGTGCCCGGTCTCCTGCTCCAGCGCGGCCAGCTGCTGGGACACGGCGGACGGCGTCAGGTACAGCGCTGCGGCCGCGGCGGTCACCGTACGGTGGTCCGCCGCGGCCCGCAGGATGCGCAGCCGGCGGGGGTCGATCACCCTGCCATTGTCACCCGCCGGCCGTGTCCGGCGTCACGCGTCCAGCACGGCCCGCGCGTCCACGAACGCCGCCACGGCGCGCTCCACGTCCGCCGTCGAGTGGGCCGCCGACAGCTGTACCCGGATCCGGGCCTGGCCCATCGGCACGACCGGGTAGGAGAAGCCGATCACGTACACGCCGCGCTCCAGCAGCAGCTCCGCCAGGCGGCCCGCCCGCGCCGCGTCGCCGATCATCACCGGTGCGATGGCGTGGTCGCCGGGGAGGATCTCGAAGCCCTCCTCCGCCATGCGGGTGCGGAACAGCTTCGTGTTGGCGTCGAGCCGTTCCCGCAGGTCGCCCGCCGACTCCAGCAGGTCGAGGACCTTCAGCGACGCGGCGGCGATCACCGGCGCGAGGGAGTTCGAGAAGAGGTACGGGCGGGAGCGCTGGCGCAGCAGCTCCACGATCTCGGCGCGCGCCGCGACGTAGCCGCCGGACGCTCCGCCCAGCGCCTTGCCGAGGGTGCCGGTGACGATGTCGACGCGGTCCATGACCCCGTGCAGCTCGGGGGTGCCGCGGCCGCCCGCGCCGACGAAGCCGACGGCGTGGGAGTCGTCGACCATGACCATCGCGTCGTACCGGTCGGCCAGGTCGCAGATCTCCTTGAGCGGGGCGACGTAGCCGTCCATGGAGAACACGCCGTCGGTGACGATCAGCCGGCGCCGGGCGCCCGCCGCCTCCTTCAGCCGGGCCTCCAGCTCGCCCAGGTCACGGTTGGCGTACCGGTACCGCGCGGCCTTCGACAGGCGGATGCCGTCGATGATCGACGCGTGGTTGAGGGCGTCGGAGATCACCGCGTCCTCGGCGCCGAGGAGGGTCTCGAAGACGCCGCCGTTCGCGTCGAAGCAGGAGGAGTAGAGGATCGTGTCCTCCTGCCCGAGGAACGCCGACAGCCGGCCCTCCAGTTCCTTGTGGATCTCCTGCGTGCCGCAGATGAAGCGGACGGACGCCATGCCGTAGCCCCAGCGGTCCAGCGCCTCCTTGGCCGCCGTGACGACCTCCGGGTGGTCGGCCAGGCCGAGGTAGTTGTTGGCGCAGAAGTTCAGCACGTCGCCGGCCGCGCCGCCCGCCGTGACGGCGACGGACGCCGACTGCGGCGTGCCGATGACCCGCTCGGGCTTGTACAGCCCCGCGTCGCGGATCTCGTCGAGGCTGGCGCGGAGGTCGTCACGGACGGACGCGAACATGAGGGGTGCTCCTAGGGATGCTGGTCGGGCGGGGAGGTGCGGGGGCGGCGGGGCGGCCGCGGGCGGCCGCGGGCGTGCGGACCGGGATCGTCCGGTTTGGCCGTCAGGCCGTCCAGTCGAGGATGATCTTGCCGCTGCGCGCGGTCGCGGCCTCGTCGAACGCGGCGTCGAAGTCCTTGGCCGCGTACCGGCCGGTGACCACGGGACTCAGGTCGAGACCGCCCTCCAGGAGCACCGTCATCGCGTACCAGGTCTCGTACATCTCCCGGCCGTAGATGCCCTTGATGGTGATCATCGAGGTGACGATCTTCGACCAGTCGACCGGGAACTCGTCCGCGGGCAGGCCCAGCATCGCGATCCGGCCGCCGTGCGTCATGTTCGCGACCATGTCGCGCATCGCCTCTGGCCGGCCGGACATCTCCAGGCCGATGTCGAAGCCCTCGCGGAGCCCCAGCTGCCGCTGCGCGTCGGCGATGCCGCTCTCGGCGACGTTCACCGCGAGCGTCGCGCCGACCTTGCGGGCCAGCTCCAGGCGCGGCTCGCTCACGTCGGTGATGACGACGTTGCGGGCGCCGGCGTGCCGGGCGACGGCCGCCGCCATGATGCCGATCGGCCCGGCGCCGGTGATCAGCACGTCCTCGCCGACGAGCGGGAAGGACAGCGCCGTGTGCACGGCGTTGCCGAACGGGTCGAAGATCGCGGCGATGTCCAGGTCCACCTTCGTGCGGTGCACCCAGACGTTCGACTCGGGCAGCGCGACGTACTCGGCGAACGCGCCGTCCCGGCCCACGCCCAGGCCGACGGTGGCCCGGCACAGGTGCCGGCGTCCCGCCAGGCAGTTGCGGCACCTGCCGCACACCAGGTGGCCCTCGCCGCTCACCAGGTCGCCGACCGCGACGTCCCGCACGTCGGAGCCGACCGCGGCGACCTCGCCGACGAACTCGTGCCCGAGCACGAGCGGCGTCGACACGGTCTGGCGCGCCCAGTTGTCCCACGAGCGGATGTGGAGGTCGGTCCCGCAGATGCCGGTGCGCAGCACCCTGATGAGCACGTCCCCGGGGCCCGTCTCGGGCTCGGGGACGTCCATCAGCCACAGGCCGGGCTCGGCCTTCTGCTTGACAAGGGCCTTCATCGCGGCGACTCCAGGCGGGAAGAGTGGTCAACGCGACCAATGTGCCGAGAGCGGCCCGCCGCGTCCATCGAGGTTTTCTTAAGCGGCCCCACAGCGCAGCTTCACGCGCCGCGCCGACCGGGTGAAGCCTCGCCGGCGCGCCCCCCACCCCGCCAGCCTCCACCGCCCCCGCCCGTCCACCATTCCGTCTGTCCACCACTACCGCCCGTCCCCGGCATTACCCCGGACGTAATCGACGCGCGTGGGTCCGCCCGGCAGGCTTCTGCTCACCGGGGCCCGCCCCGGGCCTCCCGGGACGCACACCCGGGGTGCTCGGCGGCGGGTCGCGGCCCCGCACCGCCGACCCGTGTCCTGCACCACCTTGATGGAGGGTGATCCGCCATGTCCCAGGCCCTGCTCGCCGGCCTTTCCCGCACCACCGAGCCGCGGACCGCCCTGCGCCGGTTCCTCGCCCTCGACGCGGTCGTCACCGGGGGGAACGGCCTCGCCTACGTCGCCGCCTCCGGGCCGCTCGGACGACTGCTCGGCGTCGACGCGGCGCTGCTGCTCGGCCTCGGCGTGTTCCTCACCGCCTTCGCCGCCGGCGTCGGCGCGCTCGCCGCCCGGCCGCGGCCCTCAGGGGCCGCCGTGAAGCTCGTCGTCGACGCCAACGCGGTGTGGGCCGTGCTCAGCGTCGTGGCGCTCGCGGCCTGGCTGGAGCCGACCACCGCGGGGGCCGTGTGGATCCCGGTGCAAGCCGCCACCGTCGCGGGCTTCGCCGCGCTGCAGTGGTCCGCCCTGCGCGCCACCGCCGGCACCACGGCCCGCTGAACCCGTCCCGCCCCGTCGGGCCCCCGGGCCGGCCCCGGAATCCCGCCCCGGTGGCCAGGCCCCCGGAGCCCCGGCTTCCGGAGTCCCCCGGGCGGCCGGGCCGCCGGAGCCCCGGCTTCCGGAGTCCCCCGGGCGGCCGGGCCGCCGGAACCCCGGCTTCCGGAGTCCAGGCCTCGGCGGCCCGGCCCCCGGCCCGGACGTGGTCCGATGGTGGGGCCCGGTGGCCGGTGGCTGCGCCCCGGGACCGGGACCGGGACCGGTGCCGGTCCGATCCGGACCGGTGCCGGTCCGATTCGGGCCGATCCGATTCGATCCGGGGCAGGGCGCGGGCGGGCCCGGGGCTCGGAGGCCGACGGCCCGTCCGGTCAGTCGGGCAGGGCGCGCAGGAAGTCGACGGTCGCCGCGTCGGCCGGGAGGAACGTCTCGATGGCCAGCTCGGCGACCGTCACGTCCATCGGCGTGTTGAACGTCGAGATCGACGACACGAACGACAGCACCCGCCCCCGCACCTCGATCCGCAGCGGCAGCGCGAAGTACGGGTACGGGGCGGCCTCCTCCCCGCCGTCCCCGTCCTGCCCGCCCCGCGCATCGGCGTCCGGCACCGGGTACGCGGCGACCTCGTCGTACAGCGCGCGCAGCCGCTCGGAGCGGTCCAGGGCGATCTGCCGCTCCATCTGCGCCAGCAGGTGGCCGCGCCACTCCGGCAGGTTGCGGATCCGCGGCGCGAGGCCCTCCGGGTGCAGCGTGACCCGCATGGCGTTCGGCGGCGGGCCCAGCAGGTGGCCGGGGACCCCCTCCAGCAGCAGCCCGGCGCCCCGGTTCGCGGCCAGCACCGCGTACGAGCCGTCCACGACGATCGCCGGGTACGGGTCGTACCCGGCGAGCAGCCGCTCGACGCCCTCGCGGAGCGGGCCCAGCTCCGGGCCGTCCAGCGCCGACTCCGTGTACCGCGGCGCGTAACCGGCCGCCAGCAGCAGCGCGTTGCGCTCCCGGACGGGCACGTCCAGGTGCTCCGCCAGGCGCAGGACCATCTCCTCGCTCGGCCGGGACCGGCCCGTCTCGACGAACGAGACGTGCCGCGCCGACGAGTTCGCCCTCAGCGCCAACTCCAACTGGCTCAGCCGGCGCCGCTCCCGCCACTCCCGCAGCAGAGCCCCCACGCCCGTGACCGTCGCGACCGTCGTCATACCGCAGACGGTAGCCGAGACCGCCGTGTTGACCACCGGCGCGGGCTCCCGGGACCGTAGGGTCGGCACCGCCGCCACCCCACCGGCGCCGAACCGAGAAGGAGCACCGGCCATGCCCACCGAACCGCTGTCGCAGAAGGAGATCGAGGACCGGCTCAGCGAACTGCCCGGCTGGAGCCTGGCGGGCGACCGGATCACCCGCACCTACCGCCTGGCCACCCACTTCGCGGCCACCGCGATGGTCGTCCACGTCGCCCGCGTCCAGGACGAGCTGAACCACCACTCCGACCTCACCCTCGGCTACGACACCGTGGCTCTGTCGGTGCACACCCACGACGCGGGCGGGGCCGTCACCGACCGCGACTTCGAGCTCGCGACCCGGGTGGAGGCCATCGCCGCCGTCCACGGCGCCGACTGACCCCTCCCCGGCGGCGGTGTTGCCGGACCGGCACGGTTCCTCGCCCGGCCCGGCAGCACGCCGCACCCTGTCCCCATGACCCACCACCACTCCACCCACATCGACTGGACCGAGATGCTGCCGCTGCTGGAGCACGGCGCAGAGATCCGCCTCCCGATGTACCGGCAGGCCGCGTCCTGGCTCACCGAGCTGCTGTCGCCGGGCTCCGTGCAGCGGGTCCTCGACGTCGGCAGCGGCCCCGGCGTGCTGTCGTGCCTCCTCGCCGAGACCTTCCCGTACGCGGAGGTCGTCGCCGTCGACCCGACGCCGGAACTGCTGGAGCGCGCCCGCGAGCGGGCCGCCGAGCGGGGCGCCCGCGTCACCACGCTCACCGCCGAACTCCCCGACGACGTCGAGGCGCTGGGCGAGGCCGACCTGATCTGGGCGGGGGAGTCCGTGCACCACGTCGGCGACCAGCTCGGCGCCCTGACCGACCTAGGCCGCCGGCTGCGCCCCGGCGGGCTGCTCGCCCTCGTGGAGGGTGGCCTGCCGCCCCGGTACCTGCCCCGCGACATCGGCATCGGCCGGCCCGGGCTGGAGGCCCGCCTGGAGGCGCTGGCGGCCGACTGGTTCACCACGATGCGGGGCGAACTCCCCGGCTCCCGCCGGGAGACCGAGGACTGGCGGGCCCTCCTCGCCGCCGCAGGCCTCGCCCCCGCCGGCACGCGCACGTTCCTGCTCGACGTCCCCGCGCCGGTGCCCGCCGCCGTGCGGGAGCACGTCGTCACGGCGATGGACCGCCACCGCAGGGTCGCCGACGACCTCACAAAGGAGGACGCGGCCACCCTCGACCGCCTCCTGGACCCGGCCGACCCGGCGAGCCTCCACCACCGCGCGGACGTCCACGTCCTCACCGCCCGCACCGTCCACACGGCCCGACGCGTCTCCTGACCCCGCCTCGGCCCTCGGCCCCCCGCCCCGCCCCCGCCGGCCACGCCCCGCGGCCTCCGCCCCCGCGCCGCCTCGCCCCGGCACGGGGGCGGGGCGCCCGCGCGCCGGGGGAGTTGGGGGTGGCGCGGCGCCCTCCATATGATCCGGCGATGATCACACGAAAGCGACTGGCGGCCGCCGTGTGCGGCCTGCTGGTCACGTTGACGGCCGGGCTCGCCCCGACCGCCGCCCTCGCCGACACCGGGGAGCCCGCGGGCGAGGCGCCCAAGGTCGAACTGGTCCTCGACGTCAGCGGGTCCATGCGCGCCCGCGACATCGACGGCCAGTCCCGCATGGCCGCCGCGAAGCAGGCGTTCAACGAGGTGCTCGACGCCGTCCCGGCGGACGTGCGGCTCGGCATCCGCACCCTCGGCGCCGACTACCCCGGCAAGGACCGCAAGCGCGGCTGCCGGGACACGCGGCAGCTGTACCCGGTCGGCCCGCTCGACCGGACCGAGGCCAAGGCCGCCGTGGCGACGCTCGTCCCGACCGGCTGGACGCCCATCGGCCCCGCGCTCCTCGGCGCGGCGGACGACCTCGAAGGCGGCGACGCCACCCGCAGGATCGTCCTCATCACCGACGGCGAGGACACCTGTGCCCCGCTCGACCCGTGCGAGGTCGCCCGGGAGATCGCCGCCAAGGGCATCCACCTCACCATCGACACGCTCGGCCTCGTCCCCGACGCCAAGACGCGCGCCCAGCTCGTCTGCATCGCCGAGGCCACCGGAGGTACGTACACCTCCGTCCGGCACACCGCCGAACTCTCCGAGCGGGTCAGCCAACTCGTCGAGCGCGCCGCCGAGCCGGTCCTCACACCGGTCGCGACGAGCGGCGGCGACCGGTGCGCCGCGGCGCCGGTGCTCCGCCCCGGCCTGTACACCGACCGCGAGGTGTTCGGCAGCCACCGCTGGTACCGGGTGGAGGTCCTGCCCGGCCAGGAGCTGCGCGCCGCCGTCAGCGTCGGCGCCGACCGGGCCGTGAACCGCGACTACGGCGTCCTGCTGCGGGCGTCCACCCCGGCCGGGCGGGAGATCGTACGGGGCGAGGCGGCCGGGGACGGCCGCACCGACGTCATCTCCACGGGCCTGCGCTACCCGAAGCCCGACATCGACGACGCCGACACCGACAGCGGCTCCGGCAAACCCGCCTCCGAGACCGTCTGCCTGCGCGTCAGCAACTCCTTCTCGGCGCCCGCCGGCGTCAAGACCACCCCGGGCCTGCCGGTCGAGCTGAGCATCGCCCTCGTCGACGGCCCGGACGAGGCGGACGACCCCGCCTTCCTCGGCCTCGCCCGCGGCTGGTGGGCGCTCGGCGTCCTCGTGCTCGCCGGCCTCCTCGCCGGGCTCCTGTGGGGCTGGCTCTCGCGCTGGCGCGTCACCGTCTGGAGGACCAACTGATGCGTACCGTACGCACCCCGCTGACCCGACGGGCCGCCCCGGCCCCGTCCGCCGCACCGGCCCCGTCCGCCACCCCCGCCCCGCGGTCCGCGGCGCGCCGGTCCACCGCCGTCCTGCTCGCCGGGGCCGCGCTGCTCGGCCTCGCCGCGCCGGCCGCCGTCGCCGCGAGCCCCTCGCCCACCCCGTCGGCACGGGACGGCGAAGCGGCCGCCCCCACCGAGGCGGGTACCTCCTTCCGGGCCGCCACCGCCGTGCGCCCCGGACAGCGCGCCACCGCCCAGGCGTCGACCGGCGACTACCTGTACTGGCAGTTCCCCGCGGACGCCGGCGACCGGGCGACCGTACGGGCCACGGTCACGCTGCCCGAGACGTCCGCCCGCCGCTCGGGCACCACCTGGCGGATCGACGTGTACGACGGGCTCCGCCGCCGTCAGGCGTGCCGGTACGGCAGCGACACCCGGACGCTCGCCGCGGACGCCCGCACCGCCGACCTCACCTGCCACCTGCGCACGGTCCGCGCCTGGGCCGAGCCGTGGTCCGGCGACCCGCTGCCCGGCGCGTACTACGTCCGGCTCACCGCCGTGGGGGTCGCCGCCACCGATGCCGGCCTGCCCTTCGACGCGGCGCTGGACGTCACCATCGAGGACGCGGGCGGCGCGGCGGCGGTCGACGGTCGCCTGGCCGCACCGCTCGTCCAGGGCTCGTCGGCCACCGTCGAGCCCGAGGACGGCTGGTCGTCCGGCTGGTGGTCGTCGCGCTGGCTGTGGACGGCGGGCGGCGCCGCGCTCGCGGCGCTGGCGGGCGTGTGGGGCCACACCCTGACGCGCGGCCCGGGCCGTCCCGGGGGCACCCCGGGCCGACCCTGACCGACCCTGACCGCCCGGCGGCCGGCCCCGCGCGCGACGGCCCGGCCGCCGGACGGTGGGCCCCGCCGCCGGCGTCCGGCCGCCGGTCAGCGGTACAGCGCGTCGACCTCCGCCGCGTACACCGTCTCGATCGCGCGCCGCTTCAGCTTCAGCGACGGGGTGAGCAGCCCGTGCTCCTCGCTGAACGGATGCGCCAGGATCCGGAAGGTACGGATCGACTCGGCGTGCGAGACCAGCGTGTTGGCGGCCACGACCGCCCGCCGGATCTCCTTCTCCAGGGCCGGGTCGCGGACCAGCTCGACCGCCGGCAGGACCGTCCTGCCCTGCATCGCCAGCCAGTGCTCGACCGCCTCCTGGTCCAGGGTCACGAGCGCCGCGACGTACGGCCGGTCGTTGCCGACGACGACGCACTGCGCGACGAGCGGGTGCGACCGCACGCGGTCCTCCAGCGCGACCGGCGACACGCTCTTGCCGCTCGTCGTCACCAGGATCTCCTTCTTCCGCCCGGTGATCGTCAGGTACCCGTCCTCGTCGAGCGCGCCCAGGTCCCCCGTGGCCAGCCAGCCGTCGCGCAGGACGGCGTCGGTGGCGGCCGGGGCGTTGAGGTAACCGGAGAAGACGTTCCGGCCCCGCACCCACACCTCCCCGTCCTCCCCGATGCGCACCGACGTCCCCGGTACGGGCTGCCCGACGGTGCCGTACCTGATCCGCTCCGGCGGGTTCGCGGTCGCCGCCGACGCCGTCTCGGTCAGCCCGTACCCCTCGTACACGGTCACCCCCGCGCCCGCGAAGAACAGCCCCATCCGCCGGTCCATCGCCGAGCCGCCGGACATCGCGTGCCGCACCCGCCCGCCCAGCGCCTCGCGGACCTTCCCGTACACGACCTTCTCGAAGAACTGGTGCTGCACCCGCAGCGCCGCGGAAGGCCCCGGTCCGAGCCCGAAGTCACGCTGCTCCAGCGCCTCCGCGTACCGCACGGCCACCTCCACCGCCCGGTCGAAGGCCCCGCCCCTGCCCTCGGCCTCCGCCCGCCGCCGCGCCGCGTGGAAGACCTTCTCGAAGACGTACGGGACGGCCAGCACGAACGACGGGCGGAACGCCGCCAGGTCCGGCAGCAGCGCGCCCGCCGACATCAGCGGTTGGTGGCCGAGCTTCACCCGGCCGCGTACCGCCGCGATCTGCACCATGCGGCCGAAGACGTGGGCGAGGGGCAGGAAGAGCAGCGTCGAGACGTCCTCCCCGGGCCGGGGGCGGAACACCGGCTCCCAGCGTTCGACGAGCGTGTCCGCCTCGAACATGAAGGTGCCGTGCGTCAGGACGCACCCCTTGGGGCGGCCGGTCGTCCCCGACGTGTAGATCACCGTCGCGACGGACTCGGGCGTCACCGCGCGCCGGTGACGGTGCACCACCTCGTCGTCGATCCGGGCGCCCGCCGCGACCAGCTCGGCGACGGCCCCGGTGTCCAGCTGCCACAGTCGCTTCAGCAGCGGCAGCCGGTCCACGACGGAGCCGACGGTCATGGCGTGGTCCTCGTGTTCCACGACGCAGGCGGTGACGCCGGCGTCGTGGAGCATCCAGTGCACCTGGTCGGCGGAGGAGGTGGGGTACACCGGCACCGGCTGGGCGCCCACAGTCCACAGCGCGAAGTCGAACAGGGTCCACTCGTAGCGCGTACGCGACATGACGGCGACCCGGTCCCCGAACCGCACGCCCTGCGCGAGCAGCCCCTTGGCGAGCGCCAGCACCTCGTCGCGGAACCCCTGGGAGGTGACCTCGCCCCACCGGCCGGACGCGTCCTTGCGGCCCAGCGCGACCCGGCCCGGGTCGCTCGCGGCGTGGTCGAACACCGCGTCGGCCAAGCCGCCGACCAGCGGAGCGGTCGCCAGGGGTGGCACGGTCATCTCGCGCAATGGCCTGCTCCTTGTGGCGCTCAGCACAGCGGAGGGTGACGGTATCCCACGGAGAGTGGGTGCGGGAGGGGGTCATCAAAGTCTGGACAAAGGGCGTCGCCACTGGTCAGACCGGCAAGCGCGTGGTCACGGGGGTGCGGTCCCGTCCGCTACTGACTCACGGGTAAGGAGCGGCCGCCGGAATCTCCACCGAATCTGTACGCGCCGATCACAGCCGTCGTGGCCGAGACCCGTTCCACCCGTTCGCGCCGGTGGCCGCCACCCCGCGTGGCGGGGAGCCGCCCCACCGCCCCGCGACCATGATCACGGCCGTTACCGTGAGGGCATGCCCGCACCCGCACCCCGCGCCTCCGCCCCGCGCACGCGACCACGCCGCCCGCCCCGGCGCCGCACGCCGGCGCCACCCCGTACGCCCCGGCAGCGCGGGCTGGCGCCGTACCGCGCGGCCCCGCACCCCTCGCCCTCGTGCTCGACCGCCCGACCCGGCACGCCCGGCGCGGGCAGCGCGGTCCTGACGCGTACGGTCCCGAACCGCGCGGTCCTGACCCGACCGGCGCCGGGTCGCGCGGTGCCGGGCAGCGCGCTCCCGCCCTGCGCGCTTTCACCCGGCGCGTTCCCGACCGGCGTGGTCCCGACCCGTCCGGTGCCGGGTCCCGGGGTGCCGGGTCGCCCGGCCCCGGCCGGTGTGGCCCGGACCCACTCGGCCCCTCGCCGGAACCCGTCCGCCCGTGCCGCAGTCCCCTACGTCGCGGGCGGTGCCCGGTGACCCGCTGGATACGGCCCGGGGCGGACCGGCCCTGCTCGCTCGTCGTCTGCCGCGGCTGCTGCTGCGGGGACGCGCGCAAGCACCCCGGCACCGACCACGTGGGTCAGCTCGCGCGACTGCGGCAGGCGGCGGCCGCGTCCGGCGGCCGGCTCACCGTCCGCACCAGCGACTGCCTCGGCCCCTGCGGCCAGGCCAACGTCGTGGTCGTCCAGCCCTCCGGGGAGGCGCGCAGGCGAGGCGCCCGCGCTGCCTGGATCGGCTGGACGCTGGACGACGACTGCCTCGACGACATCCTCGCCTGGGTCGAGGCGGGCGGTCCCGGTGTCGCCGAGCCCCCGCCGACCCTCACCCTCCAGATGATCGACATACCGGTGGAGGCCCGCCGCCGCGCCCGCTGACCCCGGCGCCCCGGGCGCCCCGCGGGGACAGCCGGGCACGGCCCGCGCAGGGGCCCAGCCGGACGCGGGACCCGCCGGGGCGCGGGCCGGGTGACAGCGGTTCAGGCCCGCAGGGGCGTGCCGTCCGCCCCGACGAGCCGGTGCTCGCCCGCGTACACGTTCATCGACCCGCCCCGCAGGAACCCCACCAGGGTGAGCCCGGTCTCGACGGCCAGGTCGACCGCGAGCGACGACGGCGCCGACACCGCCGCCAGCACCGGCACGCCCGCCATGACGGCCTTCTGCGCCAGCTCGAACGACGCCCGCCCGGACACCAGCAGCACCGCCCCGGCCAGCGGCAGGCGCCCCTCCCGCAGGGCGCGGCCCACCACCTTGTCGACCGCGTTGTGCCGGCCCACGTCCTCCCGCACGTCCAGCAGCTCACCCGACGGCGAGAACAACGCCGCCGCGTGCAGCCCCCCGGTCCGCTCGAACACCCGCTGCTCCGTCCGCAGCCGGTCCGGCAGCCCGGCCAGCGTGTCCACCCCGACCGTCAGCGCCGGACCGTCCGCCGGCGAGAACCGGGTCGTCGTGCGCACCGCGTCGAGGCTCGCCTTGCCGCACAGGCCGCACGACGAGGTGGTGTAGACGTTCCGCTCCAGCGTGATGTCCGGCACGGGCACGCCGGGCGCCAGCCGCACGTCGACGACGTTGTAGGTGTTCACGCCGTCCTCGCGCGCCCCGGCGCAGTACACGATGGTCCGCACGTCGTCCGCCGAGGCCAGCACCCCCTCGCTCACCAGGAACCCGGCCGCCAGCGCGAAGTCGTCGCCGGGGGTGCGCATCGTGACGGCGAGCGGCTTGCCGTTCAGCCGGATCTCCAGCGGCTCCTCGGCGACGAGCGTGTCCGGCCGGGTGGCCACCGCGCCGTCCCGGACCCGGATGACACGCCGCCGCTCCGTGACCCGTCCCATATGCCCGTCCCCTCCGTCGCCCCGCGGTACCGTCCCGGTGGGCATTCTCCCGCACGCCCGTCCCTCCAGCCCCGGCCGACCCCCGGGGCCCCGTCACACAGGGTCATCCCCGGTCACTCCCGCGATGTGGCGGACTCTCCAAGTGGCGCGCGGGAATCCTGTCGGATCACGCGACGGGTTACCGATGAGTCGCTGACCAGACTTGGGGACTCCTGACCATCCGAAAACCGACAGCCGAGGGGGTTCCCGGGCATGACGGGCACTCGTATCGCCGCGCTCGGGCACCACCAGCCCGCCAAGGTGCTCACCAACGACGACCTGACCGCGCTGGTCGACACCAGCGACGAGTGGATCCGCAGCCGCGTCGGCATCCGCACCCGGCACGTCGCCGGCCCCGACGAACCGGTCGACGAGATGGCCGCCCACGCCGCCGCCAAGGCCCTCGCGTCGGCCGGCCTCACCCCCGACGACATCGACCTCGTCATGGTCGCCACGTCCACCGCGATCGACCGCTCCCCGAACATGGCCGCCCGGGTGGCCGCCCGCCTCGGCATGGCCTCCCCGGCGACCCTCGACCTGAACGTGGTCTGCGCCGGCTTCACCCACGCCCTGGCCACCGCCGACCACGCCGTACGGGCCGGCTCGTCGCGCCGCGCCCTGGTGATCGGTGCCGACAAGATGACCGAGGTCGCCGACTGGACCGACCGGACGACGTGCGTCCTCGTCGGTGACGGGGCCGGCGCTGCGATCGTCGAAGCGGCCCCGGACGGCACCCCGGGCATCG
Organism: Streptomyces changanensis; assembly: GCF_024600715.1. NCBI lineage: Bacteria > Bacillati > Actinomycetota > Actinomycetes > Kitasatosporales > Streptomycetaceae > Streptomyces > Streptomyces changanensis. The sequence goes on from NZ_CP102332.1 coordinate 5,738,577, forward strand.
GCCCCGTCCTGTGGGGCTCCGTCCCCGAGCTCGGCCACGCCGTCCGCATCGAGGGCACGCCGCCCCGCTTCGCCCAGGAGGGCCAGGCCGTCTACCGGTGGGCCACCACCCGGCTGCCGCCCATCGCCCGCGAGATCTGCCAGCGGGCGGGCCTCGCCCCCGAGGACCTGGCCGCGATCGTCCTCCACCAGGCCAACCTCCGCATCATCGAACCCCTCGCCCGCCGCATCGGCGCCGTCAACGCCGTCGTCGCCCGCGACGTCGTCGAGTCCGGCAACACCTCCGCCGCGTCCATCCCGATGGCCCTGTCCAAGCTCGTCGAGCGCGGCGACGTCCCCTCGGGCGCCCCGACGCTCCTCTTCGGCTTCGGCGGCAACCTCTCGTACGCGGGCCAGATCGTCCACACCCCCTGAGCCCCGGCGCCCCGGACGGGCCGCCGGCGCACCCTCCGTGACCCTGCGGAAACGCACCGCACGCACGAGCCGGAGCCCTCGCCCGCACCTCCCTGACCACGGGATATGCGGGTGAAGGGCACCCGGAACCCCTGGTAGAGTTATCCATGTCGCCGCGGGGAACGCCCCGGGGCGGCGAGACACCTGGTCCGGGTGGCGGAATGGCAGACGCGCTAGCTTGAGGTGCTAGTGCCCTTTATCGGGCGTGGGGGTTCAAGTCCCCCCTCGGACACCAGACGAAAGACCCCACATGATGTGGGGTCTTTCGCGTCCCGGCCCCCGGTCCCGCCCCCGGCGGTGACCGCGGCGGCATCCCCGCCCTCCCCGACCTCCCCCGTCCGTAGACTCCGGGCAGGCGGGCATCGCGGTCCGCCGTGCGGGACGGGGGCGGGGGCATGGGTGTGGACGGTGGCGGGTTCCGGGACGTGTGGAGGGCGCCCGTCGCGGAACGCTGGGCCGGGCGGCGGCCGCTGTGGTGGACCGTCGGCCCGGCGGGTGAACTCGCGGTCCTGCTCGTGCGCCGACGACAGCTCCGCCGCCACCGACAGGTCAGGGGCTGGGTCGGGTGGAGTCCCCGGGCGCCGTTCGACGGGCTGCTGCTGATCCGCCGCGCCGACGGGTCGGGCGAGCGCCGGTCGCTCGACGGCATCCCGCTCGTGCCCGCCCACATCGCCCTCCTGCCCGACGGGCGCCTGCTGCTCGTCGCCGGTCGGGCGCTGCGGGACGACACCACGGGGGAGTGGCGGCCGAACGCCGTCGTCTGGTCCACCGACGGCGCACATGAGAGCGCCGGCTGCCTCGGCGACGACATCCCCGTCCTCGTCACCGACCGCGGCGGGCTCGTCTGGACGGCCCACGGCGACGAGGGCGTGTACGGCGGGCACCCGGAGTCCGCGGCCGGCCTCGCCGGGTGGAGCACCGAGGGCCGCTCGGTGTGGGGGCCGCGCGGCCGGCTCCCCGACGCACCGTTGGAGGGGTGCGCCGCTGCCACGGAGGGGGAGCACGTGTGGCTCGTCTGGTACTCCGGCGGCAGCGCCCCAGGGACGTACCTGACGCGCGTCACCCCCGCCACGGGCGAGGTGACCAGCCGGCCCAGCCCCGTACCCGAGCCGGACGGGTTCGCCGTACGGGGCGACCGCGCGGTGTTCACCCGGCGCGAGCACGGCCGGCGCGCCGTCGAGGTGGTACGCGCCCGGCTGGTCGACGGCGCGTGGACCGTGACCGCGCGCAGCCGTGTGCGCGTGCCCGGACGCGTGGTCCCGCGCTGCGGCCAGGGCCGCGACGGCGCGCTGTGGCTCCGTGCCGGGGACGCCTGGCTCTCCACCGACGCCTGAGCCGGCGCGGGGCGGGGACGTCGGCGGGTGACGCCTCGGCCGCTCGGCGCGCCCGCCCGGGTGACAGGATCGCGGCATGAGGGAGACGGGGGACGTACGGATCGTGCCGGTACCGCTCGGCGCGACAGAGGCGCCCGGCAGGGTGCGCCGCGCCCCCGGGGACCGGTTGTCCCTGCGGACGCCGAACCGCCTGGAGGTGCACGACCGTGAGGCGTTCCTCGCGGGGGCCCGCGCACCCGTCGAGGCCCTCGACCTGCCACCCGGCGCGCACGCCGAACCGGCACCGGGCGGTGGCTTCGTCGTCGCGGAGGCCGCCCGCGTCCGGGCCGTGGCGCCCGACGGGACGACCCGCTGGGAGCTGCCGCACGACACCTGGCACGGCGGGCACCGCCCGCCCCGGGCACCCGGCGCGCCCGCGCCCGACCCGTCCGGGCGCCTGGTCGCCGTGACCGTCCCGACCCTGCTGCCGGAGGAGGAGGTCGCCGCACGCGCCGTCGCCCTGCAGGACGGTCCGCGCCGGCGCGGCTACGGCCGCGACCGCCTGCTCCTCCTCGACGCCGGGACCGGCACCGTCCGCGCCGAGCAGCCGGTCGCGGCCGTGGCGGGGGCGCTCGCCCTGGAGTGGCACGCGGGCGGCGCCCTCCTCGCGGCGTCCTTCCGGACCGCCTGGTACGGCTGGGCCGGGTACTGGGCGGAACCGTCCGACGGCGGGTTGCGGATCCTCGGCGTCACCGCGGACCGCCACGAGGTGGTCGGGTTCCTCCCCGGCTCCTCCCGGGTGGTGACCCTGCGCCGCGCCGAATGGACGGCCCTCGACGACGACCGGTACGAACTGGCCCTCCACGACGCCCGCGCCGCCGCCGGCGCGGCCGCGTCCCCGGTCGCGACGCTCGACCTCAACGACCTGTCGTGGGACGCCGAGAACGACGACTTCGGGTCCGCGCACGTCCTGGACGGCTCGCATCTGCTGGTCACCGCCGACTGGGTACCCAGCGAAGGCCCCCTGGAGCACACGCACTGGCTGCTGGCGGCGGACACGCTGCGCCCGCTGGGGCGGCTGCGCTACCCCTGCCCGGTCGACGACACCGTCGTCCCCCTCGGCGACGGCACCTGGCTCACCCGCGACGGCGACCGGCTGCGGCACTGGCGCCTCGGCTAGGGGCTCCCGCCCTCGTGGTCAGGTCACGGGGCCGCGGCGGCCGGAGGCGCCGCCGGGCGGGCGGCGGAACTGCTCGGCGCGGCCCGCGCCGGGGCGGGCGCACCGCTGCCGGCGGCGGAGCGGTACGACGTCGATCGGGTGTGGGCCCGGTGGCAGGCCGCGCTCGGCCCCGGGGCGGCGGCGACGGCGTTCGCCCGCGGTGAGGCGCACGGCCCGAAGCGCCTCCCGGCCGCCCTGCCCGCGGACGCCTGACCCGGTACCCGGCCGCCGTACGCCCGAAGCGGCCGGGCCGCGCGCCACCGCAGGGGCGGCCCGCCGGCGCCGAGGATGCGGGGCCGGTGGCAGGGCGGGGGGGTGGGGAAGGGCTGGCTACGGGGCTCGGGGAAGGGCGAGGGGGTCCGGCTACGGGGCTCGGGGAAGGGCGAGGGAGCCTGGGGGAGGGCCCGGCCATGGGGCCCGGGGGGAGGGCGGGGGCGGCCGGCGGAAGCCTCAGGCGGCCGGTGGGCGGGTGGCCGTGACGAGGTAGTAGTCGAGGAGCCCGTCCCGGTACGCGCCGAGGAAGTTGCGCGGCCAGGACACGGGCAGGTCCACCCCGGCGAGGAAGCGGTCGAAACCGGGCCACACCGACTCCCCGAGCGACTCGGCCCGGACCTCCACGAGCCCCGCCTCGGCCAGCGCACCGGTCAGCTCCGGCAGCGGGTGCGCCACGTCCAGCCCCGAGGCGAAGCTGTCCAGGCGCCGGGCCAGTTCGTCCGCGGCGTCCTCCCGGTCGTCCGGGACGAAGAAGCTCGCGACGGCGACCCGGCCGCCCGGGCGGAGCACGCGCGCGCCCTCCCGGGCGAAGGCGCGCAGGTCGCGGAAGTGCTGGGCGGCCTCAACCGAGTAGAGGTGGTCGAAGCCGGCGTCGGGGAGCGGCAACCGCTCGGCGGCGCCGCGCGCGAAGCACAGCCGGTCGGGGGACGCGGCCAGCAGCTCGGCGTTGGCGCGGCGGGCCCGGGCCAGCTGGTCCGGGTGGATGTCGACGCCCGTCACCGCGTCGAAGGCGTACTCCTCCAGGGCGAGGGCGCAGCCGAGGCCGAGGCCGCAGCCGACCTCCACGGCCCGGCCCCGCGGCCGGCCGCCGGCCAGCGCGCCGAGCACCCGCCGGTACAGGTCCCGCTCGCTGCGGACCCGGTCGTCCACCGTGAGGGGCCGCTCCGGGTCGGGCGGGATACCGTCCCAGTGGCCGAAGTTGATGAAGCCGCCACCGAAGGACGGCACGGAACTCAGGTCGTCGGGCCCGTAGACGGCCCGCACCCTGGACGGCACGCCGTCCACGACCGCCACCTCGTCGTCACCAGTCATGCGCGTACGGTAACCCGATGGACGGCGGGACGGACCGGGGCGGGAGCGAATCCGGCCGACGGCGATCGACGGCCGAGAGGCCGTCACCCGGCCGGTCAGTTGCCCCAGTTGGCGATGGACGCGGCGCGGTCGCCCCACCCGAACCGGTTCAGGTCCGGGGTGGTGCAGCCCTTGCGGGCGAAGAACTCGTTGCCCTGCCAGTCGAAGGCGTCGAACAGCGAGACGTCGAAGCGGCACCAGCTGAGCGAGGAGATGACGTCGTTCCAGTTCTGGGTGGAGAGGAAGCCGCGGTGCACCCGGCTCAGGTTCGGGTAGCCCAGGCCGGCGCCCAGGCACTTGACGTCCCCCTGCTCGCCCGCGTCCTCGAAGAAGCACACCCGGTCGGGGAGCGAGTCCGGATTCGACGTGCACACCCGCTCGAACGAGCCGCGCGCGCCGTCCGGCCCTTCCCGGGGCGGCCCGTCCGCGGTGGCGCGGCGCGCCTCGGCGAGCATCGCCGCGCGGTCGGTGAAGCCCGCGAGCACCACCTCGTCCCCGCTGCCGAGCGGGGTCAGGTGCAGGGGCCCGGCGAGGTCGGCGTGCATGCGCTCCTCGTCCTCGACGGTCTCCCCGTCCAGGACGAGCGGCACGGACGCCGAGAAGACCCGCACCAGCCCCAGGGGGGCGCGCTCGGCGAACAGCTCGCGGGCCGCGGACTCCGGCAGGGGGCGCGGCTCCGGGTCGTCCAGGGCGACGGCCCCGGACGTCCGCTCCGCCCGCTGCTCCGGGCCGTGGCCCGGGTCGTCGGTCTGGTGCGTCATGGCGCCACCTCCGTCCGTCCCGTCCAGGCTATGCCCGTCGGCGGGGGAGCGCCCGCGCGCGGACGGACCCCCGCGAGTGCCCCCGCCAGGGGGGCGGGCGCGGTGGCCGCCGGGGAGCCGGGGCGGGGTGGCCGCAGGGGGGCGCCGGGGAGCCGGGGCGGGGTGGCGCGGGCGGCCGGAAAGGTGCTGGCGGGTGCCATCGGCTCTCATTACCGTGAACGATCATGCAGGAGAACAAGAGCGGCACGCACCGCTCCACGGGTACGCAGCGCATGGTGGCGGCGGGGGAACTCCGCCTGTGGACGGAGGAGTTCGGCAACCCGGGCGATCCGGCCGTACTGCTGCTGATGGGAGCGGGCGCCCAAGGGGTCCAGTGGAACGACGGCTTCGTCGAACGGCTCGTGGCGGGGGGCCGCCGCGTCGTCCGGTACGACCACCGCGACACGGGACTCTCCTCCACGGTCGACTTCGCCACCCACCCGTACACGGTCGCGGACATGGCGGACGACGCGCTCGCGGTCCTCGACGGGCTCGGCGTCGAGCGGGCGCACCTGGTGGGGGCCTCCCTCGGCGGGGTGATCGCCCAGCGGATCGCCGTCACGCACCCGCACCGCGTGCTCACCCTCACCGCCCTCTCCTCCTCGCCCCTGTGGGCCGACGCCCCCGGTGCCATCCAGCGCGCGATGGCCGGTGCCCCGCCCCTCCCCGGCGACCTCCCGGCACCCTCCCCGGAGCTGCTCGCGGCCCTCGCCGCGACGCTGCCCCGCGAGGGCGCGGACCTGGAGGAGTACCTCACCACCCGGATGCCGTTGTGGCGCCTGCTCCACGGCGGCACGCTCCCGTTCGACGAGGACGAGTACCGCGCGATGGAGTCGCTCGTGTACGCGCGCGCCCGCAGCCTCCCGGCCGCGCTCCACCACAGCCTCGCCGGCAGCGCCGGCACCGGCGGTACCGCCGGTCCGGCCGCCGTGAAGGCGCCGACGCTGGTGCTGCACGGCACGGACGACCCGATGTTCCCGCTCGCGCACGGCGAGGCCGTCGCCGCCGCCGTGCCGGACGCCCGGCTGGTCGTCGTGGCGGGCATGGGGCACACCTTGCCGTCCGTCCTCGACGCCCGGCTGGCCGAAGAGGTGCTGCGGCACACGGCCCCGTGACCACGCCCGGGCCCGACGGGGTCCACCGGGTCCACCGGGTGCGTGGGGCCCGGGGCGGCGCCGGGGCGGGGCGGTGTCACCGCCGGTGTGTCACCGTCCGGGGTGGTAGACCGGGAGCGTCGCCCCGGTGCCGGGCGGCTGCCGTCCCGGAGCGAAGGAGACCCGCCGTGCCGAACGACGACCCCGCCGAGACCGACGGCCTGCCGGCCGCCGCCCCGATCGTCGTCCTCGGCGTCGTACCCGCCGACCCGCCGTACCGCGTGGTCGAGATCCGGGGTGACGTCGTCGGGACCGCCCGCGACGTGCTGGACGTCATCCGCCTCGCCCACCACGCGGGCCTGACCCACGTGGACCTCGACGACCCGGCCGTCGTGCGGTGGGTGGGCGGCGGCAAGTACCGGTGGGCCCCCCGGTGACCCGCCCCGCCACCGGGCCCACGGCCGGGTGCCGGTGCCGCCGGACGGGCCGTGCGCCGGGCGGTCGGATGGCCCGCCCACCGTCCGGTCGGATGGCCCGCCCACCGTCCGGGCGGACGGCCCGTCCAGCGTCCGGTCGGACGGCCGTGCGCCGGGCGGTCAGTCAGGTGACCCGTCCGGCGGCCGGTCAGGCGGCGGCGCGGGCGGCCCGCGACCTGCGGCGCAGCCCCGGGTCGGTCAGCGACGGCGGGCTCCAGACGCCGTCGGCGCGGTAGAGGTCGGTCCCGGGCGGGACGATCGCGTCGATCCGGTCGAGGACGTCGTCGTCCAGGACGAGGTCGGCGCCCTTCAGCGTGGCGTCCAACTGCTCCCGCGTACGCGGCCCGACGATCACCGACGTGACCGCCGGGTGTGCCGGCGGGAAGGCGACCGCCAGCTCCGGCAGCGTGCGGCCCAGGCCGTCGGCCACCGCGACCAGCTCCTCGACGGCGTCGAGCTTGGCGGCGTTTCCCGGCAGCGCCGGGTCGAACCGCGCCGGCGTCAGCGCGGCCCGTCCGGTGCCCAGGTCGACCGGGCGGCCCTTGCGGTACGCGCCGGTCAGGAACCCCGACGCCAGCGGCGACCAGGTCAGCGCCCCCATGCCCAGCCGCTCCACGACGGGCAGCACGTGCGCCTCGGCGCCCCGGGCCAGCAGCGAGTACGGCGGCTGCTCGGTGCGGAACCGCATCAGGCCCCGGCGCTCCGCGACGTGGTGCGCCTCGACGATCTCCTCCGCCGGGAACGTCGAGCAGCCGAACGCCCGCACCTTCCCCTGCCGCACCAGGTCGCCGAGAACCGACAGCGTCTCCTCGACGTCGGTCGTGTGGTCCGGCCGGTGCACCTGGTACAGGTCGATCCAGTCGGTGTCCAGCCGCCGCAGGCTCTCCTCCACCGCCCGCACGATCCAGCGGCGCGAGTTGCCGCTCCGGTTGCGCCCCTCGCCCATCGGGAAGTGCACCTTCGTGGCGAGCACGACGTCGTCCCGCCGGCCCCGCAGGGCCTTGCCGACGATGGTCTCCGACTCGCCGGCCGAGTACATGTCGGCGGTGTCGAGGAAGTTGATCCCCCGGTCGAGCGCGGCGTGGACGATCCGTACGCAGTCGTCGTGGTCGGGGTTGCCGACGGCGCCGAACATCATGGTGCCGAGGCAGTAGGCGCTCACCTCCATGCCGGTGCGGCCGAGGGTGCGGTAGCGCATGGTCATCTCCCAGTCTGGGCAAGCGGGTTGACGCGGCGGGGTCGGGGATGCGGAGCGGGGCCGCGGCGTGCGACGTCGGCGACCCTACGAGCTGGAGCGCACTCCAGCGCAACACCCGCCACCGTCCCCGTATCCCCGCCCCGCGCCGCCCGCCCGTCCGCGGCCGGCCCTGCGCCCCACCCCGCCCCGCGCCCCACCCCCGTCCGCGGCCCGCCTTACGCCGCCAACGCCCTGCGCCACCCCGTCCGTCCGCGGCCCGCCCTGCGCCGCCAACGCCCTGCGCCGCCCCGCCCCGCGCCCCACCCCGCCCCGCGCCTGCCGGCCGGCCGGGGACGGTCGGCGCCGGGGGTGTCCAGTGGCGGGCGGGGGAGGGCCGCGTTCCCGAAGTCCTGCTCTGAGGTGCTCCGGGACGGCGCAGCGCGTCACCCGCCCGCGGGGGCGGGGAGCTCGGCTCGAAAAGCGGGGAGAGGCGGCCCCCAGGCGGTCGAGGGGTCGAGGGCCCAGCCGGCGCAGCGGGCGGTCCTCGACGGTCGCCGGCACGCCCGGCAGCTCCGGCGTACCGGCCCTCCGGCGTACGGGACCGCCGTCGCCACGCCGTCCCACGCGCTGCGCGGCACGTCCAGCCAGTCGGCCGCACGTGTGCCCACACGAGGTGGACGGCGAACTGCCCGGTCTCCGCGGTCCGTTCGGCGGGTACGCCGGGTGCAGGTCGCCGAGCGAGGACCGGCACCGCCGACGGGCGCGGGATGCCCGTCCGGCCGGGACACGTCCCACCCGGTGCCCCGGCCCTCCCCGTCGGGGCCACGTGCGCCGGGGGAGGGGCGCGGCGGTGGGCGCCCCTACGCGCGGGAGCCGCCAGGGGCCGGTGACGGCCCCTGACGGCTCCCGGTGCGGCGGGCGCCGCCGGACGGCGGAATTACTCGACCGTCATGTACGAGCCCTCGACCGCGCTGCCGCTGGCGATGATGGCGCCGCCCTGGGACTGCAGGTAGTGCCCCTTCATGGCGCTGAACTCCGCCGCGTGGAAGTGGCCGCCGTTGTCGTCGTACTCACCGGCGGCGGCGGGTGCTGCTCCGACCGCCATCGCGGCAGCGGCCAGCGCGGCGCAGGCAAGGGCCTTCTTGATCATGTGTTCCTCCGGGTCGCGGGACGCGCCGCCCGGTCGTTCCGGGCGGTGGGTTTTCGGAGTCAGGGGTTCCCTCCCGGTCGGGCGGGGCAGCGCCCATCGAGCCGAGCCCACCCTTTCGAGCGGCAGCCGCCTGGCCGGGACCACGGCGGCGGGATCGCGGGGGCGCCGCCGCGCCCGCCGTCGTCCCGCCACCCCGTCCGGCGCCGTCCCGGTTGGCCCGTCCGGCCGCCCGGGTGCGCCGGGTGGGTGACCCGAGGGGGCGCCGGACGGGTGACCGGGCAGGGAGGCGGCTGGTGGCCGCCCCGGGTCAGGACGCGGCCGTGATGTACGCCTCCGCGGCCTGCTTGTCGATGCCGAGGCCGCTGAGCGGCCCGGCGCCGTTCTCGAACTCCAGCTGCGCCAGGAGCAGGTGCCCGGGGCCGACGTACTGGTGGCCGAGGCGCAGCGCCTCGCGGAACGTCAGTTCCAGGACCTTCTTGGCGGTCTGGTCGTACGGGACGAGGGACGGCGGTTCCTCGACCGCCGGGGGCAGCACCGCCGTCGCGGCACGCCGGACGTCCTCCACCGACACGCCCTGGGCGGTGATGGCGCGTACGGCCACGGTGTCCGGCTCGCCGACCAGCCCGAGGGTGAGGTGGGCGAGGCCGATCTCGGCGCTGCCCGCGCCCTGGGCGGCCGAGTGCCCGGCCATCACGATCTTGCGGGCCTCCTCGTCGAACCGGCCGAACCCCTGGCTGGGGTCCAGCTCCGTGGGCTCGCCCGGGCCCTTCGGGACGAACCGCTTCTGCGCGGCCTGCCGCGTGACGCCCATGCTCCTGCCGATGTCGGTCCAGGACGCGCCCGAACGCCGCGCCTGGTCCACGAAGTGGCCGATGAGGTGGTCGGCGACCTCGCCCAGGTGGTCGGCGGCGATGACGGCGCTGGACAGCTGGTCGAGGGTGTCGGGGTGGGTCTTCTTGATGGCGCTGATGAGGTCGTCCAGGCGGATGGACGAGGTGGCGCCTTCCGAGTGCGTCATGTGTCAACGGTAGGTTGACAGTCGAGTGGTGTCAACTGTCGGTTGACACTGGGCGGGCGTGCGGGAGTACGTGTGCGATCCGTTGACGAGAAAGCGCTTGCGTCCTACGTTCCGTTCAGAAATGTGACCAGCGGGCGGGCTGCCGGGGTCATCAGGCAGCTCCGCCCGGTGCATAGGGTCACTCACATGAACGTGCGCCAACTCCATGTACGGCCTCCACGCCGCTCTCGTACCCGTACGGAAAGGGACCCCCATGCGCACCGCTCGACTGCTCCTCATCTCCGCCGCCACGGCCGCCCTCCTCGCCGCCTCCGTCGCGCTCCCCCAGTCGGCGGGCGCCGCCGACGGCGCCCCGGTCGGGTTCGGCGCCGGCACCACGGGTGGCGGTGACGCCGCCGCCGTCACGGTCTCCACGCTCGGCGCCTTCAAGGCGGCCGTGACCGGCGACCACCCCAAGGTGGTCCGCGTCAACGGCCTGATCCCCCTGTCCGGACAGGTCGACATCGGCTCGCACACCACGGTGCTCGGTGTCGGCGCGTCCTCCGGCTTCACCGGCGGCGGACTGCGCGTGAAGGAGGAGACGAACGTCGTGATCCGCAACCTCAACCTGTCCAAGCCGGTCGCACCCGCCGACGCCGTCACGGTGACCGAGTCGACGAAGGTGTGGATCGACCACAACTCCTTCTCCGCCGACCGCGACCACGACAAGGACCACTACGACGGCCTGCTGGACGTGAACCACGGCGCCGACCTCGTCACCGTCTCCTGGAACACCTTCAAGGACCACTTCAAGGGGTCCCTGGTCGGGCACAGTGACAAGAACGCCTCCGAGGACACCGGCCACCTGCGTGTCACGTACCACCACAACCACTTCAGCGACGTCTACTCGCGCATCCCGAGCCTCCGCTTCGGCACCGGCCACTTCTACAACAACTACGTCCAGGGGGCCGAGACGGCCTGCCACTCCCGGATGGGCGCCCAGATGCTCGTCGAGAACAACGTCTTCCGGGCCACCAAGGTCGCCGTCACCACCAGCCGCAGCAGTGCCGTCGACGGATACGCCAACCTCCGCGGCAACGACCTCGGCGGTGCGACGACCGAGATCTCCCGCACGGGCTCCTTCACCGCCCCGCCGTACGCCTACGCCGCCGAACCGGCCTCGTCGGTCGTCGCGTCGGTGACCGCGAACGCGGGCGCCGGCCGGATCTGACCACCCGGCACCGGGCCGCCGCCCGTACCTCGGGGCACCCGAGCGGTCAGGGCACCTGAGCCGACGGAAGGCCCGAGCCGTCGGGACGCCCGAGCCGTCGGGACGCCCGAGCCGTCGGGACGCCCGAGCCGTCGGGACGCCTGAGCCGTCGGGACGCCTGGGCTCTCGGGACGCCCGACGTCCCGGGAACCCGAGGGCTGGGTGCGCCCGACGCCCCGGGGGTCCGAGGGCTGGGGACACCGACCTCTCCGGGAGACCCGGCGTCCCGGGGGCCGGCGCGGGGCGGGGCGCGGGCGGGTCGGCCGAGTGGGTCGGCCGCCCCGCCCCGCACGGGCCCGGTCACCACCCTCGGTCGGCCCTTCCCGCGGGGGCGGTGGCGCGAAAACGCCGTTGACGGGGTGATCACTCCCGACATTTGATGCCATGTCAGCGACTTCCCACCGTACGGACCCGACGCATGCGACCTCCCCTACCCCGCGGGCCGCGCCGCCGCCCGCTCCTCGTCCTGCTCGCGACCCTGCTCGCGCTCCTGGCTCCCGCCGGGCCGGCCGGGGCCGCCCAGGCCGCCGGGGCCTGTGCCGAACCCGGGGTGGAAACCTTCGACAAGGCATCCCTGACCGGGGCGATAGTCGGCGCCACGGTGCACGGGGGACGGGCCTACGTCGTCACGCGCGGCCTCAAGCCCCCGGTGCTCGCCGAGTTCGACCTCGCCACCCGCCGGGTCGTGCGCGAGACGCCCATCCCGGACGGCCCCGCCGCCGGTTCCCCCGAGGGCGCCTGGGCCACCGTGGTCTCGGGCGGCAAGGTGTACATCGGCACCTATCCCGTGCCCGACCTCTACCGCTTCGATCCGGCCACCGGCAGGATCGAGCGGCTCGCCTCCTTCGGTGTGAACGGCGGCTTCGTCTGGAGCCTCGCGGCCGCCCCCGACGGCAGGATCTACGCGGGCACGTACCCGCACGGCCGGGTCTGGGAGTACGACCCCGTCTCACGGGCCTCCCGGGACCTCGGTGTCCTCGCCGAGGGCGAGCGCTCCGTGCGGGCGCTCGCCGTCGACGCGACCCACGTCTACGCGGGTCTGCTCGACAAGGGCAAGCTGGTGTCGGTCAACCGCTCCACCGGTGCCGTCCGCGTCCTCGCCGAGGGTGCCACGGGCTTCACCGCCGTGTCCGTCGGCCGGACCCGGGTGCGTGCCGCCGGCGGCGACACCCTCTACGACCTGCGAACCGACGGCACCGACGTCCGCAAGGTGTCCCTCGGCGGCGACACCGTCGACGCCTTCGGCACGGCCCCCGACCACACCGCGTACGTCTCCACCCGGCCGAACGGCACCGTCTACCGCTACCGCACCGGCGAGCAGCCGGTGGTGGTGGGCACCCCCAAGGACCGCGAGGAGACCCGCGGCCTGTTCCTCGACGGCACCGTGCTCACCGGGTTCGCCGGCAGCGGCGGGGTGTGGACCATGGACATCACGACGGGGAAGACCGACTACACGGATCTGCTGGAGGCCGGGCTCACCCCCGGCGCCGAGCGGCCCCAGTCGATCCTGCGGACCCCGGACGGCAAGGTCTGGGTCGGCGGCCACTTCTCCGTGACCGTGCACGACCCGGCGCGGGGCACCCGGCACCGCTTCGGGGTGGCGGGTGAGCCCAAGGCGCTGGTCCACCGCGGCGGCAAGGTGTACGCGGCGATGTACCCGAGCGGCGAGATCGCCCGCATCGACCCGGCGAAGGGCCACGCCGTCGAGTACCTCGGCCCCCTGTCCCACGGCCAGCAGCGCCCGTGGGACATGGAGTACGACCCGGCGACCGACCGGCTGCTGGTGGCGAGCGCGCCGCTCGGCGCGAACCTTAGGGGCGCCCTGTCGGTCGTCGACCCCGACACCGGCGAGAAGCAGGTGTACGTGGACGTGATCCGCGACCAGAGCCTGATGAGCCTCAGCCTCGGCCCCGACGGGGTGGTCTACCTCGGCGGTGACGTCCTGGGCGGCGGCGGCACCACGGCGACCCGGACCACGGCCGCCGTCGCGGCGTTCGACCTGGCCTCGCGCCGGGTGCTGTGGGAGAGCCCCGTGCCCGACACCCACACCGAGCCCGGCCGCCACAACGAGACCGTCCAGGACGTGAAGTACCACGACGGCATCCTGTACGGCGTGCTCAAGCGCGACCCCGGATGGTTCGCCATGGACGTGCGGACCCGGCAGGTCCTCGGCAAGGGGACGCTGACCGGCTACGGCGAGATCGAGGTGCACCGGGGCGAGGTGTTCACCTCCACCTACCGCGCCGGCGGCAACGTCCACCTGCTGGGCCCCGGCGGCGCACAGCCCCGGCCGATCGCGACCGGACTCGGCGACGACTGGTACACCAACCCTCAGCTCGCCTTCGAACCCGAGGGCTGGTACGCCTGGGGGCTCGTCGGCCGCGACCTCGCGCGCCTGCGCCTGGACCCGGCCTGCGCGCCGCTCGAGGTCGGTCCCTGAACCGGGCGGGGGCCCGCCGCCGTGCCGGGCCCCCCTCGCGCCGGGCCTCGGCCTCCACCGTGCCGGGCCCGCGCCGTGCCAGGTCTGCGCCGTGCCGGGCCTCGGCCCGCGCCGTGCCCGGGCAACCCCCCACCGTGTCGGGCCTACGTCCGGGGGTGGGCCGTCCGCGCGGGTCTGTCGCCGGTGACGACCGGCTCGCCCGTCGTCCGGCCCGTCCTTCCCCCCGCCCCCGCCCGTGCGCCTCCGCCGCCTCCCCCGGCACCCGCACCCGCCGTAGGTGCCTCCCCGGCTCACCCACCGCGACACCGCCGGCGCCGCCACGGTGACCCGTGGCGGCGCCTCCGCCACGGCGGCTGACGGAGGTGGGGGCTAGAGTGCCCGTGCGCATGCGTGTTCGAGGCGTGTGCGGCCTGGCGAAGGGGAGGGCATGCAGAGCCAACTCAAGGACGTGGCCGCCGACTTGGCGACGGTCCTGTGGCGGCAGCACACGCTGTACCGCGAACGGTCGGGGGCCGTCGTCATCCGGGGCGAGCACGTCCGGCGCTGGATCAGCCTCTCGCCCAGGGGCACCCGTGACGAGGTCCTCATCCGGGCGGGCCGCATCCTCGACGGCGGCACCACGGCCCCGGCCCGCTCCGAGGTGGTCGTCCGCCTCGCGGCCGGCCGTGACGAACTCGCCGCCGTCTGCCGCCGGCTGCTGGCCGAGGCCGCCGCCGAGCCGACATCCTCCCGGGCGGAACAGGCGGGCGCCCGTACCGGCGTCCGTCGCGTCCGCCGGGGCCGCGCGGGCAGGGGCGAGGCCGTGGCCCGCGCCGGCCGGGGCGGTGCGGGCGGCGGCCGTGCGGGCGGAGGCCGTTCGCGGCACACGGGCCTGCGGTCCTGGGTGGTCCTCCTCGGCGTGATGGGGATGGTCGGCGTGTACGCCTACCACGTCTCCGCCGCCTACCGGTGAGGTCCGGCGGGCCGACCGCCCGCCCGCGCCCCGGCGTCCCGGGCGGTCACGCGCCCGGCGGCGCGGTGCTCGACCGGACCACCAGTTCCGTCGGCAGCTCCAGAGCGCCGTCCGGCCGCTCACCCGAGGCCAGCCGTACGAGCAGCCCCACCGCCGCGGCGGCCATCCCGGCCTCCGGTCGGCGCACGGTCGTCAGCCCCGGCAGGGCCCACCGCGCGCCGGGCAGGTCGCCGTAGCCCACGACCGACACGTCCGCGGGCACGCGCAGGCCCCGTTCGGCGAGCGCCGCGTAGACCCCCGGGGCCATCGCGTCCGAGCAGACGAAGACGGCCGTGGGCGGCTGCGGCAGGTCCAGCAGCTCCCGCGTCCGCAGCCGCGCGCCCTGCTCCTGCGGCGTGCCGGGGGCAAGGACGCGGTGGTACTCGGGGCGGTGCGGGACCCCGGCCGAGGCGAGGGCCGCGCGCCAGCCCGCGAGCCGCGCGCCGCCGCCCTCGGCGCCGCGCTCCATGTCGCGGCCCGGGCCCACGCCCCCGTCGACGCCGGCTCCGCCCTCCCCGTCGACGCCCGCACCACCGGCCTCCCGGTCCGTCGCCGCCCCGGCCCCGACCGCGTGTCCGGGGTCGGCGACGGCCGCGATCCGCTCGTGGCCCAGCGCCAGAAGGTGGCGGGCCGCCGCCGCTCCGCCCCGCCGGTCCGCCGCGCCGACGGACAAGGCGTCCGACGACGGCTGCCGCACCGGATCGAGGAGTACGTACGGCAGCCGGTGCCGGGCGAGACGGGCGGCCGCGCCCGCCGTCACCCCCTCCCGGTGGAACACCACGCCGGTCGAGCCCCGGGAGGCGATGCGATCGAGCCGGTCGCGCCCCAGGTGCCGGCCGGTCGAGAGGACCAGGTCCTGCCCGGCGGCGCGGGCCGCGCGCTCGGCGCCGCGCAGCACGGCCGCGGTCTGCGGGCCCTCCAGGGAGGCCAGGACGAGGTCCACCATGCCGTGCCGCCGGGGCACGGGGGTCCGCCGGCGCGGTACGTATCCCAGCCGGTCGAGCACCTCGGTCACCCGGCGCCGGGTCTCGGGCGCCACGTCCTCGCGGCCGTTGACGACCTTCGAGGCGGTGGGCACCGACACGCCCGCCTCGCGGGCCACCACCGCCAGAGTCGGACCGGCGGGGCTCGCGGTCGGCGTCATGGCACCTCCTGGGTCGGCTTAGCAAGCGCTTCCTACCCTAGGCGGCCCCGCGCCCCGACGGGTCCGAACCGGCCAGGCCGTCAGCCGGCGATCTCCCTGCCCACGCCCCCGTTCCCACGCGAACCCCCGCCCCCGAGTCCCCGCACGCCCACGCCCCGGCGCAGGCCCGCGCTCCCACGGCCCCGCGCGCTCCCACGGCCCCGCCCGCGCCCCGGCCGGGTGGCCGTCAGGGGTGGAGCCGGGTCGCCAGGTCCGTGATCGCCGCGGGTCCCACCCGGCAGCAGCCGCCGATCAGGCGCGCCCCGGCCCGTCGCCACGCCTCCGCCAGGTCGGGCGAGAACGTCGGCCGCCCGTGCCAGGCGCGCGCCCCGGCGTCCCACGCCTCGCCGCTGTTCGGATAGGCCACCACCGGCTTGCCCGTCACGCGTGCGGCGAGCGCGACCGCCCGCTCCGTCTCCTCCGGGGCGCAGCAGTTGACCCCGACCGCCACCACCTCGTCCGCGTCCGCCGCGAGCCCGAACGCCTCCTCCAGCGGCTGGTCCGCCCGGGTGCGGCCGTCGGCGACCGTGTACGACAGCCAGGCCGGCACGCCCAGGCCCCGTACCGCCCGCAGCAGGGCGCGCGCCTCGTCGGCGTCCGGCACGGTCTCCAGGGCGAGGACGTCGGGCCCGGCCGCGGCGAGCACCTCCAGGCGCGGGCGGTGGAACGCCTCCAGCGCGGCCACGCCCAGCCCGTACCGGCCCCGGTACTCCGAACCGTCGGCCCGCATCGCCCCGTACGGGCCGGCGGACGCGGCCACCCACAGCGGGCGGGCCACGCCGTCGGCGCGGGCCCGGCGGGCCGCCTCGCGGGCCAGTTCCACGCTCAGGGCGAGGAGCCGGGCCGCCCCCTCCCGGTCGACGCCCCGCCGGGCGAACCCCTCGAAGGTGGCCTGGTACCCGGCGGTGGTCACCACGTCGGCGCCCGCCCGGTAGTAGGCGAGGTGGGCGGCGACGACGGCCTCCGGGTCCTCGGCGAGCAGCCGCGCCGACCACAGGTCGTCGGACAAGTCGTGCCCCTGTGCCTCCAGTTGGTTGGAGAGGCCGCCGTCGAGGACGAGGGTGGCCGTCGGCGAGGCGAGGGCGGTGGTGAACAGGGGAGTGGTGGGGGTCATGGCGGCGAAGGTAGCGAAGCCGGTCCCGCTCGCCCCGTTGACCTCTCCGCGTCACGCCTCTACGGTTTCGCCGTTCGGAATCACAGATGCTGTTCGACACCACGAACGTGAGGCAGGCGAACACTCCATGAACCCCCGTCACGCCTTCAACCGCCGGCTCCTCCTCCAGGGCGCCGTGGCCGCCGGCGCCCTCGCGGCCGCACCGGGCGCCGCCCGTGCCGCCGACGGGCCGCCCGGCACCTCCGCTCCCGCCGGCGCCGTCCCCGGCGCGGCCGACCGGGCCGCCGCCCGGGCCCCCGGCGCGCTGCCGGGCCGCCCGTACGCGAACCCCCTCGTCCGCAACCGCGCCGATCCGCACATCCAGCGCCACACCGACGGCCGCTACTACTTCACCGCGACCGTCCCCGAGTACGACCGCATCGTGCTGCGCCGGTCGCGGACCCTGCGGGGCCTGACCACCGCCGACGAGGCCGTGGTGTGGCGCCGCCACACCAGCGGCGACATGTCCGCCCACATATGGGCGCCCGAACTGCACCACATCGACGGCCGCTGGTACCTGTACTTCGCCGCGGCCCCGGCCCACGACGTGTGGCGCATCCGCATGTGGGTGCTGGAGAACCGCCATCCCGACCCGTTCCGGGGGACGTGGACCGAGCGCGGCATGATCACGACCGCCTGGGACACCTTCTCGCTCGACGCCACCACCTTCACCCACCGCGGAGACCGCTACCTGGCGTGGGCGCAGCACGAACCCGGCACGGACTCCAACACCGGCGTCTTTCTCTCCCGGATGGCCGACCCGCTGACCCTGACCGGTCCCCAGGTGCGGCTCACGACGCCGGAGTACCCGTGGGAACGCGTCGGCTTCAAGGTGAACGAGGGCGCCGCGTTCCTCCGGCGCAACGGCCGGATCTTCATGACGTACTCGGCCAGTGCCACCGACAGCAACTACTGCCTGGGCCTGCTCACCGCCGACGAGCGCGCCGACCTGATGGACCCGGCCTCCTGGACCAAGTCCCCGGTACCGGTCTTCACCAGCGACGACACCACCGGCCAGTACGGTCCGGGCCACAACAGCTTCACCGTCGCCGAGGACGGTCGCACCGACGTCCTCGTCTACCACGCCCGCCAGTACCGGGAGATCACCGGCGACCCGCTGCACGACCCGAACCGGCACACCCGCGTCCAGCGGCTCGGCTGGAAGCCCGACGGCACCCCGGACTTCGGCGTCCCGGTCCCCGACCACGCCTGACCGGCGCGCACGCAGGGGCGCGGGCGGGACGCGCGCCGGCTCAGAGGCGGGACCCGACCCCGGGGACCGTCCAGGCCGGCGCCGTCCCGGTCAGCTGGCAGACCATCAGGTACAGCGGGATCGGCGGGGTGTACGGGGAAGTGCCGCCGGGCCGGCGCATCAGCCGCGGCCGCCGGTCGGGGACGAACCCGCCGGGCGCGTAGCAGGCGGGCAGGGGCCAGCGCAGGTCCGCGTCGGACCCGGACGGCACGAGCCACCACCACCAGTCGGAGTCGGCGAAGACACAGCCGTTGCCCGGCAGTCGGCTCAGCAGCCGCACCCCGTGCCGCGCCGGTACGCCGACCGCGTCGTACCCGAGTGTCGCCGGCAGGTGCGGCGGCGGGGCCAGCTGGACCTCGCCGAGCGCGTCCTCCCAGGGCGTTCCGGCCCCCCGGTCGCCCTGCCGGCCACGGGGGGACAGCAGGGTGACCATCGACCTCAGCATGGGCCCGCCGTGCCGTGGAGCAGCTCGGCCCAGACGACGCGCCCCGCCCCGTGCCGGGCGTCGTGGCTGCCCCAGGCGCTGCTGACGGCGTCGACGAGGAGCAGGCCGCGGCCGCACTCCTCCCGGTCGGCCGGGCGGGCACGCGGCCCGGCCACCGCGCAGCCCTCGTCGTGGACGGCGATCCGCACGTGCTCGCCGCGGTCGCGCAGCTCGCACACGACGCGGCCGCTCCCGGTGTGGACGACGGCGTTGGTGAACAGCTCGGAGACGACCAGCTCGGCGGTCTCGCCCACCTCACCCGCGAGGCCCCACAGCACCAGCCGCTCGGTGACGAGCCGGCGCGCCCGGGCGACGGCCTCGGCGCGCGCGGGCAGCTCGAAGGCGAAACGGCGCACGTCAGGGGCGTGCGGATGGGGAGCGGGCGGAGGCGTCCGCGGCGCCGGCGGGGCGTCGGGGTGCCGGTGGGGAGGGGTGGTCAGGGTCAGCGGTCGCGCGGCCGTGAGCTGGGGGGTGAGCGCATTACCAGGTGCCACGACCGATTCCTCACATGGGAGCGGCGCCGTACGCCGCATCTCCCCGGGGCAGAGCGCGCGGCAGCCGCGTGAACTGGTTCACCGACTGGTTCATCGGAATACTTTCCTCCCGTGGACAACACTTGGCAAGTGGCACTCTGAAAATTGCAGAGTGTTGTGTCCTGTCTGGCCTTCCCATGGCACACTCGACAAAAAAGCGCGTGGGGAGGTCAGAAGTGAGCGAGCCGCGGTCCGCCCCCACCGTGGGACAGGTCGTTCTCGGCAAGCGACTCCAGGATCTGCGGGAGCGAGCGGGTCTGAAGCGGGAGGAGGCCGCCAGGGTCCTGCACGTCGCCCCGGCCACCATCCGCCGCATGGAGACGGCCGAGGTCGCGTTGAAGATCCCGTACGTGCAGCTGCTCCTCCAGGCGTACGGCGTCGACCGCG
This sequence comes from Streptomyces changanensis, assembly GCF_024600715.1. Taxonomy (NCBI): domain Bacteria; kingdom Bacillati; phylum Actinomycetota; class Actinomycetes; order Kitasatosporales; family Streptomycetaceae; genus Streptomyces; species Streptomyces changanensis. Next base: position 5,758,292 of record NZ_CP102332.1, read on the forward strand.
ACGAGGCGGCCGGCTTCGTGCAGCTGGCGGAGGAGGCCAACCGGCCCGGCTGGTGGCAGCGCTTCCACGACGTCCTGCCCACCTGGTTCAGCATGTACGTGAGCCTGGAGGGCGCCGCCGGCCTCATCCGGGCCTACGAACCGCACTTCGTGCCCGGGCTCCTCCAGACCGAGGACTACGCCCGCGCGGTGCTCCGCGCCGGGGCGGTCGGCCGGGTCTCACCCGAGGACATCGAACGGCACGTGGCCCTGCGCATGGAGCGCCAGGCCCTCCTCAGCCGTCTCGACCCCCCGAAGTTCTGGGTGATCATGGACGAGACGGTGCTGCGCCGCCGGCCGCCCGGCACGGGCCCGGCGGTCATGCGCGCCCAGCTCGACCGGCTCGTCGAGGCGGCCGAGCTCCCGCACGTCACCCTCCAGGTCGCGGAGTTCGCGACCGGGCACCACCCCGGCACGTACGGCCCCTTCGTGCTCTTCCGGTTCGCGGTGCCCGAGCTCCCCGACATGGTCTACAGCGAGTACCTGACCGGTGCCGTCTACCTCGACGCGCGCCCCGAGGTGGCCTCCCACCTCGAGGTCATGGACCGCATGGCGGCACAGGCCGCCACCGCACAACGTACGAAGGAAATCCTCCGGGCTTTCCGCAAGGAGCTGTGAATGGTTCGCATATACAACGGCATGCCCGCCACCGACCTCGGCGCCGAGGGGTGGCACAAGCCGTGGAGCGGCGGCAACGGCGGCAACTGCATCGAGGCCATGAAGCTGGCCGACGGCAGGGTCGCGGTGCGCCAGTCCGCCGACCCCGACGGCCCCGCGCTCATCTACACCCCCGGGGAGATCGCCGCGTTCATCCAGGGCGCCAAGTCCGGGCAGGCCGACTTCCTGCTCACCTGACCCGGCGTCATATGCTGTCGACCGCCCCGCGGTCGACCCCGCGGCGCCACGGCCCCCCGCGGGCCACCGATCGTCCGGCGCACCACCGTCCGGCGGCACCCCGGCCGGCCGCCGACACCGTCCGGTCCCCACGTCCGACACTGACCACGTCCGACCCCGACCCCTGGAGCAGCCGATGACCGGGAACGACACCGCCACCGAGGAAGCCTCCCCCGCCGACGGCGTACGGATCGACACCAGCAAGCCCCATCCCGCCCGGATGTACGACTGGTTCCTCGGCGGCAAGGACAACTACCCCGTCGACGAGGAGATGGCCCGCCAGCTGCTCACCATCGACGCCCGCGGCCGCGACATGGCCCGCGTCAACCGCGCCTTCATGCACCGGGCGACCCGCTGGCTCGGCGCGGCCGGCGTCCGCCAGTACCTCGACATCGGCACGGGGATACCCACCGAGCCCAACCTGCACCAGATCGCCCAGCAGGTAGCGCCCGAGTCGCGGATCGTCTACTGCGACAACGACCCCATCGTCCTCGCCCACGCCGCGGCGCTGCTGCGTTCCACCCCCGAGGGCGCCACCGCGTACATCCAGGCCGACGCCCGCGACCCGCGCACCATCCTGGAACAGGCGGGCGACGTCCTCGACTTCTCCCGGCCGGTCGCCCTGTCCATGCTCGCCCTGCTCCACTTCGTCGACGACGAGGACGGCGCCTACGAGCTGCTCGCCCGGCTCGTCGAGCGCCTCGCGCCGGGCAGCTACGTCGTCCTGTCGCACGTGACGAGCGAGTTCGACCCCGAGGGCGCCGCGAAGGCACGCGCCGTGTACCAGGGCCGCGGCCTCACTCTGCGGCCCCGCAGCCGCGAGGAGTTCGGCCGCTTCCTCGACGGGCTGGAGCTCGTCGAACCGGGCGTCTCGCTGACCGCGGAGTGGCACCCCGAGCTCGGTGAGCCCGTTCCCGTGGCCGGCGACGAACCCATCCCGGGGTACGCCGCTGTCGCCCGCAAGCCCTGACCCGCCCCGCCGCGCCCCGTCGAACGGCATCGCCCCCCGTCACGGGGCACCCCGGTGAACCGGCGGTGCCCCCTGTCCGTGATGGGGGGTGGGCCGTGGCGGCGTCGGGGGGCGCCGCCGCGCCCCTGCGTCATGCCCGGCCCGTGTCCCGGTCGTCCCCTGGCCCTCCGTGTCCCGGTCGTCCGTACCGGCGGCCCGGGTCGTCCGTCCACGGTGGGCGTCCACCGGCCGGCCGCGGGCGGGAGCCGCGCCGGCGCACCCCGCCGCGCGCCTCAGTCGAGGTACGCGAGCTCCGGGTGCTCCGCCCGGTAGGCGTCCAGCAGCCGTCGGCCCACCGCCACCGAGTCGACCAGCGGATGCAGCGCGAACGCCTTGACCGCCGCCTGCCGCGAACCGCTCTCCGCCGCCGCGAGCACCTCCCGCTCCACCGCCTTCACGGCCGCCACCAGCCCCACGGCGTGGTTCGGCAGCGGCGCCGCGGCCATCGGGTGGGCGCCGTTCGCGTCCACCAGGCACGGCACCTCGACGACGGCGTCGGCGTCCAGCACCGACAGCGTCGACCGGTTGCGGACGTTCAGGACGAGCGTGGACCGCTCGTCCCGCGCGACCGCCCGCATCAGCGCGAGCGCCACCTGCTCGTAGCCGCCGGGCACCAGGTCCTCCTCGGCCCGCCCCGCCTCGTCCCCGGCGGCCGTGCGGTTGGCCGCCATGTACGTGGCCTCCCGCTCCGCGAGCGTGTGCCGCCACGCGTCGAGGGCGCGCACCTCCGGTCGGGCGGCCGCCGCGTAGAACCCCTCCTGCTGGTCGCGCAGGTACGCCCCGCGCGTGCACACCGCCTCCCGGTAGGCGCGGACCGTCTCGCGGTTGAAGTAGTAGTAGTGCAGGTACTCGTTGGGGACCGCGCCGAGCGAGCGGAGCCAGTCCGGGCCGAACAGCCGGCCCTCCTCGAACGAGCCGAGCGCCACGTCGTCGGCGAGCAGCCGCGGCAGCAGGTCGCGCCCGTCGACCAGCAGCCCGCGCAGCCAGCCGAGGTGGTTGAGGCCCACGTAGTCGACCCACGCCCGCGCCGGGTCCGCGCCGAGCACCCGCGCCACCCGCCGGCCCAGCCCCACCGGCGAGTCGCAGATGCCGACGACCCGGTCGCCGAGCACCCGCGACATCGCCTCCGTGACCAGGCCCGCCGGGTTGGTGAAGTTGATGACCCAGGCGGCCGGCGCCAGTTCGGCCACCCGCCGGGCCACGTGCACCGCCACCGGCACCGTCCGCAGCCCGTAGGCGACTCCGCCCGCGCCGACCGTCTCCTGCCCGAGCACCCCCTCCGCCAGCGCCACCCGCTCGTCCGCCGCGCGCCCCGCGAGGCCGCCGACGCGGATCGCCGAGAACACGAAGTCCGCGCCCCGCAGCGCCTCGTCGAGGTCGGTGGTCGCGCTCACGGCCGGCGCGTCGGGCACGCCCGCCGCCTGGTCGGCCAGCACCCTGCAGATCGCGGCGAGCCGCGCCCCGTCCACGTCGTGCAGGACGACCCGGGTGACCCGGCCCTCCCCGTGGTCGGCGAGCAGCGCCCGGTACACCAGCGGCACCCGGAACCCGCCGCCGCCCAGAATCGTCAGCCTCATGACCCGTACGCTACTGCGCCGTCACCCCAGGTCGAGCGCGTTGGGCAGGCCCAGCCGGTAGCGGAACAGGTCGTGCCGCCGCAGCCCCTCGATCTCCGGAGCCCGGAACAGCGGGCGCACCGCGCACCGCGGCGCGTCCGAGCCCGACCGGTCCAGCAGCGCGTTCACGGCTTGGCGCGCCGCCGCGTTGGCGCCCTCCATCGTCGCGAGGTCGATGTCGACGGAGACGTAGTCGCCGGCCAGGTAGAAGTTCGGCACGCGGGTCTGAGCCCGCGGCCGGTCGTGGAACGTGCCGACGGGGTGGATCAGCAGCTCGTCCTCGTTCGTCGGGTGCGGGGTGCCGAGCCCGTCGACGCCCGGGTCCAGGAACCACGAGTGCAGCGCACCGTCCTTGAGCGCCTGGTGGCCGGTGTCGTTCAGCGCGGCCTTCAGCTGCGCCCACACCTCCCGCGCGACCTGCTCCCGGGTGCACTGCTTCGCGGTCCGCCCGTACAGGATCCCCGGCCGGTCCCACTCCGAGATGTCCACCGACAGGCAGTCCACGGCCACCCCGTCGCCGTACCGCGCGGCGAAGTCCCCGCCCGTCCAGTGGTGGGCCTGGGCGATGGCCGTCAACGACCAGGGCGAGTCGATGCAGTTCACGTGGCCCCGCACGAGCGGCGGACGCTCGGTCAGATAGAACTGGATGCCCGTCATCCAGTCGGTGCGCAGCCGGTCGCAGCGGGCCAGCTGGGGGTCGGCCGCCCGCAGGGCCGGGCCCCAGGTGCGGCGGGCGTGCTCGACGGGCAGCGCGCAGACGTAGTGCCCGGCGGTGACCGCGTGGCGTCCGCCCTGCGGGTCGTCGACCAGCGCGGCGGTGATCCGCCCGTCGCCGTACCGCATCTCGCGCAGCGTCCAGCCGATCCTGAACTCCACGCCCAGCGCGCGCAGGTGCGCCACCCAGGGGTCGATCCACGCCTCGTTGGTGGGGGCGTTGAGGATCCGGTCGGGCGGGCCGTCCGCGCCCCGGCCGAGCGCGTTCAGGACGAACGCCTCGCCGAGCGTGCCGACGGTGCGGGTGCTGGCCTCCTCGGCCTTGGTGGCGACGATGTTGCGGGTCACCCCGATGGCGAGGATCCGCTGGTAGTCGACCGACATCCGCGCCGCCCGGGTGAACTCCCACCAGGGCGTGCGCTCCCACACCTCGTCGCGCCGCTCCTGGCAGCTGGTGAGGAAGACGAGCGCCCGGTTGACGAAGTAGGCGGTCTCGTGGAGCGGCAGGCGCAGGGCGGTGTCGAGCAGGGCGGTCAGCGCGCGGCGCAGCTCGTCGAGGGTCAGCCGTTCGGGCCGGTGCCCGGGCCAGGGGATCGGGAAGCGCAGGTCCTCGCGGCCGGTGCGGGCGAACATCATCTCGCCGGGCGCGACGAGGTTGTCGAAGACCCCGTTCGGGTTCCCGGGGAACGGGATCCGCCGCATCGTGTCGGGCAGGTTGTGGTAGATGCCCGGGATGAAGCGGAAACCGTGCTCCGCGGGGAGTGGTCTGCGCCCGCCCCGGGCACTGCCGGGCACGTCCATGCTGCGGGCCTTCCCGCCGAGTGCGCGCCGCTCGTAGACGGTGACGCGGAAGCCCCGCTCGGCCAGCTCGTGAGCGGCCGTCAGCCCCGCGACGCCGCCTCCCAGCACGGCGACGGAGCGGCCTGGCACGTCAGCCGGCCCGGGGGAGCGGGGAACCCCTGCCCGGGCGGTCGGCGCCACGCCCACGACCCCCGCCCCGGTGACGGCGGCGGCGCCCGCCACGAACGTGCGTCGCGTCGTACCCGTACGGTTCATCCCGACCCCTTTACCGGCGGTAAGTACCACGTCCGGCGCAGGAGGATAGGGCCGCCCCCCATGACCCGGAAGCACCGCGCGGCCCCCACCGCACAATGGCCGGAAAGGGGCCCCGGGGCGGCGCCGGGCAGAATGGACGCATGTCGCGACGCAAGCCACGCCCCCGCACCGCCCCCGCCCGTGCCGCCGCGCCGGCCCCCGCCCCGGCCCTCGGGCCGGACGCGCCCTGCCCGTGCGGATCGGCGGCGGCGTACGGCCAGTGCTGCGGACGCTTCCACTCGGGCGTCGAGCGGGCCCCGACGGCGGAGCGGCTGATGCGGTCGCGCTACAGCGCCTTCGTGGTGCGCGACGAGGGGTACCTGCTGCGCACCTGGGCGGCGGCCACCCGCCCCCGCTCGGTCGACTTCGACCCGGAGACCCGCTGGACGGGCCTGGAGGTCCTGGACACGACGGACGGCACGCTCTTCCACACGACCGGCACGGTGACCTTCGCCGCGCACTACACCCACGCCGGCGAGCCGGGCGCGCTCCGCGAGCGCAGCCGCTTCGAGAAGGACGGCGGGGCGTGGGTGTACGTGGACGGCACGTTCGACTGACGGGGCGTCCGGCGGGTCGGCGGGTCCGCCGGGGCCGTCCGGGGACGGCGGTCCGGCGGGCGGGGCGGGCGGCTAGCGGATGCCGCCGCCCGGGCGGAGCACGAGGCCAGGGTTGTACGCGGCCAGCACCTTGTTGGCGCGGGCCAGCGCCGCCAGGGCGTGCTCCCGGTCGACCTGGTCGTCCTGGCACATGGGGCCCCGAAAACGGCGCACCTCACGCGCGGCGCACTCGGCGTCGATCTCCGCCTGGAGCACCCCCATCGGCATGCAGGACCCGATCAGCGCGGCGACGTGGTCGGGGATCGGCACGGGGATGAGACGCGACACGGTCACGTGAGGTCCTTTACTGCTGTCCTGCTTGTGGCAGGCGTCCGGGCGCGGGATGTACCCCCCTATGGTGACGGCTCCGGGGCGGTGGTCCGTCCCCGGGGCCGCCTCCCGGCCCCCGGCTGTCCGGTGTCCGCGGTCCTCCACGGGGTACCCGACCTGGTCGGAGGTGAGCGCCATGCCCGAGCCCGGCAGCAAGAAATACGACATCCACCGCGCGCGGCTCCGCAAGGAGGCGGAGAACCACGGCGTCTCCGACCGGGACGCCAACGACCAGGCGAACGCCACCCTCCAGGCCCGCCCGGAGTGGCGCTCCCGCGGCCCCCGCACCGAGCGCGGCCGCGCCCCCGAGGACGAGCGGGGGACCGAGGGCGGCCACGGGACCGGAGGCGAGCGGAGGACCGGAGGCGAGCGGAGGACCGGGGGCGAGCGGAGGACCGGAGGAGAGCGGAGGACCGGGGGCGAGCGGAGGACCGGAGGAGAGCGGAGGACCGGGGGCGAGCGGAGGACCGGAGGAGAGCGGGGGGCCGAGGGAGAGCGCCGGGGCGGGTGACGCCCGGCCCGCGCCGGCCCCGGCAGGACGCGCCACGGCCGGGGAGCCCGCCGGTGACGGAGCCGCCGGCCGGGGCCCCGGCCGGCGGCTCCGTCATGGCCCTGGGCGCCCGGTCGCTGACAGGGCGTCACGGGGCGGGCCGCGTCAGGGCGGCCTCCGTCACGGACCGGACAGCACCTCGTCCAGGTCGTACGAGACCGGTTCCTCCAACTGCTCGTAGCCACAGCTCTCCGGCGTCCGGTCCGGGCGCCACCTGCGGAACTGGGCCGTGTGGCGGAACCGGTCGCCCTCCATGTGGTCGTAGCCCACCTCGCACACCCGCTCGGGGCGCAGGGCCACCCACGACAGGTCCTTCTTCCCCGACCAGCGGCTCGGCGCCCCCGGCAGCCGGCGGGCGCTCTCGTGCGCGGCGGCCTCCCCCCAGGCCGCCCAGGGGTGCGCGTCCGGCGGGTCCATGACCAGCGGCGCCAGCTCCTCCACCAGCTCCGCGCGGCGCCGCGCCGTGAAGGCGGCGCACACCCCGACGTGCTGGAGCGCGCCCCGGTCGTCGTGCAGCCCGAGCAGCAGCGAACCCACCACCGGGCCGCTCTTGTGGAAGCGGTATCCGGCCACCACCACGTCGGCGGTGCGCTCGTGCTTGATCTTGTACATGAGGCGGGCGTCCGGCTGGTAGCGGAGGTCGAGCGGCTTGGCGACGATCCCGTCCAGCCCGGCGCCCTCGTACTGCTCGAACCACCGCCGCGCGATCTCGACGTCGGTCGTCGCGGGCGCCACGTGGAGGGGCGGCCGGACGTCCGCCAGGGCCCCTTCCAGCGCGGCGCGGCGCTCGGTCAGCGGGGCGTCGAGCAGGGCCGCGTCGCCCAGTGCCAGCAGGTCGAACGCGACGAACCGCGCCGGGGTCCGCTCGGCGAGCGTCCGCACCCGCGACTCCGCCGGGTGGATCCGCTCGGAGAGCCGGTCGAAGTCCAGCCGCCCGTCGTGGGCGACGACGAGCTCGCCGTCCACGACGCACCGTTCGGGCAGCAGCCGCCGCACCGCCTCCACCACCTCCGGGAAGTACCGGGTGAGCGGCTTGCCGGTCCGGCTGCCGATCACCACCTCGTCGCCGTCCCGGTGGACGACGGCACGGAACCCGTCCCACTTCCCCTCGTAGTGCATCCCGGGCGGAATGGTCTTGACGCTCTTGGCCAGCATCGGTTTCACGGGCGGCATCACCGGCAGATCCATGGCACGATTCTGCGCCCGGACGGACCCGATATGCGCGTTCTGTTCCCTCCGCCTACCGTGGCGGCATGGCAGAAGCGGTGGAGCTGGAGGCGGGTGGACGCACGGTGCGCCTGTCCAACCCGGACAAGGTGTACTTCCCGGAGCGCGGTTTCACGAAGCTGGACGTGGCCCGCTACTTCCTCGCCGTCGGCGACGGCATCACCCGGGCGCTGCGGGACCGCCCCACCACCCTGGAGCGCTTCCCGGACGGGGTCGACGGCGAGTCGTTCTTCCAGAAGCGGGCGCCCAAGAACCTCCCCGAGTGGATCTCCACGGCCCACATCGCCTTCCCCAGCGGCCGTTCCGCCGACGAGATCCGCCCCACGGAGGTCGCCGCCGTCCTGTGGGCGGCGAACCTCGGCACGCTCACCTTCCATCCCTGGCCCGTCCGGGGCGACGCCACCGACCACCCCGACGAACTGCGCATCGACCTCGACCCCCAGCCGGGCACCGGCTTCGCCGACGCCGTGCGCGCCGCCCACGAACTGCGCGCCCTCCTCGACGAGTACGGACTGCGGGGCTGGCCGAAGACCTCCGGCGGCCGCGGACTGCACGTCTTCGTCCCCATCGAGCCCCGCTGGACCTTCACCGGGGTGCGCCGCTCCGCCATCGCCGTCGGCCGCGAGCTGGAGCGCCGCATGCCCGGCCGCGTCACCACCGCCTGGTGGAAGGAGCAGCGCGGCGAGCGGATCTTCGTCGACTACAACCAGACGGCCCGGGATCGCACCATCGCCTCCGCCTACTCCGTCCGGCCCAGACCGCACGCCCCGGTCTCCGCCCCGCTGCGGTGGGAGGAGCTCGACGACGTCGAGCCGCGCGACTTCGACCTGATCACCATGCCCGTCCGGTACGCCGACCACGGTGACGTCCACGCCGACATGGAGGAGTACGCCTTCGGTCTGGAGGGGCTGCTGGAGCTCGCCGAGCGGGACGAGCGCGACCACGGGCTCGGCGACCTGCCGTACCCGCCGGACTACCCCAAGATGCCCGGGGAGCCCAAACGGGTGCAGCCGAGCCGTGCCAGGAAGGAGTGACGGGCCGGTCCGCGCCCGGGCGGCCGGCGGCCGGCCGGCGCGGCCCCCGAGCGCCACGGTCGGCGTGCGCCGGCGCCACGACCGCCGCAGACTCGGACCAGCAGCCCCCACACGGACACCGGACACCGGAGAGCAGGCACCGGACGGCGGCCCGGACGGAGCAGACACCGGGCGGGCGCCGGGCAGGCGCCGAGCAGGCACCGGACAGCAGGCACCGGACACCGGAAGGCATCCCGAGGAGTACCCATGCCCACCCCCCGCCCCCTCCCCGGCTCCCCGGTCTGGATCGACCTCGGCACGCCCGACCTCGACGGGGCGCGGGCGTTCTACCGGGGGCTGTTCGGCTGGGAGTTCGCGTCGGCCGGCCCCGAGGCGGGCGGCTACGGCATGTTCACCGCCGCCGGCGGGACCGTCGCGGGCGCCATGACCGTGCCGCCCCCGCACGGGGGCGGCACGGCCTGGACGCTGTACTTCCGCGCCCCGGACGCCGACGCCGCGGCGACCGCCGTCCGCGCGGGCGGCGGCAGCGTGGCGCTCGACCCGACGGACGTCCTCGACCTGGGCCGCATGGCCCTGTTCACCGACCCGACGGGCGCGGGCTTCGGGGTGTGGCAGCCCCGTGCGCTCCAGGGCCTCGACGTGGTCGGGGAACCGAACGCCCTCGCCTGGACCGAGCTGTACACGCCCGATCCGGTCGCCGACCTGTCCTTCTACGACCAGGTCTTCGGCATGGAGGCCCACACCGCGCACCCCGGCTCGGCGTACACGCTGCTCCAACCGCCGGGCGGCGGACCCGACGCGCCCGCCGACGCCTTCGGCGGGGTCGTCCCGCTCGGCGGGGACCCGGCCGAGGCGGCAGACGGCCCCTGCTGGACGCCGTACTTCGAGGTGGGCGACCTGGACGCGGCCGTGGCGCTGGCCGAACGGCTCGGCGGCACCGTCCGGCGCGGCCCCGGGGCCCTCGCCGGTCTCGGCCGCAGCGCCCTGCTCACCGACCCCTACGGCGCCCGCTTCGCCGTCCTGCACCGGGCGCCCGCCACCCCGTAGGGCTCGCGCGGCGCCGGCCTCGACGAGGACCGGCGCGGCACGCGACCGGTGACCCGCGACCGGTGAACCGGGCACGCGCCGGGAAGCGGAACGCGGCGGGGGGACACGCCCCGCCCCGGAACCCTTTGCCCCGTCACCGTGCGCGGGGCCATCCTGACGATGAGCACCCGCCTCCGCCGGCGTTGACCGTACGTTGACGGCTCGTTTATCGCGGTGGGGGAGCGTGTGCGGCATGCCGATCAACGACACCGCAGAACGCCCCGCCCTCCGCCCCGTCCCGGCCGGCACCGCCCCGGCGGACGGCGAGCTCTCCTGGCAGGAGACCGCCCTGTGCGCGCAGACCGGGCCCGAGCTGTTCTTCCCGGAGCCCGGTTCCTCCACCCGTGAGGCGAAGATGCTCTGCGGCATCTGCGAGGGCCGGGAGGCGTGCCTCGAGTACGCGCTCACGCACGACGAGCGGTTCGGCGTGTGGGGCGGCCTCTCCGAGCAGGAGCGGTACGCGCTCAGGCGCCGGCGCGCCGGCCGCCGCTGAGCCCGTCGGGCCGCCGGGCCCGTCGAGCGACGCGGCCCGCCGGGTCCCGCGCGAGCCACCGGAGCCACCGCGGCCCCGCCGGCCCCGGGCGAGCGCGTCGCGGCCGTCAGCCGGCGGCGCGGGCCGCCATCCGGGCCTTGCGCGCGGCCAGCTTCTCGTCGAACTTGGACGCCTCCGCGTCCAGCCCGTTCATGTAGAGGCCCAGCTCCTCCTGGGCCTTCAGGCCCTCCGGGCCGAGCCCGTCGATCTCCAGCACCTTCAGGAACCGCAGCACCGGCTGGAGCACGTCGTCGTGGTGGATCCGCATGTTGTAGATCTCGCCGATCGCCATCTGCGCCGCCGCCCGCTCGAACCCCGGCATGCCGTGGCCCGGCATGCGGAAGTTCACGACGACGTCCCGCACCGCCTGCATCGTGAGGTCCGGGGCGAGCTCGAAGGCCGCGCCCAGCAGGTTGCGGTAGAAGACCATGTGCAGGTTCTCGTCGGTCGCGATGCGCGCCAGCATCCGGTCGCACACCGGGTCGCCCGACTGGTGGCCGGTGTTGCGGTGCGAGATGCGGGTGGCGAGCTCCTGGAAGGCGACGTACGCCACCGAGTGCAGCATCGAGTGGCGGTTGTCCGACTCGAAGCCCTCACTCATGTGGGCCATCCGGAACTGCTCCAGCTTGTCCGGGTCCACGGCCCGCGAGGCGAGCAGGTAGTCACGCATGACGATGCCGTGCCGGCCCTCCTCGGCTGTCCAGCGATGGACCCAGGTGCCCCAGGCGCCGTCCCGGCCGAAGAGCGTGGCGATCTCGTGGTGGTAGCTCGGCAGGTTGTCCTCGGTGAGCAGGTTCACCACCAGGGCGATCCTGCCCACGTCGGTCACCTTCGACTGCTGCGGATCCCACGGCTCCCCGTCCTCGAAGAGGCCCGGGAAGTTCCGGCCGTCGGACCACGGCACGTACTCGTGCGGCATCCAGTCCTTGACGACCTTGAGGTGCCGGTTCAGTTCCTTCTCGACGACCTCTTCCAGCGCGTACAGCAGTCGGGCATCGGTCCAGTCCGCCGAACTGCCGAGGTGGGGAGAGGTGAGGGTCACGTGGGCTCCTGGGAAAGCGATCATTACTTACGGACTCGTAGGTTACGAGACCGTAGGTTAAACGCGCGATAAGCCCCGCGCCAAGCCCGCCCGGGGAACCGACCGCTCACGTTCCCGCATCGGCCGAGGTCACACGCTCCAGCGACACCTCCCGTGTGATGCCGATCGCCTCCAGGAACGGCACGTCGTGGCTCGCCACGACCAGCGCCCCCTCGTACGCCTCCAGCGCGTCGACGAGGCTGCGCACGCTCGCCGTGTCGAGGTTGTTGGTCGGCTCGTCCAGCAGCAGCAACTGCGGCGCCGGCTCGGCCAGCAGCAGCGCCGCGAGCGCCGCCCGGAACCGCTCGCCGCCCGACAGCGTCCCCGCCGCCTGGTCGGCCTTCGCCCCGCGGAACAGGAACCGGGCCAGTCGCGCCCTGATCCGGTTCACCGAGGCGTCCGGGGCGAAGCGCGCCACGTTCTCCACGACGGACAGCCCGTCGTCCAGGACGTCGAGCCGCTGGGGCAGGAAGCGCAGCGGGACCCGCGCCACCGCCTCCCCCGCGACGGGCTCCAGCTCCCCGGCGAGGGTCCGCAGCAGCGTCGTCTTGCCGGAGCCGTTGCGTCCCACGAGGGCGACCCGCTCGGGCCCGCGCACCTCGAACTCCCCGTCCAGCCGCGCCCCGTGGCGCAGCACGAGGTCCCGCAGCAGGAACACGCCCCGGCCCGGCGGCACGGCCGTGTACGGCAGCTCCACGCGGATCGCGTCGTCGTCCCGTACCGCCTCCTCCGCCTCGCCCAGCCGGTCCCGCGCCTGCTCCAGCCGCTTGGCGTGGACGGCGCGGTGCTTGCCGGCCGACACCTCGGCGGCCCGCTTGCGCGCCCCCGCGACGATCGGCGGCAGGTTCTCGGCGCTCTTCTGCCCGTACTTCTTCCGCTTGGCGAGCTTGACCTGCGCCTCGGCGAGCTCCCGACGCTGCCGCCGCACGTCCGACTCGGCGGCGCGCACCATCCGCTCGGCCGCCTCCTGCTCGGCGGCCACCGCCTCCTCGTACGCCGAGTAGGGCCCGCCGTACCAGCCGACCCCGCCCTCGCGGAGCTCGGCGATCCGGTCGACGCGCTCCAGCAGCTCCCGGTCGTGGCTGACGACGACGAGGACGCCCGGCCAGGCGTCGACGGCCGCGTGGAGCCGCCGGCGCCCGTAGCGGTCGAGGTTGTTGGTCGGCTCGTCGAGCAGCAGGACGGCGGGCCGGGCGAGCAACAGGGCGGCGAGCCGCAGCAGCACGCACTCGCCGCCCGACACCTCGCCGGTGGTGCGGTCCAGGCCGATGCCGTCCAGGCCCAGCTGGTCGAGCGTGGCGCGGGCCCGCTCCTCCACGTCCCAGTCGTCGCCGACCGCCGTGAAGTGCTCCTCGCGCGCGTCGCCCGACTCGATGGCGTGCAGGGCGGCCCGCGCGCGGGCGATGCCGAGCGCCTCGTCGACCCGCAGGCCGGTGTCGAGGGTGGCGGCCTGCGGGAGGTACCCGACGTCGCCGGCGGCGCTGACCGTGCCGCCGGCCGGGGCGAGCTCGCCCGCCAGCAGCTTCAGCAGGGTCGACTTGCCGGATCCGTTGCGGCCGACCAGGCCCGTGCGCCCCGGGCCGACGGCCAGGTTCAACCCGTCGAACACGGGGGTGCCGTCCGGCCAGGCGAAGGACAGGGCGGAGCAGGCGAGCGCGGGGGAAGGGGAAGGGTGTGCCATGAGCGTCTCCCGGTTGCGTGGAGGGGGTGGGGGGCAACGGGCGGGACACCGGTGTGGCGACCGGGGGCGGCGGGGGCGGTCGGGCCGGCCGGCCCGCGCGGGGCGCGGGGCGGGGCGGGCGGGACGGGCTCGTACGCCGAGGTCGCACACGGCGGCACGCACGGCGCGGGAGCGCGCTTCGTGCGGCGGCACGGTGTCTCAGGACCTCAGACGAGCAATGTCCTACTCCGATCGACGGCTACGGGGCCGGGAAGAACGCTAGGGCGGGGGCGGCCCCGGCGGCAACGGGTTTTCCCCGCCGGGCGCGCGGCTCAGTACGCGTCGCGCAGGAGCTGCGCGAGGTGGCCGTCCAGGTCCAGGTGGAGGTGCTCGCGACCGGCCGGCACCAGCTCCAGGGCCCGCCGCAGGAAACCGCGCAGCTCGCCGGTGCGCACGTGGATCACCGCGACGCCCTCGCAGGCGTGGAACTCCATGACGGTCCGGTCCTGCCCGTAGGGCCGCACCCGGACGTCACCCGCCCCCGCCGGGCCCTCCAGACCCGCGGCGAGCAGCTCACGGGAGAACTCCCACACGACCTCCACGCCCTCCAGCGTCGCCGAGGCGGGGAAGGTCATGCGCACGGCGTAGGGGTCGGCGCACGCGTAGCCGAGGACGGCGGGGACGACGTCCATGCAGGGCGCGGGCGCGACGAGACGGGCTTCCACGGCCTGTTCGATCACGGCGGACACGTCCGGCTCCCTCCTCGGTCTCCCGCTCTGCCCTTCACCGGGAAGGACGACGGATTCCGCCGGGGCGTGCACTGCGGCCGTCTGTGAGGTGCGTCACGGGCGGAGGCGCTCTGGACGCGGCGGAGGGCGGGCAGTACGTTCCGGCGCCATGACAGCCATGGGGAAGACGAGACGGTGGGTTTCACTGGTGCTGTGCGGGGCGGCCGTGGCGGCGACGGCCCTGGCGGCCGGTCCGGCGGCCCACGCCCGGGGGACCGCCCCCGCGCGGGCGTCCGAGGCCGGCGCGGCGGGGGCGGTACCCGGCTGGCAGCCGGTCGCGACGGGCGTCACGGCCCGCTTCCGCGGCCTGGCCGCGGTGACCCGGCACACGGCGTGGGTCGCCGGCTCGGCGGGCACCGTGCTGCGCACCTCCGACGGCGGACGCAGCTGGCGCGACGTGTCCCCACCGGGCGCGGGCGAACTGGAGTTCCGGGACGTCGAGGCGTTCGACGGACGCCGCGCGGTGGTCCTGGCGATCGGGGAGGGGGAGGCGTCCCGCATCCTGCGCACCGACGACGGCGGCGCCACCTGGACCGAGACCTTCCGCAACCCGGACCCGCGCGCCTTCTACGACTGCGTGACCTTCTTCGACCGACGCCACGGCCTCGCCATGAGCGACCCCGTCGACGGCCGGTTCCGGATCCTGTCCACCGCCGACGGCGGGCGCAGCTGGCGGGTCCTGCCGGACGAGGGCATGCCCGCCGCGCTCCCCGGGGAAGCCGGGTTCGCCGCCGGGGGCCAGTGCCTCGTCAGCGCCGGTCCGCGCGACGTCTGGCTGGCGACAGGCGGCGGGTCCGTCGGCCGTGTGCTGCACTCGGGCGACCGTGGCCTGACCTGGACGGCCACCGGGGCGGGGATACCGGCGGGCGACGCCGCCCGCGGCGTGTTCGGCCTCGCCTTCCGGGACCGCGCCCACGGCATCGCGGTCGGCGGCGACCACCGCGCGGACCAGCCGTCCCCCGACGCCGCCGCCGTCACCCGGGACGGCGGCCGCGCATGGCGCACGGCCACCACGCCCCCGCCCGCCTACCGCTCCTCCGTGGCCTGGCTGCCGCACAGCCGCTCCGCCGCCCTCGCCGTCGGCCCCACCGGCACGGACCTCACCACGGACGGCGGGCGGACCTGGCGGACCGTCGACACCGGCTCGTACGACACCGTGGACTGCACCCCGGACGGCGGCTGCTGGGCGTCGGGCGCCCAGGGCCGCGTCGCGCGCCTGGTCCGGCACGCGGGGTGAGGCGTGTGGGGTGGGGCGCGTGGGGTGGGGCGACGGGGTGGCGTGAGGCGCGCGGTGGGCGACGGCCCGACACCCGCTGGCTAGGCTGACGGCACTATGACGATCATCGAAACGCCCGCCGGCTGGCCGGCCGACGAGGAGGAGGCCCTGGCCGTCCAGGACGCGCTGCGCGCCCGCGTGGTCCTGGACGAGCCGGGGCCCGCCCCCGGCACCGGCCTCGTGACCGGCGTCGACGTGGCGTACGACGACGAGCGCGACCTGGTGGCCGCGGCGGCCGTCGTGCTGGACGCCCGCACGCTGGACGTCGTCGAGGAGGCCACCGCCGTCGGCCGGGTCTCCTTCCCGTACGTCCCCGGCCTCCTCGCCTTCCGGGAGCTCCCCGCCGTCCTCGCCGCCCTGGACACCCTCACGGCCGGGCCGGGCCTCGTCGTCTGCGACGGCTACGGGCTGGCCCACCCGCGCCGCTTCGGCCTCGCCAGCCACCTCGGCGTCCTCACCGGGCTGCCGGTCGTGGGCGTCGCGAAGAACCCGTTCACCTTCACCCACGAGGACCCGGCGCCCCGCCGGGGCTCCACCGCGCCGCTCCTCGCCGGGGCACAGGAGGTGGGGCGGGCCCTGCGCACCAGGGACGGCGTCAAGCCCGTCTTCGTCTCCGTCGGACACCGCGTCACGCTCGACGCCGCCTGCGCCCACACGCTGGCACTGACGCCCCGCTACCGGCTGCCGGAGACCACCCGGCTCGCCGACGCGCTGTGCCGCCGCGCGCTGCGGGAGGCCACCGCGGGGCAGGGGAGCGCCGCATGATCCACCGGCTGCAGCGCGTGGTGCCGGACTGCCCCGACCCACGGGCGCCGGCCGTCCTCCACCGGGGCATGCCGGGCGGCGACACGGACCGTCCGGACCCGCGCTGGTCCCTCGACGACGACTGGGCGACGCTCCACCTCGGCGACGGCCGGGTGCCGGCCTTCCAGCGCGCCGACCCGTACGAGCCGCCGCGGTGGCCCGATCCGCGGCGGCCCCAGCGGGTCCACCCGGACGTGGGCGTCACCGACCTGGAGGCGGCGCGCGACGCGGCGGTGGCGCTGGGCGCGGAGGTCCTCGACGCGGGCGGCCCGCGCACGGCCCGGACCGTGTGCGGGCCGCGTGCGGGCCACCCGTTCTGCCTCGTACGGGAGTGACGCGCGCGGGCGCCGAGCCCGGGCGGCGGCCGCCCGGACGCCCGCCGTCCCCGCACCCCTCCGCGGTGCGCCTGCCCGCGCCCCCCGCCCGGCCACCGCCTTAGCGCCCCGGCTCGCGTGCCCCCGGCCCAGCCACCGCCCCCGCCCGCCGCTCGCGCCCCCGGTTCAGCCACCGCCCCCGCCCGCCGCGCGCGTGCCCACGCCCCGGGGCCCAGCCACCGCCCCCGCGCCCCGGGCTCAGCGCGCGTCCGCGACCCTGAACCGGATGCCCGCCGCGCCCAGCCGCTCCAGCAGCGCGTCGCCCATCGCCACGGCCGTCGTCACCTGGCCCGCGACCGGCGGCAGGCCACCGTCGAAGGCGAGGCACAGCGCCGACTCGGCGAGCATCTTCGCCGTCTCGTCGTAACCCGGGTCGCCGCCCGACACCTCGGTGCACACCCGGCGCCCGCCGCCCTCGCCGACGAAGCGGACCCGGAACCAGCTGCGCCGCCGGCGCTCCGCGTCCGGGCCGCTCCCCTGCGCGTACCGGTCCAGCAACCACCGGCGCGCCGGCGGCACCTGCGCCAGCGCGAGGCCGGCGCCGACGGCGGCCACCCCGCCCAGCGCCATCGGCAGCGTCCGCACCGCCGCGTAGTGCCGGTACCGGAAGTCCGGGCCGTACTCGGGCAGCGCCGCCGCCGACCGCGCCACGACCCGCGGGTCCAGCGTCGGCAGCGGCAGCGCCCACGCGCCGGTCTCGCGGCTGAACCGCGGCCCGGCCAGCGGCGCACGGGCCCGCCGGTCCACCTGCCGGGGCTCGTGCAGCCGCCGCTCCCGCGCCGCCCGCGCCGTCTGCCGCCCGCGCCCCATCGCGGTGAGCGCCGAGGCGAACGTGCCGCCGGAGAAGAGCGCGCTGGTCCGGACGAACCCGTCGACCCGCAGCGGCACGTCCCGCGGCAGCTGCCGCACCGTGTAGTACACGCCCAGGTCGTGCGGGACCGAGTCGAAGCCGCACGCGTGCACCAGCCGCGCCCCCGTCTCCCTGGCCCGCGCGTCGTGGCGTACGTACATCAGGTCGACGAACTCGGGTTCACCCGTCAGATCGACGTAGTCCGTCCCCGCCGCCGCGCAGGCGGCGACGAGCGGTTCGCCGTACCAGACGTACGGGCCGACGGTCGTGGCGACGACCCGCGCCGACGCGGCGAGCTCGCGCAGCGCGGCCGGGTCGGCGGCGTCCGCCACGAGCAGCGGCAGCTCCGCGCAGCCGGGGTGGTCGGCGGCGAGGCGGTCGCGCAACCGCGCCAGCTTCTCGCGCGACCGCCCGGCCAGCGCCCACCGGCACCCGTCCGGCGCGTGCGCCGCCAGGTAGCGGGCGGTCAGCTCCCCCACGAAGCCGGTCGCCCCGTAGAGCACCACGTCGTACGCCCGTGCCGTGCCGTCCCGCGTGTCCATCAGGCCCTCCGCCACTGCTCTGGTGCGCTGCTGTAAGGAGGCAGAGGCTAACGGGTGTCGTGCCCGCCCCGGTGCGGCCGGTGCGGGGCGTGCCGGTGGGGGGTTGTGCGCGATGGAACACGTTCTTAACATCGTCACTGTTACAGCAGTAGTGTCACAGAGGCGTGGCGAGGGGACCGGATGACGGCGACGACGGGAAACGGCCCGCTCACCGGGGTGCGCGTGGTGGAGCTGGCCGGCATCGGACCGGGGCCGTTCGCGGCGATGCTCCTGGCCGACCTGGGGGCCGACGTCGTCCGCGTCGACCGGCCGGGCGGCGCGGGGCTGGGCATCGACCCCGCGTACGACCTCACCAACCGCAACAAGCGCTCCGTCCTCCTCGATCTCAAGGCCGCCGACGGCCCCGACCGCCTCCTGGACCTCGTCGCCCGCGCCGACGTGCTCATCGAGGGCTACCGGCCGGGTGTGGCCGAGCGCCTCGGTGTCGGCCCCGAGGAGTGCCTGGCCCGCAACCCGGGGCTCGTCTACGGCCGGATGACCGGCTGGGGCCAGGACGGGCCCCTCGCCGCGCGCGCCGGGCACGACGTCTCCTACATCGCCGTCACCGGCACCCTCTCCCTCTTCGGCAGGCCCGACGAGCCGCCCACCGTCCCCGCCAACCTGGTCGGCGACTACGCGGGCGGCTCCCTCTACCTCGTCGTCGGCGTCCTCGCCGCCCTGCACCACGCGCGCTCCGAGGGCGGCACCGGCCAGGTCGTCGACGCCGCCGTCGCCGACGGCGCCGCCCACCTCGCCACGATGATCCACGCCATGCTGGCGGCCGGCGCCTGGCAGGACCGGCGCGGTACCAACCTCCTCGACGGCGGCTGCCCCTTCTACGGCACCTACGAGACCGCCGACGGCGCCCACATGGCGGTGGGGGCGCTGGAGCAGCGCTTCTACGACGTGTTCACGCGGATCCTCGGGCTCGACGACGCCACGGCGGCGGCCCGCCACGACCCGGCCCGCTGGGACGGGCTGCGCGCCGCCGTCGCCGCCCGGTTCCGCACCCGCACCCGGGACGAGTGGACGGCCCTCTTCGAGGGCACCGACGCCTGCGTCGCCCCCGTCCTGACCCTGCGCGAGGCTCCCGCCCACCCGCACCTCGCCGCCCGGGGCACGTTCACCGAGCACGCCGGGCTCACCCAGCCCGCGCCCGCCCCCCGCTTCTCGGCGACCCCGGCCTCCGTACGCCGCCCGCCCGCCCGGCCGGGCGCGGACGCCGACGAGGTCGCCCGCGACTGGGACGTCCCGGCCGTCGCGCACCCCGCACCGACGGTCGACGCCACCCGTGGGGCACCGCCCGCCGGGGCCGTCCCCGCAGCACCGCCCGCCGACGCCCCCCGCGCGGCCCCGGCCGCCCCCGACTCCGCCGACAGCAGCGCCGACAGCCCCGACAGGAGGCCCCGTTGAAGCGCCGGATCTTCAGCGCCGAGCACGACGCGTTCCGCGACACCGTCCGCACCTTCCTCGCCAAGGAGGTCCTGCCGCACTACGCCCGGTGGGAGGAGGACGGCGTCGTCGCGCGCGACGCCTGGCGCGCCGCCGGCCGCCAGGGCCTCCTCGGCCTGGCCGTGCCCGAGGAGTACGGGGGCGGCGGCAACCCCGATTTCCGCTACAGCGCCGTGCTCGCCGAGGAGTTCGCCCGCGCCGGCGCCCCCGGCCTCGCCATCGGCCTGCACAACGACATCATCGGGCCGTACCTGACCGGGCTCGCCACCACCGAGCAGAAGCGCCGCTGGCTCCCCGGCTTCTGCACCGGCGAGACCATCACCGCCATCGCCATGACCGAACCGGGCGCCGGCTCCGACCTCCAGGGCATCCGCACCACCGCCGAGGACCGCGGCGACCACTTCCTCCTGAACGGCTCCAAAACCTTCATCTCCAACGGCATCCTCGCCGACCTCGTCGTCGTGGTGGCGAAGACCACCCCCGAGGGCCGGGCGCACGGCCTGTCCCTGCTCGTCGTCGAGCGCGGCGCCCCCGGCTTCGAACGCGGCCGCAACCTCGACAAGATCGGCCAGAAGTCCCAGGACACCGCCGAGCTTTTCTTCCGCGACGTCCGCGTACCGAAGGAGAACCTCCTCGGCGAGCGTGACGGCGCCTTCGTCCACCTCATGACCCACCTCGCCCAGGAGCGCATGACCATCGCCGTCGCCGCGGCGGCGGGCGCCGAGCACCTCCTGGAGACCACCAGCGCGTACGTCAAGGGGCGCGAGGCGTTCGGCAGGCCGCTCGCCCGGCTCCAGCACGTCCGCTTCGAGATCGCCGAGATGGCCACGGAGTGCGCCGTCACCCGCTCCTTCGTCGACCGCTGCATCGAGGACCACACCGACGGGACGCTCGACGCCGTCCACGCCTCGATGGCCAAGTGGTGGGCCACCGAGCTGCAGAAGCGGGTCGCGGACCGGTGCCTGCAGCTCCACGGCGGGTACGGCTACATGAGCGAGTACGCGGTCGCCCGCGCCTTCACCGACGGCCGGATCCAGACCATCTACGGCGGCACGACCGAGATCATGAAGGAGATCATCGGCCGCTCGCTGCTCGGCTGACCCACCCCACCCGTGATGCGACGACCCCCGCGACGCGAAAGGCCCGACCTGTGACCACCGAAGCGTTCGTCTACGAAGCGATCCGCACCCCCCGGGGCCGCGGCAAGGCCAACGGCTCCCTGCACGGCACCAAGCCCATCGACCTCGTCGTCGGCCTCATCCACGAGCTGCGCGACCGGCTCCCGGGCCTCGACCCCGCCGCCGTCGACGACATCGTCCTCGGCGTCGTCTCCCCGCTCGGCGACCAGGGTTCCGACATCGCCAAGATCGCGGCCATCGCCGCCGGGCTGCCCGACACCGTCGCCGGCGTCCAGGAGAACCGCTACTGCGCCTCCGGCCTCGACGCGGTCAACACCGCCGCCATGAAGGTCCGCTCCGGCTGGGAGGACCTCGTCCTCGCCGGCGGCGTCGAGTCGATGTCCCGCGTGCCGATGGGCTCCGACGGCGGCGCCTGGATGTCCGACCCCATGACCAACCACACCACCCGCTTCGTCCCCCAGGGCATCAGCGCCGACCTCATCGCCACCGTCGAGGGCTTCTCCCGGCGCGACGTCGACGAGTACGCCGCCCTCTCCCAGGAGCGCGCTGCCGCCGCGTGGAAGGACGGCCGCTTCGACCGGTCCGTCGTCCCCGTCAAGGACCGCAACGGGCTCGTCGTCCTCGACCACGACGAGCACCTGCGCCCCGGTACCACCGCCGACAGCCTCGCCGGGCTCAAGCCGTCGTTCGCCGACATCGGCGACCTGGGCGGCTTCGACGCCGTCGCCCTCCAGAAGTACCACTGGGTCGAGCGGATCGACCACGTCCACCACGCGGGCAACTCCTCCGGCATCGTCGACGGCGCGGCCCTCGTCGCCGTCGGCTCCCGCGAGGTCGGCGAGCGGTACGGGCTGACGCCGCGCGCCCGGATCGTCTCCGCCGCCGTCTCCGGCTCCGAGCCGACCATCATGCTCACCGGGCCCGCGCCCGCCAGCCGCAAGGCGCTCGCCAAGGCCGGCCTCACCATCGACGACATCGACCTCGTCGAGATCAACGAGGCGTTCGCCGCGGTCGTCCTGCGCTTCGCCCGGGACATGGGCCTGCCCCTCGACCGGATCAACGTCAACGGCGGCGCCATCGCCCTCGGCCACCCCCTCGGCGCCACCGGCGCGATGATCCTCGGCACCCTCGTCGACGAGCTGGAACGCCAGGACAAGCGGTACGGCCTCGCCACCCTCTGCGTCGGCGGTGGCATGGGCGTCGCCACCATCGTCGAGCGCCTCTGAGTCCGCCCCGTCCGCGTCCCGCCCGAACCCCGTTACGGAGAAGCATCCATGACCGCCCTGCCGACGCGTTCCACCATCCGCTGGGAACAGGACGAGACCGGTGTCGTCACCCTCGTCCTCGACGACCCGGAGCAGTCCGCCAACACCATGAACCAGGCGTTCCGCGAGTCGATCGCCGCGGTCGCCGACCGGTGCGAGGCCGAGCGGGACTCCATCCGCGGCATCGTCTACACCTCGGCGAAGAAGACCTTCTTCGCCGGCGGCGACCTCAGGGACATGATGCGGGCGGGCCCGGCCGACGCCCAGCGGATCTTCGACGCCACCAACGAGATCAAGCGCTCGCTGCGGCGCATCGAGACCCTCGGCAAGCCCGTCGTCGCCGCCATCAACGGCGCGGCGCTCGGCGGCGGCTACGAGATCGCCCTCGCCTCCCACCACCGGATCGCCCTGGACGCGCCCGGCTCGAAGATCGGCCTGCCCGAGGTCACGCTCGGCCTGCTGCCCGGCGGAGGCGGCGTCACCCGCACCGTCCGCCTCATGGGCATCGCCGACGCGCTGCTGAAGGTCCTCCTCCAGGGCCGGCAGTACCCACCCCGGCGCGCCCTGGAGAACGGCCTGGTCCACGAGGTCGCCGACTCGCCCGAGTCCATGCTCGCCCAGGCCCGCGCCTTCATCGACGCCCACCCCGAGTCCCGCCAGCCCTGGGACGTCCCGGGGTACCGGATCCCCGGCGGCACCCCGGCGCAGCCGAAGTTCGCTGCCAACCTGCCGGCCTTCCCGGCGAACCTGCGCAAGCAGTTGAACGGCGCCCCCTACCCGGCGCCCCGCAACATCCTCGCCGCCGCCGTCGAGGGGGCCCAGGTCGACTTCGAGAGCGCCTGCGTCATCGAGTCCCGCTACTTCACGGAACTCGTCACCGGCCGGACCGCGAAGAACATGATCCAGGCGTTCTTCTTCGACCTCCAGGCCGTGAACGCCGGGCGGAGCCGCCCACAGGGCGTGGAGCCCCGCACGGTCCGCAGGGCCGCCGTCCTCGGCGCCGGGATGATGGGCGCGGGCATCGCCTACGCCTGCGCGAAGGCGGGCATCGAGGTGGTGCTCAAGGACGTGTCCGCGGAGGCCGCCGCCCAGGGCAAGGCGTACTCCGAGAAGCTCTGCGCCAAGGCGGTCGAACGCGGCCGGACCACCCGGGAGAAGGCGGACGCGCTGCTCGCCCGCATCCACCCGACGGCCGAGGTGGCGGACCTCGCGGGGTGCGACGCCGTCATCGAGGCGGTGTTCGAGGACACCGCCCTCAAGCACAAGGTGTTCCAGGAGGTGCAGGGTGTCGTGGCGCCCGACGCCCTGCTGTGCTCCAACACCTCCACGCTGCCGATCACCGTCCTCGCGGAGGGCGTGGAGCGGCAGGCCGACTTCGTGGGCCTGCACTTCTTCTCACCGGTCGACAAGATGCCGCTCGTGGAGATCGTCCGGGGCGGGCGGACCGGCGACGAGGCCCTGGCCCGCGCCTTCGACCTGGTCCGGCAGATCTCCAAGACGCCGGTCGTCGTCAACGACTCGCGCGGCTTCTTCACCTCCCGGGTGATCGGCCAGTTCCTGAACGAGGGCGTCGCGATGGTGGGCGAGGGCGTCGAACCGGCCTCCGTCGAGCAGGCGGCGGCCCAGGCCGGTTACCCGGCCAAGGTGCTGTCCCTCATGGACGAGCTGACGCTGACGCTGCCCCGCCGGATCCGCGGCGAGACGCGGCGCGCGGTGGAGGAGGCGGGCGGGACCTGGACCGCGCACCCGGCGGAGGCCGTCGTGGACCGCATGGTCGACGAGTTCGGCCGCACGGGCCGCAGCGGCGGCGCCGGCTTCTACGACTACGACGCGGACGGCCGCCGCACCGGCCTGTGGCCCGGTCTGCGCGAGCACTTCACCCGCGCCGGCGCGGAGGTCTCCTTCGAGGACATGAAGGAGCGGATGCTCTTCTCCGAGGCGCTCGACGCGGTGCGCTGCCTGGAGGAGGGCGTGCTGACCTCGGTCGCCGACGCCAACATCGGCTCCGTCATGGGCATCGGCTTCCCCGCCTGGACCGGCGGCGTCCTGCAGTACGTCAACGGCTACGAGGGCGGCCTGCCCGGCTTCGTGGCGCGGACGCGGGAGCTGGCCGCGCGGTACGGCGAGCGGTTCGAGCCACCGGCGCTGCTGGTGCGGAAGGCGCAGCGGGGGGAGACGTTCACGGACTGACGCGACGGCCGGGGCCGCTCGGGGAGTCCCCCGGGCGGCGGGCCGGCCCCGAGCGCCCGGGTCACTCCGGGGCGCGGAAGGCGGCCCGGAGCTCCTCGGTCAGCGACCGCTGGAAGGCGGTGACCAGCGCCTGCACCACCAGCGGCTGCATGTGCGCGGAGAGCGACTTCATCGCCCGCACGTGCTGCGGGTCCTCGGGGTCGGCCTCCCGCTCCCGGTACGGGCTCCACACCTCGTCGCGGAAGAGCCGGGTCAGCTCGTGCGCCGCCTCGCGCGTGTGCTCCACCAGCACCGCGCGGGCGGCCACGATCGTCGCGTGCGGGATCGGCACGTCGAGCAGTTGTACGCCGAGGCGCAGCAGCCCCAGGTCGACGCGCAGGGTTTCGTCCTCGTCGGGGCCGGTCAGCACGTCCATCGCGGCGAGCAGGTCCATGTCGGCGTCCGTCAGCCGCCGCCCGGCCCGCCGCTCCAGCTCGGCGCGGGACAGCCGCTCCACGGAGTCCGGCGCCCAGGTCGCCACCAGCGCCCGGTGGATCGCCAGGTCGTGCGCGTTCACGTCGGGCGGCAGCTGCTCCAGGTACCGCTCGATCGCGGCGAGCGTCATGCCCTGGTGCTGGAGCTCCTCGATCAGTGCCAGCCGCGCGAGGTGCTCGGGCCCGTACCGCCCCACCCGGCGGGGGCCGAGGACCGGCGGCGGGAGCAGTCCGCGGGTGCCGTAGAAGCGGATCGTCCGGACGGTGACGCCGGCCCGGGCGGCGAGCTCGTCCACGGTGAACGCCGGCTGCTGCGTCTCGGTCGCCAAGGGGCCCTCGCTTCCACGCTGGTGTCGCACTGGTGCAACAGTATTGCTGTCGCACCACCCCTGTGAAACCCCGCGGCCACCGCGCCCCCGCGGCGCCGCCGTGGGCGGGCCGGTGGGTCAGCGGGGGCCGACGGCGGGAGCGATCATGAGCAGCACCGCCGAGGGGAGGAAGAAGAACATCCCGCCCATGGCCCCGACGAAGCCCCACACCGCGAGGGCGAGCCCCAGCAGCGCGCACGTCCAGCCGAAGGCGCGCGGGTGACGCAGGAGCAGGAGGGGCGCCGCGACGGGCAGGGCCGTGGCGAGGAAGAGGCCGCCGAGGCCGGCGTCGAAGCCCAGGACGAGCGCGGGTAGGGTCGCCAGTGCGGCCAGGACCGCGACGAAGCGCTGGATCCCGTGTACCCGCCGCGGTCGTCCGTCCAGTGCGGTGTCCATGGTGCCTGCCCCCGTTCGACGAAGTATTTGAACACGTTCAACGTACCCCATGGCGGGCCGGGTGAAAATCCGTTGCCGCCCCGCGCCCGTGGTGGTCGGCTGCCCCCATGGACGAGGAAGCGGTACGCGCGCTGTACGACCGGTGGATGAGGCGGGAGGCCCGGCCCGACGGATCGGGCTGCCGCGTGGAACGGGTGGGGGAGGTCGTCCGGCAGACGGGCCCCGCCGAGGCGTGGAACGGCGTGTTGTGGAGCGCCCTGACCGCCGGGACGGCGGACCGGGCCGTCGAGGAGCAGATCCGCCACTACACCGCCCTCGGACGGGACTTCGAGTGGAAGCTGTACGCCCACGACGAGCCGGCCGACCTCGCCGACCGGCTCGTCGCCGCCGGTTTCCGGGCCGAGCCCCGGGAGGCGCTCATGGTCGCCGGGACGGCCGGCGCCGCCATCGACACCGCGCCGCCCGAGGGCGTGGAACTCCTCCCGGTCACCGACGCGGCCGGGATGGACCTCGTGGCGGAGGTCCACGAGCGGGCGTTCGGCACGGACGGCACGCTGCTGCGGCAGCGGCTGCTCGCCCGGCTCGTGGACCGGCCGGACACGGTCGCCGTCGTCCTCGCCGTGGCGGGGGACCGGCCGATCAGCTCGGCCCGCCTGGAGATGCTCCCCGGCGTGCCCTTCGCCGGCCTGTGGGGCGGCGGCACCGTACCGGAGTGGCGCGGCAGGGGCGTCTACCGCGCCCTCGTGGCCCACCGCGCCCGCACCGCCGCCGCCCGCGGCTACGACTGGCTCCAGGTCGACGCCTCCGCCGACAGCCGCCCCATCCTGCACCGCCTGGGCTTCACCACCCTCTCCACCACGACCCCGTACGTGTACGAGCCCTGACGGAAGGCGGGCGCCGCCGGTGCCGCGGCGCCCGGCGACTACCGCCCCGGCTGCCGGCGCCGGTTGCCGCCACCGACCCGGCGGCCGGCGCCGGCGGGCACGGTCAGCAGGACCAGGCCCCCGGTCAGGACGGCCAGCCCGCACCAGGAGACGGCCGGCAGGCGTTCACCGAGCACGGTGACGCCCAGGACCGCGGCGACGGCGGGCTCGGGCAGGGTCAGCGACGTGGCCACCGACGCCGACGTGTGGCGCAGCCCGCGCCCGTAGAGCCGGTAGGTGAGGTAGACGGTGAACACGGCCAGGTACACGGCCACGGTCGCGCCGCGCGCCGTGGCGAGCCAGTGCGCGCCCAGCATCAGCACCAGCGGCGTGACCAGCAGCCCCGCCGCGCCGAACAGCACCCCCATCACCGCGCCGGACGGCCTCCCGCGGCTGATGAGCCGGGCCGCGATCAGGGCGTAGACGGCGTACGACAGCCCGGCGCACGCGGCCAGCGCCACGCCCGCGGGGTCCACCGGTGTGGCGCGGGCGGTGAGCGAGGGGCCCAGCACCAGGAGGGCGCAACCCAGGACGGCGGCCGCGGTGGCGCCCGTCCAGCGGGTGGTGGGCCGCGTCCGTTCGGTGGCCCAGGAGAGCAGCCCGGCGAAGACCGGGGCGCTGCCCAACGCGATCACGGTGGCCACCGCCACCCCGGTCCGGGCGGTCGCCGGGTAGAAGGTGACCGGATACCCCGCCACCGCCACCGCGCCCAGGGCCAGCAGCCGCCGCTCGCGGGGTGTGCAGGCGGCCGGCAGCGAGCGGGCGCCCCGGGAGGTGAGGAACAGCAGGATGCCGCCGAGGACGAGACCGGCGCAGCCGATGGTCGCCGGCGACGCGCCGGCCGGGGCGAAGGACGCGGCGGTCCCGGTCGTGCCCCACAGCACGGCCGAGCCGAGGATGGGCGCGGGGCCGCCGAGGACACCGGCGCGGGAGGGGCGCGGGCCGGCGGTCGCCGGGCGCGCGGGAGTCAGGGGGGACGTGCGGTTCGGCACTGTCGTGATCTTCCGTCGTCGAATGCGTCAGTGGACTGATCCGAAACGGGCGCACGACAAGAAACCCTGACTGCCCTGCGGGCCGGTCGGGGACGGAGGTCAAAGCCGTCGGTGTCTGCGCCCGATCAGGCGCAGAGCGGCGGCAGGACGACGTGCCAGTAGGTGTTCACGCGCCGATGCTATCCGCCGCGTGCGGGAAGGGCGCCGGAAGGGTGCGGGAAGGGCCGGGGGGGGGTGCGCGGGAAGGGTGCGGGGTGCGTGGGAACCGTCCCCGCACCGAGA
Organism: Streptomyces changanensis; assembly: GCF_024600715.1. Classification (NCBI taxonomy): domain Bacteria; kingdom Bacillati; phylum Actinomycetota; class Actinomycetes; order Kitasatosporales; family Streptomycetaceae; genus Streptomyces; species Streptomyces changanensis. Next base: position 5,785,907 of record NZ_CP102332.1, read on the forward strand.
TCGTTTCCTCGGGTATGTCCCGGCACCCTGACCACGCGTCCGTACGCCCCCTCGCCGACGCCGACGTCCCGACGGCGGTCGACACCCTCACGCGGGCCTTCACCGACTATCCCTACACGCGGCACGTGATCGCCGCGGACGACCACGAGGAGCGGATCCGCGCTTTCCAGGAGCTGTGCCTGACCCGCGTCGGCATGGTGTACGGCCGTGTCTGGGTGGCCGACGCGGGCCGGGCCGTCGCCGTCTGGTCCACCCCCGACCGGGACCCCTCGCCCGCCTTCGCGGAGATCGGCCCCCTGCTCGGTGACCTGACCGGTGACCGGGCGGCCGCCTACGAGTCCGCGGAGCGGGCCGTCGCCCCGCACCGACCGAAGGAGCCGGTCTGGTTCCTCGACACGGTGGCGGTCGCCCCCGCGGCCCAGGGGCGGGGCCTCGGCGGCGCGGTGCTGGCCCCCGGCATCGAGGCGGCCGCGCGGGCCGGGTACCCGGCGTTCCTGGAGACCTCCAGCGAGCGGAACGTACGCTTCTACGAGCGCCTCGGCTTCGGGGTCACGGCCGACGTCCGGCTCCCCGACGGAGGCCCCCGCACCTGGTGCATGCGCAGGGACCCCCGCTAGGGGGTGTCCGGCCGGTCCGGCTCGGGGGAGTGGTCGGGACGACGGGAAGGCCGGCGCCGCTCCTCAGGGGGCCGCGTGGCCCGTCACCGGGTAGTGGTCGGAGAGGTTCGTGTACGTGTGGTCGCGGCCCCAACTCGACACCGTCCACGGCGCGCTGCGCTCCGCGAGCACGTGGTTCGTCCAGCCTGCCGGGCGGGCGTGGCCCGCGCGGTGCAGGACGTGGTCGAGGTCCTCGCGCGGGTCGCCGGGGTAGCGATCGGCCGCGATGGAGTTCTCCGTGGTGTCGAACGAGTAGGGGTGGCCGGTGCGGGCGTCCGCAGCCGCCAGGCCCGCGTCGGCGAGCATCGTCGCGTACTCCGGCGTCCGCGTGTCGACGTTCAGGTCGCCCGCCACGATCACCTGCTCGGAGGCCGGGATGGCCTTCGCGTCCAGGAAGGCGTCCAGCGCCCGGAACTGCCGGGAGCGCACCCGCGCCGCCTCGCCCGCCGCGCAGCCGGGGTCCGTCGACTGGGCGTGTGTGCCGACGACGTGGACACGGGAGCCGCCGACGTCCAGGACCGCGTAGACGAAGCCCTTGTTGGAGTACCAGTCCGCGCCGCACGCGTCCTTGTAGACGTACTGCTCCTTGCGGACGATCGGCCACTTGCTGAGCACCGTCACCCCGCCGTCCTCCGGCGTGGTCGACGAGTACGCGCCGCCCGTCGCGTCCCACCCGGACGTGCCGCGGCCCATGACGGGCGTCTGGTGCGGGTACCGGGCCGAGGCGTTGCGGCGCAGCGCGTCCGAGGAGGTGTTGTCGAACGCCTCCTGGACGACGACCACGTCGTTGCCCTCGAAGAACGGCGCCGCGGGTATCGCCTTCGCCCGGTGGTCCTGGCCCCAGTTGGGGTACAGGGCGCGATTGAAGAGGAAGGCGTTGTACGTGAGGACCGTGAGGCGGGGCGTCGCCTCCGGGGCGGCGGCCGCCTGCGGGGCCGTGGCGGTGAGGGAGAGCGCGGCGAGCGCGGCGGACACCGCGGCCGACAGGACGGCGCGCGGCGCGCGGCGCGGATCGGGACGCGCCACGCAGGGGCCGGCGGGGCGAGGCGTGGACGTGCGGGCGGGGCGCGGCACGGAGGGGTGGGCGGGGCGCGGCACGGGGACTCCCGGGGACGTGGGGGCGGGTCTCGGCGCGGCACATCAAAGCAGCCGCGGTTACCCTCCGGTAGATCCCGGGTGGAGGAGATCTTGCGGAGACCGGGCGGGCCGGAGAACCCTCCCCTCCGCGCCCGCCGAGAGCCCGGAACCCCCCGTACCGCCACCGATCGCATACTGGAGGTCCACCCCGCGGACACCGGACGGACCTGGAGCGACACCGATGACGACACCCCCCGCACACCCGCAGCCGCCGCCTCCCGGCGGGGTCCTGTGGAGCCTCGCGGGGGACGTCAGGGGCCTGCTCATGCTGCCCGCCGCCCTCGCCCTCCAGGTCGCGCACCCGGCCGTCGGTGCCGGCGTCGACGAGCACTCCGTGTTCCGCACCGACCCCTGGGGCCGCGGGGAGCGTTCCCTGCGCTCGCTCCAACTGTGGGTGTACGGCGGGGAGGCAGCCGCCGAGGAGGGGCGGCGCCTGCGCCGGCTGCACGGCACGATCTCGGGCACGGACACCCGCGGCCGCCCGTACCACGCGCTGCGGCCCGAGACCTACGCCTGGGTCCACGCCACCGGGTTCCCCGTCCAGCACCACGCCCTGCGCTACCTGGTGCGGCCCATGACCCCGGAGCAGGAACGGCAGCTGTACGCCGAGTGGCTGCGGGTGGGGCGCGTCCTCGGCATCCGTGACCGGGACATGCCGCAGACCGCCGAGGAGTTCTGGCCGTACTACCGCCGGATGCTCGCCGAGGAGGTCGAGTTCACCCCCGTCGTGCGGGACCTGGTGGTGACGGGCGACCCGCTGCCGCCGCCCGATCGCGGGCCCCTGCCGCTGCGGCTGCTGCTGCGCGCCCTGTGGCCCCTCGTGTGGCCGCGCCTCGCCCGCTTCCGGGCCTTCGTCACCGTCGGGTTCATGCCGCCCGACGCGCGCGCGGCGATCGGCCTGGAGTGGTCGCCGGCCCAGGAGCGGCGGCTGCGGCGGCTCTCCCGGGTCGTGCGGGCCGTGGTGCCCGCACTCCCCGAGCGGTTGCGCTACCTGCCGCTCGCGCGCCGCGCCCGCCGCGCCCACCGGCGCGGCCGGGACGCCGGGCCGGTCCCGCTCACTGCGGCAGACCGCCCCGTGCGATGACCTCCCCGTACCAGCGCGCGCTGTCCTTCGGCGTGCGCCGCTGTGACGCGAAGTCCACGTGGACGACGCCGAACCGCTTGCCGTAGCCGTACGCCCACTCGAAGTTGTCCAACAGCGACCACAGGAAGTACCCGCGCACGTCGACGCCGTCCGCGAGCGCGCGGTGCACGGCCGCCAGGTGCTGGCGCAGATACGCCACCCGCTCCGGGTCGTGGACCTCGCCCGACGGGTCGGCGTAGTCGTCGTACGCCGCGCCGTTCTCGGTGACCATCAGCGGGACGTGGGGGAGTTCGTCGCGCAGCCGCGTCAGCAGCTCGTGGAGGCCGTCCGCGTCCACCGGCCAGTCCATGGCCGTGCGCGGCCCCGGCGCCGGCTCGAAGCGCACGTGCCGCTCCGCGCCCGGCCAGGGCGACGGGCCCTCGTGGGTGCCCGCCGCGACGACCGTGGGGGAGTAGTAGTTGATGCCCAGCGAGTCGACGGGCGCCGAGGCCGCCGCCAGGTCGCCGTCCCGGACGAACGACCAGTCCGTCAGCGCCGCGGTGTCCGCGACCAGGTCCTCGGGCAGTCGCCCGTGGAACACCGGGTCCAGGAACACCCGGTTGCCGAGCGCGTCGACGCGGCGGGCCGCGTCCCCGTCCGCCTCCGACCCGGTCAGCGGCCGCACCGCGTGCAGGTTCAGCGTCAGCGACACCTCGGTCGACGCGGGGAGCGCCGCCCGCAGCGCCCCCACGGCGAGCCCGTGCGCCAGGTTGAAGTGGTGGGCGGCGCGCAGGGACGCGGCCGGGTCCGTACGGCCCGGGGCGTGCACGCCGGAGGCGTAGCCGAGGAACGCGGCGCACCACGGCTCGTTCAGCGTCGTCCAGGTGGCGACCCGGTCGCCGAGGGCGCCGGCCACGAGCGAGGCGTACTCGGCGAACCGCTCGGCGGTCTCCCGGTGCGGCCAGCCCCCGCCGTCCTCCAGCTCCTGCGGCAGGTCCCAGTGGTACAGCGTGGCGACGGGCCGGATGCCCGCCGCGCGCAGCTCGTCGACGAGCCGCCGGTAGAAGTCGAGGCCCTTCTGCAGGGCCGGGCCCCGCCCGGTGGGCTGCACCCGGGGCCAGGCGACGGAGAACCGGTAGTCGGTGACGCCCAGGTCCCGCATGAGGGCGACGTCCTCGGTCATCCGGTGGTAGTGGTCGGCGGCGATGTCCCCGGTGTCGCCGTTGCGGACCTTGCCGGGGACGCGGCTGAAGGTGTCCCAGATGGACGGGGCGCGGCCGTCCTCGGCGGCGGCGCCCTCGATCTGGTAGGCGGCGGTGGCCGTGCCCCAGCGGAACCCGGTGGGGAAGGCGAGCCCCGCCGGCGGGCGGGACTGGACGTCGGCAGCGGTCATGAGGGGGGAACTCCCGGAGGTGTGTGGGATGGCGCCGGAGAACCGGGCGGGGGCGGTGCGGCGGGGCCGGCGGCGGGGTGCGGGTCAGCCCTTGACCGCGCCCTGCATGATGCCGCCGACGATCTGCCGGCCCAGCAGGCCGAAGACGAGCAGCACGGGCAGTGTGCCGAGCAGTGTGCCCGCCATGATCACGGACTGGTCGTGGACGTAGCCGCCGCCGAGCTGGCGCAGCGCGACCTGGACGGTCGGGTTCTGCGAGGAGAGCGCGACGATCGGCCAGAAGAAGTCGTTCCAGGCGGCCATGAAGGTCAGCAGGCCGAGGACGGCCATGCCGGGCCGGGCGATGGGCACGACGATCGACCAGAAGATCCGCGCGGTGGACGCCCCGTCGACGCGAGCCGCCTCGATGAGCTCGTCGGGCAGCGCCTGCACGAGGAACTGCCGCATGAAGAACACGCCGAACGCCGAGACCAGGCCCGGCAGGATCACCGACTGGAGCTGGTTCACCCAGCCGAGTTCGGCGATCAGCATGAACAGCGGGATCACCCCGAGCTGCGGCGGGATCATCATCGTGCCGACCGTGATCGTCAGCAGGGCGCCCCGCCCGCGGAAGCGGAGCTTGGCGAAGGCGAAGCCGGCGAGCGTGCAGCACAGCACGGTGCCCACGGTGATGGACCCGGACACGACCAGCGAGTTGAGCAGGGCCGTGCCGATGTCCGCCTCCTCCAGCACCGCCTCGACGTTGCGCAGCAGGTTGGGGCCGGGCAGCAGCGTGGGCGGCACCTGCGCCAGGTCGGCGTTGGACCGGCTGGCGGCGACGATGGTCCAGTAGAAGGGGAAGGCCGAGACGAGGACGGCGACGATCAGGATGGCGTACGCGACCTTGCCGCCGTGCAGCGTGCGCCCCGCGCGGGTGGTCATCGGCGGGCCTCCTTGCGGGTGCGGCGGCGCGCGAGGAGGGCGTTGACCCCCACGAGCACCACGATGAGCAGGAACATCACCCAGGCGATGGCCGCGGCCCGGCCCAGGTGGAAGAAGCCCCAGCCCTGCTCGTACATGTACAGGCCGAGCGTCTGGTACTGGTGCGAGATGCCGCCGGAGATCGAGCCCTCGTAGAGCAGCGGCTCGCCGAACAGCTGGGTGGCGCCGATCGTCGACACGACGACCGTGAAGACGATGGTGGGCCGCAGCCCCGGCAGCGTGACGTGCACGAACTGCCGCCACCGGGACGCCCCGTCCATCTCCGCGGCCTCGTACAGCTCGCTGGGGATGGACTGCATGCCGGCCAGGTAGATCAGGGCGTTGTAGCCGGTCCACCGCCAGATGACGATGGTGGACACCGCGATCTGCGAGGCGACCGTGCCGGTCTGCCAGTCGACCGGGCCGAAGCCGACCAGCCCGAGGACGTAGTTGACCAGACCGAAGTCGCGGCCGAAGAGCTGGGCGAAGACGAGCGTGGCCGCGGCGACGCTGGTCGCGTACGGGAGCAGCATCGCGGTGCGGAAGAAGGTCCGGCCGCGCAGCCGGTAGTTGAGCAGGTGCGCCAGGCCGAGCGCCATGACGAGCTGCGGCACGGTCGACAGCACGCCGATGGTGAAGGTGTTGCGCAGCGAGATCCAGAAGAACTCGTCGGTGAAGAGCGCCGTGTAGTTGCCGAGGCCCCGCCACTCCATGTCGCCCGGGGTCTGCAGCTCCACCCGGTAGAGCGAGACGAACGCGGTGTAGAGGAGCGGGAAGAGGCCGAAGGCGGCGAAGAGGGTGAAGAACGGGGCGATGAAGGCGTACGGCGAGACGGTCCGCCAGGCCCGCCGCACCGCCGAGGGGCGTGCGGCCCTGGCCGGAGGGGGTGTCGGAGGCGCGGCGGTGCCCGCCGGGGCGGTGAGGGTCACGGGGCGGCCCTTCGGGGAGCGGTCTGCGGAGGTACGGGAGGTACGGGAGGTACGGGGGGTGCGGGAGGTGCCGGACCTACCCGGAGTGCGCGCGGTGCGTGTATGCGGACAGGACGGGCGGTGCGGACGGGACGGGCGGTGCGGACGGGCCGGGACGGGGGCGGGGCGGTCCGGTGGGGACCGCTCCCCGCTCCGGGGCCGTGAGCCGGCCGGCCCCCCGCCGGACGGGCAGCGCCCGGCGGGAGCCGGCTCGGGGCGGTACGGGCCGCCGCCGAACGGGACCGGCCGTCAGCCCATGACGTTCGCGACGCCCTTCCGCGCGTTGGCCCATGCCTTGTCGGGCGCCGTGCCCTTGCGCTCGACCTCGCTCAGCGCGTTGGTGATCTGGTCGGCGACGTTCTTGTCGTGCACGCCGAGGACCTGGACGGGCGCGGCCTTCGCGGCGTCGCCGAAGATCCTGCCGATCGGGGCGCCGGAGAAGTACGGGTCCTTCGCGTCGGCGACCTTCGCGATGGCGCCGGTCGACGAGGGGAAGTTGCCCTGCTTGCGGAAGAGCTTCGCCTGCTGCTCGGGCGCCGTCAGCCACGTGATCAGCTCGTACGCCTCCTTCTTGTGCTGGGCCGCGCGCGGCACGGTCAGGTACGAGCCGCCCCAGTTGCCCGCGCCGCCGGGGAGCTTGGCGATGTCCCACTTGCCCTTGCCGGCGTCGCCGGCCTGGCCCTTGATGTAGCCGAGCATCCAGGCGGGGCAGGGGATGGTCGCGAAGGACCCGGCGGCGAAGGCCTGGTTCCACTGCGGTGACCATTGGTCGAGCTTGGCGCTCAGCCCGGCGTCGGCGGCCTCGGTGGCGGCGTCCCACGCGGCCTTGACGGCCGGGTTCTCCTCGTAGATCAGCTTCCCGGAGGCGTCGTAATACCGCTCCTCCTCCTGGCCGATCATGATCGTGTAGAGGCTGCCCACGCTGTCCAGCCAGGCGCTCCCGCGGGGCGCCTTCGCCTTGTACTGCCTGCCGAGCTCCAGGTACCCGTCCCAGGTGGCCCACGCGCGGGCGAGTTCCTCGCGGTCGGTGGGCAGACCGGCCTCGGCGAACAGGTCGGTGCGGTAGCACATCGCCTCGGGGCCCACGTCGGTGCCGAGGCCCAGGACGCGGCCGTCCCTGGTGGTGGCCGCCGACCACTTGGCCTCGGCGAACTGGTCCTTGAGGTCCTTCGCGCCGTACTTGGCCAGGTCCTCGAACTTGTCGGCCTGCTGCTGCGTGACGGAGGCGATGCGGCCGACCTCGACGCCCTGGACGTCGGCCAGCCCGCCGCCCCCCGCGAGGCGGGTCTGGAGGGACTTCCAGTAGTCCTGCTCGTCCTCCGTGTCGGTCTGCTTGATCGTCACCCCGGGGTGCAGCTTCTCGTACTCCGCGTACAGCCCGGCCTCCTTGTAGCCGAACGAGCCGAACAGGTCGACGGTCAGCGTGACCCCGCCGCCGGCGGCGTCGGACGCGCCGTCGGCGCCGGATCCGCAGGCGGCGAGCAGGGTCCCGGTCAGCACGACCGCACCGAGTCGGACGGCGGCCCTTCTGGCGGCTCGGGCGATGGGCATGGGAAGCCTCCTTGGCTTCGATCGAGCGGGGAACACCCCACGGGAGCGACCACGGGACCGACCACAGGAACCGTGAGAGCGCTCTCAAGAAGGTCCAGGGAGCGTGCCTCGGCGGGCCGTTCCCCGTCAAGACTCGAACGGATAACGGCGGTGCATGGCACCAACTCGGCCCCACGTTCCGTGTATTGACAGCAATGTTTCAGGAGTTTTACGTTCCAGGCACTTGAGAGCGCTCTCGGAGCGTCCTCCCGCCGCCCTCACTCGAGGTGACCCCCATGAGAACCCCCCGCTCAGGCGTCCTCACGCTCGCCGCGGCCCTCGCCGCCGTGGGACTGACCGGCCCGGCCGCCTCCCCCGCGGCCGCCGCCACGGTCCCGGCCGGCGCGGGCAGCTACTCCGACACCCGGCCACCCGGCACGTCGGGCCCCACCACCAACACGGGCGCCCCCGTCACCCCCAAGCTCACCCCCGCCGCGGCCGGCAAGCCGGTCCCGACCAACGACTGGTGGTCGTCCCTCGCCTTCCAGCGCTACGGCGACAACCCGTACTCGACGCCCATGTACGGCCACCCGCTCACGTACCAGGCCACCGCCGCCGGCCTCGACGTGGGCTACCCGACCACGCCCGCCGTCGTCGGCGACGGCCGCCAGTACGAGTTCGCCCACAAGCGCGACCTCACCCTCGGCCTGACCGGCCTCAACGCCCCCGACACCCGGGCCGACGCCTGGTCGGACTGGACCGTCACCCCGTACTGGTCCGACGGCACGCGCACCCTGCGCACCACCATCGGCCACGGCCTGCCCTTCGTGTACGCCAAGGGCAGCGGCGGCAGCGCCAGCGTCACCACCGCCGCCCCGCCCACGGTCTTCGCCGACCAGGGCCACGTCCTCGGCATCACCGTCAACGGCCACCACTACGCCCTCTTCGCCCCCACCGGCAGCGACTGGACGGTCTCCGGCTCCTCCCTCACGGCCGGTCTGGGCGGCAAGGACTACTTCTCGCTCGCCGTCCTGCCGTCCACGGACGCCCTGGCCGCCTTCCGCAAGTACGCCTACAGCTTCGTCACCGGCTCCCAGGCCACCTGGAGCTCCGCCGGCGGCACCGTACGCGCCACCTACACCCTCACCACCCAGCCCCAGGAGGGCACGGAGACCGGCACCCTCCAGGCCCTCTACCGCCACCAGTGGCTGCACACCGCCGACCCCCTCACGGCGTACACGTATGTCTCGCCGCGCGGCACGATGAAGGTCCGCGAGTCCCGCACCTTCACCACCGCCCAGCGCGCCGCGGCCGTCCTGCCCGCCCTGCCCCGGGCCTCCGGCACCGACCCGGCCCGGCTGCGCGGTTACCTCGCCGAGGTGGTGAACGCCCCCGACCCGTTCTCCGGCGCCACCGACACCTACTGGACCGGCAAGGCCCTCGGCCGGCTCGCCCAGCTCGTCCCCGTCGCCGAGCAGATCGGTGAGACGGCGACCCGCGACCGGCTGGTCGGCCTGCTCAAGGGCCGGCTCCAGGAGTGGTTCACCGCGGGTGGCCCGAGCGAGTTCTCCTACGACCGGACGTGGAAGACCCTCACCGGCTACCCGGCCTCCTACGGCAGCGACACCGAGCTCAACGACCACCACTTCCACTACTCGTACTACGTCTACGCCGCGGCGATCGTCGCCCAGTACGACCCGTCCTGGGCCGCCGACCCGGCGTGGGGCACCATGGTGAAGACCCTCGTCCGGGACGCCGCCAACCCCAGCCGCACCGACGCCGCCTTCCCCTTCCTGCGCGGCTTCGACGTGTACGCCGGGCACAGCTGGGCCTCCGGCCACCAGGGCTTCGCGGCCGGCAACAACCAGGAGTCGTCGTCGGAGTCCACCAACCTCAGCGCCGGCCTCGTCCTGTGGGGCGCGGCCACCGGTGACACGGCCCTGCGCGACCTGGGCACCTTCCTGCTGACCACCGAGTCCGAGGCCATCGCCCAGTACTGGTTCGACGCCGACCAGCAGGTCTTCCCGGCCTCCTTCGGCCACGACACGGCCGGCATGGTGTGGGGGAGCGGCGCCGCCTACTCCACCTGGTGGACCGCCAACCCCGAGGAGATCCACGGCATCAACGTCCTCCCCGTGACCGGCGGCTCCCTCCACCTCGCCGCCCGCAAGGACGCCATCCGCCGCAACATCGCCGAGATGGAGCGCGAGAACGGCGGCCAGGCCGTCGAGTGGCGCGACATCCTGTGGGAGTTCCAGTCGCTCGCCGACCCGGCGGCCGCCAAGGCCAAGTGGGACGCGCAGCACGCCGGGTACACCCCGGAGCAGGGCGAGTCGAAGGCGCACACGTACCACTGGCTCACGACCCTCGACACCCTGGGCGCGCCGGACGCCACGGTGGCGGGCGACCTGCCCACCTCGGCCGTCTTCACCAAGGGCGCCGTTCGTACCTACGCCGCCCACAACCACGGCTCGACGGCCCGGACGGTCACCTTCTCGGACGGCGCGAAGCTCACCGTCCCGGCCCGCTCCACCGCCACCGGCACCGGCACCGATCCCGGCGGCCCGGGCGAACCGGGGCCGTCCACCGGCGACACCTTCCAGCTGCGCACCGGCGGCACGCTGACCACCGCGACGGGGGCGCAGGCCGGCGCCGACACCATCGCCTCGGCCGGCGGCGCCAACCACGACGGCACCCCGCACCGGCCGCTCGTCTACGAGGCCAAGGGTGTCAACGGCACCCTGCGGCCCGGCGCCGCGACGGCCTTCCGCCTCCAGGTCGACGCCGGCACGGCCGTCGGCCTCGGACAGCAGGCCCGCGTGAGCTACGACCTCACCGGCGACGGCACCGTCGACCGCACGGAGACGTACCACTACTTCGCGACGGACCCGGTGACCGGCTGGGAGGAGTACACCCAGGGGAGCGGACCGAAGGCGGTGACCGGAACGCTCGGCGACCTCCGCGACGGCACCGTTCGGCTGGAGGTGTGGCACGCCATCGGCACCTCCACGGCGCGCCTCCAGACGGGCACGGACCGGTCGGTGCTGGTCATCCCGTATACGTAGGGGGCGTCCCGCACGTGGGGGGTGTCGTGCCGACCGTTCCGGGCTCCCGGCGTCCGGCAGAACACCCCCCGGCGTTCACGCGGAGGCCCGGCGGACCAGCTCCGTCGGCGTGATCACCGAGCCCGGGGCGGCGTCCGTCGCCCCGGGCCCGCCGTCCGGGTGGAGCGCCCGCATCAGCAGCCGCACCATGAGCCGGCCCATCCCCTCGATGTCCTGGCGGACCGTCGTCAACGGCGGGTCCGTCGCCGCGGCGACGGACTCCATGTCGTCGAAGCCGACCACCGCCACGTCCTGCGGCACCCGCAGCCCGCGCTCCCGGAGCACCCGCAGGGCTCCCGAGGCCATCAGGTCGTTGGCCGCGAACACCGCGTCCAGGTCGGGCCGCCGGTCCAGCAGCCCGGCCATCGCCACGGCGCCGCTGCCCTCCGTGAAGTCGCCCTGGGCCACCAGACCCGGGTCGGCGTCCAGCAGCACGTCCCGGTACCCGGCGAGCCGGTCCGTCGCCGACGTCTGGTCGCGCGGCCCCGCGATGTGCGCGATCCGCCGGCGCCCCTGGCCGACCAGGTAGCGCACGGCCTCCCGGGCGCCGCCGCGGTTGTCGGCGTCCACGTACGGCACGGCCGGCTCCCCGGTGGCCCCCGGCCAGCCGGGCCGGCCGCCGAAGACGGTCGGCACCTGCACCCGGCGGACGATCGCGGGCAGCTCGTCGTCGTCGTGCACGGAGAAGGCGAGCGCGCCGTCGACGTGGCCGCCGCCCAGGTAGCGGGCGATCCGCTCGTAGTCGCCCGCGCCTTCCACCCAGAGCAGCACGAGCTGCGAGTCGTGCGCCGTCAGCTCGCGGCTGATGCCGCGCACCTGCTGCTCGAAGAACGGGTCGGAGAAGATCCGGAACTCCGGCTCGGCGATGATCACCGCCACGGCGCCGTTGCGCCGGGTCACCAGCGTCCGCGCCGCGTGGTTGGGGATGTACCCGAGCTCCTCGACGGCCCGGCGCACCCGGTCCACCAGCGGCCGGCGCACCCCCGCCCCGCCGTTGACGACGCGGGACACCGTCGCCCGGGAGACACCGGCGCGGGCCGCGACGGCTTCGAGCGTGGGACGGGCCCCGGGGGTCGGATCGGGCACAGCGGACTCCTCGGGGCGGTGCGACGCGGCGTACACCGGTCAGAATATCCGGTGACCAAGGACGTGAGAGCGCTCTCACCCCCTTGGTCACCGGGGCCCGGCCGGCGCGGCGGGCCGAGGCCCCGGCCCGGATGTCGGATCGGCACGTCGACCCGCACCCGCCGGACGGCGACGGAGGGGCCGTGGTGGGTCGCCCCCGCAGGGGTTGGCGGCGTCAGCGGGGTGACTTCCGCGGTACCCGAGGCCGCCGACCCCGAGGAGGTGACCCACCGCGGCCCCGACCCCACCCACCGGCCGGCGCCCCGTGACGTGCCGCGGCAGGCAGCGACGCGCGAACGGCCCCACCGGACCCGGGCGCCGCGCGCGACGCCGCAGCCGCCCCACGCCGCACCGCGCGTCCGCGAGAGCTGTCAGTGGCGGTGACCCCCCTCGTGGACCGGGTGGCCGGTGTCGTGCACGGTGTTCGTCGCGGCGATCTTCGCCCACGACTTCGGGGGCGCCGCGGGCGCCGGGTCCGCCACGGCCGGCGCCGCCGACCGCGCGGCCGTCCGGTCCCCGGTGGCGGCCGGGGCCTGCGGCTTCGACGGCTGGTACAGCCAGGTGTCGAAGAGGGCGCCGAGCCGCTTGCCGGAGATCCGCTCCGCGTAGGCGACGAAGTCGGCGACCTCCGCGTTGCCGTAGGCCCGCTCGGTCGGCCAGCCCTTCAGGATCCGGAAGAAGTCCTCGTCACCGATCTCGTTCCGCAGCGCCTGGAGGGCCAGGGCGCCCCGGTCGTAGACGGCCACGTGGAACTGGTCGTCCGGTCCCGGGTCGCCCGGCTTGACCGTCCAGAACGGGTCGTCGGCCGGACGGGAGGCGTACACCCAGTCCGCCAGCTCCTGCGCGGTGCCCTCGCCCTCCTTCTCGGACCAGAGCCACTGGCTGTACCGGGCGAAGCCCTCGTTGATCCAGATGTCCTTCCACCCCTCGACGGACACGCTGTCGCCGTACCACTGGTGGGCCAGCTCGTGGACGACCACCGAGACGTTGGAGCCGCTCGCGAACTGGCGCGGGCTGTAGAAGGGCCGGGTCTGCGTCTCCAGCGCGTACCCGCTGCGCACGTTGGGGACGTACCCGCCGAGGGCGTTGAACGGGTACGGGCCGAAGACCTCCTCCAGCCACTCCGCGACCTCCGCCGTGCGCTCCAGGCTGGCCCGGGCGGCGCCCGCGTTCGCCCCGAGGTCCTTGCTGTAGGCGTTGAGGACGGGCAGGCCGCCGGCGGTGGTGTCGGTCGTGATGTCGAACCTGCCGACCGCGAGGGTGGCCAGGTAGGTCGCCTGCGGCTTGTCGGAGCGCCAGTTGAAGCGCGTCCAGCCGAGCCGCGAGCTCTGCGACTGGAGCACGCCGTTGCTGATCGCCTGCGTGCCGTCCGGGACGGAGACCGAGACGTCGAAGGTGGCCTTGTCGAGCGGGTGGTCGTTGGACGGGAACCACCACGCGGCGGAGTCCGGCTCCTGCGCGGCGACCCCGCCGTCCGGGGTGCGGTGCCAGGCGGTCCATCCGCCGATCTTCACCTCGGACGGCTTGCCGGAGTACCGCACGACGACCGAAACCGGTCGGTTCCTCGGCAGCGGCGAGGCGGGGGTGACCTCCAGCTCCTGGGCACCCGACGTCCGGAACTCCGCCTTGCGGCCGTTGACCCGCACCTCGTGCGTCGTCAGGCCGAGGTCGAGGTTGAAGCGCGACAGGTCCTGCGTCGGGGTGGCGATGAGCGTCGCCGTCCCCTCCAGCAGGTCCGTCGCCGGCTGGTACTTGAGCCGCAGGTCGTAGTGGCCGACGTCGTATCCGCCGTTGCCGCTGGCCGGGTAGTAGGGATCGCCGATGCCCGGTGCCCCCGGCTGGAAGTTCGCGGCCGACGCCGGGATCGCCAGCATCAGGGAGGCCGCGATCGCGCCCGGGACGATCAGTCTGCGGTGCACGTAAGACCCTCCAAGTCGTAGAACGATCTGATGAGCTGAACGCTATTCAGCTCCGCGGTCGCAGTCATGTCCATGGCCCCCGCCGTCACACGATCGCCATCCGGCCGACATGAGCCCCCCGCACCCGCTGTGTCCCCTTGGTCGCCGAACGCCCCCTATCGCCCTCTTCTGTGCGGGAGTTGACGGCAGTACCGTCCGCCCATGCCGATACGCACGCGGAGATCCCTCCCCCACGCCCTCGGCCCCGCCGCCCGCACGGGCGGGACCCCCACACCCCGCGGAGCGGCGGCGGTGACCGTCGCGGTCGCCCTCGCCTCCGTCCTCCTCCCGGCCGCCGGCGCCCACGGCGCCCCGCCCCCGCGCCCCACCGAGTCCCGGCCCGTCCACTCCTACGACGACGCCGTCCGCGAGTCCGTCTGGGTGGACACCGGCCTCGACGGCGACGGCGACGGCAGGACCGACCGGGTGGCCGCCGACGTCGTCCGGCCGCGCGCGACCGCGCACGGACTGCGCGTCCCCGTCATCATGGACGCCAGCCCGTACTACTCCTGCTGCGGCCGCGGCAACGAGAGCCAGAAGAAGACGTACGACACGAACGGCGCCCCCGTCCTCCTCCCGCTCCACTACGACAACTACTTCGTGCCCCGCGGCTACGCGTACGTCGCCGTCGACCTCGCCGGGACCAACCGCTCCGACGGCTGCGTCGACGTCGGCGGCCGCTCCGACGTCCTCTCCGCGAAGGCCGTCGTCGACTGGCTCGGCGGGCGCGCCCGCGCCTACACGACCCGCACCGGCACGACCCGCGCCCACGCCACGCGCTGGTCCACCGGCGACACCGGCATGATCGGCAAGAGCTGGGACGGCACGGTCGCCAACGGCGTCGCCGCGACCGGCGTCCGGGGCCTGCGGACCATCGTGCCGATCGGCGCCATCTCCTCCTGGTACGACTACTACTTCAGCCAGGGCGCCCCCCTCCACGGCTCCGGCCCCGACCGGCTCGCGCACCACGTCGACAGCGCCGAGGCGCGCGGGCGCTGCGCCTCCGTCCAGCGCCGCCTCGTCGAGGGCGCCCCCCGCTCCGGCGACCGGACCCCGCTCTGGGCGGAGCGCGACTACGTACCCGACGCCTCCCGCGTCCGGGCGAGCGTCCTCGCCGTCCACGGCCTGCAGGACCTCAACGTCCGCAGCGGGCACCTCGGCCGGTGGTGGGACGCCCTCGCCGCGCACGGCGTCGAACGGCGGATCTGGCTCTCCCGGACGGGTCACGTCGACCCCTTCGACTTCCGCCGCGCCGCGTGGGTCCGCACCCTGCACCGGTGGTTCGACCACCACCTCCTCGGATACGACAACGGCGTCGACCGGGAGCCGATGGCCGACGTCGAGCGCGCCCCGGACCGGTGGACCACCGACCGCGCCTGGCCGCCGGCCGCCACCGCCGCCACGACGCTGCGCCCCGCACCGGGCCGCACCCCCGGCGGTCCCGGCATCCTCGGGCTCCGCCCGGCACCGGCCGGCGCGACGGCGGCGTTCACCGACGACCCGTCGCTCGGCGAGCTCGACTGGGCCGCCCGGATCGACACCCCGACCCCCGCGAAGACCGCCTTCACCACCCGCCCCCTCACCCGGGACCTGCGCCTCGCCGGATCGGCCACCGTGACGGTCACCGCCACGCCCGACACCACCAGCGCCCACCTGACGGCCGTCCTCGTCGACGTCGGACCGGCGACCATCCGCGACTACACGGCGCCCGGCGAGGGGATCACCACCCTCGCCCACCGCACCTGCTGGGGAGCGAGCACCCCCGGCGACAGCGCCTGCTTCAAGGAGACCGCGGCGAGGACGGCCGATGTCGACTTCACCGTCGTCAGCCGCGGCTGGGCCGACCTCGGCACGTGGGCCGACCCTGACCGGGGCCGCCCCCTCACCCCGGGCGCCGCGCACGCCCTCACCCTCGACCTGCACCTCACCGACCACGTCGTCCCGGCCGGGCACCGGCTCGCGCTGATCGTCGCGGGGACCGACGAGGGCCTCGTGGAGGCACCGCCGTCCAGGCCCACGCTGACCCTCGACCTGACCCGCACGAGCGTCCGCGTCCCCGTCGTCGGCGGCGCACCGGCCTTCGCCCGCGCCACCCTCCCGACCCCGCCGGGCCCGCCGGCCCCGGCCTCCGGGCCCGCCGCGGGTGCCACCGCCGGCCCGGTCCCGGCCTCCGGCGACGGTTCCGGCCGGGTCCCGGCCGCCGGTGACAGCTCCGGCCCGACGCTCGACCCCGCCGGCGGGCCCACCACCGGCGCCGCCAGCGGGCCCGTCGCAGGCGCCGCCGCCGACGCCGCCACCGGATCCGCCGCCGACCGCGCCGCCGACGCCGCCACCAGCCCTGTCGTGGGCCCCGACGCAGGCCCCGTCGACGGGGCGGCCATCCCGCGCGGGGTCACCGCCCCGCTCACCGGAGTGGCCGCGCCACTCCCGCCCCGCACCCGTCCCCTGCTCCCGGGAGCCGCCCGATGACCCTGCGCCGGCGCACCCTGGCCGCCCTCGCCGCCTGCACGACCGCCCTGACCCTGCCGCTGACCGCGCTCGGACCCGCCCAGGCCACCCCGGCCGCCCCACCGCCCCGCACCGGTTTCGAGACCAGCGGCGGTGCCCGCTGGACCACCCTCGACGAGGAGCAGCGCTTCCTCGCCGCCGTCGACCGGGGCAGCGACCGGGCCACGCTGACCACCATCGGCACCACGCGCCAGGGCCGCCCGCTCCGGCTGGTGCGGGTCACGGCGTCCCCCGCCGCGCCCACCACCGTGCTCCTCGTGTGCAGCCAGCACGGCGACGAGCCGTCGGGCCGCGAGGCGTGCCTCACCACCGTCCGCGACCTGGCCCACGCCCGGGACGCGCACACCCGCGACTTTCTCGCCCGCACCACCGTCCTCGTCGTCCCCACCGCCAACCCCGACGGCCGCGCCGCCGACACCCGCCACAACGCCGACGACATCGACGTCAACCGCGACCACATCGCCCTGCGCACCGCGGAGGCCCGCGCGCTCACCCGCGTCCTGCGGGACCACCGCCCGCACGTCGTCGTCGACCTGCACGAGTACGGATCCACCCCGCCGTACTACGCCAAGGACCTGCTCTCCCTGTGGCCCCGCAACCCCAACACCGCCACCGCCGTCCACGACGAGGCGCACACCCTCTCCGAACGGTACGTCCGCCCCACCGCCGCCCGCGCGGGCTTCAGCACCGGTGTCTACGGCATCTGGACCGACCCGGTCACCGGTGAACCGATCCGCCAGGTCGCCGGCGACGGCCAGGAGCGCATCCTGCGCAACACCACCGGCGTCAAGCACAGCGTGGGCCTCCTCGTCGAGACACGCGTCGAACCTCTCACGCCCCCCGGGGGAGACGATCCGGCCCCCGACAACCGGCGGCGCGTCGACAGCCAGCTCGCCGCGCTGGAGGGGGCGTTCGCCCACGTCACCCAGCGGCGCGCCCGGATCGCCGCCGCCACCGCGACGGCCCGCGTCGCCGGGTACGCCGACCGCGGCCCGGTCCTGCTGGGCGGCGCCGACAACGACCCGCCCGAGCCGTCCGAGGTCCTCGCCGACCCGCCCTGCGCCTACCGGCTCGACGCCGCTCAGTACGCCGAGTGGGGCGACGAACTGGCCCTGCACGGCATCCGGTCCGTGCCCGACGGCGACGGCCGCCTGGTACCGCTGCGGCAGTCGCTGCGCGCGCTGGTGCCGCTGCTGCTCGACGCCCGCGCTGCCTACCACGTCACGGCCGCGCGGCCGGTACCGCGCTGCCCCTGACCCCACCGGCCACCCGTGCCGCCCATCCGCGCGGGGCGGCACCGGGCCCGCCGCGCACGGAGTCCGGACCGGGCCCGCCGCGCACGGAGTCCGGACCGGGCGCAGCCCGCCCGCAGTCCGGACCCGCAACCACCCGGCGTCCGGCCGCCCCGGTGACCCGGCCCCGTACGCCGGGGCCGGTACCTTCCGCCGTCCGGCTGCCCGACGTCCGACCCGCACCCGGTCCGGCCGTACGCGGTCGTCCCGTACCGTCGGGCATCCGGCCGCCCGGCCAGACCGCACCCACGTCCCGCACCGCCCGGTCGGGCCGCACGCGGTCATGCCGCACGCGGTCTCGTGTCGCCCGGCAGACGGCCGCCCCGATCCGGCCGCCCCCGGTCCGGCACCGCCCGCGTTCGGCCACCGAGGTCCGTCCGCTCGCGGTCTCGTGTCGCCCGGCATCCGGCTACTCCGGTCACGCCGCGCCGGTCTCCGTCAGCCCCCGGTCCGGCACCGCCCGCGTTCGGCCACCCAGGTCCGTCCGCTCGCGGTCCCGTGCCGCCCGGCATCCGGCTACCCCGGTCACGCCGCGCCGGTCCGCCAGCCTCCGGCCTCGGCCGCACGCGGTCCCGTGCCGCCCGGCGTCCGGCCGCCGTAGTCACGCCGCGCTGGTCCGCCAGTCCCCGGCCTCGGCCGCACGCGGCCCCGTGCCGCCCGGCGTCCGGCCGCCGTAGTCACGCCGCGCTGGTCCGCCAGCCTCCGGCCTCGGCCGCACGCGGCCCCGTACCGCCCCGGTCAGGCCGCCCCGGTCACGCCGCATCCGGGTCATGCCACGCGGTCCCGTGCCCCCCGGCATCCGGCCGCGCCGGTCCGCCGGGCCCCCGGTCCGGCACCACCCGGCATCCGGCCGTCCCCGTCCGGCCGTGCCCGGGCGGTCGGGCCTGTCCTAGGATCGGCCTCCTGATGACTGCCACCCTCGTCGCCAAGAACCTCGCCGCCGGACACGCGGAGCGCTCGCTCTTCACCGGCCTCGACCTCGTCGTCGCCCCCGGCGACGTCATCGGACTCGTCGGTGTCAACGGCGCCGGCAAGTCCACCCTGCTCCGGCTCCTCGCCGGGCTGGACGCGCCCGAGGACGGCGAGGTCCACCTCTCACCCCGCACCGCGGCCGTCGGCCACCTCCCGCAGGAGCCGGACCGCCGGCCCGGCGAGACCGTGCGGGCCTTCCTCGCCCGCCGCACCGGCGTGGCCGCCGCCCAGGAGGAGATGGACGCCGCGACGCAGGGCCTGGTCGACGGGGCGCCCGGCGCCGACGACGCGTATTCCACCGCTCTGGAGCGCTGGCTCGCCCTCGGCGGCGCGGACCTCGACGACCGGGCCGAGGAGACCGCCGCGGCCCTCGGCCTCACCGTCGGCCTCGACCAGCCGATGACCGCGCTCTCCGGCGGCCAGGCCGCCCGCGCCGGACTCGCCTCGCTGCTGCTCTCCCGCTACGACGTGTTCCTGCTGGACGAGCCGACCAACGACCTCGACCTCGACGGGCTGGAGCGGCTGGAGGGGTTCGTGCGCGGTCTGCGCGCCGGGACGGTGGTCGTCAGCCACGACCGGGAGTTCCTCGCCCGTACCGTCACCAAGGTCCTCGAACTGGACCTGGCGCAGGGCCGCACCGCCCTCTACGGCGGCGGCTACGAGGCGTACCTGGAGGAGCGTGACACGGCCCGCCGGCACGCCCGCGAGGAGTACGACGAGTACGCCGACAAGCGGGCCGCCCTGGAGGGCCGCGCCCAGATGCAGCGCTCCTGGATGGACAAGGGCGTGAAGAACGCCCGCCGCAAGGCCGGGGACAACGACAAGCTCGGCCGCAAGTTCCGCAGCGAGGCGAGCGAGAAGCAGGCCGCGAAGGCCCGCCAGACCCAGCGCATGATCGAGCGCCTGGAGACGGTGGACGAGCCGCGCAAGGAGTGGGAGCTGCGCATGGAGATCGCCGCGGCCCCCCGCTCGGGGGCCGTCGTGGCGTCCCTGCGCGACGCCGAGGTGCGGCGCGGCGACTTCGCCTTCGGACCTGTGACCCTCCAGGTCGACTGGGCCGACCGGATCGCCGTCACCGGCGCCAACGGCGCGGGCAAGTCGACCCTCCTCGCCGCGCTCCTCGGCCGCCTCCCGCTGGACGCGGGCCACGCTTCCCTGGGCTCCGGGGTCCTCGTCGGCGAGGTCGACCAGGCGCGCCGGCTCTTCCACGGCGAGGAGACGCTGCTCGACGCCTTCTGCGCGGCCGTGCCCGACACGGAACCGGCCGAGGTGCGCACGCTCCTCGCGAAGTTCGGGCTCAAGGCCGCCCACGTGATGCGCCCGGCGACGACGCTCTCCCCGGGCGAGCGCACCCGCGCGGCCCTGGCACTGCTCCAGGGCCGGGGCGTCAACCTGCTCGTGCTGGACGAGCCGACCAACCACCTGGACCTGCCCGCCATCGAGCAGCTGGAGTCGGCCCTCGACGCCTTCTCCGGCACCCTGCTGCTGGTGACGCACGACCGCCGGATGCTGGACGCCGTCCACGTCACCCGCCGCGTCGAGGTCGCCGGCGGGAAGGTCACCGAGATCTGACACCCCCGGCCCACCGGCCGGTCGGCCCCGCGACGGTACGGGCACGGCGCCGCGACGGTACGGGGCCGGGACCCGCGGCGGTACGGAGGGGCGGGCGGACCCCGGCGCCGGTACGGACAGGGGCCCCGCGACGGTACGGTCCCGCCGCGCCCCGCGCCCCGCGCCCCGCGCCCCGCGCCCCGCGCCCCGCGCCCCGCGCCCCGCGCCCCGCGCCCCGCGCCCCGCGCGCCCCGGCGGGCGCGGGCCGTGGCCGCCGCTACGGGCGGTCCTCGATCTCCTCGTACGTGTCGAAGGAGTCACGCGCCGCCTCGTCGGTCGCGGCGCGGTCGGCCCGGTCGTGCTCCGGTCGGCCCTCCGCGCCCCCCGGCTCGTCGGGGTCGTCCCCGCGCGCCCGCCGCCGCTCCTCCTCGCGGTGCTTCCTGACCTCTTCCGGCTTGTCCCCGATCTGGTTCATGACCGCCTCCGTCCAGCCGCCGCGCGGTGCGGCGACGCGGCCAGACTCACACGCCCCGCGCGCCCCCGCACGTCGACCGGTACGGGGGCGGGGCGGGCGGGGGAGGACCCCACCCGCCCCGTTACCCGTGCGGGGGAGGACTCCGCCCCGCCCCGGTACCCGTGCGGTTCAGCGGCGGTTCTTGCCCCCGCCGTCGAGCAGGCCCGCCTTGCGCAGCGCGTCGGCCATCGCGCTGTTGCCCTGTGCCGCGGCCCGCCGGTCGCCGCCGCGGTTCCCGCCGCGCTCGCCACCACTGCCGCGCTCGCCGCCTCCGCCGGTACCACCACCGCGCTCGCCGCCCCGGCCGCCGCGCCGGTCCTGGCCGGCCGCGGCGCCCTGGCGCTGCTGGGGCGGACGGGGGCCGCGCTCGCGGCGCGGGCCGCCGGACTGCCCGTCCGCCACGGGCTCGTCGTCCAGGCGCAGCGTGAGCGAGATCCGCTTGCGCGCCCCGTCGACCTCCAGGACCTTCACCTTCACCACGTCACCGGGCTTCACCACGTCACGCGGGTCCTTGACGAAGGTGCGCGACATCGCCGACACGTGGACCAGGCCGTCCTGGTGCACGCCGACGTCCACGAACGCGCCGAACGCCGCCACGTTGGTCACGACGCCCTCCAGCACCATCCCCGGCGCGAGGTCGCCGATCTTCTCGACGCCCTCCTTGAAGGTGGCCGTCCGGAACGCCGGCCGCGGGTCGCGCCCCGGCTTCTCCAGCTCCCGCAGGATGTCCGTCACCGTGGGCAGACCGAAGGTCCCGTCGACGAAGTCGTCGGCGCGCAGCGACCGCAGCACCCCGGCGTTGCCGATCAGGGAGGCGACCTCCCCGCCGGTCGCCTTCACCATCCGCCGCACCACCGGGTAGGCCTCCGGGTGCACGGCCGACGCGTCCAGCGGGTCGTCGCCGCCGCGGATCCGCAGGAAGCCCGCGCACTGCTCGTACGCCTTCGGGCCGAGCCGCGGCACGTCCTTCAGGGCCCGCCGCGAGCGGAACGGGCCGTTCGCGTCCCGGTGCGCCACGATGTTCTCCGCGAGGCCCGCGCTGATGCCCGAGACCCGCGACAGCAGCGGCGCGGACGCCGTGTTGACGTCGACGCCCACGCCGTTCACACAGTCCTCCACGACCGCGTCCAGCGAGCGGGACAACTTCACCTCGGACAGGTCGTGCTGGTACTGGCCGACACCGATCGACTTGGGGTCGATCTTCACCAGCTCGGCCAGCGGGTCCTGGAGCCGCCGCGCGATCGACACCGCGCCGCGCAGCGACACGTCGAGCTCGGGCAGCTCCTGGGAGGCGAACGCCGACGCCGAGTACACGGAGGCACCGGCCTCCGAGACCATCACCTTGGTGAGCCCCAGCTCCGGGTGGCGGGCGAGGAGGTCCGCGGCGAGCCTGTCCGTCTCGCGGGAGGCGGTGCCGTTGCCGATGGCGACGAGCTCGACGGCGTGCTGCTTCGCCAGCCGCGCCAGCCTCGCCAGCGACTCGTCCCACTGGTTGCGTGGGACGTGCGGATGAATGGTGTCGGTCGCGACCACCTTGCCCGTCGCGTCGACGACGGCGACCTTGACGCCCGTGCGGAAGCCGGGGTCCAGGCCGAGCGTCGCCCTCGTCCCGGCGGGGGCGGCCAGCAGCAGGTCGCGCAGGTTCGCGGCGAAGACCCGCACCGCCTCGTCCTCCGCCGCCGTGCGCAGCCGCAGCCGCAGGTCGATGCCGAGGTGGACGAGGATGCGGGTGCGCCACGCCCAGCGGACGGTGTCGGCGAGCCATTTGTCGGCCGGCCGGCCCCGGTCGGCGACGCCGAACCGCCTGGCCACCGTCCCCTCGTACGTGGACGGGCCCTCCCGCGGCTCCTCCGGCTCCAGGACCAGGTCGAGCACGTCCTCCTTCTCGCCGCGCAGCATCGCCAGCACCCGGTGCGAGGGCAGCTCGGTGAACGGCTCGGCGAAGTCGAAGTAGTCGGCGAACTTCGCGCCCGCCTCCTCCTTGCCCTCCCGTACCCGCGCCACCAGGCGGCCGCGCGTCCACATCCGCTCGCGCAGTTCGCCGATGAGGTCGGGGTCCTCCGAGAACCGTTCGGTGAGGATGGCGCGGGCGCCCTCCAGCGCGGCGGCCGGGTCGGCGACGCCCCGGTCGGCGTCGACGAACGCGGACGCCGCGGCGAGCGGCTCCGTCGACGGGTCGCGCAGCAGCCCCTCGGCGAGCGGCTCCAGCCCCGCCTCACGGGCGATCTGCGCCTTGGTCCGCCGCTTCGGCTTGAAGGGCAGGTAGATGTCCTCCAGACGCGCCTTGGTGTCGGCCTCCCGGATGCGGGCCTCCAACTCCGGGGTCAGCTTGCCCTGTTCGCGGACGGAGTCCAGGACCGCGGCGCGGCGGTCCTCCAGCTCCCGCAGGTAGCGCAGCCGCTCCTCCAGGGTGCGCAGCTGCGCGTCGTCGAGCGTCCCGGTCGCCTCCTTGCGGTACCGCGCGATGAACGGCACGGTCGATCCGCCGTCCAGCAGCTCGACGGCCGCCCTGACCTGCCGTTCCCGTACGCCGAGTTCCTCGGCGATCCTGCCTTCGATGGACGTCGTCACGGTTGTCCCGACCCGCCTTCTCGTGCCTCGGTTGCGCTCGCATTCTGCCTGTTCAGAGCGGCACGTGTCGCGTCTGCCCCCGCGCCCCGGCGCGCCCGCCCGCGGCGGGGCGCCGCGCGGCGGGCGGGCGACGCGGGCGGGCCGGGGTCAGCCCTGGCCGGTGAGCCGGGAGGGGAAGGCGCCCGCCGCGGCCGCCGCCGTGAGGAATCCCCTGGCCAGCTCGGTGAGTCGGGCGACGCCCTCGGCGCCCAGGTGCTCGTAGGGGGCGGCGTCCAGCCGGTCCGTGTGGGCCTCCACCTCCTCGCGGAGGGCGGCGCCCGCCTCGGTCAGCCCGCCCGCCGCGTCCAGCAGTCCGCGTCCGCGCAGCCGCTCGACCGCGGCGTCCCAGTCGGCCTGCTCCCAGCCGCGGGTGGCGAGCACCCAGCGCGGGGAGATGCCCGTACCGGTCGCGGTGTGGCTCACCACGGCCTCCAGCGGGTCGAGGTCCGCGCTGAGCAGCGCCGCGAGGTGCGCGTCGCCCCGGTGCTCGCGCAGCAGCGTCGCGGCGTGCCAGAACGCGAGGTGCGGCGCCTCGGGCACCGGCAGGTCGGCGTGGGCGGCGTAGAGCGGGCGGCCGTGCCGGGTGCACGCCTCGGTGGCGCGCAGCGCCAGCCGGGCCGCCTCCGCCATCCCGTCCGAGGCGGCGGCGTCGCCGAGCAGCCGCCGTACGGTCGCGTCGGCCGCGCGCAGCCGCGCGGCCAGCACGTCGGCCGGGGACGCGGTGTCCCACACGGCGGGCAGGTACCGGGCGACGAGGGCGTGGTTGAAGTTGTAGAAGGTCCCGGTGACGACACCGGGCCCGACGGCGCCCATGGCGGCGGCCCGGCCCGCGAAGTAGGCGGCGTGCGGGTCGGCGACGCCCACGCCCGCCAGCTCGGTGGCGAACTCGGGGGAGAAGTAGACGGTCGAGTGGAGCAGGTTCACCGGGTGGTGGCAGCGGCGCACGGCCCGGGGCGGGAGAGTCGTCATCGTCATGGCCCCACGTTACCGACTGGTCGGTACGGGGCGTAGGGGGCGGTCAGCCCCGGTACGTGAAGCGCGGCTCCCGCCGCTCCAGGAACGCCGCGACGCCCTCCGCCCGGTCGCCGCTCGTACGCGCCTGCTCCGCCCAGTGCTCCTCGCGCCCGGTGCGTCCGTCCGCGTACTCCTTCGCGGCGGCCTGCGTGAGCAGGGACCGCGAGGTCAGGACGCGGAGGAACGCCGCGACCCGCTCGTCCAGGCCCCCGGCGGGCAGCAGCTCGTCGACCAGGCCCGTGCGCAGCGCCCGCTCGTCGTCGATCAGCTCGGCGGAGAAGAGCAGGTACTTGGCGGTGGCCGGCCCGACGAGGGAGGCCAGACGCCGGGTGGAGGAGGCCGGGTAGACGATGCCGAGCTTCGCGGGCGTCACCCCGAAGCGCGCCCCGGCCTCGGCGAAGCGCAGGTCGCAGGCGGCCGCCAGCTGGCAGCCGCCGCCCACGCAGTACCCCCGCACCGCGGCGAGGGTCGGCCGGGGGAAGGCGGCGAGCGCCTCCTCGGCGCGCACGGCCAGCGACTGCTGACGGTCGTCCGGCCGACGCAGCGCGGAGATGTCGGCCCCGGCGCAGAAGGTGTCGCCGTCGCCGGTGAGCACCAGCGCCCGTACGTCGCGGTCGGCGGCCAGCTCGGCCAGCAGCTCCGGCACGGCCCGCCACATGTCGGCCGTCATGGCGTTGCGCTTCGCCGGGTTGCTGATGACGACGGTCGCGACGCCGTCGGCGACGCGGTGCTCCAGCCGGGGCTCGCGCGCTGCGCGTGCTGCCTGCGGTGGCTGCGGGGGGCGTGGCTCCTGCGGTACCTGCGACGCCTGCGGCTGCTGCGGCTCCATGCGTCGGATGCTATCCGGGGAGCCCGACCGTACGATCAAGAAGGGGGCGCCGCGACAGTCGTACCGAGGGAAGCGAGGCGCACCGATGCGCGATACCACCCACGACCCGGCCCGCGAGGGGAAGCGGCTGAGTCGCAGTTTCGGCCGGCTGGCGCTCCTGGGGGCGGCCCTGGTGCTCGGCGGACTGTTCGGCCTCGTCTACACGGGCCTGGCCACCCTGACGTCCATGCTGCTGTTCGGCTGGCTGCTGCTGATCGGCGGCGCGGTCGGCCTGCTGCACGCGCTGGAGTCGCGCCGCACCGGGTCCTTCTGGCTGGCCGTGGTGGTCGCCGCGCTGAACATCGCCGCGGGGTTCGTCGTGATCCGCCACCCAGCCGAGTCGGCCGAGGCGTTCACCATGTTCGCGGCGCTCCTCTTCCTCACCGGCGGCGTCTTCCGGCTGGTGGGCAGCGCGGTGGTGCGCGGCCCGCAGTTCGGCTGGACGCTGCTCCAGGGCGCCTTCGGCGTCCTGCTGGGCCTGCTCGTCCTGTTCGGCTGGCCGGAGAACAGCCTGTACGTGCTCGGCACGTTCTTCTCCCTCGCCCTGCTCTTCGACGGGCTCGGCCTGATCGCCATGGGGCTGGGCGGGCGCCGCGTGGTCGGCATGGTCTCCGAGGGGAGGGCGCCGCACGAGGAGCACCGGCGTCCGGAGGCGCCAGAAACGGATCCGCACCGGCCGGAGAAGTAGAAATACCGCTCAATTGCGAGCCGAGTACGCCGATAAGCGGTCACTTCCGGTCACAGCCTCGGCTGTCCCGTCCAGGGGCCAACACTCTGACGCGTGGCGACAATCGAGCACGAGGGTGAGAGCCGGACCGCGCCGGGCCGCGGAGGCGTCCCGGCCCGGCCGCCGTCGTACGAAGGGGTCTGGCGCTTCACCGCACCCGCGGTCGACGCCTCCGTACCGCAGGCCCGGCACGCCGTACGCGACCTGCTGGAGCATCAGGGGGTACCGAGCGGCGGAGACGTCGCCCAGGGTCTGCTCCTGATCGTCTCCGAGCTGGTCACGAACGCCGTGCGGCACGCGGCACTGCTCTCCCCGCAGGTGTCGGTGGAGGTCGCGATCGGCCCCGCCTGGGTCAGGGTGGCCGTCCAGGACGACCACCCCTACCGGCCGAAGGCGCTGGAGACCGACTACGCGCAGACGGGGGGCCGGGGCCTGCTGCTGGTCCGCGAGATCACCCGCGAGGCGGGCGGCACCTGCGACGTCGAGCACACCGCGACCGGCGGCAAGACCATCTGGGCCGCCCTGCCCCGGTGACGGACGGGGCGCCCCCGGTCGTACCCGGCCGTCAGGCGCCCCGCGGGACCGGAGGGCTCACCAGCCGCCCGTGGCCCCCGTCAGCTCCTTGATCGCCGGCCGGGCCGCGTCCAGGACGGTCATGAACCAGGCGGAGAACGGCGCGCTCGCGTGCCGCTCGGCCAGCTCCTGCGCCGTGACGAACGCCGTCTCCTCGACCTCTTGGGCGTCCGGCCGCAGCGGAGCCTGCACCATCCCCACGAAGAGGTGGTTGAACTCCTGCTCCACCAGACCCGAGTCCGGGTCCGGGTGGTTGTAGCGGACGGTCCCGGCCTCGGCCATCAGCGACGGCGACACCCCGAGCTCCTCGAACACCCGTCGCGCGGCGGCCGTGAACGGCGCCTCGCCCGGGTACGGATGCCCGCAACAGGTGTTCGACCAGACACCCGGTGAGTGGTACTTGCCAAGCGCCCTGCGCTGGAGCAGCAGCCGCCCCTCCTCGTCGAAGAGGAACACCGAGAACGCCCGGTGCAGCTGTCCCGGTGCCTGGTGCGCGGAGAGCTTCTCCGCGGTGCCGATGGTGCTGCCGTCCTCGTCGACCAGTTCGAGCATGATCGTGGGCGCGGATCCGTTCGACGAGCTGTTCGCCTCGGTGGCAGGTGTGGTCGGCATAACCATCCTTCGCATCGATTCTCGGCCCTGTGGGGCAATCCTCAGTCTGCCGTACGGGAGGCGCCCGTCGGCACACCGCGCCCGCGCCCACACGGCCGAACGCGCGGCCGTCGGCTCACACCCCGAACGCGGGCGGATAGGTGATCGTTCCCGAGGGCGGCCGGTCCGAACCGTCCGGCACGAGCGCCATCATGGCCGCGTCCGGCACGTCGAAGGGCGGCCGGATCCCGTACCGGGACGCCGGTGCGAAGCCGAAGCGCGGGTAGTACTCCGGATGACCGAGGACCAGCACCAGCCGCTCGCCGCGCAGCCGCGCCGCCTCCAGGACGGCGCGCACCACCGCCTGCCCGGCGCCGCGCCGCTGGTGCGCGGGGGCCACCGCCACGGGGGCGAGCGCCGCCGCCGGGGCGTCGCCGACCCGGCACCGGGTGATCAGCGCGTACGCGGCCACGGAGCCGTCGGGCGCCTCGGCGACGTACGACAGGCCCGGCAGCCAGGCGTCGGGGTCGGCGCGCAGCGCGTCGACGAGGTCCGCTTCGGCCGGCGTCGGGAAGGCCGCGGCGTTGACGGCGTGGACCGCCGCGCGGTCCGCGTCCGTCTCGGGGCGGGTCGGCCAGCGCGGACCCGGAGGGGAGGAGGACGAGGCAGTGGAGGGGACGTCGTGGAAAGCGTGGGACACCGTGGAAGCCCTTGCGTGAGGAGGGTCCCCGGGTCCGGCGTCCTGCCGTCAGCCGGACACCGGAGAGGGGAAGGAGGGACCGAACGCGTCGCCGTGGAGGGCGGCGCCGACCGTGGCGGCCATCGTCCTCAACTCCTCTCCCTGCCGGTGTGCGGGTCTTCCCGCCGCAGCCTAGCAGCCGGTCCGACGGCCCCCGGGCCCCCGGACGGGCGCCGCGGTCCCGCCCGGGCGTCCCGTCAGTGGCAGAAGCCGGCCTCGTGCTCCGCGTGCCCGCCGGGCTCCAGCTGGAAGGTGCAGTGCTCCACGTCGAAGTGGCCGACCAGGCACTCCTGCAGCGAGTGCAGCATCTTCTCGTGCCCCGGGCCGTCCAGCACGCTCGCGTCGACCACGACGTGCGCCGACAGCACGGGCATCCCCGACGTGATCGTCCACGCGTGGAGGTCGTGCACGTCCTCCACGCCCGGCAGCGCCAGCAGGTGCGCCCGGACCTCCGTCATGTCCACGCCCTTCGGTGCGGACTCCAGCAGCACGTCCAGCGTCTCGCGCAGCAGCCGCAGCGTGCGCGGGACGATCATCATGCCGATCACCAGCGACGCGATCGGGTCCGCCGCCTGCCAGCCGGTCGCCAGGATGACGCCCGCCGCCACGAGCACCGTCACCGAGCCGAGTGCGTCCGCCAGCACCTCCAGGTACGCGCCGCGCACGTTCAGACTGTCCTTGCGCCCCCGCGTCAGCAGCGACAGCGACACCATGTTCGCGGCCAGACCGACCAGCGCGAAGACGACCGTCAGGCCGCCCTTCGTCTCGGCGGGGGTGACGAACCGCTGGACCGCCTCGAACAGGACGTAGCCGCCGGCCCCGAGCAGCAGCAGACAGTTGGCGAGAGCCGCGAGGATCTCGGCGCGGGCGTAGCCGTAGGTGCGGTTCGCGGTGGCCGGGCGGTTCGCCATGTGGATGGCGAGCAGCGCCATGCCCAGGCCGACGGCGTCCGTGGCCATGTGCGCCGCGTCCGCGAGCAGCGCGAGCGAGTCGGCGAGCAGCCCGCCGACGATCTCGACCACCATCACGCCCAGCGTGATGGTCAGGGCCACCCGCAGCCGCCAGCGGTGCGCGGCTCCGGCCGTACCGGTCGGTGGTCCGCCGTGCGTGTGCCCGTGGTCGTGCCCAGCCCCCATGGGGTCGCCTCCCGATCAGGTTGGTGACTGCCTTCCGAGCGGTCAGTCAACTACGGGTGGGGGGTATGGGCAAGCTGAGGTTGAACACCGTTGTCATCCCCTCTGACCTGGGCGTCCTCACCCGGGCGGCCCGCAGTCCCGGCCGCTGTCCCGGCCCGCCCACCGCCGCTGCCGGCCACCGCCGCCGGCCACCCCGACGGCGCCTTTGCGCCCGCGCGCGGACGCCCGCGGCGGGTGCGTCCCCGACCTGGAGTTTGTCGGCCGGGGCGATCATCGAGGATGATGATCCCGCCGCCGGTCGGACCGCTCCCGTCCGCGCAAACCCTCGGTGAACCCGCTCTTCCGTTCATCCGATAGCCTCAGCCGACGTGCCGCCGCCCGCCCGGGCCGAGCCACCGCACACCAGCCGTCAGGTCCAAGGAGTGAGTTCGTCTGTCGACCGCCATCCTCACCGGTCCGCCGGTACCCGGATCGCCGCTCGAGGGCGATCTGCGGTCGCTGGGCTTCGAGGTCCGCTCCGCCGCGGGCCCGGGCGAGACCGCCGCGCTCCTCGCCGCCGTACCGGCCGGTGAGCGCGTCGCCGTCGTCGACCCGCGCTTCGTCGGGCACCTCCACGCGCTGCGCCTGGCGCTGACCGACCCCCGCTTCCCGGCGGCGGCGGCGCCCGGCGCCCTCACCGCGCAGCCCGAGGCCCGCCCGTCCCTCACCCGCGCCCTGACCGCCCGGGTCCCCGGCTCCGGCTCCGCGCCCGACCCCGGTTCCGCCCAGGTCCCCGGCTCCGCGCCGGTCGCCGCGCCCACCACCGCCTCCGGAGCCGCGCCCACCACCGCCCCCGAGGCGGGCGGCGCGCGGGCCGGCGGCGCGTCCGCGGGCGGTACGCCCCCGCTGCCCGACACGCTCGCCACCGCCCTGGAGGCCGACGGCGTCGCCGTGCACCGGCCCGAGCTCGGCTCGCTCGTCGCCGCGGTACCGACCGGTCCCCAGGCCCGCAAGGAGACCCGGGACGCCGTCGCCGCCGTCGACGACGAGGCCGTACGCCTGCGCTCCGCCGTGAAGTCCCGTGACGGCTTCTTCACCACGTTCTGCGTCAGCCCGTACTCCCGCTACCTCGCCCGCTGGTGCGCCCGCCGGGGCCTCACGCCCAACCAGGTCACCACCGCCTCGCTGCTGACCGCGCTCGTCGCGGCCGGCTGCGCCGCGACCGGCACCCGCGGCGGCTTCGTCGCGGCGGGCGTCCTGCTCCTCCTCTCCTTCGTCCTGGACTGCACCGACGGGCAGCTCGCCCGCTACTCCCTGCAGTACTCGACGCTCGGCGCGTGGCTCGACGCCACCTTCGACCGCGCCAAGGAGTACGCCTACTACGCGGGCCTCGCCCTCGGCGCCGCCCGCGGCGGGGACGACGTCTGGGCGCTGGCCCTCGGCGCGATGGTCCTCCAGACCTGCCGGCACGTCGTGGACTTCTCCTTCAACGAGGCCAACCACGACGCCACCGCCAACACCAGCCCCACCGCCGCCCTCTCCGACCGGCTCGACAGCGTCGGCTGGACGGTCTGGGTGCGGCGCATGATCGTCCTGCCGATCGGGGAGCGCTGGGCGATGATCGCGGTGCTCACCGCCGTCACCAGCCCCCGCGTCGTCTTCTACGCCCTGCTCGTCGGCTGCGCCTTCGCCGCCTGCTACACCACCGCCGGCCGGGTCCTGCGCTCGCTGACCCGCCGGGCCGGCCGCACCGACCGCGCCGCCCGGGCCCTCGCCGATCTCGCCGACGGCGGCCCGCTCGCCGAGCTCGCCGCCCGCGCGACCCGTCGCTGGGCCCGCCCGCTGGGCGGCCGCACCCCGTACGCGGTGCTCGGCGCGGCCCTGCTCCTGTACGCGGCGTGCGCCGCGCCCGTCGGCAGCGGCCTCGTCGTCGCGGCGGCCGCCGCGTACGCGCTGGCCTCCGGCGCCGCCGTCGCCCGGCCCCTGAAGGGCGCCCTCGACTGGCTCGTCCCGCCCGTCCTGCGCGTCGCCGAGTACGGCACGATCCTCGTCCTGGCCGCCCGCGCAGACGCCCCCGGGGCGCTCCCCGCGGCGTTCGGGCTGGTCGCGGCCGTCGCCTACCATCACTACGACACGGTGTACCGCATCCGCGGCGGCACCGGCGCGCCGCCCGTCTGGCTGGTGCGGACGCTCGGCGGCCAGGAAGGGCGCACGCTGCTCGTGGCCGTCCTCGCCGCCCTCCTCGCGGCGGGTGGTGGGGAGCGCCTCGCCCTGGCGCTGACCGCCCTCGCCGGCGCCGTCGCGCTGGTGGGGCTGGCGGAGTCCATCCGCTTCTGGGTGTCCTCCCACGCACCCGCCGTACACGACGAAGGAGAACCCGCATGATCGGCCTCGTACTGGCAGCCGGTGCCGGACGCCGTCTGCGCCCCTACACCGACACGCTCCCGAAGGCCCTCGTGCCGGTGGACGGGGACACCACGGTCCTCGACCTGACCCTGCGCAACTTCGCCGAGGTCGGCCTCACCGAGGCCGCGATCGTCGTCGGCTACCGCAAGGAGGCCGTGTACGCGCGCAAGGAGGAGCTGGAGGCCACGTACGGCCTGTCGCTCACCCTGATCGACAACGACAAGGCCGAGGAGTGGAACAACGCCTACTCCCTGTGGTGCGCCCGTGAGGTCCTGAAGCGGGGCGTCATCCTCGCCAACGGCGACACCGTGCACCCGGTCTCCGTCGAGAGGACCCTCCTCGCCGCCCGGGGCGAGGGCCGGAGGATCATCCTCGCGCTCGACGCGGTGAAGGACCTCGCCGACGAGGAGATGAAGGTCATCACCGCCGACGGCGAGGGCGTCCGACGGATCACCAAGCTCATGGACCCCGCCACCGCCACCGGCGAGTACATCGGCGTCACCCTCATCGAGCCGGAGGCCGCCGAGGACCTCGCGGACGCGCTGCGGACCACCTTCGAGCGGGACCCGGACCTCTACTACGAGGACGGCTACCAGGAGCTGGTGGACCGGGGCTTCCGGATCGACGTGGCGCCCATCGGCGACGTCAAGTGGGTCGAGATCGACAACCACGACGACCTCGCGAAGGGCCGTGGGATCGCGTGCCTGTACTGACCCGGCTCATCCCCTCGCCGGTCGTCGTCGACATCAGCTGCGGAGCGATGGACGACCTGGCCGGCCTCCTCGCCGACCAGCGGATCTCCGCCTCCGGCAAGCTCGCCGTGGCGATCAGCAACGGCTCCGGGCAGGCGCTGCGCGAGAAGCTCGCGCCGCTGCTCCCGGACGCCGACTGGTACGCCGTGGCCGACGGCAGCATCGACTCCGCCGTCCGTCTCGCCGACGCCATGAGGGGCAAGCGGTACGACGCCGTGGTCGGCCTCGGCGGCGGCAAGATCATCGACGTGGCGAAGTACGCCGCTGCGCGGGTCGGCGTGCCCATGGTGTCGGTCGCGACGAACCTGTCGCACGACGGCATCTGCTCGCCGGTCTCCACCCTCGACAACGACAACGGCCGCGGCTCCTACGGCGTCCCCTCGCCGATCGCCATGGTCATCGACCTCGACGTGATCCGGGACGCCCCGGCGCGGTTCGTCCGCTCCGGCATCGGCGACGCGATCTCCAACATCTCGGCCATCGCCGACTGGGAGCTGTCGCACCGGCACACCGGCGAACAGGTCGACGGCCTCGCCGCCGCCATGGCCCGCACGGCGGGTGAGGCGGTGCTGCGCCACCCGGGGAGCGTCGCGGACGACGAGTTCCTCATCGTGCTGGCCGAGGCCCTCGTCCTGACCGGCATCGCCATGTCGATCAGCGGCGACACCCGTCCCGCGTCGGGCGCCTGCCACGAGATCTCCCACGCCTTCGACCTGCTCTACCCGGCGCGTTCCGCGCTCCACGGCGAGCAGGTCGGCCTCGGCGCCGCCTTCGCCATGCACCTGCGCGGCGCCCGCGAGGAGTCGTCGCTCTTCGCCGAGGTCCTGCGCCGGCACGGCCTGCCGGTGCTGCCCGAGGAGATCGGGTTCTCCCCGGACGAGTTCGTGCGCGCCGTCGAGTACGCGCCGCAGACCCGCCCGGGGCGCTTCACCGTCCTGGAGCACCTCGACCTGTCCACCGACCAGATCAGGGACGCGTACGCCGACTATGCCAAGACCATCCGTAGCTGAACTCCGCCCGGTCGTCCATCCGGCCGGGGTCAAGGACCGCCGCAGCGGAGAGCACTGGGGCGGCCGCCTCTACATGCGCGAGATCTCCCTGCGCATCACCCGGCTGCTGGTCACCACGCGGGTCACCCCGAACCAGCTGACGTACGTGATGACCCTCGCGGGCGTCCTCGCCGCTCCGGCGCTGCTGGTCCCGGGCATCCCGGGCGCGCTCCTCGGCGCGCTGATGGTCCAGCTCTACCTGCTGCTCGACTGCGTCGACGGCGAGGTCGCCCGCTGGAAGAAGCAGTTCTCGCTCTCCGGCGTGTACCTGGACCGGGTCGGCGCCTACCTGTGCGACGCGGCGGTCCTCGTCGGCTTCGGCCTGCGCGCGGCCGACCTGTGGGGGAGCGGCCGGATCGACTGGCTGTGGGCCTTCCTCGGCACCCTCGCCGCGCTCGGCGCCATCCTCATCAAGGCGGAGACCGACCTCGTCGGCGTCGCCCGTCACCAGGGCGGCCTGCCGCCCGTGAAGGAGGCCGCGGCCGAGCCGCGCTCGTCCGGCATGGCGCTCGCCCGCAGGGCCGCCGCCGCGCTGAGGTTCCACCGGCTCGTCCTCGGCATCGAGGCGTCGCTGCTCATCGTGGTGCTGGCCGTCGCGGACACGGTCCGGGGCGACCTCTTCTTCAGCCGCCTGGGCGTCGCCGTCCTCGCCGCCATCGCCCTGCTGCAGACGCTGCTGCACCTGGTGTCCGTCCTCGTGTCCAGCAGGCTGAGGTGACGCCGTGAAGCTCGGTGCCGTCATCATCACCATGGGCGACCGCCCCGACGACCTGAACGCCCTCATCGAGTCCGTCGCCCGCCAGGAGGGCGAGCCGGTCGAGGTCGTCGTCGTCGGCAACGGCGCCCCCGTCCGCGGGGTCCCCGGCTGGGTCCGCACCGTCGACCTGCCCGAGAACCTCGGCATCCCCGGCGGCCGGAACGTCGGCATCGAGGCGTTCGGCCCGAACGGCTCCGACGTCGACGCGCTGCTCTTCCTCGACGACGACGGGCTGCTCCCCGGCAAGGACACCGCGGAGCTCCTGCGGGCCGCGTTCGCCGCCGACCCGCGGCTCGGGATCGTCAGCTTCCGCATCGCCGACCCGGAGACGGGCGTCACGCAGCGGCGCCACGTGCCCCGGCTGCGCGCCTCCGACCCGATGCGCTCCTCGCGCGTCACGACCTTCCTGGGCGGGGCGAGCGCCGTGCGCACGAAGGTCATCGCCGAGGTGGGGCCCCTGCCGGGCGAGTTCTTCTACGCGCACGAGGAGACCGACCTCGCCTGGCGGGCGCTGGACGCCGGCTGGATGATCGACTACCGGTCCGACATGGTGCTCCACCACCCCACGACCGCCCCGTCCCGGCACGCCGTCTACCACCGCATGGTGGCGCGGAACCGGGTGTGGCTGGCCCGCCGCAACCTGCCGGCGCCGCTGGTCCCGGTGTACGTCGGGGTGTGGCTGCTGCTGACCCTGCTGAGGCGCCCGTCGGGGGCCGCGCTGAAGGCGTGGTTCGGGGGCTTCAAGGAGGGCTGGACGACCCCCTGCGGGCCGCGGCGCCCCATGAGGTGGCGCACGGTGTGGCGCCTCACGCGACTGGGCCGCCCGCCCGTCATCTGACAAGCTCGGATCCGGCGGCCCGGCCGCCCCCGGGGACGGGCCGCCCCCGCCCCGGGGACCGGGCCGCACCCCACCGCCCCCGCATCGTGAACACGAAAGTTTCGACCTGTGAGTGAGACGACCCGCGACCGAGCGGTCGCCGTGAGTGTCCCGCCCTCGCCCGACGACGGCCTGTCGCCGGCCGAGCTGGCCGCCAAGTACGGCCTGTCGGTGAGCGGCGCCCGTCCGGGGCTGGCGGAGTACGTCCGGCAGCTGTGGGGTCGGCGCCACTTCATCATGACGTTCTCCCGGGCGAAGCTCACGGCCCAGTACAGCCAGGCCAAGCTCGGCCAGCTGTGGCAGGTGGCGACGCCGCTGCTGAACGCCGCGGTCTACTTCGCGATCTTCGGGTTGATCCTCGAAGCGGGCCGGGGCATGGACAAGAAGGTCTACGTCCCGTTCCTGGTGACGGGCGTCTTCGTCTTCATGTTCACGCAGACGTCCGTCATGTCCGGCGTGAAGTCGATCTCCGGCAATCTGGGCCTGGTGCGGGCGCTGCACTTCCCCCGGGCCGCGCTGCCCATCTCGCTGGCGCTCCAGCAGCTCCAGCAGCTGCTGTACTCGATGCTGGTGCTCTTCGTCATCGTGGCGCTGTGCGGCAGCTACCCCTCGCTCAGCTGGCTGCTGATCGTCCCCGCGCTGGTGCTCCAGTTCCTCTTCAACACCGGCCTGGCCATGATCATGGCGAGGCTCGGCAGCAAGACGCCGGACCTCGCCCAGCTGATGCCGTTCATCATGCGGACCTGGATGTACGCCTCGGGCGTCATGTTCTCCATCCCGATCATGCTGCGGGACAAACCGGCCTGGATCGCCGACGTCCTGATGTACAACCCGGCGGCCGTCTACATGGACCTCATCCGCTTCGCGCTGATCGAGGGCTACACCTCCGACAACCTGCCCGACCACGTGTGGCTCGCCGCGCTCCTGTGGGCGGTCGTCGTCGGCGTCGCCGGTTTCGTGTTCTTCTGGAAGGCTGAGGAGCGGTACGGCCGTGGCTGACGAGACCAACGAAGCCCGCCCCGCGGGCTCGCGCATCCCCACCGTCATCGCCGACGACGTGCACATCGTGTACCGCGTCCACGGGGGCGGGTCGGCCGGCCGGGGCAGTGCCACGGCCGCCCTCAGCCGCATGCTCCGCGGCGAGAAGGGCGAGAGCCGCGGCGTCCGCACGGTCCACGCCGTGCGCGGAGTCACCTTCACCGCCTACCGCGGCGAGGCCATCGGCCTCATCGGCACCAACGGCTCCGGCAAGTCGACCCTGCTGCGGGCCATCGCCGGGTTGCTGCCCACCGAGCGGGGCAAGGTCTACACCGACGGCCAGCCCTCGCTGCTGGGCGTCAACGCGGCCCTGATGGGCGACCTCACCGGTGAGCGCAACGTGATCCTCGGCGGTCTCGCCATGGGCATGTCCCGCGAGGAGGTCAAGGAGCGCTACCAGGACATCGTCGACTTCTCCGGCATCAACGAGAAGGGCGACTTCATCACCCTCCCCATGCGGACGTACTCCTCCGGCATGGGCGCCCGGCTCCGCTTCGCCATCGCGGCCGCCAAGAACCACGACGTCCTCATGATCGACGAGGCGCTGGCCACCGGCGACCGCAAGTTCCAGATCCGCTCCGAGGAGCGCATCAGGGAGCTGCGCAAGGAGGCAGGCACGGTCTTCCTCGTCAGCCACAGCAACAAGTCGATCCGGGACACCTGCGACCGCGTCCTGTGGCTGGAAAAGGGCGAACTCCTCATGGACGGGCCGACCGACGAGGTCCTCCGGGCGTACGAGAGGGAGACCGGCAGGTAGCCCGGCGAGCCCCGCCGAACCGCGCGGACGGCGCAGGTCAGGGCGGCGGAGCCGGTGCGCCCGCCGTCCCGGACGCCCTCGCGTGCCACGCGCGGAGCCCCTGGCCGGGTCGCGGGGCGTGCTCGGCGTAAGCTGTAGCGGTTCTGATTCGCGCCATGTGTGGTGATAGGTCCGAGGGGCCGGCGGCGTGTCCGAAATGGGATGTATTGGGTCCGCAGTGTAGAACGGGAGACGTGACGGCCATGACGGAGAACCCCCCACGCGCCGAGGGTCCCGCCGTCCCCGCGACGGGCAGCGCGCAGTGACGGCTGTCCGGCAGGCGCGCCCCGACGCCACCGCGCGTACCACGCTCGACAAGGCCGCGGCCGAGAACTTCCCCGTGGCCCCCTTCTTCCTGCCCCGCGCCTGGCGCGCCGACCTCATGGCCGTCTACGGCTACGCCCGGCTCGTCGACGACATCGGCGACGGCGACCTGGCTTCCGGCGGGGCCGACGCCCGCCACCTCGGCGCCGACCCCGACGCGGACCCCTCCGCCCTGCTCGACGCCTTCGAGGCCGACCTTCTGCGGGTCTTCGACGCCTCCGGCGCCCCCTCCCACTCGCTGCTGCGCGCCCTGCGGCCCACCGTGCGCCGCCACGCCCTGACCCCCGAGCCGTTCCTCGCGCTCGTCGAGGCGAACCGCCAGGACCAGCACGTGCGCCGCTACGCCGGCTACGGCGACCTGGTCGCCTACTGCGAGCTCTCCGCCAACCCCGTGGGCCGGCTCGTCCTCGCGATCACCGGCACCACCACCCCCGAGCGCGTCCGCCGCTCCGACGCCGTCTGCACCGCCCTGCAGATCGTCGAACACCTCCAGGACGTCGCCGAGGACCTCGGCCGCGACCGGATCTACCTGCCCGCCGAGGACATGGCCCGCTTCCACGTCACCGAGGCCGACCTGGCCGCCCCCACCGCCGGCGCCGCGGTCCGGGCGCTCGTCGCGTACGAGGCGCGGCGGGCCCGCGCCCTGCTGGAGGAGGGGGCGCCGCTCGTCGCGAGCGTGCGCGGCCGGCTCCGGCTGCTGCTCGCCGGGTTCGTCGGCGGCGGCCACGCGGCACTCGACGCCATCGCGGCCGCCCGCCACGACGTGCTCCCCGAACCGCCCAGGGCCACCGGGCCCCGCCTGCTCCGCCGGGCGGGAGCGGTGTGGCGAACAGCGTGCAGAGAGGGGTGAAGGGGACCGTGGACACCACGACGCAGCCGCCCCCGCCGGTACAGGCGGCCTACAGCTACTGCGAGGCCGTGACCGCCCGTCAGGCCCGCAACTTCGCGTACGGCATCAGGCTCCTGCCGACCGCGAAGCGGCAGGCCATGTCGGCGCTGTACGCCTTCTCCCGGCGGGTCGACGACATCGGCGACGGCGGCCTCGGCCCCGAGGACAAGCGCAGCCGCCTGGAGGCCACGCGCGAGGTGCTGGACCGCGTCCGGCGCGGCACCGTCACCGACGACGACACCGACCCGGTGGCCGTCGCGCTCGCCGACGCGGCCCACCGCTTCCCGCTGCCGCTGGAAGGCTTCGACGAACTCATCGACGGCGTGCTGATGGACGTGCGCGGCGCGGCCTACGAGACGTGGGACGACCTGCGGGTCTACTGCCGCTGCGTCGCCGGCGCCATCGGCCGGCTCTCCCTCGGCGTGTTCGGCACGGCCCCGGGCGCGCGCGAGGCCGCCCGCGCCGCCGAGTACGCCGACACCCTGGGACTCGCCCTCCAGCTCACCAACATCCTCCGCGACCTGCGCGAGGACGCCGCCAACGGCCGCAGCTACCTCCCCGCGGAAGAGCTCGCCAAGTTCGGCTGCTCCGACGGCTTCCGCACCGCCGCCCCACCCGTGGACGGCGACTTCACCGGACTCGTCCAGCACCAGGTGCGCCGCGCCCGCGCCCTGTTCGCCGAGGGCTACCGGCTGCTGCCCCTGCTCGACCGGCGCAGCGGCGCGTGCGTCGCCGCGATGGCCGGCATCTACCGCCGCCTCCTCGACCGCATCGAACGCGACCCCGGCGCCGTGCTGCGGGGCCGCGTGTCCCTGCCCGGCCACGAGAAGGCGTACGTCGCCGTGCGCGGTCTGTCCGGCCTCGACGCGCGCACGGTCTCCCGCCGCAGCGAGAGGACGCGCCCGTGACCCCTGCCGCCACCACCCCCGACGGCCCCCCGGCGCCCGCCCGCCCGGCGGCCTGCGCCGGTCCCGACCGTGCCCGTCGCCCCCGCCCGGCACGGGGGCGGGGGGCGGTCGCGTGAGCGGGCACAGCGCCGTCGTCGTCGGCGGGGGCCTCGCCGGGGTCACCGCGGCCCTGCGCCTCGCCGACGCCGGGGTGCGGGTCACCCTGCTGGAGGGTCGGCCCCGCCTCGGCGGCCTGGCGTTCTCGTTCCGGCGCGGCGACCTCACCGTGGACAACGGCCAACACGTCTACCTGCGCTGCTGCTCGGCGTACCGGTGGTTCCTCGACCGCGTCGGCGGCGCCCACCTCGCGCCCGTCCAGGACCGCCTCGACGTGCCCGTCCTGGACGCCGCCCACCCGCGCGGCCCCCGCCTCGGCCGGCTGCGCCGCACCGCCCTGCCCGTACCCCTGCACCTCGCGGCCAGCCTCGCCGGCTATCCGCACCTCTCGCTCGCCGAGCGGCTCGGCGTGGGCCGCGCCGCCCTCGCCCTGCAGGCCCTCGACCCCGCCGACCCCGCCCTCGACGGCGTCGACTTCGCCGGCTGGCTCGCCCGGCACGGCCAGTCCCGCCGCGCCGTCGAGGCGCTGTGGGACCTCGTCGGCGTCGCCACGCTCAACGCCACCGCCCCCCACGCCTCACTCGGCCTCGCCGCCATGGTCTTCAAGACCGGTCTGCTCTCCGAGCCCGGTGCCGCCGACATCGGCTGGGCCCACGTCCCCCTCGGCCACCTCCACGACACGCTCGCCCGCCGCGCCCTCGACGCCCGCGGCGTCCGCGTCGCCGTCCGCACCAAGGTCACCGCCGTCACCCCCGCCGACGCGGGCCGCTGGGTCGTCGACGTTCCCGGCGACACCCTGGAGGCGGACACCGTCGTCCTCGCCGTCCCGCAGCGCGAGACCCACGACCTGCTGCCGCCCGGCGCCCTCGCCGCCCCCGGCGACCTGCTGAAGATCGGCACCGCGCCCATCCTCAACGTCCACGTCCTGTACGACCGACCCGTACTGCGCCGCCCGTTCTTCGCCGCGCTCGGCTCGCCCGTCCAGTGGGTCTTCGACCGCACCGTCGCCTCCGGCTACGACGGCGGCCAGTACCTGGCCCTCTCCCAGTCGGCCGCCGGGCACGAGATCGACGCCCCCGTCGCCGAGCTGCGCGCCCGCTACCTGCCGGAGCTGGAGCGGCTGCTGCCGGCCGCGCGCGGCGCCCGCGTGCACGACTTCTTCGTGACCCGGGAGCGGACGGCGACGTTCGCCCCCACCCCCGGCGTCGGACGGTACCGCCCCGGCACCCGCACCCACACCCCCGGCCTGTACCTCGCCGGCGCGTGGACCGCCACCGGCTGGCCCGCCACCATGGAAGGAGCGGTGCGCAGCGGCTCCGCCGCCGCGTCCGCCGCCCTCTCGGCCCTCGGCCGCCCCCACGTACACCCCATCGAGGAGGCGGCATGAGACCGCGTACAGGAACAAGAGGAGAGACCGTGCCGACAGTGCCCCCGGCGAACCACACCGTCGACGCCGCGGAGGTCGCCGCGCTGCTGGAGCGCGGGCGGACCCTGTCCACCCCCGTCCTGCGCGCGGCGGTGGACCGGCTCGCGCACCCCATGGACACCGTCGCCGCCTACCACTTCGGCTGGATCGACGCCCTGGGCCGCCCCGCCGACGGCGACGGGGGCAAGGCGGTCCGCCCGGCCCTCGCGCTGCTGTCCGCCGAGGCCGCCGGCGCCCCGCCGGAGACGGGCGTCCCCGGCGCCGTCGCGGTCGAGCTCGTGCACAACTTCTCGCTCCTGCACGACGACCTGATGGACGGTGACGAGCAGCGCCGCCACCGCGACACCGTGTGGAAGGTGCACGGCCCCGCCCAGGCCATCCTCGTCGGCGACGCCCTGTTCGCCCTCGCCAACGAACTGCTGCTGGAGCTCGGCACCGTCGAGGCCGGCCGGGCCACCCGCCGCCTCACCGTCGCCACCCGCAAGCTGATCGACGGCCAGGCGCAGGACATCTCCTACGAGCACCGCGAGCGGGTCACGGTCGAGGAGTGCCTGGAGATGGAGGGCAACAAGACCGGCGCCCTGCTGGCCTGTTCCGCCTCCATCGGCGCGGTCCTCGGCGGCGCCGACGACCGCACCGCCGACGCCCTGGAGGCGTACGGTCACCACCTCGGCCTGGCCTTCCAGGCCGTCGACGACCTGCTGGGCATCTGGGGCGACCCGGAGTCCACCGGCAAGCAGACCTGGAGCGACCTGCGTCAGCGCAAGAAGTCCCTGCCGGTGGTCGCCGCGCTCGCCGCGGGCGGCCCCGCCTCCGAACGCCTGGGGGAACTGCTCGCCGCCGACGCCAAGAGCCAGGACCTGGAGTCGTTCTCCGAGGAGGAGTTCGCCACCCGCGCCGCCCTCATCGAGGAGGCCGGCGGCCGCGACTGGACCGCCGACGAGGCCCGCCGCCAGCACGCCGTCGCCGTCGGCGCCCTGGACCGCGTCGAGATGCCGTCCCGGGTGCGCGACCGGCTCACCGCCCTCGCCGACTTCGTCGTCGTCAGGAAGCGATGACGGCACC
Organism: Streptomyces changanensis; assembly: GCF_024600715.1. Lineage (NCBI taxonomy): Bacteria > Bacillati > Actinomycetota > Actinomycetes > Kitasatosporales > Streptomycetaceae > Streptomyces > Streptomyces changanensis. The sequence continues at coordinate 5,827,258 of NZ_CP102332.1, forward strand.
CATGACCCCGTCCGCGCCCGCCCCGCCCCCCGGCCCCGGACCCAGGAGCGCTTCCACCCGCATATGAGTGCGCGGTCGGCGGCCCCCGCCCGCACGCACGGCGTGCGGGCGGCGGCCGACGGCAGACCCGTAGCAGCAGCACGTCCACTGCACGAAGGGGAAGCCATGACAGCGACGACCGACGGGAGCGCCGGGGCCCTGGGCCCGCGGACGATCGTGACCACCGGGACGCACCACACCACCGCACCCGCGCCGACCCCCGCACCCGACGTCAGGACCGACGCGGAGACGGCGATGCGGCGCTCCGTGGACCACCTCCTCGGCCGGCAGGACGGCGAGGGATGGTGGAAGGGCGACCTGGAGACCAACGTCACCATGGACGCCGAGGACCTCCTCCTGCGGGAGTTCCTCGGCATCCGCGACGAGGCCGTCACCGAGGCCGCCGCCCGCTTCGTCCGCGGGGAGCAGCGCGACGACGGCACCTGGGCCACCTTCCACGGCGGGCCCGGCGAACTCTCCGCCACCGTCGAGGCGTACGTGGCGCTCCGCCTGGCCGGTGACCCGCCCGACGCCCCGCACATGGCCCGCGCCGCCGCCTGGGTCCGGCAGCGGGGCGGCATCGCCGCCGCCCGGGTCTTCACACGCGTCTGGCTGGCCCTGTTCGGCTGGTGGAGGTGGGAGGACCTGCCGGAGCTGCCGCCGGAGCTCATCTTCCTGCCGAGCTGGTTCCCGCTCAACATCTACGACTTCGGGCAGTGGGCCCGGCAGACGATCGTGCCCCTCACCATCGTCTCGGCGAAGCGCCCCGTCCGCCCCGCCCCGTTCACGCTCGACGAGCTGCACACCGACCCCCGGTGCCCGAACCCACCCCGCCCGCTCGCCCCGGCCGCCACCTGGGACGGGCTCTTCCAGCGGCTCGACCGGGCCCTGCACCGCTACCGCCGCGTCGCTCCCCGCCCGCTGCGCCGCGCCGCCATGAACGCCGCCGCCCGCTGGATCGTCGAACGGCAGGAGAACGACGGCTGCTGGGGCGGCATCCAGCCCCCGGCCGTCTACTCGCTGATCGCCCTCCACCTCCTCGGCTACGACCTCGGCCACCCCGTGATGCGCGCCGGGCTGGAGTCGCTGGACCGGTTCGCGGTCCGGCGGGAGGACGGCGCCCGCATGGTCGAGGCGTGCCAGTCACCCGTGTGGGACACCTGCCTCGCCGTCATCGCCCTCGCCGACGCGGGGCTGCCGGCCGACCACCCGGCGCTCGTCAGGGCCGCCGACTGGATGCTCGCCGAGCAGGTGGTCCGGCGCGGCGACTGGGCCGTGCGCCGGCCGCACCTGCCGCCGGGCGGGTGGGCCTTCGAGTTCCACAACGACACCTACCCGGACATCGACGACACCGCCGAGGTCATCCTCGCGCTGCGCCGTGTACGCCACCCCGACCCGGACCGGGTCGACGCGGCGGTCGCCCGCGGGGCCCGCTGGACCCTCGGCATGCAGTGCCGGGACGGCGCCTGGGGAGCCTTCGACGCCGACAACACGAGCCCCTTCCCCAACCGGCTGCCCTTCTGCGACTTCGGCGAGGTCATCGACCCGCCGTCCGCCGACGTCACCGCCCACGTGGTGGAGATGCTCGCCCACGAGGGTCTCGCCCACGACCCGCGCACCCGCCGGGGCATCGCCTGGCTCCTCGCCGAACAGGAGCCCCGCGGTTCCTGGTTCGGCCGCTGGGGCGTCAACCACGTCTACGGCACGGGGTCGGTCGTGCCGGCGCTCACCGCGGCCGGGCTGCCGCCGGCGCACCCCGCGATCCGGCGGGCCGTGGCCTGGCTGGAGTCCGTCCAGAACGAGGACGGCGGCTGGGGCGAGGACCTGCGCTCCTACCGCGAGGAGGAGTGGGTCGGCCGCGGCGCCTCCACCGCCTCCCAGACGGCCTGGGCGCTGCTGGCGCTGCTCGCGGCGGGGGAGCGGAACTCCGCGGCCGTCGGCCGGGGCGTGGCGTGGCTGGCCCGCACGCAGCGGGAGGACGGGTCGTGGGACGAGCCGTACTTCACCGGGACCGGTTTCCCGTGGGACTTCTCCATCAACTACCACCTGTACCGCCAGGTCTTCCCGCTCACCGCGCTCGGCCGGTACGTGCGCGGCGAGCCGTCCTTCGGCAAGGGCCGCTGAGTGGCCGCCCGACGGGCGCGGGAACCGGCGGCGCCGCTGCTGGTCGCCTGCGCGCTCGGCATCGAGCGGTTCGCGCTGCGCGGTGGCGGGCGGCCGCGGGCCCGCGGCGGCGTGGACGGCGCGCCGGGTCCGGTCACCGTCCTGCGCACCGGCATGGGCCCCGCGCGGGCCCACCGCGCCGTGTCCGACGCCCTGCGGGACGGCGCCCTGCGCGGGGCCTCCGTCGTCGCCTCCGGCTTCTGCGCCGGGCTCGCCCCGGGCATGCACCCCGGCGACGTGGTCGTCGCCGACGAGACGCGCGGCCCGCACGGCGCCACCCCCTGCACGGCCCCCGAGGCGCTGGTGGCCGCACTGGCCAGGGCGCTGCCGGGACGGACGGTCCACACCGGGCCGCTGACCGGCTCCGACCACGTCGTCCGGGGCGGGGAGCGGGCGGACCTGCGTGCCACCGGCGCGCTCGCCGTCGACATGGAGTCCGCGGCCTCCCTGCGGGCGGCGCTGGCCGTCGGCCCCCGCCCCATTGCCGCCGTCCGGGTGGTCGTGGACGCCCCGGAGCACGAACTGGTCCGGATCGGGACGGTGCGCGGGGGAATATCGGCCTTCCGTGTCCTTCGTGCCGTCCTTCCCGCGTTCCATGAATGGCACCGTTCCCTGTAACTCCCCAGGAGGTAGCCGGATGGCCATGCCACTCCGCCAGTCAGTCCGGGTCGGGACCTATCTGCTCGGGCAGAGGCTCCGCAAGCGGGAGAAGTTCCCCCTCATCGTCGAACTGGAGCCCCTCTACGCCTGCAATCTGAAGTGCGAGGGGTGCGGCAAGATCCAGCATCCGGCCGGGGTCCTGAAGCAGCGCATGCCCGTCGCGCAGGCGGTGGGAGCGGTCCTGGAGTCGGGCGCGCCGATGGTGTCCATCGCCGGGGGCGAGCCGCTGATGCACCCCCAGATCCACGAGATCACGGCCCAGTTGGTGGCCAGGCGCAAGTACGTCTTCCTCTGCACCAACGCCCTGCTGCTCCGCAAGAGGATCGCGGACTTCACCCCCTCGCCCTACTTCGCCTTCGCCGTGCACATCGACGGGCTGCGCGAGCGCCACGACGAGTCGGTCGCCAAGGAGGGCGTGTTCGACGAGGCGGTCGAGGCGGTCAAGGAGGCGAAGCGGCGGGGATTCCGGGTCACCACCAACTCCACCTTCTTCAACACCGACACCCCCCAGACCGTCATCGAGGTCCTCGACTACCTCAACGACGACCTGCGGGTCGACGAAATGATGATCTCCCCGGCCTACGCGTACGAGAAGGCGCCCGACCAGGAGCACTTCCTCGGCGTGGAACAGACCAGGGAACTTTTCCGCAAGGCGTTCTCCGGCGGCAACCGGCGGCGCTGGCGGCTCAACCACTCCCCGCTCTTCCTCGACTTCCTGGAGGGGAAGGTCGATTTCCCCTGTACCGCCTGGGCCATTCCCAACTACTCCCTCTTCGGCTGGCAGCGCCCCTGCTACCTGATGAGCGACGGATACGTCCCCACCTACCGGGAACTCGTCGAGGAGACGGACTGGGACGCGTACGGCCGCGGCAAGGACCCCCGGTGCGCCAACTGCATGGCGCACTGCGGCTACGAGCCCACCGCCGTCCTCGCCACCATGGGCTCACTGCGCGAGTCCCTGCGCGCCGCCCGCGAGTCCGTCGCCGGCAACCGCGCGTGAGGCGACCGGGCGTGAGACGACGGGGCCTGACGACGCGACCACGCTGGACGCGACCGCCGCGACGCGGCGCCGCGCCGTGACCGCGCCCCCCGGCAGGGCCCCCGGGAAGGGCCCCCGGGAAGGGCCCCCGGCGTGACGTTCCCGGACGGCGTCGGAGCACCCCGTGCCCTCCGGGCGCCGACCGGCGGGCCATGCGACCTGCCGGCCGCCGGGGGTCCGCGCCCTCCTCGTCGGCGCGGCCGCGAAGACCGGCGGCCGCGCGGCCCGGACCCCGGCGCGGTCGAGCCGCGGGACATGTCGACCCGCCACGGCTGCCCGCCCGGTACGGCGCCGGCCGCACGGTCGTCGCCCCCCGCCGGGCCACGTCTCGTCGACGCGGCCCCCGCGCCGCCCGCCGGCCGGCAGCGGGCCCACCCCGACGGCATCGCCGGGCGGACCACCGGGCCCCGTGTCCCGCCACCCCGGCCGGGGTGGCGGGACGGACCACGTACCGCGGCCCACGGAGCCGCCGAACGACCTGCGGAACGGAGTGCGGAGCGAGCCATGACCACCACCGACTTCGACCTGGGCAAGCTGCTCGCCGAACGCGCCGGCGAGCGCTACGAGCTGCACAGTCGCCACCTCAACCACCAGCTGCCCCGCATGCTGCGCACCCTCGGCTTCGACAGGATGTACGAGCGGGCGGCGGGTGCCCACTTCTGGGACGGCGAGGGGAACGACTACCTCGACATGCTCGCCGGCTTCGGCGTGATGGGTCTCGGCCGACACCACCCCGTGGTCCGCCGCGCCCTCCACGACGTCATCGACGCCGACCTGCCCGACCTCACCCGCTTCGACTGCGCCCCCCTGCCCGGCCTCCTCGCCGAGCGGCTGCTGTCCCACTCGCCCGGGCTGGACCGGGTGTACTTCGGCAACAGCGGCACCGAGGCCGTGGAGACCGCGCTGAAGTTCGCCCGCCGCGCCACCGGCCGCGAGCGCGTCCTGTACTGCGCGCACGCCTTCCACGGGCTCACCACCGGGGCGCTGTCCGTCAACGGCGAGGCGTGCTTCCGCGACGGCTTCGCCCCGCTGCTGCCCGACACGGCGATCGGCCTCGGCGACCTGGACGCCCTGGAGCGGGAGCTGAGGCGCGGCGACGTGGCCGCGCTCATCGTGGAGCCGATCCAGGGCAAGGGCGTCCACGAGACCCCGCCGGGCTTCCTGCGGGCCGCCCGGGAGCTGCTGCACCGCCGGGGCGCCCTGCTCATCGTCGACGAGGTCCAGACCGGCCTGGGCCGCACCGGTGACTTCTACGCCCACCAGCACGAGCCGGGCGTCGAGCCCGACCTGGTGTGTGTCGCGAAGGCCCTGTCCGGGGGGTACGTCCCGGTCGGCGCCACGCTCGGCAAGGACTGGATCTTCAAGAAGGTCTACTCGTCGATGGACCGCGTCGTCGTCCACTCCGCCAGCTTCGGGGCCAACGCCCAGGCCATGGCGGCCGGGCTGGCCGTCCTCGCGGTGCTGGAGGGCGAGGACCTCGTCGGAAACGCCCGCCGCACCGGCGCGCTGCTGAAGTCCCGGCTGTCGGAGCTCGTCGGCCGGTACGAGATGCTCCACGACGTGCGGGGCCGCGGACTGATGATCGGCCTGCAGTTCGGCAGGCCCACGTCGCTGGGGCTGCGCAGCCGTTGGACGATGCTGCAGACGGCCCGCAAGGGGCTGTTCGCGCAGATGGTCGTGGTGCCGCTGCTCCAGCGGCACCGCATCCTCACCCAGGTCTCCGGCGACCGGCTCGAAGTGATCAAGCTGATCCCGCCGCTGGTCCTCACGGAGGGGGACGTCGAGCGGTTCGTCGCCGCGTTCACCGCCGTCATGGACGAGGCCCACAGCGGCGGCGGCCTCATCTGGGACTTCGGTCGCACCCTGGTGAAGCAGGCCGTCGGCAACCGCTGACCCGGCTGCGGCGGGTGGTGGTGGCGCGGCGGCCACGCGGGCGCGCCGCCGCCCCGCCCGTCAGTCGGTGAGCAGGCGGTGGCGCAGCCGCTCGCGGGTCGCGCCGTCGAGCGAGAGCCCCTCGCTCAGGTACCGCTTGGTCGAGCCCCAGTGCTCCTCGATCGTCTCGTACGCCGTCGCCAGGTACTCGACGCGCGCGTCGAAGAGCGGCGCGAGGAGCTCCATCACCTCCGGGGACATCCCGGTGGGCGAGGAGTCGCTGCGGTGCACCTTGTACCGGCGGCGCGGGTCGTTCGACTTGAGGTAGTCCGCCTCGATCGCGTCCCGCTCGACACCGACGGCCAGCAGTGCCACCGCCACGGACAGGCCCGCCCGGTCCTTGCCCGCCGCGCAGTGCATCAGCGCGGGGACGCTGTCCTCGGCGAGGGCGTGCAGCACCCGGCTGTGCTCGGCGGTCCGGTCGGCGACGATGCTGCGGTACGCGTACCGCATCCGCGCCGCGGCCTTGCCGTCACCGAGGAGGTCCCGCAGCTGCTCGATGTCGCCGTCGCGCACCATCCGCCAGAATTCGGCGCCGTCGGCCGGGTCGGTCAGCGGGATGTTGACGTTCCGCACGCCGGGCAGCTCGATGTCGGGCCCCTCCAGGGCCTGGTCGGCCGCGTTGCGGAAGTCGAAGACGGTGTGGAGTCCGAGCGAGGCGAGGAGGACGGCGTCCTCGGCGGTGGCGTGCGCGAGGTGCCCGCTGCGGAACAGCACACCGTCGCGCACCCGGCGCCCGTCCACGGTCGGCAGCCCGCCCACGTCGCGGAAGTTGCGCACGCCGGTGAGCTCCGGCTCGGCGGTCGGCGGGACGTCCGGCAGCTGCTGCGTCACGGGGGCTCCTCCGTGTCTCGCGTCGGCGACGGCCGCCGACGATGTCGCGGATCAGACGATACGACATCGCTTCCCCCGGTGAAGATCACCATGCGGGTCGCACTCCTGTCGCCCGCGCGCGGCCCCGCCCGTGGTCAGCGCCCTGCGGAGCGGGCGCGCGGAGCCCTGCGGGGCGCCCGTCCGTCGGGTCGTTCTGTCCCCGTTCGCCGCCTTTCGCGCATCGGTCCGGCGGTGGCCGCCGTCGGTGCGGGCGGTCGGATGGGTGAGGGGTGGGCCGATGGTCGCCTTGATCACGTTCGGTGGCTTCTGTCCGTATTCGCGACGTAAGTGGTAACACGCCCCGTAAACAAGGGAGATGGCCTTCGGTGCGTGAGCAGCGTCATAGAAGTGACGGACCGTGGCCGACCGCGGCGCCGAAATGGCCTGCGCAGCACGGGAACACATGATCCGCAATCCACGGAGGGTGACCGGAATTCCGGCGCGAATTCCGAAGGGCGAATGCACGGGCGCAACCATCCGCTTGTTCCCGGCGTCCTGACTCGTTTACGGTCCCGACCAGCCGGGCGGATCGCCGAATCCTGCCGCCGCCCCGGAATTCGCACTCACCCAACGTGTGGCAGGAGCGGGGGAACCAGGTAGTCCGCCGTACGGGAATTCCCGTACGGCTAGGGGTGAAGTCGCGCCACCGGCGCGGCCGGGCAGCTCCAGCCCGAACCCGACAGCTCACCTCGCAGGCGCCGGAGAGGAAATAGCCATGCCCGCCAAGGGTAAGCACCGCCGTCCCAAGTCCAGCCCGCTCACCCGCGGTTTCGTCGCCGCCGGTACCGGTGGCGCCGCCATCGCCCTCCCGCTCATCGGCGCTACCGGAGCCAACGCCGCCGCCCCCGCGGCCGCCCCGGCCACCGCCCCCCAGGCCGCCGTCGCGTCCGTCACCGAGGCCGCCAAGCCCGCCGCGCGGGTGTACACCGTCGCGGCCGGCGACTACCTGGCGAAGATCGCGCACAACAAGAACGTCAAGGGCGGCTGGCAGAAGCTGTACGCCGACAACCGCGACGTCATCGGCGGCGACCCGGCGCTCATCCACCCGGGCCTCAAGCTGACCCTCGGCGCCAAGAACCCGGACAAGGCCGACCAGGCCCGTCCCGAGGCCCGCGCCTCCCGCTCCGCCGCCTCGTCCCCGGCGCCGGCGAAGGCCGCCCCGCAGCAGGCCGCCCCGCAGAAGGCCGCCAAGGTCGAGCAGCAGGCCCCCGCGCAGAGCAGCTCCTCCGGCTTCACCGCCCCGGTCTCGGCGGGCGTCTCCACCCCGTACCGCGCCTCCGGCTCCATGTGGTCCTCCGGCTACCACACCGGTGTCGACTTCACCGCCTCCTCCGGCACCACCGTCAAGGCCGTGGGCCCGGGCACCGTGGTCTCGGCCGGCTGGAGCGGCGCGTACGGCAACGAGGTCGTCATCAAGCACGCCGACGGCAACTACTCGCAGTACGCCCACCTCTCCTCCCTCTCCGTCTCCGCCGGCCAGACCGTCGGCGGCGGCCAGCAGATCGGCCTCTCCGGCTCCACCGGCAACTCCACCGGCCCGCACCTGCACTTCGAGATCCGCACCAGCCCCGGCTACGGCTCGGACATCGACCCGCTGGCGTACCTCCGGGGCCACGGCGTCAGCATCTGACGCCCGGCGCTCCGCGCGCCCCGCACCGCCGCACGACGCCGCCCGGCACCCCTCAGGGTGCCGGGCGGCGTCGCGGTGGCGGAGATCACGCCCCGTCAACCCCTCCTACGGTCGCGTAGGCCACACCGCGCGGAGGAAGATGTGCTGCCGTGGCAGACGATTCGACGATGGGGGAGAACGACGTGATCGGGTCGTACACGGCGATCGGCGACAGCTTCACCGAGGGCGTCGGGGACCCGGGTCCCGACGGGCGCTTCGTCGGCTGGGCCGACCGCCTGGCGGTCCTGCTGGCCGACCGGATCCCCGAGGAGGGGCACTTCCGCTACGCCAACCTCGCCGTGCGCGGCAGGCTCCTCGACCAGATCGTGGCGGAACAGGTCCCGAGGGCGAAGGCCCTCGCCCCCGACCTGGTGACCTTCTGCGCCGGCGGCAACGACATCATCCGCCCCGGCAGCGACCCGGACGACGTCGCCGAGCGCTTCGAGCGGGCGGTCGTCGACCTGACCTCCCACATCGGCACGGTCCTCGTGACCACCGGCTTCGACACGCGCGGCGTGCCGGTCCTGCGCCACCTGCGCGGCAAGATCGCCACGTACAACGGCCACGTGCGCGCCATCGCCGACCGGTACGGCTGCCCCGTCCTGGACCTGTGGTCCCTGCGGACCGTCCAGGACCGGCGCGCCTGGGACCACGACCGCCTGCACCTGTCGCCCGAGGGCCACACGCGCGTGGCCCTGCGCGCCGCGCAGGTCCTCGGCCTGGAGGTCCCGGCCGACCCGGACCAGGCGTGGCCGCCGCTCCCGCCGCGCGGGACCCTGGAGGGGCGGCGCGACGACATCCAGTGGGCCCGCGAGTACCTGGTGCCCTGGATCGGTCGCCGCCTGCGCGGCCAGAGCTCCGGCGACCGCGTCTCCGCCAAGCGCCCGGACCTCCTGCCCCTGTAACCGGGGCACGCGCGGGGACGCGGCCCACGGGGCGCGTCCCCGCGCGTGACCGCCGCGCCGGCGCCCACCGGCGCGGCGGTCACCCGCCCGCCCGGAGGTACCGCGAACGCCCGCACCCCGGCGTCTCGGAGCCGAGGCAGGCATCAGAGGCGCACCGCTTCCGCCCGTCCCGCCGGCGTTCGTCCAGCCCGTCCCGCCGGCGTCCGTCCCACCGGCCTCCGTCCCGCCCGCTACGCCGGCGCCGGGGCGCCCAGCTCGCGGGCGAGCGCCTCGTCCGCCCAGCGCAGCATCGTCCCGCGGGCCAGCGACCCCCGGTACACCGTCATCTGCACCGCGAGCCCGTCCAGCAGCGCCGTCAGCCGGCGGGCCGCGCCACGGGGGTCGGCGCACCGGAACTCACCCGCCGCCGCCCCCTCGGCGAACACCTCCGCCAGGGCCGCCTTCCACTGCCGGTCCAGCCCCGCGGCGACCTCCCGCAGCGCCGGCTCGCGCGGGGCCGCCGCCCACGCCTCGATCCACAGCCGCCACCCCTTCGCCTGCCCGCTCGGCACGTACCAGCGCACCGCCGCGCGCAGCCGCCGCGCCGCCGAGGCCCGCCGCCCCAGGATCCGCCGCAACTCCGCGAGGTCGCCCTCCGCCGCGTACGCGAAGGCCGCGGCGACCAGCCGCTCCTTCGTCGAGAAGTGGTACAGCACCAGCGCCCCGCTCACGCCCAGGGCCGCCGCCACGTCCGCGACCCGCACCGCCGCGAGCCCCCGTCCCTCGATCTGCTCGACGGTCGCCCGCAGCAGCTCCTCACGCCGCTCGGCCGCGCCCAGCCGCACTCTCGTCACGTCACCCGCCCCGTCGTCCACCCTCAGCGCGGGACAGTATCCCGGACGGCCGGCGGTACCCTCCCGTCCGCTTCCCCGAAACCCCCGGGTGCCGGTCGTACCGTCGGCCCATAATGGAAGCCCCGAGCCCCTTGGAGGTGCTGTGACCGGCGTCGACGCTCCCCGCCCGCTGCGTGCCCGGTTCCGCTCCCTGCGGCCGGCCGCCTTCGGCGCGGACGCCGCCGGCGAGCGGCTGGAGCGCATCCGCCGCTCGCCGAACTTCGCCGACGGGGCCTTCCGCAACCCGGGCGGCGCCGCCGGCCACCGGCCGTCCGGTTCCGCGACCGAGTTCGCGAAGGTCTACTTCCGCAAGGAGGAGCGCCTGCGCCGCGCCCCCGCGCGCCCGATACCCCTCCACCCGGACACCGCCGCCGACCTCGCCGCGCCCCCGGCCACCGGTCTGCGCCTGACCTGGACCGGGCACTCCAGCGTCCTCGCCGAGATCGACGGGCTGCGGGTCCTGTTCGACCCGGTCTGGGGCGAGCGCTGCTCCCCCTTCGCCTTCGCCGGCCCCCGGCGGCTCCATCCCGTCCCGGCGCCGCTCGCCGCGCTCGGCCCGGTCGACGTCGTCGTGATCTCCCACGACCACTACGACCACCTCGACCTGCCGACCGTCCGCGCCCTGGCCGGCACGGAGACCCTCTTCGCCGCCCCGCTCGGCGTCGGCGCCCACCTGGAGCGGTGGGGCGTGTCCCCCTCCCGCCTGCGCGAGCTGGACTGGAACGAGTCGACGCGGATCCGCGACGTACGCCTCACCGCCACCCCCGCCCGCCACTTCTGCGGCCGCGGACTGCGCAACCAGCAGCACACGCTCTGGGCTTCCTGGGCCGTGGAGGGCCCGGAACACCGCGTCTACCACAGCGGCGACACGGGCTACTTCCCCGGTTTCCGCGACATCGGCGCCGCGCACGGCCCCTTCGACGTCACCATGATCCAGATCGGCGCGTACTCGGACTTCTGGCCCGACATCCACATGACTCCCGAGGAGGGCGTGCGCGCCCACCTCGACCTCCAGGGCGGCGGGCCCGGCGGGGTGCTGCTCCCCATCCACTGGGGCACCTTCAACCTCGCCCCGCACGCCTGGGCGGAGCCGGGGGAGTGGACCCGTGACGCGGCCGCGGAAGCCGGGCAGCGCGTCGCGTTCCCCCGCCCCGGCCGGCCCTTCGAGCCGGCGGCCGAGCTCCCCGTGGACCCGTGGTGGCGCTCCGTCTCCCATCCCCTGACCCACCACTGGCGCCGCTCGCGCCCCCTCGGCACCGCCGCCCCGGCCTCCGACCCGGACCCGGCCCCCCAGCCGTAGGCGGGGTACCTCCGTCACTGGCCCTGACGATCCGTCATGTGGCGTGCCCACAGCGGAAGTCGTGCCCACTTCGCGGAATCGGGCTCGCCGCGCCGGTCCGTCCGGCAGGATGTGCACCAGTCGGGCCGCCGGGGAGGTGGACGGGCGCCGAGGAGGCCGTAGGCAGGGCCGCGGTGGCGCCGGGTCCCCCGGCGAGGCGGCCCCGGCCGGGACCGTCCCGCCCCCCCCGTGCGGCGGTCCGACGTCGTACCGCAGGACCGCCCGAACGGCCCCGGCCCTACCGCGCGCTGCCGAGTGGGGCCCATCTCCCCGAAGTGGACGACTCGCATTGAACGGTCCCTCCGCGCCAGAAGCGCCCACCGCCCAACCCGCCGAACCCGCCGGCTCCGCCGCCCCGGCCGAAGCCGGTGGACCGGCCGTGCCCGCCGCCCGGAAGTCCGCCCCCGACGTGCTGGGCGCCGCGCCCCTCGTCCACCGGTCCGTCCTGGACGTCCCGGCCGGTACGGAGATCATCCCGGAGGTCCGGCGCGTCACCGCCCAGTGGCTGCACAGGAAGTTCGACCGCGCCCCGCTGGAGACCGGCACCCACCACCTCAACGGGCACACGGTCCTGACCTCGCAGGCCCTGTACCGCCTGGACGGCGCGGAGCGCGCGCTGAGGATCCAGCTGCGCGAGGACAAGCACGACGCGACATGGCGGGTCACGGTGGCCGCGGTCTCCCCGGACTCCGCCGACGAGCCGCAGTCCGTCGCCGTCACGCTGGAGTGCTTCGACAACGGGACCACCGCGCTGAGCCCGGCGCGGCCGGCGCTGGTCGAGCAACTGGTCGACGTCCTGCACCCGCGCGACGGCCTCGCCCACCTCACGACCCGCCCCCACGAGGTCACGGCGGCGGACGTCGACCACCTCGTCGACGTCCTGTGCGACCCCGACCGCCGGCTCCCGGCCGTCGTCGCCGCGCGCCCCGTCCAACCCGACGAGGTCTGGACCCGGCGGATGCGGCAGCTGCTCCCCAAGTGCGCGGGCGACGCGTCGCTCCACCTGCTGACCGACGCCGACGCCGTGGTCGCCTTCCGCGAGGCGGTCGGCGAGCACTACCGCGTCGCCCCCGGCGCCGTACGCACCTACCTGCAGGACGTCGACCCGGCCTGGGCCGCCGACGCCCCCCGGCACCGCCTTCTCAGCGGTGCGCGCCTCTGCGACCCCAAGGACACCGCGTACCGGCTGATCGCCCGCGGCGTCCACCAGCAGGCCCTCGGGACGCAGCTGCCGGCCCGGCTGCGCACCCTCGTCTTCCCGGACGACCGGCAGCGCAAGCAGGGCGTGCGGCGCGCCGCCCAGGACGCGGCCCGCGCGCACGCCACCGCCCTCGGCAAGGAGCTCGCGGCCCTGAAGGAGGAGGTCACCGTCCTGACCGAGCTCCTGGCCGACGCCGACCAGGACCTGTCGGAGGCGCGCCGCCGCGAGGACCTCGCCGAACGCACGATCCAGGCTCTCCAGGTCCAGCTGCACTCGGCGGCGGAGCAACTCCACCAGGAGATGGAGGACCACACCGTCGCCCTGGAGAACGTCGAGCGCGCGCAGAGCGAGGCGCGGGTCCTCCGCCAGCGGCTCCACGGTCAGGGGCGGCACGAGGAGACGGTCGTCCTCGACCAGGCGGCCGCGCAGCCGAGCTCCTTCGAGGAGCTGTGGGCGCGCATCCAGGAGATCGCGCACATACGCGTGACCGCCGACCGCAGGACCGCCATCGCGCTGGACGACCACGAACTCGCCCGGACGTGGGCGGCGAAGGCGTGGCAGGGACTGCGCTCGCTGGACTCCTACGCGTCCGCTCAGCGGGACGGCGCCATCTCCGGCGGGTACTACCACTTCTGCCGGAACGCACCGGTCGCCGGCGCCCTCATCTTCCCGGTGAAGCAGGTCGCCATGAGCGAGAACGAGGCCACCAAGGCGATGTGGGGGGAGGAACGCGTCTTCCCCGTGCCGGTGGAGGTGGACCCGAGCGGACGCATGCTGATGGAGGCACACCTGAAGCTCGGCTCGAAGGGGTCGATATCCCCGCGGATCTACTTCCACGACGACAGCCGCGGTACCACCGGGAAGGTCGTCGTCGGCTACATCGGACCGCACCTCACGAACCGGAAGACCAGCTGAGCGGAGCGGGGGTCGGGCCCGCGTGCGAGGTCGGCATCAAAGGCGCATCAAGACTGCCGGTCGACGGCAGTGCAGGCGCACGGGCACCGATGAGACAATCCGATCACTGAGAGAAGAACACCCGAAACCAGGGAGGTGTGCGCGCATGGGTCTTTTCCTCGGTCTCGGCATCGCGGGGATCGTCCTTCTCGTCGCGTCGCTGGCCCTGGACGGTGTGTTGGAAGGAATGTTCGACGGGGCGTTGGACGGCCTCTTCGACGGGTGGCTCTCGCTGCCCGTCGTCGCCGGGTTCGTGTCGATGCTCGGCTTCACCGGGGCGATCGTCCTCGGGGCCACGGGAACGGGGGCCGGGGTCGCCACGGCGGCCGGGGTCATCGCCGGGTTCGGCGCCGCGTGGCTGACCTGGAAGCTCAGCCGCAGCCTCATGGACGACCGCGGCACGGCCGCCCCCCGCGAGGACGACCTCGTCGGCAGCGCCGGGTCCGTCGTCACCGCCATTCCGGCCGACGGCTACGGCGAGGTGCTGCTGTGGCTCGCCGGCCAGCCCGTGAAGTTCGCCGCCCGGTCGGCCGTGCCGGTCCAGCGGGGCGCCGAGGTGTGGGTGGAGGCGGCGCTGTCCGCCGGCTCCGTCCGCGTGCGCCCCGTCGACCGCTGACGGCCCCGGCACCTCTCCTTCCCCACCCGTCCATCCGATCCGCCCTCCGCAAGGAGGTCAGGGGGAACCATCATGAGTCCAGTCGTCACCGCAGTGGTGGGAGTCGTCGTACTCCTCGTCCTGCTGGGCCTCGTCGTCATAACCCGGTACAAGGTCGCCGGCCCCAGCGAGGCGTTCATCATCACCGGCCGGCGCGGCAAGAAGTCCACCGACCCGGACACGGGCCGGATCTTCACCGACAACAGCGGGCAGAAGGTCGTGGTCGGCGGCGGCGTCTTCGTCGTCCCGTTCGTGCAGCAGAAGTTCACCCTCGACCTGTCCTCGCGGCACATCCCGGTCGCCGTGCGCGGCGCCGTGACGCTGCGCGGCGTCAAGGCCAACCTGGAAGGCGTCGCGATCGTCAAGGTCGGCGGCACGGAGGACTCCATCCGGGCCGCCGCCCAGCGGTTCCTGATGCAGCAGGACGGCATCGTCGGCTTCACCCAGGAAGTGCTGTCGGGCGCGCTGCGCTCCATCGTCGGCCGCATGTCCGTGGAGGACATCATCCGCGACCGCGCCGCGTTCGCCGGGCAGGTCGCCGAGGAGGCGGAGGCCAGCCTCTCCGGCCAGGGCCTGGTCCTCGACGCGTTCCAGATCCAGGACATCACCACCGAGGGTTCCTACCTGGAGGACCTCGGCCGGCCGGAGGCCGCCCGCGCCAAGCAGGAGGCCGACATCGCCGAGGCGGTCGCCCGCCGCGCCTCCGAGCAGGCCCGGCTGAAGGCCGAGGAGGAGATCGCGATCGCCCAGCGGACGTTCGCGCTCAAGCAGGCCGAGATCAAGGCCGAGACGGACGAGGCCGCCGCGAGGGCCGCGGCCGCCGGCCCGCTCGCCGAGGCCGACCGGCAGCAGGAGATCCTCAGCCAGCAGGAGAAGGTCGCCGAGCGGCAGGCCGCGCTGACCGACCGCCAGCTCGACACCCAGGTCCGCAAGCCCGCCGACGCCGCCCGCTACCAGGCCGAGCAGGAGGCCGAGGCCCGGCGCATCGCCCTGGTCAAGGAGGCCGAGGCGGACGCCCAGCGCTCCCGGCTCACCGGTGAGGGTGAGAAGGCGCACCGCGCCGCCCTCGCCGACGCCGTACGCATCGAGGGTGAGGCGCAGGCCGCCGCGATCGCCGCCACGGGCGCCGCCGAGGCGGAGGCCATGCGCAAGAAGGCCGACGCCTTCGCCCAGTACGGCGACGCGGCCGTGCTCCAGATGCTCGTCGAGGTGCTGCCGCAGGTCGTCGCCAAGGCCGC
Source organism: Streptomyces changanensis (assembly GCF_024600715.1). Taxonomy (NCBI): domain Bacteria; kingdom Bacillati; phylum Actinomycetota; class Actinomycetes; order Kitasatosporales; family Streptomycetaceae; genus Streptomyces; species Streptomyces changanensis. Next base: position 5,842,797 of record NZ_CP102332.1, read on the forward strand.
CGAGCCGCTCAGCGCGATCGACAAGATGACCGTCATCTCCACCGACGGCGCCGGCAAGCTGCCCCGCGCGGTCGCCGACAACGTCGCCCAGGGGCTGGAGCTCCTCGGCTCCACGACCGGCGTGGACCTCGCCCAGCTCCTGAAGGGCATCACCACCCGCGGCGGCGCGGGCACCCCGGCGGCCGACCCGGCCCCGGCCGCCGCCAACGGCAGGATCGAGATCGCCGACTAGCGCGGAGCCCCCGCCGACCACGGGGGAGACACGGGGCCACGGGGGAGCCGCGGCGGACACCGCGGCCGGTCGGCGGCTCCGGCCCGATGAGGGCCGGAGCCGCCGACCGCGCTCACGGGCCGCGACGCTTCGGCAGGCCCCCGGCGACTGCGTTCGCCGGGGGCCTGCGGCGTGCCCGGGCGGCCGTCACGGCACGGACCGGCCGCCCGTCCCACCGCCCCATCGCCCGTCCGCCCCGCGGCCCGCGCGTGGTGCGCCGGCGCGTGGTGCGCCGGGGCGCCGGCGCGTGTCCCGGCGCCGCCGCAGCCCCGGGCACCGGCGCACACCGCCCGCTCTCAGATCTCCTCGTCCGGCCAGCCCAGCAGACGCGCGCCGATGACGGCCGTCTGGAGCGTGTAGCGGTGGACGGGGTCCCCCGGATCCGCCCCTGTCAGCTGGTGGATCCGCTCCAGCCGGTACGTCATCGCCCGTACGCTCAAGGAGAGCCGCCGGGCGGCCTCGGCGGCCACACACCCCGTGTCGAAGTACGCCGTGAGGGTGTCGACCAGCGGCCGCGCGCCGCCGCGCGCCGCGCGCAGCGGACCGAGCACCGTACGGACGAGGTCCGCCATCGCCTGCCGGTCGCGCGTCAGCACCGGGTACACCAGCAGGTCCGCGGCGCGCAGCACCGGGCCCTCCAGGTGCATGCGCTCCGCCAGGGCGAGGGCGTTCAGCGCCTCCTCGTACGAGTGGACGACGCCCCCGACCCCCGGGTGCGACCGGCCGATGGCGACGCGGCCGCCGTCCGTCGCCGCGTACGCCTGCTTGGCGAAGTAGGTCAGGACGTCGTCCTGGTCGCCCGGGGCGATGCAGATCAGCCTGCCGTCCTTCGTGGTCAGCAGGATCCGGCGGTCCCCGAAGCGCGCGGCGAGGGACGACTCGACGCGGCGGGTCTCGGCGAACCCGTCGTCGTACGGCTCCGGGCCCTCGGCGACGGCGACCGCGTGGGTGTGCGACAGCAGCAGCCCGAAACGTTCCGCCCGCTCCGCCACGTGCCCCAGGCCACTGCGGCCGTGGAGCAGGTCGTCGATGAACTCCCGCCGCGCGGCCTCCTCCCGGCGGATCGCGAGCCGCTGCGCCCGCTCATGGCCTTCCGCGAAGGCGTCCACCGCCTCCTCCACCGCCGCCAGCAGGTGGTCGGCGGCCGCGCCGCGCAGATCGGCGCGCACGTCCTGGGCGGCGGCGAGGTGCGCCCGCACCAGGACGCGCAGCCCCACCCCCGCCTCGGCCGCCCGCTCGCCCTGCGCGCGCAGCGCCTCGCGCTCGCCGCGGGTCAGCCGCCGGCCGGTGGCGCAGGCGGCCGTGAGGATCCCGGCGTAACCCGCGAGGTACGTCCCGACTGTGTCCTGCTCCGTCATGCCCCCGCCGTTCCTCCGCGCCCGTGAAGCCCTCGTGCCGGCGCGGTCGGACCAAGCCTGCCACGGGAGGCGCGCGGGGCGTCCACCGGAGCCCGGCCGGTGGGGCGGCGCACGCGGGTGCTCCGGGCGGGTCCTGCCGCCCCGCGGCATTTTCGCCCTCCCGTACGACCCCTCATACCAGAGCGGGACGCCTGGCGGGCAAGTTTGACAACAGCCCACCACCCGAGAACGGTGGGCGACTACCGTGTGTGTCCGGTGATCAACGGTGGGCTCATCGAGCGGGGGTTCATCCACCCCCGTCCGATGCCGAACGCCCGTTTGATGCCGCACTATGCCGATTCCCTGGGACCCACGTACCAAGGACGCTGATGTCTCCACTTCGCGCACCCGCCGCGCGGCCCGACCGCCGTGAGGGCGGCGGGCGCCACGGCCGGTCAGGCGCCCGCCACCTGCCGGGCACCGGCAGGACGCACCCCGCCGCGCCGCCCCCGGAAGCCCGCATACGCCCGCACCTGCTGCGCGCCTCCGTCCTGCCGGCCGCCGTGGCCGCGCTCGGCGGCGCCGCCGCGGTCGTCCTCACCCTCCGCTGGACCGGGGCCCGGCCCTCCGCGGCGCTCTGGGCCGCGCTCGCCTGCTCCGGAGCCCTGACCGTGGCCGCCGTCGTCGGCGCCGCGCTCGGCGCCGACCGCGCGGCCCGCTCCGTACTGGACCGCTGCCACGCCCTGCGCCGCTCCACCGCCCGCGCCCAGAACGAACTGCGCGTGGTCGTCGAGCAGTTGAGACGCGGCGAGCGCCCCCCCGTGCGGCACACTCCGCCCCCCGGTCCCGGAGGCGACGAGTTCGACCTGCTCGCGCACGAGCTCAGCCGCTCGCACGACGCCGCCGTCGCGGCCGTCGTCCAGGCGTCCCGGCTCTCCAGCAGCGTCGGCAACGAACAGAAGGTCGAGGTCTTCGTCAACCTCGCCCGACGGCTCCAGTCCCTCGTGCACCGCGAGATCCAGCTACTGGACGAGCTGGAGAACGAGGTCGAGGACCCGGAACTGCTCAAGGGCCTCTTCCACGTCGACCACCTGGCGACCCGCATCCGCCGCCACGCCGAGAACCTCGCCGTGCTCGGCGGCGCCATCTCCCGCCGCCAGTGGTCCAATCCGGTCACCATGACCGAGGTGCTGCGCTCCTCCATCGCCGAGGTCGAGCAGTACCCCCGGGTCAAGCTGGTCCCCCCCATCGACGGCACCCTGCGCGGCCACGCCGTGGCCGACGTCATCCACCTCCTCGCCGAACTGGTCGAGAACGCCACCCTGTTCTCCGCCCCGCACACCACCGTGCTGCTGCGCGCCCAGTACGTCACGGCCGGGCTCGCCGTCGAGGTCGAGGACCGCGGCCTCGGCATGCCGCTGGCCGAGCAGGAGAAGATGAACGCCCTCCTCGCCGACCCCGACCAGGTCAACGTCGCCCACCTCCTCCAGGACGGCCGCATCGGCCTGTACGTGGTCTCCGCGCTGGCCCGCCGGCACGGCATCGCGGTACGGCTCCAGTCCAACATCTACGGCGGCGTCCAGGCCGTCCTGGTCGTGCCGCAGGGACTCCTCGGCGCCGACCCGGACCACCCCCACCAGGGGGACCGGCAGCAGAGCGGTACGGCGGCGGGCGCGGCGTCCGGCGCGGCGCCCATGCCGGCCGCCGTCCCCGCGCAGGCCCTTCCGGGCCCCACCCCACCGGGGCCGGCGCCCACCGCCCCACCCCGGTCGGCCCCCGACGCCGTGCCGGCACGGGGACCGGCCGCCGTGCCGGGCCCGGGACCCGTCGCCGTACCGGGAGCGAGACCTGCCGTCCCCGCGCCCGCCGCCGGACGTGGACCGGCCGGCCGGCCCGGGTACGACGGCCCCGTCGGGGCGCCCGCCGCGGCCACCGCCGCCGACCGCCTGCCCCGCCAGCCCCGCCACGCCGCGGCGTCACCCGCCCCCGAGCGGCTGGTGGCCCCCCTCCCCGTACGCGGCGGACGTCCCACAGGCTCCACCCCCGCCGGACCCCACCCCGCCGGGTCCCCCCCGGTCGGATCCCACCCCGCCGGGTCCCCGCCCGCACCGACGGGACCGCCCGCACCGACGGGACCGCCCGTGCGGTCCGGGCCGCCCGGACCGCGCGCGTCGCTCGACGACCGGTACGACACCCCACCCGCCGCCCCGCTGCCGCTGCCGCAGGAGACGGCGGACGGCGACACCGCTCACGACCTCGAAGGGCGCCCCCTGCTGCCCAAGCGCCGCGCCCAGGAGCACCTCGTCCCGCAGTTGCGCGACGAACCCGTGCGGCGACGCCACGACGAACCCGTCCTGCACGACCCGGGACTCATGGCGGCGTTCCAGCGCGGCATCGGGCTCGCCGAGTCCATGCCGGCGTCTTCCGCCTACGCAGGCCCCACCGAACCGCAGCGTCACGACGAAGCCCACAAGGAGTAGATGCACCATGGCGAGCGATGTGCCGACCGGCCATTCCTCGGATCTAGACTGGCTGCTGAGCGGCCTGGTCCAACGGGTGCCGTACACCCGCAGCGCGGTTCTCCTCTCCTCGGACGGCCTGGTGAAATCGGTCCACGGCCTCGACCCGGACAGCGCCGACCACCTGGCGGCCCTGGCCTCAGGCCTCTACTCACTCGGACGCAGCGCCGGGGCGCGGTTCGGCGACAACGGCGAGGTCCGCCAGGTCGTCGTCGAGCTCGAGACCACCCTGTTGTTCGTCTCCACGGCCGGCTCCGGCACCTGCCTCGCCGTCATCGCCGGCCGTGAGACGGACGCCGCCGTCCTCGGCTACGAGATGACGATGCTGGTGAAGAGCGTGCGCCCCTACCTGGTCACCCCGGCCAGGCAGACCGCCGCGGCGCCGGGCGTGCGGGGGCGCTGACGCGTGCCGTCCCGACAGGACGGGCCGTGGCTCGACGACGCGGCCGGCCGTCTCATCCGCCCCTACACGGTGAGCGGCGGCCGCACCCGCCCCACGGCCGCACTCGATCTGCTGTCCCAGGTCATGGCCACGGGCGCGGCGCCCCCCGCACCCCTCGGGCCCGAGCACTCCGTGGCCCTCGGGCTGTGCGACGGGCCGACGTCCGTGGCGGAGGTCGCCGCGCACTTACGCCTGCCCGCGGTGGTCACCAAGGTGCTCCTCTCGGACCTCGTGGACTGCGGAGCGCTGACCGCCCGGGCCCCTCGGTACGACCACCACACCACCGACCGATCCCTGCTGGAGGCAGTGCTCGATGGCCTACGACGACGGCTCTGAACGCCGGGCCGAGGACGAGGACGTCTTCCCGACCGCCCTGAAGATCCTCGTCGCGGGCGGCTTCGGCGTGGGCAAGACGACCTTCGTCGGCGCGGTGAGCGAGATCGAACCGCTCAGCACGGAGGAGGTGCTCACCCAGGTGAGCGCCGCCACCGACAGCCTGGAGGGCATCGAGTCCAAGACCACCACCACGGTGGCGATGGACTTCGGGCGGATCAGTCTCGACCGGCGGCACGTGCTGTACCTGTTCGGCACCCCCGGACAGGAGCGCTTCTGGTTCATGTGGGACGAACTGTCCGAGGGGGCGCTGGGAGCGGTCGTCCTCGCCGACACGCGGCGCCTCCAGGACTCGTTCTCGGCCGTGGACTTCTTCGAGCGGCGCGGCATCCGGTTCGTGGTGGCCGTCAACGAGTTCGACGGCTCCTACCGCTACGAACCCGAAGAGGTCCGGGCCGCGATCGACCTCGATCCGGAGGTGCCGGTCGTGCTCTGCGACGCCCGGATCGCCGGCTCCGGGATCCAGACCCTGGTCACCCTGGTCCAGCACCTGCTGGCCGCCGATCCGGCCCCCGCGCCGGTGCCGAGCTACGGAGCACCCACATGACCTACGACCCGACCGGATACCTGCTGCTGACCCCCGTGGACCAGGAGGCGCCGGCGCGCGTGCGGCGACTGCGCCAACTGGGCCTGGGGGAGCGGCCGGAACCCGCCTTCGACGCGTTCGCCGACCGGCTCGCCGAGGTGACCGGCGCGCCCTACTCGATGGTCAACTTCATCGACGAGAACCGGCAGTTCTTCGCCGGTCTGCACACCCCGACCGGCCTGCACTCGGGAGCGGACCTCGGGGCCGTCGCCTCCTCCGGCGCCGTGAGCCGCTACATGGACCGCGACCACGGCTACTGCCCGCACGTCGTCGTCCGCCGCAAGGCGCTGGTCCTGGAGGACGTCTGCGACTACCCGCGCTTCGCCGGGAACCCGGTGGTCGACGAGATCGGCATCCGCTCGTACCTCGGCGCGCCCCTCATCGACCGGACGGGCACGGCCCTCGGCACGATCTGCGTGGTGGACACCGAGCCCCGGCCGTGGGGCCGGGCCGGACTGGAGACCATCAAGTCGCTCGCCGCGGAGCTGGTGGAGCAGATCCACCGCCGCGAGGAGGGCCGCCTCTGACGAGGCGCGGGGCACGCGCCGTGCGGGCGCGGGACACAAGGCGCGCGGGCACGCGCCGTGCGGGCACGCGCCGTGCGGGCACGCGCCGTGCGGGCGCGGGACACAAGGCGCGCGGGACACAAGGCGCGCGGCGCGGGAGGCAGGTCGTGTGGCGCGCGACGTACGGCGACGTACACGGCGAGGCGTCCCCCGGGGAGCGTGCGGCTCCCCGGGGGACGCCTCGTGTTCCCGCCCCGGCCCGGTCACGGCACCGGGGCCATCCGCACGGCGTCCGCGAGCCGTTCCGACCACTGGCCCTTGCCCGCCCCGAGCGCCACCTCCGCCAGTCGCAGCAGCTGGACGTCCGACGTCCCCGCGGGCGCGAAGATGTGGTGGGCGTCCCGCAGGTAGCGCTCGACCGGGCGGTCGGTGAACAGACCGGCCGCCGCGTGGATCTCCATGGCGTTGCGCGCCGAGTCGAGCGTGGACTCGACGTTGACCAGCTTCGCGTTCATCAGTTCCGCGTCGCAGGGCAACCCCCGGTCGAGGAGGTGCACGGCGTGGTACGCGGCGAGCCGCGCCGTCATCAGCCGCGACTGCACCTGCCCCAGCTTGAGCTTCACCGAGGGCAGCGCGTGCAGCGGTTCGCCGTAGCGGTGCCGTTCCTCGCAGAAGCGGGCCGTGTCGTCCAGGATCGCCTGGTGGATGCCGAGCGCGACGGCGGTCAGGTTCGCCCGCCCGTACAGCACACTGGAGGAGTACGCGACGGCCAGGCCGTCCCCCTCGGCGCCGAGCCGGTTGGCGACCGGAACGCGGCAGTCCTCCAGGATCAGCTCACCGAAACCGAAACCGTGCAGTCCCATCGTCGGTTTCTCGTCACCGACCCGTAGACCGGGCCGATCGGCCTCCACGAGGAAGGCCGTGAGCCCCTTGGAGCCGGGTCCGGTACGGACGACGACGCCATGGAGGTCACCCACATGGCTGTTTCCGACGTACACCTTTCGGCCGTTCAGGACGTACTCGTCGCCTTCACGGACGGCGGTGGCCGACATGCCGAGCACATGGCCGCCCGATTCCGGTTCGGTGACCGCGATCGTCGGGAGGCACTCGCCCGCGGCGATCGGCGGCAGCCACGTCTTGCGTTGTTCGTCGCTCCCGAAGTGCAGGATCTTCGCGACGCCCAGCTGGGACGCCTGCACCATGGCGCCCATGGCCGCGCTGACCCGGGACAGCTCCTCGATGATGATCGTCTTGCCGAGGTGTCCGACGCCCATCCCGCCGAGGTCCCGGCCGATCGTCGCGCCGATCCAGCCCTGCCGCGCTATGTGCCGGGAGAGGTCGTGGTGGACGGAACGGGTCGCCTCCATGGCGGGAACGCGCGGTGCGACCTCGGTCTCCGCGAAGCTCCTCACCTGCTGCCTGAGTTGGTGGTGCAGCCGACCGGCGAAGTAGCCGTCCATGCGAGCCCTCCTCTGCGGAACGCCTGTTGGCGTGGGTGTTCGAGCAGGTGGTGCAGCAGCGGTGATTCCGTCCCGGGAGGGGTGACAGTCCATGGTGTGGATCTCCCGGGCGCGGTTCAACACGGTCCTGAACAATGGCTGAAAGCAGAGCTGTTGGCGTTTGATTAGTGCTCGGTGATGCGTGGTAGGCGCCAGACCAGTCCTACCCGATGGGCATTCCCTCCGTGCCTCTCTCTGCTACATGCCAAGGGCAAAGGTTTCGGGTACGGAGTCGGTCGTGCGGGGGAAGGCCGCACCATCCGTCACAGCCGTCTCGGCTCTTTCTGTCAGCCGGAACGGTCGGATACCGATCCGGACCGAATGCGGCGGGATCGCGTCCTTGCGTGAGCGGCGCGGGTGCGATTCGGACAAGAAGCCGCCGACCGCTGCCCCGCCCACCCCCTCCCGTCATGGCCGCGTCATCCGGCCGCCCGGCGCCCCGCTGAAACCCCTGGTCACAGCCTTACCGGCCGTCCCTGATCGCACAGGCCGTCTCTCTCCTCGTCCGGCACCCGCCGGCGACCGGCCACGACGTCGCGGGCTGTGCCCGCTCCGCCGCGCGGGCCCGGTGACCTGCCGGACGGACGCGGAACGCCGGCTTCCCGGCGCCTATGCCATCGCACCCCGGTCCATGGGCGGCGCCCGGATGCGCCACGGGGCGCGAACAGCGCCCACCACCCCCGCCAACGCGCCTTCGCGCAGCCCGCGCCGGACAACCGACGGCGCCGGACGGCCCCACCCCTGCCCGGACGGCCCCACCCCCGCGGCCCCGCCGCCGCGGTCGCCCTACGGTCGGGGCATGGTCACCGCAGACGACGCACGCAGGGTCGCCCTGTCACTGCCCGCCACCGTGGAGAAGCTCTCCTGGGGCATGCCCACCTTCCGCGCCGGCCCCGCCGGACGGATCTTCGCCGCGCTGGAGGGCGACGACGAGGTGATGGGCGTGAAGTGCCCGAAGGAGGACCGCGAGGAACTGATCGCCGCCGAACCCCACAAGTTCTTCCTCCGCCACGGTCACGACGAGCCGTACGCCTGGCTCCGCGTCCGCCTCGCCGCACTGGACGACGAGGCGGAGCTGCGCGCCGTCCTCGTCGACTCCTGGCGCCAGGCCGCCCCGGCCCGCCTCCGCGCGGCCCACCCGGAACTGGACCCGCCGCCCCCCGGCGCCTGACACGGCCCGCCGAAGTGGTTAGTGATCACCGGCCGGAGTGCGGTATTGTTCTCGTGCACGGCGATCCGGGGGAAACCCCAGGTCAGACGGGCACCGGGACGTGGCGCAGCTTGGTAGCGCACTTGACTGGGGGTCAAGGGGTCGCAGGTTCAAATCCTGTCGTCCCGACTTGCTTTTACGCAGGTCAGAGGCCGTATCGGAAGCATCCGATACGGCCTCAAGATCGTTTTTGGGGACCAGTTGGGGACCAGTACGGTCAGGGCGGGTCAGACGGCGGCGACTGCCGTGAGTGGCAGCGAACGAGGTGCACGGAGCACCATGAGGTGCGCGGAGAGGGCGGCACCGGCTGCGGTGATCTGGTCGGCATCGGGGTGCAGGTAGCGCTGAGTGGTGGTCAGCGAGCCGTGCCCGGCGATCTTGCGTAGAACGTGCAGGGGGACCCCGGCGTCCGCGAACCACGTCAGCCCGGTGTGGCGAAGGTCGTGTCGTCGAAGGTGTTCGAAGCCGAGTTCGGTCACGACGTCGTCCCAGTGCGTGGCGTCACGCAGGACGGCGGTGGAGATGCGGCCGCCACGAGGGCCGAAGAAGAGGCGGGCGTCTGGGCTGTCGCCGGCCGCCAGCAGGCGTTGGGCGACCATCGGCCGAACTTCTTCGATGAGGGGCACCTTCCGTGCGCGCTTGCCCTTGGTGGCCTTGTCGACGAGCCCGCCACGGGCGGGAGTGGTCTGCCGCCGGACGGTCCAGATCCAGCTATCGGTGTCGATGTCCCGGACGCGGACCCCAGAGACCTCGCCGATGCGCGCTGCCGTGGACGCGGCAAAGGTGACCACGTCCCCCCAGCCCTGGTACTGGCCGTGTGAGCGTGCGACCAGGGCTTTGGCGACGGCCCGCAGAGTATCCCAGTCGGGTAGAGCGAGCGCGCGAGGATCGTTCAGCTCGTCCTCGACCTGCTGGTACTGGCGCTGCCAGCCGCTGACCCGGGCGGGGTTGACCTTGATCAGGCCGTCGCGGACCGCCTGCTCCATGACGCGTACGAGGACGGCGATGGTGTTCTTGACGGTCGAGCGGCTGTATTCGTCGGCGATCCACCGGTACACGGTGCGGTCCACCGCACCGTTCGTGATCATTCGGACCGGCAAGTGACCCAGGGCCGGCACAACTCTCAGACGCCATCCCGCCAGATAAGGGTCGAGAGTCTTCAGCTCCAGTCCACGGAGCGCGAGTTCCATGTTCGCGGTGCCGTAATCGACCAGAGGCATGGTGGCGAGCGAGGGGTTGATGCCGGCTTCCGCCGCCTCGACGAGCGCCGTGATCCACTCCTGCGCTTCGTCCTCGGTGTCCTTGGCCTCGGAGAGGGATCTCCGGGACTTCGTCTCAGGGTCCCACCAGCGCACGCGGGCCCGGTACGGCGAGGGGCGGTTGGGGCGGTACTCAACGTCGGCGGTGAGTCGGACACCGATCGGAACGCTCTCGGCGGCAGCGGGCGGTGTTGCTATCGCCACGTCAGACTGCCTGCCCCGGGACGACGCGGCGACTGCGCAACCATTGCTCGATGTCATGGACGCTGTAGAGGGTGACGCGGTCGGACACGGGGACGAAGGGCGGGCCCTGCGGAGGTCGAGCCGAGCGCCAACGACGGAGGGTGGAGGGGTCGACGTTCAACATGCCCGCTAGCTCATCGGTCGTGAGCCACCTGCCGGCGACCAAGTCGGGGAGAACGGCTCGTCCGGTCTGCGTGGATTTCTTGGAAGACATGAGTTCCTTGCGGCGCAGCGCGCCGATGGGGCGGGGCGAAGTCATGAGCAGGTTGGTCAGCTCCCTAGGTCAGGCGAATGCCAGGACGACGACCATAAGAGCAACGGTGGAGAAGTCCAGCGAAAGATCTGGGGATTCGCACACGGAGAACAACCTCTTCCGGTGTGTGCCGTTTGATTCGATGCGTGGGCCCTGGAAGACCTCTCCCGGGCATGGATGAAATCTGGGCACACGCCACTGGGAACGGGTGTTCAGGATGCCGTCATGGCAAGTGCGCGGTCGCGTACTCGCTGTATGCCGCGATTCCTCAGGGGTGTGAGGAGGTGATGCGACGGCGGTCGCAGACGGCGAGCGAGGTGTCAGCCTGGACGTTAAGAGCACACATGAGGGGATAAGGCTTTCGAAGCGTGGCGGACAGGACTGTGCTGGGAGAGCTGATCTTCCGAGTGAATCCCCGGTTTCGGAAACCGGGGATTGTGCGCTATATATCGCCCAGCAGCATGGTCGAGATCGTGGTCGGCGCGGGGGCGTTGACACCTGAAGGAGGACCCGGACCGGGTGAACGTCCCCTGTGATTCGCGTCACGCGACCGTGTGTGCGGCGTAGTGGCACCGGGCCCCGGGCCGGCCTTTGGCGCGCGGCAGGATCGCCACCTCGGTCAGGCGGCGGCCCGTCGGCCCAGGAGCGGGTGCGCGGGCCGCGCCCTCATCCTGACGACGACGTACGGCAACGCAATCCGCGCGAACATCTTCAACGGCGGAGTCTGGAAAGCCGGCACTCGCAAAGGCCGGAGTGATCCCCATGCGAGAGAAGGGAAAGCGGTGGATGGTGTCCAGCAGGCCCCTGCATGCTCGGAGGATGGCGGAACGCTTGCGCCGGGCAGTCGGCAGGCCACCCGATAGCGGAGTGCCGGGCGGCCGGCAGGCGAGGGCGTTCAGAAGTGCGTCGCGACGCCGAACGCTTCTCGGAGCCGGGCCATGTCATGGCGGTCCCGGTCGGTGGGGTCGTACCCCTGGTGGAAGTAGACCTGCTGCTCGGCGGACAGACAGGGAACGGTGCTGTGCCGGATCGCGCCGGTGACAAAGCATTCCGCCGGGTAGACGTCCGGGCACTCTGGTTCCAGCGAAGCCTGGGTGGCGCTTCCGTCCGGTGCGAAGGCCAGCGGGTGCAGGTCGATCTCGCGACCCGACGCGTCTGCGACGACGAAACGCGTGGGGCGCCAGTCGAGGGTTTCGGTGAAGCCGGCGTCGGCGAGGGCCGAGAGGAGAGCGGGCTCCTGTTCATGGCGGTGCATGAGATCCAGGTCCCGGTGAGGGCGGGTCTGCCTCCCCAGGAGGGCGTCGATGCCCCAGCCCCCTCCGATCCAGACATCCGTGCCGGCCCTCCGAAGCACGTCCAGGATCTCCAGCACATCATCGCCAGTCATGGCAGACACCTTTCTCACGCTCCCGGCGACGAAGCCTACGGAGCCGTCTCCTCCTGGCGCATGGCCTTTTCGGCGGTGCCCGGTGAAGTCGTCGACGACCAGGTCGCCCCCGTCATCCGACGGGGTAGTGAGGGCGCCACCTACGTCGCGGAGCAGACCCGTCGATGATTCCGCTGGACGGCGCCAGAGGTCGAGCCGGGCGCCGGTGCGCCGGACGGTCCGGACTGCTGCTCCGAGGCGGCCTTCTCTTGACCCTCCGTCGCCGCTAGTGTCATCTTCTGCCCGATCCGATCTTCGACCTCGATTCCTCCACCTCAACACTCGACATTTCTGCCGGCGCTGGAGCCGACGCCGACGCGGACTTCGATTCCGCCGCGCCTGCGTCATCATGGACGACTCCTGGCGGCCGGGAGGCGTGCCCGCGACGGGTGCCGTCCTCCCCGGCCGTCCCACCGCGCAGCGGAAGGTTCGCCGTGACACCACGGCACTGGTTCCGTCGTACCGCACCGGATCTCCGCCGAACCGTGACGGGATCTCGCAACACCGTAGGCACTCGGACGAGGACCGCCTCCTACCGTTCAGCCCTGCAGACCCCCGGCGCGGCGGCCTTCTTCCTGGTTGCGGCTCCCGCCCGGCTCGGGGTGGCCATGGCCGGCCTCGGCATCGTCTGGCTGGTTCACGCCCAGACCGGGTCCTTCGGGGCGGCCGGCCTGGTCACCGGCTCGTTCGCCGTGGCAGAGACCCTGGTGGGCCCGCAGACGGCCCGTCTCATGGACCGCATCGGTCAGCCGCGCGTCCTCGTCCCCCTCCTGTGCGCCCACGCCGGGGCGATCGCCGCCCTGGTCGGGCTGACCATGACGGGAGCGCCCGAGTTGCCGCTGATGGTGGCCGGCCTCGCCGGCGGGGCGACCACCCCGCAGTTCGGCGCGCTCTCCGCGGCCCGCTGGTCCGCCCTGCTGCACGGCAGGCCCGAACTCACTCCGGCCTTCGCGCTCGAGACGATCAGCAACGAGGTCGCCTTCCTCCTCGGCCCCGCCCTCGCGGTGCTGACGGCAACCCGGCTCCACCCGGCCGCGGGCACGGTGCTGGCGGGGGCGCTCGTCGTCGGCGCCGGACTGACCTTCGCGGCGCTGCGCCGTACGGCCCCGGCGCCTGCCGCGAGGCCCGCCCCGGATCGTACGGCCGCCCGAGGCCCGGGGATTCTGTGGACCCGGAACTTCGCCACCCTCCTGGCGGTCAACCTGGCCCTGGGCGTCTTCTTCGGCTCGACGCAGGTCTCGGTGAGCGCATTCGCCGACGCTCACCACGCCGCCGCGGCGGCCGGGTTCCTGTACGGGCTGATGAGTGCGGCAAGCCTGCTGGCTGGTCTGGCCTACGGGCGACACCGCCCACACATCCCACCCGCGGCCCGACTACCACTGATCCTCACCTTCCTCGCCTGCGCGTCACTGCTGCCGCTCCTGGCCAACGCGCCCTGGCAGCTCGGCCTCGCCCTCCTGCTCCCCGGCGCGGGCGTGGCTCCGTGCATCATCGCCTCCTCTACGCTTCTCCAAGCAGTCATGGACCGGTCGGTCCTGACGCAGGCCTTCACCTGGACGAACTCCGCGAGCGCGGCGGGCATCGCCGTCTCCGCCGCCGCGGTCGGCCGACTCGTCGACGGTCCGGGCGGCCCCCGAGTCGGATTCGTCGTTCCTATCCTCGCCCTGACCGCGACCGCAGCCCTGACCTGGTCCACCCGCCACGCCCTCGCTACGGGCACCACGGCATCCAAGCCACCGTCGGATGCCGATTCGGCAGGCGTCCCCTGACTGGCCACCACGTGCACTCGACAGAGGAACGGGTCAGGACTGGTGCCTTCTCGGTAAGTGTCTACGACAACGCCGCTCCGGGCGGTCCGCCGGTTCTGACAACGGGACCGATGGATCCGTTCCCCTGGCGGTGCCTTGTCTGACCGTATGGACCACTCGTGTGAGGACATCAAGATCGGCATCACGCGCGGGCTTTGACGCCAGGACGGAGGGCCTTTGCTCTGTGAGCTTCTTGGGCTTGGCCTCGACGCGGTGGGCTCGTCCCGCAGGTCCCGGTGCTCGGCCATCTCGTCCAGCTCGGAGAGTGAGGAGACCTCGGGGACAGGGACGAAGCGGTCGCGGCCGGAAGCAGCCGGTCGACTCCGCCCTCCAGAGGAGCGCCTTCGATGCCGGGCCGGCCGTAGAGGCTCTCGCTGCCGAAGCGCGATCGGACGGCGATTCACCGGCCGACCTCGACTCTTTCCGGCCCCCAACACCCTGGGACGGCGGCCTTTGGGTTGTCGTAGCGGACTTTGGTACGCGGGAGTCCTTCACATGAGGATCTCGATGCCAAGTCACTGACCATGCGGAGGGGAAGCCCATCGGAACAAATGCGTCGAGGTGTCCGGCCGGCAGGTCTAGGGTCGGTGCCATGGCCTCCTTGAAGCTCTTCGACTCCGAGCGCCGTGTCATCGAGGCTGCGGAACGGCTCGCCACTGCCCTCGATAGCGGCCCGAACCACACTGTGGCCGCAGCGGCGATGGACACGGACGGCAGGATCCATGAGGCGGTCAACGTCCACCACTTCACCGGTGGGCCGTGCGCCGAGCTCGTCGTCCTCGGGGCCGCCGCAGCGGCGGGAGCCGGCCCGCTCGTCACGATCGCCGCCGCGGGAGATCAGGGGCGCGGCCTCATCCCGCCGTGCGGCCGTTGCCGCCAGGCGCTTCTCGACCTCCATCCCGACGTCTTCGTCGCGGTACCGACCGACGACGGGCCGGCACTGCGGCCGATTCGGAAGCTCCTGCCGGACACCTACTTCTTCCCCGATGCGGATGCGCGTCGCATCGTCCGGTTCAACAAGCGCTACTACGAGGACATCGCCACCGCGCGGAAGACCTCCAGCGTCCGCCACGACGATCCGATCGCCCCGGGCCCCGCACTCTTCCTCTTCGAGGACGACGAAGCTCACCGCACCTTGAACGGCATTGTCACCGGCGTGGAACGCCACCGGCTCGATCGTCTCACCGCCGCACAGGCCCGGCTCGATGACGGTACGAGCATCGAGCAACTCAAGTCCGGCCTCCAAGGCCACTACCCCGGCCTGCCCTCCGACGCCGAAGTCGACATCGTGACCTTCACCGTCGAGGCGCCTGACACCGTGCAGTGACGCGGCGTGGAGAGCTCCACACCCGAGGGGATCGCGGTAGGGACACCCCGCGATCCCCTCGGGCGCTGCCCTTTTGTTGACACCGGCGTCACGTCACAGCTGGCCAGATCGTCCCTGCTGGAGGGGGAGTCAGGCCACTTCTCCATGGAGTGGCCCGAAGTGACCGTCGAAGATCTACTCGCGTGCGACTGTCCCTTCGCCACCGCGTTGGCCCCGCCGGCGTTCGTGGACGGGCCGGAACTCGATGATGGTGACGAAGAACGTGCACGATTCATAGATCGGCTCGAAGCGGTGGTCCGTCTCGGCGGGCGGGACGGGCCCAGTCGACCTTGAGGCCGTCCCGATGACAACCTTGCGCTTCACGGTCGCGCCCACTGGGTCTCTACGACGTGTCCACGAGCATGCCGTCTCGCCCGCCCGAGCCGGTTGGCTGCTTGTCGTGCTCCGGCCCGGCGTCCGCGGCCCGTCGGTGAGTCCGTGGGCCGGTAGCCGCCCCGGCGTCACGCGTTCGGCGGCGCGTCACCGCAGACGCTGTCCGACGTGGAGAGGCGCGGGAGTCACTCCTTCACCACGTTCGCGGCGATGACGCTTTCGATCACGCGGTCGAGTTTGCTCTTGGCCCGGGAGAGGTCCTGGATGCGTTCGGTGATGTGGTCGCGTTCGGTGGTGAGCCGGTCGAGCATGGCGGGAGTCGCGGTGCCGCTGCTCACGCAGGGCAGCAGCTCGACGACGGTTCGGCTGGAGAGGCCGGCGGCGAAGAGGTCCTGGATGAGCTGCACGCGATCAAGGGCGTCGTCGGGGTAGTCGCGCTGTCCTCCCGGTGTCCGCGTCGATTCCAGAAGTCCCTGCTCCTCGTAGTAGCGAAGCGCTCGCACGCTGACCCCGGATCGCCTGGCGAGCTGTCCGATGCGCATGACACAGATCACTTCCCTTCCGCTTGAACCTCACGTTGACGTCAGGTTTTACGTTACCCGTACCGCCGCAGACCGCGCGGGGGCGACGGGCCGGTCTGGCCCGGTCTGAGCGACGAAGAGGGACGAGGACATGAACATTTCCGGAGCGACAGCGCTGGTCACCGGCGCGAACCGAGGTATCGGGCGTCACTTCGCCGCGCAGCTCGCCGAGCGGGGCGCGAAGGTCTACGCGACCGCCCGGCGGCCGGGCAGCGTCGATCTGCCGGGCGTGGAGGTCCTGCGGCTCGACATCACCGACCCGGCCTCGATCGAGGCCGCCGCGGCGGCGGCCACCGACGTCGACCTGCTGGTGAACAACGCCGGCATCTCCACCGGCACCAACCTCCTGGACAGCGAGCTCGACGCCGTCCGCCGCGAACTCGACACGCACCTGTGGGGCAACCTGCACGTGGTTCGTGCCTTCGCCCCGATCCTGGGTGCCAACGGCGGAGGCGCGATCGTGAACGTGCTCTCGGCCCTGTCGTGGTTCTCCTACGACGGCAGCAACGCCTATGCGGTGGGCAAGGCGGCGGAGTGGAGCATGACCAACGGCATCCGCCTGGAGCTGGCAGCCCAGAACACGCTCGTCACTGGCGTCGTCCTGGGGGCCGCCGACACCGACATCATGGCCGGCGCCGACTACGACGGCCCCCTCACCGACCCCGCCGACGTCGCCCGTGCCGCACTCGACGGCGTTGAGAAGGGCCTCATCGAGGTCGTCGTCGATGAGTGGAGCGCCCACGTCAAGTCGTCCCTGGCCGCCGACCCCGCCGAGTTCTATCGGCAGCTGCTCGCCACCTGATCCACCCTGCGCCGCCCCACCACTTCCACCACAAAAACCAGAAGGAGAGGAACCATGAACGACACTGTCATGGTCATCGCTGAGAGCAACGCCGTCGAGGGCAAGGCCGACCAGGTCCGCTCTCTCGTCGAAAGCGTCGTGGAGCGTACCCGCGCCGAGGACGGCTGCCTGCGCTACGAACTTCTGCGAGACCTGGACGACGACCACCACATCATCCTCATCGAGGAGTGGCGCGACCAGGCGGCCCTCGACGCCCACCTCGCCAGCGAACACCTCATCACCCTGTTCCAGGAGATGATGCCGCTCCTCGCCGGCGAAGGACGCGGAACCCGCGTAGCCCGCGTCGCGTAACGCCAGTCGGCACAAAGGCGTCTTGGGCCGCTTTCTTCCCGGGCCGTTGTCTCGCGCCGTACGACGCCCGGCACACGGTGCCGTCCAGGTCTTCTCGCGCCTCTGTTCGGGCTGCCCGCCGCCGCCTCGGACGGCGGGCACATAACTACGGGTCGGGTGGTCAGGGCTTCTTGAAGACGGTGACGGCGAGTCCGTCGGCGGTGGTGCTGGTGGAGTCGGTGGTCCCGTTGGTGTCGAGGACCTTCTTCCAGGTGCCGGCGGGCAGGTTCACGTTCACGGGACTGTTCGTGGGGTTGTAGACCACGACTGTGTCGTGGCTGGTCGGGGCATCGGCGCGTGAGCTGATTGCCGAGGTGACGACGGAGCCGTTGACGCTGGTGGCCATCTGGGCCTTCACCGCGTCCCAGGTGCCCAGGCGCAGGGCGGGGGTGTTCTTGCGGAGCGTGATGGCGTCCTTGTAGTAGCGGAAGGTCGCGTTGTTGGTGGTCTTCTCGCCCCATTGGACGGCGTTGACGTTGTCGCCGGCCTCGTAGGAGTTCTTCGCGGCCTCGTAGTCGCCGTTGACGACCTTGGAGTGGAGGAACTCGTCGCCCTCGTGGAAGAAGGGGATGCCCTGGGAGGTGAGGACCATGCCGGCGGCGAAGCGGTTCATCTGTCCGGCGCGGCCGGTGGTGCCGCCGTTGACGCCGGAGTAGGTGATCTTGTCCCAGATGTTGAGGTCGTCGTGGGCGGAGACGTAGTTGATCGTCTGCTCGGGGTCGTAGGCGAAGGCGGGGTCCCAGGGGTTGGGCAGGGGGCTCGTGCTCTTCGTGGTCAGCGGGGAGCCGCGCATGCCCAGGGCGATCGCGGAGGCGTTGGAGGAGGAGCCGCCCATGTAGCCGAGGATCCGGTCGCGGGTGCCGCCCTTGACGGCGTCGCGGTAGGCGCCGTTGAAGACGCCCACGTGGCCGCCGGCGAGAGCGGGCGTCGTGCCGTAGCGGACCTTCTGCGCCTGCTGCGGGTCGTCGACGCCGCCGCTCCACGGCTCGCCGTGGATCTGCAGGGTGCGGTCGGGGAAGGAGGACTGGAGGTACTTGGCCCACTGGTCGACGTTCTTGTACTGGTGGACGCCGAGGAGGTCGAAGCGGAATCCGTCGATGTTGTAGGTGTCGACCCAGTACCTCAGGGAGTCCATGATCATGCGGCTGACCATGGGGTTGCCGTCGTCGAGGGAATTGCCGGTGCCGGACAGCTCGGTCTGGTGGTAGTACTTCCCGGTGATGTTCTGGAAGACGTCCTTGTTCGCCGTGTGGTTGTAGACGACGTCCATGATCACGCGGATGCCGTTCTTGTGGAACTCGTTCACCATCGTCTGGAACTCGCGCACCCGGTCCTCGGGGGCGGTGAACTGGGAGAACTGCTCCTCGGGAACGTTGTAGTTGAGCGGGTCGTAGCCCCAGTTGGGCACGGTGCTGTTGAAGTCGAACGACGGCAGCAGCTGGACGTGCGTGACGCCGAGCTCCTTGAGGTGGTCGATGCCCGTCTTGACGCCGTTGTGGGTGGTGCCGGTCTGGGTGAGGCCGGCGAACTTGCCGCGCTTGGCCGCGTCGACACCGGAGCTGGGGTCGATGGTGAAGCTGCGGACGTTCATCTCGTAGATGACGGCGTCCTCGCGCTTGGTGATCACCGGGCGCGGAGCCCAGCCGCCGACGGGTGTGATGGACTCGGTGTCCATGACGATGCCCTCGGTGGTGCCGGGCTTGACCATGCGGGCGTAGGGATCGCGGACGGTGTTGTTGCCGACGCGGAACTGGTAGGGCTGGTTCTTCCAGTTCCCGGGGACGACGGCCTGGTAGACGCCGGTGTAGCCGCTGACATCCGCGGGCTGGAGGGGGTGGCTCTGGCCGCCGACGGTGACGGACACCTGGGAGCTGTCGGGGGACCAGATGCGGAAGGTGGTCTCGGTGGGGGTGTAGAGGGCGCCGAGGGTGCCGTCGAGGGGCGGACCGGGCGGCTGCTCGGTCCGCACGTTCAGCACGTGGGTGGTGCTGTTGTAGGTGAAGTCGACGGCGGAGCCGGTCCGGGGGACGGTGAACCCGATGTCGGCGCCGGTGGGGCTGCCGCCCTGGCCGTAGCTCTCGGTCCAGGACTGGCCGATGGCGGCCTTGACGGCCCAGGTGCCGGCGGGGATGGCGGTGGTGGACCAGGTGTAGATCCCGTCGCCGTCGGTGTCCTTGAGCCAGGAGGCCAGACAGTTCGGCGCCCAGTCGGCGGCGCAGCCGATCTCGGACTGGAAGGACCCTCCGGCGGTGACGATCTTGTGGTTGACGTCGTCGGCGATCCAGTGGGTGACCGGGTCGTAGACGAAGGTGACGTTCTTGCCGCCGGCCGGGATGTTCAGGGGGATGTCGGCGCCGTAGTACTGGGCGTTGGCGCCGTAGTTGTCGGCCCAGCTGTTGTTGAGGGCGGCCTTGTAGGCGTGGGAGCCGGCGGGGATGTTGATGGTCTTCGACCAGGCGCCGGAGCCGTCGGTGCGGGCGGTGAGCTGGGCCTGGCCGCAGTTGGGGGCCCAGTCGCCGGAGCAGCCGATCTCGCTGTTGAAGGTGCCGGGGACCGAGACGGCGGTGGCGGTGGTCTCGGCCTGGGCGGTGGTGGTGAGGGCGGGGACGAGCGCCAGTCCCATGGCGGTCGCGGCCAGGAGCGCGGGTGCGGTCCGTCCTCTGGGGCGCCGGGAGGGGCGCGTGGGGGTGCCGTGCAAGGTGGTGCCTCCTCGGGATGGGGATCACCCGTCCGGCAGACGGAGGTGCCGTCGGCGCGGGTGGTGAGGGAAGACGCGCTGTCGTCGTGACCAGCGGCGCGGCTCTGCAGCAGGCATGCGTCTGCTGTACGGGCCAGGGGTCGGGCGGGAGTGCATCCGCCGCGCTAACTCGTTTGTAACTCCAGTTAATAACTTGGTGACTTGGGGTCGTCAATGGCTCGGACAGGATCCGCGCGGACTGTTACCGATGTCCGCTGCGCGGAGTGCGTGTCGTGCGGTGCGGGCACCAGCGGCCGAGGCGGCGGCGGTCTTTCTCCGTGCGGGCGCGGGGGCGTGGGGGCGGTTCACGGTGGGGCAACGCGGCGGCCCGGCAGGTCGGCGCGGTTGCGCTGTCCTGCCGGGCCGGCGGTTGGGGCGCGGGTTACTTCTGGATGAAGACGGCGACGGTGTGGGCGGGGACGGTGAACGTGCCCGTAGCCGGGTCGAAGGCCGCCTGCTTGACGACCGGGTCGCTGCCGCCGCTCTGGACGGGGTGGAGGGACTGCCGGGTGCCGGCGAGGTTCTTGACCGTCTGGGTCTGTGCGTTCGGGGTGGCGTTGTAGACGACGGTGACGGACTTGTAGGTGTCCAGGCCGTGGCCGTCGAGATGCTGGGTGATGACGCCGGGCTTCTCGCCGGTGGTGCCGGACAGGGGGAAGGTCAGGCGCTGCTGGATGGCGTGGGCGGTGCCCAGGGAGAACAGCGGGGTGGACTGCTTGATCTTCAGGTACTGCTGGAACTGGGCGGTGGTGGCACCGGTCTCGGCGCAGCCGGGGCGCAGCTCGGGGTCGGCCAGCAGCGGCCCGGCGAGGGGCCACTGGGCACTGTTGGACTCGGCGAGCGGCAGGCCTCGGCCGAAGCCGTTTCCGTTGCGGCAGTCCCATTGGATGGAGTTGAACCAGTCGCCGCTGTCGTAGGAGTTGTGGTCGAGGGACTTGGAGCGGAGGAGGTCGGTGCCGCCCTGGGCCATGGAGGGGCTCTGGGAGAGGGTGCTGGTGGCGAGCGCGAGGGCCTGGAGGCGGGCGCGGTTCGCGGGGGTGGTGTCGGGGGCGAGCTTGTAGGCGAGGGCGTCGAAGAGGGCGAGGTTGTCGTGGGCCTCGACGTAGTTGACGGCTTCGGCGGGTGTGGCGGTGTAGCCGGCGGGCTGGCCGTTGTAGTCGATCTGGGCGCCGGTGCGGCGGGTGCCGTCGCTGGTGGTGAAGGTGTAGCGGGCGAGGTTGCCGGTCAGGCCGATCTTGACCAGGTCCATGTCGTGCAGGAGGCGGGCCTTCTGCTGCTCGGGCGTGCCGTTGACGTCGGCGCCGTTGGGGGCGGTGTACAGGCCGCTGGCAAAGCCCTGGCGGCGGGGGTCGGCATCGGAGACGCCACCGCCGCGGGCACCGTCCCGGAGCCGGTCGTTGAAGGTGCCGATGCCGGTGCCAGCCATGTTCTTCTGTGTGGCCTGGGCGAAGCGGGCGTCGTTGGCGACGATGCCGTAGTCCCAGCCCTCGCCGTACAGCAGGCTGGCCTTGCCGTTGATGCCGTCGCGTCCGGGGGTGAGCTTGGCCAGCGAGGACTTGACGTCGAGCATGGTCTGCTTGGGGTCGAGGCCCATGAGGTCGAAGCGGAAGCCGTCGATGCGGTAGTGCTTGGCCCAGGTGGTCACGGAGTCGACGACGAGCTTGTTCATCATCGCGTTCTCGGGGGCGGTGTCGGCGCAGCAGCTGTCGCGGGTGACGGTGCCGGTGGCGTCCAGGCGCTGGTAGTAGCCGGGGACGATCTTGTCGAGGACGGAGGCGGCGTCCTGGCCGGCGGCGGCGGTGTGGTTGTAGACGACGTCCATGACGACGTTGAGTCCGGCGTCGTGGATGGCCTTGACCATCTGGCGGAACTGGACGATGCGGTCGGTGCCGTCGGGGGCGGTGGCGTAGGCGCCTTCGGGGACGGTGAAGTGGAAGGGGTTGTAGCCCCAGTTGTAGGCGTCGCGGGCCTGGGTGGTGGCGACGCACGCCTGCTGTTCGGACGAGTCGGGCGCCATGGCGTCCATGTCGCAGGCCGGGGTGGCCTGGTCGGCGCGCAGTTCGGCGGTTCCGGCGAAGTCGAAGGCAGGCAGGAGCTGGATGGTGGTGACGCCGGCGGCCTTGAGGTCCTTCAGGTGCTTCATGCCCAGCGAGCGGGAGTCGGCGAAGGCGAGGTAGGTGCCGCGCCTGTCCGTGGGCAGGCTGGTGTCGGCGGAGGAGAAGTCACGGATGTGGATCTCCTGGATCTGCTGCTTCTCCAGGGGCAGGGCCTTGGGGGAGCGTGACGTGTCCCAGCCGGCGGGCAGGGTGGCCCGGTCGGCGAGGTCGACGATCTGGCTGCGGGTGGAGTTCGCCGACAGCGACAGCGAGTAGGGGTCGGTGACGGTGTTGGTGACGGTCTTCTGCGTCGCCGGGGTCCACACCTTGACCTGGTAGCGGTAGTAGAGGTTCTTCCAGCTCTTCTCGCCGCGCACCGACCACACGCCGGTGGTGCGGTCGAGGGTGAGTGGCACGGTGCGGGCCGTGGTGGAGGCGGGGGTGTCGTAGAGCTCGACGCTCACGGACTGGGCGGTGGGCGCCCACAGCGACAGGGTGGGCCGGTCGGCGTGGAAGACGGGGCCGAGCGTGGCCCGCTTGGCCATGTCCGCGTATAGCGCGTCGAGGACGCCGGCGGTCTGCAGTCCGGTGGCGTCGGTGAGCTGTCCGTCGGGGCCGAGGGCGGCGATCGCGCTCTGTCCCTTGACGAGCTCGCGTGCCTCGGCGGCCCGGGCGGTGGGGACACGGAGCGCGCCGAGCTTGGCCAGGTGCGGGTACGTGGCCTTCAGTGCCTGGGGCAGGCCCTTGGGGTCGTACTGGAGCGGGATGGTGGTACCGCCGCTGATGCCGGTTCCGTCGGCGGCGAGCCCGCCGTCGGGGGCGGTGGCCAGCTGGTAGGTGGTGCCGGCGGGGTGGCCGGTGGTGTCCCAGGCGATGAGGTCGGGGGCGAGCCAGTATCCGGAGCGCGGTGCGAGGCTCGGCTTGGGCTTGCCCGGGTAGACGCTCAGCCTCTTGGAGGCGGTGCTGTAGCCGAAGGTGGTCTCGGCTCCGTCGGAGGCCACGGTGAAGCTGGTCGGCTCGCCGGTGGGCTGGGCGGGCAGTCCGAGGCCGGGCCGGGCGGTGTAGGTGCCGGCGGGGAGCTTGGTGGTGGTGAAGGTGGCGATGCCGTCGCCGTCGGGGTCGGTCAGCCAGGAGGCCAGGCAGTCGGCGGCGCCGTCCGTCGCGCACCCGAGTTCGCTCTGGAAGGTGCCGAGCGCGGTGACCAGGGTGGTGCTGAGGGTGTCGGTGATCCAGTGGGTGACCGGGTCGTAGACGAAGGTGACCTCGGCGCCGCCGGCGGGGACGGTGAGGGGGATGTTCGCGCCGCCGGGGGCGGCGTTCTGGCCGTAGTTGACCGCCCAGCTGCGGTCGAGGGCGGCCTTGTACTGGTAGGTCCCGGCCGCGAGGCGGGCGGTCAGGGCCCAGGTGCCGTCGGGGCGCAGAGCCATCTGGGCCTGGTCGCAGTCGGCGGCCCAGTCCCCTGCGCAGCCGAGCTGGTTGTCGAAGTCGGAGGCGACGGCGACCGTGGTGGGCTGCGGGGTGTCGGCGGCGATGGCCGGTATCGCGGCGGTGCCGGCCACCAGGCTGAGGGCCACGGCGGCGGACCTTCTGGTCAGGCGGCCGCGGCCGCGCGCGGAGGTGGAACGTGACGTCATGGAACACCTCGTTGTGTCGCGGGGGTGGGGTGTGCGCGGGTATGCCTGCTGACGGCCCCGCGGGCAGGCGGTCGCGGAGCCGTCAGCAGGAGATCGAGAGGGTCAGGCGGTGGTCCACCAGACGGTGGAGTCCGCGGGCAGGACGGTCCGGGCGTTGCCCACAGTGATGTGGGCGCTGGCCATCAGGGGCGTACCGGGGGTGTCGACGGTGACCGGGTCGCCGGTGACGTTGACGGTACAGATGAACGTGGGTCCGCCCCCGGTGGTGCGCTCGAAGATGAGGACGCCGTCGGGGCTCGGGAGCCAGCGCAGGTTGTCTGCGCCGCCGAGGGCGGGGTGCCTGCGGCGCAGGGCGAGGGCGGAACGGTACATCTCCAGGGTGGAGCCCGGGGCGCCGGTCTGGGCCTCGACGCTGAGCTCGCCCCAGGTGTCGGGCTGTGGCAGCCAGGAGCCGCCGGTCCCGAAGCCGTAGGAGGTGCCTTCGGTGGTCCAGGGGATGGGGACTCGGCAGCCGTCGCGGAAGCCGTCCTGGCCGGCGCCGCGGAAGTAGGCGGGGTCTTGGCGGACCTCGTCGGGCAGGTCGGTGACGTCCGGGAGGCCCAGTTCCTCGCCCTGGTAGATGTAGGCGGAGCCGGGCAGGGCGAGCATGAGCAGGCTCGCGGCGCGGGCGCGGCGCAGGCCGAGTTCGCGGTCCCCGGGCTCGCGGATCTGGGTGCCCAGGCCGGGCGGGTTGGCGAAGCGGGTGGCGTGCCGGGTGACGTCGTGGTTGGACAGGACCCAGGTGGCGGGGGCGCCGACGGGGCGCATCGCGTTCAGGGTGCCCTCGATGACGTCGCGCAGCGGCTCGGCTTGCCAGGCGGTGGCGAGGTACTGGAAGTTGAACGCCTGGTGCAGTTCGTCGGGGCGGACGTAGTTCGCGGTCCGCTCCAGGGTCGGGGCCCACGCCTCGGCGACGCCGATCCGCTCGTCGGCGTACTCGGCGAAGATGGTGTGCCAGTGGCGGTAGATCTCGTGGACGCCGTCCTGGTCGAAGCAGGGACCGGCGTCGTTGCCGAGCAGCCGCATCCGCTCGTGGTCGCCGAGGTCGGGCAGGCCATCGGCCTTGACCAGGCCGTGGGCGACGTCGATGCGGAAGCCGTCGGCGCCCAGGTCGAGCCAGAAGCGCAGGATGGATCCGAACTCGTCGCGGACCGCAGGGTGTTCCCAGTTGAAGTCGGGCTGCTGCGGGGCGAACAGGTGCAGGTACCACTGGCCCGGGGTTCCGTCGGGGTTCTTCGTGCGGGTCCAGGCCGGGCCGCCGAAGACGGACTCCCAGTCGTTGGGCGGCAGCTCGCCGTCCTCGCCCAGGCCGTCGCGGAAGTGGAACCGTTCGCGCAGGCGGGAGCCGGGTCCCTCGCGCAGGGCCTGCTGGAACCACTGGTGCTGGTCCGAGCAGTGGTTGGGGACGAGGTCGACGAGTATGCGCAGGCCCAGACGGTGTGCTTCGCCGATGAGGACGACGGCGTCGTCGAGGGTGCCGAACATCGGGTCGACGACCCGGTAGTCGGCGACGTCGTAGCCGGCGTCGGCCTGCGGGGAGGAGTAGAACGGCGACAGCCACACGGCGTCGACGCCGAGGTCGCGCAGGTAGGGCAGGCGGCTGGTGATGCCGGGCAGGTCGCCCATGCCGTCGCCGTTGGCGTCGGCGAAGCTGCGGGGGTAGACCTGGTAGATCACCGCCTCCCGCCACCAGCCTGTTACGGGGCTGGTGTGCGCGGTCTGGGCAGCGACGAGCGACTGGGTCATGACGGGAGTCCTCACGTCAGGGCGCGGCGAAGCGGTGCGCCGGCGTGGACAGGATGAGTCGGAAGGGCGAGCACGGCGGGCAGCGGGGCGGTTCAGCCCTTGGTGCCGCCGGCGGTGAGGCCGGCCACGAGGTGGCGCTGGACGATGTAGAACACCGCGCCGGCGGGGATAGCGATCAGGACCGAGGTGGCGGCCAGGTAGTTCCACTGGGAGTTGAACTGGCTGATGTAGCTCTGCAGGCCGACGGCGAGGGTGTACTTCTCCTCGGTGAGCATGAACTTCGACGCGAACGCGACCTCGCCCCAGGCGGTGATGAAGGTGTAGAACGCGGCGACGGCGAGCCCGGGCCGGGCCAAGGGCAGGATCAGGCGCCAGAAGGTGCCGAACGGGGAGAGGCCGTCGATGCGTCCGGCTTCGTCGATCTCGACCGGGATGGTGTCGAAGTAGCCCTTGAGGAGCCACGCGCAGTACGGGACGGCGGTCGAGCAGTAGATGATGACCAGCCCGCCGTAGGTGTCCAGGAGGCCAAGGCTGCCCATGATCTTGTAGAGCGGGACCATGAGGACGGCGACCGGGAACATCTGGGTGAGCAGGAAGGTGTACATCAGCGAGCCGCGTCCGAGGAACTTCATCCGGGACACCGCGTAGGCGGCGCTGGCGGCGATGAGGACGCCGATGAGCATGGTGCCGGCGGCGACGATGATGCTGTTGAGCATCCAGGTCCCGAAGCCGGTGTTCTTCAGGACGTGGGTGTAGTTGTCCAGCGTCGCGTTGCCCAGGATGCGGGAGGGGTGCTGGTAGTCGTTCTTGTCTGGGCCGAGGGAGATGTAGAAGATCCACAGGACCGGGAAGACGGCCATGAAGGCCGAGGCTGCCAGGACGGCGTGCAGGGAGACCGAGGATTTACGGCTGCGGCGGCTGAGCAGTCGGCGGGGGTCGTTCAGGGCCTGGGCGCCCCCGGCGGGCGGGGTGGTCGTGCTGGTCATTTAGAGGGCCCCCTGGTCGTTGCGCTTGAGCCAGCGGCGGTAGACGCTCGTGAAGACCACGAGGAGTGACAGGCACAGGATGCCGACGGTCGCAGAGCGCGCGTAGTCCTGGGGCTGCTGGCCGAAGAAGAGCCGGTAGGCGTAGGTGACGAGGATCTGGACGCTGTCGCTGTTGCCGCCGAAGAGCAGGAAGATCACGTTGAACTGGTTGAAGGTCCAGATCACGCCGAGCAGGATCACGGTGCTGCTGACGGGCCGCAGGCCGGGCAGGGTGACGTTGACGAACCGCTGCCAGGGGGTGGCGCCGTCCATCTCTGCTGCTTCGTACAGCTCGCGGGGGATGGACTGCAGGCCGCCGAGCATGGAGATCATGATGAAGGGGAAGCCACACCAGATGTTCACGGCGATCGCGGCGACCTTCTGGGCGAAGGGGTCGCTGAGCCAGGACGGCCCGTCGAGCCCGAGGCCGATCAGGATCTGGTTGACGACGCCGTCGTCGGCGAGGATCAGCCGCCAGGCGAAGATCGTCACGAAGGTCGGCACGGCCCAGGGCAGGATCAGCAGCATGCGGTAGAAACCGCGGGCCTTGATCTGCCGGTTGATCGCGACGGCGAGGCCCAGGCCGAGAGCGTAGGTGAGAGCGACGCAGGCGACGGTCCAGATCACGGTCCACACGAAGTGCGGCCAGAACTGGTTGTTGGAGCCGGTGAGGATCTCGGTGTAGTTCTTCAGCCCGACCCACGAGTAGGAGTCGGGAATCTCGTTGACGCCGATGGTGCGTCCGACGTTCAGGCTGGTGGCGTCCGTAAACGTCAGGTAGATGCCCTGGATCAGGGGGTACGCCACGACGGTGAGCAGCACCAGCACGACGGGCACGCACATGGCCCAGGCGTACCAGTACTGGTTGTAGGAGTTCTTGATGAGCTGCATCGGGCCGCGGCCGGAGCCCCGGCCGTGGTGGCTCTGGCGGGCGGATTTGCCCTCGACGACTGTGGTCATCTCGGCACCTCATGGGACAAGGAAGGAAAAGGAGCGTCAGCCGGGCGGGCTGCCCCGGGCGTGGCAGGGGCAGCCCGCAGGGGGGTGTTACTGGGTGCTGAACTCCGGCAGCAGCTTCTTCGCCTCGGCGGCGGCCTTGTCCAGGCCGGGCTTGGTGCCCTCCTGCTTCGAGACGATCTTGATGAGCTGGGTCTCGAAGGGGGTGTAGAGCGAGGAGTACTGCGCCAGCGGCTGGCGCGGCTTGCCTGCGGCCAGGAGCGGCGAGTAGCCGGCGATGCCCGGGTTGGCGTTGACCTCGGCGGTGTAGGCGTCGTCGCGGGTCGGCAGGGTGCCGTTGGCGAGCGCGACCTTCGTCTGGGAGTCGGCGGAGGTCATGAAGGCGATGAACTTCTGCGACGCCTCCTGGTGCTTGGCGTCCGAGCCGGCGTAGGCCACGAGGTTGTGGCCGCCCAGCGGCGCGCCCTGGCCGGCGCTGCCGGCAGGCAGGGCGGCGATGCCGAGGTTGTTCTTGTCCTTGAAGGCGGCGCCCTTGAAGACGTTCGCGTTCTCCCAGGGGCCCTGGATGATGGCCGCGACCTTGCCGCTGTTGAACGCGTCCATGATGTTGGCGTACGCGTTGCTGGTGGTGTCGAGCTTGCGCACGCCGGGCGCGGCGAGGATCGAGTTCAGGGTGTCGATGCCCTTCACGGCGGCCGGCGAGTTCAGGGTGACCTGCTTCTTCGCCGCGTCGACCATGTCGGTGCCCTCGCCGTACAGGAACGGCATGGCGTAGTAGGCCTGGGGGTTGAAGGCGAAGCCGTCGACGCCGGTCTTCTCCTTCACCTTGGCCATGTCCGTCTTGAGCTCGTCCCAGGTGGCCGGGGCCTTGGTGATGCCCGCCTTGGCGAACAGTTCCTTGTTGTACATCAGGCCCAGGGTGTCGGTGACCTGCGGAACACCGTAGAGCTTGCCCTGGTACGTGGCCTGCTCGATCAGGTTCTTCTTGAACTTGCCGTTCTCGGCCGCGGCGGTGGTGCCGTCCAGCGGGGCGAGGAAACCGGCCTCGACGAAGCCCGGGGTCCAGCCGACGTCCGCGCGCAGGACGTCGGGGGCGCCCTTGCTGCCGGCCGCGGTCTGGAACTTGGTCTGCGCGTCGCCGAAGGGGACGCTGACGTACTTGACCTTGATGTCAGGGTTAGCCTTCTCGAAGTCCTTGACCAGGGCCTTAAAGGTGCCCGCCTCGTTGGTGGCGTCGGAGGTGTCCCACCAGGTGATCGTCACCGGGCCGGAGCTGTCGGAAGAGCCGCTGCTGCCGCCGGAGCAGGCGGTCGCAGTGATGGAGAGAGCCGCTACGACGACGGCTGCCGCAAGACCACGGCGCATGGTGAACTCCTCGGAGAAGGTCTGACCGGAAGGGCGGCCCGGGTGCTGCCGCCGGAGCGGGGCGGAACCGGCGACAGCTCGCAATCATGCACCTCCCGCACATAGGGGTCGTGAAGGGAGGCCGGGTCGCGGTGGGCTCCCTCGCCGGACCGAAGCGGATTCGCTCCGGATGGCGGGATGAGCCCCTCGCGAGCTCTGTGATGCCGCAGACGTTAGCAGGTTATTAACATGAGTTAGTTAACGTTTCTGTAACGTGGGTGGCGGTGTTCATCCTTTCCTTGATGCACATGCTTTGCGCCGCTGAAAGCGGTGTTGACCTGCGGAGACGAAAAACCCCGCCGC
The DNA here is from genome assembly GCF_024600715.1 of Streptomyces changanensis. Lineage (NCBI taxonomy): Bacteria > Bacillati > Actinomycetota > Actinomycetes > Kitasatosporales > Streptomycetaceae > Streptomyces > Streptomyces changanensis. Next base: position 5,871,962 of record NZ_CP102332.1, read on the forward strand.
GCCGGGACGGCGGGCGGGGAGGGGTGGGGCGGTGTCAGGCCGCCGTGTGGGGGTGGGCTGTCGAATCCCTCACGATCAGATGGGTGCCAAGGAGTTGATGGGGATGCTGGTCCTCTCCCCGGATGGCCGAGAACAGCAGGTCCGCCGCTGTACGGCCCTTGGTCGTGATCGCCTGCCGCACGGTCGTCAGGCGGGGCCTCATCCACGAGGCGTCGGGCAGATCGTCGTAGCCGGTGACGGAAACGTCCCGGGGGATCTCCAGACCCATGTCGTGCAGGGCGTCCACGGCGCCGAAGGCGAGGATGTCCGACATGGTGACGATCGCGGTGGCGGGCCGGGAGGACATGAACCTCTTCGTGGCCTTGAAGCCGTCCATCCGTGTGGCGGGGACCTCGATGATCTCGATGTCATCGAGCCCCGTCCCCGAGTCCTCCAGGGCGCGGGCCACACCGGCCATGCGGCGGGCGAGCGGACCCCGGTAGCCGCGTTCGGCCCGTTCGGGGCCCGGGTCGATCGACAGCAGCGTGATCCGCCGGTGCCCGAGATCGAGGACGTGCCGGACGGCCTCGTACGCGCCACCCTCGTCGTCGACATCGACACTGGAGACCCCCTCGTGGGGACTGCTGTCGACGAGCACGAAGGGGATCCCGCGCCGGCGCAGCTCGGCCACTTCCCCGCGGTCGTGCTCCAGGCCGCAGACGATGAAGCCGTCGACCGCCGCGTACGGGATCGCCTTGAGCATCGAGTCCCGCAGGGGTGGGGTGAGCAGCAGGGTGTACCCCTGCTCGTCGCAGACCTGTCCCACGCCGGTGAGGAAGCGGGAGTAGTACGGGTTCTCCATCACGCGAGCGAGGTTCTGCGGCAGCAGCACGCCCAGCGACTGCGTCTGTCCGGCCTTGAGCATGCGGGCCAGTGTGTTCGGCACGTAACCGAGGTCCTTGGCCACTCCGAGGATGCGGTCCCGGGTGCCCACCGAAAGCTTCTCGGGGCTGTTGAACGCGAACGACACCGCCGACCGTGACACGCCCGCCGCCTTCGCGACGTCGTTGGCAGTCGGCCGGGACCTCCCGTCGCTCGGGGCGGTCCCGGATGTGGTGGTCGGCATGGCTGGCCCCCGTGTCGGTAAACGATTAGTAACGGTATAGCGCACGGCCGTTGCCTGGCGCCACCAGAAGGGAGGGCGGCGGACCGGCAGCGAGCAAGCCCGTCCCCCACTGCGGTCTCCGAAGCGCCATTAACTCATTAATAAATTGAGTGAGCAAACCTTGGGGATGCACTGGATCAGCCACACCCGGCCGCGTGCAGGACATGATCGCGCGGGTGAATCTGCCGCGCCGTGCGGCAGGAGGGGGCGGGTGTCGACAGGTGGGGCAGCGTGGGCCGTGAGCGCCATCTCCATGGGAGCAAGGGGCGGGGCGCCGGCGTTGACGACCTCCACGGATCGGCAGGGCGACAGCGCGGTCGGTCTGCCCGCGGTCCTGCTGTGTCACGGCTGGTGGACCGCGAACCGCGCCACCGTCCTCCCCGGCCTCCGGGGCCACGGGCTGTGCGCCTGCGGGGGACACGGAGTGGCCGGGATCGCTGATCCCGGCCACGTGGTCCATGGTCGCCCGCCGGCCGGTGACGGCCGACGGAGTTCATCCGGTGACGGTCACGCGACGTGTCACTGGTAGACCCGCACGTAGTCCACCAGCATCTTCGCCGGGAAGGGGGTCGAGGCGTCGGTCGGTCCGGGCCAGTCGCCGCCGACGGCGAGGTTGAGGATCAGGTAGAAGGGGTGGTCGAAGATCCATGGACCGCGGGTCTGCTCGATCTGGGCCTTGTCGAGGGTGAGGACGGTCCGGCCGTCGAGGCTGTAGACGATGCCCTTGCTGTCCCAGTGGGCGGCCCACACGTGGAAGTCGTCGGAGTAGTCGACGTCCCCCGGAAGCTTGTAGGGGGCGCCGATCCCGCCGCCGCCGTTGTACGCCGGCGCGTGGACGGTCGAGTACGACGTCTTCACGTCCTTGCCGAGAACCTCCATGATGTCGACCTCGCCGTTGTACGGCCACGGACGGCCGTCGAGGAAGTCGGCGCCCATCATCCAGAAGGCGGGCCACAGACCGTTGCCCTTGGGCACCTTGATCCGCGCCTCGACCTTGCCGTAGGTGAACTCGAACTTGTTGCCGGTGTTCATCCGCGCGGATGTGTACTGGCACGTGCCGCTCCCGGTGAGCGGGTCGGTGGGGCACGAGGTGCCGGGCGTGGCCTGCTTACGTGCCTCCAGAACGAGGTGACCCGCACCGTCCATGCTCGCGTTGTCGTGGTTGGTGTAGTACTCCAGCTCGTTGTTGGGGCCGGTGCCGGGGTCCGCGGACCACTTGGCCGGGTCCGGCTTGGTGCCCGCCGGGGTGTTGAACTCGTCCTGCCAGACGATCCGGGGCGGGTTGGCGGGGTCGGGTGGCAGCGGAGGCGGGGTGATCGGGGCCCCGCCGGTGCCGTACACCTGGAACTCCCACAGGGAGTAGCCGTACTGGGTGGCCCGCTGCGTGCCGTACACGCGGACGTACCGGCCGGTGCCGGACATGGTCAGGGTCTGCTTGAACCCGGTGCCCGTCGTGGTCGAGTAGATCGGGGTCCAGTTCGTGTTGTCGGGCGAGACCTGGATCTGGAACGCCTTGGCGGAGGCCGCGTCCCACTGGAGCACCACCTTGCTGATCTGCGCCGTCGCGCCCAGGTCGACGGAGATCCAACCGGGGTCGGTCCAGCCGTTCGTGGGGCTGGTCGCCCAGCGGGAGGCGGGGTCGCGGTCGAAGGCGCGGGCCGGGGTGCACTCCCAGCAGTGACCGTCGTTCTGCGAGCTGGACGCCGCGCCGGTCCTGCCGTAGGACAGCAGCCTTTCTCCGGGGGCGGGATCCTGGTCACCGCCGCTGTCCTTGGTGCCGTACACCTGGAACTCCCACAGGGAGTAGCCGTACTGGGTGGCCCGCTGCGTGCCGTACACGCGGACGTACCGGCCGGTGCCCGAGACGCTCAGGCGCTGACTGCCGCCGGCGCCGGCGGTGGTTTCGTGGACCGTGGACCAGGTGCGGGCGTCGGCGGACACCTGGACCTGGAACGCCTTGGCGTAGGCGGCTTCCCAGTTCAGGGTGACCTCGCTGATCTTGGCGGCAGCGCCGAGGTCGACCTGGATCCACTGGGGGTCGGCGAAGGCGCTGGACCAGCGGGTGCCAGGATCGCCGTCCACGGCGTTGGCGCCGGCGAACGGGTTCTCCGTGGACGAGACCGTCACCGGTCTGCCCTGGGAGAGCAGGGTGTCGGCGGCGTGGGCGGGCGGAGGGCCGGGCAGGCCGGCGAGCGACAGCAGGGTGACCGCGAGGGCTATGAGCAGGCCCAGACGGCGGTGCATCGGACTCATGGCGGCTCCTCGAAGCGGATACGGGGCAGGGAGGCCGGGGAGCGCTCCCTGAGGGGGAGACTGCTGCCGTCATGGAGGGGTGTCAAGGGTTCCGACGCGGGGCGAGGAACAGGTCCCCCTGATCTGATGGCACATCAGAAAGGCTTTTCAGAAGGCCATTTGTGGTATTCGAGCGGACGGGAAGATGGCTTTCGACCAGCGGATCCGCCGCCGTGTGTACCGCGCCCCGCGCCTGTCCGCGCCGCCCCTCGTGAGGGAGCGCTCCCTGATCGGCGCGGGCCCGTGCCACGCCACCACCGGAGCACCACAGCCGCGTCTGCCTACTGACCCTTTCCACGACCGGGGGATTGCGGTCGCACGGGTATTTCATAGGGTCGGGTCGGGACGGGGACAGCAGACGGGGGTGGACGATGGAACCGGTGGCGGCGAGGCGTTCAGGGACGAAGCGGCCCACGCTGGACGTGGTCGCGGCACGTGCCGGAGTGTCCAAGTCGAGCGTGTCGCGGGTGGTCAACGGTGAACACACCGTGGCGCCGGAGATCCGGGACGCGGTGATGCGCGTCGTACGCGAACTGGGGTATGTCCCCAACGCGGCGGCCCGCAAACTGGTGACGCGCAGGACGGACGCGGTCGCGATGGTCGTCTCCGACCCGCCGCAGGGCGTGCTCTCCGACGACCCGCTGTTCTCCACCGTGGTGCGGGCCGCCAGCCGCGAGCTGGAGGCGGCCGACAAGCAGGTGGTGCTCATGCTCGCGGAATCCGACCGCAGCAGGGCCCGCGTCGAAAGCCATGTGGCCGCCGGCAACGTGGACGGCGTCCTGCTCCTCTCCCTGCACGGCGCCGACCCGTTGCCCGCCGTGCTGGCCAGGACCGGGCTGCCGATGGTCTCCCTCGGCCGTACCGCGGCCACGGACGTGCCCTACGTGGACCTGGACAACGCAGGCGGCGCGGACCTCGCCGTGCGCCATCTTCTGGACCGGGGACGTAAGCGCATCGCCACCGTCACCGGACCCCTGGATCTCGGCGACGCCCGCGAACGTCTCGCGGGTTACCGTGAGGCGCTCCGCCAGACCGGACAGCGCCCGCTGGTGGCGCTGGGCGACTTCACTCGGATCTCCGGCGCCGAGGCGATGGAGCAGCTCCTTACCGACGAACCATCCCTTGACGCGGTGTTCGCGGCCAACGACCTGATGGCGATAGGCGCCCTTCGGACGCTGAGGGAGAGGGGGCGGCGCGTACCGGACGACGTGGCCGTGGTCGGTTTCGACGACATCGAGGCCGCTGCCTACAGTGCCCCGCCGCTCACCACGGTGCGCAGCCCGATGGCGGACCAGGCGTCGGCTGCCGTCCGCCTCCTGCTCGGCCTGTTGGCGGGGCAGGCCCGCGAACCGGTGATCATGCCGAACGAACTGGTGGTGCGGGAGTCCACCTGAGCGGAGGATCGCCGCCGAGGAAGGACCGCACCGTCGTGTCCGGCCGTACTGACCGCTACGGCGAGACGTCGGCGCGGCGCTTGTTCACCGAAGGGACGGCAGTATGGCGGGTGTGATGACGAAAAGTGGGGGCGGGATCGTCGTGCGGCGGGTACGCCCGTCGGACGAGCCGGCGCTGTGCGGCGTCGACGTGGTTGCCGACGGTGGTGACGCCGAGCGGCGGGCGAGCATTCGAAGGTGGTGCGAGGGCGGGGCGGCCGCCGTGGCGGAGGGTGAGAGCGGTCTTCTCGGCTACTGCGTGGTGGAGTGCACGTTCTTCGGGCAGGGCTTCGTGACGATGCTCATGGTGGCGCCCACGGCGCGCCGGAGCGGTGTGGGGCGTCGACTGCTGGACGAGGCAGCGGCCTCGTGCACCACCGAGAAGCTGTTCACTTCGACCAACGTGTCCAACCGGCCGATGCAGGGGTTGTTGGAAGGGGCCGGCTGGCTGCCGGTCGGGCTTCTCCATGGTCTGGATCCGGGGGATCCCGAGTTGTTCTATCTTTGCCCGCGCCGTGGGTGAGCGCTAGAGCCGACGGTTCCGGACGGTTCGGAGAAGGCCGCGTCCCGTACCTCTTCGCGAGGTGGGATATCCAGGCATGACGACGCACGAATGCGCTGCGATTACGGTAAGAAGTATGTAACTTCCTGACTTCCTTTGCGCTACAGTTGCGTTCGTGACGCGACGACTTGCTCTGGTAGCGAAAAAGGTGGGGGTCAGCGAGGCCACGGTCAGCCGAGTCCTCAACGGCAAGCCGGGGGTCTCGGAGACCACCCGCCAGTCTGTGCTCAGCGCGTTGGACGTCCTCGGTTACGAGCGGCCCACGCAGCTGAGGGGGGAGCGGGCCAGGCTGGTGGGCCTGGTCCTGCCGGAGTTGCAGAACCCCATCTTCCCGGCCTTCGCCGAGGTCATCGGCGGTTCTCTGGCGCAGCAGGGGCTCACGCCGGTGCTCTGTACGCAGACCAGGGGTGGTGTCTCCGAGGCCGACTACGTCGAGCTGCTTCTGCAGCAGCAGGTGTCCGGAGTGATCTTCGCCGGAGGCCTCTTCGCGCAGGCCGACGCGCCGCACGAGCACTACCGGCAGCTGGCGGAGCGCAAGATCCCCGTCGTCCTGGTCAACGCGCCCATCGAGGGTCTCGATTTTCCCTGCGTCTCCTGTGACGACATCGCCGCGGTGGAGCAGGCGTGGCGTCACCTCTCCTCGCTGGGGCACGAGCGTGTCGGGCTGGTCATCGGTCCCGAGGACCACATCCCCTCGCGTCGGAAGCTGACCGCGGCGCGGGCGGCCGCGGCGGCGGGGGGGACGGAGCTGCCGGAGGAGTTTGTGGAGCGCTCGATGTTCTCGCTCGAAGGGGGACAGGCGGCCGCGGGGCGGCTGTGGGACCGCGGGGTGACCGGCGTCATCTGCGCGAGTGACCCGCTGGCCCTGGGCGCCATTCGAGCGGCTCGCCGGCGGCAACTCACCGTTCCTGCCGACGTGTCCGTACTCGGCTTCGACGACTCGGCCTTCATGAACTGCACCGAGCCGCCGCTTTCGACGGTGCGGCAGCCGATCGAGGCGATGGGGCGGGCCGCCGTGGACCTCCTGTGCGCACAGATCCAGGGGGCGCAGGCATCCCCCGGTGAGCTGCTCTTCGAGCCGGAGCTGGTGGTGCGGGGCTCGACCGCGCCGCCGTCCAGCGCCTGAATCGAGCCGGGCCGGGCCGGGCCGGGCGTTGTTCCACGCTGGGAGTGAGCGGCCGCACGGGCCATTTCGAGGGCCAGACCTGACGGGTCTGGCCCTTTTCTTGTGCCCGAAAGCGCGTGGCGGATCCGTTCATCTTCGGCATGCGAGGCCGGCTCCGGGGCGCTCTGCATGACCGGTTCGTGCACCGTTTTGCCAGGTCGGAGCCGCGTGAGGCGGCATTGGCGTATGCGGGGGCTGGTCGCCCCGCTGGAGCGGAAGAACGGCTGGACGTTGGCGGAGGAGGCCGGGTGTGCGGGCCGGACCGGATCCACCGGTTGCTGAACCGGATCGACTGGGATGCGGACGAGGTTCTGGACGACGTGCGTGAGTTCGCGGTGGAGCATCTCGGCGACGGGGAGGCGGTGCTGAACGTGGACGACACTGGGTTCTTGAAGAAGGAGACCTGTTCGGCCGGGGTCTAGCGGCAGCACTCCGGAACCGCGGGACGGATGAAGAACTGTCAGGTCGGAATGTTCCTCGCCTATGCCGCCGGGCGTGGCCGCAACTCTGATCGACCGGTGCCCTTACCTGCCTGTCTCTTGGACCGACGACCGGGAACGCTGCCGCCGGGCCGGCATCGACGACACGGTCGTCTCCGAGACCAAGGTCGCCATCGCCCGGCTATGGTCCGCCAGGCGATCACGGAGAAGATCCCGTTCGGGTGGGTGACCGTGGACGCCGGATGCGGCTACTCCAAGAGCTGACGGAGCGAGCTGGAACGGGCTGGTGTCTTTACATGCCCTGGCCACCACCCGGCACGGCACCGTCGTGACTCGCGGGCCATCGATCACCCCGTTCACGACCTGTTCCACGATCTGTCCCGGCAGAAGTGGAAATGCCGCTCCTGCGGCAACGGCTCCCCCGGGCCCCGTGCCTTCGACTGGGCCCGGGTCGAGGTTTGGCACTGGCACTGGGAGGACCGCCGGCACTGGGTGATCGCCCGCCGCAGCGTGAGCCGCCCGGAGGAGATCTCCTACTACATCGCCTACTGCCCCACCGACACCACGCTCGACCAGTTGATCCATGTCGCCGGCGCCCGATGGGCGGTCGAGGAATGCTTTCAGACGGCAAAGCAGGAGTGCGGCCTGGACGACTACCAGGTCCCGCCACTACCCCGGCTGGCATCGCCACATCACCCTGGCTATGGCTGCCCACGCCTGCCTGGCCGTCCTGCGGGCACGCGAGCTCGACACCGGCGAAGCAGACGGATCCTCCGGCCTCGTCCCGTTGAGCCTTCCCGAACTGCGACGCCTGATCCACCGCCTCACCCACCGCCGGCCGGCCTCGATCGATCACGTCCTGCACTGGTCCCACCGATGTCGTCGACGACAGCACCAAGCCCGCATCAGCCACTACCAACGACGCGGCCACACGCCACCCGAACCTGCCCACCATCAGGCTAAAGACCGTTGCAGTACTAGGCGAGGCTGCGGGGGATCCGCCGTGTCCGCGGTGGCCGACCGTCCAAAGCGCTGACCAGGCGCGCGTCCTCTCCAACAGGCCAGTTGTGTCGGCCCCGTTGACAAAGTGGTGACCTGGCGGAAACCTGTCACCTGGTCATCGCAAAAGATTGACTGAACAACTCAAAAATACTTGCTGACACCTGGATGTTCCCTCTTTGAGGGTGGAAGGTGTTGTGCGAGGGCTCTGTCGACATTCGCCCTGGTGTATCCGCCCCCCAGCTCGCCTCCTTCCCGGTGCTGTTCGTGCCGCGGGCGTGGCGCGTCACGGTCGGCTGTCCGGGTGAGGAATCAAGAGGACTTCATGCGATCGAGAAACCACGGGCGGCGAGTGATCGTCGGCTCGGTGATGGCAGGGCTGATAGGTGTGGGGATGCTCCCCGCTCCCGCCCACGCCGCCGAGGGCCCCAACCTCGCCCTGGGCAAGCCCGCGACCGCGGGTGGCACGAACGGCAGTTACGTCGCGGGTAATGTGACGGACGGAAGTCAGGCGTCCTACTGGGAGGGCCCCAACGGGGCGTTCCCGCAGTGGGTGCAGGTCGACCTGGGGGCCGGCACCGAGGTCGACCGGGTCGCGCTGAAGCTGCCGGCCTCGTGGGGTTCACGCGTCCAGACGCTGAGCGTGCTGGGCAGCACGGACGGGTCCTCGTTCGCCGCGCTCGCCGGATCCGGGGCACGTACCTTCGACCCGGCCCAGGCCAATACGGTCAGCATTCCCGTCACCGCGACCACGGCGCGCTTCATCCGTGTGCAGGTGGCGGCGAACACCGGTTGGAACGCGGCCCAGCTGTCCGAGCTAGAGGTCTTCGGCGAGGACGACGGCGGCGGCCCGGTCGATCCGCCGCCAACCGGCACCAACCTGGCGCGGAACAAGCCGATCGAGGCCTCCTCGTTCACCCAGTCGTACGTGGCGGCCAACGCCAACGACGGGAACACCGCCACCTACTGGGAGTCGGCGGGCTTCCCCGCGACCCTGACGGCGAAGCTGGGCGCCAACGCCGACATCGAGGCGGTCCGGATCAAGCTCAATCCCGACCAGGCGTGGGGTCCGCGGACCCAGGCCGTCGAGGTGCTCGGACGCGAGCAGTCCGCGACCGGTTTCACGAGCCTCAAGGCCCGCGCCGACTACGCCTTCAGCCCGTCCGGCGGCAACACGATCACCATCCCGGTGACCGGCCGGTACGCCGACGTGCAGCTGAAGTTCTTCGCCAACTCCAGCGGCTACGGCGCCCAGGTCGCCGAGTTCGAGGTGGTGGGCGCCGCCGCCCCCAACCCGGACCTCACCGTCACCGACCTCGTGTGGACTCCCTCCTCCCCCTCGGAGACGGACCCCGTCGAGGTCAGCGCGACCGTCCGCAACGCCGGCACCGCCGCCTCGCCGGCCACCTCCCTCAACGTGAGCCTCGAAGGCGCCGTGGCGGGCAGCGCGCAGGTCGGCGCGCTCGCGGCGGGCGCCTCCACGACCGTCAAGATCCCGGTCGGCAAGCGGGCCATGGGCAGCTACACCGTGTCGGCGGTCGTCGACCCGGCCAACACCGTCGTGGAGCAGGACGACACCAACAACAGCCGGACCGGTTCCTCCAAGCTGGTCGTCGGCCAGGCGCCGGGCCCCGACCTCACGGTCACCGCGATCACCCCGAACCCGTCCTCCCCGGCGGTCGGCGCCCAGGTCTCCTTCACCGCCACGGTCCAGAACCGGGGCACCACCGGTGTCGCCGCCGGCACCGTCACCCGGCTGGCCGCCGGAACGACCACCCTGAACGGCACCACCCCGGCGGTCGCCGCAGGGCAGTCGGTCACCGTGGCGATCTCCGGTACCTGGACCGCGGCCGGCGGAGGGGTCAACCTCACCGCGACGGCCGACGCCACCGCGGCCGTGGCCGAGACGAACGAGAACAACAACGTCTTCACCCGCTCGCTGGTCGTGGGGCGGGGCGCCGCGGTGCCGTACACGGAGTACGAGGCGGAGGACGCCCGCTACCAGGGCACCCTGCTCACCGCCGACGCCAAGCGGACCTTCGGCCACACCAACTTCGCCACCGAGTCCTCGGGCCGCGAGTCGGTCCGCCTGAACTCCACCGGCGAGTTTGTCGAGTTCACCTCCACCAACGCGTCCAACTCCATCGTCGTACGCAACTCCATCCCGGACGCCCCGTCCGGCGGCGGCACCCAGGCGACGATCAGCCTCTACGCGAACGACGTCTTCGTCCGCAAGCTGACCCTGTCGTCCAAGCACAGCTGGCTCTACGGGACGACCGACGACCCCGAGGGCCTGACGAACACGCCCGGAGCCGACGCGCGCCGGTTGTTCGACGAGTCCCACGCCCTGCTGGCCCAGTCCTACCCGGCCGGCACGAAGTTCCGCCTCCAGCGGGACGCCGGTGACACGGCCTCCTTCTACATCATCGACCTGATCGACCTGGAGCAGGTCGCGCCCCCGGCGGCCCAGCCGGCCGGCTGCGTCTCGATCACCACCTACGGTGCGGTGCCCAACGACGGTCTCGACGACACCGACGCGATCCAGCGCGCGGTGACCGCCGACCAGAAGGGCGAGATCCCGTGCGTGTGGATCCCGGCGGGCCAGTGGCGCCAGGAGCAGAAGATCCTGACCGACGACCCGCTGAACCGCGGGGTCTACAACACGGTCGGCATCCGTGACGTGACCATCCGAGGCGCCGGCATGTGGCACTCGCAGCTCTACACCCTGACCCCGCCGCACCAGGCGGGCGGCATCAACCACCCGCACGAGGGCAACTTCGGCTTCGACATCGACCACAACACCCAGATCTCCGACATCGCCATCTTCGGCTCCGGCACCATCCGGGGCGGCGACGGCAACCAGGAGGGCGGCGTCGGTCTCAACGGCCGCTTCGGCAAGGGCACGAAGATCAGCAACGTCTGGATCGAGCACGCCAACGTCGGCGTCTGGGCCGGCCGCGACTACTCCAACATCCCCGAGCTGTGGGGGCCCGGTGACGGCGTCGAGTTCAGCGGCATGCGGGTCCGCAACACCTACGCCGATGGCATCAACTTCGCCAACGGCACCCGTAACTCCACCGTCTTCAACTCGTCCTTCCGCAACAACGGTGACGACGCGCTGGCCGTCTGGGCGAGCAAGTACGTCAAGGACACCTCGGTGGACATCGGCTCCAACAACCACTTCCGCAACAACACGATCCAGTTGCCCTGGCGGGCCAACGGCATCGCGGTGTACGGCGGCTTCGGCAACACCATCGAGAACAACATCATCGCCGACACCATGAACTATCCCGGCATCATGCTGGCGACCGACCACGACCCGCTGCCCTTCTCCGGGCAGACCCTCATCTCCAACAACGCCCTGTACCGCACGGGCGGCGCGTTCTGGAACGAGGACCAGGAGTTCGGCGCCATCACCCTGTTCGCGCAGGGCCAGCCCATCCCCGGCGTCACCATCAAGGACACGGACATCGTCGACTCGACGTACGACGGCATCCAGTTCAAGACCGGTGGCGGCGAGATGCCGAACGTCAAGATCACCAACGTCCGCATCGACAAGTCGAACAACGGCTCCGGCATCCTCGCCATGAGCGGCGCCCGAGGCAGCGCCACCCTGTCGAACGTGACGATCACCAACTCGGCCCAGGGCAACATCCTGGTCGAGCCCGGATCCCAGTTCGTCATCAACAACCCGTGACACCGGTGACGGCGCCCGAGGCGTCGTCACCAGGGGGTCGGCCACGGCGGTGGCCGGCCCCCCGCCCCGACCCTCACCCCGACCCGTGGCCGTGGGTGTGAGGTCGACCCGACGAGCCGCGCCACGCAGCCCCGTCTGCGAGGCCGAGATCGAGGACAGATGACACTGCACAACTGGAGATCGCGGAGCATGAGCGCCGTGATCGCGACGAGCCTGCTGGCGCTGGGCGGTCCCCTGATGACCGCACAGGCCGCCGGAGGCCCCAACATCGCGGTGGGCGACCCCGCTGCGGCCAGCAGCGCACTGCCGGAGTACAGGGCCGCGCACATCACCGACGGCAACCAGGGGACGTACTGGCAGAGCTCCGGCTCGAACCTTCCCCAGTGGGTCCAGGCCGACCTCGGTACGAGCACCCGCGTCGACGAGGTCGTCCTCAAGCTCCCGGCGGGCTGGGAGAGCCGCAACCAGACGCTCTCCGTCCAGGGCAGCGCCGACGGCACCAGCTTCACCACCCTCAAGAGTTCGGCCACGTACTCCTTCAGTCCCGGCTCCGGCAACACCGTCACGGTGGGCTTCCCCGCTGTCCAGGCGCGCTTCGTGCGCGTCGACATCACCGCCAACACCGGCTGGCAGGCCGCCCAGCTCTCCGAGCTGGAGGTCCACGCCGCCGACGGCACCTCTGCCAACCTGGCGGCCGGCAAGACCCTGACCGCGAGCAGCCACACCGAGGTGTACGCGGCGGGCAACGCCAACGACGGCAACAAGGCCACGTACTGGGAGAGCCGCAACAACGAGCTGCCCCAGTGGCTCCGGGCCGACCTCGGCTCCTCCGTCCGCGTCGACCGCGTCGTCCTGCGCCTGCCCGACGGCTGGGGCGCGCGCAGCCAGACCCTGAAGGTCCAGAGCAGCGCGAACGGCACGGACTTCACCGACCTCACCGCCTCCAAGGCGTACGAGTTCACCCCCTCCGGCCAGAACTCCGTGACGATCCCCTTCGGCGAGACGACGGCACGGTACATCCGGATCCTGGTCACGGCGAACACCACGCAGCCTGCCGCTCAGCTCTCCGAGCTGGAGGTCTACGGACCGGCCACCGGTGACACGCAGGCGCCGTCGGTTCCGGCGAACCTGGCGTTCACCGAGCCGGCGACCGGTCAGGTGAAGCTGACGTGGACCGCCTCGTCGGACAACACGGGTGTCACCGGCTATGACGTCTACGCGAACAACACGCTGCTGACGAGCGTGGCGGGCAACGTCACCACGTACACGGACAACCGCCCGGCGAACCAGACCGTGACGTACTACGTGCGGGCCAAGGACGCGGCCGGCAACCAGTCCGCCGACAGCAACACCGTCACCCGGCGGGCCGACTCCGGTGACACGCAGGCGCCGACGGCTCCGGCGAACCTGGCGTTCACCGAGCCGGTGACCGGTCAGGTGAAGCTGGTCTGGAGCGCCTCCATCGACAACACGGGTGTCACCGGTTACGACGTCTACGCGAACGGCGCGCTGCTGACGAGCGTGGCGGGCAACGTCACCACGTATACGGACAACCGACCGGCGAACCAGACCGTGACGTACCACGTCAGGGCCAGGGACGCGGCCGGGAACCAGTCCGTGAACAGCAACACCGTCACCCGCAACGGCACCGGCTCCACGGGCTCGAACCTGGCCGTCGGCAAGGCGATCAGCGCTTCCTCCACGGTCCACAGCTTCGTCGCGGCGAACGCCAACGACAACAACACGAGCACCTACTGGGAGGGCGCCGGCGGCAGTTACCCCCAGACCCTCACCGTCAAGCTCGGCTCCAACGCCGACCTCGACCGCCTCGTCCTCAAGCTGAACCCCGACACCGCCTGGGGCGCGCGCAACCAGACCATCGAGGTCCTCGGCCGCGAGCAGAACGCGTCGGGCTTCACGAGCCTGGTCACCGCGAAGAGCTACACCTTCGACCCGGCCGGCGGCAACACCGTGACCGTCCCGGTCACCGCACGTGTCGCCGACGTACAGCTGAAGTTCACCGCCAACTCCGGCTCCTCGGCGGGCCAGCTCGCCGAGTTCCAGGTCATGGGAGTGCCCGCGCCCAACCCGGACCTGGAGGTGACCGGCCTGACCACGTCGCCGGCCGCCCCGGTCGAGTCGGACCAGATCACGGTCAGCGCCACGGTCCGTAACAGCGGCCCGGCCGCCGCGCCCGCCAGCGCCGTCGCACTGCGCCTGGGCGGCACGAAGGTCGCCACCGCACAGGTCGGCGCCCTCGCCGCCGGGGCCCAGACCACCGTCAGCGCCTCCATCGGAGCGCGGGAGGCCGGATCCTACGAGCTGAGCGCGGTCACGGACGAGGCGAACGCGGTCGTCGAGCAGAACGAGACCAACAACACCCACACCAGCCCCACCGCCCTGGTGGTCAAGCCGGTCACCAGCGCCGACGTGGTCACCACCTCGGTCACGACCACCCCGTCCAGCCCGTCCGCCGGGGACACCGTCTCCTTCAAGGCGACGGTGAAGAACCAGGGCAACCAGGCCACCTCGGCGGGCAGCCACGGCATCACCCTGAACCTGCTCGACAAGCAGGGCGCCACAGTCAAGACCCTGACCGGCTCCTACAGCGGCAGCCTCGCCGCAGGCGCCTCCACAGTGGTGACCCTCGGCCCGTGGACCGCCGCCAACGGGTCGTACACGGTGAGGACGGTCCTCGCCGACGACGCCGGCGAACTGCCGGTCAAGCGCGCTAACAACACCGCCTCTCAGGCGCTGTTCGTCGGCCGCGGTGCGAACATGCCGTACGACATGTACGAGGCGGAGGACGGCACGGCCGGTGGCGGGGCCCAGGTCGTCGGCCCGAACCGGACGGTCGGCGACATCGCCGGCGAGGCATCCGGCCGCAAGGCGGTGAACCTGGACGCGACCGGCGAGTACGTCGAGTTCACCACCCGGGCGTCCACGAACACCCTGGTCACCCGCTTCTCGATCCCGGACGCCCCGGGCGGTGGCGGCATCGACTCCACGATCAACGTGTACGTCGACGGCGTCTTCAAGAAGGCCATGCCACTGACCTCGAAGTACGCGTGGCTGTACGGCGCCGAGAACCTCCCCGAGAACGCCCCCTCGGCCGGCGGCCCGCGCCACATCTACGACGAGGCGCACATCCTGCTCGGCGAGACCGTCCCGGCGGGAAGCAAGATCCGCCTCCAGAAGGACGCCGCCAATGCCGCCGCTCACTACGCGATCGACTTTGTCAACCTGGAGCAGGTCGCGCCGGTGGCGAATCCGGACCCGGCCGGCTTCGTCGTCCCGGCCGGCTTCGGTCAGCAGGACGTCCAGAACGCGCTCGACAAGGTCCGCATGGACGGAACCGGCAGGCTCGTCGGCGTCTACCTGCCGCCGGGCGACTACCAGACGTCGAGCAAGTTCCAGGTGTACGGCAAGCCGGTCCAGGTCGTGGGCGCCGGCCCGTGGTACACGAAGTTCCACGCGCCGGCCGCGCAGAACAACACCGACGTCGGCTTCCGCGCCGAGGCGGCCGCGAAGGGCTCGTCCTTCCGCAACTTCGCCTACTTCGGCAACTACACCTCCCGCATCGACGGGCCGGGCAAGGTCTTCGACTTCGCCAACGTCACCGACATCGAGATCGACAACATCTGGAACGAGCACATGGTCTGCCTCTACTGGGGCGCCAACACCGACCGGATCACGATCAAGAACTCGCGCATCCGCAACATGTTCGCCGACGGCATCAACATGACCAACGGCTCCACCGACAACCACGTCGTCAACAACGACGCCCGGGCGACCGGTGACGACAGCTTCGCGCTGTTCTCCGCGATCGACGCCGGCGGCGCCGACATGAAGAACAACGTCTACGAGAACCTCACGTCGACCCTGACGTGGCGCGCCGCGGGCCTCGCCGTCTACGGCGGCTACTCCAACACCTTCCGCAACATCCACATCGCCGACACCCTGGTCTACTCCGGCGTCACCATCTCCTCGCTGGACTTCGGCTACGCCATGAACGGCTTCGGAACCGAGCCGACGACCTTGGAGAACATCTCGATCGTCCGGGCCGGCGGCCACTTCTGGGGCAACCAGACCTTCCCCGGCATGTGGCTCTTCTCCGCCTCCAAGGTGTTCCAGGGCATCCGTGTGAACAACGTCGACATCGTCGACCCCACCTACAGCGGCATCATGTTCCAGACGAACTACGTCAACGGACAGCCGCAGTTCCCCATCAAGGACACCGTCTTCACGGACATCTCCATCACTGGAGCCCGCAAGAGCGGCGACGCCTGGGACGCCAAGTCCGGCTTCGGCCTCTGGGCCAACGAGATGCCCGAGGAGAAGCAAGGTCCCGCCGTCGGCGAGGTTACCTTCAACGGACTGCGGATGAACGGCAACGCCGTCGACATCCGCAACACCACCTCCACCTTCAAGATCAACATAAACCCGTAGGACAGGTGCCTCCGGCGTCCCCCGGAGGTACCCGCCGGCGCAGGGCCCTCCTCCGCGAGCTCCTGCGCCGGCCCCGTGCCGGAGCACGGACGGCGTGCGCGACACACGTCCTCCGACGGTGCCCGCGTGCCGCGTGCTCTGCCCCACCCATCAGAGAGAATGCCGGTCATGACCGGCACCAAACAGTTTCCGTGGAGTGACGCCGCGTGGCTCAACCCGCTGCCGAGGGCGGAACCGGAGGGAGACGACCTGCTGGTGAGCACGGCCTACGCAAGTGATTTCTGGCGCCGTACCAGCTACGGGTTCATCCGGGACAGCGGGCACGCTCTGCTCGCTCCTCTCCCCGTGGGCCACGCGGTCGCGGTGACGTTCCAAGCCGATCTGACCACCCTGTACGACCAGGCGGGAGTCATGGTCCGCGTCGACGAGCGGACCTGGGTGAAAGCGGGCGTGGAGGCGACGGACGGTACGCCGCACCTCGGCGCGGTCGTCACGCACGACACCTCCGACTGGTCTCTGGCCCCCGTCCCCGAGTGGGCGGGAACGTCGGTCACGGTGAGGGCCAGCCGCTCCGGAGACGCGCTCACCATCCGCGCTCGCGCCAGCGAGGGCCCGTGGCGGATGGTCCGACTCGCGCACATGCGGCCGGACGCGATCGCGAAGGCGGGACCCTTCTGCTGCTCGCCGCAACGCGAGGGGTTGCGGGTTCGCTTCACCCGCTTCGTCTTCGGCCCGGCCGACATCGGCCTGCACGAGACTCCGTAGCAGCCCGTCGGCGTGCCGTCGGGCTCCGACCCGAACGGCTCGCGCGGGCTCGACGGGGGGAGAGGGAAGAAGGGGGAAGATGGTCGGCCGGGGACAGAGGTTCCCGGTGCCGTTCGGCAGCGGTTGTTCGGTCCGCATCGTCTTGCCCCGGTTGCTCTGGCGCGTCTTCCAGCGGTGGGCGAACTGTCCGGTCGGGAACAGCCCGCGTCCGTCCTCGGCGTCCTATTCCGTGCCTCGTGTGGGATGCCGCGCCGCTGCTGTCCGAGACCTCGCAGATCAGGCCGGCCGGCACGGCAAAGCCCAGCCGTGTCGCATCACGCATGCCGGACGCAAGGCTCTGCTCGTCCTTCAGCAGCGTCCAGTGCTCGTCTTTGAGCGGCCGGGTGTGAGCGGTTCAGTCCCGCGTCCGAAGGAGCCTCTGCGCCTGATGGCCGGTGATGTCGAACAGTACGAGGACGTCAGAGACTCCAGGCCCGCGGAGATCCCGTCCTTCGGCCGGGCGAGTGGCCGGTCTCAGGCCTCTGTCGTTCATCGTTCTCCGTGCACGTTCCGTGTCCGGCGCCGGAGTTCACGCCTCGCCTGTGGCCTGCGGGACGGTCCGATGCAGTCTGTCGAGTGCGGCGAACAGGTCAGCTGTGGCACGGTCGGTGAGCGGCGCTCGCTCGTCCGGGTCGTAGCCGCGTGGCGTTCCTTCGACCAGGACGATGAGGGCGAGGTAGATCCGGTACATCGCCACGCGACCCAGGTCATGGTCACCGAGCCGAAATCCACGGCCCCTCGCGGAGCAGTAGCCCGCGAGGAACGCTTCGTCATCCGAGATGTCCCCGAACAGGGCAGGGGAGACCAGATCCGCCAGGGGATCTCCCCAGAACGCCCGCTCGGCGTCGATAATCCCGCTGATCTCCAGACGACCCTCGCGCTCTGCTACGAGGACATTGCCGTCCCACAGGTCGAAATGGACCAGGGTGGGGACAGTGACGTCGTCGAGCAGCCAGGCCTTCTGGTCGATCGTCCGCAGCAGTCGGTCCTCGTCGAACGGAAGGCGGGCGTTGTAGGTACGGGCGTCGTGCAGCACGTCGCTCAACATGGCCAGGAAAACGGTCCGCCATGGTGAGCCGGTGCCCGGGGTGCCGTGCTGCGGATAGCCGAAGCCGACGCCCTGTACGTGGTGCAGTTCGCCGATGATCCTGCCGAGATCGCAGCGCAGCCTGTCACGTTCACACGCAGGGATCGTGCTGCGCGCGGTGTGCCAGTCCCTGCCGTCGAGGTGGGTCATCAAGAGTCGGTCGCCGTCTGCGGACTTCCGGTCGAAGTCCGTGCCCAGTACACGCGGCAGGGGGACGCCTTCCACCGTCGACCCGTGAGCGTAGAACCCTGCTTCAGTGCGCAGCAGATCACGCTCGTATGTCATCAGCGGTACGGAGGGCGGCGGGGAGATCTTCAGTACCGCAGCGCTCTGCTCGGCCCCCTCGAGAGTGAGCCGGTAGACGTCGTTGAACGTTCCCCCGGTCAGGCGCTCCATGTCCGTGACCCGAGCGCCCGTCCCCAGGTGCCGGGAGACGAGCGCGGCAGCCCCGGCGAGTTCGGGAGTGCTCCGAGTACCGCGGTGCGACACGGTCCCTCCATCTCCGGCCGGGCAGGACCCGGGGCGGCAGCTTTGGTCCGGTCGACGCGTTCTGGTCACGCCGTCGCGAGCCCGATGGCAGCGAGCAGCAGGGAGAGCGCTCTCCCAGCTAGGTGGACGGTACTTGCCTCCCACTGTGCGGTCAACACCTCTCCAGGCCGTGCAGACCCCGCTGGAGGAGCTCATACGGTGGGCGCACAAGGGGGATCGGCCCGCTGATTCCTGCGTAGGATCACCGGCCCATCGGTGCGTCGACTCCGGACCCGTCACGGGTTCGCCTCCGCGATCTTTCGCCAAAGCGTTCCCTCGGGGGGCGTCGTGGGCTAGTTTCTGGCCTCACCCTCCCCCCACACCCCCTCAGCTCACCATTCCCAATTCCGGGCGGATCGACATGAGTCGTACCATCGCGTTGCGTGATGTCAGCAAGAGATACGGGCGGGAGTCCTACGCCGTGGAGCGTGTCTCCCTCACCGTCGAGCCGGGGGAGTTCCTGGTCCTGCTGGGGCCTTCGGGATGTGGCAAGTCCACGGTCCTGCGGATGATCGCGGGCCTGGAGGACATCACCGAGGGCGAGTTGTACCTGGACGGCGAGTACGCCAACCACGTTCCGCCCCGTGAGCGGGACATCGCGATGGTGTTCCAGAGTTTCGCCCTGTACCCGAACATGACGAGCCGGGCGAACATCGGCTTCCCGCTGCGGCTGCGGGATCCCGCGACGGACCATGAGCCGCAGATCGAGGCGACCGCGCGCATGCTCGCCATCGAGGATCTGCTCGACCGGTACCCGGGGCAGCTCTCCGGCGGCGAACGGCAGCGCGTCGCGATGGGCAGGGCGCTCTCCCGTCATCCCTCCGTCTTCCTGATGGACGAACCGCTGTCCAGTCTCGACGCGAAACTGCGGGGACACCTGCGGGCCGAGATCGCCCGGCTGACCGAGGAGCTCGGCGTCACCACGGTCTACGTGACGCACGACCAGGCCGAGGTCATGTCGCTCGGGCACCGGGTGGCGGTCATGCGGGGCGGGGTCCTGCAACAGGTCAGCTCGCCCCGGGACGCTTACGCGCTGCCGTCGAACGTGTTCGTCGCCGCGTTCATCGGGACGCCCCGGATCAGTCTGCTGGAGGCCGTCGTGCACGCGCCGCTCGACGCGGGCATGTCGCTCGACCTCGGCGGGCAGCGGCTCGCCCTGCCCGAGCCCCTCAGCATCGACCATCAACTGCTCCGCATCCAGCAGGGCCGCCCGGTCGTCGTGGGCCTGCGCTCAGAGACGGTTCGGATCGCACCGCCGAGCCAGGCGCGGCCGGGAGAAGTGGCGATGAGGGGCATCGTCGAGCACGTGGAGTACCAGGGGCACGAAGCGCTGGTGCACGTGAACACCGGGTCGCGTCCCGCGGTGGTGGCCGACCTGGAGTCGGCCCGGCCCCCGGCCGCCCCCGGGCACCGCCGCAGACCCCACGGAAACAGCCTCGGTCCGCTCGGCAGGCGCGTGATGGGCAGGCTGTCCGGGGCGGTGGCCACCCTGGAACCGCCGCAGTCGTCCTCCGCGGGTGACGCGGGCGTCGATCCCGATCGGCGTGGGGTACGCAGCGATCTCGTCGTGCGTACGGGGCCTCAGGTGCGCGTGCGCGCGGGAGCCCAGGTCCCCCTGCTGGTCGACCTGGCGCAGCTCTACGTGTTCGATCACGCCGGCCGGAGGATCTGCCCGGCGCCCGACGGGCTTCCCGATCTGGAGGAGTGATCTCCTCGCCCCGCTCTGTCGGTCACTGCGCCGCGCGTTGTCGCAGCGTTCTCTGCCATGCCGGGAGCGGTTCCTCGGCTTCGATCCTTCTCTGTTGGCCGCCGCGTGCGAAGAAGTCGGCGAGAGGAAGGGTTCCCGCCCCGACGGTGACGGCGTCCGGACCGAAGGTGCCCAGGTCGATGCGGACGTGCGCGGCGGGGTGGGCCAGGGCGTACGAGGTGGCGTAGGTCCGTACCGACTGGAGGAAGCGGGGGCCGAGTTGGAGGCCTGCCCAGCCGCCGACGAGGATGCGTTCGGGCTGGAAGAGGTTGATGAGGTCGGCGAAGCCGGCCCCGAGGTACTCGGCGGTCTCCTCCAGGACGGCCAGAGCCGTCATGTCGGGGTCGGGCGAGCTGCCGTCGGGGCCGGGGGAGGGATAGGCGGCGGCGAGCAACGCGGTGAGAGCCGTCTCCTCGTCCGCGTCGGCGGGCAGGCGTCCGCCCGCCTCCGCCCAGCGTTCCAGGAGCGCCTCCGATCCGGCGTAGGCCTCGAGGCAGCCCTGGGCGCCGCACCGACAGCGGCGTCCCCGGACCCGTACGGTCATGTGCCCCCATTCCACGGCACGGCCGGTCGGCATGTCGTCGGTGACCACGCAGGCGCCGACGCCGGAGCCGAACAGGACGACGACGGCGCTCTGCGCGCCGCGGCCGGCTCCGAACCACATCTCGGCCTGGCCGAGCGTCTTGGCTCCGTTGTCGATGTAGTACGGGACGGCCGGTGGCAGCAGGCGGGCGTCGCGCAACAGCCGTTCCAGTGGCACGGCGTCCCAGCCGATGGTCTGTCCGTGCACGACGGCGCCGTCCTCGGGTGTGCGGGCGACGATGCCGGGAACGCCGATGCCGACGCCGAGCAGGCGCTCCGGCGGGATGCCGGCCGTGTCGAGGACCTCGGTGATGCCTTCGCGGAGGTGTCCGACGACGATGTCGACGTCGTATCGGTCGATGCGGCGCGGCCCTCCCGGTCTGAGAGGTTTCTCTGCGCGTGCCAGTTCGGTGAGAGCGAGGTCGAAGAGTTCCACCCGTACCCGCGTCTCGCCCACGTCCACGCCGATCACGTATCCGCTGTGGGGGCTGATGCGCAGCAGTGTCCGTGGACGCCCGCCTTTGGAGTCGACGCTGCCTGCCTCCTCCACCAGGCCTTCGGCGATCAGATCCGACACCACGTTGCTGACGGATCCGGAGCTCAGTCCCGTGACGGGGCCCAGCGAGAAGCGGCTCAAAGGCCCATCGAGATACAACCGTTGCAATACGGCTGTCCGGCTCTCTCGTCGCAGGTCACGTACCGTTCGGCCGCTGCGTGCTCGCACTGTGCTCCCTGTCCTTGTGGTCTCTGGTCGCAACATACCCCGGTGACCGCTCTTGACGAGCCCTTCGTTTGGAGTTTAACTCACATCCTAAATTAAGCCGTGGGGTTGCTGGGGTGGCTGCGGAGCGCCGCCCCCTCCCGTAGCCGGCTTCCCGCTCCTTCCTGAAAGGCCTCTGGAGCCATGCGCAGAGTCAGAGCCGCAGCCGTCGGCGCCGTCACCCTCTCTCTCGTCCTCTCCGCCGCCGCGTGCGGCGGCGGGTCCAACGGCGGCGGCTCCAACGAGCAGCCCAAGACGCTCACCTACTGGGCGTCCAACCAGGGTGCGAGCATCGAGGTCGACAAGAAGGTCCTGCAGCCCGAGCTCGACAAGTTCGAGAAGGAGACGGGCATCAAGGTGAAGCTGGAGGTCGTGCCCTGGGGCGACCTGCTCAACCGGATCCTCACCGCGACCACGTCGGGTCAGGGCCCCGACGTCCTCAACATCGGCAACACGTGGAGTGCCTCGTTGCAGTCCACCGGGGCGCTGCTGCCGTGGGACGCGAAGAACTTCGAGGCCATCGGCGGCAAGGACCGCTTCATCGACTCCGCTCTCGGCTCCACCGGCGTTCAGGCGCAGGACCCCGCCGCCGTCCCGCTCTACTCCATGACCTACGCGCTCTACTACAACAAGAAGATGTTCAAGGACGCCGGCATCACCAAGCCGCCGACCACCTGGGACGAGCTGATCGCCACCGGCAAGAAGCTGACGAAGGGCGACAAGGCCGCCATCGGCGTCGAGGGCTCCAACCTCTCCAACAACATCCACCAGGTCTTCGTCCTCGGCAAGCAGCACGGCGCCGACTTCTTCTCCCCCGACGGCAAGGCCGACTTCACCTCCGACGGAGCCGTCGCCGCCGTCAAGCAGTACGTCGACCTCATGGCCGCGCACAAGATCGTCGCCCCCGGCAACGCTGAATACGCCCAGAACCAGTCCCTCAGCGACTTCGCCAAGAACAAGACCGCGATGGTCCTGTGGCAGACCGCGTCCGCCACGTTCAAGGCGCAGGGCATGAACGAGGACGAGTGGGGTGTGGCTCCCGCCCCGGTCCCCTCCGGCAAGCCCGGGACGGGCAAGCAGACCAACTCGATGGTCGCCGGCATCAACATGGCCGTCTTCAAGAACACGAAGAACATGGACGGAGCGCTGAAGTTCGTGAAGTTCATGACCAGCGACGAGGAGCAGGTCGTCCTCAACAAGGCCTACGGGTCGATCCCGCCGGTCAAGACCGCCCAGCAGGACCCCACGTTCAGCGGCCCCGCCCTGACGGTCCTTCGTGAAACCCTCTCCACCAGCGCCACCGCCCTGCCGCAGGTCCCCGAGGAGTCGCAGTTCGAGACGGTCGTCGGAACCGCGGTCAAGGAGCTGTTCGCCGACGCGGCTGCGGGCCGGCCGGTCACCACGGAGTCCGTGCGGGCCAAGCTCGAAAAGGCCCAGCAGCAGATGCCCAAGAAGTAGGCCGCCCCACCATGACCGAAACCGTCATCACTCCTCCGAGTGAGCGGACCGCGCGCAAGGCCGCACCCGGAGAGGCTCCCGCACCTCGCCGCTCCGGGCGCCGCCGCATCGCACTGCCGTACCTCCTGCTCCTGCCCGCCCTGCTCCTCGAACTCCTCGTCCACCTCGTCCCGATGCTCATGGGCATCACCATGAGCTTCCGCGAGCTCACCCAGTTCTATATCCGGAACTGGTCGGAGGCGCCGTGGTCGGGTCTGGACAACTTCAGCGTCGCGATCGACTTCGACGCCCCCGTCGGACAGGCGCTCCTGAAGTCCTTCCTGACGACCTGCCTGTTCACCGTGCTGTCCGTGGGGCTGTGCTGGCTCCTCGGCACGTCCGCCGCGATCTTCCTTCAGGAGAACTTCCGCGGCCGGGGCTTCCTGCGGACCCTGTTCCTCGTCCCGTACGCCCTGCCCGTCTACGCCGCCGTCATCACCTGGGCGTTCATGTTCCAGCGCGACAACGGCATCATCAACCACGTCCTCCACGACCAGCTCGGCATCGGCGACAGCCCCGCCTTCTGGCTCATCGGCGACAACAGCTTCTGGGCCCTGCTGATCGTCTCCGTGTGGAAGGGCTGGCCCTTCGCCTTCCTCACCGTCATGGCGGGACTGCAGAACATCCCCCGGGACATGTACGAGGCCGCCGCACTCGACGGCGCCGGCGTGTGGAAGCAGATCCGGCACATCACCCTGCCGTCCCTGCGCTCCGTCAACCAGGTCCTCGTGCTCGTCCTCTTCCTCTGGACGTTCAACGACTTCAACACGCCGTTCGTGCTCTTCGGCAAGGCGGCACCCGAAGCCGCCGACCTGATCTCCCTCCACATCTACCAGTCGTCCTTCCAGACGTGGAACTTCGGCACCGGCTCGGCCATGTCCGTGCTGCTCCTGCTCTTCCTCCTCCTCGTCACGGGCGTCTACCTCCTGCTCACCACCCGCGGAAGGAAGACCTCCGATGCCTAGGCACGCCCAGCCGGTTCCGCGCTCCCCCATGGCCGCGCCCCGCTCGTTCCTCTGGACCCGGCGGATCTTCCTCACCCTGCTCACCGCCTTCGTGGTGTTGCCGGTGTACGTGATGATCTCCAGCTCCCTCAAACCGCTCGAGGACGTCTCGGGGAAGTTCGAGTGGATCCCCTCCGGGCTCACGCTCCGCCCGTACGTCGACATCTGGGAGACCGTCCCGCTCGCCGACTACTTCGTGAACTCGATCGTCGTCGCGGGCGCGGCCACGGTGTTCTCGGTGATCGTCGCGATCTTCGCCGCGTACGCCGTCAGCCGCTACTCCTTCCGCGGCAAGCGGGCCTTCACCGTCACCGTGCTGTCGACGCAGATGTTCCCCGGCATCCTCTTCCTGCTGCCGCTCTTCCTCATCTACGTCAACATCGGCAACGCCACTGGCATCGCCCTGTTCGGCTCCCGGGAAGGCCTGATCCTCACCTATCTGACCTTCTCGCTGCCGTTCTCCATCTGGATGCTGACCGGCTACTTCGACTCGATCCCGCGCGAGCTGGACGAGGCGGCGAAGGTCGACGGCTGCGGGCCGATCAAGGCGCTGTTCCGGGTGATCATCCCGGCCGCGACGCCCGGCATCGTCGCCGTCGCGATCTACGCCTTCATGACGGCCTGGGGCGAGGTCCTCTTCGCCTCCGTCATGACCAACGACACCACGCGCACCCTCGCCGTCGGGCTCCAGGGGTACGCCACCCAGAACGACGTCTACTGGAACCAGGTGATGGCCGCCTCCCTCGTGGTGAGCGTCCCCGTCGTCGTCGGCTTCCTGCTCCTCCAGCGCTACCTCGTCGCCGGGCTGACCGCCGGCGCCGTCAAGTAACTTTCTGCATCTGATCTCCGAGAGGTTCTCCGTGTCCGACTCCATAGACCTCGGCGCCTTCCCCCGTGACTTCGCCTGGGGCACCGCCACGTCCGCCTACCAGATCGAGGGTGCTGTCACGGAGGACGGTCGAGGCCCCTCCATCTGGGACACGTTCTCCCATACGCCGGGCAAGATCGACAACGATGACCACGGCGACGAGGCCTGCGACCACTACCACCGCTGGCCCGAGGACGTCTCGCTCATGCAGCGGCTCGGCGTCGACACCTACCGCCTGTCCATCGCCTGGCCGCGCGTCATCCCCGACGGCAGCGGAGCGGTCAACGCCGCCGGCCTCGATTTCTACGACCGGCTCATCGACGCCCTGATCGCCGCCGGGATCACGCCGTCGGTCACGCTCTACCACTGGGACCTGCCCCAGGCACTGCAGGACCGCGGCGGCTGGACCGTGCGGGAGACCGCCGAGCACTTCGCGGCCTACGCCTCCGTCGTCGCGGAACGCCTCGGGGACCGGGTCACCCAGTGGGCCACCCTCAACGAGCCGCTCTGCTCGGGCTGGATCGGTCACCTGGAAGGCCGGATGGCCCCCGGGCTCACCGACCTGACCGCCGCCGTCCAGGCCTCCTACCACCTCCTGCTCGGTCACGGTCTGGCCACCCGGGCCATCCGCGCCGCCTGCCCCGGCGCGCAGGTCGGCATCGTCACCAACCACAGCACCGTGACGGCGGCCTCCGACGACCCCGCGGACATCGCGGCGGCACTCCGCATGGACGGCCACACCAACCGCTGGTGGCTCGACCCGGTGTACGGCCGCGGCTTCCCCGCCGACATGCGCGAGCTGTACGGCGTGGAGCTGCCCGAACGGGCGGGCGACGCGGAGATCATCGCCGCACCGCTCGACTGGCACGGCCTCAACTACTACTTCCCGGTCACCGTCACCGGCGACCCGGCAGGGCCCGTCCCGTACGCCCGCGAGGTACGCCTGCCCGACGTGCCCCGCACGGGCATGGACTGGCAGATCGACGGGAGCGGCCTCGAGGCCCTCCTGCTGCGCCTCACCGAGGACTACGGCATCCAGAAGCTGTACGTCACCGAGAACGGCTCCGCCTTCCCCGACACGGTCGCCCCCGACGGCGAGGTCCACGACCCCGAGCGGACCGCCTACTTCGAGGAGCACCTGGAGGCCTGCGCCCGAGCCATCCGCAAGGGCGCCCCGCTCGCCGGCTACTACGCCTGGTCGCTGCTCGACAACTTCGAGTGGGCCTACGGCTACGACAAGCGCTTCGGGCTCGTCCACGTCGACTACGCCACCCAGAAGCGGACCGTGAAGACGAGCGGTCGGCGCTACGCGGAGATCATCCGCAGCCACCGTCAGATCCACGCATAACGGGGGCCTCGTAGCCGAGTAACCCCGGTGACCAGGACCGCTCGTGCGCAGTAGCAGGAAGCAGACGTCCTTCCGGGCGCTCCGGCTCCGGCCCGTCCGCCACCAGGCCGACGGGCCGGAGCCGTACCCGGGCACACGGCACGGCCCATCGTGTCAGGCGTACGTCGTCCGCGGCGGCTCAGGCCGACTCGCGCACCACGAGCTCGGCGTCGAAAAGCACCGATACGGGCTCGGTGTGCATCCCTTGGATGTGCTCCGAGAGAAGTCGAGCCATCGCGCCGGCCATCTTCTCCACCGGCTGGCGCACCGTGGTCAGAGGAGGGCGGCACGTCACCGCCACGCTCGAGTCGTCGAAGCCGATGACAGCCACATCCTGTGGGATCCGCTTGCCCCGCTCACGCAGGAACTGGCACGCCCCCTGAGCCATCAGATCGTTCGCGGCGAACACGCCGTCGACGTCCGGATGGTCACTCAACAGTTCCGCCATGGCCGCCGCACCACTGGCGACCGTGAAGTTGCCTTCCACCACCGGAACGTCGACCACCCCGGCGGAGGCCAGCGCCACGCGGAAGCCGTCGAGACGGTCACGGGCCGCGGAGATCGACTGGGGGGCCGAGATCGTCGCGATCCGTCGGCACCCCCTGGCCAGAAGATGCTCGGCTGCCAGCCGGGCTCCTTCGGCGTGCGAGAGGTCGACATGGCTGACGGTGTGCGGATGTTCGGGGCGGGCGAAGAGCACCACGGGAATCCGGGCGGCGGTCAGCATCTCCGGCAAGGGGTCGGCGGCCTGGATGGACACGACCAGCGCACCATCCGCAGTGCCCTGGCTCAGATAGTCGACGACCTGTTCCCTGGCGGCATCGGACTCGGCGACCAGGAGTACCGGATGCATCGCATGCGACCGCAGATACCCGACCACGCCGCTGACCACCCGGCCGAAGAACGGGTCGGCGAAGACGCGCGAGGCGAAGGCGTCACCCGCCCCGGAGATGATCAGCGCGACCGTCTCCGTCCGCTGGGTGACGAGCGACCTGGCAGCGCGGTTGGGCCTGTATCCCGTCTGCTCGATCGCGTGGCGGACGAGCTCCTGGATGTCGGGGTCCACATTGCGGATCCCGTTCACGACCCGAGACACCGTCGCCCGCGACACTCCCGCCTGCCGTGCGACATCCTCCAGCGTCGGGCCCTTTCTACTCATACGCGGAACCCTAGCGTGCCGTTCCGCTCGCGAGGCAGCCGAGCCGACGCATATGCGGGGAGACCGGGCCCTCCCACCGGCAGGCGCCGCCGTGTGCCGTGGCCCGGCACAGCCCGCCGGCGCCAACTAGGTCGCAACTGGGCATCTGTTGCTCATCGTGGAGTCATCCGACCGCATGCAGCCTTCAACTTAATGGAAGGCTAAAGAAAAGTCGGTCCGAGTCCTTGACCGCACCGGCTGGAACACGCCAAGGTCTGGAGAGCGCTCTCCCGTTTCAGGTTTGTTAAGGAGCCCTTCATGCCTGTTGGCATACCGGTCGCAACACCATCCCGCAGACGCCGTCCTCTGCCGGCCCGTAAAAGCATCGCCGGGGCGGTCGCCGCCGCCGTGGCGGGCAGCCTGCTCGCCCTGGCCCCCGCCACGACGGCACACGCCGCCCCCACCCTGCTCTCGCAGGGGAAGACGGCCACCGCCTCCTCCACCGAGGGCCCCGCCTTCGCCGCGAGCGCCGCGGTCGACGGCAACCTCACCGGCACCCGCTGGGCCAGTTCGTGGCAGGACGCCCAGTGGCTCCAGGTCGACCTCGGCAAGAGCGCCACGCTCAGCCACGCCGTCCTGACCTGGGAAGGCGCGTACGGCAAGAGCTACCAGATCCAGTCCTCGGAGAACGGCTCCGACTGGAGGACCGTCACCTCCGTCAGCGCCGGCGACGGCGGCACCGACGACGTCACCCTCTCCGGGACCGGCCGCTACATCCGCATGAACGGCCTCACCCGTGCCACCGGATACGGCTTTTCCCTCTGGGAGTTCCAGGTGTACGGCTCCACCGACGGTGGCGGTCCGACGCTCCCGGGCGGCGGCGACCTCGGCCCCAACGTGCACGTCTTCGACCCGTCCACGCCTGGCATCCAGGGCAAGCTGGACCAGGTGTTCCAGGAGCAGGAGTCGGCCCAGTTCGGCTCGGGCCGGCACGCCTTCCTCTTCAAGCCGGGTACGTACAACAACCTGAACGCGCAGATCGGCTTCTACACCCAGATCGCCGGTCTTGGGCTCCGCCCGGGCGACACCACCATCAACGGCGACGTCACCGTCGACGCCGGCTGGTTCAACGGCAACGCCACCCAGAACTTCTGGCGCGGCGCGGAGGGCCTGACCCTCAACCCGGTCAACGGCACCAACCGGTGGGCCGTCTCGCAGGCATCGTCCTTCCGCCGCATGCACGTCAAGGGCGGTCTCAACCTGGCGCCGAACGGCTACGGCTGGGCCTCCGGCGGGTACATCGCCGACTCCAAGGTCGACGGCCAGGTCGGCAACTACTCCCAGCAGCAGTGGTACACCCGCGACAGCTCGATCGGCGGCTGGTCCAACAGCGTCTGGAACCAGACCTTCTCCGGCACCGAGGGCGCTCCGGCGACCTCCTTCCCCGAGCCCCGCTACACCACGCTCGACACCACGCCGATCTCCCGCGAGAAGCCCTACCTCTACCTCGACGGCAGCGAGTACAAAGTGTTCGCGCCCGCCAAGCGCGTCAACGCACGCGGCACCAGCTGGGCCAACGGCACCCCGCAGGGCGAGTCCATCCCGCTCAGCCAGTTCTACGTGGTCAAGCCCGGTGCCACCGCCGCCACCATCAACCAGGCGCTGGCCCAGGGCCTGCACCTGCTCTTCACCCCGGGCGTCTACCACGTCGACCAGACCATCAACGTGAACCGGGCGAACACCATCGTGCTCGGCCTCGGCCTCGCCACGATCATCCCGGACAACGGCGTCACCGCGATGAGGGTGGCCGACGTCGACGGGGTCCGGCTCGCCGGCTTCCTGATCGACGCGGGCCCGGTCAACTCCCCGACGCTGCTGGAGATCGGGCCGCAGGGCGCAGGCGCGGACCACGCCGCCAACCCCACCACCGTGCAGGACGTCTACATCCGCATCGGCGGCGCCCACGTCGGCAAGGCCACCACCAGCATGGTCGTGAACAGTGACGACGCGATCATCGACCACACCTGGGTCTGGCGCGCCGACCACGGCGAGGGCTGGGGCTGGGAGACCAACCGCGCCGACTACGGCGTCCGGGTCAACGGCGACGACGTGCTCGCCACCGGCCTGTTCGTCGAGCACTTCAACAAGTACGACGTCGAGTGGTACGGCGAGCGCGGCCGCACGATCTTCTACCAGAACGAGAAGGCGTACGACGCCCCCAACCAGGCCGCCATCCAGAACGGCACCACGAAGGGCTACGCCGCCTACCGCGTCGACGACTCGGTGAACACCCACGAGGCGTGGGGTCTCGGCAGCTACTGCAACTACAACGTCGACCCGACCATCGTCCAGGACCACGGCTTCAAGGCGCCCGTCAAGCCGGGCGTGAGGTTCCACAGCCTCCTGGTGGTCTCTCTCGGCGGAATGGGCCACTACAACCACGTCATCAACAACACCGGGGCGTCCACCATCCCCGCCGGCACCTCGACCGTGCCCTCGACGGTCGTCTCCTTCCCCTGACGCACCCTCGCTTCTCCGCCGGTCTCCGGTAACGCCACGGAGCCGACCGCAACTCCCCGGGCCGGGTGAACAGTCCCCGCGCCCCGGCCCGGGGCACCTACCGCACCACCCGACCAGCCAGGACGCCCTGACCCTGGCGCGTCACCGATAGTGACATGGGCATGCCACACCCGCCCGCCCCGAGAGAGCGCTGCATCGGCGGGTGAGCCCCATCCGGGAGCTGGTCGCACGTCACCGCCATTGACATCAGGAGCCGCAATGTCACATCCCCCCTCCATGGCCGCACCAGCCCGCCGCACGCGCGGCGCGGCGGCAGCCCTGACCCTCGGAGCGCTTCTCGCCTCCTCCCTCACCGCCCTTGCCACCGCGCCCGCCGCCAGCGCCGCTGAGACCCTGCTGTCCCAGGGCAAGACGGCCACCGCCTCCTCCTCCGAAGGCGCGGCCTTCTCCGCCGCCGCCGCCGTCGACGGCGACCTCACGGGCACCCGGTGGGCCAGCCAGTGGAGCGACGCCCAGTGGTTCCAGGTCGACCTCGGCGCGACCAAGGACCTGAGCCGCGTGGTCCTCACCTGGGAGGGCGCGTACGGCAAGAACTACGAGATCCAGGTCTCGGACGACGGGACCACCTGGCGCACGGCCAAGACCGTGACCGGCAGCGACGGCGGCACCGACGACATCGCGATCTCCGGTTCGGGCCGGTACGTGCGCATGAACGGCCTCGTCCGCTCCAGCGGCTACGGCTACTCGCTGTGGGAGTTCCAGGTGTACGGCGAGAGCGGCGGCACCACCCCGCCGCAGGGCGCCGTGCGCGTGGCGGGCTCTCAGGGCAACTGGCAGCTGACCGTCGGCGGGCAGCCGTACACCGTGAAGGGCCTCACCTGGGGTCCGGCGATGGCCGACGCCGCCCGCTACATGCCGGACCTGAAGTCCATGGGCGTCAACACCGTGCGGACCTGGGGGACCGACGCCTCCAGCAAGCCCCTGCTCGACGCGGCGGCCGCCCACGGTCTCAAGGTGATGAACGGCTTCTGGCTCCAGCCGGGCGGCGGCCCCGGCTCCGGTGGCTGCGTCAACTACGTCACCGACACGACGTACAAGAACACCATGCTCACCGAGTTCGCGAAGTGGGTCGACACCTACAAGTCCCACCCCGCGACGCTCATGTGGAACGTCGGCAACGAGTCCGTCCTCGGTCTGCAGAACTGCTACAGCGGCACCGAGCTGGAGAACCAGCGCAACGCGTACACGACCTTCGTCAACGACGTCGCCAAGAAGATCCACTCCATCGACCCCGACCACCCCGTCACCTCGACGGACGCCTGGACCGGAGCCTGGCCCTACTACAAGCGCAACGCGCCGGACCTCGACCTGTACTCGATGAACGCCTACGGCGACATCTGCGGCGTCCGGCAGGACTGGATCGACGGCGGGTACGACAAGCCGTACATCATCACCGAGACGGGCAACGCCGGCGAATGGGAGGTGCCCGACGACGTCAACGGCGTCCCCGACGAGCCCACCGACGTCCAGAAGGCCGAGGGCTACACCAAGGCCTGGGACTGCATCACCGGCCACCGGGGCGTCGCCCTGGGCGCGACGATGTTCCACTACGGCCTCGAACACGACTTCGGCGGCGTCTGGTTCAACCTCCTCCCGGACGGCCTCAAGCGTCTGTCGTACTACGCGGTGAAGAAGGCCTACGCCGGCTCCACCACCGGCGACAACACCCCGCCGGTCATCACGAACATGACGGTCACCCCGGCCTCCGCGGCTCCGGCGGGCCGTGAGTTCACGGTCCGCGCCGACATCCGCGACCCCGACGGCGACACGGTCACTCCCAAGATCTACCTGAGCGGCAACTACGCCAACGGCGACAAGCGTCTCGTCGACGCGCAGTGGCGTTCGCTCGGCAACAACACCTTCGCCGTCACGGCGCCCGAGAAGCTCGGCGTGTGGAAGGTCTACATCCAGGCCGAGGACGGCCGGGGCAACGCCGGCATCGAGACGAAGTCCGTCAAGGTCGTCGCCCCGCCCGTCGCCGGCACCAACATCGCCCTGGGCAAGCCCGCCACCGCCTCCTCCTCCCAGGCCTCCTACGGCGACTGCCCCTGCCCGGCGAGCAACGCCTTCGACGGCAACACCGGTACCCGCTGGGCCAGCGACTGGAGCGACCCGCAGTGGATCCAGGTGGATCTCGGCTCGGTCCGCTCCTTCAACCGGCTCCAGCTGGTCTGGGACCCGGCCTACGCCCGCTCCTACGAGGTCCAGGTCTCGGACAACGGCACCACCTGGCGCACGATCCACACCACCACCAGCGGCAACGGCGACATCGACACCATCGAGACGCCCGCCACCGCCCGGTACGTCAAGCTCCAGCTCACCGCGCGCGGCACCGGCTGGGGCTACTCGCTCCACGAGTTCGGCGTCTACAGCTGACGGAGCCGAACCCCCAAGACGGGTGGCGGGGCCTGCCGCTCGGCCCCGCCACCCCGGCACCACCGCACGAAGCGCAACCGCCACCACACCAGTCGCGTGGCGTCCTCGCGTGCACGCGAACCCACCCCCATGGGCAGGAGATCCCCATGAGATCGAGTCCGAAAAGGCTCCCCGCACTCCTCCTCGGTACGGCCCTCATCGCCAGCGTCCTCGGCATCGGCACCATCGCCTCCGCCGCGGGCACAGACAGCGGCATCCCTCCCGCCGTCGCCGCGGCCGACGCTCACAGCGGACACACCATGGCCGTGTCTACCCAGGCGTCGGGCGACGACCCCGACGGAGACGGCTACATCCCGGCCGTACCCCAGGTCACCGGCGTCGTCCCCTCCACGGCCACCCCGCCCCCGGCCTACCATCACGAGTTCCAGGCCGGCTGCTCCGTCACCCACACCGCCCCGGACGACCCGATCGTCTACCCGGGCCAGTTCGGCAAGTCCCACGACCACACGTTCATGGGCAACACCTCCACCAACGCCGCCAGCACCACCGGCTCGCTCTACGGAGGGAACACCACCTGCAAGGCGCCCGCGGACGCCTCCGCCTACTGGATGCCCTCGCTGTACAAGGGCGACCAGAAGATCCTGCCCGTCGGCCCACAGGTCATCTACTACAAGGCGGGCGTGACCGACTACAGGAGCGTGCGGCCCTTCCCCAAGGGTCTGCGGTTCGTCGTCGGCAACCCCATGCAGAGCGCGCAGGAGTTCCGGGCCCACAAGGGCTTCGTCGAGGGCTGGGAATGCGGTGACAGCTTCTTCAACACCGACATCCCGGCGAGCTGCCCGAGCCGGCCCGACGTCCAGCTCAACCTGCGCATGCAGGCCCCCAGTTGCTGGGACGGAAAGTACCTCGACACCCCGAACCACCAGAGCCACATGGCCTACCCGGTGGTCAAGCCCGGCACCAACGACAACATGTGCCCGGCCTCCCACCCGGTCGCCCTGCCGATGATCGAGTTCAAGATGGCGTGGCCGGTCAACGGCGACATGAGCCAGGTCCGCCTCGCCAGCGGGCGCGGCTACTCCTTCCACTACGACTTCTTCAACGCGTGGGAGGAGCGCACCCTCAAGGCCCTGGTCGACCACTGCATCGTCGGCGGCCTGCAGTGCGACACCCGGGGCTTCGACCTGTACCGCCCCGAACGCGGTGCCGTGCTGAACGCCGACCACCGCCTGCCCTGAGCCGGTCGGCGATGCGCACCGGCCCGGTCGCCCTCTCCCATACTCGGGGCGACCGGGCCTTTCGCGTGCGCAGGTGACGGTTGATCAGCAGAGGGCTTGACGTGGACCCCCTCGCGGACGAAAGCTTGGAGAGCGCTCTCCCAGTCGGGGGGTGGTTGACGTGACTGGGGTGGGAATGACCGACGACGTGATCGACCTGATGCTGCAGAAGCTCGATCTGACTCAGAAGGTACGGCTGCTGAGCGGTGCCACCACCTGGCGGACCGCCGACGAGCCGGCCGTCGAGCTGCGTCAGATGGTCATGTCCGACGGCCCTGCCGGCGTGCGAGGAGAGGCGTGGGACGAACGGCGCACCTCCGCGCTGCTGCCGTCGGCGTCCGCGATCGGCGCGCTGTGGGACGAGGAGCTGGTCGAGCGGCTGGGTGGTCTGCTCGCCTCGGAAGCGGCCCGCAAGGGTGTGGACATCGTCCTCGCCCCCACGCTCAACCTGCACCGCACTCCGCGGGGCGGCCGGCACTTCGAGTGCTACTCGGAGGATCCGGAGCTGACGGGCCGTACCGGTGCGGCGCTGATCCGGGGCATCCAGGCGGCCGGGGCGGCGGCCACGGCCAAGCACTACGTCGCCAACGATTCCGAGACCGAGCGCATGCATGTCGACGTACGGGTCTCCGAGCGGGTACTCAGGGAGGTGTACCTCGCTCCGTTCGAGGCGGCCGTCGACGCGGGCGTGTGGCTGGTCATGGCCGGATACAACAGCGTGAACGGCGCCACCATGACCGCAAACAGCCTTCTCGCCGAGCCGCTCAAGGGCGACTGGGGCTTCGACGGGGTGGTCGTCTCGGATTGGGGCGCGCTCCGTTCGACGACGGGTCCCGCGCTCGCCGCACTCGACCTGGCGATGCCCGGACCGCAGGGACCGTGGGAAGCGGAACTGGCCCAGGCGGTGAAGGACGGCCTCGTCCCCGAGGAGATCATCGACGACAAGGTGCGGCGCCTGCTGAGGCTCGCCCACCGCCTTCACGCCCTCGGTCCGCGCCGGCCCCGGCGCGGACCGGCGTACACATCCCGCGACACACGCAAGCTGCTGCGCCGGACGGTGGCCGCCGGATCGGTACTCCTGAGCAACCGCGGGGTGCTGCCGCTGGACCGGGCCGCCCTGTCGACCGTCGCGGTCATCGGCGCACACGCCGCGTCCCCGCGGGTGCAGGGTGGTGGCAGCGCCGGCGTCTTCGACTCGGGCACGGTCACGCCCCTCGACGGAATCCGTGCCCGACTGCGCGGACATGCCCGCGTCGTGCACGTACCCGGCCCTTCCCTGGGCGTACCCCCGGCCCCTCTCGACCCCGACCGATGCAACAACCCCAGGTCGGGGCAGCCCGGAGTGCTGCTGCGGCTCCTCGACGCGGGCGGCGACGAGCTGTACGCGGAACACCGCTTGTCAGGGCGGCAGTTGGAACCGCCGGTCGTTCCCGGCGCGCGTACCGTGGAGGTCAGCGCGTTGATCAGGGCGGAGGCGATGGGGGAGTGGACCTTCGGCGTCGCCGGCTTCGGACGCATGTCGCTCACGCTTGACGACCGGATCGTGCTGGACGGTGAGTTCCCCTGCACCACCGACGACCCTGCCGTCGTCCACGTGACCCCGCCCCTGCACACCGCGCAGGCGACGATCAGCACACGACAGCCCGTCCATCTGGTGGCCCGGCGTGAACTGGTCCCGGGAGCCGGGCGGGCCGTGATCGTCGCGGCGGCGCCCCCGGAGCACGAGGCCTCGGCCGCGCTCGCCGAGGCGGTGGAAGCAGCCCGGAACGCGGACGCGGTGATCATGGTGGTCGGCACCACCGAGCACACCGAGACCGAAGGACACGACCGCACGGATCTCTCCCTGGGCGGACACCAGAACGCGCTCGTCCGCGCCGTGGCAGCGGTCAACCCGCGCACCGTCGCCGTGGTCAACAGCGGCGGCCCGGTGGAGCTTCCGTGGCGGGAGGAGGTGGGTGCGGTCCTGCTCTCCTGGTTTCCCGGACAGGAGGCCGGTTCCGGTCTCGCCGACATGCTCTTCGGACTCGTCGAGCCCGGCGGCCGGCTTCCGACGACCTGGGCGGCCTCACTCCCGGACGCACCCGTCACCCGCTCACAGCCGGTCGAAGGCCGACTCGACTACGAGGAAGGTCTGCACATCGGCTACCGCGCCTGGGTGCGCGCCGAGAGTGAACCCGCCTACTGGTTCGGGCACGGCGAGGGGTACACCACGTGGGAGTACGGGCCGGTGAGCGCCCCGGCGCAGGTGACGGAAGGCAACCCGTTCACCGTCAGCGTCCGGCTGCGCAACACGGGCGCGAGGTCCGGTCGCGAGGTGGTGCAGGTGTACCTGGCGCGCCCGGACTCCGCTGTGGAGCGACCGGACCTCTGGTTCGCCGGCTACGCCGCCGTCCAGGCAGAGCCCGGTGCCTCGGCGACCGCCGTAGTGGACGTGCCGGCACGCGCACTGCGGCACTGGTCCGAGGAAGCCCGGGCCTGGCGCACGGAGGCAGGGGCATACCGAATCATGGTGGGGCGTTCCGCCGGCCACCTGGTATGGCACGGGAACCTGAGCGTCCAGGAGCCCTGGTGACGTCAACACCGGACGGTGGCCGACTGCAAGCTGCGCGCGTCACGAGAATCCCGCACAGACGGATGACGATGGATAGCTGGATGACTTATGGATGCGTCTCTCCACGCATGGAGCTCTCTGGAAAGTTGAATTAGGATCATGACGGAGCCTCAGATACGAGACCTGTTCGATGAAAGACGGCGCGACTACAGAGACGAGAACTCCCGCGTCCTGTCCGCGTTTATATATGGCACCCCTCGGCCTCGTCCGGAAAGGTGCCACCGCCGGCGGTGCTGATTTCACACGGCACAGGTGGCTCGGCACGACAAATGGCATGGCTGGCCGAAACGCTGGCGGCGGCCGGGTTCCTCGCAGTCTCGGTGGAACACCACGGCAACAACTTCGTGGACGGCTATCTCCCGCAGGGCTTCGCCTTCGAATGGGAACGACCCCGAGATCTGTCGTTCGCCCTGGATGTGATCACTGCGGAGCAAGCGCTGGGCAGGGTCGGGGCAGCGGGGTTCTCGTCCGGCGGGTGCACCAGCGCAGCCCTCACGGGCGCACGGATCGACAGCGGTGTGCTGCGGGCCGTACTGGACGGGCGCGCCCGGATGCCGGAGCTACCCGAGTTTCCCGGCTTGCTGGAAGCCCTCGGCACGTCGGTTCCCGGCGAGCAACTGACACAGGCGCTCGCGGAAGCAGGCCAGGATCACGGGGATCATCGGGTACGCGCCGCGTTCCTCATCTGCCCGGCGATCGGCGAGATGATCACCGCGGAGAGCCTGGAGTGCGTCGACCGCCCGGTGGAGATCAGGTGGGGTGACGCCGATACCATCACGCCCCCGGAGGAGAACGCGCTGCGCTACCTCAACCTCATCCCTGCCGCCGGCGGCCGTTCGGTCGGCACTGACGTGCAGCACCACCATTTCCTCGGCGGCAACCCGGAAGGCGCGGAGACCCGTCGCCGAGTGGCCTCCGAGGCGGTGGAGTTCTTCCGCGCGCACCTGTGTACCGGACAGGGGGAATAGAACCGGACATCCCGATCCGCAGGGTGCTGGACACAGTGGGCCTGATAGCGGCGCTAGCTGTCGTCCGCGCTGAGAATCCGCGGCACCCGCACTCCCAGGCCGTCCAGGCTGCGCTGGGCGGACAGGAAGGGGGTGAGGCCGGTCGCGGGCGCGAACGGGTCAGTGCTGTCGGTCTGCCCGCATCCGGCCAGAAGCTCTCGTCTGTGGCCCAGATGTAGACGATCACGTTCGGGACGCGGGTTCCCTCGACATGGACCCGGTACACGCCCTTCTTGCTCCCTCCGGGGAGCCGGTCCACCGAGACCACACGGCACCCCGCTCCGAGCGCATGGCGCACCGGTACTGACAGCTCTTCGAGCTTCGCGAATCGCCGTATCCGCAGAACCTAGCGGGAACACACCGGGCACGCACCCGTTCCAGAAGCGGTGAAGACGGCGCGGACGGCTGGTCGAGGAGCTTGATGCACATGGTGGGCAATCGTCTGACCGTCGACACGCAGGGACCGTGGAGTCCGGGGCCACCGGGGAGGGATTCTCCGGCGAGCCTGATCACGTCATGTCACTCCAGGGCGCAGGTCGGTGAGGCAGGGATCGGTATCGCCCTCCTTCGGACGACGAGGCCTCTCATTCAAGGAGGGAGCTCACCACGGGCCGCCCGGGCCGGGCAGCGCCAGTGGGGGAGGGGGCGAGGGCGGGCGTCCTGGGACCTCCCTCGTCGTCGGCCTTCTCCATCACGGCAATGACGACGCGCCTCCGTGGGTCTGCCGGACCGGAGCGCACTCCATATGTCGTGTGACGGTGGGCAGGTCGACAGCCGCGGGGCCGTCCCGCGAGCCGGCCCCGACACTGCGGCGGCGCGTACGGCCTCTGGCCCCTTCTCGTGTGCATCGCCTATGTGACGTGCGTACCGCACCGGGTGCGCCCCACCTCCTAGAAATCGTTCCCGACCTGAGCAGCACGTGTCGGGGAGGCGTATGCGGCGACGACTCCGAGCGCTCCTTGTCATTGGGAACGGCTCTTGGGCTCACCGCTTGAGCAGTTTCGGCGGCCGCCCCCGGATCGGCCGGTTGCCACGTGCGCAATCTCGGGCGGCCGATCCGATGGGTGCTGCCGCGGTCGCCATGCCGAGGGCCGCCACGGGAACCGACATGCCGTGGGCACCGCGGTCCCCGGGTCCCGGCGGTCCGCAGGCTCAGGCGTAGAGAGGTGACTCCCGAGGCGAGGATCCTTGGTGAGGCCTCGGTAGGCGTCTCAGGTCTTCTCCGGTGTAGGGCGACCGCCCCGGGCCGAAGTTTTTGCACGTAGGCCGAGTCGACCGGGACGAATCAGGTGCCGGGAGGCAGACCGGGGCGCGGCTTGTTCGCCCCGGTCGCTGCCGACTTCAGTGAGCGGCTGCCTACAGAGGGGGATCTCTTCGAAGGATTCTATGGGCAGTCGCCTATGGATCCCAGGTCTTCCGAGGTCGTGACGCTCGATGGGAAGGAGCCTTGCTTCGGGATTGCGGGAAGCGCGCCCAGGTGACTCCACCCACTTCGCAATGTCGCAACCCTGCGCATCAGTCACGATACGATTACTCAGTCCTGTCGGGCAATTACGAAACGAACGCGAGATATTGCGTTCACTTGTTGGTGGTGATTGAGTGTGCCGCACCCCGCGATGCCAACGGCGCTGGGGTGCCCTCACGTTCACGTACCGCTCCTCGCTCATGCCCGAAGGGGTCCACTCATGAGAAGTGCCCGGTTCCGCCGCAGTCGTCGTGCCGCCGCGATCACCCTCGTCTCCGCACTGTCGCTGACCGCGCTCGCCGCCTGCGGCACGAGCAGCAGCAACGACAACAGCAGCGATGGAACCCAGCAAAACGGTTCCTCGGATCCCACGCTGCCGCTGGACCCGAAGACCAAGGTGACGCTCACGATCGACTGCATGCCGCCCACGGCGAAGGCGGCCGAGCTCAAGGAGTGGAAGGAGGACGTCGCCGAGTTCAACAAGACGTACCCGAACATCACCATCGAGGGACGCTCCACGCCCGGCCAGTGCCTGGAGCCGCCGCGCTTCACCGCGATGCTCAAGGCCAAGTCGCAGCCGGACGTCTTCTACACCTACTTCACCGACCTGCCGCAGGTCCTGGACAACGACGGCGCCGCCGACATCACCGACTACGTCCACCCGAAGTCGGTCCCGCTGCTCAAGGACATCGACCCGAACGTCCTCAACTCCCTCAAGCACGACGGCAAGCTCTACGGCCTGCCCACCAGCAACTACACGATGGGCCTGCTGATCAACCGCAAGCTCTTCAAGGACGCCGGCCTGAATCCGGACGCCCCGCCGCGCACCTGGGAGGAAGTCCGCGCCGCCGCCAAGAAGATCGCCGGCCTCGGCAAGGGCATAGCCGGCTTCGGCGAGTACAGCGCCGGAAACACCGGCGGCTGGCACTTCACCGCGCAGATGTACAGCCTCGGCGGCGACATCGTGGACGCGTCCGGCACGAAGGCCGCGTTCAACAACGAGCTCGGCAAGCAGGTCGCGAAGAACCTCCACGCCATGAGGTGGGAGGACGACAGCATGGGTAAGACCCAGCTGCTGAAGTGGGGCGACCTGCAGAAGCAGATCGCCACCGACAAGCTCGGCATGTTCCTCGCCGCCCCCGACGACATCGCGTACATGGTCCAGCAGTTGGGCGCGAAGTACGAGAACTTCGGCATGGGCCCGATCCCCGGCGGCAAGAACACGCTGGCCGGCGGCAACAACTACATGATCAAGAAGGGCATCTCGCCCGACAAGATCAAGGCCGCGATCGCCTGGCTCAACTTCAAGAACCTCACCGTCGGCAAGGGTCAGTTCGACTGGGCCCGCACCAAGGCCGACGGCCTGCCGGTCGGTATCCCGCAGCCGAACTTCTGGCTGAACGACTCCAAGACGAAGGACGACGCCGCCCGCGTGGAGCACGCCACCATGCCGGTCGAGAACTTCAAGGCGTTCATGGACAACCCCGTCGCGGGCAAGGCCGAGCCGCCGAAGGCCCAGGAGGTCTACAAGGTACTGGACAACGTGATGTCCGGCATTCTCACCAACAAGAACGCCGACATCGACAAGCTCCTGGCCACCGCCGAGGCACAGGTCAACCAGGTCCTCGCCAACCAGTGACCGGCCGGGTACGGGGCGGGCGTCCGCCCGCCCCGGCCCAGAGCGGCGGGCCGGGCCGACTCCGGCCCGCCCCACTCCACCAGCCCGCCCGATCGGGCCCAGAACCGGCAGACAGTACCAAGGAGCGACGATGTCGGCCCCCAGCCTGACCCCGAGCAAGGCGGATCCCGTCCGCCCCGCCCCGCCGCGTGAGAGGAAGCGCGCGCCCGCCTCGGGCGGTTTCACCCGTGCCCTGCGGCGCAATTTCACCGCTCACGGCTTCCTCATCGGCGCGGTCCTCTGCTTCGGCGTCTTCTCCTGGTACCCGATGGTCCGGGAGTTCTTCCTCGCCTTCCAGAAGACCGAAGGCGGCCGTACGACCTGGGTGGGTCTCGACAACCTGATCACGGTCGTCAACGACCCGGCCTTCTGGCAGGCCTGGGGCAACACCGCCCTGTTCACCGTCCTCGCGCTCGTCTTCGGCTTCGTAGTGCCCTTCCTCATCGCGGTCGTCATCAACGAGTTCCACCACGGGCAGGGCTACCTCCGCCTGCTCGTCTACCTGCCGGTGATGCTGCCGCCGGTCGCTTCGGTCCTGCTCTTCAAGTACCTGTACGACCCCGGCTACGGCCTCCTCAACGAGCTGTTCACCTCGATCGGCCTGCCCGAGCAGCAGTGGCTTCAGGACCCGGACATCTCGATGGTCGCGGTCGTCATCGCCTCGACCTGGATGAACATGGGCGGCGCCACCCTGATCTACCTCGCCTCGCTCCAGTCCATCCCCGGCGAGC
Organism: Streptomyces changanensis; assembly: GCF_024600715.1. Lineage (NCBI taxonomy): Bacteria > Bacillati > Actinomycetota > Actinomycetes > Kitasatosporales > Streptomycetaceae > Streptomyces > Streptomyces changanensis. The sequence continues at coordinate 5,913,270 of NZ_CP102332.1, forward strand.
TGTACGAGGCCGCCGAGTTGGACGGTGCCGGTCTGCTGCGCAAGATCTGGCACGTCACCATCCCGCAGACCCGCCTCATCCTGTCGCTGATGGCGCTCATGCAGGTCATCGCCACGATGCAGGTCTTCGTAGAGCCGTTCCTGCTCACCGGCGGCGCGGGACCCGAGGGCTCGACGACCACGGTCGTCTACCTCATCTACCAGTACGCCTTCAACTTCAACAACTACGGTGCCGCGGCGGCGCTCGGCCTGCTCCTGCTCGTACTCCTGGCCGGCTTCTCGGCGGTGTACGTCAAGCTCAGCCGCGCCGAGGACGAGTAGGACCGGAGACCAGCCATGTCCACACGTACACTCATCTCACCGGCCGTCCTCGCCAGGCCCCGCGGCAAGGCCCTCTACTGGACCGTCTTCGCCGCCGTCACCCTACTGTTCACCCTGGTCTTCCTCGGCCCTCTGTACTGGCTCGTCTCCAGCGGGTTCAAGGACGCCCAGGAGGTCATCCAAACCCCGCCGACCCTGGTTCCCGGCACCTTCGAGCCGGAGAACTACACCCGGGCCTGGGAGGTCATGGACCTCGCCACCCTCCTCTTCAACACCCTGTACTACGCCTTCGGCGCCCTCGCCTTCCAACTGGTCTTCGACGTGGCGGCCGCCTACTCGCTGTCGAAGCTGCGGCCCGTCTTCGGCAAGGCGATCCTCGGCATGATGCTGGCCACGCTGATGATCCCGGCGACCGTGCTCGTCGTGCCGCAGTACCTGACGGTGCTCGACGTGCCGGTCATCGAGCGCAACCTGCTCAACACCCCGTGGGCGATCTGGCTGCCAGCCGTCACCAACGCCTTCAACATCTTCCTGCTGAAGCGGTTCTTCGACTCCATCCCGAAGGAGCTGCTCGACGCAGCCTCGATGGACGGGGCCTCGCCCACGCGGGTCCTGTGGTCGATTGTCCTGCCGATCTCCCGGCCGATCCTCGGGGTGGTCTCGATCTTCGCGGTCGTGGGGGTGTGGAAGGACTTCCTCTGGCCGATGCTCACCCTGCCCGACCCGTCGAAGCAGACCCTCAACGTCGGCATCTACTCGCTGTCCAACGGAGTCCCGGTCAATGTGCTGATCGCCGCCCTGACCATCGCCTCCGTTCCCACGCTGCTGATCTTCCTGGTCTTCCAGCGCAACATCATGAGCGGCCTGACCGCCGGCGGCCTCAAGGGCTGACCGAGCCCTTCGGCCCTCCCTTCCGCACCCCAGAACTTCGTCGTCGGCCCGCCTTCCCGTGCCCCGCCGCACCGGGCCGACGACGAAGCACCCCGACCTGCCCGAAAGGACCCCCACGTGGCAGCCCCTGACACCCCCCGCACCGACGACTGGTGGCGCGACGCCGTCATCTACCAGGTGTACCCGCGCAGCTTCGCCGACGGCGACGGCGACGGCACCGGTGACCTCGCGGGCGTCCGGGCGAGACTGCCCTATCTCGCCGAACTCGGTGTCGACGCCGTCTGGTTCACCCCCTGGTACGCCTCCCCGATGGTCGACGGCGGCTACGACGTCGCCGACTACCGCGCCATCGACCCGGCCTTCGGTACCCTCGAGGAGGCCGAGAAGCTCATCGCCGAAGCGGCCGAACTGGGCCTGCGCGTCATCGTCGACATCGTCCCCAACCACGTCTCCGACCAGCACGCCTGGTTCCGGGCCGCGCTCGCCGCGGGACCCGGAAGCCCCGAACGCGCCCGCTTCCACTTCCGGCCCGGACGCGGCGAGCACGGCGAACTCCCGCCCAACGACTGGCCGTCCCAGTTCTCCGGGAACACCTGGACCCGCGTCCCCGACGGCGAGTGGTACCTCCACCTCTTCACCCCCGAACAGCCCGACCTCAACTGGTCCCACCCCGACGTCCGCCGGGAACACGAGGACGTGCTCCGCTTCTGGTTCGAGCGGGGCGTCGCCGGCGTACGGATCGACTCCGCCGCCCTCCTCACCAAGGACCCTGGGCTGCGCGACTTCGTCGAGGGCGTCGACCCGCACCCGTACATCGACCAGGACGAGATCCACGACATCTACCGCTCCTGGCGGGCCATCGCCGACGAGTACGGCGGCGTCTTCGTCGGCGAGGTCTGGCTCCCCGACGCCGAACGCTTCGCCCGCTACCTCCGCCCCGACGAACTCCACACCGCCTTCAACTTCAACTTCCTCGCCTGCCCCTGGGAGCCCGACCGGCTGCGCTCCGTCATCGACGCCACCCTCGCCGAGCACGCCCCCGTCAAGGCCCCCGCCACCTGGGTGCTGTGCAACCACGACGTGACCCGCACCGCCACCCGCTACGGCCGCGAGGACACTGGCTTCGACTTCGCCAAGAAGCGCTTCGGCACCCCCACCGACCTGGAGCTCGGCACCCGCCGCGCCCGCGCGGCCGCCCTCCTCACCCTCGCTCTGCCCGGCTCCGTCTACCTCTACCAGGGCGAGGAACTGGGCCTTCCCGAGGCCGACATCCCGCTGGACCGCATCCAGGACCCCATGCACTTCCGCTCCGGCGGCACCGACCCCGGCCGCGACGGCTGCCGCGTCCCCCTCCCCTGGGAGGCCGACGCCCCCTCGTACGGCTTCGGCTCCGGTGGTACGGAGCCCTGGCTACCGCAGCCCGCCGACTGGGCCCGCTACGCAGTCGACTGCCAGGCCGCCGACCCCGGCTCCATGCTGACGCTCTACCGCACCGCCCTGGAGCTGCGCCGCACGGAGGTCGGACTTGGAGACGGACCCATGGGATGGCTGCCATCGCCCGAGGGTGTGCTGAGTTTCGCCCGCGCGGAGAACCTTCTCTGCGTCGTCAACCTTGCCGGCCACGCCGTACCCCTTCCGCCGCACACCGATGTCCTGCTCGCCAGCGACGAGCTGCCGGCGGACGGCACCCTCCCCCCGGACACCGCCGTCTGGCTGCGTACCTGACCACGCCGCGTCCGGCGGGATGCCCGGTGTGCCAACCCCTCGCGAGGAGTCAGCACACCGGGTCTGCTGTTCCCACGGCCCGGGCCGCACGCCCGGGCGATGTCCGCATCACCTCTGACGGAAGTGAGCCCGATATGCATGCGAGCCGATCCGGATGCGGCGCCCGTAGAGGCCGAAGAGCCGTGCTGGCGACTGCCGCCCTCGCACTGAGCCTGAGTGTCGTCCTCGACGGCGTCGCGACGGCGGGCACTGCAGACCACAAGCAGGCCGGCGCCGCCGGTCCGGTGGTCACCAGGGCGGCCCTCGCCCCTGAGCTCGTGGCCGACCGCGGCGCCACCGTCGCCTTCGACGAGCAGGAGGCGGAGAACGCCGTCACCGACGGCACGGTCATCGGACCCGACCGCACCCCGTACACGCTCCCCTCCGAGGCGTCGGGCCGCTCCGCCGTACGGCTGACCGCCGGGCAGCACGTCGAGTTCGTCCTCCCGCGCGACGCCAACGCCCTCACCGTCCGCTACAGCATCCCCGACGCGCCCGAAGGCGGCGGCATCACCGCCCCGCTCGACGTCTCCGTCGACGGACGCCACCGCAAGACGATGACGCTGACCTCCCAGTACTCCTGGCTCTACAACCAGTACCCCTTCACCAACGACCCGAACGCGGATCTCCTCCACCGCGAATGGTGGCTCGCCGAGTGCGCCTGCGTTCCGGCTGCCACCACCCCGGCGCCCGCCTTCGACAAGCCCTTCCGGCCCACCCACTTCTACGACGAGCAGCGGCTCCACCTCGGCCGCACCTACCAGGCGGGCGACCGGGTCCGGCTCGCCGTCCCCGCGAACAGCCCCGCCGCCTGGACGGTGATCGATCTGCTCGACACCGAGCTGGTCGCCCCGCCGCACGTGGAGCGCGGCGGGGTGAACGTCCTGGCCTTCGGCGCCGACCCCACCGGCCGGCGTGACGCGGCCCCTGCCATCGAGCGGGCCATCGCCTTCGCCGAGCGCGTCGGCCGGAACGTCTACATGCCCCCGGGCACGTTCCAGGTCAACCGTCATATCGTCGTCGACGACGTCGCCATTGTCGGCGCCGGCAACTGGCACACCACCCTCAAGGGCCGCCAGGTCACCCTCCCTGAACCCGCTCCGGACGGCTCCCGTCACACCGGCGTCGGCCTGTACGGCAGGAGCGCGGCCGAGGGCGGCAGCCGGAACGTGCACCTGCGGGGCTTCGCCGTCGAGGGCGACGTCCGCGAGCGGATCGACACCGATCAGGTGAACGCGATCGGTGGCGCCATGAGCGACTCCACCGTCGACGGCCTCTACCTGCACCACACCAAGGTCGGCCTCTGGTTCGACGGCCCGATGTCGAACGTGAAGGTCACGAACAACATCATCACCGACCAGATCGCCGACGCCCTCAACTTCCACACCGGCGTCACCGACTCCCTGGTCCACAACAACTTCGTCCGCAACACCGGCGACGACGGTCTGGCCATGTGGTCGGCGAAGACCTCCGACGCGCGCAACACCTTCTCCCGCAACACCGTCCAGTCCCCGACCCTCGCCAACGGCATCGCGATCTACGGCGGCGAGGACAACACCGTCAGCGGCAACCTCGTCGCCGACCCGGTACGCGAGGGAAGCGGCCTCCACGCCGGCTCCCGCTTCGGCGCCGAGCCCTTCACCGGCACCCTCCGCTTCACCGACAACACCACCGTCCGTGCCGGCACCCTCGATCTCAACTGGAGGATCGGCCTCGGAGCGATCTGGTTCTACGCCCTGGACAAGAGCATCGACGCCGACATCCGCGTCACCGGCGACCACTACCTCGACTCCACCCACAACGCGATCATGCTCGTCAGCGAGTACGGGGTGAAGGACAAGGTCGACGTCCCGGCCGTCCACTTCAAGGACATCCGGGTCGACGGCACCGGCAACTCCGTCCTCAGCGCCCGGGTGAAGGGCTCCGCCACCTTCGAGAACGTCGACGCCCGCAACGTCGGGGCCGTTGGCGTGAACAACTGCGGCTCCTTCAACTTCCCCGCTACGGGCTCGGAGTTCGCCCTGACCGACCTCGGTGGCAACGACGGTGGCTGGCTCGCCCCCTGGCTGCTGCCCAACACCATCACCTGCGACGACCGCCCGACCGTCGTCGCGCCACCGGCACCGTCCCCCTGGTGACGCGACCACGGCAGACGTAAGGGGTACAGGCGGTGTGCCGGTCCACGGACCGGCACACCGCCCATACCCCGTTTTCCGACAGAGCAGAGATGACACCCCCATGCGACAGAAGCAGCCCACCCCGCGGGTGGCCTCCTTGCCCGCCGACCACGTCTACAGCGGACAGAACCCCGTACGCACCCTCGGCCGGCTCTTGAGTCCCGAGCTCCCGCGGCTGACGGTGGCCGTCGTGACCTTCGTCGCCAAGCACAGTCCCATCTGGCTGCTGCCGCTCATCACGGCGGTGATCCTCGACGTGGTGGTGGAACACCGGCCCGTGTCGGAGCTGTGGACCGCCACAGCGGTCCTGCTGGCGATCCTCCTGCTCAATTTTCCCCTGCACCTGGTCTACGTGCGCTGTATGGGGACCATCGTGCGAGGCCTGGGCACGATGCTGCGCTCGGCGCTGTGCGCCCGTATGCAGCAGCTGTCGATCGGCTACCACTCGCGAACCAGTGCGAGTGTTCTTCAGGCGAAGGTGATCAGGGACGCCGAGGCGGTCGAGCAGATGCTCATGCAGTGTGCCGATCTCGGCCTCGCGGCGGTGGTGACCCTCGTCGGGGGCCTGGTCGTCATCGGGCTGCGTGTCCCGTCTTTCCTGCCGGTCTTCCTGATCGTCGTTCCGGCGGCGGGGCTGCTGGTGATGAGGCTCCGGGGCCGCCTTCGGGACCAGAACGAACTCTTCCGGCGCCGCGTTGAGCAGCTTTCCTCAAGGGTGGGGGAGATGACCTCGCTCATTCCCATCACCCGCGCCCACGGCCTGGAGCACGCGGCGCTCGGCCGCGTGAACGCCACGCTGGACGAGGTCCGCTCCGAGGGCATCCGGCTCGATCTGCTCAACGGGCGTTTCGGCTCGCTGGCGTGGATCGTGCTGAACACACTCGGTCTGCTGTGTCTGACGGGTTCGGCGCTGGTGGCGTACCACGGCTGGTTGCCCGTCACGGCCGGTGACGTCGTCATGCTGAGCGGCTTCTTCACCATTCTGACGGGTTCCGTCACCACGCTGCTCAGCCTGGCTCCGGTCCTCAGCAAGGGACTGGAGTCGGTGCGCTCGATCGGCGAAGTGCTCCAGGAGCCAGACCTGGAGCGGAACACCGGCAAGGAGCAGATCTCCTCTGTCGAGGGGCGCATCGACTTTGAGAACGTGAGCTTCGCCTACGGGGAACCCGGCGCGGCGGACCGAGAGGTCGCCGTCGACCGGGTGAGCCTGTCCGCGCGCCGCGGGGAGACCGTCGCTCTCGTCGGGGCGTCCGGCGCGGGCAAGTCCACCGTCCTCAACCTGCTGATCGGCTTCATCCGCCCCACCAGCGGCCGCATCCTCCTCGACGGCACGGACATGGCGCGACTCGACCTGAGGAGCTACCGCCGCTTCGTCTCCGTCGTGCCCCAGGAGTCGATCCTCTTCGAGGGCACGATCGAGGAGAACGTCACGTACGGTCTGCGCGACGTCGGCAAGGATGCTGTCCGACAGGCCCTCCAGGACGCCAACGCGCTGGAGTTCGTCGACAGCCTCCCGCACGGCGTCGACACCGTCGTGGGCGAGCGCGGCGCCCGGCTGTCTGGCGGTCAGAAGCAACGCCTGGCCATCGCCCGGGCCCTCGTCCGCGATCCCCGCGTGCTCGTCCTCGACGAAGCCACCTCCGCCCTCGACAACCACTCGGAAGCGCTGATCCAGCAGGCGCTGAGCCGTCTGGTGCGGGGCCGGACCGTCTTCGTGGTCGCCCACCGCCTCTCCACGATTCAGGACGCCGACCGGATCGTCGTCATGGACCACGGCCGTATCGCCGAAATGGGAACCCATGACGAACTCATCGACCGGGGCGGCTTGTACGCGAGGATGCACACGGCGAAGCGCTGAAGGGGCCCGTTTCGCCACGGCCGGGAGTAAACGGGAGCAAAGGGGAAGAGGATGGTCGACAGACGGTTTCCGAGCGCCGCCGAGCTCGCGGAAGTCCTCGCCTCCAGACCTGGTGCTACCGGGAAGCCCCAGGTGATCGCTGTGCGGGATCTATCGCCCGGGTTGGGCCAGGCCGCCGTGCTCGGAGTCACCGTCGAGGTCGGCATCGGAGCGGCACCCGAGGACTGGATCGTCAAAATGCCTTGGTGGGGACACCGTTCGGGGCTTGATGCGCGAGACGCTTTTCTGGAGCACCGGGAGGCGCTGTTCCTGGGCGGTGACCTGGCCGGCTGCCGTCCGGCCTGACTCTGCCGCGGACACCGCCGTGGTGCGGCATGACCAAGCCGTGTGGATCGTGATGAGCGTCGCCATGCGCGACGGCCGCGTGACGGAGAACCACCGCAACGGGACACCCGCCGCGCAGGAAAGGGCCAGTATGTCCGCTTCCACCTCCGCCCGCAGCAGGCCGGAAGCGCCATGACACGGCGTACGAGGGGCCCATGGGCGCTGGGCGTCGGCGTGCTCACCCTCGCCGCGGTGCGCGCCGCTCTCGTGCTGATCACGGTGGAAGGTGCCAGCATGGAGCCCGGCTACCGGCACGGAGACCGCCGGCTGATGCTGCGCCGACCGCCGGTCCGGCTGCGCCACGCGCGAGTCGTCGTCCTCCGTGGGCCGTTCGGCCCGCCGGGGGAGCAATCGGCCCACGAGGTTCGGTACGCGGTGAAACGCGTCGCCGGGCTGTCGGGACACCCCACCCCCAGCGGGCTGCCCGGCGCAGGCCGCACCATTCCGCCGGGACGGGACGGGTGGCCGTGCTGGGCGACAACGCGCCTCACAGCTCCGACTCACGTGCTCTGCCGCCTTGGCGGGAAGGGACCTGTCCCAGCGGCCGAGCCTCTGCCAGGCTGACACGCCATGACTTCTTACGACCTGTTGCTCATCGGCGGTGGCGCGGGCGTCGGTAAGACGACGGTCGCGTGGGAGGTGTCGGCAGCCCTCCAGGAGAGAAACACGGCGCACTGCCTCATCGAGGGGGACTGCATGGACCAGATCCACCCCGCCCCCGCCGGTGACCCCCGCCGCACAGCGATCACGGAACGGAACATCGCAGCGGTCTGGTCGAACTACGCGGCCCTCGGCCAGCAACGGCTGATCTACACCAACACGGTGAGCATCCTGGAGGAGGAGATGGTCCGTCGGGCCATGGGCAGTGACACGGTCCGAGTCACCTGCGTACTGCTCACGGCCGAGGAATCCACCACGAGGCAGCGGCTCACCCGACGGGAGATCGGATCCCGGCTGTCGGTTCACATCGAGCGGAGCCTGCGGATGGCACGCCATCTGGACGAGGCGGCCCCACGGGGTACCGTCCGCATCACGACGGACGGCCGATCGGTACGCGATGTCGCCGCACGCGTACTGGAGGCTGCCGCCTGGTAGAGCCGAGATCCGGCCGGTGGTGACGGCAGCACTCTTGTCTTCCTGGATGCGGGCGCGAGCTCGACATTTCCTGCCGATCGAGGGCGCCGGGCACATGTTCACGGGCCACGACGCCATAACCTGGTCGCGACCTCAGTGGCATTCCTTGCACGGGTCTGACCGGACGCCAAGACGTCGCCGCTCCGGGCGCGCTACTCCTGCTACGCCGTCCTCGACCCCGCCGACGGCCACTGCCGCCTCACCCGCGCCGGTCACCCGCCGCCGGCCCTGATAGAGCCCGACGAAACCACCCGCCTTCTGCTGCTCCACACCCTGCGGAAGTCGCCGTGTCCGGGCTCGCAGATCGAAGACGGATCGAAGACAGAAGTCAGAGCCGGAGTCATGATTGCCGGTAGGGCGCTCCTGCCCCCGGACGCGACGGAACGCGCCTTGGCGCCAAAGTGTACGGTCGTACACTCTGGAGTGTACGATCGTACGCATGACGGTGGACTACTTTGCTGACGACCCGCGCACCAATCTGGAGCGCATGCTCGCGGGCGACCTCTACATCGCCGACGATCCCCAGATCACCGACAGGCAGCAACGCGCCATGCGACTCGCCGAGCGCTACCGGACCACGTTCCTGGACGATCCGGCCGCCGCCCGGCCGCTCCTCGACGAGCTGCTCGGCTTCGCGGGTGAAGAGATCGAGGTGCGGCCGCCGCTGTACGTGGACTACGGCAGCAACATTTCCATCGGGGCCCGGACCTTCGTCAATTACAACCTGACCGCACTGGACGTGGCGGCGATCACCATCGGAGAGGACTGCCAGATCGGCCCGAACGTGCAGCTCCTCACCCCTACCCACCCCCTGGAGCCCAGACCCCGGCGCGACAAGCTGGAGGCCGCGCTCCCCATCACCCTCGGAGACAACGTTTGGCTCGGCGGAGGTGTCATCGTCTGCCCGGGAGTGAGCATCGGCGACAACAGCGTCATCGGCGCCGGATCGGTCGTCACCAAGGACATCCCCGCCAACGTCGTCGCCGTCGGCAGCCCAGCCCGGCCTGTCCGAGACCTCTGAAAGTCATCGACTCCAATGGCCACCGGACACACCGACCCGCAGCGCCGCGAGCGCATCCTCAGCGCCACCCTGGACCACATCGCCGCCGAAGGCGTCGCCGGCGTCTCCCACCGGAAGATCGCGGCCCGCGCCGACGTGCCGCTGGGCTCGATGACCTACCACTTCAAAGGCATCGACGAACTGCTCCGCGAAGCCTTCACCCGCTTCGCCGACCACGTTGTCGCCGTCTTCGAACAGCGTCTGAACGCGGCCGTCAGCCCCGAGCAGGCATGCGAAGCGGTCAGCAGCCTCATCCACGAGCTCTCCGACGGACCGCAAAGAGACCTGATCCTCACCCACGAGCTCTACACTCTCGCGGCCCGACGTCCGGAGTACCGAGAACTGACACGAAAGTGGATGATCCGCAGCCGTCAACTCTTGGAACGGCACTTCGACGCCGAAACAGCCCGCCAGCTCGACGCACTCATTGAGGGACTCACCCTCCACCGCGCGCTCGACACCACACCGCACGACCGAAAGCTGACGAGCGAAGCCGTCAAGCGCATCACCACCGCCTAGACACGGCCCTCGAACAGCCTGCGGGGGCTGGACCTGACACCGGTCCCCGCAGGCACTTATCCGTCGAGAGCGACTGCCGGACCGGCTCGACGCCATCCGGTAAGCCCAGCCCCTTGCCGTGGTGGCCCGCGTGGATGCCAAGGAGGATGAGGTAGAAGCACGGCTCGGCGGGGTGGGCGGCCTCCAGCTGGTCGTAGATCGCCAGGATGGCCTTGGCCGCCTCTGTTCCGGCGGCCTGGGTCAGCAGTTCCTCCAGGCCGGCTTCCTCGTCCGAGGTGGGCTCGGTGCCGTTCGGCGGGATCCACACGGCTGCGGCTTCCACGCCAGCGTCACCAGTGTCCAGGGGTGGCGCAGCGCGGAGGTGACGTACAGGTGCCACATGGTGGCCGCCCGCACGGCGCGCCGTGGTTCGTCGGGAAGGTCGGCCCCACAGCGGATCGTGGAAGAAGGCGGTCGTCATCACTTGACGATCGCGTCGATGTCCTTGGCGGCGGCGACCCGGGCGGGGTAGGGGGGTATGGGCTGGTCATTGCCGTACCGTAACCGCGCGGAACCGCCCGGCGCTCGACGGATTTCGTTGTCCGGGGCGGGGCTACTTCTTCTTCATCTCGATCTCGACGAAGGCCAGCGGCGTGGTGCCGGCGTTGACGACCTCGTGTTCGCCGCCGGCTGGGCGGGCGTAGGACTGTCCCGCCCGCAGCTGCGATGAGGTGACCGTGCCGTCGGGGGTGATCACGTCGGTCTGGCCGTCGGTGACGGGGACGACGACGTAGTCGTGCTCGTGCACGTGCCGGCCGGTGCTCTGTCCGGGCTCGAAATCCCAGCGGGTGACCCGCACCCGCTCGTCCTCATGCTGCACGCTCGCGCGGGCCGTACTCGTCATGGCCGGTCTCCTTGCTGTCGTTGGCGGAGCATCCCTGGTGGCAGGCTAGCTGGCGGTTCTCACCGTGCCGTGCCGGGGCGGGGCGGGTGCCGGCCGTGGTCGCGGCGCGTCGGGCGAGCAGGTCGGTGACCAGGGAGAGCGGTGGCCAGGTGAGGCAGCCGTGGCGGGCGACGGCGTGGGCCCGCAGCATCACCTGGGGGCCGGTGAGCGGCATCAGGCGGACCTCGGGGAAGGTCGGAGTGCCGGCAGAACACGCTCGTCACCGACGTGGTCCTGGGGGCGGCCGACACCGACATCATGGCGGGCGCCGACTACGACGGCCCCCTCACGGATCCCGCCGACGTGGCCCGCATCGCACTCGACGGCGTGGAGAAGGGCCTCATCGAGGTCGTCGTCGACGAGTGGAGCACCCACGTGAAGGCGGCCCTGGCCGGCGACCCCGCTGACTTCTGCCAGCAGCTGCTAGTAGGGCTTGGTCAGGTCCGTAGTGGGATGGGTATGTCGCGGTGGCAGGTGGGGCAGGCGCCGGTCCAGAGGGCGAGGAGCGTCTGCAGCTCGCGGACGACCTTGTAGAGGCTCAGACCTGCGCCGCGTCTTTTGGGGCTCGTGCCAGACGTTGCAGCGTGCAGAACGCGTGCGCGACGGAGACGAGGGTGACGTGGTGGTGCCAGCCGTTCCAGGTGCGGCCCTCGAAGTGGGCCAGTCCCAGGGCCTGTTTCATCTCGCGGTAGTCGTGCTCGATGCGCCAGCGGAGTTTGGCGAGGCGGACCAGTGTGGTCAGAGGCATGCCGGAGGGCAGGTCGGACAGCCAGTACTGCACCGGTTCGCTCTCGCCGGCGGGCCATTCGGCCAGCAGCCAGCACAGGAGCAGGTCCGGGCCGTCGGCGGTCAGGCGGACCTCGCGTCCGGCGGGCCGGATGCGCAGGGCCACGAAGCGGGAGTACATCCGCTTGCGGCCCGAGCGGCCGGTGCCGGGCCGGGAGCCCTCCCGCCACTGCACCGGCCTGGCCGCCTTCCGGCCCGCCGCGATGACCAGCTCTTTCACCGGCCGCGGCTTGTCGGGATACTTCGCCACCGGCGGGCGTCCCGCCCCGGAGTACGGCTCGGCCACCAACGCCGCGTCGGCGCTCTGGGCGGAGAGCGTGGTGGAGATCCCCACCACATAATTCAGGCCGCGGGTCTGCAGTCCGTGCCGGAACGCGGCGGCGTCGTCGTATCCGGCGTCCGCGACGGCCAGCGGCACCTCGAGTCTCCAGGAGCGGGTCTCATCGAACATGTCCAGGGCCAGCTGCCACTTCTCCACGTGCCCGACATCGTCCGGGATACCGCAGGCGGTGCGGCGGGCGATCTTGTCCGCATGGCCTTCGGCGAGGCGGGATCCCATGACTGGGGCAGAAACAGCCGCCAGTTGACCGCCGCAGAGGCGTGACCGGACGCGAGGTGGAGCGAGACGCCGACCTGGCAGTTGGTGACCTTGCCCGCGGTTCCGGTGTACTGCCGCGACACACACGCCGAGGCGCTCCCGTCCTTGAGGAACCCCGTGTCGTCGAAGACCAGGGCCTCGGGCCCGATCGCCTCCTCCATCCGCCAGGCCAGCTGGGCCCGGATGTGTGCCGGGTCCCAGGGGCTGGTGGTGATGAAGTTGGCCAGCGCCTGCCGATTGCCGTCCTTACCCAGGCGGGCGGCCATCGGCTCGACCGACTTACGCTGCCCGTCGGTCAGCAGCCCGCGCAGATAGACCTGCCCCCACCGGCGCTGGTCCTTGCGCGCGAACGGCTCGAACACCTCCGCCGCGAACGCCTCCAACTCACCACGCACCGCAGCAATCTCCTCCGGAGTCACACACCCTCAACGCCACGCCGGGCCCCAAGGACACGCACCACCCCAGCCGACCTGACCAAGCCCTACTAGCCCTGACCCCGCTCGCCGTCCCGGTCTCCGCCCACGCCGCCCCGCGGCTCCGGCGGCGGCCGCGCAGACGTTCCCGCTCTCCTACGCGATCGGGCAGATCCCGTTCGCGGAGGAGAGCCGGGCCGGGTACACCCGGGACAAGTTCCGCCACTGGAACACCGGTCTCGATCCCGCTGACGGCTGCAACACCCGTGCCGAGGTCCTCCTGGCCGAGGCGAGCGAGGCCCCGTCGGTCGCGGCGGGCTGCAAGATCGGTGAGGGGGAGTGGCTGTCGTACTACGACGAGCAGGAGGTCACCGATCCAGCGAAGTTGGACATCGACCACATGGTGCCGCTCGCCGAGGCGTGGGACTCGGGTGCTTCCGCCTGGGATGCGAAGCGGCGTGAGGCGTACGCGAACGACCAGGACGCGGCGACCAGCCTGGTCGCGGTGACCGCGCGGTCGAACCGTCAGAAGGCGGATCAGGACCCGGCGACGTGGATGCCGCCGGCGCCGGGCGCGACCTGCCGCTACCTGGCAGAGTGGACGGCGACCAAGCTCCGCTGGGGCCTGGCCGCCGACCAGCGCGAGATCGACGCCATCAACGTCTACGCCGGCGGCCCGTGCGAGACGACCGTCGTTCACTACATCCCGGCCCCGTAACCGTCCGCAGCCGCGGGACCACACGCCACAGGCGAGGTGGGGCCAGGGCAATGCCCCTCCTTGCCTCAGGCGGACTCCGTCACGGCCGCGTCCCATCTGTCGTTCGTCCGGGTCATCACCGGCCCGGAGCGCCGGCTCAGCGGGTGTTGCCCGCTACGGTGATCGTGGGTGGTGAGCCGACTGGTCGTTGGTGCACTCCCTGTGTGCCCCCGCATCTCTCGGTGCGGGGGCACAGCGCGTTTCTCACCCGTGCCCCGGCTCGTTGGGCGGGACGTGACCCTCTTTGCTCTCGACCGTGCCGCGTTCGTTCAGGCCCGCTGCTTGGTGTGCTGGCGTACGGGCCCGGTCGCCCGGCATACCCCTGCGGACACCCTGCGCGACGCGGCCCGTGAGCACCTGACCCAGGCCCACCCAGGCACGCCCGACGACGCATTCGAGGTGGAGCCCGTCCGCGCCGTCATGGGATGGGACGGTTTCGAGCCCTCGCACGAGTGAGCGAATCACTTCGTCGCCCCGTGGGGGTACAGGACGAGCAGGCGGCAGCCGGTCTGGGACTGCGGCCAGTGCACGCTGCCTTCCTGTGCCGTGATCAGCGTCCCGGGGCCGTGGACGCGCTCACCGTATGCGCGCCCTCAGCGCCAAAGCGTTCCCCGGTACCGCGGTGATATCGGACAGACAGGCATGCTGTCGAGACCATCCACTTGTTCCGGCATTGCTGTTCAGCCGAGGTTGCGCACGCGGCCACTCGACGACGAATCCGGGCCGACCGCGCCGTCGTCCGCGCGGGCGGGAGCATGGGTGGTCGTGACCTTCACCGGTTCGGTGTCGGGTGCGCTGTGCCGCTGGGCCCAGTTCTCCAGGGCCGTGCGGCAGGCGTGGTCGAGGTGGTGCAGCCCGGACAGGTCCACCTCGATCGGGTGGTCCCGCGGAAGGGCCTCCAGGTTGTCGAGTATCTTCGGCAGCCGCAGGAACGTCGCGTTGCCCGACAGGTAGACCTGGATCGGCCCGGCGCCCTTGTCTATGACCTCCGTCTTCAGGTGCGACGCCTCCCAGGCAGTTTTGACCACCGCCAGGGCCAGCCCGATGAGCACACCCTCGAACATGTTCACGACGACGATCGACACGGCCGTGACCACCAGGATCAGCGCCTCGCCCCTGTGGCTTCGCCACAGCCCGGCGACCTGGCGGAACGGGATTAGCTTCCAGCCCGCGTGCACCAGGATGCCGGCGAGCGCGGGCAGCGGGATCAGCGCCAGCGCGGAGGGCAGCGCGGCGGCGAACAGCAGCAGCCACACGCCGTGCAGCACACGGGACGCCTTGGTCTTCGCGCCCGCGCTGACGTTGGCGGAACTGCGCACGATCACCGCGGTCATCGGCAGCGCGCCGAGCAGACCGCACACCGTGTTGCCACCGCCCTGAGCGATCATCTCCTTGTCGTACTGGGTGCGCGGAGCGTCGTGCATCCGGTCCACCGCGGCCGCGCTGAACAGCGACTCGGCGGAGGCGATCAACGCGAACGCGATGATCGTGCCCCAGATGGCCGGGCCGGCGAGTTCACCGAAGGCGTCGAGGCCGGGCGGCTGGATGACGCCGAGCAGACCCTCCACCTCGACGGTGGCGACCGGCAGGCCGAAGGCGAGCGAGACGACTGTGGCCAGCAGTACCGCGGCGAGGGCGCCGGGCACGGTCTGCGCCTTCTTCGGCGTCTTCTTCCACAGCACGATGACGGCGATGGTGCCCGCGCCGATCGCGAGCGAGGCGAGCGCCTTGGTGCTGCCGAGCGCATCGGCGAACGCCCCGGGCAGGCCGACGATCTTGCCGATGCCGGCCTCCGGGGCCTTCATGCCTGCCGCCGCGTAGATCTGCCCTGCGATGATCACCAGGCCGATGCCGCAGAGCATGCCTTCGACGACGGAGACGGATATCGCCCGGAACCAGCGGCCGATCCTGAGGAAGCCCATGGCGAGCTGGAGCAGTCCGGCCATCAGTACGATCACGCCGAGCGCGGATACTCCGAACTCGCTGACCGCTTCGAAGACCAGGACGGTCAGGCCCGCGGCCGGCCCCGAAACCTGAAGACTGCTGCCGGGCAGAAGGCCGGTGACCAGGCCGCCCACGATGCCGGTGACCAGGCCCAGCTCCGCGGGGACTCCGGAGGCGACCGCCACGCCGACGCACAGCGGCACGGCGACCAGGAAGACGACGATGGAGGCGGCGAAGTCCTGCCGCAGGTGAGGGAACTTCGACATCGCAGTCAGTCCCTTCACAGCGCCTCGAACGTGTCGGACTCCGCACGGTGTGCGCGTACGGCCCCGGTATGCACCTCGTAGTACCAGCCGTGCAGCTGGAGTTGGTCCGCCTGCAGGCGCTGCTCGACACACGGGTATGAGCGCAGCCGCAGCAACTGTGTCAGGACGTGGTTCTGCACGGCCTCGGCGACCGTCGGGTCGGCGGGGTCGGAGCACTTGGGTTCGTCGGCGGCGTGCGTGAGCCAGTCACGCACGGCGGGTACGGCGCTCAGGTCGTCGCCGCGCACCAGCGCGCCGACGGCGCCGCAGTGGGAGTGGCCGCAGACCACGATGTGCTGGACGCCGAGCACTTCGACGGCGTACTCGATGGTGGCCGCCTCGCCGGTGGGGTGCTCGGAGGCGTACGGCGGGACGATGTTGCCCGCGGTGCGCAGCTCGAAGAGCTGGCCGGGGCGGGCGCCGGTGATCAGGGCCGGGACCACCCGGGAGTCGGCGCAGGTGATGAACAGGACTTCTGGCGTCTGGCCTTGGGCGAGGCCGGCGAACTTCTCAGGGCGCTGCCCGAACGTGCGGGCGTTGTCGATGAGGGGTTGCATGTGTGGTGACTCCTCCTGGCGCGCCGTGGGGGGCGCGTCGGGCTGACGGGAGCGGGGGCGGACGCCGCTCGGCGGCGGGACCCGGAGGCGGCCGGTGTGCGGGCCACGCCGGGGCGCGGCGGATGCAGGTGCGGGCCACCCCCTCTCCTCTTGGTACGCACGCCGAACTTCGCCAAGGAAAGCCAAAGGGAAGGTCAATGAAGGGTAATGGTGCAGGTGGGGCCGGGCTGTGAAGAGTTTTTGAACTGGCGGTGTTTCCGACGGAAAACAACTAGAAGTCGACCGAAAACCGCCCCGGGGCCAAAGGGGCGCGATGCGTCGGCGGAGCGCGCGGCTGAGAGTTCGTCGTCTTCCTTGGAGGAGGCGGTGGCGGGCTTGCCCTGGGAGAGCAGCGCGTCGGCGGCCCACGCCTGGGTCGGCGCAGCGGTGACGCTGAGTGAAGAGGCGAGGGGTGATCACCACGTCGACGACGCCGCAGCGGCCGGTTCCGCGGGACACCGACGTCGGGGTACGACGGCCGGGTCCGCGCGGCACCGGGACCGCTGGGGATATGCCGACTGCGGGCATGCGGAGGGCTCCTTGAATGAGACCGCAACGGGAGAGCGCTCTCCCGAACCCTGCCCGCCGCGACAGCCACGGTCAAGGATCCTCACAGGACTTTTCTTTGGACTTCTATTAAGTACTTGGCGCTGTCGGGAACCTTGAAAGCTCCTGCCTCCCAGGTGGTCGTCGGGCTGAAACGGTGGTGCCCTGTAGCAGTCGCGTGGGACGGTGCGTTGCTTGTCGAACCTGCCCTCAGCGAGATCTGGGGCAAGGTGTCGGCCCTCACCTTGAGAACGATCAAGCCAGCCTGCGGGTGGGTGGCGACACGCCAGGACCGGGGCTCGGGAATGTGCTGCCAGTCGAGAAACCCCTGAAGAACTGAGGCGACCCCGGTTGTGTGGACACGCTGACAATGGATCTTGCAGATCCGAGGAAGGGTGTCCTGGTGGGACGGAAGTCTCCGTATCCGGTGGAGTTCAGGAACGATGCCGCCGCGCTGTACCGCGCGGCGGGCGGGAAGCGTACGTATGCGGCGGTCGTGGCGGACGTCGGCGTGACCGGCGAGACGCTGCGGAGCTGGGTGCGCCAGGCCGACGAGCACGCGGGCCGGGATCACGGCCGCGAGGACCAGACCGAGCAGAGCCGGGATGAGGAACTGGCCCGGCTGCGCGCGGAGAACGGCCGGCTGCGCAAAGAGGAGAAGGAGTGGGAACTCGAGCGGGAGATCCTGCGTCGGGCGGCGGCCTCTTTCGCGAAGGAGATGAAGTGAAGACCCGCCGCTGGGACTTCGTCTCCGCCCACGCCTCATTCTTCGGCGTCCAGCGGATATGCCGGGTTCTTCAGGTCTCGCGCTCGGGCTACTACCGGTGGCTTGCCGGCGCGAAGGCCCGCGAGGTCCGGCAGGCTGCCGAGGATGCCCTGGTCGCGGAGATCCGCGAGGTCCATACCGTGCACAAGGGCACCTATGGGGTCCGCCGCGTCCACGCCGAACTGCGCGGCTTCGGGCACACCGTCAACCGCAAGCGCGTCGAGCGCCTGATGCGCAAGCACCGGCTCGAGGGCCGCCACCTGTGGCTTTATCGACGTCACACGACAGCGGTTGTCGACGGCCTCGGGAGGCACTCACCGCGCCCAGATCTCGATGTCGACGAGAATGGAAGGCACCTGCCGGCACTCGGCAACGGCGGGACGAGGGCCGTAACCTGCGCCCGTAGCCAGCGTTTTCGTCCCGGGCCTCGGACGCAGCACACGGCGTCTTGCCGGTCGGCACCGAGCTGCTGCCCGAAGCCATCGGCATCTAGCACGGGCAGCGCCTCCCGAACCGCCCGAGAAACGCTGCTCATCGGCATCGACAGAACCAGCCGGGCATTTGGACGAGAAGTGGTGCGGCGACATCACATACGTGCGGGTCGGCGGCGCGTGGATGTATCTCGCCTGTGTCCTGGACATCTGCTCACGCCGGGTGCTCGGCTACTTGATGGCCTCACACATGCGGGCCGAGCTGGTCATCGACGCGCTGAAAATGGCAGTCACGGCTCGCGGCGGCAACGTCGGCGGAGTGATTTTCCACGCGGACAGGGGCGCCCAGTACACATCGGCCGCGTTCGCGCAGGTCTGCGAGGGTTTCGGGATCCACCGGAGCATGGGTCGGGTCGGCTCGAGCTATGACAACGCCCTCGCCGAGTCGTTCTGGCAGGGGTTCAAGAGGGAGACGATGCACCGGAGGTTGTTCTCCACGATGCTTCAGGCGAGGCTGGAAATCTTCCAGTGGCTCACCTACTACAACGCCCGCAGGCGCCACAGTGCTCTCAACTACCTCTCACCCGTGGAGTTCGAACAGCAGCATCTGCGAGCAGTTAAACTCTCAGTCGCGGCATGAGCCCCTGTGTCCACACTCCGGGGGACGCCTCAACCGGAACCGACTCCTATCGCCTCGCCAGGACACGGGCACGAGCGGAAAAGCCTGCCATGACCAGCTGATTGCTGGAGGGCGGCCGCGGCCCGATAGCGCCCTGAGCCGAGGTTAAGGTCGGCGGATGCGCCAGTTCATGGAGACTGAAGCTTTGTCGGGGATCGTGCGTGAGGCACTGGGGGCGGGGGTCCATGTTGTCGGAATGGACCGGTTGCGAGGCGGGAGCAAGAAGGGGGTCTACCGAGTTCATGTAGACGGGCCGCGTGCAGCAAGTGTGATCGTCTACAGTTGGGCCGAGGCCGAAAACTTTTGGTCAGCTGCGGAAGGCATCAATGCGGCCCACCCGTTCGCTCCTGCATCCGGGCTGGTCCCTTTTCTAGCCGCTCAGCGGAGGCTGGCCCGTCTCGGGGTCCGGGTTCCAGAAGTACTCCTGACTGACGACAGCCGACGGTGCTACCCGGCGGATGTGGCGGTGGTCGAAGACGTTGCAGGCGGCACTCTGGAAACGCTCCTGGAGACGGAACCCGCACGTGCGCCAGATGCCTTGAGCGAGCTGGCAGCAATGCTCGACGTGATGTACCAGCAGCACAGTCAGCAGTACGGCAGAGTGGACGTGCTTGAACGGGGCGACAAGGCAAGTGGCGTTTCGTGCGAGCAGCTGGTGCTTGAGTGTGCCCTCGGGGATCTCGCCGAGGCGACGGAGCGCGACCGGAGGATCCGGCCAGCCTCGGTCCTCTTGCACGATCGCCTGCAGGAGCTGGCCGCACGGGTTTCGCCGCGTAGCAGACACGGACTGATTCACGGCGAACTCGGGCCCGACCACGTCTTGGTCGATGCCTCCGGCCACCCCGTCCTCATCGACATCGAGGGCCTGATGTTCTTCGATGTCGAGTGGGAGCACGTCTTCCTTCAGCTTCGCTTCGGCGAGCACTACCCAGCCTTGTCACGCCCCGGACTCGATCCCGCACGGCTCGACCTCTTCATGCTCGCGATGTGCCTCTCACTGGTGGCCGGCCCCCTACGCCTCCTCGACGGCGACTTCCCCCACCGCGCACTGATGCAGAGGATCGCTGAGCACAACGCGCATGAGGCGCTGGCCCTTCTGGTTCAGTGAGCCTCTTTCATCCTCTGTAGTCGCAGGCCAGTAGGGTGTGGACGGCCTGGACGATGGTGCCGATACAGCGGGTGGAGCTCTCGCTCGTCGGAGTAGTCGCCAGGACTTCAGCTGTGCGAAGGCGCGTTCACCCGGAGCCCTCAGCCGGGCGTGGTCCCGGTTGAACTCCTGGCAATGGGGTGTGTCAACTTAACTCGTACAGTGTGCGGCCCGCCGGGTTCTGCGCTCCTGCTTATGAACCGACGTATCAGCCGGGGGCGCAAGAGGCAGACCCGCACCGCCAATCCCAAGCTCCGCTTGTACAGCGTTCCGCCGGCTTCCGCGGTGACATGACGGTGACCCATGCGGACGGCACTACGGAGATCGTGCCCGCGCGGAAGACGATCAGGAAGCCGCCGGCGGGGGCGCCATACTCTGGGCCTCATGTCTCATTGCGATCATGTTCGACTGCGCCCTGTTGCCGAGAAGGACCTCGATCTGTTCGAGCGCCTGCATGAGGATCGTGCCGAGCTCGGAGAGCACGGCTTCTTCGGCTACCGCAATCCGGGGCAGCTTCGCCGGCAGTGGGCCGAGCACGGTTTCCTCTCTGCTCAGGGCGGGCGGTTGACGATCGCCGCGGACGACGACCGGTTCGTCGGCGAGGTGCAGTGGCACGAGGTGCTTCAGGGCCCGGCGTCACCGTGCTGGAACATCGGCGTCTCCCTGCTCACCGCCGAACGCGGCAAGGGGTACGGCAAGCAGGCCCAGCGTCAGCTTGTTGAGTACCTGTTCGCTCACACCAAGGTCAACCGGATCGAGGCAAGCACCGAGGTGGTGAACGTCGCCGAACAGCGCGCCCTGGAAGGGGCGGGCTTCACCCGCGAGGGCATCCTGCGCGGCGCCTGTTTCCGTGCCGGCGCATGGCGCGACATGGTCCTGTACTCAGTGCTGCGCGCCGAGGTCGTCACCGGGGCATGAACCTGCGGGCAGCAGACCACGCGTCACCACCGGCGGGCTCCTCAAGGCCCCGGACGGGGAGGACTGAGTAGCGCTGTCGCCTTGATCACGCTGACGGCGACACCTGCAGGTGGGCGGCACAGGCCCGATCCGCTCCCGACGCGGCGACCGGTGAGGTGATCAGACCAGGCTGGATCTGCTCTTTGTTTCACCGGTCACACGGCGACGCCATGACGTGTGAAGCGTGTCGTCGGCCGCACGGCCTGCCCCGGCCGCGAGCCGGGGATCAGGCCGGGGTGGTGGTGTGCTGTTCCTGGGCGGCGAGGACTGCGGGCATGTTGGCCTCGATGTGGCCGATGAAGGCCATGAGGTGGTCGGCGGTGCTCTCGCCCAGGGGGGTGAGGGAGTAGTTGACGCTCGGGGGCATCGCGGTGAGGACCTCGCGGCTGACGAAGCCGTCGCGCTCCAGGGCCTGGAGGGTCTGGGCGAGCATTTTCTCGCTGACCCCGTCGATGCGCCGGCGCAGGGCGTTGAAACGCGCGGGCCCCTTGCGCAGTCCCGCCAGCACCAGGACGCCCCAGCGGCCCGTGAGGTGGTCCAGGACCTGGCGGGAGGGACAGTGCTTGGCGAAGACGTCGAACTCCAGCGCGGCCGCCTGGCGCTCGTCCTCGGTGGACAGCTCGTTCATGAATGGCTCCTTCTTCCCTTTCACGTTACCCCCACCACAGTGCTGCGCAAAAGTTGGCACTAACTTTTGGTTAGTGTACGGTCGGTGGAGCCGGCTGGACATCGACCGGCACCACCCCCGTACAGAAGGAACCCGCCATGATCGTTGTCACCGGTGCCACCGGACAGTTCGGCCGCCAGGTCATCGAGCACCTGCTCCAGCGCGGAGTGCCCGCCGACCGGATCGCCGCGGCGGTGCGCACCCCCGCCAAGGCGGCAGACCTCGCCGCCCGGGGCGTCGAGATCCGCCTCGCCGACTACGAGCGACCCGAAACCCTCCTGACCGCCTTCGACGGCGCCGACAAGCTCCTGCTCGTCTCCTCCACCGGCCCGGACGACGCCCGCATCGCCCAGCACCGCGCGGCCGTCGAGGCCGCGGCCAAGACCGGCGTCGGCCTGATCGCCTACACCTCGGTCACCGGGGCCCCCACCAACCCGCTGGGCTTGGCGCGCGTGCACCGCGACACCGAGGAGGCCATCGCCGACTCCGGCCTGCCCGCGGTGCTGCTGCGCAACGGCTGGTACACCGAGAACTACACCGCGACCCTCCCCGACGCCGTCGCGCGCGGCGCCATCGCGGGCAGCGCAGGTCAGGGCCGGGTCGCCTCCGCCACCCGCGCGGACTACGCCGAAGCCGCCGCCGTGGTCCTCACCCGCGACGATCAGGCCGGTGAGGTCTACGACCTCACCGGTGACACCGCCTGGTCGCTGCCGGAACTGGCCGCCGAGGCCGCCGCGCAGTCCGGCAGGCCGGTCACCTACGCGGACCTGCCCGCCGAGCAGTACCGGCAGATCCTCACCGGAGCCGGCCTGCCGGACTTCGTCACCGACCTGATCGTCGACGCCGACGTGCAGGTCTCCCACGGCGCACTGGCCCACGTCACCACCGACCTGAGCGCACTCCTGGGCCGGCCGACCACCCCGCTGTCCGCCGCCGTCACCCAGGCCCTCGCGGCCTGACACCCGCCGGACAGCCCCCGCCACCACCTGCACAGACGCAAGGAACAGCATGACCATGCGCGTAGAGATCTGGGGCGACGTCATCTGCCCCTGGTGCTACATCGGCACCGCCCGCTTCGAAAAGGCCCTGGCCGGCTTCGCCCACCGCGACCAGGTCGAAGTCGTCCACCGCTCGTTCGAACTCGACCCCGCACACGACAAGGCTCACATCGAGCCGGTGCACAAGATGCTGGCCGACAAATTCGGCCCCCAGGGTCCCGGCATGGACCGGCAGGTCGCGAAAACAGCGGCCGGTGAAGGGCTCGCCTACCGCACCGACCGCCAGGTCGGCAGCACCCTGGACGCCCACCGCCTCCTGCACCTCGCCAAGGCACACGGCCGCCAGCACCAGCTGCTGAACCTGCTCTTCGACGCCAACTTTGCCCAGGCACGCACCATCTTCACCCCCGACGCCCTCCTCGACCTGGCCCTGAAGGCCGGAATCGACGAGGACGAGGCCCGCCGCGTCCTTAACGACCCCGACGCCTACCTCGACGCCGTCCGCGCCGACGAACAGGAAGCTGCCCGCCTCGGAGCCACCGGCGTGCCCTTCTTCGTCATCGACCGCCGCTACGCCCTCTCCGGCGGTCAGCCGGCCGAAGCCTTCGCCCAGGCACTGAACACTGCCTGGACCGAGCGCCCGCCCACCCAGACCGCCCCGGCAGGAGCCGTCTGCGGCCCGGACGGCACCTGCGCCGTCCCGCCCGCCAGGCCGTAACCAGCCAGTGGCCCAGCACGGGCCCTGCCCTTCCCCGCCCCACGCCCGGCCCGTAACGACGATCACGCAGGCAGGCGATCCGCTGCGTGCCTCTCACCCGTCTGGCCGTCGTGCATGGCGCGGGGCCTCACCCACCTCAACCCTTTATAGGGGCCCGTCCGTCCGTGCCGCCCGTGTGCCCGGCCGCAGGCAGACCCCGAACCTTGAACGGAGCATCCGATGTCTGACACCGAGCGCAACAAGCAGGTCGTCGTCGACTACTACCAGACGGCGTTCGGCGGCAACCCGCAGAAGGCCATCGCCGATCACTTCGGCCCGGTCTACATTCAGCACAACCCCGACGCCCAGGACGGCCCCGAGGCGTTCACCGGTTTCGTGAACTGGCTGCGTGGCGAGTACCCGAACCTGCGCCTGGACATCAAGCGGGTCATCGCCGAAGGTGACATGGTCGTCACCCACTCCCACCTCGACCTCGAACCCGGCAACTCCGACAACCCCGGTCGTGCGCTGGCGGACTTCTTCCGCCTGGAGAACGGCAAGGTCGTCGAGCACTGGGACGTCATCCAGGACGTCCCCACCCAGGCGGCCAACGACAACGGCATGTTCTGATGCCGACACCGCCACCCGCACCCACGGCGGCTGACGCGCCCGCCGCCGTGGGTGCGCCGCCAGTACCTGGCGTCGGCCACCGGTGACCTCGACCTGTGGCGCACGGCAGTGGCCGCCGACGTGGAGTGGATCGAGGCGGCCGGATTCCCCCTGGCCGACACCTACGATTTCAGGTCATGGCTACGCATAAAGACAGGGGCCTGGCACCGTGCCCGTGGCCGCCAAGTCGACGTCCAAGGCTACCCGAGTGCCTAACATCGACGGCGCCGATCTCGCCGCTAGGAATAGTCCGGTTCCTTGGTGGCGGGGCCCCTCGGGAAATAATCCCGGTGTCCTGCGGCGTTCCCGCTCGGCAATCGCTGAGTGGGGGTGGCTGGACCTGAAGCTGTTCCACAAGACGAACGGCGTGACCGAGGTCACGCCGTGGTTGGCTGAGGCTGAGGCTGATGTGCAGGCGCTCGTCGAGAGCGCGATGGAGGCCATGCTCGGGGTCCGCTTCCTGGCCACCGAGTACAGCACTGGTCCCGTGCACGGAGGGCGCATCGACTCGCTCGGGCTGGATGAGAACGGCTCGCCGGTGATTGTCGAGTACAAGCGGGCGACCGATCCGGGCGTCCTGTCGCAGGGCTTGTTCTATGTGGCGTGGCTGATGGACCACCGGGAGGAGTTCGAGGCTCTGGTCCGCGAGCGGCTTGGGGCCGCGGCGGCCGCCGGGGTTCTGTGGAGTACTCCGCGGCTGATCTGCGTCGCCGGTGGCTTCACACGCTACGACCTTCACGCGGTGCGCGAGCACCGCCGGTCCATCGACCTGGTGCGCTACACGATGCTCGGTGAGCACCATATCGCGCTGGAGACAGTCGCGTCGGTCGCTGCCCAGGGCAGCGTGCGCCGGGAGCGCATCCGCGGCGGGCGGGGGACCTCACCTCGTCGGCGGACCGACGCCATGGCGGAGCTGGCGGCCGTCGTCGACGAGACGCTGCTGGGCCTGGGCGAGGGCGTGACGAAGGTCGAGCGCAAGCAGTACTACGCGTACCAGCGGCTGCGGAACTTCGCCTGCGTCACGGGACGGCAGGACAAGCTGCTGGTGTACCTCAAGGTCGCGCCGGCCACGGTCGAGCTCGTGCCGGGCTTCACCCGGGACGTGACGGGGCTAGGCCATCACGGCACGGGTGACCTGGAGGTCCAGCTGCGCTCCGAGAAGGACGTGGAGCGGGCGCTGGAGCTGTTCCGGCTGTCGTACGCAGCGGCGTAGCCAGTGCGGCAAGCGTGGATGTGTCGGTCGGAGGCGCCTTTCGACGAAGGGGCGGGGGAGTGGCGGTGGTGTCGTCCATCCTCCGCAGGATCCCCGGTTTCGGAAACCGGGGATCCTCGCCTATATTGCGCCCGCGCCGGGGCCGGGGCGCGGGGTCACCAGCCGGAGGGCTTGGTGGTCCCAGGACGCGGGTGACGGTGATCTCGATGACGACCCGGTTGGGGTTCACGCGCGGGGTCTTGTACCGCTCGGTGTACCGGCGCTCGGCGTCGGCGACGGAGGTGGGGTCGTCCTTGATGATGGCCGTGCCTTCGAGGGTGGACCAGCGCCGCCCTTCGGCCTGACTGACGGTGACGCGGGCTTCGGTGCCGGCGGCCAGGGCGGCGCGGATGTTGCGGACCTTTTTGTTGCCGCCGTCGGTGATGACGCGGGCGATCCGCGTCTCGGGGTCGTACGTCACGCCGACAGGAGTGGTATGCGGGGAGCCGTCGGGGCGGAGCGTGGTCAGGAAGCAGGTTCTGCGCTCCTGCCAGAACATGTCCCCGTCGGTGTGCAGGGCGTCGGTGTCCAACGGACAGTCTCCTCGGTACGAGCGGCAGGTCGCTTCGACCGTAACGCGGAGCGGCCCGGGCGCAGGCGCCGGGCTCCAGCCGTGTGGCAGAGGGGAGGATCAGGCCCCGGTGTCGCCGGGCTTCGAGGGGGTGCGCCGGTGTCGGCCACGACCCTGGCCAAGGGCCGGCCGGTCCCACTCCGGCGGTCGAACAGGCTCCGGCGGAGGCGGATAGAGCAGTGCCTGAGCTTCGGCCAGGTTCGCCACGATCATGACCGGCACCCAGGCCAGGCCGTCGTACTCCAAGATCGCGCGGGGTGCCGATGGAGCGACGTGGCTGCCCCGAAGCGGGCCATCGACCAGGGGAACGGCGCGCAGGCGCCCTCTCCGTTCCGCGAGACGCTCCTCGCGGCGCCGGGCCCAGTCGGCCAGCGGCTCCTCGGGGTCACTCATGAGCGGCATCCTGCCGGACACTCCTCGTCACGCGCGACCCTCGGGCCCCACTTCACCCGGCTGGGTGAACTGCGCCGGACCCTGCTGGCGGGCGGGCCGGGGGCTGCTACGGTCAGTGCACCTCTTCATGGGGTGGGCCCTGCGCAGGCCCGCGTTGCCGGCTCCGCTGGCGCGCTCGGACAAGGTGCACGGCGCCGGCGCATTCAGATGACCTGGATGCTCATGGAGTTGCCGTGCCCGCCCACCACGCCCGCAAAGGTTCCGCCCGCCGCCGCCAGGCCGAAACCGGCGAGTCGTACACCGACGCCGCCAAGGCCCTTCGCCGCGAGCGCTACAACCGGCCCGTCTTCGACCCCTGGGTGGCTCCCCGGGGCAAGGTGGACGACCCGATCCCAGGTCACGACGCCTGGCTGTCGGGACCGTGCCCCGAGGGATGTCCAACCCGCGAGCGACCGGACTACCGTGCCTACTTGGAGACCTTGCCGCCCAAGGAGCGCTTCCCTCGGCCGGCGGTGCCGAGGAAGCCGTACGAGTGCCCCGGCCCGGCCACCTGTGACAACGGCGACTGGGAGCCGCCGTCGTGCCGCTAGATGGTTCCGCCGTTGGCGGGAGCGGTGGCTTGCTGGGGCAGCTTCGCTTCAACCCGGGCGACATCGCCGACCTCGGCTACCGCAGCCTTGCCCGTACCGACCTCGTCCACGACGTCCTGGGCACCGGCCAGCAGCCCCTGCGCGCCGAAGGCGCTGGCGGACGCCCTGCCCAACCTGCTGCCCTCCACCGAGTACGTGCCGGCGTGGAAGTACCTGCGTGAGACCGGTCGCATCACCCCGGAGGGCCCGTTGACACGGCTGGTCTCGACGCCGCATCACCACCACCATCGGCTTCGGCCTGCTGACCGCGGTCCTGCTCTACGCCCTGGTCGCCAACATCATCGACAAGCCCGACGGCATCGTCATCTCCGCCTTCTTCATCGCCGGGATCATCGTCGTCTCGCTGATCTCCCGCGTCTCCCGCACCACCGAACTGCGCGCCGATCGCATCGTCTTCGATGAGACGGCCCGCCAGTTCATCACCGACACTCTCGACCACGACAGCTCCATCAATCTGATCGCCAATCGCCGCCAGGCCGGAGACGCAGCTGAGTACGCCGACAAGGAGCGCGAGCGGCGCGGCGCGAACCCCGTTCCCGGCATCGCGGACGTGATCTTCCTCGAGATCGACGTGGTCGACCCCTCGGACTTCAGTGACACCCTCACTGTCCACGGCGTCGAAGTCGACGGCTACCGCATCCTGCGCGCCGAGGCCCCGGCCGCGCCCAACGCCATCGCTGCGATCCTGCTCGCCCTGCGCGACGCGACCGGAGTGCAGCCGCAATGCCACTCCGCGTGGGCAGAGGGCAGCCCGCTGGTGCACATGGTCCGCTACTTCCTCCTCGGGCGCGGCGACACCGCCCCCGTCACCCGAGAGATCATCCGCAGCCACGAACCCGACCCCGCCCTCCGCCCCGGCATCCACGTCGGCGGATGAGCTCACCATCCCGCACGGCCAGAACGCAGTGCCTGGGCGGGAGCGCACGGTGCGTCAATGCGCTCCAAGATCATCGGTATGACGCTGACCGCCGCGTTCGTCGCCGCGGGGGCTGCCGCTGACTGGTGGTGCCTCATCGGCATCGGCGTGTGGCTGGTGATCGCTGCCTTCCTGATGGAGATGATCTACCGGCCATGACGGCCACTGGTGAACGAACCCGGGCCGTCACGAGCCCCCGACCCCATTCGACCGGGCCGTGCTCGGCTCACTACGGCGAGCCGCGTAGCGTCGCCGATGCGTATCACCAGATGAGCTTGCGAGTCGGGGGCGGCGGCCGGTCGACGGCGTCCTTCTCTCCGCTTCACCCGGCGGGTCTGGAGGGACCCCTTCGCTTCGGCACCCCTTTCCCGCGAGGGGAGCGAGCCCACCGGACCCGACGGCTACCAGGTACAGCAGCCCGCCCGCCCTCGAGCGCCTCGATCGGGGGGCGGGCATGACGATGGCCCCGACGCAGGGAAGCGAGTCGGGGCCATCACCCACACGAGGCCCGCCGTGGGGCGTCGGAACACGTGCGCCTGTCGCCCTGCACAACGCAGCCCGGCCCGCTCAGTTACGCAGCAGGCGATGAGCCCAGCCCATCGGGATGCCCGTCACGGTCTGTTAAGTGCAGGCTGAGCGCGGCCTGGGTTCGCCTGCTGCTGTGTAGTGGCACCGGGCCTGCGGAGGGTGGAATTCGTCCAAGTGCGCACCTCGTCTGGCAGGTGCTGTCGATCACCTTGAGCCTGAGTTCGGTGCCCTGCGTCCGCAGGGACGCGTGTGTCTGGAAGGACTCAGATGTCTGAACGCAACACGGTCATGCGCAGTCTGCATGACATCGGCCTGGCGGCTTGGTTCGGCGGCTCTCTCATGGGGGCCGTCGGGCTGAACAGAGCGATCCGCAACGCCATGAAGGAGCCGGTTCTCGCCTCGCGGATCGCCAGCGCCGGCTGGGCCGCCTGGGCCCCGGTGAACGCGGCCGCGATCGGCGCCCATCTGGTAGGCGGGGCTGGCCTGCTGGGCACCAACAGCGCCCGCGTTGCCTACCAGAGCGGCGTCGGCGCCTCCACCATCGCCAAGACGGTCCTCACCGGAGCTGCCCTCGCCGCCACCGCCTACAGCCGCGTCCTGGGCAAGAAGATCGAGCTCGCCTCGTCCCCAGACTTTGAGGACCAGGAGGCGGCAGCCGACCACCCTGTGGAACTGGAGCAGGCGCAGCGCCACCTGGCGATGCTGCAGTGGGCCCTGCCGGCGCTGACCGCCGGAGTTCTGGTCCTCAACGCCTTGCACGGAGAGCAGCAGCGCCCTGAGCAGCAGAAGGCGGGCATGCTGCGCCGGGCCGCCTCGCCGCTGGCCGTGGCAGGCGGATCGGGTATGGCCGCCGTACGCCGTGCCGGCCACCACATCCCGATGACGGTCCGCTGCTGAGCTCACCGGCCAGGCCCGGGGAGAGCGCCGGCCCGACCCTCCGGCCCGTCCCGCACCGCTGCACACCGGCTTTAGCTGCCCACCGGCCAGTGGACGCTCAGTCCACTGGCCGGACCCGACATCATTCACGCAAGGAGAGACACCATGGCCAGAGCTTCCACGCCCAAGGTGACGCAGCCCGTCACGGACGACAGCATCAAGGTGCGCCAACTCAGCCACTACCAGTTCAGCTGGGTTGCCGGTGAGCCCGCTGCCCGAGGCACCCTCACCCTGCAGCTCGTACTCGACGAAGGCGCCTGGGAAGAAGTGTTGACCGTCGACACCGACGACGCCGACGTCCTCCAGGACCTCCTGCGCAACACACCGACCGTGCACTACGACGTCAGCCGCCGAACCCTGATGTTCGGGGTCACTGCCGTCGGAACCTGAAGGCAACACGCAAACTCGGCACGCGTGCGGCTGTGCCGCTCCCATCGGCTTGGGCAGGTCCTCGTCTCCGTCGTGGTTCACGACGGCCCTGGCAGGGGTTGGCCGGGCCGTCGCGACGGACCGTGGGGACCTCCGCCAGTAAGTGGCTGTGGTGGCGCTTCGGGCGGCACAGGTTCGCCATGAGTGCAGCGTGCGCCCGGGCCGTGGTTCAGGACTCGGTGCGGCGCGGGGCTCCGCCCCAGGAGCGGAAGGTGGCCCCGGCTTCTTCGAGCAGGCGGTGGACGCCGCCGTAGGAGCGCCCCGTCTCCTCTGCCAGGGCTCGAATGCTCGCACCTGAGTCGTACTTCGTCTTCAGGCCCTCGGCGAGCTTGTCCCGGTCCGGGCCGGGCGGGAGCCGACGGGCCGTAGTCTTGTTCGACATGAGCTGAATCCTCCCTCCAACGCGGCAGACACTGCCATGATCGCGTGAAGCGGTGGCGGTGACCACCGGTTCGGCGAAGGCGCCGGGCACTAAGACCGTGTCCTATGTGGTGATCCGGTAGCGCCCACAGACAGCCGAATCCAGCGGGGTCCGGGTGTCATAGTGAGACGGTTCCGACGTGAAACTTGGGGTGATGGGCGAGCGGGTCAGGCGCTGTGTCGGGCAGGCGGCCTGGCTTCTGGTGCTCGTCGTGCTGGGTGCGCTCGCCTCGCTCGCGGTCACGGGCTTCCTGCTCGTCGGGCCAGGGATCCCCGTCCCGGAGTGTTCCGGACCGGCCGTGAAGTCGCCGGTCGAGCAGACCGAGTTGGACGACCGCCGCTGCGCGTGGGAACGGGCGGTCGAGGGGATCTCCCCCGACGCCATGCGCCGTGTGGACATCAAGGGGAGTGGGAACGATACGACCGAGGTGCGGCTCAGCATCGTGGTCCCCAGCGACAGCACGCTCGCCCAGGACACGGCGGAGGGGAAGGCGGCGGATGAACTGATCCCCTTCGTCGACGCGGTGTGGGGGGTCCCGACGTTCGCCGGTACTCAGCCGGAGTGGAAAGTGCCCGTGGTCATCGTCGGTCAGGGGTCGCCGCAGACCGAGATCGTGCTGTCCGGCACGGTGTCGACGCGCCCGGGAGACTGGGATTTCTATTCCAAGGGCCCCACCACACTGCAGTTGAGTCTGCCGACGATGCGGCTGCGGGCCGTCACGACGACCTGGCACGTCCTTGGCCGGGGCGCTGACAAGCTCTCAGCCGAAACGCGCAAGCGCGGCCTACAGATGTCGGTCACGGTCGTGTCAGCGGGGGCGAAGCCGGCCGGCTATTCCCTTCCAGGGATCAGCTCGGCGAAGGAGTTGCTCTCGTCCCTCGGGCCGGACGCACCGACGGCAGGCCGCGACGTTCTCACAGCCGTGGGACGGGCCCTGCTCGCGGCGGCGGGCTGGGTAGCCCTGCTGCTTGCCTGGCAGGCCGGCCCACCGCCGTTCGGTACAGGGACAGGGCCCCTGTACCGCCTTAAGCGGATCACCGGAGCGGTGGTGTTGGTCCACCTCACCATCTGGGTGATCCCGTGGCTCGGCCCGCTGGACTATGCCCTGGGGTCTGCCGTGCCGCAGTGGCGGTGGGACGAACTGAGCAAGTGGCTGAGCTGGCAGCCCGCCAAACTCGCGCCGTTGCCGGGAGCGCTGGTGCTACTGGTCACCGCGATCCTCGTCATGGTTCCCCGCCTGGTAATCGCCCTCGTGCGCGGAGGGGACACGGATGATCCCTGCGCCTGGTCGCGGATGAGAACGGTCCGGCTCGGGCTCGGTGCCGCCGGAGCCCTGGCCGCAGCGGCGGCCGCCTTGCTCGCGCTCGCCGACCTGCAGCGGAGCGGGGCGTCGCGGGTCGCGGCGGTCCTTCTACCATCGGTCCTGACCGTTCTCCTCGCCGCCGTCGCGGTGTCCGCCTACTTCGTGGCCTGCCGGGCGGGCTGGCGCATCAGGCTGCTCCCGTCGCTAATGTGGGCCGCCGCCTTCGTGCCACTCGTCGCTGTTGGCGCGTCCGTTCATTCCGGCGGCGGTGAACTGCCCCCGCTCATCCGCTGGTCGGGGCCACTGCTGGTTGGCACCGTGGCGGTTCTGGCGACAGGCGTGGTGGCCTGGTGGGCGGTCACAGACTCCAGGCCCTCCCGGGTCGGGCTGCCCCTGGCCGTCCCAGTGGCGGTCCTCTTGGCGCTGGCCTGGGACCGGGAGGTGCTGGGCAGGTTTGGGTGGTGGGACCTGCACGAGCTGACCCGCCAGCTGGATGGCGTTCTCGGCCTGGTCCTGGTCGCAGCGACGGTGAAGGCTCTATACGACTCGGGTCGGTCACCGGCCACCGATCCGCGTGCCCTCAGAGGGCTGCGCGCCCTCGGGATCGTGCTGATGTTCATCATGGCCTCAGGCAATTTCTCCCTGCTGACCATTCCCAGCCCTGTCACCGTCGGTGCCGCCGCCCTCATGGTCTGGATGCTCTTCCCGTACGGGCAGATGCGCCGTGCTGCCGTGGTGCTGGCGCAAAGCCGTGAGGAGTACCTGGGCGCCCTCAATGACAGCGTGAGGATGGGTACCCTCCGCAGGTCCCTGCCGTTGCTGCGCAAGGCTGCCCACGCTGCGGTCGCCGACGGGCCGCCCGCC
This sequence comes from Streptomyces changanensis, assembly GCF_024600715.1. Lineage (NCBI taxonomy): Bacteria > Bacillati > Actinomycetota > Actinomycetes > Kitasatosporales > Streptomycetaceae > Streptomyces > Streptomyces changanensis. The sequence goes on from NZ_CP102332.1 coordinate 5,945,518, forward strand.
GACACCAGGGCCCGGCGCCGGCTGCGGAGCGTGGAGCGGGCGTCCTACGACGTGCGCCCGGTGCCTGCGGACGGGGAGGTCGTCCGTGTGCATCAGCGCGCCTTTGGGGCATACACCAGCCCTGAGCCCTGGAAGCGGGCGATCCGTACCGCAGCAAACGCCGCAGTACTCGGTGCTCCCTGGACATTGCTCTCCCTTGCCGGTGCGGTGGTCAGCGCGGGATTCGACCACCGCCACCCCGTGCTCGCCGTCCTCACCACCGCCGTGCCCATCCTGCTGACGTGGGTCGGCTTCGGCCTGCTCTACGGCTACTTCTTCCCTGTCCTGCGTGGCGAGACGGGTCTGACGAAAGCCCTGTGGATGTGGGGCGTCATGATCGTCCCAGCAGCCCTCCAGGTCGTCGCCTCGCGCGACCCCTCGCACTGGTCCTCGTGGACCGGGACCATCCTGTACGGGCTGCAGGCCCTGACCTTCGCCATGAGCCTCGGGCTGTTCGCCGACGCCGCCGTGCTGGCCGCGAACCGGATGCACTTGGGGCGCCTAACCGACATCCACAACCTGGGCTTCATCACCGCCTGGTGGTCCTCGGTCGCCGTCGCCCTCGCGTCCGGCGTGGCCACGGTGATCATCGCAGGGGTGAGCCCCTTCGTGCTGGACATCTTCCCGGAGGCGCCGCAGGCGCCCGAGCCTTCGGCCAGTCCCTCCGCCGGAGTGTGACTTAGAGGTCCTAACAGAAGCTGTTGATCATGTGACTTTCGGTTCGGATGGTCGTTGGTCTGGTCGTGTGGAAACGCCAGTCACGGCCGTGGATCGTGTCAGATGAACTGTGGTCGCTCGTCGAGCCGTTGTTGCCTGAGCCGGCGCCGAAGCAGGTGGAGGGACGCCCTCGGGTGCCGGACCGGCAGGCCCTTTGCGGGATCTTGTTCGTGCTGCATACCGGGATCCAGTGGGAGTACCTGCCGCAGGAGCTGGGCTTCGGATCAGGCATGACCTGCTGGCGGCGTCTGGCCGCCTGGAACGATGCCGGCGTGTGGGACCAACTGCACCTGGTGCTGCTGAAGAAACTGCGGGTCGCGAAGAAGCTGGACTGGTCACGGGCGGTGATCGACTCCTCCCACATCAGGGCCGCTTGACGGGGCCCAAAAGCGGTCCCAGCCCGGTCGACCGAGCACGTCCGGGCAGCAAGCACCACCTCATCGTCGACGGCCACGGCATCCCACTCGCCGTCTCTCTGACCGGCGGCAACCGCAATGACGTCACCCAGCTGGTACCCCTGCTGAAGAAGATCCCGTCCGTCGCCGGCATGGTCGGACGCCCACGCAACCGACCCGACAGCCTGCTCGGCGACCGCGGCTACGACCACGACAAATACCGCCGTCTCGTCTGGGCACTGGGCATCAAACCGGTGATCGCCCGCCGCGGCGTCCCGCACGGCTCCGGCCTTGGAGTCCACCGGTGGGTCGTGGAGCGGACCATCGCCTGGCTCCACGGCTTCCGCCGACTACGGACCCGATGGGAACGACGCGACGACATCCACGAAGCCTTCCTCGGCCTCGCCACCTGCCTCATCACCCACCGCCACGTCCAACGCCTTTGTTAGGACCTCTAAGAGGTCCTAACAGAAGTCGTTGATGGTGTGACTGTCGGCTTGGATGCTCGTTGGTTCGTTCGTGGGGAAGAGGAACTCTCGGCCGTGGATCGTCTCGGACGAACTGTGGTTGCTGATCGAGCCGTTGCTGCCAGAGCCGGCGCCCAGGCTGGTCGCGGGGCGGCCGCGGGTTCCTGACCGGCAGGCTCTGTGCGGGATCCTGTTCGTACTGCACACCGGGATCCAGTGGGAGTACCTGCCCCAGGAGCTCGGCTTCGGGTCGGGCATGACGTGCTGGCGGCGCCTGGCCGCATGGAACGAGGCCGGCGTGTGGGACCGGCTCCATGCCGTACTGCTGACGAAGCTGCGCGCGTCCAGGCAGCTGGACTGGTCTCGGGCGGTGATCGACTCCAGCCACGTAAGGGCCGCCCGGCGGGGCCCAAAAGCGGACCCAGCCCGGTCGACCGCGCACGTCCGGGCAGCAAGCACCACGTCCTCGTCGACGGGCAGGGCATCCCCCTCGCCGTGTCGCTGACCGGCGGCAATCGCAACGACATCACCCAGCTGATACCCCTGCTCGCGAAGATTCCCTCGGTCCCTGGCCTGGTCGGCCGACCGCGACGGCGTCCCGACACACTCCTCGGTGACCGGGGCTGACCACGACAAATACCGCCGCCTCGTCCGGGCCCAGGGCATCAAGCCCGTGATCGCCCGCCGAGGAGTCCCTCACGGATCCGGCCTCGGAGCGCATCGGTGGGTTGTCGAGCGCACCATCGCCTGGCTGCACGGCTTCCGGCGACTGCGCGTCCGCTGGGAACGACGAGACGACATCCACGAAGCCTTCCTCGGCCTCGCCACCTGCCTCATCACCCACCGACACGTCCAACGCCTTTGTTAGGACCTCTAAGTGGAAGACCTGATCATCGGCCGCTGGCTCGCTTCACGCTGCACGGCCGAAACACGGTGTGCCGGTCCGCAGCCCGAAAGCGCGGAGCCAGGGGTGTCTGCGGTTCCTTGGGGATGCGGTGCGGGGGCGCTGCCGCACCGCGCGTCAGCGTCCGGGCCAGGAGTAGCGGCGGGCCAGGATCGTCCACTCCTCGTCCGCCCGGCCGGGAACGAGACGGTCGTCCGTCTCCCACCGCCGGGCCAGCTCGATGAAGATCGGCTCCAGCTCTGGGCCCGGAACCGTTTCACCGCTGCTTCGCTGCACGCCGATGACAGGCGTGAGCCGTCTCGTGGTCACGTCTCCCTTAACGCCGTCCGGGCGGTCCGGGTTACCCAGCGCAGGGTCGAATTCCTCCAAGGCAGAGAGCAAGCTGCCAGCGCCGCGGGCCGCGAGGGTTTCCCCGTTCGGCGTCGATGGCGAGGTCACCTCTGTCCGCCCGGTAGCCCCGCCCCAGGTCGGCGGATTCAACAAATCGTCGCAAAACGTTGAGTGTTGGGGTGCTTCACACGGCGCGGCGCACTGCGGAAAACCCCCAGCCCAGGGGGCGGCACCGGCGCACACCAGCACTGAGTGCGCTCCTGTTGCTTTTCGCCATTCACCATCGCGGTACAGCCTGAGCAGGTCGCAGCCGTTCTTCGCAGGTGGAGGCATCTGACGGATGAAGCTCGTGGGGCTTCGGTGGTTGGGCGACGGTGGCCACACCCGGCGCCAGAAAGCACGTTGTCCGAGGTCAGCAGTCAAGGCTTCCCGCTTGATGGGCAGCCGGGTGGTGTGCCGGGCCTGGCTTGATGACGTCCTGGCCCAGCTCGACCTCGTGATGATCCATCAGTTTCTGTCAGTGCCCGCTGCTACACCAATTTGAGGGAGGGGCCGCGAGTGCGGCTCGCCGACGGGAGGGGACACCATGTCGAAGGTGCCGGAGGGGTTCCACTATGTGCGCGGACACATCCGCCGTAATCCGAAGCCGGGGAGTGGGAAGCGGATGAGCGGCTGGATGATCGCCGGCCTTGCGGCCGGCGTGTGGTTGTGGGGGCAGGTGTTCGGGTTCGGAGAGACGACCACGAACACGACGCCGCCTGCGCAACCGCAGCCGGCCATCTCCACTCCGGCCGCGCGTTGATGGGACGCAAGCGGCTACGTCTCCGCCGTCCGCGCGGCGCAGCCGAGATCCTCTCGGCCGCGGTCGTGGCCCTGGCTGTCCTGGCCCTGGCCGTCCGGACGGCCGCCGCGGCGGTCGGGGCGCTCAAGGACGCGTGGCCGTTCCTTCTGGCCGTAGTCCTGCTGGCGGGGGCCGTCGGCGCCTGGAGAGTCGCGCGGGCCGTGGCCGGTCGGCGACGCGACGCTGAACGGCTGGCCACGCTGCGGATCGCTCTGGCGGAGTTCGATGCCATGGACGACCGGCAGTTCGAGTACGCGTTGCGGGATCTGCTGGTCCGTGACGGCTGGTCGGCGCGCCGGGTGGGCGGTGGCGGTGATCAGGCCGCTGACGTGATCGGTGACCACACGCAGCGCGGCCGGATCGTCCTGCAAGCCAAGCACACCCGCGTCGGCGGCAAGGTGGGGTCGTCGGTGATGTACGCCGTGAAGGGGACGGCCGGCCCAGCGCACCGAGCCGACTACGGCGTCGTTGTCACCAACGGCACCTTCACCCGGGACGCCATGGCCTGGGGCGACCGGCACGGCGTCCACTGGGTCGACCGGGACCGACTCCGGCGTTGGGCGGAGAACGGAACCGCGCTGCACGAATTCCTCGGACTGTCCGCACGCTCCCGCCGCGCCCGCTCCTGGCGTGTTGCCTGACAGCCGCTCTCCCATCGTCAGCGCTTACGGAGGTGTGGTGTTCGACGAAGACGGGTCACTGGACCCGCTGCTGAAGTTCCTGTTGTACGCCGTCCTTGCGCTGGCGATGGGCAAGATGCTGTGGGAGTGGCTCACGGAAGACGTTAGCCAGTGGATCACCGTGGATCTGTGGGGGGTGATCGCCGATCACCCCTGGTGGACCGGCTGCATCGTCGTCGGCGCACTGGCTGCGCTCGTCCTTCTCGCGAAGCTGCTCTCGTTCCTGTTCGGCGCCGGCACATACGCCTACGTCGATCAGGACGAGGACTACGCATCCAGCGCTCCGCCGAGCGAGGCGGTAGGTCCGGATGTGCTGACTTTCAAGATGAAGCAGTTCGCCGCGATGAGCGCGACGGGGTTCGAGCAGGCGTGCGCCGACCTTCTGGCCCGTGACGGGTTCCGCAGCACACGGCGGGTGGGAGGCGCCGGGGACCTCGGGGTGGACGTCAGCGCCCGCGACCACGACGACCGGCTCCTGATCTTGCAATGCAAGCAGTACAAGGCGCCGGTCGGCTCGGGGCATGTCCAGAAATTCAACGGAACGGCCCGCCTTCACCATGGAGCCGATGTCCCGATCATGATCGGTCTCAACGGCTTCACCCAGCCTGCGATCGACTTCGCCGCGCACCACGACCTCATCCTCATGGGCCGTCCCGAACTGAAGAAATGGGCTCACGGTCAGCACCTGTACGACGTCTTGGGCATCCCGAGCACGCCCCAGTGACCCCTCCGTCCCGCTCACCGGGGGCCGAACCTCACACCGCATTTCGGCGTGGCCTGTGGGCTACTCCTATTCCGGGCCTGGCAGTACGGCCAAACCCTTGCGGCCGAGCCGCTTCTTCAGGGTGAGGTTCTCCGGCGACATCGACGGGCACGCTCCGGCCGGCGGCCACAGCCTTCAAGAGCAAGCGTCCGCGGGCTGCTCCTGTTCGGGGGCGTAGGTCGAATCTCTTGGCGTACCGCTTCGGGTGGGCCCCGCGGGGGCCCCTATGTCTTTGGTCAAGGGAAACGGGGGTGCGGTGGGTCGGTGAGCCGGGGCAGCATGGCGGGGTGGCTGATCTGCTGTGGGATGACGTGAAGTGCTTGTGCCGAGCGCTGGCGGTGGCCAGCCGGCGGACCGGTTACCGACTGAGGGCGCGCTGGGCCGGCGCGGCTGCGGGGAGCCGGGGGGCGGGCGCCGGGAGCGGCTTCCGGGCCGGCGGTGCGGGCACGGGGAGGAGGTCGGCGGCAGTGCTGGCGAGCTGGGCCAGCAGGTCGGTGGGGGCGCCGGCGGAGAGGCAGATGGGCCATGCTGCCCGGTCGAGGTTGTCCCCGCCGTACAGCATCCATCGGTCCGGCGTGGCGTGAGGGGTGGACTCGAAGACGATGGTCCGGTCAGGTGCCGTCCACGTGGTGCGGGCGGGGTGGCTCGCTGGGTGCCAGGCGGCGCTGTGGAGGACGTCGTTCGGGTCGCCGGCGGTGACGAGGGGCGGGGCATCGAGGTACTGGAGCATCGTGCGGATGAGGGGCACGGGTGTGCCGACGGTGATGGTGGCGTGCCAGAGGCGCTCGCCGACGGGGCCGTCGTACTCGGCGATGGTCCAGGCGACGTCGGTGCGGTGCCGGGCCTCGTGGTCGAACTCAACCCGAACGGTGAGGGATTCGTGGGAGGCGATGGTCGTCTCGTCGAAGGGGCGGTACTTCTCCCACTGGCGCTCCTCGTCGAAGAAGACTTCGAGGAACGCCTCGTGGTCCCCGGGGCCGGCGGTGGGCGGTTCGGCCAGGGTGGTGGGGTTGGTGCCGAGGAGCTGCCGTATCGACTGTCCGAGATCCGTGAGCGGGGCGGGGCCGGGGCGGACGGCGGCGGAGAAGAGGCGGTGGAACTCGGCGATGGCCTCGGTCTCGTCGGCGTACGAGGTGGAGATCTGCCGGAGGTGGTTCTCGCCGTGCAGGTGGACATGCCTGCGCACGCCAGTGATGTAGGAGCCGACGGCGACGGTGTTCTGGTCGTCGTCGGCGTGCAGGTGGATGATCAGGCGGCCTTCGGCGATGTCGTCGTGGATGCGCTGGGCCTTGGCGCCGACCTCTCGGATCTCGTCGCGGGTGCACCAGGGCATGGGGTAGTTCGCCCAGGTCCACTCGGTGTCGATCTCCTTCTGGAGGGCGGGGTCGATCTCGGTGGTGTAGCCGTTCTGCTGGAGGAGTTCGGCGGCCTTGGCGGTGTAGTAGGGCTCCTCCCGGTCGATGCGGGCCAGGAGCATGGTGGCCGGGCCGGTGCTGCGGAAGCCGAGGTCATGCAGGTGGGAGTGGGCGGCGTCGGCCGTGGGGCCGGTCGTAGTGGCGACGACGGCGGGGTGGTGGTCCGGGTGCAGCGCGAAGCGGACGTGGGCGTCGGCAGGGGCGTACGGCATCGGGGTCCTTCGGTTACGGGGTTCGAGGGGCGGCGGGCCGGGCGGCGGCGTGCGCATGCGGCTGCGAGACGGAGAGGGGACTTCGCGGGCCTGCCCGTGGCGTGGCCCGGGTCTTCGAGGGAGTAGGCGAGGCGGGGGGCGGGCGGACCGCCTGCTGCCAGCGGCGGCGGACGGAGGCGAGGTCGGCCAGGGCCCTGCGCCCGCCCGTGAGGAGCTGGTGGACCGTGTTGGCCGGATCATTCGTGAAGGCGGTGATCCGGTCGGCCGTGTGGCGGGCGCGAGCGAGCAGGGCGCGTTCGACGATCCGGGTGCCCCAGTAGTCGGGGGAGCCGGCGGCGTCCCCGAGCAGGGTGAGCACCTCCGATGGCGCGATGCCGGCAGCGAGGACGCCTCGGTGCTGCGCCTCCCACATCACCGTGATCGGATCTACCGGATCACCGCGGTGGGTGAGCGCGGTCACGCACTGCCACAGCCCGGAGTGCACCGGGTGGACGAAGTCCTCGGCAGCAACCCATCGCATCTCCTTCACGGTGGCCGGCCAGATCAGCGCGCTCGCGAGCAGCATTCGCTCCTGGTCCTGGGCCTCGTCGACATCAGGCGAAGGCGGCGAGGGCGGCGTGGGGGTTCGGGGCAGTGAGCCGGGGTGGGCTGGGAAGTCCCGGGAGAGCACGTCGAGTTGCCGAGCGAGTGCGTTGGCCGCGGCGAGAGCGTGTGCGGGGCGGTCGGGCACCGTGTCGTCCTGGGCGGCCTGGGCGAGGGTCTCGGCGTGGAGCCGGATGGACCGCCGGGCGTGTTCGGCGTGGACCATAGCCGCGTACGCACCGGCGTGCTCGGGGCGGGGGCAGGCGGAGATCAGCAGGTGGAGGTAGGCCGCGGTCAGGGCCGGCGCCTTCTGGCGGGCTTCCTTCAGGACCGCCCGTAGCCAGGTCAAGCCGGTCTGGGACTCCTGCTCCTTTGGGGCCGGCACGGTTCGCATCGCGGCGAGGAGGGCTCCGTGGGCCGGGTTGGCGAAGGAGTCCGGCTCGAGTCCGGCTGTCGTGCGGAGCAGTTGGGGGGTGAGGAGGAGGGCACCGAGCAGGGCCTGCTCGGTGTAGTGGGCGGGGTCGCATTGGGCCGGTTCGTACGGCGCCTCGTCTTGGGGTTCGGCGGCGTGGGGCATCAGGCGGCCAGGGCGAAGTCGTCGGGGTTGAAGCTGTGATCGAGGTGCGGGGCGAGAAGGTGGGCGGCGAGCCTTGGAGGGACGGCGTTGCCAATCTGGCTGAACACCTGGCCTTTGTTGCCCTGCCAGGGGTAGTCGGCGGGGAAGGTCTGCAGGATGCCGGCCTCGGCGGCCGTGATCCGGATCGGCGGCGGTGGCGGCGGGGCGGCGTCGCCGACCGCGGTGTTCGGGGGAGGCTCGGCGATCCAGGTGCACTCGTTGGCACGGTGCCCGAAGAACAGAGTCCCGGCCGGCTCGTCGATGGCCCGGACCGTGGCGTTGGTCTGGTTGTTGCTGCGCAGCGACCATGACCAGCGGTGCGCCTCGGCGGTGAAGGTGGGGGCCGGTGCGTCGGTGGCCCGGTTTTCCCGTACGCCGTGCCGGGCGGTCCAGCCGGCTCCTTCTCGGCGGGAGGACAGGACGACGTCGCCTGCGAGGGGTGTCCAGGTGCCGCGGGCGCGGGCGTCGGAGAGCGTTTTGCGCGCGCCGGAGGGGAACGGCTCGGGGCCGCCGCCCGGTCCGCCGCCGGCGCAGATGGTCGGGACGGGGCGGTCGGTCGCGCCCCAGCCGAGCGCCTCGGCCATGGATACCCATCGGGCGCGGCCCGGCCCGAACAGTGACTCGGGCTCGGCGGCGCGGGCGTGCGTCGGCGTCGGCGGCTCGGCCGTACGGACGCGGGAGGCGAGCAGGATCGCTCGCTTCCTCGTCTGCGGGACGCCGTAGTCCGCCGAGTTGAGGATCCCGGTCCACACGGAGAAGCCCCAGGAGCGCAGGATCGCCGCGTACTGCCTCCACAGGGGCAGGACGTCGGGGACCTCCTCCATTGCCACCCAGGCGGGATCACCGACGGTGTTCAGGGCGTGGAGGTAGCGCATGGGCTCGGCCGCGAGGAGCGAGCGTTCGTCGCGGCACGCGGTCAGGAGCTTGTCTCGGGTGTCCAGGCCGGCGGCGAGGTCGGCGACCGCCTGGTGGACGAGCGGCTGGTCGACCAGTCCGAGGCGCTTGCCCGCCATCGACCACGCCTGACAGGGCGGGGAGGCGATGAACCCCCGCGTGCGGCCGGCGAAGATCCATGCCGGATACATCGCGACGTCCGTGCGAATGGTCAGCAGGCCGGCCGCCGCCCGCGTTTTGCAGGCCCATTCGTCCCACTCCAGGCCGACGTCCCGGATCCCGAAGCGCTGCAGCGGGACGCTCCAGCCGCCCGGGCCCGCGAACAGGTCGAGGACGAGCCCCCTCACGCGGTGAGTCCGAATTCGGCCTGCACCGCCTCGACTTCGCTGCGGCAGGTCCAGGGGGAGCAGCCGTTGGCGACGCCCTGCTCCAGCTCGGCTGCTGCCTCTTCGCCCAGGGCGGCGCGTTCCGCAGCGGTGACGTGGTCGATGGGCGCCTGGTCGAGCGGGACGCGCGAGCGGTGCAGGAACGCCTCGCCCAAGAGCACGTTCCCGGTGGCGTTGGCGCGGGCGTTTCCCTTGCGGATGGCCGCATCGAATTTCACGACGTCTTCCCACTCGGCGGGGGAGTTGTCGCGTATGTGTCGCCACTGGAAATTCCCATGGAACGGGCAGCCCAGGCAGCTGGACTTCGGGGTGTCGGCGAGTCCAAGAGAACTCAGATAGTCGACGCAATCGGAGCGCGACCAGTTCATCTCTATAAGGGGGTGGACGTTCCGCATGTACTGGACGTCAGCGTCCTTCGCGCGGTGGAACTCGTCGGTCGATATGCCTATCCACTGCTCGACGAAAATACCCTTCGGGACCCGGGTCGGATACGGGTAGCCAAGGAGGTCGCGGACCTTCTTCTTGATTGGTTTAACCTTGTACTCGCCGGTGCACTGGCGCCGGGTCATACCCGGTCGGCCGTCCTTGTTGAGGATGTAGAGCGGCATCGAGGCGAAGCGGTGATCAGGGTTCAGGGCGTCATCGCGGATATTCCCGGACGAAACTCGCAGGACGGGGATGCCAGCCGGTGCTGCGATTTCCCGTTCAAGCCGGTCGAGATGATCGTAGACGGACTTCGGTTCCCATCCGGTGTCAGCGAATATCGCACAGTCGATCTTCGGGATAACCCCTTTCGCTGAAAGGGCGAGCAGGGTGCTGGATTGGACTCCGGCGCCGAGGGAAAGGGCACGGAACTGAGGTGATGTGTGTGTGGAAATGCGGAGTTCCTTGGGGGGACGGAATTGCGGCGTTGGTGAATTGGACAGGCCCGGCGTTAATGGCCGTCGACGACGCTGTGGCAGGCGCGCTGCGTGGGCGGGATGTCCGGCGTCGGAAGCCCGTGGAGCGTGAGAGCTCCTGCGTCGGGCGGACTGCAGGCACACGCGATGCCCGAGTCTCGGTGCGTCGGGCTACGGTCTGGCGGGGCGGACGACCACGTCCGAGGTCAGGCAGCCGTTTCGGGGCCAGGGCGCGAGCGGCGGGTCCAGCCGTCGGTTGACCGGCATGTCAAAAAGCGATAGAGGGCCAGGGCATCGGCGAGGCTGGTCATCGCCGAGCCCCCCGTGAGCGCGGAGAAGGTGCGGCGTACGCCGGCTGGTTGTTGGCCTTAAGGGGTTCCGGTCGGCTCAGAGTGGCGGCGAGCACGAGCCGGCCCATCGGGGTGGACGCGACCCGTACCTCGTCGGCCCAGGAGGCGGACGGCTCATCGGTGATCAGACCCAGCTGTTCGAGATCGAGGAGCACGTCCGCACTGACGGAGTCCTTGTCCAGGCCGACCCAGACGCGGCCGTCCTCGCCGACCGCGACCACTCCGGTGGCGATGAGCCGCAAGACCTGGTGGTGCTCGGCCGTGAGGGTGACGTTGGCGCCGACCTCGGGTATCGAGTAGGAACCGCGGTACCGGTGCATCTCGGCGGCGACGCGCTCGGCGCAGGCGACGAGGTCGTGGGCGGCGGTGGCGAGCAGCTCCCGGGCCGAGTCCACGCTCGTCTGCCTGGCGCCGATCGAGGCGAACGAGGCGGCGTCGAAATCCTCGACGGCCCGAGTGAGCGCGTCGACCGCGGCCCCGGTGACGACGCGGAGCTGCGCGAGCCTGGAGCGGATCGTGGTGTCCGTGTGGTCGATAAGCGACATCGGCAGCTTCTCGTGGGCCGCGCGTACGTCGGCGGCCTCCTCGGCGAGCGACTCGACGGCCGTGCGCAGGCGGATGATCCGCTCGGTTGCCTCCGGAGTGCCGAGGGTGTTGTCGTTGAGCACGTCGAGGCACCGCGTGTACCGGGTCGCGAGGGACAGTATCTGCAGGCAGACCGTGAAGTGAGGAGCCTGTGGCAGGTGTTCGGGCATCAGCGGGGCTTTCCGTCTGAAGGAGGGGACGGGTGAGGCGTCAACGGGCCCGGGCCGGCGACGAAGGGTGCGGAAGCGGGCCCGGGAGCGGTGCGGGTCCGTGTGTGCGGCGGGCGGTGAGGGCGGCGGCCTCCCGGGCGTCGGCCACTGCGGCCGTGTAGTGAGGAAGGACGCGGTCGGTGATCCGCCAGGCGGCGCGGGCCGGGTCGAGCGGAGCGGCGACGGTCGGCGGCGCGGGGACACGGTCGGTGATGTCCTCGTGCAGACCGAGCGGAACGACAGGGCAGACCAGGACGCGGTCTCGGCGGTGCTCGACGAGATAGAGCCGCATACCGTCGGGCCCGAGGAGGTGCGCTGCGCGCGGGCGGGGCGCGAGACTTGGACGGTCGTTCCAAGGTGTCCAGATGCGGCCGGTGTCCAGGGACTGGTCGAGAGGACGCGCGTACGACCGGGGATCGGCTGCCCAGGTGCCGGGGAGACGTTCGGCGGCTTGGAGCGCGAACAGGTGGAAGGGGTGCAGGACAAGCTCCTTTGAGGGGGAGGGGGCACCGCAGGCGGTGAGAGAACTGACCGCGGAAGGTCGGGCGCGGCAGGGGCCGGGGGACGCCCGAGCCGGGTGGACGGTGGGCTATCGGCAGCGGCCGGAGGCGGGAGACGGGCTGTGGGCCGGCGTTGCCGGAGCGGGGCCGGGCCGGGCGAGGGCCCGCTCGATGCGCCGCCGGTCCTCGGCCCGGGCGGCAGCTGACGCGAGGCGACGCGAAAGATTCTGCGCGAGGACGCGGTAGGTGCCCGCCGCCTGCCGTAGTTCCTCGTTCGCCTCCGCGAGGTGACCTCGGCTTGTCTCCGGCGTCTCGTCCGTCCCCTCGTAAAGGAGGGCTTCGGTGCGGCCGGTGATCCCGTACGCGCACAGGGTCGCGACGAGTGAAACCCTCATGGTGGCCTCGGCGACGAACGCCAGGTTCTCGTGCCCGTCCTTCATCACGGCGTACTGGCTGCCGGTGAGGGTGTCGAGTTGCTTCAGGCATCGGATCGAGAGGTCGTGGGTGCGTACGGCGATCGGGGCGATCTCGCGGACGGCCGGCTGATCTCGCCCGCCCGGACCGTGTCGATGGCGCTGGCGAGAACCTCCAGCTCTTGGGGCAGCTCGCCGAAGAGCCGGGTCTGTTCCGCCAGGTCGATCACCTGTAGTGGCGGATCCTCGGGCGATTTCGGCCGAGGGGAGGGGTTGCTGTTGTCGAAGTCGGTGCTGGAAGGGGACGGGACGGGGGTAGTCAGTGCGGAAGTTCCTTCTGTCGTGGTCCGGGCGGGAGGGGAGTCATACGGCGGGGTCGTAGTCGGCCTGGCGGGGGTTCGCCTTGGCGAGGGCCCGGGCGGTGATGGCCTTCGAGGCGCGGGCCGATGCGGCGGCCAGCTCGTCGGCGCCGGGCTCGGCGTACCAGGGACGCAGGTCGAGCATCGCGACTCGCATGCCGGTGGCCAGGCACAGGGCGGAGCCCTTGGGCAGGGCGCGGATGGCGTCGGCGGGCAGGATCCGCTCCTGCCGCATGCTGATCGAGGTCGACTTGCCGGAGTCGGAGACGGAGGTGGAGGTGGTCTCGACGTCGTGGTCGCCGATCATCCGCGAGAGCTTGTCGGCGAAATCTGGGTCATCGATTCCGGAGCCGATGACCTTCACGGTGGCCGCGGACCACATCGCGTCCATGCCCGCGTCGCCCCAGACCTTCTGCCCCTGGCGGTAGGACTGCAGGATGGTGATCGGGATGATCCCGCGCGAGCCCAGGTGGGAGTACAGGTCCGGCAGGTCGCTGATCTTGCACACGTTGGCGGCCTCGTCGAGGATCGCGAGCATCGGCGGGTCCAGTCGGCCACCCGCCCGCTCGGCCTGGGCGGTCGCGGCCCGCATCACCGAGTCCGCGCACGCGGCGATCAGCGCGGAGGCGCCGCCGCCGCCGTCCTTCGACAGAAGGAACAGCGAGTCGCTGGAGGTCACGAAGTGGGACGGGCGGAACTCGGGCACGTCCTTTTGGGGGGTTACCCAGGCGGCGATCTCAGAGTTGAGCAGGGCGGAGGCGTACTGGCGGGCGGTCTCGTAGATGCCGTCCCTCGTCTCGGGCGGTCCCTCGACGGTGCCCTTCAACTGGGAGGCCACGGAGGCGAATCCGTGGTCGCGCAGGATGTCGAGCGGGCGCCGGTCGGAGGGGAAGGCGAGCCACCGCATGACGTCGGTGATCGGCCGCTCGTCGAGCGCCGCTGCCAGGAACAGCTGGCTGAGGATGTTGCTGCCGGCCTTGGACCAGAAGTCGCCCTGCTGGTTCGCATCGACGGAGGCGGCGAGGAAGTGCCCGGCGAGCCGCCCCGCGCCGTCAAGGGTGCGGGCGTCGGTGAGCGGGTTCCACCACATGGTCCGCTCGGCGTGGGCGATCTGCTGCGGGTCCATCGACCACACCCGTCCGACTCGGCTGCGGGCGTCGTAGCACGCGGTGTACGCGTCACCTGCGGCCTTGTTGGAGGTCAGCAGCACTGGCCCCGGCGCGGCGAGGATGGAGGGAATCGCAAGCGAGGTGGTCTTGCCGGAACGAGGCGCCATGATGGCGACGGCCACGTCCTCGAAGCCCATACGCACCTCCCGCTTGGTGCCTTGGAGGTTGCCGAGGAGGATGCCGGTGTCACGCGGCTCGATGTGCTTGGCATCCTTCAGGCTCGGGCGCAGCGAGCGGGCCTTGGCCTCGATCGCCTTCGCGAGCAGCGGCTCGATGTCGCGGGCGCTCGCCATGCCCTTCACCTTCTTCTTCCGGCCGCCGGCCCGGTTCTTGTACCGGACCCAGATGGTGGCGGCGCCGGCGGCGATCAGGAGCATCAGCAGGACGGGCACGATGCGGGTGGCGACCAGCAGAGTCGTTTCTCCGGCACTGGGCCACAGGTGTTCGGGGTGGAGGAGAGCGTCGGCCGGCCGGTAGGGCACCCACGGGCCGGTCCCGGTCGTCCAGGCGGCGAGGTTCCCGGACAGCCAGGCGAAGGAGGCGAGGGGGAACCCGATCGCGAGGGCGGCGCCGCCGATCTTCAGGGCCATGTCGTAGCCGTCGGAGCTGGTGGAGGGAGAGGTGGGCAAGGGCAGGTTCCTTGGGCGACGCCGGGGTCGGCGGGCGGTGAGACGGTTCAGCGGGTACGGCGGGGCGCCGGCCGGGGCGGCTGCGGCGGCGGGGGAGGGCCGGTACGGCGGGCTGCGAGGCGTTCGACGCGGTCGGGGAGGGCGGAGGCGACGCTCGCAGCTGTCGTTTGCTGCCAACGGAGGTTGAGGCCCTGCCTGCTGAGGCCGAGGGTCTCCTCGTGGGTGCGCCACAGCGGTTCGCGAGCAGCGAGCGCCTGGGTGAAGGCCGCCACGATGCCGGCCGGGGGTGCGGCCGTCGAAGCGCGCCTGCCAGAGCGCGTCGTCCTCGTCGAAAGCGGCGGTGATGAACCAGCTGTTCGAGCCCGAGAAGGTGATCCGCTCACCTTTCACGATGCCGTCCGGGGAGCGGAACTCGCCGGACGGTGACGTCTCCCAGCCATGTCGCCGCAGCGGCCGGAGAGGGTCGGCGAGGGCGCGCTCGTTGTGGGTGGGATCGGTGAGGGTGTCGGTGACCGCGGCGATCAGCTCGACCGGTGTCCTGCCGCCGAAGGATGCGTACCAGCTGTTGGAGGGGCTCCCTCCGTTGTGGCTGATCCGCCACCACTGGTCCCCGGGAGTCGGTTCGAGCCGCAGCAGGGTCTTCTGGTCCGGGCTGGAGAGGATGACGCGGGGCAGCAGCGGCTCGTGCCCATGGCTCCAGCCGGTCGCTTCGTGCAGGGGGACGGTGACCCATGCCGGGTCCCCAGGGCCGGCGAGGTAGCGGGGCGAAATCAGTGCCTGGTCGACCATGTCGCTCATCAGCGCCTCACCGCCGGGCGGCCGGCTGCGGCGGTGGCCATGAGGGTGGGGTCCGGGACTCTGGTCGGGACGGGAGCCGGGGTTTTGAAGGCAGCGAAATGAACGTCGAGGAGGGCGCGGCCCTGGGTGGCCCAGGTGTCGAGCTCGCTCCACGCCTCTGCGTTCCGTTCGGCCAGGGCGTCGATGAACTGCTCGTGTGTCGGGCGCGAGGTTCGTCCCGCCTCACGGGCCTTAGCCCATTCGTGGCGGAGAGCCTCCAGACGGTCGAGGGCCTTGGTGAGCTCGGACAGCTGCCACGGCCATCGGTCGTCGAAGTCACCGGCGGCCATGTGCCGGAGTTGGAACCGGGCTGTGGCGAGCAGGTCGCGTGCGGATCGGCGGACGGGCTCGAAGGCCCGCCAGGTCTGGACGTCCCGCTGGGCCTTGCGCCAGCCGTACGACTCCTCGTCGTACGGATAGCCGTCGACGTCCGTGTGGTTCTCGGAGTAGGCGTCCCAGGAGGCGAGGATCATCTCGCTCTGCACCAGGAACGTCGCCAGGCCCTGGAGAGCGGCGGCGTGCCGGTCGGCAGGAGGGAGGGGCGGTGTGGTCAGGGTGGTTCCTTCGGTCGGGGGCGGTGTCACCGGCAACGGCGGGGGAGGGGGCCTCCCGCTTCGGGGGGCAACTGGTGAGCGCTGGGCTGCGGCCACACCCTCGCCGCCGGAAACTGCACGGCGGCGAGAAGGAGAGGGGTTCAGCGGCGCGGGGCCTGGGCGGTGGCCGCGGAGCGGACCACAGTCAGGGCCTGGAGCGGGCGGCGAACACCGGGGCGGCCGGCCCGCAGGGCGGTGGCGTGGATCTCCAGGACGGCGCGGCCGTGGGTGATCCAGTCGTTCAGGCCCTCCCAGGCCCGCTTGTTCCGGGCCGCCCTCGCTCGGTGGACGAGCTCGTCGCTCATGTGCGGGTGGGTGTCCTGCCAGTCCGTGAAGGCGGTCTGAGCGGCGGCGACTCGTTCCAACGCGCTGCGCAGCTGGTCGAGTTGCCATACCCACCGGGTCTGAACGGACCTCCCAGCGAGCTGGTCGACTATGGCCTCGGCTGTGTCCAGGAGATGAGCTGCCTCGTCACGCACCGGGGCGAACAGGCGCCAGAGCGCCGCATCACGTGCGGCCATGCGTCTGTCGAAGGCGTCCTGGTCGTACGGCCAGCCATCGAGGTCGGTGTGCTCGTCGGCGTACCGCTCCCAGGCGGTGGTCACGTCCTCCGCCCGGAGCAGGAAGCCCGACAGGCGCGTGAGCGAGGGCCGCTGGTCGGAGGCGGCTATCTCGGGTGAAGGGGATCGTGGCACGGAGTTCTTTCGGGATTTCAGCGGGGGGATACGGACCGTGGCGCCGCGCTCGGCAGGGGCCTCGGCAGAGACGCCGCGAGGCGCGTGCGGCGCTCGGCGCGGGTGAGGGCCTCAAGTCGGGCGAAGTGCGCTTCGAGGACCTGCTCGGGGGACAAGCCGCTCGGCTTCTGCTGGGCACCGTGGCTCTCGGTGTCGTGCATGCCGCGTACGACGGGCGCGGTGGAGACGAGCTGCTCGACGAGGCCGGTGATGAGGTGGTCGGGGACGGCGCCGCTGATCCAGATGTGCCACAGACGCGCGCCGCCGTACTGAGGCTGGGCTTCGATGTGCCAGGCCGGCTGTTCGAGGGTGGTCTTCCCGATGGGAACGAGCTCGGTCCGCAGCGGGTGGAGGTCAGGTGAGACGGCCTCGCGCGTTCCATCGGGCCGTTGCTCGATGGTCCATCCCGCCTTCTCCATCAGCTGCCATGGACCGGGGTCGGTCTGGCGCGGCGTGTCGATGAGGCGGTCGGTGAATCCGGCGATGATCTCGGCGGGCACCATGCGGTCGAAGGAGGCGTACCAGGACCAGTCAGCGGGCTGGATCCGCCAGCACGAGCCGGCGAACGGATCGAGCACGAGCTGGTGACGGGCGTGGTCGGGACCGGTCAGTACAGTGCGGGGGTCGCCGGGGGCGGAGGCGATCCTCCAGCCAGCGGTGAGCAGGGCGTGGGTGACGTGCCGGGGGTCGCCGGGACCGGCGAGGTGCCGGGGTGAGGTGTGGAAGGGGATCTTTGAGCGGTGGTCGTCAGCGTATGACGCCCGCTGGGCGCGGCTTACGGCCATGCGACCGCTCCGGTAGGTAGAGAGACGCGCACCCAGGCAGCACGTCTCTGGGCAACCCGGATGACAGGTCGGTACGTGATGGGGTGGGTCATGAAGGGCTCCGGGACGACGGTCGCCTTCATCGGCTGCGGGCGACGCGGGCGGGGGCGGGGGTCCGGGTCCGGGACGCGACCCAGTTCCGGCCCCAGGTGGCGGCGCGGGCCGCGGTGATGCGGGCCTGCTGCCAGGCGTGGAGCTGGTCGGGGAGCACGGAGACGGAGGTCCTGCGGATTCGGTTGCTCGGTGGGACGTGGCCGCGCGGGCGCATGACCGGATCGGGGTCGACCAGGGCCTCGGTCAGCCCCTGCAGCAGATACAGGGGGGTGGTCGAGGTCGCCTGGAGGTTCCAGACGGGCCCGTGCTCGTTGCGGGCGCCGATCCACCAGTGCTGCGGTCCGGTGCTGACGTACTGGACGAAGGCGTCCCGGTTGGGGCTGACGGCGGTGTGCTCCTGGCCGGTGTCGGTGGACCACCCTCGCTCGGAGAGCGGCGCCCACACGTTCGGGGCGTGCGCGGAGCGGGCCTTGGTCAGCGCGTCGGTGAGGCCGGAGACGATCTCGACCGGGGCCTGCGCGGAGAGCGTCACCTGCCAGGCCGGTTGCTGGCCCTGGGCGGCGCCGTGGATCTGCCAGCCGCCCGGCGGCTGATAGGCGACACGGACCGTCTTGTCCGGGGAGTCGAAGACGAGGGCGGCGGAGGACCGGGGAGTGTTGTCCGTCCAGCCGGAGGCGCGCAGGTACTCGGTGACGTGCCGCAGGTCGCCGCCGCCGGCCAGGTAGCGGGGCTCGATCAGGTAGTGCTGCTGGGCGGCCCGCGGGTCACCCCAGCCGGGCCACTGCCGTTGCTGCTTGCTCACCGGTGCCGTCCTCTGGCCACGAACGCGGTGGCCTTCGGCGGTGCGGTGGCCGGGGCCGGGGGCTGCTTGCCGATCTTCTCGAAGACTTCCTGGTGCTGTTCGAGGTCGATGGTGAGGTTGGCCAGGGTGTTGGCGGCACGTCCGAGCGCCAGCCACGCCTCCGCCGGGAACGATCCGTCTGCGGCGTGGTTCCGGGAGGCCCGGCTGCCGGCACTCACGAGGTCATGGACCTTGCTGAGAATGCCGCGTTCCATGTCGACGGCCCGGGCCAGGATCTGTGCGGCTTGCTGTGCGTCTGCCCGCCGCAGGCGGGCGGTGAGCTGTTCGAGGTGCTGGGTGATGGAGGTACAGAGGGCGTCGTCGGTCACAGGTGGGTTCATGGGCGATCCGAAGCGTTTGTCCGCAGCCTGCGACGGTGGTCAGCGGCTGCGGCGGTGGACGGGAGTGGGCGGCCCCGAGGACGCGACCGGCGCCGCAGGGGAACGGTCGGGCCCGCCGCCGGCCTTGATGACCGCTGCGCGCAGGTAGCGGCGCAGGAGGAAGACGGCGAGGCGCGGGCGGCGTCGAGCGGAGGGACGGACGAGCGGGTGCGCGGCGCCGGCGTCACCGGGTGCGGGTGACGGCCCGGGCGCCCGGCTGCGGCGCGGGCAGGGCGATGTCGGTCGAGGAGCGGTGTGCGGTCCGCAGGGCGGTGCCGATGCCGAGGCGGGCGAGGCGGGCACCGGCCGCCTGGACGGCGTGGCCCTGGGCGCGGGTGTCGTCGCCGGTCAGTACGTACGCGTTCGAGGCGGTCTCCCACACGAAGCCCTCGGCGAGCAGCACTTCGGCGGCGGGCCGGGTTGTCGTCGTGGCGGCCAGGGAGCCGTCGTCCCGCCAGGTCATCATGACCATCGTGTCGGGACGCGGAGCAGGCTGCGGCGGGTTCATGGCGGCGTGGCGGACCTGGGCGAGCGCGATGTCGTAGCGGGGCAGGAGATCGGCGTCGATGGCGTGGGCGGCGAGCTCAGGGTCGGCCGGCACAGCGATCCCCTCGGGCTCACGGACCCCCTCGAACGCCTCGGCGGCGACGTCTCGGGTGGGAGCGATGGCCGCGACGAGGAACTCGTCCTCATGTAGTGGACGGATCGTGACGTACAGCCGGGCGCCGTCCTGCCGGGTGAGGTGGGCATCCTCACCCAGGACGAACTCGGCAACGGCGCCGCTGACGAGGTTGAGGTCCCAGACGTCTTCGGCGTGATTGAACTGGTCGTCGTGGCACTGGTGCTGGTGGTACTCGACCGTCCAGGTGCCGGGCAGGGCGTCGGCGAGGACGGCGGCGAACGACTCCAGGTCGCGGTTGTCGTCGATGGGAAGGGATCGGGGGGTGGGCATGGGCTCCTCGATGAGGGTGCGGGGAAAGTCATCGGATCCGTCCGGAGGCGGTAGATGTTGGAGGGGACGGCGGCGCGGGTGGCGGAGTGTGAGGTCCGCGTCGGTCAGGGGGCGCGCTGCGGTCGGCGAGGTTGGTACGCACGCTCTGCAGCTGCGCTGCGAGGAGGCGGAGTTCGTGCTCGGCGAAGCTGCGCAGTTGGATGCCCCAGCGTGGATCGGTCGGTCCGCTGAGCCGGTCGTAGACATCCGCGAGCGCATGCAGGACATGACCGAGAGAGGCGATGATCCCGTCGTGCGTGGCGGCGAGTTCCGCCAGCTCGTAGGTGAGCTCGTCCACGGAGGTGGCCTCGCGGACCCGGCCGGCGAGGTTCTCGATCTCACGGCCCGTCGTCACGCAGCGGGCTTCGGTGCCGTCCCAGGCGAACTCTGCGTCGGCGAGAACCTGGTATCCGGCGGCCTGGAGGCGTGCCACGGCCACTCGGGCGACGGTCCGTTCATCCTCAGGAGAGACGGTGGGGGACAGCCGGTGCCATGTGACCCCGTGCCTCTCCTGCAAGAAGAAGCTGCGCTCCAGGATGCCGTGGGCCAGGCCGTCCCCGCCGCTCGCAGTGATCAGCCCGGTCGCCGGATCCCGCACGATGGTGACGCTCTGCCCGGGGCATGTGTCCGTCGCGCTCACCGCTTCACCGCTGCGGATTGGGCAGGGGCCCGCGGGGGCAGGCCCGCCGGGCTCGGGTCCGTTTCTGATGCGCGGGCGAGGCGGGCGGCGATCTCGCCCAGCTGCTCCTGCACACCGTGCAGTCGACGGGCCGCCCAGAACAGGTCCCGGCCGGCTGCCGCGGCCTCGTGCCCGGGAAGGGCGGCGGCTTGACGTCCGACCTGCTCGATCAGCTGCCGAACCGTCGCGATCGGCCCGGCCTGCTCGGCCGCGAGCTGGTTCAGGATGCCGGCGAGCGGGCTGGTCGCGGTCGGCACCGAGGGCGGCGCGAGAACAGCCTGTGGGGTGGCGACCTTATCCTCCGCGGAGGGATGCCGGGTGTGAAGGAGGAGGTCGCTCTCGAGCTGCCGCGCCTCAGTCTCCAGGACCAGGGCCAGGCGGCGGGGAGTGGCCGCCCAGTCGCCATCCACGCGGAGGAGGTTGCCGATCAGATCCATGCGGGTCGGCTCGTCCCGTACGGCGATCCAACGGCAGGCCCGGTCGTCGTTCGGCGGAGCGAGACCTGCCGTACGCGCCAGACGGTGCGCGATCTCCGACCACTCGGCGGGCGAGAGCTCCCGGTCGAGCGGGTGCAGTCTTACTGACAGATGGAGGATCGCGTGCCGGCGCGCGGCGAAGGGGCGCTCCCGCAGCGGGTCGGCCAGGTGCTGAGCCCACTCCGAAGTGGTCCAGGTCCGGCTCTCGTCGGTGTATCGGTCCAGCTGCTCCCAGTGGGCCACCACGCTGCCGCCGGGCTCGGTGGTGAGGCCCTCATCCTGGCTGAGGGGGCGGCCGAGCGCGTCGGCGAGGGCGTCGACGGCGTTGATGCCGCGCCGGTTGACGTGAATGATCATGCTCTCGCTCGCTGCCGGACCGAAGGTCCGGATGAAGAAGGGGGGAGGGAAAGGCGCCTGTTGTCGCCGTAGGTGAGCCGGCGGCCGGCGCTATCGCCCTGAGTCGGCGACGTGGACGAGCTGGTTGAGCGCGGTCAGGGAGTACCAGCGGCAGTCGACCGGCTCCTCGGCAGTTCCGACGCGCGGCACCAGGTACTCGCGCAGCGCCTGCTGGTGCACCAGGCACTCGGGACACCGAGTGGACAGGTGCACCATGTAGCGAGGATGGGCGGTGATGTAGGAGCGGTCGCCGCCGTCTGGATCGAGCAGCCGCCAGCCGTCCTCGTCGGTCGGCGTGTGCCACGACGGCGTGACGACCTTCATCGCGTCGCCCCACAGCTGCCCCTCTGCCGCGCCCTTCAGGATCACGACATGCTCGCCAGGCCGGAAGTGGGCGTGGGTGATCTCCCGCTCCGGAGTGATCGGATCGGGCGGCAGGTACACGGGGCGGGTCTCGGTCACGGACGGGTCCTTCCACAGAGGCGCAGGGTGTGGCGGTGGAAGACAAAGGGTCCGGACAATCCCCGGTTTCGGAAACCGGGACTTCGCCGCTATATTGCGCGCCGCGCGCCTACCGGAACGGGTTCTCCGTGGGCCGGTCACGGTCGCTCGCGGCGTCCAGGAGCTCGGGCAGATCGGCGCCCACGGCATCACGCTGGTCGACCCACCACCCGGCCCGGGTTACCAGCCGGATCTGCTCCTCCAGCTCCGCCCAGTCGGCTTCATCCCACGTTCCCTCGGTGACGAGTTCGGTGTAGGCGCGGGTCACGAGCTGATGCCGGCTGCGCGCGCCCCAGCCCAGGATCGACTCGGGGTTTTCCAGGGGCGGCATGTCGAACTGTGCCGCCCAGTGCGTGGCGGCGGCCTCCTCCTCGGCGCGCTTCTGCGCGAGCCACTCCTTTGTGCTGACGACGTCCTCCTGGTGGGCGGCACGCCAGCAGTCGGTGCACTGACGGGCCGCGAGCCATCGGGCGTAACCGGCCCGCTGGTCGGCCGAGCGGCTCGCCAGGTCATGGGTGATGGTGTGTCCACAGCTGTGGACGATCTCGAACGTGGTGGGGACAGCCATGAAGGTCTCCTTGTGTGAGAGGCGGTGGTGGTGGTCAGGCCGGCCGGGCGGCGTGTGCCGGGACACGGCGGTGCCGGCCCCGTCGTACGGGGGGCCCGGGCACGTGGATCCGGCGGCGCGCGGGGAGGAGTACGGCGAGGGTGAACAGCGCGCCTGCGGCGGGGAGCCCGGCGCCGAGCTGCGTGTGGGCGGCGAGCGGGCCGGCGAGGGCGGTGCCCGCGGCCTGGCCGATGCCGATGGCGGCGATCAGCCAGGCGTACGCCTCGGTGACGGTTCCGTCCGGGGCGTGGGCGTCCACAGTCAGGAACGAGCTGGTGACCAGGGCGGTCAGGAACAAGCCCGGCAACGCTGAGACGCCGATGGCCGCGAGGGCACCGGGGTGGGCGAGCAGCGACAGCCAGCCGGCGGCGAATGCTCCCGAGGAGATCAGGAGTTGGACGGTGATGCTGCCGGGCCAGGCCCGACGTCCGTAAAGGGCGCCGCCGATGAGGCTGCCCACGGACAGTGCGGCGGGAACGAGCCCGGACAGGGCAGCGGTCTGGGTGCGCTCGGCGAGCGAGACCGCCCACACGGTGTGGGCGCCGAGGGCGACACCGGTCCCCGTCAGGGCGATGAAGAGGGCGGCCAACCCCGGCGAGCGCAGCGGCCCGAGGAAGCCGGACGGCGCGGTCGCGACCGGACGCCAGCGCCGGGAAGGAGCGGAGGTGAGGACGACCGCGGCTCCGGCCAAGCCGAGGACGGCTGTCGCGGACAAGGCGGTACTCGGGCCGGTGACCGCGGTGAGGGCGGCGACCAGCGGTGGGCCCGCGATGAAGATCAGCCCCTGTGATCCGGTGTCGAGGGCGAGCGCGGCTCTGCGCTGTGCCGGATCGGTTAGCACGCTCGGCCACAGCGCCCGGAGGTTCGCCTCCATCGGCGGTGTCGCTGCACCGGCGAGGAGGACCGCCCCGGCGAACAGCACCTTCTGGTCAGCTGCGTCGAGGTGGGGCAGGGTGAGCAACGCGATACTGGTGCAGAGGGTCGCGGCACAGGTCACGGCCGTCTGTCCATGGCGGTCCACGAGGCGTCCGAGGGCTGGCTGCCCGAGCGCGGAGGCCAGCCCGTACGCGGCGCACAGGAGGGCTGCCGTCGACAGCGCCCCGCCTTGGTCGGCGACCAGGAGCAGGAGCGCGACAGGCGCCATGCCGGTGGGCAGGCGCGCGATCATCGTGCCCGCCAGAAGCCGCGCGACATACGGCCTGCGCAGTACGTGCGCGGGCTCCATCTCGTCGGGGGCGGAAGTCAGTGTGTACTCCGGGACGTGGTTCAGCGGCGGCGGGGTGGGGCGGCTCGAAGGGCCGGCGCACGGGCGCGGGGGCTGTGGGCAGAGGTCGGCCGCAGGCTGTCGTCGAGCACGACGGGGTACCGGGCGGCGCCGAGCATCTCGGCGGCCCACCGACCGCGTTCGTTCTCCCAGGACCTGCCCATGTCGAAGGGAAGCCGGACCCACAGCCCGCGCAGCGTCGGTTCGGTCAGGAACCCTGCCCGCTTGAGCAGCGCGACGGCGAGCTCGTCCAGCGGGCCGGCGACGTCGACCTCGCCGCTGGCCGCGGCGCGCGATCTCGATCGTGTCGTCGGCCACGGTCATCGCCTCCGGCCGGCCGCGGCCATGGGCGGGGCGCCAGCGCCGGGCGACTGCGCGGTGATCGAGGGTGCGATGCTGGCGTGGTGCTGAGTGGAACGGCCCGCTGCCGCCTGGGCGATGCGGGTCCGGCGTTCGGCCAGGCCGTTCCTCCGCGCAGGAGTGGGCGGTGGAGCGGACTGCGCCGGGTCGAGGCTGATGTCGGCTTGAACGGTGAACCCGTGCCGGCGGAGGTCGTGGACGGCCTGTCGGCCGCGTCGTCGGGCGTCCTGGTCCGGGCTGGTGAGCCGGTACAGGCCCGTTCTGCCGGGTACCGGTTCGAACTGCTCTCGAGTCAGGTACCAGTGGGCTAGTTGCGGCGTGATCGCGGTCGTCGGGCGGGCGACGACACCGTGCTCGGAGTGAAGGCCGAAGTGGAAGTGCGGGGGCATGTGCGTCCTCAAGTGCGAGGGGGCGAGAGGCGTCGGACGGTCACCGGGGCCGAAGGGGCATCCGTTCCGGAGCGGCGAGGGAGCGCGGAGCAGGAGCGAGTGCCGGGAGCACGCCGGAAACCGGTGCCGATGGCCGGGCGGTCCGGGCATGTTTCAGGAGGGTGGGTCCGTCAGCGAGCCACTGGTCGACCTCGTCGGCCGAGGCCGGCGTGAGCGGCCGGGGAGGGACGAACACCGAAGGGCGCGGATTGCCGCTCGTGCCGGCCGGGTTGAGCAGACTGCGCAGCCGGTCCAGGACTACGGAGTCCTCGGGGTTCGAGACGGGGGCTCGGCGGGCCCGGTCGAGGAGGTGCGCGGCGTGGGGGCGCAGCCGCCGGAAGATGGTGGTGGCCCCCTCGAGGTTCTGGCTGGTGACGTCTCCCCCGCCTTGGGAGCGGTGGATCTCGTGGAGTCGGGCGTGGCCGGCCTCGACCGCGGCCAGCAGGCGTTCGTGCAGGGCCCGCTCGTACGCGGGGAGGAACTCCGTCGCCACCTGGGAGGTCGCCAGACGGGCGAACGCGGGCAGTGTGACGGACTTGGGTGCGTAGGGGTTCTGGTAGTTGTCGTCGAAGGTGCTGGTCGCGCAGGCCCCGAGCAGGTACGCGCGGGCGCTGCCGGGGTGCTCGATCAGGAGCAGTTCCGTTCCGGCACCGTCGCTGAGGACGGCTCCGTACGGGATCCGGCGGTGCTCCATCGCCTCGGTCAGCTCACCGCTGTCCCACAGCAGGGGCATCCAGTCCTCCTGCCACACGGGATGGGCGTAGACCTCGACCTTCGCCCTCCAGGTTCCCGGGAGGTGGGTGACCAGCTCGTGCGCGTAGTCCCCGAGGTAGGGGCGTGGACTCGCGGTCAGGACGACGCGGTGTTGTCGTGCGGCGCGGGCGAGGGCGGGCATCACCTGAGGCATCGCCTTCAGCTCGCGCAGCACGTGGACGCCGTTGTTGTGCCGCTCGAAACCGTTGGTGACGAGCAGGGCCGTGTCCGCCCACCTGTACTGCTCGCCGACCGGGATGGCGACCAGGCCGACGGACGCACTGGTGGAGAGGATGATCTCGGCGTCGGGGCGCCGCTGCTCTTGCTCTCGCGTACGGTCGGCCATGGTCACGCGGCCCGGGCCGCGACGAAGGTGTTGCGCAGGGCGTGTCCGAAGGCGTGGGCGTGGCGCCGGGCGGCGAGCTCCAGCTCGTCGTACCGCGCGCCCTGCGTCATCTGCCCGTCGTGCTTGCGGTACTTGTAGACGGGCAGGGGCAGCAGGACGCCGGGGGCCAGGGCGGTGACGCCGACGGCCGCCATGTAGTCCTCGCCCTGGACGAGGCCGCCCATGCCGCCTGCCGCGCGCATCAGACGGGTGCGGGCCAGGATGGTGGTGGGCCCGATCGGGATGGTGTCCTGCGGGCGTGGCCAGTAGGTGACGACATCGCCGGCGTCGTGAAAGCCGGGCGGCGTCGGGCACTCCCACAGGCGGGTGGTGCCGTCCGGCAGGAGGTCCTCGCTGTACCCGGCGACCCACCCGAGCCGGTCGGTGAATGCGTCGAGCCGTACGCCCAGGCTCCAGTCGGGGAGGACGTCGTCATCGTCTGCCCAGTTCACGAACTCCGTCCGCACTTCACTCAAGCCGAGGTTGCGGGCGCAGGCGGCACCGACCGGGCGGGGCAGAGCCAGGGTCCGGACCCGCCGGTCAGCGGCGATCGTGGGAGGCAGCCGGTCGGGGTCGGCGCCGTCGAGGACGAGAACCGCTTCCCACGGCACGGTCTGGCGCGCGAGGCTCGCGTGCATCTCCTGCAGGTAGGGCAGTCGGTCGGGGCGAAGCTGGGTGGCGATGACGACGGTGATCTGTGGGGTGGACAGGGAATCTCCTGTGGTCGGGGTGGTCAGCGGGTGGGCCGCCGGGCGGGTGACGCGGGGGCCGGGCCGGGCGGCTTGACGAGCGTCAGTCCTGTGCGCGGGGCCTGGACGGGAGCGGGCTTGTCCGGGGCCCACAGCAGCGGCGCGCTGTGGATCCGGGCGAGCGGCGAGGTGCTCCAGCTGACGAGCGGACCGCGGTCGTACCAGGGCAGGGCGATGACCTCGATGCCTTGGTCGTGCAGGATGTAGCCCCATTCCAGGTCGCCGCCGGTGCTGCGTTCCGTGATCGGGATGGGCTCGGCGGGCTCCCCGCTCGGAGTGAAGACATCGGTGAGGGGCATGCTCGGGAAGCGCTCCGCGTGGGGGTCGAGCTGCTTCAGTACATGGTCTGGCGCACCTTCGAGAAGGTCGACCCCGAGGCCCTGCCAGTCGTGCGGGGCGTCGAGCAGATGCCGGCGCAGGGCATCGAGATCACCGGCGAACCGGTAGCGCAGAGCCCCGAGCAGGAGCGGCAACTGGTGGTCCGGGTAACCGTCGAAGAGGCAATAGACCCCTCGGAATCGGCTGCCCGTCGCAGGGTCGGTGGGGCGGGCGACGAAGCTCGGTGTACCCATGGGGCTCCTGACTGTCTCGGTGATCGCGGCTCTGTTGTCGCGTGTGGCGGCCCGATGTGGGGCGTACTGCGGAAGCCAGCAGCCCGTGGACGCTTCAGTGCATGCGGGCGTCGGTGTCGAACAGCTGCAGTTCGGCCGGGTGGAGTTGGTGCTGGACGACGAACGAGCGTCCGGCGACTTTCCACAGGCCGCGCCCGCGGGTGAGGTGGGACAGAGCCCCGGTCTCGACGGAGGTCAGGCCGAGCAGGCCAGCGGCTGCTGCGAGCTGGTCGGTCTCCTGGCGGTAGATCACGCGGGTGCTGCAGTCAGCGAGGAGGCCCTCGGCCAGCGCGCGGCTCTGGCTGCCGGCATCGCCGGCGGAGAGCAGGTCGGACAGGCGGTGGATGACCATCAGGTTGGCGATGCCCAGGCCGCGCGAGAGCTTCCACTGGGCCTGCATGCGCATGAGGAGGGCCGGGTGGCGCATCAGGCGCCACGCCTCGTCGTAGACCACCCACCGCCGGCCGCCGTGGGGGTCGGTGAGAGCGGCTTCCATCCATGCCGACGCGCAGGTCATGGCCAGGACGAGTGCGGCGTCGTCAGTGCCGCCCAGGCGCGAGAGGTCGATGGACAGCATCGGCCGGTATGGGTCGAAGACCGTGGTGGAAGGAGCGTCGAACATGCCGGCCAGGTCGCCGAAGACCAGGCGCCGCATGGCGTGGGCGAGGTCGCGGGCGGCATCCCCGAGGCGTCCGGACAGCAGGCCGCCGGCCAGTTCGAGGCCGGGCCCGTCGGCGAGCGCGTGGGCGACGTCGCCGAGAAGCGGCGGGCGGCCGGAGTCGGTCGCCCGGGTTACCGCGGCGTCGAGTGCGACGTCGAGGACGGTGTGCTCCATGGGCAGCAGGTCGCGGCCGAGGACGGTGCGGGCCAGGGAGCCGAGGAGCAGCAGTCGGCGCTTGCGGACTTCTCCCTCCCACTCCGCCTCCGGCACCGACGCCGGCCTCGGTGCCGCGTCCAGCGGGTTGAGCCGGCCGGGCAGGCCCGGGCCCAGGGCGATGGAGGCGCCGCCCAGTGCCTGGGCGACGGCCGTCCACTCGCCTTTCGGGTCGCACGGCACGTACACCCGATAGCCGAAGGCGACGGAGCGCAGTGCCAGGCTCTTGGCGAGCGCCGACTTGCCCTGTCCGATCACCCCGGCGAGCAGCACGTTGGGGTTGGTGAACCCTTCGACGCGGCCGTACAGGGAGAAGGGGTCGAAGGTGAAGCTGCCCTCGGCGTGGAGGTCGCGGCCGATGTAGATGCCGTCGGCCCCGAGGCCGCCTTCGGCGAGGAAGGGGTAGGCGGCGCTCGCGACGGCGGTGGTCATGCGGTGGGCCGGAAGCTTGAGGCGGCTGCCGCGGGCGGAGGCGGGCCCGGGCCGCCCGGCGGGCGGGTAGACGGCCTCGGGGAAGGGGGCTTCGACCGGCTGCTGGTCGGTGGTGGCGCCAGCGGCGCTTCGGGCGCGGGCTTCGGCGCGGGCGGTCTGCTTGCGCAGGGCGCGGCGCTGGGCGCGGTCGATGCCGTGCGGGGTGAACAGGGGGGTCGCGCTGGCGCGGCGGTGGGACACGGTTCGCTTCCGGTCGGTGAGGTCAGGACGCGAGGTCGGCGGCGGTGGTCTTGCGCCGTACGGCGTGGACGGCGGCGAGGTGGCGCTGGCAGATGGTCAGGACCGGTGGTCCTGCGGGGAGCCGCTCGGGGCGGCACTCGCCGTCGTCGGCGGGCAGCAGGTGGAATGCGGCGTGGACGGAGTCGGCGGCCTGCCACAGGCGGGTGTGCGCGGTGGCCAGTTGCCGTCCGGCGGCGGGCCGTTCGGGGCGGGTGTGCTCGGCGAGCTGGTCGACCAGGCGGTGCAGGGCGGTGAGGTGGGCGTGGAGGGTGTCGAGGTGGGGCCGGTCGGCTGGCCTGGCGGCCTCGTCCGGCGCCTGGGTGCGGGTGTGGTGGCGCAGGCCGGCGGTGGCTGCCCGCAGGAACGGGTGCGCGTCGCCGGTGGTCGGGCCACCGGGGCGGTCGTCGGGGGACATCGTCTTCTCACTGGGAGGGGAGCCGCGAGGGCGGGGTACCGGTCAGAGGGTGTGGCGGGCGAGCGGAAGAGCGCTGGCGGTGAAGGCGTCGGCCTGCTGGAACTTGAGGCGTCGGAGGTCGACTTGGGCGCTGGCGGCGGCGGTCTCGATCTGGGCGCAGGCGGCGTCGAGGGCCTGGTCGGTGTCGGCGGAGACCGTGAGCAATCCGGTGAGGGCGACATCGGCGTGGCCGGAGATGAGCTGCTTCTCGCGGATCTTGACGTCGGCGTACTCGACGCTGTCGGCCTCGGAGTCGACCTGGCCCCGGCGCTGGCGCTCTGAGGCGTCCGCGATGATCGCGGCCTTGCGGCGCTGCACGTCGCGCAGGGCGGACTCGATGCCCTGGGGTGCGTATATAAGGGAGAAGACGCGGCGGACGCCCGTGCTGAACATCAGCCCGTGCAGGAAGCCGGCGTTCGTCTCGGTGCGGGGCCAGTTCTCGATCCAGTACGTGGCGTGCCGGGCGCTGTCGGTGATCAGCCGGTCTGGCTCCTCGACCTGGGCGACCGGCCCGGTGGCACCCGGGTCGGCCTCGGCCCGGCCGGTGGAGGACCACTGCTGCAGGCGGGCGGTGGCGGCCGGGTCGTAGGCGGTGCGCAGCACAGCGGCGATCTCGCGGGCGCCGAGCCACCCGGTGACGGTGAGGCCAGCGGTGCGGGCAGCCTGGGCGATGGCCGCGGTGGTCTGCTCCATGACGGTGAAGGCCCCGCCGAGGCCCCCGCCGGCCTGGCTGATCAGGCGCTTGGCGGCCTTCAGGTCCAACGCGATGGCCAGGTACGCCTCGTGCGGGGCGGCGGCCGGGCCTGCGGAGTCGACGAGTGCGGAGTAGATCTGCCCGGCGACGGGAGCCTCGGGGTTGCCGTGCTCGGCCCAGTGGCGGGCGAGGCTGTCGCCGGAGTCGGGCACCGTGCGCTCCAGCACCTGGACGGTGGCGACGTGCCCGGTGCGGGCGATGCCGGCGAGGGCCCGGCCCCATGCGGCGACGTTGGAGTTCTGGGTGGCCGGGTCGAGCAGCGCGAAGGCGCGGGAGCTGACGCGGGCGACGGCGGTCAGGGTCTGGCCGTGGGGGTCGTGGACGGCGGCGGCGCCGGAGTCGGCGGTGGCGACTCGCAGCGAGGCGGTCGCGCCGGGCAGGTGCAGGAGCCCTTCGACCTTCGGTCGGGAAACGGGGCGGGCCCGCCACAGGGTCTGTCCTGTGCGGCGGCGGTGCGTGTAGCGGGCGACGAGCGGGGCCCAGTCGATCAGGGACCGGCCTTCGCGCCGCACACCGACCAGGACTGCGGTGGCGATCCAGAGGGGCGTCAGGGTGATGGCACCAACCAGACCCGCGGCCACGACGGTGACCAGGAGCAGCGCGAGCGCCGAGGAGACGAGGACGAGCTGGGGGAGGGTCAGGCCGAGCAGAATGCCCCGCCGGGACCTGGTGGGGAACTTGACGGTGAGCGGGAGGACTTCGGAGGACACGATCGCTTCCGGGACGGGTCGGGCCCGGGGCAGGGCGCACCGCGCGGGGCGGCGGGCCCTGCCTGGGGCGGGCGCGGGCGGGGGACTACAGGCCGGCCGGAGAGCCGGGCTGTGCGGCACCGTCGCTCGTGGACGGCGAGCCGTGGGCCGGAGGCATCGGGTCGGACGGGACACCGTGGTCCCAGCCGGTCTGCTGCCCGGCACCAGCGGTGTCCGTGCTGCCTCCGCTCCAGCTCGGCACGCCGCCGTCCTGGCCGTTGGCAGGGGAAGCGTTCTGGGACTGCGGGGGCCCGGCCTGCTGCAGCAGATC
The DNA here is from genome assembly GCF_024600715.1 of Streptomyces changanensis. NCBI lineage: Bacteria > Bacillati > Actinomycetota > Actinomycetes > Kitasatosporales > Streptomycetaceae > Streptomyces > Streptomyces changanensis. The sequence continues at coordinate 5,976,148 of NZ_CP102332.1, forward strand.
CTGCAGACCACCGCCGGAGGAGTCGTCCGAGCCGCCCTTGTCCATGCTCATCCCGCCTGTCGGGTTGGCGGCGATGTCGCCGGGGAATCCTCCACCGCCGGCGGCCTGGGCCCCACCAGTCGCTCCGGCGCCGGCTGCCGCAGCGCCGCCGGTTCCGGCGGTCGCGGCTGCTGCTGCGGCCTTGCGTCCGGCGTTCTCGGCGTGCTGGCGGGCCATCGACGCTCCGGCGCCACCGGCGCGGTGGATCGCCTCGCCGTCGGTTCCCTCGGACGCCCAGTGCACGAACTTGAAGACCATGTAGGGGCAGAGGAGGACGAGCAGCATGATCACCATGCCTGCCGCGACGTCCGCGAGGGCGGCCACTCCGTCCTTGCTGTCGGCGTTGCCGAGCGCGGAGATGCCGAGCACGAAGATGATCGTCATCAGCAGCTTGGAGACGACGAGGGTGGCGGTGGCCTCGATCCAGCCACGGCGCCAGCGTCGGGCGACCTCCCACCCGCCGCCTGCTCCCGCGAAGACCGCGAGCGTGACCAGGATGAGGATGCCCACCTTGCGGACCATCATCACGCACCAGAACAGGAACGCTCCGACCGCGCTCGCGAGGGCCGCGACGACGGCGACCAGCCAGCCCAGTCCGGCGACGGCACCGATCTGGGAGACCTTGACGATTCTGCGGACCGCGGAGGAGATGTCGGTGCCGGCCGCGGCGAACAGCCCGTCGGACAGGGCGTCGACGACCTCGATGGCCACGGTGGTGAAGGTGATCGCGCAGAACGCGAACAGCACGCCCGAGGCGGTGCCGGTCAGAGCCTGGACGAGGGCTTGGCCGTCTCGTTTGATGGCGGCTCTGACGAGCTGGGCGCAGAAGGTGGCGACGAGCACGACGAGGCCGATGGGGAGGATGGTCTCGTAGTTGTCGCGGAACCAGGCCGCACCGAGGTCGATGCTGGTGGTGCGGTCGATGGCCTTGGCGGCGAGGTCGGCCGCCGCGGCGGCGACGTCGCCGGCGCTCTGGACCATCCAGTCCCCGATCGCGCCGACGGGATCGGAAGCGAAGTCGATCGCGTCGCCTACGTCGCAGATGGAACCGGCGAGGGGCAGGTCACAGAAGCCCACGTCGGGCGTCCTTTCGGGAGGTAGGGGAGGGGCTACGGGGCGACGCGCGGGGCGATGGCAACCAGGCGGCAGTCCGTGCCGGGCCGGCACTGGACGGCGAGCGTGATCTGCCGGTCCTCAGCCCCGGACCCGCCGCCCGTCCAGGCGAGCTGCGTCTTGCCGCGGACTGTGACGGCGTAGATGTACGCCTGTGTGATCGCGGCCGGGTCGTCGGTGAGGGCTTGCTTGAACGCTGAGGGGAAGTGCGCCTCGGAGACGGTGGCGGTGGCGTGCTGGCCGTTGTCCTTCAGTCGCGACCACAGCACCGGGTCGGGGACCTGGGACTGGACGGAGTCCCAGTCCGCGTACGCGGACTCCGGCGTCATCCAGGCGCGCATGCCGGCGAGCTGCTCGGCGTGGCTGGTGGTGCGGGCGTCGAAGGTCCACAGCATCACCGCACTGGCCCGGGCGAAGGCGAGCGGGTCGGAGATCGGCGACGGCCCCGGCACGGCCGGCGTGCGGTCACCCGCGGCCGATCGGGTGGGAGAAGCGCCGGTGGGCGAGTCCGAGACGGACGGGGCCGGCTTCGGCGGCGTGTCACCGGCGTGCTTGCCGTTGCCCGTCCACCAGGCGACCGCTCCGGCCAGAACGAGCAGGACGGCCAGAGCACCGATCACGACGAGCAGGCGGCGGGAAGGCCGCCAGCCGATGCCGATCGCATCGAGGGAACGTTTCCGCATCAGCGGACCTGAGAACCGAGGGCGGAGAAGAACGCCACGATCCCGTTGGCGGCGCCCAGCCCGAGGGCGGCGCCGGCGCTGACGATCGCGCCCTTCTTCCCGTTGGCCTCGGCCTGGTGGCCACCGCTGTGGTGGCCCCAGGCCCACACACCGAGGCTGACGGCGAGTGCGCCGACCACGGCCACGATGCCGAACAGATTGATGCTGTTCACGACGGTGCGCAGGACTTCGAGGCCCGGCAGACCGCCGCCCTTCGGTGAGACTCCGGGGTCGAAGGCGAGCAGGAGATGGTCGTACGGAAGTGCGGTGAGGGAGACGGGGGAGATGGTGGTGCGCTCCTTGTGCGGGCACGGCTCGGTGGCCCGTGCCGGGAACGGGAAGGAAGGAGAGAGAGGTGGTGCTCTGGGGCGCGAGGGCGGCCCGGTCCGCCCGGCGCCTCATGGGCTCGCCGGGCGGAGCGGTGTCACAGGACCCGGCGCGCGCTGTGGGCGGCGTAGTCGGCGAGCGCCGTGAACCGGACCGGCTTGCCGGTGCGCGGAGCCTCGATGACGAGGCCGTGGCCGGCATACAGGCCGACATGCTCGGGCCGGGCCGGTGTACCTCGGCTGAACACCAGATCTCCAGGGCGAAGTTGGCCCAGTGCGACGGCGCGGCCCTCGCCGATCTGTGTGTACGTGGTACGGGTCAGGGTGACGCCTGCGGCCTTGTACGCCTGCTGGGTCAGCGAGCTGCAGTCGCAGCGGCCCATCGGGTCCGGCCCGTGGGGTGCGCGGCAGGTGCCGCCCCACTGGTACAGGGTGCCGAGCTGGTGCATCGCCCAGGTGAGGGCCCTCTTTGCGCGGGGGTCGGCGTCACCGGGGATCGCATAGCCCTTGGGGACGGCGCCTTCGGGGATCGGGCCGATCGCGTTGCCGTCGTCGAGCGGGGAGCAGGAGTCGGCCGGCCGATCGGGCCCGTCGCCCGCGGGGCGGCCGGGCGTCTTGAGGGTGGGGACGATGGCCTTCTGCAGGGCCCGGGCGAGCGTCTCCCATTGCGCGTAGGCATCGGGGAAGCCGGAGAGCTGGACCGCCTGCGCGGCCTGGGTGATCGTCATCTGCTGCCAGCCGGCGACCTTCAGCAGGCCCTTGTAGAACTTCGTGCTGGCGTACACGGGGTCTCGGATCTGTGCGGGGGAGCCCCAGCCCTGGCTGGGCCGTTGCTGGAACAGGCCGAGTGAGTCACGGTCGCCGTAGGCGAGGTTGCGCAGGCGGGATTCCTGGATCGCGGTGGCCAGCGCGACGACTTGGCCGCGTTCGGGGACGCCGAGGGTGATGCCGGTGGCGACGATGGTGCGGGCGTGGGGGATCTGCTCGTCGGGCAGTTCGAGGCCCGCGATGTGCAGGTCCTTGGCGCCGGAGCCGCCGAGTACGGCGGCGACCTGCTGCTGGACAGCGGCGGTGTCGACCGGGGCGGCGTCGCACGAGGCCGTGGTGGTGGCCGAGGAGTCGCCGGCCGCGGCGACGACGGCCGTGCCGGCAAGGAGTAGTGGGGACAGGCAGAGCACGCCGATCGTGGCGGCGATGCCCTTCACTCGCGGGCGGCCTCCGGCCGGCGGGCAGCGGAGCGGTCACCTGGGATGGGAGCGGGACGGGTCACGGTGAGTCCTCGGGGGTGGGCCTCCGGCCGCACGGTGTGCGGGAGGAAGGGCCGTACGGCCGGAGGGGTGGATCCGGGCGGGCCCGGGCTGGGCGCGTGTTGCCTCACGCACCCAGTTGGGCGAGGGGAGTTACGGGCGGAACATCAGCGGGACCTCCTGGTGTGGCTGGAGCGGCGACGGTGCGGAGAGCGGCTGGGCGTCAGGGGCGGTACATGGAGGTGCCTCCGGTCTGCGGCGATCGGGAGAGGACACGTGGCGGCGCGGAGCACGTGCGGGGTCACGGTCGGAACACAGGGGCCTCCTGGGCAGGAGAGGGAAGGGGGGAGAGTGGCGCCATCAGCGGTATCCGCCGGGCAGTGACAAGACAGTAAGCCCGAATCCCCGGTCACCGAAATCGCCGCCGGAACTGCTGAGAATTCCGGGCGGCTTCGGCGGCGATGCTTCCCAACCGGGGATCGTGCCCTACAGTTTTGGCCTCCCCGCGCGCTCACCGTCCTTCCCTTGTGAGCCATGGCGCGGTCTGGAGCCCTTCCTCCCGTATCCCTCTCCCGAATGGGGCCCCCTTTTGTCGTTTTCCCTTCACCAGGGCGACGCCCTGAGCGTCCTGACGACCCTGCCCGACGGCTGTGCCGACTCCGTCATCACCGACCCGCCGTACAACTCGGGCGGCCGGACCGCGAAGGAGCGCACTAGCCGCTCAGCCCGGCAGAAGTACGTCTCGGCAGACGCCCAGCACGCGCTGCCGGACTTCACCGGCGAAAACATGGACCAGCGCTCGTACACCCTCTGGCTGACGCAGCTCATGACCGAGGCTCACCGCGCCACGAAGACCGGTGGCACGGCGCTGCTGTTCACCGACTGGCGCCAGCTCCCGGCGACCACGGACGCTCTCCAGGCCGCCGGCTGGCTGTGGCTCGGCGTCTTGACCTGGCACAAGCCGCAGGCTCGCCCGCAGAAGGGCAAGTTCCGGCAGGACTGTGAGTTCATCGTCTGGGGAGCGAAGGGCAGGATCGACGCCGCCGCCAACCCGGTCTACCTGCCCGGCCTCTACAGCGCCTCGCAGCCCTCGGGCAAGGAGCGCCGGCACATCACCCAGAAGCCGGTCTCCGTGATGCGCGAGCTGGTCAAGATCTGCCCGCCGGGAGGAACGGTCCTGGACTTCTGTGCCGGATCCGGCTCCACCGGAGTGGCCGCGCTACTCGAAGGACGGCAGTTCATCGGCATCGAGAAGACCAAGGAATACGCCGCGGTCGCCGCCGATCGGCTGACTGACACCGTCCAGCAGACCACGTCACAGGAGGACTTCGCCCTCACTGCCTGAGCCAGGCCGGTCCGCCGGCCACTGTTCCTTCGATGGCGGGCGCAATATAGCGGCGGATTCCCGGTTTCCGAAACCGGGGATTCTCCGGACCATCGGGGTTGCTGAGTTACCGGCTCTCGCTGCAAGGAGACCCCTTTTCGTGTCCGAATCCCCCCAGACCCGCGTCGGCGGGGAAATGGAACCGGTCCGTCTTCCCGACGCCGACCTCGAATCCATCGAGGCGTCCGTGCGGAAACTTCTGGACCGGTCTGCCGAACAGGCCCGCATGATCGACAGCCTGGCCGCCGCGCCTTCAGCCGATCCGCGGAGTGCGGGCATGCCGTACGCCGGGATTCCCGGCATACCGGCCTTCATCCCACCGGCCCCGCCGCCCGAGCCCAAGCCCATCCTGGAACTGGAGGGCGAGGAGTTCGAGGACGAGCTGGCCGCCCTGACCGACTGGGTCGACGACCACCTCATGGACGTCTACGGCGCCGAGATCACCACCGCCGCGCCCTGGTGCCCGCAGTGGCAGGAGCACCTCGACGTCGTGGCCTGGCTGCACGCCCTGTGGATGGCCTACCAGCAGCACAAGGACCCCGAGGCCGGGCCCAGCGGGATGTTCGTCTGGCACCGCGACTTCCTCACCCACGCCATGGCCCACGTCCGCGGGGCCGGCGGGCCGCTCAGCGCCTGCCAGACCGACCCCGACCGGCCCGAGCACCGCCTCCTGCGCGCCCCCGGTCCCTCCGCGCGGTCGATCGCCCGCGAGGCCGAGGCACAGCAGGAGGGCGACGCCTCCGCCTCCCCGCAGGACGACATCGGGCTCGCGCCGTGACGCCGCCGCCGGCGTACGGGCTGTCGTTCAACCCTCAGGCGCTGACCGACCTGCGGGCACTCCCACGAGACATCCGCGACCGGGCCCTGGGCCTCATCGAGGACGTCGTCCGGGCCCGCGTCACCGGTGGCTCGCTCACCGGCGAGCTGCGCGAATACCGGAAGCTCTACCTGGGCGAGAGGTCCGAGTGGCGGATCGTCTACCGCCTCCAAAACGCCCCGCCCGGTTCCCATCACCACCACGAGGCGCACGTGGTCGCCATCCGACCCCGAGCTCGGCAGGACATCTACGACACCGTCCGCGCCCGCGTGCACCGCCCACGCCCCGCGGTCGGCCCCCGCGCCCATGCGGCTCGCACCCTCCCGCCCCAGATGCAGGGCCGTAAGCCACCGTCCGCCAGGCCCGACGCCTCCACGGCAATGACGCCCGCGGCCTGGCGGCCTGCGGACCTGTTCACCTCGCCTAAGCCCGACACCGACCCGAAGGGGAACCGACGTTGACCGCCCCCCGGCGCACCAGCGGCCTGCCTGACCTCATCGGGCGCCTGCTGACCGATGCCCTCTATCCCGTCCCCGCGCCGCACCCGCACCACCAGACGCTGCTGCAGGTGAAGGACCGACAGGCCGAGCTCGACAAGGAACTGCGCGCCGTACTGGCCGGCCCCGAGCCGAGGAGCCACGCCGAGGCGGAAGCCGAGCTGGACGACATCGTGAACCTGCTCATCGACAGGCTCGACGTCGCTCGTGACCTGGGCCTCCTGCTCGGCGACGACACCTGCTGCACCGGCATGGCGTCTGACGAGAAGGAACCGGTCCACATCTCCGAAGGTTTGGCCGCGACCGGGGACGGAGCCCGCCGTGCTCTGCGCGTCAACGCCCCCTGCGTCGTCTGCGCCTGCCTGTCCGTCTTCGACGACTACGGCTGCCCGGACGCCCTGGCCTCGGCCGACCTCGTCGCCGCCCTGCGCACCATGAACGGCACCGCCGAAGGCCGCTGGCGCTACGCCGAACTCACCCAGGCCCGCCTCGCCACCCTGCTGCGCGCCTACGAGGTAGCCAGCCGCGACATCACCCTTCCCGACGGCCGCCGCCGAAAGTCCTACCGGCGCACCGCCCTCCTGGCCGCTCTCCCTGACGACTGCGCCTGCTGACGGGCGGCCCGATGACCGCGTCGACCTCCTCGGCGGCGCCGACCGCCCTGGACGGGGAGATCGAGCAAGCCGTCGGAGACCTCGCTGCCCTTCACCACGATCACCAGGCCGGACTGCTCACCCCCGAGCGCGCGGCGCTGGCCGCAGCCCACCGCGACCTCGGGCTCGCAGAGACAGCCGTCGCATACCACCTGAACGTGCTGATGAAGCTCTCCGCCGGCACCCACCCCGTTGATGCCGCCCTGCTCGACCGGATGCGCCGGGCACTGACCAACCTCGCTCACGCAGCCGCCGAACGCGACGAGAACCAGGACCGCGCCGCCAGCGCGCTCGGCGCGGTCCGCGCGGCTTCCCCCGTTGCCGTCCCGGCACACACCGAGCTGACCCCGCACGATCTTGCCGCTCTGCTCTCACTGGCCTCGGGCGGCACCGTGCGGGAGCACCTGCACACCCACCGTCTGTCCGTACGGACCACCCATGGACGGATCGTGGATTACGCCGCCTACCAGCGCCTCGAACACCAGGGCCTGGTCGCCCGCGACACTTCCCGCAGCCTGATCGCGGGGCAGCCCGTCACCCTCACCCACACCGGCCGCACCGCGCTCCTCGGCTCCCGCCGTCCGGCGGCTTCCCAGGCCCCCGCGCCAACCCGCCCGGTCGGTGCCTGGCCGGCCCCGGCCCGCAGCCGCTGACCACCCTTCCCACTGGCTCCGGCCCGAACAGGTCATCCGGGGCTTTGCCCCCGGCGGCACCGTTGCCACTGCAGCGCACCCTCCCTTCCCTGTGTCCTCCCACCCTCAGGAGATCCCCATGCGTTTCGCCCGCACCGCCCTGTGCGCTGTCGCTCTCGCCAGCGTCGCCATCCCCGCCACCACCACCGTCGCCGCCGCAGCTACCGCCGCACCGGCGTCCCTCCCGCTCGTGCGGGACTGCGACCGACCCGGGCCGTGGACCATCGGCACCAGCGCCGTCAATATCCGCAAGAGCCCCACGACCCGCTCCTCCGTCGTCGGCGTCCTCTACCGCAGCCACCGGTTCACCGTGCACTCCTCTCGCGGGGGCTGGCACTACATCACGGACCGTACGACGGGCGTGAAGGGCTGGGTCTCCGGCAGCTACGTCTACCGGGACGTGTACATGTGCCTCGACTGACATCCAGGTCCGTGTCGCTGCCCCGGAGCGCGGTGCCCCTCTCGCCGACCTCTCCGCGCGAGAGAGGCCGGCGTCTCCGAAGCTGTCCGCGATCTGCCCAGCCCCGACCACTCCTCGCGAAAGCGCCTCAGCCCTGCTCTATCAGTGCCCCGACTATGGGATAGACGGCTTCGAGCCGGCCGACGACAGCCACCGGGATCTCCTCTACGGCGTCGACGCGCCAGAACTCAAGGTCCTGGCCGAACACCACACGCCGGCCAACAGCTACTTCATCCTTCATGACCAGGCCGCCACATGGGGCGTCCCAGGCTCACCCCAGCTTCGAGCCGTGCACCTCTCGCGAGACCTGGACGCTCGTACCTTTGAAGTGGCCACGCAGGAGTTTCCGCTGTTCGCCATGGCAGAGTCGTGGCTCCTCGCCCGGCGCTGTCCACCTGATGCCATCGAACCTCCCGACGTGCACGTGGCCGCCGACGCCCTCACCCACGCCCTGGAGAACCGGGTTCGTCGCGACGCCGTCCGCTTCACCATGCTCGACAGCTACACGGACGACGGCGCATCGCCGCAGGTCGTAGTGATGCTTCGCTCGCCCGGCCCGGAAGCCGAAGCTCCTTTCCGGATTCTGTGGGAGAGCTACGACGTGGCCTCCGGCGCCCACACCCTTCGCGAAGGCGGCTTCACCACGTACGACGAGGCACGCGCCTGGTGGAACGCCTGGCAGCAAGGCGATCCGCCCCCGCTGCGCCCTCCCGCGCCTGCCCCTCGTCGAGGAACCAGCGCGACAGCGCCGGTTCGGCCGGCATCAACGGGCCTTCAGGGCAGGAGCCGGTAAGGCCCGTGGCCAGGCCCGAGTTGACGCAGGAGGCGTCCGCGGCGGGCGGAAGAGGGGGCAATATATCGGGCGATCCCCGGTTTCGGAAACCGGGGATCCTCCGGACCCTTGCCTCTGTCGCCGCCACGCCCGTGGAGGCGGTACTTCCTGTTCTGCCTGGTCTGGAGTCCTTCGCCGTGTGCCACTCGCCCACCGCCATCACCGCCACCGCCCTCGTCGGTGATCCCGCGGCAACCCCTCCCCGCGCGGATCCGGCGCCCGCGGGCTGTTCGGCGCCGTGGATCGTGTCGCCCCTCGCCGTCGCCATCCACGCCGCGCCGGGCAGCGACTGGCAGCCCGTCACGCGTGCACCGCGCATCCCCGGCTGAACCGCCGCCGGGCAACTCCGCCGCGAGCGCCTGCGCCCGGCAGCCGCCGTGCCTTGCACCGTCTTCTTCCCATGGAGCACCATTCCGTGTCCGAGACCCCCGACTTCCTCGACGGCGAGATTGTGGCCGTGCTCGCCGAGCAGATCGAGACGCACTTCGCCATGACGCTGCCCGAGCTCGCCCGGGCCGTGAAGGCCGCACCTCACGCCCACGCCGGCGCTACCAACGTCGTCCATGCCTACGGCCTGCTCACCCAGGCCCAGTCCGCGGTGGAGAAGACCGAGGACGCGCTCCTCGCTGCGCTCGAGACCGCCGTGGGCGAGATTCTCGACGACCCGGTCATGGGCTTGGCCCAGCAGGTGAACGAGGCCGTCGAAGTGCGCGATGCCCGCGCGGAGCGACTGCGGTTCCTCCTCGACGTGCCGGCCGGGAAGCCGGAGATGCGGACACGCCCGGTGCCTCGCCTGACCACCACACTCCCGGCTGCGGTCCCGGCCCAGCCCGCCCGGATCTCGGGGGTCGCACGATGACCACCACCCGGAAGCCCAGCAGCCAGGACGAGGCCCTGGAGAACATCTTCGGCGCCCCGCTGGCCGACCTGTACGAGCGGGCCGTGCGCCCGGGCGCCTCGCCCGCGCTCGTCCGGGCCCTGGAGTTGAGGTCCTTCCTCGCCCTGGCCGAGGAGCAGGTCGTCCGGGTCCGCGACCGCGTTCACGCGAGCATGGCGCCGGACGGCGATCTGGATCAGTTGTCGGCCGAGGTCCTGCAGTCCGATGTGCACTGGTTGGAGGCCGCGCTGGACGGCCGGCGCGGCTATCGCCGTGCGCTGGACTCACTGCTGTCCGCCATGCCGCCGCCGACGGCCCGACCGGCACCCGCGCTGGCCACCAGCCTTCCTCCTGCTCCACCGGCCACGTCCGTGGAGGCGGGGGTGCTGGCCCGGGGCCGCTGAGTGCCCGATCCGTACGCCGCCTCCCGGACCGCCGGGGGGCGAATCGAGGCCCTCTACGGCCGCCCGATCGCCGAACTCGCCGCCGGTGCCCAGCCAGGCAGCATGCGCTACGCCCTCCTCAACAGCTTCGACGCCCTCCAGTACGCCGACCGCGGCGTCGTCTTCCACACCGAGCAGCTGCACCGCCTGACCGCGCCCGAGCGCACCATCGAGGCCGTGGACGTCGGCCACATCATCGACGCCGCCCGTCGCCTCGCCCACGCCGTCACCACCCGCGACTCCCACGCTCAGGTTCTCGGTGACGTCCTGCAGAGCCTGCACCGCGTCCCCGGCGGCGCGCCCGACCTCCCGAAGGTCCGCAAACCCACCGCGGCCCTGCCGGCGGCGCCCGCGCCGGTCTCCGCCCGCTCGCGGTAACCCGCCTCCTCTTCTCCCTCGTACCTCCGCCCCGTCTGGAGTTCTCCTGTGGCCGCTGCCCGAGTTCCGTCCACCGACCTGCCCCGCGTCGTCGAGACGCTGGAGATGATCGCGCCGCGCTGGAGCGTGTGGGTGCTCATGACGCTCGCCGCCGAGACCCAGCCGATGCGCTACAGCGAGGTCAACGCCCGACTGCCGTGGCTCGTCGACGGCCAGCTCACGCCCCGCCTTCGCGCGCTGTCCAATGCCGGCCTGATCGAGCGCACCGCCTTCTCCCGCAAGCACGTCACGTACGGGCTCACCGACCGGGGCCGCACCCTGCTGCCGACCCTGGAGACACTGGCCGCCTACGGCGACCAGCACCTCGACAAGCAGCTCGTCGAGACGAAGGTGACCAAGAACGGCACCACGCAGGTGGAGATGCTGCCGGAGCGGATACCGGCTGCGCAGAACGCCGAAGACGCCCTCGCGCTGATCTCGTACAAGCACGCCACCCCGCTGCTGTGGGCGCTCAAGGAGCGCGGCCCCTCGACCATGGCGGCCCTGCACCAGGAGACGATGCCCGACCTCAGCGTCGCCGCCGTCTACCACCCGGTGTACAAGCTGAGCGAGGACCGCCTCGTCACCATCACCCCCCAGGCTGGAGCGGACAAGGACACGCTCAGCACGGCGCGGATCAGCCTGACGGCCGCTGCCCGCGCCCTCGCTCCGGTGTATCAGGCCGTGGCCACCTGGGCGACCGGCCGGCCGCACACGGACGCCGGCCACCATCCCCTGTGGGGGACCGTCCGGCTGCCCGCCGCCGTCCGGTCCGGACAGTGGGCCGCTCACCAGGCCCGGCACACGATGCGTACCGCCGTGCCCGTCGCCCAGCCGCCTGCCCCGGCCCCCGCGAAGACCTGGCGGCCGGCTGACCTGTTCTCGTCCCCGACGACAGGCCCGTGCCGGTGACCGGAGCACGACGGTCAACGCCCCGACTCGGTGAAGCCACCGTCCGCTCCCTGCTGGGCGGGATTCCGGTCCGGGATCCCGCCAGTGGACAGGCGGCAGCCCTCCTCGGTCGCCTCATTCGCGAGGAGGCGGATGTGCTCGACGGCATCGACGAGCGGCTCCAGGCCCAGGCCGAGTACGCCATCGAGCAGCTCAGCCGTGTCGTCGACGGTCGCGACCAGTACCGCCACCGCTCCACCGACGGCGTCCTGCAGCTCACCGGCCCGCAGATCGACATGCTCCTCGCCCGCCGCGGCGACGCCGTACGCCACCTGACCGGCCTCTGCACCGCCTTCAAGGCCGTGTCCCAGACCGCCACCGTGCCCGCCCCGGCCGTGGGCCGCGTCCCGGCCCGTCGCCCCACCGGCCGCTGAACATACCGAACCCTTCCACCGGAAACCCCCGATGCCCCGTACGCACTCCAAGCCCCGGCCACCGGCCGGCCGCCACGCCCGCACCCCGGCCTTCGGCCCCGTACGCGGTGTCTACGTACCTCGTACCGCGGACGCCGGCGCCTTCGCGATGAGCACCTACGGGATCCCGCTGCTCGTGCTCGCGGTGACCGAGTCCGCGGCCCTGACTGGTCTGGCGTTCGTGCTCGAATGGCTCCCCCGCCTATCGGCGTTCGCGCTCGCGGGCGCGGCCGTGGACCGGGTCGGCAGCACTCGGGTGCTGCGCATCGCCTCGGTCCTCCGCGCCCTGGTGGTCCTCGCCGCTGCCGCCCTCCTGCCTGCCGTCGGCGACGGCGCCGGTGCCGTGGTCACCGTCATGACCCTGGCCGCCGTCACCGGCGTTCTCACCGAGTTCTCGTACATCGCGGCCGAGACCGCCGGCGGCGCCGCCAGCCGGGACGCAGGCGAGCACGCTCACCGTGTCCAAGCCGTGCTGCTCGGCATCGACCAGGGCGCCACGCTCGCCGGCCCGGCTCTGGCCGGCGTCCTGCTGGAGTCCGTCGGCGCGACCGGCATGCTCCTGACGATCGCCGCCTGCTCCGTGCTTGGCGCCGTGCTCGCCCCGCGCCAGCGCCCGAACTGGCCGCAGGAGGCGCCTATCCCGGTCGTTCAGAGTATGAAGACCGGCTGGAGGACTCTGCGTTCACTGCCCGCCCTGGGCTGGTTGTGCGTCGGCCTGCTGCTGTCGAACACGGCGATCGGCCTCGTCCAGGCCGCCGGCCCCGTGCTGGTCATCCAGCATCTCGGCGGCACCAGCAGCCAGGTCGGACTCGTCTGGTCGGCCGCAGCGGTCGCCTCCCTCGCGATGGTCGCCCTCGCCCGCCTCGCCATCGACCATGTCGGACTGTGGCCGGTCGGCGCCGCAGCCGCCACCCTCGCCTCCGCCGCCTGCCTCGTCCTGGCCGCCGCGGACACCTACACCGTCTTCCTGGTCCTGGTCGCCCTGCTGATGGCCGGCGAGGCCGGAATGACCGTCGTGTTGCGCACTCTGCGCGCCCGCCTGGTCCCCGCCGAGGTCTTCGGCAGCACCCTGAGCCTGATCATCCTGCTCCTCCTGGCGCCCTTCCCGATCGCCGGAGCCCTCGTCGCCCTCACCCCGGCCGCCCTGCTCGGCCACGCCATCACCGCCTGCGCCGTCCTGCAGGCCCTCGGGCTCGCCGTCTCCTTTGCCAAGCTCCGCACCCACCCCGCCGCACGCCGCCCCGTGACCGCCTGACGCTCGCCGGTCCCGCTCACACCGCCCGTAGAAGGAACACCCCCCATGACTCCGCCCACCGACGAGATACGGCACGGACAGCGTCTGCGCCTACGTGACGTCGCTGCCCTCGACGACCACTCCTTCGCCCTCTATATAGGGGAGCGGTTCGACCAGCTGGTCACGGCCGCGATAGCCGACGCCGACGGCCGGCTCCGTCCCGCGCAGCACACCGTCCTCCGGGCCCCCGAACGCCTCCAGCAGCTGCGCGACGCCCTCACGTTCGCCGAGGGCGACCTCCAGGTGGGCGTCGAGCGGATGACCTACCAGCACGACGCTCGTGCCGCGCGGACCGCCAGCCTCCTGCGACGGGTCCGCACCGCCCTGCACGAGGTCAACCGTGAAGCCGCCGCCCGGCATGCCGGAGCACGACGGCGGGAGGCCGGCGCCGAACCGCCGGTCACGGACGTGATCGTCACGGCCCGCAGCTGGCTCGTGGACGCTCTTCCCGATCACTTCCACCGGCACCTCGCCCAGACGCTCGCGGACGCGGGGCTCCCTGCTCGCGCGGCTGCTGTTGACGTCTTCGACACCGTCGAGGAGGGGTGGCGCGACGGTCACCTCGCGGCACCGCGTACACCGCAGGTCGACGAGCTGCTCGCCAAGGGCCCCGTCGCCTTCCGCGGCCTGGTCGCCGACGACGCCCGGGCCCAGGGCGCACGCGTGGCCGCGCTGCGCCACCCGCTCCTCCAGCGGCGCTGGGGGCAGGCGCTGGCCGAACTCACCGATCTCACGGTGCCCGTGGCCCGCGCGTCCAGCAACTCCGCCCTGGGGCCGCTTCCCGACGGCGTGTACGACATGCCCGAGATCGACGCGTACAGGATCTTCAACGCCCGCCGGTTCCTCACCGCCGTGTGGCAGCGCCAGTCCGAACACAAGCGTCTCCTCCACCAGTACGCCTCCGCCGTAACCGAAGCCCGCCGTACCGCTCCGGAAGAGGATCTGCGCCGCCGCGCTGTCGGGGCGGCCATCGACCGGCTCGTCAACGAGCAGCCGGCCGCCGCCGCTCGTGTCGTGACCGGACTGTGCCCGCACATCACCGGCGACGGCCTGATCGAACTGTCGGCCCGGGACCGGGCCGACCTTAAGCGGCGACTGGTTGCCGAGGCCCGCTCCGCCGCACAGACACCCCGACCGCTGGACACCGCACTGCCTCCGGTGCCGCCCGCGCGCACCGTGCTCCCCGCTACCGCCGTCCGCTGACCCATCCCTCCTGGAGATGTTCTTGTCCTTGCCGCTGCCCGTGGACGGTGACGTCTACGTCACACCCCGCTACCTCGCCGGATCCTCCGGCGATGGCGACGCCGGCTTCGCGCCCGTCGCCCACTGGCCCCGCCACGACCTCGGCAACGGGCCGCACCAGCTGGTCGTCACCAGTCCGGACCACCGCATCCGGATCGGCTGGGCCGGAGACGACTACGACCTGTGGACGATCAGCGCCGCAGCCGACGCGATGTCCGCGCCGCGATGGATGGCCACTGCCAACCAGAACACGCCCGCAGAACTGGTCGGCGCCCTCACGACCGTGCTCGCCCAGGACTGGGCAGAGGACAGCGACCGGTTCCTCGAGGCCGCCGGCCGCCCATCCGGAGCGATCGAGCCGCTGATGGCCGCCGGCTGGACGCTCGGCGGCCTGGGCCGCGGGCGGCTCCACGTCAACGCCCCCGACGGACAGGCCGGGGCGACCGTCGACGTCGTCAACCTCAACTCCGATGATGCGATCACGCTGTGGGCCGGGCCCGCCGGATGGGGCACCCGCGCCGAGATCGTCTTCAGCTCCCGGACACCGGCCCACCTGATAGCCGCCACCGCGCGAGCCTTCACCGACCCGGCCCCCGTGCCGCGCTGGCGGGAGACCCTCAACCCTCGCTTGGCCACCCATGCCACGCTCACCCCGGTCGAGGCGCCCAAGTCACCGGCCCCGACGCCCCGCGACATCCGCTCCCGGATCGCGGTCCGCCCGCCGAACCCCATCGGCAGTGTCCCGCGCTGGAGTACCACCACTCCCTCGGCACCGCTGCCCGCCCGCGCCGCCGCCCGCTGCTGACCACGAGGAGCCCCCGCAGTTGCCCCTGTTCGCTGAGCAGTTCTTCACCGGCCACCTTGCCCTCCCGTACCCGGAGGCGGCCGTCGTCGGAGACACCTACTACGCCCGACCTGTCTCCGACCTGCCCCTCCGGCTGCGCGTCAGCTTCGCCGATACCAGCTACCACAAGCGCTACGACGCGCTTCGTGTCGAAGTCGTCCATCCCGAACAGGCGCGTATCGACGCCCAGTTGCTGTACTTCGCCGAGCACGGTGCCTTCGCCGCCCGAGACAAGCGGTTGGACTGGAGGCCCGGCGACGGGCTCCACGGCACCTTCACGGACTGGCACCCCAGGGGAGCGCCGCCGTGGGAGGGCATCAATGTCACCCCGCTGCGGGCAGCGATCGACCGGTACGTCCAGCTGTGGTTCCCCGGTGCCCCCTCGGTCCATACGGGACCGAAGGCCCCTGCCGCTGTGCCCACGCGGCCCGCCGCCCGCGCCGCTCGCAGCCGGTAGCACGCGTTCTTCGGCGTCCTCGGCTCTCCGCGTCTCCCTAATCCGCTGACTCGCGCCTGCCCACCTCTCCCACTTCGACAGGACTTCCCCACCTCCATGCGTCTTCGCTCTGCTCGCCCCGTCCACCTGGCCGTCGCCGTCGCCGCGTGTGCCGCAGGCACCCTCCTGGCGGCCCCGGCCACCGCGGCGCCGTCGGCCGGCGAGATCCTCGGCCCCGGCTACACCATCCCGGACTCCGAAGGCCACGCTGCCTCCAGCCACATCGGCGCATACGGCCCGCCCGGCCCGGCCGTCCACGGCAACACCGAGACCTACTGCGCCGACCCCGAGCGCAAGGGCCCGGCCGACGCCGGAGGCTACAGCGCCCCGCGGCCGGTGACGTCCTGGACGTCGTCGGTGACCGGCAAGACCGTGCCGAAGGAGCGGCTCGCCCAGGCCGCGTACGTGATCGGCAAGTACGGGCAGACCCGCGAGAACGCGCAGGCGGCAGCGGTCGATGCCGTCGTGTACGAGTACCTGGCCGGCGGCACGTACGCCCTCGACGGCGCCCGCGGTAAGCAGCGCCTCGCCTACCCCGTCGTCTCGCCGACCGCCCGCACCCTCGCCCAGGGCTACATCGCCGAGGCCCAGAGGCTCGCCGGCCCCTACACCCTCACGATCACTCCCTCGGTGAAGACCACCACCGCCGGGACGAAGGTCACCGTCGCCGTGAAGGTCGCCACGAGCGCGGGCGCCCCCGTGCCGATGGTGACCGTCGCGCTGGCGGAGTCCGGCTCCGGCACCGCCTCCGGGAAGGTCACCACGAGCGTGAGCGGCACCGCCCAGTGGGGGTTCACCGCGAAGACCGCAGGCACCGCCAGCGTCACCGCGAAGGCCGACGGCCTGCCCGCCACCGACCTGCAGGTCCTCACTCCAAAGAACCCCGCCGCTCAGCGCATGCTCCTCGCCGGCGGCACCACGAACGCGGAGGACTCGGCCACCGTCACCGTGGACGCGGCGACCGGCGGCGTCACCATCCGGAAGAAGGACCCCGAGGGCAGCCGCCTGGTCGGCGCCGCCTTCGAGCTCCTGGACAAGGACGGGAAGAAGGTCGCCGCGGGCAAGACCGACGAGCAGGGCATCCTCGCCTTCGACCAGCTCCGGGCCGGCACCTACCGCCTGCGCGAGACCTCCTCCGGCAGCCCCGTCCACGACCTCGTGCCCGAGCAGACCATCACCATCACCGCCGGACGCACCGCCCAGGCCAACCCGATCTACCTGATCGACCCGTTCAAGAAGGCCGACCTGGAGGTGAAGAAGATCGACAAGAACACCGGCAAGCTGCTCGCGGGCGCGGTCATCGCCATCCGGGCCGACGCGACGGACAAGACCGGCAAGCACATGCCCGGCAAGGTCGTCACCACGCTGACCACCGGCACGAACGGCACCGCCGAGGCCGACCTCGACGTCACCCTCAAGGCCGGTACCCGCTACTGGGCAGCCGAGACCAAGCCCCCCGACGGCTACCAGCTCGACACCACCCCCGTCGCCTTCACCGCGAAGCCTGGCGCCGACGTCGCGGTCACCCTCGCCGACCACCCCGTCCCGAGCACCCCGCCGCCGAGCCCCAGCACCCCGCCCCCGGCTCCGCCGGCCCCGCCGAGCACGCCCCCGACCCCGCCGTCCGGCTCACTCGCCCACACCGGCGCCAACACCACGCCCTGGCTGATCGCAGGAGCCTCCGGTCTCCTCGCCGCCGGCGGCGGACTCTACGTCCTCAGTCGCCGCCGCCGCACCGACACGGCGGACAGCTGACCCGCAGTCCCGGGCCCATGCCTGCGGGGCCCGGGCCCCGAAGTCCAACCCGCCCGACACCTCCGCTGACGCCTGGAGCATCCGACCGTATGTCTCTCCGCCCTCTCACACTCGTTCTCCCCCTTGCCGCCGCGACCGCCGTCGCCGCCGCCCCCCTCGCCCTGGCCGCTGCCCCGGCCCCGACGCCTCCCACCTCTGCACCCCAGTCCACCAAGGCCGAGGCCCCAGACAGTGGCGCTCTGCGCATCATCAAGACGAACCCGGAAGGAAATCCCGTCACCGGCGCCGGATTTCAACTGCTCGACACCACGGGCAAGACCATCGCCGACGGCAAGGCCGGCAGCGACGGCACCCTGACCAGCTCCGGCCTGGCCCCGGGTATCGCCCGGCTCAAGGAGACCACTTCCGGAAGCCCTCTCCTGGGCACCGTCCCCGACCAGGACGTCGTCATCGTCCCCGGACCACCCACCGACATGCCGATCACCGACCCCTACAAGGCCGCCGCCCTCACCATCAAGGTCACCGACAAGGCCACCGGCAAGGGCCTAGCCGGCACGGTCGCCAATGTCGTACCGAAGGGCGCCAAGGACGACAAGGGTGCCTTCACCCTGACCACCGGCAAGGACGGCACCGCCAAGGCCCCCCTCCCGGTCGGGAAGAAGGCCGGCACCACCTACACCGTCACCCAGACCAAGGCACCCGCTGGCTACCGGCCTCAGACCCTAACCGTCGACGTCACCGCCGTCCCCGGCCAGCCCGTCACGGCCTCCTTCGCCAACACCAGCACGGCGGCGCCCACTCAGAAGCCGACCGCGCGGCCGACTAACCGGCCCACCGCGTCAGCCTCCAGCCAGCCGACCCCCAGCAACTCCCCCTCCACCGGCTCCTCGTCCCAGGGACCGCTGCCCTCCCCGTTCGCCTCCACCACGGCCGACAGCGACTCCGCCACCATCTCCGCCTCCCCGACGGGCGACGCCGGCCCGACCGGCTCCCTCGCGAACACCGGCTCCAGCTCCACCACCACCGCCCTACTCGTCGGCGGGGCAGCCCTGCTGCTCGCCGGAGGTGCAGTCTTCTACCTTTCTCGACGTCGTACCAAGGCGGGAGACGCTCAGAGCGCCGCAGGTAGGCACTCCATCACCGACTGATCCAGACCCGACCGAAGCGAAGGCCCTGAGAACCTAAGGAATGATCCTCAGGGCCTTACAAGTATCCAGGGAGAGCCGGACAGATCGACCTCTTTCGGCACCCGAGGATCCGCCGGGGCAGCGCCGCTGTCGAGGCCGAGTGCCGTGGGTGCTTCCTCCTAGATGCTTGAGAAGCTACCTGTCACGCTGGTCTCCGTGCACGGGCGCATCGAGACAGAGTAGCTTGATCCCATGATTTCCCAATATCACCTCAAGTGCCACGGTTGTAGTGAAGTATTCGTCGCCCGGCTGGGCGTGGAACCGACCCGGGGGACGCGCTTCTATCTGCCGTGCCCGTATTGCGGACTGTCGATCCGGGGATCGATGTCCGGCATTGAGTTTCAGAACCACCGTGTCGACATCGAGTGTGAGGTGGTGAGCGGCTCCGCGCCAGAGTCTCCCGATACGCGCGTCGTGACGGTCAATCCGTTTGTGCCGTCGCTATACGGTGCCGACTCGTATACCCCGAACGGGGCCTTCCCGACGATGACGCTCCTGCAGGCCCTTGGCGACGACGCCTTTATGAAGTTCGAGTCCGAACGGCATGCAGCGCTCGAAGCAAGCCGAGTCCTCTGGCCCAAGGTCCGTATGCTGTTTCAGTACTACCTCCAGGGTAATACCAAGATGTTCACTCGCATCGCACAGCAGCAGTTCGGGCTCACATGGGAACCGAGCACGAGCCACGAGCGAACGACTGTCGCTTACCAGGCCATGGGAACAGCAACGGTGGTGATCACGGGGACCACGGGGGCAACCAGCTCGAACATCATCGGCCGATTCTCACGGAAGCACTCCGCAGCGATCAAACGCCACAGGGATCACCTCCTGACCTTTCGGCGTCGAGGACAGTCCTCAGCGAATCTGGAGCGAGATGTCTTCACCGAACTCAACCGTTTCATAGAGCATCACGAGTCCTGGGAGATGGGGCTCCTCGAGAGGTTCTTCCGGCCGAGCGATAAGAGTGCCTTCGAGGAACTGGTGCTGTACCGCGACGAGTTCTCGCTAGTGAGGGATCTATACCAGCAAGGATTCGAACTCGCCTGTAAGTGCCTGTGGCCGCTCATCGCGGCACAGAACTCGGTTAAACGCGGTAACCCTGACGACTTCGGTGAAGTCCACCCTGACCGCGTACCCGAGAAGCAGCGCCCCAAGAACCTCGACAAGTTCGACAAACTTCCCAATGCCTACAAGATCGCATATGTGGCACAAGTTCCAGGTTGGGAGCCGATCGAAAGCTTGCTCAACAACCGCCGCCGGAACACGATTGGGCACGCGACAGCACATCACGACCTCCAGACAGGCCGCGTTGTCAACGATGAGAACCCGTCCGGGATGACCTATCTCGAGTTCCTTAGCGAGGTTCTTGGTGTCTTCGAAGCGCTTTCGACCCTTGCCCAGGTGCTCAGGGCCAGCCGTGTTGCCTCCTCGCCAGACTTCGACTCAAGCGAATGACGACGCGGAGAAACACGGCCACACGGCGCGACGGAGTGCTGGCGATTGGCACGTCGTCATGCCCCGCACCGATCGTGCCTGGCATGCTCTCTGCGCGCAGTCGCGACCATGTCCGATGGACTGGTGTTGTTGGCGGCCACCGTCTCCTCGTGGTATGCCGCTCACGGTCGGTTGGGCCAGAAGGTCGACGAGGGGAGTCGTACAGAGGGCAGCTGTACTGCCCGGATCGGTCCGAGAGCGACTGCAGCAGCTCGGTGGGCCTCGTCGTAGGTGCCGGAGCCTAGGAACTCAGCAGAGCAGGCAGGACAGTCTCCGGGGCGGCGGGTGTGACCGGCGCTGCGATCTCCGGAGCCTCGGACGTGCGCGAAGGCGTCATCGGGAAAGTCAGCGCGCACGGCATGCCAGACCCCGGCACGCTCGTCGTCGGGCAGCCCGGCCGCTACCGCCGGCCGCATTGGCGGCAGAAGGCGCCCGTGGTCCTGGACGAGAAATACCCGGTCGGTGAAGTCGACGCTGTCCCCGTCGGGGCGCTCCTGCTCCAGCCAGGCCCGGGCCTCCTCGCGCGTGCCTGGCCCCCACAGGTACTCCGTGGGGAAACGCGTGGTCTCGTAGCGGGAGTCGAACTCCGCCCAGTGAGCATCGTTCCAGCGACTGCCTGGGATGAACGGGATGGCTCGCACGACGACGTGCTGGTACTCGTCGTCGCTCTCCTGATCTTCCACGGGGTCGGGGACAGCGAGGGCGCTGGCGGGCTCCATCCGTGTCCGCCCCGAACCGTTCCAGCTCAGCACGACGATCTCCCGACGCAGAGGCGCCGGGTACAGGCGCCCATCGGGAGTGGCCTGCCCCCACAGCTGGTTGATCAGCTCCGCCAGGTCCCGCACCGTCCGGGCCGCCCCGACAGGGGTGTCGACATGGTGGCCGGACGGATGGGCAACGTAGTTACGCAGCTTGGCCAGCGCGTCTTCGACCGCACGGCTTCGCCGACCGCGGAGCAGACCCGCCGTACGCGCCCACAGCCGGAGCCCGTGCAGCATCCCGTTGAACTCGATGGCCTGGTCGGCGACGACCAGCTTCGCACGTTGCCGCGTCATCCTGTCCGCCCGCTTCTTGACGTCGTCGTACGACGTGACGGTGTAGGAGACGTCGGAGGCCTGGGGAAGACGGAAGGTAACGGTGCCGGCGCACCACTCCATGAAGCGGTCGCGCAACGCCTGCTCGTAGATGAGAAGGGCCTGGTCGCCGACCATGGTGTACACGTCGTAACACAGCACACCGTAGGCGAAGACGGTACGCAGCCTCTCGAAGGAGTCGCGAGTCCCTGCCGCGACGCACTGCGCCAGGTCGCAGTCGGCGATCTGCCGCTGCTGGAACTCCGCAGCGTCCTCGGGCCTCATGCGGCCGCCGAGTCCATACGGGTTAAACGCCAACGACAGATCGTCCGCGGCGCGCAACTCCTCAAGTGGCCGGATCACCTGTGCCTCTCCTCACCATGGGAAACAGGCCAGCATGTACCTCCGGGCCCCTTGTTGGCCACCCCTTTCTTTCAAGGGCCCGTCACCTCAGTTGTCCCTCGTCACCCAAGCAAGGCGCTCGACGGCGAAGCCCGTCAGGTCGGCGTCTCTGGCAGCCCCTGCGTCCTGCTGCTCCGCGACCAAGATCTCAAGTATGTGGGTTAACAGGTGTCCTGGCTGGTCAGAGGCCCGGCCCGATTGAGTTGGAGAGAGTCCAGGGAGAACCCCTGACCGCAGTACCAGCGAAGGTGACACGGCGCTGGGGCGTTGATGAACTTGCCGTGCGGGAGCTGGCGCGGGTGAACCATGGCGGGCAGAAGCGGTGCCGGCGCCTCGGTGAGGCACCGGCACCGAGGCGAAGCGGAGGACTCGCCGTTCTGCACCTCGTGAGGGCGGGCCCACTGGTGGAAGTGGCCTGCGACCTTCAGTTGGCATCCGGTTCGAGGTCGGGGATCGCAAACATGGTCTCGGTGGGCATCTCGAAGTGGAATCGCCCGCGCATGTTGATGTGGCTGTACATCAGCCTCGAGAGCTCGCGGAGCTCGTTGTGGGGGATGTCCTGGCCCTGTGCACGCAGTTTCTCGATGATCTTCTGAATGTAGATCGTGTTGAAGAGGACCACGGCGTTTAGGAGGAGGCCGAGAATACCGAGCCGGTTTTCCAGGCCGGGGTAGTAGTCAGGGAAGGGCCCGTCGATTCCGTGGCAGATACGCCTGGCGAGGTCGGAGCGTTCCTTGTGAAGCCTGCTCTGTGCTTCGATCCCCGAACGATAATCAGGGTTGTCGTAGAGGCGAAGCAAGTGGCATGTCTTGGCGATGCGTCCGAAGGAGGCGATCGCTGATCCGAGCATCGTGGGCTTGCCATTGCGGGTCAGGATCCGAAGGGCGTCGTGTGCGCTGACGGCGCCGTGATGGATGGATCCGATCACACGCAAAATGTCTTCCCAGTGATCAGCGATCTGCGATAGGTCGATGTGCCGCCGTGTCGCGTTCTGGAGAGGGCCGTAGTCCGCCGACTTGTCGACGCGCCATAGCCTGGCGTCGACGACTTGTTGCGGGGTGGGCTGGTAGGAGTAGCCGGAGAGCGCCAGCAGTCCGAAGACGAGGTCCTCGTGCGTTCCGGCCTCGGCGACGATGGCTTCAGGCTGTCGGGCGCCTGAGGCATCGAGTTGGTCCCGGTACGTGGTGAAGGTGTTGAGTGCCTCCAGCGCGGCGCTAGGTCGGCCGCTGACCATGCGCCCGGACAGCTGGATGGCCTGCTCGGTCAACACGGTTACCCACGTGAACTCGGAGCTGCCTTCGGGAGCGATGCGCAGGCCGGGGTGTGGCGTGGGGATGGCGAAGTGGAGGCCGTCCACGGAGGCAAGGCGTTCTCCGTTCAACTGCATGGTGGCGAGTGTGGCGGACTCTGCCCCGAGCATGAGGGTGGTGCATGCCTCGATCACCTCGGGGCGGAAGTAATCGCGGCTGATCCTGACGAGGTGGTCGTGTCCGAGAGCCTCCTTCTCGTCGCTCGCGACGGCTTCGAGGCCGATATTGCAGCCGTACCCGACCATCACTGCGGCTACGGACAATTCGAACTCTGCGTAGGGCGGCGGATTGCCATTACGGGTGGTGAACGCAGCGATCCCGCCCGTTCGACCGAGGACCTCCAGTACGACTTGAGGCAGCTCTACCCGGGGGAGCATCTTCTCCACTAGTCGGCTCAAGTTCGACGTACGCGGTGGGCGCGTCTTCGGCAAGGTCAAGTCGCCGCTGGTGATGTGGGCGCCTTCGGGCAGGCGAGAGGCAACTCTCATGAGGCTGTCGTGCAACTTCCCGGAGACACGGTCCAGGTACGTGGTGGGATCTTCGGGTAGATTCAGGCTGTTGAGCAGGCCAGGACGAGCCTGCTCCCAGATCTCACCTGACAAGAGTCGCGCGCGCAGGTCTCCCCACCGGGAACAGCCGTGAACGAAGATCTCGCGCTTGCACAGTTGCCGGTGGAAAGTCTCCAGCACACACAGGGCGTACGCCGGCAGATTCACTGTGCCCTCAGATTGCTCCGGACCACCCCGCACAAGACGATCCCAGGAGCCTTTCAACAGCGTCGTGTCGATGTCATCGGGTCGGAGGTCCTCGCGATCCAGGAGATGAGGCAAAGCATGGAGCGCGGTGAGGGCAGCCCGCCCCGCTGAGGTCGCACCGAAGCGCACCCTCTCGACAAGGACGGGTACGAGCTTCCGCACGTCTCGGAATCGTTCCAGCGCCTTGGCACGACGGGCCTCGTCGGTGTCGGAGCCCTGGGCAGGCATGTACTCCAGGAGGTTCTTGGCAGCCCTGACGAGAGTGTCTCGGTCGGCGACCGTCTCCAGCGCTGCTCGCATAGTGTCGGTGTCGGTGTAGGGGTCTGTCACCTCGCCGGTGTCGTGATCGACGTACTCCGCCACCAACTCCAGGACGGCGAGCAGGGCCTGCGCCGTCAGCGTGCCGTCAGGGGCGAACTTCGGGTAGGCATCGACGAGGGCCTTGTCGGCCCACCTCTTGGGTCTGACGATGAAGCACTCGCTAATCAGCTTGTCGAGCATGTCGATGGCATCGTCCAGGGCGCTCGTCTCCAGGCGTTTGATGGCCGCAAGTACCGCAGCTCGTTTGCCGCTCTGCTCCTTCAGGCGCGGCACTCGCTCGGTCAAGGCATGGTCCGCCAGCTGCGTCAACTTGCGCTCTGGGATGGACGAGACATCCACATCAGCGAACCCGAGACCGCGGACCTCGTCCGCGCGTGACAGCGCCTTCTCGAAGTTCGCCCACGAGGGCGTTCCGACACCTCGACGCAACCGATCCAGACGACTCGTGCGCTCGCTCGCGGGAACCTCCATCAACCAGTCGGTGATGCCGACCTGTTGTTGGGTCAGCTTGGCGACGAGGTCCTTCGACACGGCATCCTCGGCCCTACTGCGGCAGAGCACCACCAGGTCACGCAGCGTCGAGTAGCTGGGGAGCAGGACACGGTGCTCGCGAAGCCAGACCAACGCTTGGAGCGTCATCGCCTTCGGCCCGTCCGTGGTGTATTTCAGCCGGTCTTCCAACCAGGCTACGAGCTTGGGTTCCCCCTCCGCGAAGGGAGACCAGCCGTATTCCTGCCTAATCTCTCGGGCGTGGGTTCGAACGGTGTCGCCGTTCTTTCCGTAGAGGCTGATCTTGGCGAGAGGGTCGGGGATGCCGAGCTGCTCGCCCACGCGCAGCACCAGGTCCTCAGGGATCCTCTCCAGGTCGGTCTGGAACCGGCCCAGGAAGCGCAGGACCGTCAGCTGCACCGCGAAACCTAGCCTGTTGTGCTCGCCCCGTTTGCTCCGGATCAGCCGCTGATCTTCCCCGTCGAGACGGAGATGGGGCCAGTCGCTCTCTGGGATCCCATCGACGAACGACGGGTAACCCGCGCCCAACTCCTGTCGCTCCTCTGCGCTGCGCATTGCCTCTCCTGACGATCGGATTTTCACGCGAGGGAAGGTTCGGGCCGCCGAACGGGCTGGGTCAAACCGCACTTCGGAGGCGGGCATCCTTAAGGCACACTTTCGAGATCTTGGTCCTCGATCCGCCTACTAGGCGGCTGTTCGGGTGGCTCGCGGAGGCGGCGGACAGCGTGGGCTTCTACCGTCCTCGGCCATGGACAACGTGTGGATCGAGCCGGGCGGTAGAGCAGACCCCGGCTACACCGATGATCAGCTAGAGCGGGCGAGAGTGTTCGCGGAGCAGGACGTCCAGGCGTCGCGGGTGCAGCTTGCAGCGCGTTTCGGCCTCGGTGACGTGTGTGCTGAGATCGCTGAACAGTCCAGCCTGGGTATGAGCAGTGCCCTGGGCCCGCTGGCACGCCAACTCGGCTATGCAGCCGACACTCTGGAGAGATACCTGCGCGTCACTGCGCTGGCGGGCGGGGAGCTTCGTGAACGTCTCACCGCGTCCTCCGTCCACGTGCCGTGGAAGTGCGTTGTTACGGCCTGCGTCACCGACCCGGCCGAGCGTGCGCATCGTGTCGGACTGTTGCTCGGGAGGCTGGCCAGCGCTGAGCGGGCGGGATGGCCGGCAGTGCTGGACGCCGGGGAGTACTGCCGGGCCCTGGGGCTGGCGGACGGAGCGGCCTGCGGCATGGGGACACCGGGCGAGGTCATCGCTCAGCTCGGCCGGGAAGGAGTGCGAGCGGCTGTAGTCGCTGAGTTGACCAAGACCCCGGAAGCCGTCCTGTCCATCCTGCGGGCACCGGCCGTGCGTGAGGTTCTCCAGGACCAGGAGGTCGCCCGCTACGTGCGCGAACAAATGCGCCCGGTGCCAAATCCGGACGAAGAGCTGGTCAACGAACTGATCGGCGCTGACGAGCGTGACCCTCGTGCCGACTGGACCATTCGCTATTTCGGCCTGGCCCATAAGTGCAGAGAGATCCTCCTGCTGGGTCCCGACGACTTCGTCCACATCGATGACCCCGACGTGTGGCAGTCCGTCGAGTCCATCCGCGACTCGGTCGTCTCCTGGGCTGACCGTGTTCTGGAGAAGCGCCCCCGCACGATCCGACTCCTCTCTGGAAAGTAGAAAACCGTGCCTATTCCCAATGCCGCTGGCCGCTACTCCAACACCGTGCGCGACGTCCTCGACCGTGAGGCCCTCCGCTGCATCCATCAGGGCGGGAGCGAAGCCGAGCAGCTCACCCGGATGCAAGGTGTCGTCCGGTCAAAGATCGAGGTGCTCTCTGCCGAGTACCGTCCGGTGTTCGACCGCGCGGTGAAAACGATGTGCACCACCTCGTTCAACAAGGTCTGCAAGGAACTCCGTATCGCCGCTCTCGCCGGCCCCGCCGGACCAGAGCAGGGCGGAACCACCGTCCCCGGCCCGAGCTGCGGAACCGGAGCGTCAGGACCTGACGGTCCTTCGGTTCCCGGCCTCCGAGGCGGCGGTTCCGACGACGAGACGGTCGTGGCGAAGGTCCTGATCGGTGCAGGTGGCGAGCTGACGGAGAAGACCGCCCAGCAGCTCGTGCTGGAAGACCTCGACCGCATCATGGAAGTCCTCCCTCCTCTTGCAGAGCGCGACTTCATGGAGGCCGACCGGCTCGAGCGTGCAGCCAAGGAATCCGCCCAAGGCGCCAAGGAACATCGGGCCCGCGGAAACCGCATCCTCGCCCTCTTCAAGCGATACGACCGTCTTGTCGTCGGCATCGACAGCATCCCCGGCATCTTCAACCTCGCTGACTACATTGCCGAGGTCGGAGCAGAGGCCCTCGGCTTGGACCACGACGACGTAGAGCTCCTCCGATACGCGGGTGCCCTGTGACCGAGTCCGTATGGCACAAAGAGATCAAGGACTGGGGCGTTGCCGCCGAGGTCACCATCGGGAACCGCAGAGCCGACTGCATTCTTCGCTGTGGAAAGCGGGCAGAGGTCCAGGCGTATCCGCTTGCCCGTGCCGAAGTTGCTGGTCGGGAAGCTCACACAGACCTGTGGATTCTCGACGGCCGAGCCGCACACGCGGGTGACCGTCTCCTGGTGTGGGACGACTCGGAGTTCGGCACGCTTTTCCGCTGGGACCGCGC
Organism: Streptomyces changanensis; assembly: GCF_024600715.1. Classification (NCBI taxonomy): domain Bacteria; kingdom Bacillati; phylum Actinomycetota; class Actinomycetes; order Kitasatosporales; family Streptomycetaceae; genus Streptomyces; species Streptomyces changanensis. The sequence goes on from NZ_CP102332.1 coordinate 6,003,374, forward strand.
CTGGCAGGGCTTCGCGGTGGCCAAACGCCCTGTATTCCTCAACGTGGAACTGGAGATCAGCACGGGCCACGGCAGATTCCTGGAGGTGACTGGCTGGGCCTTTGACGGATACCGCGCTCTTGGTTCCGGTAGGCCTCATACCGCGTCGGCCATACGTTCGTGGATGCGCTATGACATCCCGCTCACCGGCCACTCGGCGGTGCCTCGATGACCCCGGAGCGGTTTCGCGTCGGCGAGGGACGCTGCCGCACCGTGGTGATCGAGCTGGACGGCATCCTCCGGCTGGTGCCAGCCCACGCGACTGGAGAGCCCGCGGGACGCATGGAGACAACCAGGGCCTTCTACGCCGACTCCCTGTTCGGTGAATGCCCGGTCCCCGTAGCCATGCGTCTTCACCGGCCCACAGCCGACACCGACCCGAGATTGATCACCGTGGATGACCTCGCCGAGCGGTGGGTCATGGGATTCGACGTCTGGTGCAACCAGCAGCGCTATCGCATCACCGCCTTCTATCCGGTCGGGGCGCCCAGTCCCTACTTCGGCCACCCTTGATTTTCAGTGAGTTCGCTGTGCCGACCACATGCTTTCAGCCTGCTGCTACAGGCGTCCGTGGCGTGTCCCCCGCCGACAGGAGCCGGGAGGCCAAGCAACTTAAGACCATTCGGCCGCCGAGTGGCCAACGATCAGGCGGCTTACCCACGAAGTCTGGGGACCCGCATCCGTTGTCGAAGACGCAGTTCGCCTCAGGCAGACAGGAAAGACCGCGAAATGACTGGTACATGCTTCAGGGGCATGTCAACGTAGACGACCCTTCCGGGGAACCCGGAAAAGGTGAGAGAGGTGATGCCGTGACGGTGGAGCTGAGTTCCGCAGGATTCCGGACAACGACCGAGCGCTTGAGGCTGCACGACTGGCTCCTGGGGCCGGGACAAGCGACCGAGGTCATCGACGCCTTCCCCGCCGCGAACGGCGACTTCCACTTCATCGTCGACGACCGGGCCGACACCCATATCGCCTCCGCCGACGGCCGTTTCTACCTCGGCCACTTTCCCGCCGGCCGGCCCGGTGCCGAGCGCGAGGGCTGGGTGCTCGCGGTCACCGGCACCGCACGTACGCCCGGCTACAAGATCGTCTTCGATCCCGATACGCCGGCCCGTTTGGTCGCGCGGACCGTCTCGGAAGTTCTGGCCACCGCCGAACGCCTCTGACGACTGCACAGGCCCAGCGATGTCCGCACCCTCGGCAACTCCGTGTTGTTCGGCCCCCAAGGAGTGAACGTGCCCGCATCCGACATGACTGTCCGTGACCTGATCAGCCGCCTTGCCGCCTTGGACCCCGACGTCCCTGTCCGTCTCGCCATCAATCCCTTCTGCCCGATGGCGCACCGCCTTGCTGACGTCCTCGTGGCAGCAGACTTGGACGGCCACCCGACGGTGTACCTCTCCGAAGACCCCGACGCCGTGCAGTACGGCTACCTCCCGCGTCCGGTCGCCGAGGCCCTGGCCTGGATGCCTCCAGTCGATCCGCCCAGGGGGCCTCGCCGACGGCTGCGCGCCGTCTCCCCGTGACCTCTGACGACAAGGAGCGCTTCTGATTCCGCCCGGCCCTGCCGAGTCATCCGACTTCCCTGCCTTGCCCGCCTGGTGGGTCACCCCGCGCCATCTCGCCGGCGACGACGGTGCTCTCGCCGACCACGTCGCCTCGCACCTGACGGGCGCCGGCTGGATCGGCCTCACCCTCGTACGGGGCCGCCGTGAGCCCGACGAACCAGAGGAGGCCCGGCAGGTGGTGCGCAGCACCGTCCTGTACGTCGCGCCGGACGGACTGCGGTGGGCCCAGTGGGTGCTGGCCGACGAGCCGATCCTGCTCGGCGACGTGCCGGTTGCCTGGACGGCGTCCGCCCGAGCCAGTGAGGCCGGCCTCGCGGAGTGGACGGCCTACTTCTCCACCGGGGTGCCGCCCGAGGCGGTCGCCGACTTCCTGCTCGCCTTGGAGTGCCGCCCCGACCCCGCGTACGGCTTCGCCGGACCGAACATGGTCTTCGACGCGCTGGCCGAACACGGCTGGGTCCGGGACATCGACAACCGAGCGGTCGTCTCCGACCCGCGGCTCACCGCGGGCATGGCGCTGAACGTCCTGCCCGTGGACGGCATCCAGGACGGCGACCCGCTGGCTCTCGATCCCGTCGTCGACCCGACCGGGTGGCAGGCGTGGTGCGAACCGAGGATCGGCGGGGGCTTTCTGTGGGCGGCGGTCTTCTCCGCCAGTACGCCGCACGACCTCGTCGCCGCGTTCGCCGGCTCCCTGGCCTCCGCTGACCCGGTGCTGCGCCACACCCTGCCCCAGGGCAGCGAAGGGCAGCTGCTCGTACGTCCCACCGTGTGACACGCCTGGCGGTAGGTCCGGACGTGGGGCCTGTCACCTCCTTGCGGGCGCTTGCGGGTGCCTAGCTCTGCTCGGAGATCCCAGCACACCAATGGCTCGGGGCCAGGTCGATGGACCTGGCCCCGAGCCATTTCTGTGGTCGCTCCAGGTCAGCGGCTCCGCCTGGGTGTTCCAGGCGTCGGCGGGTCGCCAGGGCGTGGACGGGTGGGGAACACGAGCTCGTTCCTCGCGGCGAAGGTGTCACCGTGGTGTGCGGCCCCGGCGCGGGCACCGGCCTCTCGCACTGCCTGGGCGTTCTCATCACCCACCAGGGACGCCAGTTCCTTGAACGCCTAGGTGGCCGCCGCGCTCTCAGGAATCCGGATCTCTCCCGGCCCGGCGAAGCGGGCGTTGCGGATCTGGTCGCGGTCGTATCCGAGTGCGAGGAGCGCCTGGATCAGCTGGGTGCGGGGGTCGCTGCCGCCCTGAGCGGGATGGCCGTCGGTGGGATCTTCGGGCAACGGGGCCTCCAAGTGAGTGGGTCGGCGGTCATCGGGCCTTGGCCTTGGCCAGGGCAGTGTCGGCAGTGAGAGCGACCTGGGTGGGGGCGCCGGAGAGCACGAGGAGGACGGAGCCGTCACGGATGACGAGCTGCTGCACCGTGGAGGACCGGCTGCCCGTGCGGACGGTGCCGAGCTGGGCCCATTGTTCCTCGCCACGGCGCGGAGCGGGCACGGTTCGCGTGCTGACTTCCACCACGGAGGTCGCCATGGCGAGTTGGTAGGTCGGGCATGCGGTCATCGCGCTCATGATCTCGCGGATGCCGGCGGACAGTTCCGCAGGCCGAGCGGAGTACAGCTCCTCGGTCACCTTGCCGTTCGCCCCGTGCAGAACGGCTTTCGCTTGAGCGGGGAAGGAGCCGTACGGATCGTCGCCCAGGCGCTCCAGCGGCTCGCAGTCCAGGACGGACGCCTTGTGCGAGTCCGTTGGGGAGGCAGTGCGGCGGGCGGTGTAGCCGGGTCCCAGGTCAGCTGCCGACAGCAGCCGTTCCTGGAGCTCCGCCGACGACAGCGCCCCTCCATCAGGCGAGGTGCGCATCGACGGGGCGACGGAGGGACCCGTGTCCGGAGGGTTCGTGGTGCCCGACGGCGAGGTGCAGGCGGCCAGGCTCAGCAGGGTGAGCGCGCTGGCAGTGAGCAGGGCGGTGGAACGGACGGGCATGCAGCTCCCTGGTGCGTACGGACTGGTTGACCGGGGCCGCCTACGTCCGAGGCGGTATTGCGAGCGTGGTGGACGGCCCTCCGTCAGAGGCCGTACTCGGAGAGCCCTTCTTCCAGGGTGTCGAAGGTCGCGTCGGTCGGGCCGCAGTGGCGGTTGTACCAGGCGATGTCAAGGCGCGGCTCCGGCGTGACGTGGCCGGCGGAGCAGCGCAGCCAGACCCTTCCCTGGGTCGCGAGGATCGCCAAGTCCCGGTACGACTCGCATGTCGGGCAGGCGCGCACCTCACCGTCGATCACGAGCGGACGCCGCCAGATCATGAACCGGTTCCTGTCGAGATCGAGCCGCAGGTCGGCCGGCGGAAGGTCGTCGATCGCCGCCACCGAGCCGGTCTCCTCCTGGACGGGCTGCTGCTCGCCCGGCCACTGCGGCGCCGGGTGGTTCAGCCACGGCACTCCGGCCGGCCCGAGCTGGGACTGGTCCTTCTTCGCCTTCCTCCGACCGAACATATGGCCTCCCCTTTCGTCGGCTGCCCCACCTTGCGGGCGGACGAAGAAGGGTGCCCCAGCGGCCCCACCTGCGGCAACTCTCAAAATCGTGAAGCTTTACGACCGTCGTCACGGGCACGAGGAGACCAGTCTCCGCGACCGTGCGGGCGCGGTGGGGAGCGTACACGGGCGAATCTGCGTCACCCGGCGACGTAGGTGACTCCTGCGCCAGCCCCCAGGGAGAGGGCCACCACGAGGAGTGCGTGGCCGACGGGGGCCGAGGTCTGGCCGCGAACCGCACGTGCTGCGAGTTCCGCAAGGCTTGCAAGGACGAGGAATGCCCCGGCGATGGTGCCGAGAAACGTTGGGCTGAACATGCTCTTTCTCCCATATGGTGCTGCCCGTGTCCGAGCGCCCACTGGCGGCCCGGCCGAGTTCTGCGGCCGGGCCGTCTGTGATGGCGGTGACAAGGAGGGTGAGGGTTCTACCGGCGACGGTGACGGGGATGACTCCGTCCGGAGGCCCTCGTGGTCGAGGGCGTGGTGCCCGTCCGGGCTGCGGGTGGCGTACCGGTGGCGTCGGCGGGGAGGTCTGCCGCGCGGCGCAGTCGCCACACGAGGACGTCGCTGATCGACTCGGCTGTGCCCAGTTCCCGGCGCTCGGCAGCGTCGGCGAGCAGCGCGGCGGGGTCGTGGCCGGTGGCCTCGGCATCGGCGAGCGTTGCGGCGAGGGCTGGCCAGCCGGGTTCGGCCAGGACCTGCTCGGCCAGTCCGGGGATGGCCGTGCGCACGGTGCCGGCCTGTCGCTGCAGCAGCGGGCGGGCGAGGTGACGGCCGCGCTGGTGGAGTACCGCGAGCGGTTGTTCGGCGGCGGCGCGGTAAGCGAGGCGCAGGTGCTCGGCGGCTCGCCGGGCTGCTTCGGCCTGCTGTGCGTGGTCCTTCTTCGCGTGCCAGTGTGCGGTGGCGACGATCAGGAAGAACAGCATGTCGATGGCCATGGCTGTGGTCGCCCCGTCCTCGCCGCGGCCGAGCGCCGGCCCGCCATGGATGAGGTCACGGGCTGCCCGTCGTAGTGCCCGGTCGTGCCCGCGTACGGCGCGTACGTGCGAGCGGGAGGCGCGCTCGTACTCCCAGGCGGCTTCTCTCAGTTCGCGGCGGGTGTGGGCGGCCGAGGTCTTGGCGAGCGCGTCGAGGACCTCGCCGGCCGCAGCGATGTGCGCGGCGGCCACGGCGTCCTCGCCGTGCTCGATGACAAAGATCGCCTCCCAGGTCGCTGCGGCCGTCCGCCGGCGTGCGGCAGACGGAGCTGTCGAGACCACCTTCGGGGACTCGAGGATGGTTCCCCCGCGGATGCCGTCGCCGGACCAACGTTCGCGGATGCGCGGCAGCGACAGGTCGGGGGCGAGGCGGGCGCCAGGGTAGTACACGGGTTGGCCGTCTTTGTTGCGGTCGTCGGGCAGGGCGACCTTGTAGCCGAGGAGGTCGCCGGAGGGTGCGACGCGCTTCTGCACCAGGAGGCCGGCGGCGGCCAGCCGGTCGAAGAACTCCTCTTCGCCCTGGGCGCCGGCCACGGCTCGCCGTACGGTCTCGCGGAGTTCTTCGCGGGCGGTGCGCTCGCGGCCCTGGCGATCGGCCTTGTGTCGTTCGGCGCTGGTGGGGCGCTGGGCGGCGGTGCCGTCGCCGGGCTTGAGGCGGCGTAGTCCGAGTTCCTGCTCCAGGAGGCGGGCTTCGGCCTGTACGCGGGTGGCGTCGCGGTCGAGGTCGGGCCGGTAGCCGTCTTCGCGGGCGAGGGTGGCGAGGATGTGGATGTGGTCGTCGGCGTGCCGTACGGCGACCCAGCGGCAGCCCGCGCCCTGGCCAGGGTCGTCGATCCCGGCGGCGGCCACCATTCGGCGGGCGACGTCGCCCCATTCGACGTCGGACAGGATCCGGTCGGTCGGGCCGTTGCGCACGGACAGGTGCCACACATGCTTCTTCGCCCGCTGCTTCTCGTCGAGGAGAGCCAGAGGCTGGTCCAGCAGCTGCTGGAGCTGCTTGTACGTGGCCTCGGGGTCGCGTCCCGGGTCGGGGGCGGCGTGGTCCCAGGAGGCCACGAGGTGCGGGTCGACGTGTTCCTCGGCCTTGCCCGGCCCGTAGAGGTAGTAGAGCAGGCCGATGGTGCGCTTCCCGCGCTTGTGGATCTTCGGGACCATGTTCCTAGCGGTGTTCGAGGAGCTTGTCGGTGGCGGCCTGGACCCGCTCGGTCGCACGCCGTACGGCGGCGAGCAAGACGTCGAGGTGCGCTTCGGTGGGGCGGTCGCCGGAGTTGATGGCCCGCGCCACCTGGTTGAGGTTGTTGCCGACGTGCCCGAGGTGCCGGCGGGCGGCGAACATCTCGGAGATCAGCTCGCGCTCGCCGGCGATGGCGCCGGCGGCACCGTCCGCGTCGCGGGCGGCGGCGAGGCCGCTGCGTGCCAGGAAGGCCGGCAGGCTGGTACGGGCCGCAGCGGCAGCTTCGGTGAGGCGATGCTTCTCGTCGTCGTTGAGACGGACGCTGCACACATGGACGCGCTTGGCGGCGTCGGTCTTCGGCGAGCGCTTGCGCGAAGTGATCTTCGCGGTACGGCGCTTGCGGCGGCGCGAGAGCTTCTCCGGCTGCGATCCGCCCCCGGTCGCAGCCTCACGGTCCAGCACCCCCCGGTGCTGGACCGCTCCCGCCACCTCCGGGGCGGGATTGGCCAGGACGCGCTTCCCCGACGGGGAAGAGTGTCTTGGCCGATAACTTGCTCCGCCTGGTACCGAGTTGTCGCTCTGCTGACGGCTGTCGTCGGCATGGGAGCCGGCCGACGTGTTGGGCAGGGTCCCGTCCGGTTCGGGGAGGGAAGTTGCGGAGGACATGAGGGCGATCGGTTCCTTCTTAGCTCGGAAGCCCGGGGAACGGGGGTGGCCCGGCGAAGACCGGGCCACCACCAGGGGAGACGAGGATCAGCAGCACACCCTGCACCGGGCGTAGTGCTTGGACAGGGCCCGCGCCATGTTCAGCTTCACGCCCTTGGCGATTCGACTGCTCGCCTTCGCGGGATTCGTGCCCGCATGTCGGTCAGCGTGGCCGTTCAGGACGGCGAGGTCGGTTTCGTACGCGTTCTTCATCCGCTCGAAGCGGTCGCAGGTCTTCATCGAACGGCTCCTTCAGAGGAAGAGGGGGCGGTGGCGGCACGCACGCGAGCCAGGACCGGACCCAGGTGCTCGTTGCCGAGGGTGATTCCCCGGCGACGCATGATCGTCCTGAGCTGCGCCCGGGTGATCTGCTTGTTGTTGTCTTCACGCAGTACTTCGGGGACATGAGGGAGGACCAGCTCGACGACCTCGTCTTCGGACAGACGGCGCGGTCCGGATTGGGGCCGCCGGCCAGCCTGAACCTTGGCCCGGACCGTCCGTGGACGTGCCGGTCCGGGACGCCCACGCCGTGGTCCGCTTCGCTCTGGACCGCTGGGGGCGCTGGTCCGTCCGCTCGGTCCGGGTTCGGGGGCGGTGTGGTCCGGGTCCTGGTCCGGGTCCGGTCCGGGTTCGGGGGTGGCGTGGTCCGGGTCCGGTCCGGGTTCCGGGGTGGCGCGGTCCGGGTCCGGTCCGGGTTCGGGGACGGCGTGGTTTGGGTCAGCCGTCGTGTCAGCGGCATTCCGGACCGCCGGTTCCGGTGTGCCCTCACGGTCGGCTTCGTCCGTGTCCGGGAGCGGCCGGGCGACCCGCTGGTGAATCTGCCGCATCAGCACGCCGAAGGCCAGCATCGCCCCGGTGGGTGGGACGGCAGCGACCACGTAGTCCAAGAGCGGGACCGGACCGGGGGCCGTGCCGCTGACGCCGAAGACGTTCAGGGCGATTGAGCCGACGGATCCGGTGACGGTCACGCCGACGGCCCACCAGTCCGTCACCCGGCGCAGTCCGGCTCGCAGCATGAGGAGCTCTCCGGCGACGATGAACGCGTCCAACGTCGCCGGCCACGCCCACTGCCGGATAGGGGAGTTGGCCAGTCCGTGCCGCCCTGCGACCTCGGCGAGGTGGGCGTAGGAGAGCCAGAAGCCCGCCACGGTGAGGACGGTGATCACGGTGCCGGCCGCGACCAGGGCGTAGCGGTCGGCGATCTGCTCGGTGGTCTCCTCGGTCAACAGCTCCCTTTCGGCGCGGGGTCATGGTGAGGTTGGTGGTGAGGTGGCGGGAGGTCATGCCGCCTTCTTCAGTGCCTCGATCAGGCCGTGGGTCTGGGCCTGGCTCGGCACTTGGCAGAACGTTTCCTCTGTGGCGGTGGCCGTGTCGCTGTCGCCCTCGGTGGGGGGTGTCCAGTACCGGTCGCGGTCCGCGATGGCGTGGCCGGCGTCTCGCAGCAGGTCGCGTGCGTGGTCCAGGTCGATGCCGAATGCGTAGGCCAGGCGCTCGGGGGCCCATCCGCGGACGTAGGCGTGACGAGTGACAGCGTCGCGCTCGGCGGCGGTGAGGTGGACGTCCCGGCCCATGATCGCGGCGCGCACCCGGGTGTAGTCGAGGCGCTTGGCGACCTTGGCGTGCCAGGGCCGGCGCTCGGCCTCGGTCAGTCCGCCCCACATGCCCCAGCGGATGTCGTTGTCCAGGGCGTGGGTGAAGCAGTCCTGGCGTACGGGGCAGGTACCGCAGATCGTCTTGGCCTCGGCGATATCGGCGTGGGCGCGCGGGGCGGAGAAGAACAGGCGGTCGGCCTCGTCGGCCTCCAGATCGCGACAGGCTCCGCGGGCATGCCAGGAGATGTCGGCGATGCCGCGCAGGCTCGTGTTAAACGTGCTGTTGGTGGTGATGTGGCGCATGGGTGGTTCTCCAGGGGGCCGCCGGGCAGGCGGGAGCGGCGCGGTCGCGCCGGCAGGTGCCGGCGGCCAGCTCGGTGCCGGGCGCCGGGAAGCGGGTGAAGCGCGGGGGCCGTCAGGCGGCGGCGCGGAAGCGGCGGTCGGGACCGTCGAGGTGGACCGGGGTGCACATGCCGGACAGGCGGGAGAGCACGCGGTCGCCGACCTTGTCACGCAGAACCGGCAGGCGGGGGTCCATCCGTTCGGTGCGGACGGGGGCCAGGTTGGTCGTGATGATCGTCGGCAGGCGGTGCTCGCTGCGCCAGTTGAGCAGGCGGAAGGTGATCTCCTCGTTCCACTCGCTGCTCTTGGCCGCGCCGAGGTCGTCCAGGAGCAGCAGCGGCGCCCGTACGATCCGCCGCAGCAGGTACTCCGGATCGAGCCCGCCCCGGGCTCGCATCGCACCGTAGAGGTCGGCGGCTGTCGTTGCCTGCCACCGCACGCCGCACCCCGCGGCGGTCAGGGCCCGGATCGCGCCATACGCCTGGTGCGTCTTGCCGGCACCCGTGGGCCCCCACAGCAGGAGGCTGCGGCCGTGCGTGATCTCTCGCTGGCCGGCGGAGCCGAAGTGCGGGACGAGGGGGCTGGCGGCGTGGCCGACGGCGCTCTCGGCGATGGCGCGCACCCACTGGGCGACCGCCGGGTGCTCGGCCTGGGCGTCCCGGTATTCGTACGGGATGCGCTCCTGGGCGGCTTCCAGCGCGGGTATCGGCTCGGGGGTGTCGGCGAGGGGCGTCGCGGTGTTGAGGGCGATGCCGCGTTCGGCGAGCTTGCGCTGCATCCAGGCCACCGCCGGGTTGTCGGCGGCCGTCTGCGGGTCGTCGAGGCGCGTGCGGATCACAGGGCGACTCCGAAGGTACCGGTGGGCTCGGTGGGGTTCAGGTACGGCGTGTACGCGGGGGAGGCGGCGGCCCAGGGGCCCGCGCCGGAGGCGGAGGACGGGCCGGAGCCGACCGGTGTGGTCGGCAGCGCGTTCAACGCCTCGTTGACCAGGCTCGGCAGGACGCTCGGATGCAGGCCCTTGGTCCGCAGCCGTTCTAGGGCGGGGCGCAGCGCGTCCGGCTCGAAGCCTTCGTCCAGCAGCTGTCGGATCTCCCTGCCCAGGTGACCGAGGAAATTTCTCGGAGGTCGGCGGCTGCATCCACGCAGGTACTCGGCCATCAGCCGCTTCGCCGACCACTCGCCGGCGTCGGCGGAATCCAGCACGTCCGCCGGAGAGGATCCGGGCGCGGGCGCCTCGCGCCCCCTACGGGAAGATCCAGGATCCAAGATCCTAGATCCAGTGCGTGAGCCCTCCGTGAACGTGGCGGCCGTCACACCCTCGCTCCGCTCAGGACCGCTGTCACCTGCGGTTTTCTTACCGCGGCCTGTAACGTGCGGCAGCGCGGGCGGAGTGGCTTCGATCACTTCGGTGGATCGGGCCGCATCGCCGGGGGAATCCGGCGCAGCCGAGCGGATGAGGACTCCGTGAGCGTTCACGGAGCCGCCCGCGGGCGAGGGGCCTGCCGGCGGCTCGGCGGACGGCTGGGCCGCCGAGCGACCGTTGTCCGAGCGGGTCGGCGACGGGCACTGCGTGCGCCCGCACCCGCCGCACGCCTTCGCCGCGTCGTGCACGGGACAGCGGGGGAGACGGGAAGCCGAGGGGCGGTTGATCTTCTGGTGCCGGTCCCACGTCACGATGTGCAACCACGTCTTGCCGTCGCAGCCGGTGTACCGGCAGATCAAGCCCCGATCGGCCAGCTGCTCCAGATCATGGGCGACGTGAGCCGGAGTGTGGTCAGGCCGAAGGGCCCACAGCCGCCCGGCGACGATGGCCGGCAGGTCGCGATGTCGTCCTGCATCGTCGGCGTGGGTCAGCAGGCCGATGAAGGTCAACACCGCCGTCACGTCCACGGACGCCAAGTCCTCCGACTCGAACGCTTCCGGCTTGATGGTGCGAATACGGGCCATCAGACCTCAACCCCGTTCCGGGCGGACCGGAAGGAGCAGGACGACGGTGTCCGTCGCGCGGTCCGCGGCGCCGACCCCGGAGGGCAGCTTTCGCGCAGGGCCGTGCTCATGCAAAACTCTCCCTGTAGTACAGCCGCAGCCGGTGTTGCCCGTGGGAAGGGCCGGCGCGGCGATGACGGGTCGGTCTCTCCACCGTTGCCTCGGCTGGAGATAGGACTCTTCGCGATCGGCGCCTGGGAGTTGCCTCTCCCGGGCGCCGCAGCGTTTTCAGGCTCTCTCTGTGCGGTGTTTCACGTATCCCTTCCGTCGTCGCCGGGTTGCCTCCCGGGGACGACGAACATACGTAGACCGCCCGCACAAGTCCATGCTTGGCACTGGAGGCCGTTAAAGGCCGCCTCGTTCGGAGGTGGTAACCGGTGAATGGCTGGTCCTTCTCCCAGCGCGCACCCTTGCTGCGTCACCACCGATGATCTCTCTCCCTGCCTCGCTCGGCGGGATCGTCACGCCGGGCTGTCCTGTTGATGACCAGGATTTAAACCTTCCGGAAGAACCAACGTCAACGTCGGTTTCCCCCTGAGTTACGCGCGTAGAGACGCCTTGGTCTAGTCCTCTCGCGACGCCCCGGTGAGGGGTAACTTCCCTGTCCGATAAAGGAAATGCGTCAAGGTGGGAGCACTGCGTTCCGATTGCGAGGGACATGTGAAGGCCAGGGTGTCGGCGTGGAAGAAAAAACCGGCAATAAGTTGCCGGTTTCAGAACCGGAAATCGCCTGCCGGTTTTATGTCCGTTTCGGGACTGAACGCCGCGATATTGCGAGTCGATCGCAACCTACGCAACCGTAGGAATGTGTCCTGGGTCACCGCACCTCGACGGCTCGATTCCAAGCTCTCAAAATGATCTCGTATTCTGGATTGGAGGCAGGGGAGGGCCGGCGCGCAGAGCGTGGTCCCTCCCTTTTGTGTTGCCTCAACTCGGGGAACGGCAAGCCCTCTACGCGAGGGAAGCGACACCAGAGGAGCGAGGAGAAGCGGATGGGCGCCAGAGAGCCCCTCCCGGATCACGGGGGTACCGGGGACGAGACCGGCGAGGTCGCGCGGAGCAGCCGGGAGGCTGCATCTGCTGGCCGGGTCCCCAAGGAGGACGCGCAGGCGCCGTGGGCCGGGCAGCTCATGGGTTTCGCCGGACAGCTGAAGTCCTGGCGCAAGGTCGCCGGCCATCGGCGCGGGCGGCGTGTCACGCAGGAAGAATGTGCCACCGCAGTCGAAAGGTCGGAACGCTGGTGGCGCGACCTGGAGCGCGGTGATGGCAGGAACCGCCTCGACCGTGACCAGTGCGACAAGCTGGCCGAGCTGCTGCAGCTCGACCGCGATGAATATCACGCGCTCCTGCTCTACAACAACCTCGGGCACACGGCCACCTCGGCGGACGCCAGCGGAACCGTCGACCCACGAGTCCGCAGCGGCCTTCGACTGCTTATCGACAAGCAGATGCCGAGCCCGACCTACCTGTGTGACGCCAACTGGAACATCGTCGGGTACAACGCGGCGATGGCAGAGTGGTGGCCCTGGGTGCTCGAACCCGGCGCCAACCTCATGCGCTGGGCCCTGACGACCCAGGAGGCCCGTGCCCAGTACCACGACTGGAACCGGCACGCCACCGAGTACGTCAAGATGTTGAAGTTCGCCCTTGCCGGTAGGGGTGACTCGGCCGAGCTCATGGAGCTCATCGGTGACGTGTGCAAGGACCCGAAGGTCAGGCACATCTGGGAGACCTGCACCGACCTGACCGAGAACCGGGACGGACACATCTTCCGGATGAGCATCCCGGCCATGGGGTGGGAGCCCATCGACGTCGTCAGCCACGTCCTCTACCCGGCGGCGTTCCCCGAGTACCGCTTCGTCGTCATCACCTGGTGGGCGAAGGAGGACGGCGAGGAAGAAGCCCGCGACGTGGACACCGCCCTCGGTGCCTCGGGGGCGAAGCCGCAGGTTCAGGATCCACCGGCCCCACCGACGGCTGCCGCCCGCCGCCGCGTCGCTCACGCCATCACCGGGCGGATCACGGTCCCCACCGCCGAAGCCGCTGCCGCGCTCGCCGGCGAGGACGCCGTGCCTCTTCCGGTTCTTAGCCGACTCATGGGCGAGAAGTGCCAGTTGACGCTGTCACCCTCTGCCCAGTCGGTCATCTGGGCCGTCAAGGAAGAAGACGGCGAGTGGAGCGTCTCCGAGGTCGCGGTGTACACCGCGATCGTCAAGCTCCCGCATGCCGCCACCGACCCCGAGGCGTTCCAGGAAATGAAGCTCTTGGTGCGCGCGAACCTGCCGGCGGCCCCGAAGGAGGCGTCGGACCGAATCCAAGAGCTCCTGCCGCAGCTGAAGAACAGGATCCACTTCCTGGAGCAGATCGCTCGGGACCTGCACGAACAGGACCCGAGTCTCCCGTACGTCTGGGATCCGACCGACGAGATCTGAGCGAGGCCCGTGGTGCCGCCGACGGCCAGCCCCATTCAGCTGGAGCTGGCCGTCGGCGTTCCGTGTCATGGGGCGGGGAACGGGGTCCTGGTTGAGGGGTTACACGGAGGGCGCATCGGCCGTGCCGATGCGGAAGACGGCGGGCCCCACGCCGTACGGAACGCCACCGCCCGCCCCGACCGCTGGGGAGTGGCACCGCCAGCTGCTCGATCGCAGGCGATCTCCGTCTTTGCCCAGACAGCTACTGGTCGTAGGCCCATGCTCGACCGGTTTGGCGGTACTCCTCGACGGGGATGGGGGCGACGCCGGCCCTCATTCGCTCGGTGTAGAGCAGGCCGTCGAGGTGGTCGATTTCGTGGTGGATCAGCCGCGCGAGCCCGCGCTCGTAGACCGTGGTCACCGTCTGGCCTTCGAGGGTAGTGGTCTCCACGGTGATCCGCAGCGGCCGGGGCACGAGGCCGCGTACGTCGAAGTAGCTGAGGCAGCCCTCGTACTGCTCGTCCTCGTCGATGGAACGGTCGGTGATGCGGGGGTTCAGCAGGACGATTGGCGGAGCGGCGGGCTCGGGAGGCTGCACGACGGCGGCGGCCCGGCCGATCGCGATCTGCGGCGCCGCGAGCCCCATGCCCTTGGCGAACGGGTGGACCCGGCGGATCCGTTCCATGGCGGAGAACAACTGCTCGACGGTCTGCTCGGCTGCCTGGCGTTCGGCCGACAGGATGAAGGCGAGGGCCGGCTCGGTGAGGACGGGGGCTCCGCGCTGTACGACTCCGAGGTCGCGCATCTGCTCGCTGGGCCGTACCTGGCTCACCTGAACTCCCCTTGATTCATGTCACGTTCGGGCCGGTCCCGGAATCTCCATTCGAGACGGTACCGGGCGTGGAGGGCGGGTGTGGAGGTGCTCCAAGAGAAGATCCGCTTCCCGTTCTCCTCGTGCTGGACCGGTGCTGTCCTGAGGGGGGCGGCTTCGGCGGTCATGGAGGTTTCGGTCCCCCAGACGGCGGGGTCGAGGGCGGCGGGGAAGGCGAGTTCGACTGCCAGGTGCTCGGTGGGCAGGCGGACGGCGCGCTGGAACCAGCGGCCCCACTGCTCCTCGCCCACCGAGTAGGTGTACTCGATCCAGACCGACTCGCCGGGGTAGAGGGGGAAGCGGCCCTCGTTGTTCTCGAAGCGTAGCCAGACTTCCTTGAAGGCGTCGCGGTCGTGCTTGGCCTGCCAGCGCATCTCTTCCCTGCGGCAGGTCGCGGTCAGGGCGAGTTCGTCCCAGGTCAACGGGTGTTCGCGGTAGTGGGCGTTGGAGCGTTTGGGCTCGCCGGGGTAGCGGTCGACGCTGATGCGGATGAGGTAGCGGGTGATCGGTTCGGTGCCGGTGTTCCGCAGGAGCCGGCGCATCGTGAGCCGGTAGCGGCGGCCGTCGTAGTCGAGGCGGGCGGCGTCGTGTTCGACGACGATCGCCGAGCCGGTCGCGTACGGCTGCTCCGGTCGGCGGGGAGCCGGTACGGGATCGGACGGGGCCGTGCGGGCCTTGCGCGACTCGTAGTCGAGCCAGCACTTCCAGATGGCCTTGCCGGCGCCGAGGGTCCCCTCGGCGCGGCGGGGCGAAGTCCTCGGTCGGCTTGTGTCGGCCCGACTCGATGTGGCTGACGTAGGACGGGTCGAAGCCCATCCTCTTGGCTAACGCTCGCTTCGAGAGGCCCCGGACCTCGCGCCAGTGGGCGACCGTCGCCGCGAAGTCCTCGGCGGCCTTCTCGCTCGTCTGGGCATCGTCTCGCGCGTCCATCGAAGCCCCCGCCTGGATGCTGGATGAGATGAGTGAACCGTGCGTGATCTCGATTCATCATTCTGTCACGGTCCCGGTCGCCAGTTTCCTTCCTTCACCGGTTCGAGTCTCCCCTCGGGCCCCGACGAGGAAGGCGGCGGCGATGCGCCTGCTGTATCTGCTCAACGTCTCCAACGCCAGCCAGCTGGCTGCCGATTCGGGTTTCACCTTCGCCGGCCTGCTCGCCCCGGCCCTGACAGACGCCGGGGCCGAGGTGACCGTGGCCTCGCCGGTCGCGGTCGGTGACGCCCGGGTCGCCTGCGAGCCCACCGTCTCGCCGTCCACGAAGTACCGGGCGCGCTTCGACCCGGGGATGGACGCTCTGGTCGCCCTGTTCCGTGCGCGGCGGCCCGAGGTGGTGGTGGCCAACCAGGTCGAGGCAGCCCCGGCGATCCGGGCCGCGCTCCTGGAGGCCGGGGTGGACGCGACGGTCGTCGGTTACTGCCACTACCTGCCGTTCTCCTTCACCGACACCGGCGTCTTGGAGCTGGACCCGGCGATGGACGACCGGGGCCTGGGCCGGACTGTGCTGCTGGCCTTCGCCGCCGGCCTCGCGGCCTGCGACCGCGTCCTAGTCCACTCCTCCACCGCCGCCTCCTGGACCACCGCAGCCGCCGGCCGTACAGGCGTCGACCTCGGCGACAAGCTGCACATCGTCCCCGCCCCCAGGGACGTACGGCTGGTGCGCGACCCGGCCGGCATCACCCCGCCCGACGGCCGGGCCACCGGCATCTACAACCACCGCCTCTACGCCCACTACGGCACCGCCCGCTTCACCGAGCTGGCCCGCCGTCTCGTCGCCGGCGGCACGGTGCGGCTGACGGTGATGGACCTGTTCGGCATCCGCAGCCCCGAGCGCATCCGTCTCGACCCCAGCCCCGAGCGGCACCTGGAGGAGCTGGCGACCACGGACGGCGTCACCATCGCCTCCGACCGCGGGGACCGCGTCCGCTACCGCAACATCCTGGCCGGCGCCCACTTCGGCATCGCGCCCTTCCGCCCCGGCTGCCCCTGGTCCATGTCGGTGATCGACTGCCAGGCCATGGGCCTGCCCGTGATCACCCCGCGCACCGGCTGGCTGGCCGAGCACATCG
The DNA here is from genome assembly GCF_024600715.1 of Streptomyces changanensis. Taxonomy (NCBI): domain Bacteria; kingdom Bacillati; phylum Actinomycetota; class Actinomycetes; order Kitasatosporales; family Streptomycetaceae; genus Streptomyces; species Streptomyces changanensis. The sequence goes on from NZ_CP102332.1 coordinate 6,019,624, forward strand.
ACGAGGAGTTGCTCTTCGAGTCCGACGAACAGGCCGCCCAGATCGCCACCCGACTCGCCACGGACCCGGAGTTCTACCTGCTCCACGCCAAGCGCGCGTACGCCTCCACCGCCGACCTCACCCCGGCCGCGGTCGCCGCCCGCTACCTGGAGGCGATCCGATGACCGGCTTCGACGCGGTCCTGCTCTCCTACGACGAGCCCCAGGCCGACCTCCTGCACACCCGCCTCACCCACGTCCTGGGCCGTCCGGTCAAGCGCCTGCACGGCGTGCGCGGGATGCGGCGGGCCTACCGGCTCACCGCCGAGCTCGTCGACGCCGAGCAGTTCTTCCTCTCCGACGGCGACTTCGCCATCGACGAGGACTTCTCCGTCGGCGAGGTGGAGCCGCTGGCCGACGGAGTGGCGATGAGGGTCTGGCAGGCCGCCAACCCGGTCAACGGCCTGGTCTACGGCTACGGCGGGCTCAAGCTGATCCGCCGGACGGCGCTGCGAGAGATGGGCCAGGCCGTCGACGTGCTGGCCGCCCTGCCCGGCCGGGTCGAGTTCTGCCGGCAGACCGCCGGCGTCACGCGGTTCAACCAGTCGCCGTTCCACGCGTGGAAGGCGGGCTTCCGTGAGTGCGCGATGCTCGCCCGCGGCAGCGAGTACGGCATGACCGACGCCTCCGCCCAGGAACGGATCGACGCCTGGAAGGCCAGCAGCACCGGCGACTTCGCCGCCTACGCGGCGGCCGGCGCCCTCGACGGGCTCGACTTCGCCCAAGCCGTCGGCCGCGACCCTGAGCGCTTCGAGGCGATCAACGACCCGGCCTGGCTGCTGCAGCACTTCGCCGTGCTGCGCGACGAGCAGGCGGTCGCCGGATGAGCACCGTGCCGGGGCCGCTCGTGCTGATCGAGCCGTACGCGCACCGGGGCGGCGGGCACCATCAGCACACGCTGACCGCGCTCGCCGCCACCGGGGCGAGCTTGGTCGTCGCCCCAGCCAGCCTGGACGAGGGCCTGGGCCCGCTGGCCCGCTCCGGCGCCCGGATCGCGGCCGGCCCGGACGGGGCGGTGGCGCGGTTCCTGCTGGCCGCCGCGCGGACAGCGGAGCGCGTCTCGACGGCCGGCCGGCGGGCCTTCGCCTCCCGGCGCTGGCCCCGGGCGGTGCGCCGGCTCCCGCACCAGGTCACCCTCCTGGTCCGGTGTCTGACCGAGGCCGCCTGTCTGCGGACCGCGCGCCGCCTCGCCCCGCGGGCGTCGGCGGTGGTGATCCTCAGCGCGAGCGAGGCCCTGCACGGCCTGGCCGCCCTGCTCGGCGGCGCCCCGCACCTGCGGTTCGTCCACGAGCTGGTCACCACCGAGGACCGTCCCGCACGGTGGCTGGGACGGCTCGCCCGCCAGGGCGAGAAAAGGGTGGTCGCGCTGTACTCGACCACGGCCGTCCGCGACCAGATCACCGCCGCCTTCCCGACCCTGCCCGGCGAGGTGCGGGCGTTCGCGGTCGACGACGGGCGGCGGCTGACCACGGCCCAGCGCGACGGCGGCCGTACCGCCTTCGCCATCCCCGACGAGGCGACGGCAGTGTGCGTGGTCGGCGGCTGGTGGCCGTACAAGGACATCGCCACCATCGACGCCGCCCTCGCCTGCCTCACCGCCCCGCTGCACGTCCTGGTGTGCGGCACCCCGCTGGACGACACCGTCCTCGCCCGCTGGCACCAGCTGCCCCACGTCCGCCTCCACACCGTGCCCGGCCCGGTCGCCGACGAGATCCTGCGGCTCGTCTACGGCGCCGCCGACGCGGCCCTCGTCGCCCGCCACCCGGGCGTGGGCAAGGAGTCGGGACTCGTCATGGACGCCGCCCGCCTCGGCGTTCCCCTGATCGTCTCCGAACACGACCCCGCCCTGACCGCCCGGCTCGCCGACCAACCGTGGGTCTGGTCATTCCCGGCCGGCGACGCCGGCGCGCTCGCCGAAGCGCTGGACAAGCTCTCGGCCGACGCGCCCGCCCGGCCGGACACCTCGGCGCCGTCGGTGCTGGACCTGTACCCGGCGGCCGAGCAGGCCGCCTTCCTCACCACCACCTACACCCGCCTGCTCAAGGAGTGCCGCCGATGACGTTCATCCCTCCCCCCCCTGGTCGCGGTCGTCGGCCCCGTCGAGCCCGCCCTGCTGGCCGCCTGGACCGCCCACTACCGCCGGCTCGGCATCGAGCGGTTCCTCCTCGCCTTCCACTTCCCCGACCACGTCCCCGACGCCCAGCGCCACCAGCTCCTCGCCGCCGTCCACGCCCTCGGCATCGTCCCCACCCAGGTCAGCACCGGTCCCTGGCACGAGCACACCAACACCCTGCTGCGCGACGGCCTGCGCGAGAAGGCCGGACCCGGCTGGCACCTGATCGCCGACGCCGACGAGCTCCAGACCTACCCCGCCCCGCTGGAAGACGTGATCGGCCAGGCCGAGGACACCGGACGGAAGGTAGTGGGTGGGCTGATGCTCGACCGCGTCGCGGCCGACGGCAGCCTCGCCTCCTGGCGCCCCGGCCCCGGGCTGGAGCGGGCCTTCCCGCTCGGCGGGCACCTTACCCACCGCCTCCTCCAGGGCGACCCGCGCAAGATCGTCCTTGCCCACTCCTCGGTGACCGTGGCCTCCGGCAACCACCGGGCCTCTGGCCACAAGCCGGACCCGCACACGCTCGCGTGCGTGCACCACTTCAAGTGGCGTGCCGGTGTCCTGGACGACCTGCGCCGACGCGTCGAGCGGTTCTCCTCCGGCGCCTGGGCCGAGCACACGCCGGCCGTCCGCAGCGAGGCGTCCCGCCTGCTGGAGCACGTCGACCGGCACTCCGGCCGCATCGACGTCTCCGACCCCCGCCTCGCCTTCCGCCGCGTCACCCTCGACCGCCTCCCCGACGGCTGGGCCGCCGAAGCGGCCACGATCACCACCGCCTGGCGCCCGCCCACCCCTCAGAACCAGCCGGGCTCCACCATCTCCTCGCCCTCGCCCTGAGGCTCCTCGAACCGCGCGAAGAAGTCGTCCAGCGCCTCCGGCGTCACGACGAGCGCGTTCGCGTCCCCTCGTGCGTTGCGCTCCGCCAGCCGACGCAGCAGCTCGTCCCGCCCGACCGGGAAGTACAGCAGCCGCCAACGCCCGCCGGCCGACTCCACCAACGCCTTCATCGCCTCGCGGTCCTTGCGCGGCCACAGCCCGTGGTCCCACACCACGTCCCGGCCCTCCGCGACCAGCTCGGCCAGCCGCTCGTGCAGCTCGGCGACGACCGGGGCCTCCTTCTCGAAGTAGGTGTTCTCCGGGTAGTCGACGCCGTACCGGCCGTGCCGCTCGAAGACCACCTCGTCCACCGACAGCCTCACCGCACCCCGAGGCTCCAGCACCCGCTGGGCATAGGTCGTCTTCCCCGAGCCGGTGAGACCCACCAGAAGGAAGACCGTCGGAGCCCCGCTCTCGACCACCATCAACTCCCCTCAGCTTCGCCGTCGTTCCCGACAGTCTGCCACCGCCGGCCGGGCCGGACTTCCGATCCCGGCCGCCGCCACCCGAAGGAGCCGTCCGTGCCCGCCTCCGCCCTCGCCCGCACGCTGCGCGCCTACGTCCGCCACGCCCCCGGCACCCTCGGCAAGGCTCAGATCGTCGACCGCTTCCTCGACGAGCACCTGCGCACCCACCCCGTCCACGCCACCGTCCGGCTGCGGTCCGGCGACACGGTTCCCGTCACCACCAGCGACGTCATCCAGCGCTTCCAGTACCTGTTCGGCGAGTGGGAGCCGAACCTGTCGGCCTTCCTGCGCGACCGGCTCCGCCCCGGGGACACCTTCATCGACGTCGGCGCCCACCGCGGCGCCTTCAGCCTCCTGGCCTCCCACGCCGTCGGGCCCCACGGCCGGGTCGTCGCCATCGAACCCCACCCCCGCTTCCACGACGACCTGGCCGCCGTAGCCGCCGCCAACCATCGCACCAACATCCGCACCGTCCGCTTCGCCGCCTCCGACTCCACCGGCGTCGTGGTCCTGTACGTGGAGGACCCCTCCAACCTGGGCCACACCACCGCCGTCCGCCCCCGCCACGTCCACGCGACCGTCGAGGTCCCCACCGCGTCCCTGGCCGACCTGGTAAGCCGGGCCGACCTCGCCACCGCGCGCGTCATCAAGATCGACGTCGAAGGCGCCGAATCCGCCGCGGTCCGCGGACTCACCCCCGTGCTCCCGCACCTGCGCGACGACGCCGAACTCGTCATCGAGGTCACCCCCCGGCTTCTGACCAAGCAGGGCGAGAGCGCCGCTGCGCTCATCGCCACCCTGCGTGAGCACGGCTTCCACCCGTACACGCTCACCAACGACTACGACCCGGCCAGTTACCCCCGGGCCATGCGCCAGCCGCAGCCGCCCATCCGGTGCGCCACGGTCCCGAAGGAGATGACCGACCTGGTCTTTTCCCGCATCGACGCCAGCCGCCTTGCGCTCGCGCACTGAGCACCCTCGGCTGTTCCCGAGGAGAGCAACGTGCCGCGCGAAGCGATGACCAGCCGGAACGTCGGCAAAATGATCGCCTCAAACAAGGCCGCGAACACGATCGCCGCCCGCGACCGGAGGAGCCCATCAGCTTGCCCGGCCGAAGATGGGGAAGCGGGAAAACCCTGCCGGAGACGGGCAAGCCCTGACATGATCCGCGAATGATCGTCACACCGATACCCGGCGCCAGGCTGGACCTCGTGCACCAGCTTCTACGGGAAGCCCACACTCAGGCCACCAACCTGAGCAACTACAACAGCGCCGAGGAACACCTCCTGAAGTACCTGACGTGGGTGAACGAGCAGTCTCGGCTGCTCGGCTCCCAGGTGCGGGCGAAGGACATCGAGGCGCTGTTCTTCACCCCGATCTACTGGGCCCTGCTGAACGGCGCGGGCCATCTGGGCGGCCAGCTGGCGCCAAAGGTGACGAACCCGCTGATCGACCAGGAGGTACGGCAGCGGATCGCCGACCTGGAGCGGGCCATCGAGTCCACCCGGGACACCATCCTCCAGTGGCCGGAGAAGGTGTCGACTCTGGTGCTCGACACGAGCTTCTTCATTGAGCACGAGGAGAAGCTGGAGGACGCCGACTTCTCGGAGCTCGCCGGCCAGCACGGCGGGGTTCGGATCGCCGTGCCGATGATGGTGGTCGACGAGCTGGACCAGTTGAAGGAGAGCAAGGTATCCCCGCAGGCTCGGTGGCGCGCTCGGTACGGTCTTGCCGTCCTGGACCGACTGCTGACCGACGAGGCGATGCTGGGGTTCGTGGAGGTCAAGGTCCTGCCGGACCCTCCTGGGCACGTACGTCTGCCTGACGAGGACGATGAGATCGTCGACCGGGCGCTCGCGCTGAGCGTGCTGGCGGCCGGTCCGGTGAAGCTGGTGACGTACGACACCGGGATGGCGCTGCGGGCGAAGATCGCCGGCGTGCCTTACGAGAAGCTCCGCAAGGAACTCGGCACGGAGCCCGAGCAAAAGTAGCTCGAACGCAGCTGTGCCTGCCCCGCGTGCTGGCCGGGGCAGGCGCTGTCGTGTGAGCTGGTGGTCAGCCGGTGTGCCAGGTGTCGTGACGGGCGTTGTGGTTGTAGGGCTGGAAGTCGGCGGGCGTGTGGTCGAGTGGGAGGTCCTGCCTCCAGGCCGTCAGGCACTGGCTGCTGGGCTCGAAGAGAGGCTGGGGCAGTGCGTCGAGGCTCCAGAACCGCCACGAGCCGATGGTTTTCTCCAGCTCCCGGGGTGTGCCGGACCAACGGGTGACCAGCGCGGGCACCGTGAGCCGGAGAACGCCGCCTACATGGTCGAGAAGCGTGCCGAGCACCTGCACGTCGTCGGGCCTGGCGATCAGCCCGGTTTCCTCGGCGAGCTCCCGGATCACGGCCTTGACGAAGGTCTCGCCGGGCTCCACCGATCCACCGGGCACTTCCCACGTTCCGAGGCGGTGGCGCCCCAGCAGGACACCGTCCGGGCCATGCACGATGATGCCGACCCCCAGCGCCGCGTGCGGTGCGGGCGGCGCCGTTGTCCGGGGCCGGCTGGGGATTCGTTCCGGGCGGTGGGCCGCGTACAGCCGGTACGACAGGGGCTGGTCGGCCTGCGGGGAGTTGATTGTGGTCACCGTGTCGACGACGAGGCCATGGTCGACGAGGAGGTCTTCCCATAGGCGTGGTTCGAGGACCCACATGTGCACCCGATGCTCCGTGTCCGTGCCGGGCAGCCGCAGGATCTCGGGCCGTGCGGTGACCGACTCGGACGGCCCGAGACCGTGCGAGTTGGTGTGCAGCGCGCTGAACAGCAGCCGCCTCCCAGGTTTGAGGCCGTTGGCCAGGGCGGGCAGCAGGCGGTGCGGGTCCAGGAAGGGCACGCCGCTGACCGAGTAGACGAGGTCGTAGGGGTCGGCCTCCTGCAGGTGGGTGACGGCGTCGGCGCACACCAGGCGCAGCCCGGGGGTGTCGGGGTAGCGGGCGAGGGCGCGCTGGTGCTGGGTGGGGGAGGCGTCGACGGCCGTGACGTCGGCGCCGAGGGCGGCGAGACGCGCGGCGTGCCGGCCGACTCCGGCTCCCAGGTCCAGGACGCGCAGGCCGGCGACCTCGCCGAGCACGTCGATGCCGGGTCCGGCCTGCGGGATGTCCCAGGCCCAGTCGCCCAGCTCAGGCAGGTCGAACGAGCGGCCGAGCTGATGACGGCCGTAGACGGTCCAGATCTCGCCGATTTCCTTCTCGACGTCCAGCACGAAGTACTTCCTTCCGTTCAGGTGGATGATCAGGGGCGCAGGGCGAAGCAGCGCAGGACGTCGAGGTCGGCGGTGCGTACGACGGACCAGCCGGCCGCGAGCAGCTCGGCGTCCGCCAGCTGGATGCCGAGGCCGAGGAGAGCCGGGTCGGTGGTCGTGCGGCGGCCGGCGTTCTCGGTGACGACCCAGAAGGTCCCGCCGGGCGCGAGCAGGCGGCGGACCCGGCCGAGGAAGCCGGCCTTCTCGTCCATCCACCGGTAGACCAGGCGGCAGGTGATGAGGGCGTAGGCCGGATCCCGCAGCGTGTCGAGGTCACCGGTCGTGAAGTCCAGGCACTGCCATGCCGGCGCCGGACCGGTGCCGCTGTTGTGGGCGGTGGCGACCGCGACCGCGCTAGGGGAGCAGTCAACGCCGGTCGTGCGGTAGCCGAGCTCGTGGTGGAGGTGGCGGGCGAGACTGCCATCGCCGCTGCCGATGTCGAGGGCGGGGCGGCCTCCGCCGGGGCCGAGGTGCTCGCCCATCAGCTGCTTCTCGGCCTCGCACAGCTGCCGGTAGCGTCGGCCGTCGGCCCAGAGCGGCTCCCAGTAGGCCGGGCTCGCGGTGGATACGGCGGAGGTGGTAGGCATCAGGCTCCTCCGCGATCGGACGGCACGGTCGCGTGGACGGGAATCTCCCGTCGCGTGTGAATGGGGGACGGGTCAACGGCGGGCCCAGCTTTGCAGCCCACCGTCACCAGGCCCGGCTGGGCGGCCACGGCGTTGCGGAGGAAACTCAGCTTGGAGTGGAAGGTGTGCTCGGCCGCCCAGCCACGAGCGGCGACGTAGTTCCGGAGCCAGCCGTTGACGCGCTCCATTTCGCGGAGTACTTCGTCCTGGTCCTGGTCGAGGACGCCCCGGGTGCGCAGGTACTCCAGCTCGCACTGCGAGAGCACCACCGTGGGGTCCGTGAGGAGGGCGCAGCGGTCGAGGAAGATGCCGTAGACGTGACCGGTGCGCATCGACTCGCACTGGATGTCGTAGCGTACGCGCTGGAAGGGCGGCATGGCCCGTACCTGAAGGCCCAGTTCGCCACGAAGGTACGCCTCGAAGCCGTCGGGGGTGACGTCGATGCCGTACACCAGCTCCTCCCGGCGGGCGAAGGCGTCCTCGGCGAACCACTTCCGCTTGAGCACGTGCCCGGCGGTGACCGTGGGGACGAAGGAGGCGTAGCCGACCTCAGATGCGGGGCCCGTGACCTCGAAGAGGTGGTTCTCGGTGTGGTGGACCTGGAACTCCTCCCGGTACTCCGGCCGGCAGCCTTCCAGTTCGCCGTCGCGCAGGGCTTTGAGCAGTTCCATGGCCGCGGCCCAGATGTCGGGCGCCGGGTCGAGGATGTACTTGTACTCCAGCTCGGTGCCTTCGAAGTGCTTGCGGAAGCAGCGACGGTGGTTGTTGAGGGCCGTGCTCGCCGCGTGGTGCGCGGCCAGGCTCGGGTCGAGCCAGCGAAGGGCCTCGACCGGACCGCGGCCGACCGGCTCGCTGGTGGTGCGCACGAAGCAGGCGTCCTCGGGGTGGAACCTGATCTGCGCATAGACGTGATACCCGCCGGGGTGTTCGGCCAGATAGCACAGCGGCACCAGGCCCAAGGCGGCTTTGGCGCCGATTAGCTCGCGCAGGGCGGCACCGGCGATGGCGTCGGGGAACAGGTCCTGACCGTCGATCCGGACCGAGCCGATCTGTGTGCCGTCGGCTCTGAGCGCTTCGGCGGAGCAGGTACCGAGGGTGTTCCAGCCGATGACCACGGTGGTGCTCGGCCGGCTCACCTCCTGCGGGGCGACCCGGACGAGAACGAGGGGCTCGTCGGCCCGGCGCGGCGCGGTGCGGTTGAGGAGGTGGACGGCGCCGAGGACCACCCACGCCCCTGCCGCCGCCGTACTGAGGGTCATGACCGGACTTCCTTTCGTGAAGAGGGCACCACGGTCGGCCGGTCTGCTTCCAGGCCGGCGGCACGCCTTCGCCGGATGCGGTCGGGCGTTCGACGGGCCGGTCCTGCGCCGCACGGGCGGGGTGTCGGCCTAGGGTGGTGCGGGTGAGTCTTGGTGATGCTGTTCAGATGGTTGTGGACGAGGCTGTCGCGGATGCCGGCCGTGCCGCGTTGGAGTTCGACGGGGCCCGGGCCTGGCTGGAGGAGGCACGCCGGCACCCGATGGAACCGCTGGCGGCCGAGGTGTGGGTGACCGATCCCGCCTTCGAGCACGTGCTGCTGGTCAAGCACCGGGTGCGTGGATGGGTGCCGCCCGGCGGCAAGGCGGAGCCGGGTGAGACGCCGCGTACGGCCGCCGCCCGCGAACTCTTGGAGGAGACTGGTCTGCAGGCCGAGCTGCTGGCCGAGCCCGCCGCCGTGGCGGTGCGCGCCTACCGGTCCGACTGGTCTGCGACGCTGGGCCTGTCCTACGCCGCGATCGTCGATCCCCAGGTGCCGCTCGTGGCGGAGCCGGGGCAGCCGGCGGCGTGGTTCGGCCTGGACGAGGAGTGGCAGAGTGTGTTTCCCGAGGACCGGGACCGAATCCGCGCGCACGCCCGGCGGCTGGCCGCCGCCCCGGCGGCCCGTGCCCGCTGAACCGTGACCCCGATAGCCGTTCACAGGACGGTGTCGATCCGGGCGAGGGCGGACGAGGGCAGGGTGATCAGCTTGACGGCGTGCAGGAAGTGGCACCACACCGGTTCCAGGCCGGGCCGGTGTTCGAACTCCGTATTGTTCAGGTGGCCTTCGGCGTAGTGGAGGGTGCGCAGTGCGGCGTGCTGGAGCTGGTCGGGGTGGACCCACCTCGGGGCGCGGACTTCCTCGGCCGAGGGGCGGAGATCCCCGCAGACCTCGGCCTGGAAGATCCACCACTGGTGTCCGACGGGCCCGGCGGGCGTGCGCCGGCAGTGGTTGGGGCGCCACTGGGCCAGCAGCGGGTGCAGGTGGGTGACGGTGAGGCCGACCTCTTCGGCCACTTCGTTGCGGGCGGCCTGTTGGGGGCTGCCGTGCTGGTCGATGTGGCCGGCGACCGGTGCGAGACCGGCCGGCGGTGTCGCCCGCTCGAACAGCAGCAGCCCCTGCGGGCCGGAGACGAGCACTCCGACGCTGGTGTGGTCGCAGTAGCTCCCGTCGGCGGCGGAGGCGGCGGCCGTGGTCACGGCGTGCCCGTGGGCTGCTGGGCGACGACGACGAGCCAGCTCGTCACGGTCACGGCATCGGGCGCGGTCAGGGGGTAGGCCGCGTCCAGGATCTTCATCCGCTGGGCGTGGGTGAGAGCGCCGTCAGCCGGGCGCGCGAAGACGGGGATGGACAGCCACGCTTTCTTCTCCGCCATGGTGCCGTGCTGGGCGGTGACCTCGGTTTCGACGAGGGCGAGGCCGGCGGCGGCCAGCTCGGTGGTGACCGTCTCCAGCGGCAGCTTCGGCGCCGCGTCCGTGGTCTTGGACGGCGGGGTGTATCCGTGGTCGCGGGCGGCGATCTGGAGGATGAGGGCGTTCAGCGACGGGCCGGTCCGGACGGTGTGCTCGTCGGGGTGGCGCACGCCAGCGAAGCCGCCGCCGATATTGAAGACGAACCGGCCGCCGGGGCGCAGGACACGGGCGACGGCGGAGAAGACCGCCGGGGTGTCGGTCTTCCAGATCGCCGAGTTGCACACCACCGCGTCCACGCCGTCGGCCGGGACGTGTTCGGCGAGTTGCTCGGCCGGGGCGGTGATCCAGGACAGCCGGGGGTCGGACAAGGTGCGGCGGCCGACGCGCTGCATCGTGCCGGAGCTGTCCACGGAGACGACCCGGGCCCGGTCAGGGACCAGGCCGAGGATCGCGCGGGCGGTCGCCCCTGCTCCGCCGCACAGGTCCACTACCAGGTCGGCGTCGGCCAGCCCGGCGCGGCAGGCGAGGTCGCGGCTGGTGGTGTTGTACATGGGGTGGGTGCGGGTGAAGGCTTCGTACGCCTCGGCGTTGTCGTTCTCGTCCCAGCCGGTCAGAGCGTCCTGGGGTGCCATGGTGAAGAGGTCCTCGTTTCACGGATCGGGGCCGCGGGCGCAGCGCGGCCGGGCCTTGGAACGGTTAGAAGAGGGCGGGCTGCACGGCGGCGGCCGGGGAGGAGAACTGTGAGCCGAGGGTGATGCGGTGGCCCTTGAGGACGCCGAGGTCGATCAGGTAGGGCAGATCGTCACCGTCGAGCGTGGCCAGGACCTGGGAGCCGGTGCAGGCGAGTACCGTCAGGCCGTGTTCGCCCTCGCGTGGATCGTGCGGGTACAAGGTCCGCTCGCTGTCGGGAGCGCGGAGCAGATCCCCTTCAGCAGGTGGCGTCCACGGTTCAAGGAGAGCCGGGATGTTCATCTCGGCCAGGGCTTCGGCAGCCCGGGCGAGGTGCTGCTGGTGGGCGGCGCGGACCCGGGCGAGGTCACGCAGGCCGGCCAGGGCCTTCAGCTTGGCCGCGGCCCGGACCGTCTGCGTCAGGCCCAGGCGCCGGGTGAGAGCGTCCTCGGCGAACCGGATCGTGCGCCCGTCGGGGCTTTTGGCCAGGTAGGTGGCCGCCAGGGCTCCCTGCTCGTCGAGGCGGGAGCGCTTTCGGGGCTCGGCGGCGGTGCCCACCTTGGTGGTGCCGTCGGCGAAAGTCGCCAGGTACAGCCAGTGCGGCTGGGCCATGTAGGCGGCCAGGGCGTCGGGGACGTGGCTGCCGGAGTGGAACTGGTGGGCGAAGCGGAACTCATCCCGTGCGGTGCAGGCGGCGCACTGACCGCCGGTTTCGGCCGGGGACTGCTGGGGGCAGGCGACGGCTTCGACGCGGACGCGGTCGGCGAACCGGTACCGGCCGGTGCACCACCGGCCGGCACCGTTCACCTGATAGGCCAGACGCCGGCCCATGACCGCGGCGTGAATGAGCGGTTCGCCGGGCTGTGGGGCCAGCAGGAGACGGGGAGCCCCGTTCGCCCAGGTGATGCCATGGCATACGTACGAGCCGCTGGTGGGCAGAGTCTGGTCCATGGTGGTTCCTCGCGGATCAGTGCGTGGGGTCGGTCAGACGGTCAGGTTCAGGCGGTCGGTCAGTTCGTCGGCGGCCGTCTTGAAGACCTCGTCTCGGTCCAGGCCCGCGACGTCGAGCCACAACCAGTCGCTGTAGGACGCCTGTTCGCGCATCTGGTTCAGGACGGTGTCCTGGTAGCGGATGAAGTCCTCGTCTGTGTTGCCGGCGTGGCCGGCTTCCAGAGAGGTGAACGAGCCCTTGCGGGCGAGGGCTTCGCGGGCGTCGATGTTTAGGAAGAACACCAGGTCGGGTTCGGCGAGGTGGGCGAAGACCCGTTCGGCGAGGCGGGCGGGGACCTCGGGGCTGACCGCGTAGCGCGCAAGGATCTTGTGGTGGGCGTTGTCGAGGACCACGTGCGTACCGGCGGCGAGCGCGGGCCGGATCACGAGCCGGTCCTGCAGGGTGTACCAGGAGGCCAGGGCCAGCAGCCAGTAGTGGTCGCCGCACACCTGGGCGACGCGGGCGTCGCGCCGGTAGACCAGCTCGTTGAGGCGGTCGAGGTAGGCGGCCAGCTCCGGGTCCGGGACGCCGGTGGTGTGCTTGCCGACGAGGATCGCCTCGTGGCCGGCATCGGTCAGGGCCTGGTGCAGGCGGGTGGCGAGGGTGGACTTGCCGGCGCCGTCGCCCCCGACGAAGGTGATCAACCGTCCCGGATTGGGGGTGGTCGTCGAGCTGGTCGTCATCGGGTTCCTTCCACGGAGCGGGCCGGGTGGCCGGCCAGACGGCGGGTGATGATGGTGCGGATCCGGTCGACGAGGACGGCGCGTCGGCGCAGGACGTCGTCGTGCCGCTCGTTGGACAGGTCGGCGGGGTACTGCGCGGTGAGGTTGTTGGAGATGACGTGGAGGTATCCGAACCGGATCCCCGCCGTGTGGGCGGCTGCCCCCATCGGGCCGATCTCCGGGTCGACGAAGGCGTACGAGGAGGTGTGCTGGGCCAGCCAGTCGCGGTCCTCCAGCAGGATCGAGGGCGAGGAGACGTGCAGGCCGCTCTGCACGCCGCCTTGGGCGGCGGCGAAGTCGCCGAAGAAGTCGTCCCAGCTGACCAGCGACCCGCGCAGCAGGCTGGTGTTGCCGGTCGCCAGCCAGGTGTTCGGCTCGATCCCGGGGGCTAGTGAGCCGACCTTGCCGATGTAGACCACGTCGCCGGCGCCGAGCTCGGCCAGCCGTTCGACGACCCGTCCGGCGACGTCGCCCCAGATGCTGTGGAGGAACCCGAGGTAGACCACGCGCCGTCCGGCTATCTCCGCGCGCTGCCAGGCGTAACCATGCCCTCGGGTCCACACCCCGTTGGTGGGGGCGAGGTGCTGAAGGCCCCAGCCGACGATCACCAGATCGCCGTCCAGGTCCAGAGCGAGCGTGTCGAGAGCGGATCGGCACTGCTCCTGCCCGGGCGGTTGGTAGGTGACGATGTCCGCCGAGCGTCCCGTCAGGGCCAGATAGGTGGCGATGGTCAGCGCGTAGTGCTGGACGTAGTCGGCGCCGGGGAACGCCTGGAGGACCAGGTCCCGGCCCTGGACGGTCGCGGTGGGTCGCTCGATGTTGAACAGCTTCCCGGTCTTTTCGTACCGAGAGACCACCGCGGTGCGGTCGTAGCCGCCCACCACTCGGATGCTGTCCCAGTCCTTGTCCTGGATGAGGTCGTGGACCTTGATCTCCAGGTAGCGCAGCAGACGGCTGGGGCTCATGGTGTGCCCGTGGAAGTCGATCGGGCTCGCGCGCAGCAGCCCGGGGGCGGCGATCAGGGAGGTCATCAGTTCTCCTCGGCGATTGTGACGCTGCTGCCGGCCGCGGCACGGACGACGGCGATGTTCCGCCGGATCAGGTCGAACCGGTCCGGAGCGATCGGGCCGAGGTTCTCGATGCGCGGCGTGGAGGGCTTCTCGTACGGGCCTTCGAGCCGTAGGGCGATGCCCATCGCGCCGAGAATGACCGGCGCCGCGCCGTCCACGGAGGAGATCCACTCGTGCTCGCGCTGCTCGACGAGTTCCAGGTGCCCGGTCCGGCCCAGGCCGAGCAGCCGGTAGACGATCAGGTCATCGACCAGACCGTGCTCTTCCAGGTAGGCGGTCGCCAGCCAGCGGTTGCGGCACAACTGCCCGTCCGGATCCGGACGGCGCGAGGCCGGCAGAGCGATGGCCCCGGCCCAGCCGCTGTTCACGAACGCCTCGTAGGTCCGCCGCCACTCCTCGTCATCGGCGGCGTGCAGGACCGCGCACAGCCGGAAGGCGTCGCCGGACAGGTCCCGGATCTCGCGCGCGGCCCGTTCGCTGGCCTTCAAGGTCGCAGCGCCATCCCGCATGACGTCCGGCAGGATGATCTCCCGCGCGGACACCGCGAGCGCGGCCTGCACCAGGTCGGCGGAGGGCAGGGCGTAGCCGAGGTCGAAGAGCCCGTTGTCGACGATGATCTCGGCGCCGCGTGCGGCCTCCCGCGCGAAGAAGTCCCGGTAGGAGGCGTCCGCCAGGACCCGCTGGGCGGCGACGTGGTGGACCCGGGCGGGCTCCTGAGCGACGAAGGCGCGCAGGTAGGCGGGCGGAGCGATCACGGAGAAGTCGATGCTCTTGGCCATCACCGCGCTCCCCACTGCCCGGCGGCGAGGGCGAGGAAGTCCTGGGAGAGGACCGGGTCGGCGAGGAACCGGCCGCCCTTGTGCACCGTGGTGGTGCGGGCGTCCTCCATCCGCACGCCGCGCATGCTCATGCACAGGTGCACCCCGCGTACGGCGACCGCGACGTCCTCGCGGCCGATCACCCCGGCGAGGTGCTCGGCGACCTGGCGCGTGTAGCGCTCCTGGACCTGCAGCCTGCCGGCGAAGTGTCGGGCGACGCGGCCGAACTTGGACAGCCCCACCACCTGGCCCTCCGCCAGGTAGCCGACTGCGACCTGCAGGTTCATGGGGATCATGTGGTGCTCGCAGAGCGACCAGACGCTCATGCCGCCCACCACGACCAGCTGGCCGGACAAGTGCGACTCGGTGAAGCGGGTGGCCGCCGGCGCGTCCGGGGAGAGGAAGTCGTTCCACCAGGCCGCGACCCGCTTCGGCGTCTCGGCCAGACCATCCCGCTGCGGGTCCTCGCCCAGCTCGACGAGCAGCTGGCTGATGAGGTCGGCGACGCGGTCGGTGTCGATGCCGGGCCCGGGCTGGCGGGGTACGGCCGGCGTCGGCGGAGCGACGGAGGTACTCGTCATGTTGGATCTCGCTTTCGCAGGAGAAGAGGGGCCGGATGGACTGGGTGCCAGGTCAACGGCCCTTGGGATCGGCGAAGGCTGCGACGTGGAGCCTGGTGGTGAGGTGCCAGTGCCTGGAGGCGACCGCGTCCGCGAGGACCCGGGTCGTCGACGTGATCGCCTCGACGGTGGTGCCCTCCGGCATCACCCACACCGGCGCGAGCCCGTGCCGGTCCACCAGCTCGGCGATCCGGTCGATGTCGGCGACGGAGGAGGCGACGAACTTGAACACGCTCCGTCCGGAGGCGGCGAACGCCCGCAGCACGGACGGCACGATGCTCTTGGCCTCGTCCATCCCGAAGCTCGCCAGCTTCGGCGACACGTTGAACCGGACACCGTCGACCAGCAGCGCGGGGGCGGGCATGACCGTCCCGTTGGTCTCGAACTCGACCCGCCGGCCCTCATCCAGCAGCCGCCGCACCAGGGGGACCAGGTTCCGCTGCTGGAGCAGCGGCTCCCCGCCCGTGATGACCACGAGCTCGACCGGAGACGGCCTCACCCACGCCACGAGATCCTGCACGGACTCGCGCGTCGAGACCTCCTGAGGCTTGAACCGGCTCCAGTCCCACGTCTCCTTCGTGTCGCAGGACTCGCAGGTCAGGTTGCAGCGGGACAGCCGGATGAAGATCGCCGGGTGGCCACAGCTTGGACCCTCCCCCTGGAAGGTGGGCACCTCGACACCGAAGCGCTCGGCGACGATCAGCTGCCCCAGCGGCTCGCGTGCGGTTGCTGCGGTGCCGGTCATGTGGCGGCCACGTCGAACTGGGCCCAGCTCCGCTGGGTCTCGCGGACGCGGACGGCGGTCAGCTGCCTGGCGATCCTCGACGGCATGTTCGTGATGAACCAGCCCGCCAGGTACTGCGCGAGCAACTCGGACGTCGGCTCGAAGTCGAGGACTTCGTACAGGTTGTGGTGGTCGAGTTCGCTGTCGAGGTACTGCTTGAACGGGCTGAGGTCACCGAAGTCCGTCACGAATCCCGGCCCCTGGAGGGAGGACGCGGAGAGCACGACCTCGACCTCGTAGCTGTGGCCGTGCTGCCGGGAGCACTTGTGCTCGGGCGGGAGGCTGGCGAGGCGGTGACCAGCCTCGAAGTCGAACGTCTTGCCGATGGTGAACCTGCCGGAAGGCAGCGGAACAGGGGCAGTCTCCACGGGAGTCCCTTTCTCGTGACGGAGGGAGCGAGGGCGCCTGCGGCCCTCTTCGACGCCTCGCTCGCGAGACGCCAATTCCGGTACGGATTCCTGGGGCGCCGGCGGTCCCCGCGCGGCCGGCGGACGGGTCCCGACGAGCGCGGCCAGCACGATCCGCCTGCGGCAATGGGCTGGTCCGGCGAAGTGGTGTCGCTCAGGGCAGTTGGAGCGCTGACTCCTACGATGCGCCGCGTGCTGATGCACAGTCATTGACCGTGTGCTGTAGGAACATTGACTGCTGCGGTCAATGCCCGCCCGCATCCCGAGGGGTGAGGGCGTGGCCGAGCGACGAGGGGGCGGACGGTGGGGAAGGTATCGCGAGCGCGTCGTACGGAGATCCAGCGTGAAGCGACCCGGCTGCGGGCTCAGTGTCAGCGAGACGGCGACAGCCAGGAGCGAACCGTCACCGTGCTCCGGGCCGCGATCCCCGAACTCACGGCGCTGGAGGCGTGGCGCCTGGCCCTTGGATGGTCCCGAGCACAGGCAATCCGCGAGGTCGCTCAGGTCTACCTGGCGGACGACCTGCTGCCGCCGGCCTTGTCGCAGGCCCTGCTGTGCCGGTACGAGCATGGGCAGGCGCAGCCCGGCGACGAGTACAGAATCATGATTTCCCGGGCGTACGGGGCGCGGCCGGATCAACTCGGGCTTGAGACACGCCACCTGTGGTGCAGTACGTGCGCAGCCCCGCTGCCACTCCACTACGGTCAGCGGCAGCGCGAGGAACCGAGCATCGACCGAAAGGAATCCATGACGACCGCGAGCGGGCTGCCCGCCATCCGTGAATCCGTGCAGTGGGCCGTCCTGGACGCGCCCAAGGGATCTGCGTCGCTCGTCGCCCTGGCCGAGGCCGCCGTGGAGCACTACGCCCTGAACTACAGCAAGCACCCACCGTCCGCCCTCCACGACGAGGTTCGAGCGACCCGCAACCTGCTTTCCACGGTGGTCGCCGCCGCCGACCGGGAGACGGCCCGTGGCCTGCGCCGACAGGTCGGCTGGCTGTCGGCGCTCCTGGGAAACCTCGCCTATCACCTGGACGACCGCGCCGGGGCGCGCGCTCACCTGACCCTGGCAGGGGCCATCGGCGAGTCCACCGGCGAGGCGGCCCTCACCGCCTGGTCCAGTGGAGCCCTGGCCATGGTCGCCACCGCCCGGCGCGACTGGGAGCACGCCCGCGGGCACGCCGAGCACGGCCTTCAGCACGCCCCCGCCGGCCTGCGCCGCGCCCAGCTCCTGGGCTGGGCCCTGCTGCCGACGCTCGCCGCACTGGAGCACGCGTCCCGCGCGGATGACGTCATCAGCGAGAGCGACGAGATCATGCGGTCCGCCGTCGAGATTCCGGGCCGCTTCGGATACGACCGTGCCGAGCACCGTCTGCACGTCGCCGAGGCCCACCTGACCCTGGAGCGCTACGAGCGGGCCGCCGACGTAGCCCGCACGTCCATCGCGGCAGCCCCCGAACACACGCCGGGATGGGTGGCGGCCACCCTCGTGCTCGCCCTTGCCGAAGCACGCGACGCCCCCGAGGAAGCGGCCGGCCGCGCACTGGGCGTCCTGGACCTCATTCCGCCTGCGCGGCTGAGGGCCACCGCCCGCACGCGTCTCGCCCGCCTCACCCGGGTCCTCGACCCGGCAGCGACCAGTGCGGGCGCCGAGCTGGCGGAGCGCCTGCGTGTCCTGCCGGCCCCGATTCGTACGGACGGCACCGCCGCGTAGCCACTTCTCATGAGTTGCCGCTCTTTCGCGCGGCGAGAGCCTCCAACGGTCGTTCATTGAGCGCCTCCGTCCAAGGCGGTGAGGCGACGAACGGGGGAGCGCCACAGCATCCACGCGGACAGGAGGAGGACGATCACGCCGGCGGTCATGACGGTGCGGACGCTGGTGACGGTGGCGAGGGCCCCCGCGGCAAGGGCGGCCAGCGGCTGCGTGCCGGTGGTCAGCCAGAGAGAGGTCTGCTGGACGCGAGCGCGGAGTCGGGGAGGCGTGGTCCGCTGCTGTACTGAGCGCTGGGTGGTGCCCACGCACGTGGCCGCTGCCCACTGGCCGTATCCGCTGACGACGAGGATGGCGAGCCAGGCGGTGCCGGGGCGGGCGACCAGCGGGGGTATCTGCATCAGCGCGTACACGGTCCACGCGCATGCGATCACGCGGCCGGTCCCGTAGCGGTGGACGAGACGGGGGGCCGTGAGGGCTCCGCTGAGGCCACCGAGGCTGCCTGCGGCCATGATCACCCCGAGGCCGGTCGCGCCGATCTGCACGGTGGTCAGCAGGTGGTACGAGAGGAGGGTGGCGGTCAGGCCGGTGCCGATCCCGGTTACGGTCAGGGCTTGGAACAGGGGGCGGAGTATCGGGTGGGACGCGGAGTGGGCGACGCCCTCGCGGATCTCCCGGGTTGCCGGCCGCCTGCCGGTCTGCGCATGTTCGTGGGAGGGCAAGGCGCGAATGCGGGCCGCGCACCAGGCGGAGACGAGGTACGACAAGGCGTCGGCGGCGAACGCGCGGGTCGCCCCGATCGTCGCGACGAGGACGGTGCCCAGGGCGGTTCCAGTGGTGCCGGCGATGGTGATTACTGCGGTGAAGCGTGCGTTGGCCCGGTGAAGGTGCTTGGGCTCTGCCAGGAGGGGGACGGCGGCCATCGACCCGGCCGTGTGCAGGGTGGACAGGACGCCCAGGGCCAGGGCGACGGCGTAGAGGAGCGGCATCGACAGCCGGTCGAGGATGGCTGCTGCGGGGATGACGCCCACCAGGGCAGCCGCCGCCAGGTCGGTGGAGAACAGGATGGTCCTCAGCGGATACCGGTCCACGACCACGCCTGCGGGCAGAGCGACCACCAACGCCGGAATCTCCGCGGCGAACGCAAGGAGGGCGACCTGTCCCGGGTTGGCCTCCAGGGAGAGGACGGCGAGGGCCGGCAGGCCGACAGCGTGGACGGCTGACCCCACGTAGCTAATGCCCTCGCCGGTCAGCAGACAGGCGAGGGACCGCCTGACGGCCCGGCCACCTACGAGTCCCTGTGGACCGATGTGGATCTGGGGTGCCGCTGTCACAGAAGGCGCTCCGGGAGATAGAGAGGGTGGTCGGTGAGAGAGGTTGGCGGCATCTGGCAACGCGCCCGGCGGGCACCGGCTGAGGGTGAGGGGCGTCCGGCCGCGCACCACCGGGGGAGAGGCCCGTCCTTCAAGCCGCGCGGCTGCCGCGCAGGAGCACGGTCGGCGGGTCGGGCAGGAGGTGGCGACGCTCCAGAGCGGCGCGACGGTCCTGGTGGGGAGGCAGTCCGGCACGGGCTCGGAGCGTGTCGAGAGCCTCGGGGGCGTCCACGGGGCACATCTCGATCTGCCCGTCGTGCAGCCGGTACTGCGTGCCGTACTTCTGCGGCTGGCCGCTTTTCACCAGACACCGGTCGTAGAGGCGGGCCCACTGTGCGGTGGTGGCATCGCCCTGGCGCATGGCGGCGTGGAGCAAACGGAGCAGGGCGATCTGGAAGTTGAGGTCGTCGCTGTTGAGGGCGATCACCACTGCGGCCTCGCACCCCGCGTCCCCGACCAGTGACCGCCCGGGCCAGCGGCCCAGCCGTTCGAGGATCCGGCGCAGCGCATGCGTGTCCTGGGCGGCGGGCTCGGCGTCCCCCATGGGGCCACGCTGGAGTGCGGGAGCTCTCCACGTCTTTTCCGCGTCGATCACGCGGCTGACCAGGTCCTGGGCGATGTCGGGATGAGCCGGCTGCCGGGCCCCGCCCGAGGTGCCGGCGTCGATCGGCGGTGGGGCGGGACGTGCGAAGCAGCTTTTCACGGGGCGTCCTTTGTGGCGTGAGGCGTGGGTGATGGGGCGCGGCCGTAGGCGACTGGTCCGGTGCCGGGACCGCCGACACCGAGCGGCCGGAGCGCGGGAGCTGCGGCCGTGGCATTGGCTGTCGCGAGCGACAGCTGCTCTTCGGCGAACAGCCGGTGCGGGGGGACGACCGCTCTCCGTGGCAGCGGGGGCGGCCTCGGTCAGGGGGAGGTCCTGAGCGGACTGCGGCCCGCCGCCCGAGGCCGCGCCCCTGTCTCAACCGTGGTGTGGGGTGGCGAGGGTGCGGTCGGTGGGCTGGGCGGGCGGAGCGTTCCGTCGTGCCGGACGGGTCGAGCTGGCCGAGGTCGACTGGAGCTGGCTCTCGCCCTGCGGCGCCAGGAGGCTCCAGGCGTGGCCGAGACCGATCAGGTGCACCGTGTCGGTGGCGCCGGCCGTGGACAGGAGTGCCTCCGTCTTTGTGGGCAGGTCGGCGGGGGCGATCCGGGCGGCGAGGGCGATGTCGGCTCTACGGGACTTTGTAGCGATTGCACGTAAGAGCAGCTTCTCGTCCGTGGTGAGCGCCGGTGCCGACCGCCCGGGATCCGGCGCCGTCGCCTCACCGCGGCCCAGCAGGGCGTGAACCATGACGGCCCGGCTCGCTCGGGGAGGCACGCCGAGGTGCTGGCGGATGTCCTTCAGGTACGCGTGGACCGTCGAGGCTGACAGCCCCTCGGCGGCGGCGATGTCCGCGTTGGAAGCGTTGCGCACGAGGTGATCGGCGACGCGGCGGAGCGAGGGGATCAGGGGGACGGTCTCGTGTATCTCGGTCATGTGGTTTCCAGGAACTTGTCAGTGGGTTCGGTGCTCTGTCGGCAGCGGTTCGGGCCGCCGCGGGGGCGGAAATCGATTCCGGCCTCGGTCAGGAGGGAGTGGACCAAGCCGTACGAGCGGCGGGCGGCCTTGACGAGGGTGGGGATGGAGGCGCCGGCCTGGTAGTGCTCCGCCAGCCACGCACCGGCGGCCTCGCGCTCGGCGGCATCGGTAAGGCGCCGTCCAGAGGCCAGGCACTCGGGCGGTGGACTCGCGAACGCGAATCCCTCCTTGGGCTCCCGATCAGCGAGTAGCTCGGGGTGCGATTCCAGAAGGGCCAGGGCCGCCAGGCCGAGCCAGGCGATGTGCCAGGGCCGGGCCCAGGCGGGGAACGGACCGGGAGCAACGGCGAGGAACCGGGCCCGAGCGAGGACCACGCTCGGGTGCTGCGAGGTCTCACCCGGGAGCCCCCCGGACAACGTCCGCAGGATGGAGCGCAGTTGGTCCTGCTGTGTGACGAACGCGCGGGGGGTACGGGCCTCGTGCCGGCGCCAGACCAGCAGCGCGTCCGCCGCGGCGGTCACGACCTGCTCGCGGACGAGGGCTTCCCCGTGCGGGACAGCCACGGGCGCGCTACCGCCGCGCAGGGGCGCGAGGGCGCTCGCGGCGCTCTGTCGGTCGGGGGCAATGTGGCCTTGGGCGGCGAGCTGCCGGACGGCCTCGTCGGCGAGCGGGTAGTCGATCTCGAAGAGGCGGGCCACCAGGCCGGTCTCGGGCAGGCCGCCCTCCGCTCCGTAGACCCCGGCGCGGACTTCGTCCGCCAGCCAGCGCACGAGTACCTCGACCTGCCAATCGGCCGGCACGAGCGGATCGCGGCGGGCCCGGCGGACGGGCGGGCGGGTCGTGTGCCGGCGCACGGCGGAGGGGGCCGGGCGGTGGTCTTGGGTGAGGTGCGTCATACCGTGGCCGCCTTGGGGGTGATCTGGCCGTTGCTCGCTCTGCGTGCTGCAGTGACGGCCAGAACGGCCACGACGATTCCGACGAGGGAAAACGCCTGCGGGGAGTTGCCGAGCTGTCGGCTGGCGTAGGGATCCCACTCCTCGGCGAGGAGACCGAGGTCGCTGCGGATGCCCAGCAGAACGCCTAGGTGGATCTCGGCCTCGTCCACCCGGCCGATCGCGGCGAGCGCCTTGATCAGCCAGGCCAGGCAGATGACGAAGGTCCCCTCGTCGCCGGTGAGCCCGTCGACGCCCGGCTTCTGGCCGTCGGTGCGGTAGCGCAGTAGGAACCCTCCCTGCGTGGACAGCTCGCGCTGAACCGCCTCCACCGTGCCGATCACCCGCTTGTCCTCCGGAGGCAGGAAGCCGGAGGTCACGATCTGGAGCAGGGAGGCGTCCAGCTCCGCCGAGCCGTACGACTGGGTGAAGGTGTTGCGCTCCTCGTCGTACCCGCGCTCACAGACCTGCTGGTGGATAGCGTCGCGCAGCTCCTGCCAACGCTCCAGGGGCCCCTCGGCGCGGCCGGCCTCGATGAGCCGGACGGCCCGGTCGACCGCGAGCCACGCCATCACCTTGGAGTGCACGAAGTGCCGGCGCGGACCTCGGACCTCCCAGATCCCCTCGTCCGGCAGCTCCCACAGCTGCTCCAGGCACGCGACCAGGTCGACGATGAGGGGGGCCACGACCGGCGTGAGCCCGGGATCATGTTCCTGCGTCGCGTACAGGGCGCTGACGATCTCGCCGTACACGTCCAACTGGAGCTGTCCGGCCGCGCCGTTCCCCGTACGCACGGGGACTGAGCCCTCGAAGCCCGGCAGCCAGCCGAGCTCGGTCTCGCGCATCTCCCTGCCGCCGTCGACCCGGTAGATCGCCTGCATGGTCTCCGGCCGGCCTGCGATCGCCGACTTCAGCCAGCCGACCCATGCCCTGGCTTCCTCCTTGTATCCGCAGGAGAGCAGGGCCTCGACGGTCAGGGCGGAGTCGCGAGGCCAGCAGAACCGGTAATCCCACTGCCTGTTGCCGCCGATCTCTTCCGGCAGGGACGTCGTCGCCGCGGCCACGAAGGCGCCGGTCGGCTGGTACTGGAGGGCTTTCAGCGTGATCAGCGACCGCTCGACCGCGTCCCGGTGCGGGCCCGAGTAGGTGGACTGGCCCGCCCAGGCCACCCAGAAGTCCTGGGTGGTCGTCAGCAGCCCGGCCGGGGCCGGCGTCGGCGGCGGTTCATCGTGCCCGCGCCGCCAGGACAGGACGAAGGCGACTTCCTCGCCTTCCGACACGGTGAACTCGGAAACGATGTCGGGACCGTCCACACGGCACGGGGTCTGCGTGTCGAGCCAGAGACGTCCGTCGCCCTGGTCGGCGACGGAGAGCCGGCCGGATGCGTGGACCTGCGGCCCTCCGGGGGCCTGCCTGGGCCGACCGTAGCCGGGGCGTGCCCGCAGCGTGGACCGCATCGGCACCCGGCCGCTGACGCCTCGGACGATCCGGACCAGACGCAGGTCGTCGTCTGTGACCGCCATGAAGTCCACGAGCTGGACGGTGCCGTCGGAAGTGATCCAGGACGACTCCACGACCAGGGTGCCGTCGATGTAGCGTCGCCGGTCAGCCGGCGCGGGCGACTGCTCGCTCGACCTAGCGGGGCCGACACGCCAGACACCGTGCTTCTCCGTGCCCAGCAGCGCGGCGAAATGCGCCGGCGAGTCGAAGCGCGGCCAGCACATCCAGCTGATGGTGCCGTCCCGGTCGACCAGCGCGCCCGATCGCAGGTCGGACATATAGGCGAGGTCCTCGATGCGTCCGACGCGCTGTACGGGGCGGACGTCTTCCGCGGAGGTGCGGGGGGAGGGGATGTTGATCATGCCGCCACCGCCGGCGGCAGGACGCGGTGCGGGGCGACGATCTTGCCGTCGGGGAGCAGCTCGCCGGTGTCCTCGAAGAGCAGCACCCCGTTGCACAGCAGACTCCATCCCTGCTCGGGGTGGTGGACGGTGAGGCGAGCGGCCTCACGGTCGGGGGACACAGCGCTCGGGCACGTCGGCCGGTGTTTGCACATGAAGAAGTCCTTGGAGAAGACGGTGAAGCGGAAATGATCGCGGTAATGGGGACAGGAGCAGCAGGCGAGTGCCAGGACGATGGTCATGAAGCCGTCTGCGGGGCAGGGACTGGGCCCGCGCGTCGGCCATGCGACGCCGCCTGCCGGGATCGTGTAGCCGGTGCACCCGGCGGAGGGGCTTGAGGCGGAAGCACCGACCGGTCGTGAGGCGATCGGCGGCTAGTCCTCGCACACCTCATCGAGCACGGCGAGCAGGGCCAAGGCGAAGAGCCGTAGATACTGGAGCAGTTCCATGTCCTTCGGCTGCGCTTCGTGCAGGGCACGCAGACGAGCGATGTCGGCGGCGAGGGTCGGACGCAGCGAGGCCAGGGCGAACACGTGAGGGGTGGCGCGCTGCAGCTGGACAAGGAGCCGAGCTGCGTCCTCCCGAGAGATCGGCACCGGCTCGGCGTCGCGCGGAGGCCGCCGCGGCCGGAGCAGTCGGCGGCCCGGACGTACGGCGCGATCGCCTGACGACGACGGCAGCGTGCCGTCCAGAATCTCGTTGAGGACGGAGATCAGTTCGTCATCGATGCCCTCTCGTGCCACGGACCTTGCGAGAGAACCCCGCAGCCTGATCAAGGTGGCCGAGTCACGGCGGGCGATCAGCACGTCGGCCCCTGCGGCTCGGTCGAGACGCGGGCCCACGTGGTGTGGTTGGTGTTGCTGGTACCCCACGCGGCGGCCAGCTTCTCCACGAGGTGAAGACCTCTGCCGTTCGTCGCCGTTTCCCTCGCGACCTTGCGTCTGGCCGGCTCCGAGCTGTTGTCGGTCACCTCGACCAGCAGCTGGCCATCGCGGTGCTCCATGCGCAGCCCCACGGCCTGAGGGCTGTCGGCTCCACCCCCGTGCTGGACGGCGTTCGTCATCAGCTCCGACACGATGAGGACCGTGTCGGCCGCCACCTCCGGGGGGATGCCGCCCCAACGTTCCATGGCGCCGGCCGCGATCCGACGCGACATTCCGACGTACGGCGGCGCGCTGGGTAGAAAGACCTCGACGGTGTCGTGTGACGGCGAAGGCCCAGGGGTCCGGGGGAGGTGCTCATGTGCCATAGGGGGCTCCTCAGGCGTACGAGGCGACGGCAGGCGTCGTCGTGAGCAGGGTCGGGACGGCTCAGCCCTCGGGCGAGGACTGATGGCCGGCGGACGGCGCTATTCGGTTCGCCGTGTAGCGAGCAGGGGTGCTTGCTTGCCGTAGCTGACGGTCACGGCAGCTGGAAAGGGCGGTGCGTGCGAGGCGCGCTCGGTTCCAGAGGCAAGGGCGAGTTCGTGAAGAAGCTCCGCGACGCAGTCGGCCATGGGCTGACGTGTATCCACCACGATCTTCGGATCCAGGACCCCGTTAGGGGAGTCCTCGAATGAGTTGCGACCGGCTCCGGTGGCTGCGCGCACACATCCCGGGCGTGCGTGAGTGGGTGAGCGTCGAGGACCACCGGGGCTGCGGGGCGCTGGTGGAGATTCCACACGGCAGCCTGCAGCAGCCACTCGTAGAGTCGGGCGGCCTGTTCGCGCGAAGCGGTGAGGGCCGTCGGGAACAGTACGTTCCGAAGTTGGGCGAGGTCGAGCAGGACGCCGTCGAGAGCAACCGCGAGATGCTTCGCCAGCTTCGACTTCCCCGTCCGCGGGCGACCACCGATGGCGATGATCACCGCACCTCCATGGGGGTGCGGTGGTGGAGAGCCGTGGACTCACGGTTCGCCTCGTCTGGCCAGACGAAGAAGGCCCAGACACCCTTGCCGACGACCTCACCGTTGTGGGTGGCCGGGGCGGCGGTCCAGTGGTCTGCGATCGCGGAGACGAGCCGGAGACCTCGTCCATCCTCGATGGTGGCGGGCCGGACGATTTGTACGGGCGGATCGGGCGAGTTGTCGGTCACCAGGATGCCGAGGGCTTCTCCAGGCTTGACGGAGAGCGCGAGCCCGATCATCTCTGGCTCGTGCATCTCCCGTGTTCGGCCATGGAGCACTGAGTTGGTGACGAGTTCGCTGGCCACGAGGAGGACGCGGTCGGTCAGCTCATCTTCAGGGGTGAACCCACGAGCGTTGAGCTGATCCCGGAGGAAATGCCGCGACCGGGGCACGTCCTGTTCCGAGTTCGTGAGCCGGATCGCAGTCCGCTCCACCTCGACGCCGTGGATCAGAGCGGCGAGGAACCGCGTGGTTCTCCGAGTCGTCGTCATTGAATGCACCCCCAATCCTGGATGGCGGGTGCCGCCGGCCGGTCTGCGGAGCGCGGTGGCGGCACCCGCGAGCTCACGGGCCAGGACCGTCAGGTGTCGTGGCCGGCGAGCGGCGTGTGTTCTCGGGGAGCCCGAGGAGGGCAAGAGTTGCCCCCGTGGACCAAGGGCGGCAACCGTGACGGTTCGCGTAAACGTGACGGGCTTGCAAGATGCTTCACGTATTTCCAATGCCGCGTTCGACAGAGCCACGTTTTCTTGACACGGAGCGCTCGACATGTCACTACGCTGGGGGCGAGTTCGAAGGGAACGACTTCATGCGACGTGGTCCTGCAGCTCATGGTCCGTCCTGTGCGAAGCGGTTACGCGAGAGCGGGGCCGAACGCGGACACTCCACCGACGAGATCGTCCGCACGATTCAGGCGCACTGCTCCGTCTCCCGCTTGCGCGCCCGCCGTCTGGCCAGGGGCCTCACCCTTGCCGAGGCAGCGGACCAGATCCGCGAGCTCGTCTCTGACTGGGACAGGGCCCCGCGGGTCACCGTGGAACAGCTGCGGCTCTGGGAGACGGGAGGACATCAACCGCTCCGCACGACCGTGCTGGTACTCGCCGCCTTCTACGGTTGCTCGCCCGGTGATCTAGGTCTCGACGAGAGCGAGGCCGTCGCCGAAGTTGTCCTCCTGGCAGAGCACCGGCATGGGCAGCGCGCCGAGGTCATCCCCACGTCCGCAGTCGGTGAGCGGATCCCGACGGCTGCCGAACACCTCTCACACAGGGTCGACGCCGCGCGGCGTGCAGTAGACCGAACCCTCGCCTCGGCGACGGTCAACTCCAGCCAGCTGGATCACATTGACGAGATGGTCCTCTGGGCGAGCCAGGAATACATCTCCACCTCGCCAGCCCTCATGCTCACCCGTCTTATCGACCTCCTTGCGGAGGTCGAGGGGCTGGCCGCATGTCGGCAGCCGGCCGCCGTCCAGGTCCGGCTCTCGGAGCTGACGGCGATGCTCGCCACCCTGACCGCCGACGCGCTCATGAAGCTCGGCGACCTCACCCGGTCGCGATCTTGGTATGCCACAGCGCGTACCGCGGCGGACGACAGCGGAAACTCGGAGCTTCGAGCTCGCGTCAGGGCTCAGGCCGCGATGCTGCCCTTCTACTACGGTCCGATCGCCAACGCGGTCAATTTGTGCCGCGAGGCCCGGGTGATCAGCAGCCGAGCACGGACCAGTGCCACCCACGCCTTCGCGGCTGCAGCAGAGGCGCGGGCCTTGGCCAAGCTGGGCGCCGATGCCGAAGCCGAAACGGCATTGCGCTACGCGACGAAGGTCTTCGAACAGTTCGGCGGGACCTCGGCAGACGACGCCTTCGCCTTTCCGGAGCGCCGCTACCTGCTCTACAAAAGCGGGACGCTCACGGCTCTCGGGCACACGCGCGAAGCACGCCAGGTCCAGGAGCAGGCGCTCGTCCTCTACCAGGACAAGACAGGAATCGACCCCGCGCTCCTCCGGCTTGAAGCGGCCATCTGCTACGCGCGGGACCGCAGCCCCGACGAAGCGTGCCAGCTGGCCGGCACCACTTTCCTGCGGATGGACCCCGCCCACCGCACACCCATCGTGGAAGAACGAGCCCGTGAGGTCGTAGAGATCCTTCCGCCGGCGATACGGACCAGCCGAGCGGCACGCGAGCTTCTTGAGATCATCGAGCTTCCGCCAGCCGGATGTGACAGGACGGGCCCTTGTCGGTAAGCCTGTGCGACATGACAATCACGCCGGCCCCCGGTGGGTTCGACGAGTTCGAGATGTACCAGGTGCTGGAGCGGGCCTGTACGAAGGCTGGCCTCGACAGCCGTGATGCGCGTCTCCTGCGCGGCCACACCAACGCCGTTCTCCTGCTGGAGAAGGAACAGGTGGTGGCCAAGATCGCGCGGAAGGGAACGGACCCTGAGAGTGTTGTGCGCACAGTTGCCCTCGTACGCTGGCTCATCGAAGCAGGCTTTCCCACCGTCCCCCTTCATCCTGGCGATCAGCCGCTGATCGTCGATGGGCACGCTGTCACCTTGTGGACCTACCTGCCGCAGCCAGAGCACCCGTTGGCGGCCGGGCAGCTGGCCGGCCCCCTGAAGGCGCTCCACGCGTTGCCCTCACCTCCGATCGCACTCGCTGAGCACGACAACATCGGTGCGATCCGCCGCTCTCTAACCGCGGTCACGTGTCTCCCAGCCGCAGCTCTCCGTTACATGGAGCAGGAGGCGGACCGACTCGAAGCGGAACTGAGGCAGGTCCGATTCACGCTTGCCCCCGGGCTGATACAAGGCGACCCACAGCACCGAAACGCGCTGCACACCACCGACGGATCTGCGGTCCTATGCGACTGGGACACAGTGGCCCGCGGTCAGCCGGAATGGGACCTCGTCACGGTCGAAGTCCACTGTCGGCGGTTCGGTTACGGCCAAGCGCACTACCAAGCGTTCGCGGACGCCTACGGCTGGGACGTCAAGAAAAGCGCCTACTATCCGGTTCTGCGTGATATCCGAGAGCTGCGGATGATCACCACTAACGCCCGGAAAGTTAGACATGCTCCCGGATCTTTGAGTGAGATCCAGCGGCGGGTCGACGGACTCAGAAGGCGGGACGGACACCTCGCCTGGAACATCCTCTAGCGACCTATCCGCCTTCGATCCGGACCATTAGGGTCCATCCCGAGCCTTCCCTAGGAGACCAGTGAACCAGCGGCAGCCGCAGACCCACACCACGGCCGCTGCCGAACTGCGGGCCGAAATCGAAAAAATCGTGGCTTACATCAGGCGCGAGTACGAGAACCACTCAGAGGACGAGCCCTACTATCCGATCCTGATGCAGGGCGGTCCGGCTGAAGCGCATCAGCATCTCGGTTACCTCCACGGGCGCGCAATGGCGCTACTGGACCACGATATTAAGGGCGCCATCAAGCAGCGCAGACTGCTGCTTGAGCGGGCGCGGCGGTTGGGGTACCGCGACGACTCTTCTAAGACATTTCCACCTGCGGACACGGCGGAGACCAGTAGTCGAAAGCGGCCGGCCCCCCGAGAGGTCCACTTCCCCCCGGTCGCCAATGGAATTGACTATCTTTACAGCGTGGTCGAGCACCTCACGGTGCAGCCGGAGCCCCAGCCGCGCAACCTCAAGTACGCCGTCCTTCACCTGTACGCTGCTACCGAGGTTCTCCTCAAGGCCCGGCTCGGCAAGGAGCACCGGACTCTGATCTGGGCGGAACCCCAGAAGGCGACGAGCAGTAGCCAGCAAGCCCGCAGCTGTGGCGCCGAAGAGGCCCTGGATCGCCTCCGCGACGTCCTCGACATCGAGGTGGATGCCGAAAGTCGTCAGGCCATCGGGAAACTTGGAAAGACCCGAAATCAACTCCAGCACGACGGTCTGACCCAGGCGGCTCCCGCTATCGAAGCCCAGGCTGCCGAAGTTCTTGATTTCCTACTCGCCTTCATCCATCAGCACCTGGAGCGCGACGTTGATGCGGACCTCGGTCGGCAACTTGAGGTGATCAAGGAAAAGGTCGGAGAAATTAAGACCTACGTCAGGAAGCGCACTGAACGACTAAGTCGCACACTCCCTCCAGGCGCCACGGTGCAGTGCCCGGACTGTGATCGATGGACCTTGGTGGTAGGCAGCGACGCCAGCGTCACTTGTCACTTCTGCGACTTCACTGAGGATGCCGAACGTGCGGCTCTCCGTTACGCGGAGACGATCCTCGGCCTCTCGAAGTACCTCTCCGTATCGCAGGGAGAAGAGGAGCCGGTACGCCCGTGTGCCGGTTGCCCGGACATTGCCATGGTGGCCGGTGCCGTAACGCTTGATGAGCACCGGGCTGCAGCGGTCACGTCCGTGCATAAGAGAGAAGCCAAAGAACCGGATGAGGGCGGAGGCAGTCTTTTCGCCCCAGCCCAGACGTATGATGTGCAACCCATCCGCTACTTGTGCTTCAGCTGCGCGAGCGCTTTCAGCTCCGCTGAACTAGACACGTGTTCCTACTGCGGCTCACCTCTCCAGCGAGGACGGACCCGATGTGTGCCAGGAGTGCGAGCCCGTAATCTTCCGCTCTTTCTGATCCGGCCCCGCCCATGAGGTCGCTTGCGGCCGGCGTACGGCTTCAGCTAATCGTCACGCGACACAAGATCGCTCACGGCAGACAGGAAAAGTGCGGCAAGGACTGGAACAACCCGCAGAGGGATGTCAACGTACAACATCTCGATCAGCAGGCGCTTCCGCGAGGGGGCTCGCATGTTGATTACGACACCCCTGAGGAGGATGCTCTGTCCAAACCCATGCTTCGATCGCTTCACATTACGTCGCCTCTCCTCTTTGCCGTCGGTGCGATGAATGCCGTCACAGCACACATTGAGGAGAACCGGGGAGCACTCGCCACCGCACTATGCCTGTGCGTGTGCGCTGCCGGCCTCTTCGCGGAGGATCGGCTCCAGCAGGACCTGCGTCGGGATTCTCGCGTCCTGGCCTACGTAGCCGCTCACCCTAAGGCCCGTCTCGCCCGTGCTGCGCGAGACCTCGGCCTTTCCCCGCGGAGGGTCGAGGCGAGCCTCGCGCGGCTTGTCGCCGCGGGTCTCCTGACGCACACCGGCGAGGAAGAGCCGGTTCGCACGTACAGCATCTGCGCCTGAGGGACCTTCGCTGGCCGATATATAGCCGACGATCCCCGGTTTCCGAAACCGGGCATCGTGCGGACCATCAGTGGTGCGTACCGGCTACTTGGCGGTGGTCCGGAACGCAGCCTTGGTGCCCGCCGAGCTTCAGCCCCTATCCCGGCAAAGGACACGTTCAGAGCCCAAGGGCGCACTGGGCCGATCTCCCAAGGAATCCCTCCATGTCTCGATTCTTGTCGCCTCATGTGCCGGAGCCATCCTCGACACCGCGCTGGCCCGGGCCGATGCCGCGACCCACGTGCGTTTGGAGACGGAGCTCGCCAAGCTCACCGCAGGAGAGGGGACAGGATCGGCCGGCGGTACGTCGCGCGTCACCATCCCCCGGCCCCGGGCCCCGGGCGTGGGAGTACGAGTCCTGGACGGACGACCTCGAACGCGCGGTCGTCGCACTGTCCCATCAGAACTTCGCCTTCGCGGACGACCTGCTTCGGCGGTGGTCGTCCACCTACCGGCCCTCGGACTTGGACGAACGCGGCACGTACCTCCTCGCCCGCTCCATCGCCCTGCAGGGTGATCTCAAGCGCGACCAGGGGGCGGTCGTCGGCCCACTCTCCGCCCAGCGGGGCTACACCACCGCCCGTTCTCTCTACACCGAGTTGGCCACCCCGCGTCGTGTGGCGCAGCTCGACCTCTCCCTGTCGGTCGCCACCGAGATGTCCGGTGCCCTGGAGACTGCGGCTCGACAGTACGAGGACCTCGCGATCGACGTTATCCCCACGAGACCGTGCCCGTGCGCGCCTGGGGGGTCGGAACCGCCCTCAGCAAGGACGGCAACAACGACTACGCGGTCCGGGTGATGGAGGAAGCCATCCGCGAGTTCGAGGGCCTGGCCGAGCAGGACGACTGGTCCGTCGCACAGCAGAAGCTCGCCCTCGCCCACCGTGGATCCGGCAACCTCGACGCGGCCCTTCGCCTCATCGACGTGGCCCGCAGCACAGGCATCACCGATGCGCCGATGCAGCGGGTACGACTGGACACCGCGTACGGGCACATCCTCCTGTCCGACCGCGCGACCCTGGATGATGGGTTACGCGTCCTCGACGACGCTGCCAAGCGGGCGGCTCAGTACGGCCTGACCCACCAACTCCGCAGCATCACGGACATCCGGAGGACGGCCGATGGGCCAGCCAGCCCTCCACCACGTTGACCAGGGAGACGAGCGAGTGACCGACAACCAGCCGGCCATCAACGACGAGCAGATCCGCAACGCCAAGCTGGTCTGGGACTACCACCAAATGGGTCACGAGCTGCGTCCCGTCGACGTTGCGATCGGTCTCGGAAGCCACGACCTCGGCGTCGCGGCCTTCTCCGCCGAGCTGTACCGGACCGGGCTGTTCCCCACCCTGGTGTTCACCGGCGGCAACAGCCCCACCACCGCGAAGGTCTTCCCCCGCGGCGAGGCGGTCCATTTCCGCGAGCACGCCCTCACGCTCGGCGTGCCGGACAGCGCGATCCTCGTCGAGCCGAACGCCGGCAACACGGGTCAGAACGTGGAATTGTCCCGACAGCTTCTCGCCTCCGCCGGCATCACCCCGAAGTCGGTGCTCCTCGTCTCCAAGCCCTACATGGAGCGCCGCTCCTTCGCCACCGCCCGCAAGCTGTGGCCCGAGGTCGAAGTGCTGTGCGCCTCCGAACCGATGGAGTTCGACGACTACCTGAAGAGCATCGGCGACGAGACACTCGTCATCGACATGCTCGTCGGCGACCTCCAGCGCATCATCGAGTACCCGAAGCAGGGCTTCGCGATCGAGCAGGACGTCCCGGAGAATGTGCGTACCGCGTACGAAGACCTCATCCGCGCCGGCTTCACCAGCAGGCTCATCGGCAGGTGAAGCAGCCCCGGGGGATTGGTGGCGATCCACCAGCCCAACCTCTTCCCCCGGCTGAGCACCCTCGCGAAGCTCTTCGCGGCGGACTGCTGGATCGTCCTCGACGACGTCCAGTTCGCCCGCCGCGACTTCCAGCACCGCGCCCGGCTCGGCAGCATGTCCAACCCGGCCCGGCATCAGTGGCTCTCAATCCCGACCCACCTGCCCGATGGCCGGTCGACCCTCGTGAGAGACGCGGTTGTGGTCGACCCGGACCGGTCTCGCCGCCGCGTTATGCACATGCTGACCCAGTACTACGCGAAGATCCCGACTGGCCGCTGATTCGTCGTGAGCTGGACTCTGTGCTCCGCAAGTTCCACGGCTCCGCGAGCACGGCCGAGGTCGCAGAGGAGTCCACGAGAGCGTTGCTCAGACTGCTGGGGTGGACGGGAAGCATCCTGCACAGCAGTCGCTTGCCGGCCCGGCCGGAGCGCTCGCAGCGGCTCGCCGACCTGGCTGTTGCCACCGGAGCACGCGGCTACCTGTGCGGTACTGGAGGGATGCGCTACTTGGCCACCGATTCGTTCGCAGACCATGGACTGGACGTCGTGCCCTTTGTCCCGCCGGTCACGGATGTGTGGCAAGACGCTCGGGAAGTCAGCGCTGTACGAGCCCTAATGACGGCAGGCATTGCGAAGGTGACCGACGAACTGCAGGCCATCAGGAGCTGCCACCGATCGGGCAGGTGCTCGGCGTAGAGCGCCGGCCCCTCGAGTGTCAGGGGAACCGAACACCTTCCTGGCCGGCTGACTTCACCGGGCCTGCCATGGGGCACCGCTCGCGGCGCCCCGCCGAGTGGGGTTTCTCCACGCCTCCTCGTCGGTGCGCGGATCCTGGAACCGGACCGGGCCGCATCATGCTTCAACCCCGGTATTGCGACCGCGAGGCTGCTCCTTCACCGGTAGAAGGATCAGGCAGCACCCTGTCCTAGGGTGCGGCGTACACCGTGGGCATAGTGATCTCCCTGATCCTCCGAGGGTCCTTGGGCGGTGTCACGGCCTGCGTGCTGATCACCTGAGTGCCGGTTTCCTCGGCAGCCTCGGCCAGCTTCATCAGTACGCGCCGCACGACATTCTGGTCGATTCCCTGCTGATAAGGATTGTCGAGGAGGAGGAGGCCGGCGAAGGCACATTCCCTGTCCAGGTCTCGCTCCAGGAAGAGGGTTGCATAGCTGTACGCGAGGAAGAACAGGACCTTCGCTTCGGCTCCCAGAGCCTGATCCCAGGGCCTGGTGCCGACGTAGAAGGTGAGGTCGGAGTGCCTGATCGACACATCGCTCCTCACCCAGACATCGCCTTGGAACTCGGACAGAAAGCTGTTCATCCGATCGGCGAATACCGAACACCTGTCCACAGCCGACCGGCCGGTTGTCTGCGAAGCCGGAAGCTGATTGCCCAGCTCGTCAACGGCGTGCTGTGCGAACACGAGGGCATGGCGGGCCTGGTCGCGCCGCGCGAGGATCGCCTGGATGGCGGGGAAGGCGGTCAGTTTGTGCTCTAGCCTCGCGATCTGTGCGGAGAGCTCTTCCAAGGTTGCGACGAAGGGTGCGAGCTGGGCAGCCCGCTCCTCGTTGAGTCGCTGAGCGAGTTCGGTCTGCCGACTCTGAAGCTCGCCCTGGAGGGCGCGGGCGGATTCGAGGTCGTCGCCGGTGCGGGCGGTGACCTCATCGAGGTCTTCGAGCTCCGATCTCAGTGACCTGATCTCGATTTCCGCTCGACGTTTGCGCTTGTCGTCGTCGACGGTCTGAAAGCATACGTAGCAGGAGTCCTCAGCGTGATGGCGGTGCGGGTCGACCGCCTGCTCACAGGCCGGGCATTGCCGCACGGGCAGGGTGTCGAAGACTCCGATGGAGCTGATGAGGCGTTCCATGCGGCCGATCTCGGCGGTCACCGTTCGAGCAGATCGGCGATGCTCTTCAAGTACCTCAGCCAGAGCTGCCACCTCCTCAGTGGCCTGCTTCAGCTGACGCGTCACGTCGCTGTAGGCGGACGTGAGTGTGGGGTCGTACCCCGCAGGGTTGCCCGTGGGTGCGCTTCTTCCTTCGGTGATGCTCTGGATCTCGGTGGTCAGTTGACGGCGCCGCCGGCGGACCGTTTCGAGCTCTGTCAGCACTTCCTGGCGTGCGGCGGCTACGTGAGCGGAACTGCGAGCCAGTGGTAGCTGCAGGCTCTCGGAAACGGCAGCCACGGCCTGCACGGTGCTCTCCTGTACTTCACGGTCCACAGCCTGCGCTTCGTCGAGGCGGCGCTTCGCCTGGGCGAGGTCGAACTCCTTCTTCGCATCAGCGGTTCGCGTGCGGGCAAAGCCCAGGAGTTGGCTGACGACCGCGCGCCGAGTGAACTCCTGCTCCTTGTTGGCGAAGCTGATCCAGGACTCCTCGTTTCGATGGATGTGACGCAGGGTGTTACGGAAGGACAGCGGTGTGAGCTGGGTGGCCGTCGCGGGGTTGAGCCCGAGGGGGATATGCAGATTTGGCCAGCCCAGCTCGCCCAGGATCCAGTCGGAGAAGTCACTAACCAGAACGTCTTCGTTGTTGATCGCGACCTTGTTCATCCGGCCGTGGGTGAGGGAACGGGACAGTGTGTACGAGCGACCGTCGATCCGGAGTTCTGTACTGACTTCGACGTATTCGTCGGCGACGGCCGCCCCCAGGGCGCCGACGGGGTTATCTCTGTCACCAAGGCAGTAGTCGATGACACGTAGGGTGGTTGACTTCGAGCTGTTGCGTACTCCATAGAGGATGTTGAGCATCCCGGACTCGAAGTTGTACTCGTCGAACTCCCCGCTCTGATGGACCAGTCTGACCTTGGAGATTCGGATGCCGCGATCTGTTGAACGCGTGAGCTGGCTCATGGACGGATCTCCTGGTGGAAAGACGCGTTCGTGATCTCGTCGGGAAACAGGTCGTAGATCAGGTTCTTGAGGTCTGTGCCCGACATCGCCGCCAGATTCCCTCGCATGGCCTCACAACGGCGGACCAGGGGTTCGAACTGCTCCATGCCGGCGAGCCGGGCTGCGGTGGCCTTGCCGGCTGATGTCAGCTTCACGCGCTCTGGCGTGTGGCTGACGGTTACGGTGACGAGTTTTCGAGCGGTCAGAAAGGACAAGAACTGGCGGTATCGGTGGTCCCAGGGGCCGTACCGGTAGCGGATCATGGGGGCTTCGATCTCGGCCGCGTCGGAGGCGACGAATGCGCTCGGCTGCCCTGCCGTTTGAGGAAGCGCCGCATGGGCCCGCTCAAGGAAGCCCGGATAGCGCAGGAAGAAGTCGAGCTTCGCGAACTTCGTACGCCCCTCGATGTAAGGGCCAGGATTGTCACCGCACAGGTGGATGAGCAGCAGGAGACGCGATGCGTGGAAGTCGACGGAGTCATCGGGATCCCATGCCCTGTGGACAGGTGGAATGACCTGGACGCCGATCTTATGAGGCATCTTCGTACCTGTTCTGGCAGCGAGCGGTGATGTCGCTCAGCACAGCGAGGGCCTCGTTGATCGGCACTTCACCAGCGACGACCTCCGGCAGTTCGCACACGGCATCGATGGTGGCTAGGTAGGCAGGTGGACCGGCGTCGATTCGACCGGCCCGCCTCCTCGCTGCCGTGAGCTGACAAATCGCGAAGATCTTGTCGGACAGCACGTCGTAGCCTTGCCGCTTGCTACCCAGGCTGGCGCGCCGGGTCCGGCGGAACGCGAGCATGGCCTCGTGCTGGCGCTCCGCCTCGGCCTCTGGCACCCCAGCCGGCCGCAGCTTCTCCTGGAGGGTCATCAGCCGCTCCAAGCCGCCGTCGCGACGCTGGCCAGTGACCCGCAGGATTGCTTCTTCGAAGGCGGCCCGGAAATCCTCCACGGTGTGCCGCCTCGGGCGGAGCTCCGCGGCGCTACGCCCGATGTGCACGGAGACGAGCCACTTCAGCACCTCATCCACCTCGGTCACGATGGGGTCTTCCCCCAGGTACGTCCTCACGAGAGGAGCCAGGCGTCTCCGGGCCTCGTCCTCGACTTGCTCACTCGTGCGTGCTGTGACGAGTACGTCCAGACGGTCAACGCACCAACCCACGTCACGGCCGTCGGGGAGAATCAGGCCATCGAGCTTTTCGATGACCGCGTCCCTAGTCTTCTCGCTGACGGGCTCCCGCGTACCACCCCGCTCGCAGGCGAATTCGTAGAGGTCCTGAGCCGGTGTCTCGTTCACGATCAGGGTGAAGCGCGTTCCCTCGGGGAGTGACTTTCCGAGGAACAGCTTTCCGAGGTAGCTCGTCTCGGGCGTTCTGTTCTCGAGCTTCTTCGTAGGGTCGGGCCGACAGACATCCGCGACGCTGTGGCGCTTGCCTGCGCCTTCGATCGTCTTCACCTGCCGGTAGACCGGCTCGGTCCCACGGTGACAGAGGATGTCCTCCAGATCCTCCCAGGACACCGCCGTCCAGTGACCGTCCAACATGTCCAGGCAGTCCAGCAGCGTCACCGCGTCCTGGTACAGAAAACCGCGCCGGCTGCGCCGACCGCCGTCAGCAGGGGCCAGAGTCACCGGCGCTCCAGTCCTCCTGCTGCCGCACGATGTCGGTCACAGGAATGGCGCGGTTCGCTATTCGCATGGTCCCCCCATGACGTTCCGGAGACCGCAGTAGATCACTCACCGGCTTGGAACCGCAACGGTCTGTCGCAGGACCGAAGTAGACCTGCCCCGGCAAGCATCGGCCGGTGCCGCTCACGAAGGGCCACGGCTCCACTGCGTCGAACTCGGGGTCAGTTCGAGCCGCGCTCTACGGGCACTGCATGGGGACCAGAACTGGGGACCAGTGCAGGCTGCACGCACTTCCGTGAGTCCGCCATTCACACCGGCGAGTCGATCGGCGGCAACGTCGGTGGTGGCGCTGCGAGGGCTCTCTGGCGGAAGAGGGTTGGGTGCGCCTCGCTGAAGGCGCGTGCGTCTTGGGGACCAGTTGGGGACCACACAGTGTCCGCGACCTCGAACGGCGCAGGCGTAGATGCACGCTCTGCGCCCGGATTAAGTCCGCTATATCCAGAAAATACCCCCGACCCGCACATCTGGGGGTCAAGGGGTCGCAGGTTCAAATCCTGTCGTCCCGACAGCGATGTCGGATATTCCGAGGATCAGGGCCATCATGCGATGGCCCTGACGCATGTCCGGGCCGAGGCCGCGGCCGCATTCCCCTGGCGTCAGAATGGGGCCATGCCCGCTCTGGAGACCACTCCGAAGATCCGCTCCCGGATGAGCGGCCAGCGCAGCCGCGACACGGACATCGAGATCGCCCTCCGCAAGACCCTGCACGCCGCGGGGCTCCGTTACCGGGTCCACCGCCGGCCGCTCAAGGGAGTGCGCCGCGAGGCCGACATCCTCTTCGGCCCGGCACGCGTCGCGGTCTTCGTCGACGGTTGCTTCTGGCACGGCTGCCCCGAGCACGCCACGTGGCCGAAGAACAACGCGCTGTTCTGGCGGGAGAAGATCGAGAAGAACCGGGCCCGCGACAGGGACACCGACGCCCGCCTGGCCGAGGCGGGCTGGGCGTCGGTCCGAGTCTGGGAACACGAGGACGCGACCGAGGCCGCGAAGCGCATCGCCACCCTGGTACGGGAACGGAGAGCGGGCTAGATCGACGGAGTCTCATCGTGCCTTTCCGCTCTGCCGGCCGCGCTTCCGGGTGTGGCGGGGCGGAAGCGCCGGCCCGTAGGTCACACCGCTTGCCGCAGGCTAAACTTCCGCCACATGACCAGCTCGGATACAGCCGCTCGATTCCTCGAGCATCCATATGTCTTGGACCTTTTCGCCGGTCCGGGCGGTCTCGACGTGGCCGCGCACGTGCTCGACGTGCCCTCGCTGGGCATCGAGTGGGACAAGGACGCCTGTGAGACGCGCTACGCGGCCGGTCTCCCCACGTGGCACGCGGACGTCAGCGCGGTGCGTCGGGAGAGGTTCCACGAACTGCCCGGCGGGCTGAACGTACTGGCCGGCGGTCCGCCGTGCCAGACGTACTCGGTGGCGGGCAGTGGCGCGGGGCGCCAAGCCCTCGACGAGGTCAAGAAACTCATCCGCGCCCTGGTGAACGGTGCCGGCGAGGCAGAGGTCGACGAGCAGCTGGAGAAGCTGGGCAGCGACCCCAGGACCGCCCTGGTCCTGGAACCCCTCCGTTACGCGATCAAGGCCCTCGGGTGCCCGAACCGGGAGGGACGCCCCTTCGACGTGATCGTCTTGGAGCAGGTGCCCGCGGTCAAGGCTCTCTGGGACGTGTACAGGGAGGCCCTGCAGATCGGGCTGCCCCGTGCGAGCGGGGCGCGGGTGCGCTACAAGGTCGCCGACGTCAAGACGCTGCCCACCGAGGCATACGGCGTTCCCCAGACCCGCCGTCGTACGATCCTGATCGCGCGGCTCGAGGAGCACGGCACTCCTGCGCTGCCCCGCCGCACCCACCACGTCTACAACCCGCACAAGCCGCAGCAGGGTGGCCCCGAGGACGTGAAAGCCGTGGCGCAGGCCGTCCAGGCCGCACTGCCCATGGAGGGAGCCGAGGCCCCGCCCAGGCCCTGGGTCTCCATGGGGGAGGTGCTCGCGGCAACGGAGCGGAGGCCCGACGGCAGGAAGCCGCCGTTCGAGATCGTGTCGAACTACGGCAGTGGCGGTGATCCGAAGAAGCGCGGCGTGCGCACGAGCACACAGCCTTCCTTCACCGTGACGGGAAAGGTCTCCCGTAACGCCGTCCGGCACCCGGACGGTACCCCACACACGCCGGACCGCATGACCATCCCCGAGGCCGGCATCCTCCAGACCTTCCCGCCCAACTACCCATGGTCGGGAGGGGACAAGTCGCAGCAGGTGGGCAATGCCGTGCCCCCGCTGTTCGGGATGCACGTGCTCGCGGCGGCGCTGGCGCTGCCGCTCCCGCCGGAGGAGAAGCTGCGGGAGGACTGGCCCAATGCCGCCGACGAGGAGCGCGCCACCCTCCGCAAGGAGGGCTGCGGCGCTCCGGACGGTTGTGGACCCAACTGCCCGAGGCCGGAGGGTCAGTCCCTTCCCGCGCCGTCCTCCGTCTCCTCGCGTCCCCGGACCGGCGCGTCCGCGAAGAGGTCGGCGAAGTAGGCGACAAGGGTGTCCACGGAGGCTTCCGGTGCCGGTTCCTCGTCGGGGCCGGTCGGCAGCGCGGTCCGTGACACCTGACGGGCGGTCTCGCCCTCGTCGATCCACTCGAGCAGTCGGCGGGAGTCCCGGTCCGTGTCGGGGGCGATCACGTCGTACATCAGCGTCGCGGCGGACGCGTTGACCGCTCCGGCCAGGGCGTTCGCCTCACGTCCGCCGGTGATCACTCCTTTCGTGACCAGTCGGACGATCGCCTGGGCGGTCGGGCGGTGGTTGATCACGGACATGCGCAGGGCGGTGTTGAGGATGTCCTGGTTGCCGCACGCCGTGACGACGGGGCCGTAGTCCGAGCCGTCACGGAAGAGTTCGGCCGCCCACCAGAGACGGGCGAAGGCCTGCTTGTGGTACGGCCCACGGAAACGCTCGGTCGCCACCCTGGCGACCGTCCCGTCCTTCGGGGGATCGGGGAGGTGCCGCCAGATCACGTAGTCCGGGGCGACGCCGAGGGCGAGGTGGTTCCACAGGCCGGGGTCGGCCGCCTCGCGGCGGGTGAGCCGCAGGGCCGCGTGGAGACGGGGGGCGAGCCAGGCGTCGGCCTGGGTGACCTTGAGGTCTTCGTGCCGGCAGTACGCCATGGCGTCCTCGGCCAGGTCCCGGACGGGCAGCAGATCACCGCGGCGGTCGGTGTGCGAGAGCGGTTCGGTGACCTGGTTGAGCCTGATGCTCGGCACGTCCTCGCGGCCGGTCAGCAGCCCTTCGCTGAGGAACCCCACCGCCTCGGCGTTGGGCAGCAGCGCGAGGCGCTCCGGGAGGTGATCGGGCCGGCCGGTCATGCGTCGTCCCCCTGCGTGAGTCGTTCCAGGTCGCGGATGGTGGTGGAGAGCGCCCGGGGGACGCCTGCGCGTCGTGAGGCGGCGAAGTGGATGCGGGACTGCAGCTCCCCCCATCCGGTAGCGGAGGCTCCGGTGCGGGCCGCGTGGACCTCGCGCAGGGCGTCCTCCGGCTCGCGGTCCGGGTACATGTCGGGGAGCATCTCCCGCAGCACGTCGCCTTGCCACCCGTGCGGGAAGAGCGGCGTGCCGTCGTCCTCGATCTCCAGGTCGCCGACGGCGGAGTGGAAGACGGCGGTCCAGACCTCGGAGCACATCTGGGCGAGAAGGACCTCCCGGACGGTCTTCTCCGCGCCGTTCCCGCCGTCCGCGCCGATCAGGTCGCCCAACCCGTCGAAGTCGGTGTTGACGCGCACGACGGGGATCCGCCCGGTCGTGTCGACCACCCAGGGGGCTTCCTTGAAGCGCTGGAGCCGGCCCGCCCCGGAGGCGAACCCGACCATCTTCACATCGAGTTCGCGGGCGAGAGAGGGGGTCGCCTCGATGACGTCCACGAACCACTCCGCGTCGGCGGTCGCGATCACGCGCCCGGCGACACCGTCCACGGTGGCCACCACGTGGAGGGCGAGGGAGGCGCGGTCGAGGAGGTCGCATCGGTGGACGTGCAGCTCGGCGGTACGTGTGCGGCCGTCGTCGGAGACGGGGGACAGCTCCACGGCGGTGCGGGTATTGGTGGCGCGCTCGGTGAGCACGGCGACCACTTCGACGTCCTGCCAGGGCCCTGTGGGATCCATCGCCTTGGCGGGGAGGACGGCGGAGAGGTGGAGGCGGGCCTGCGTCCAGTCGGGGCGGTCCTCGTCCGGTCCGAGGGCCACGACGCGCTCGACGGTGGAGACGTACTTGCTCTCCACATCCTCCCAGGGCTCGCCCTCGACCTTGAGCTGTGCCTTGTCCACGCGCCAGGAGACGTTGCCGGTGAGCCGCCGGTAGGGGTAGACCTTCACGCCTGCTCCCCCTTCCCGGTGCGGATTTCGACGACCAGCCCGGTGAGTTGGGCCCGGACCGGGTGGCGCGACACGTCGGTGACGCCCCGGAAGACGGCCTTGCGGCTGCCAGGGGTGAGATGCAGGACCCCGTCGACGACCTCGCAGCCGCTGACGGCGACAAGGTCCTTCCAGGGCGCGGGAGGACGGGGGCCGGAGCGCACGTCGAACTTGGCGACCGGCGTGACCGGTCGGTCCGTGTCGACGCCCGGCGACACCCGGAGGTCGACGGTGACCGACCAGGCTCCGGTCTCGTCGACCAGCGCGTCCACGTTGTCCAGCTCGGGCAGGGCCGCGGACCCGGAGGGGCGCGCCTTCTTCTGCGTACCGCCGCCCACCTTGAGCCGGCCTGCGATCTTGGCCTCGCCGCCGTTGCGGCGCTTGGCCCGGGGCACGGCGACCAGGTCGCGGACCGTGCTGTTGGCGGCCGTGGTCAGGGCGGCGATGCGCCGGTGCGCGGAGGGGGAGTAACTGAGGCGGAGCTCCTCGGTCTGGCCCCACTTGTTGTGCTCGGGAGGCTCGGACGCGCGGAGGAACTCCTCCGCGGCCTCGGCGCCCGGTGCGTCCTGACCCGCGGCCCGGCCGGTGAGGAGGATGGCCTGGAAAGGGTTGGTGCCGATCGGCACGTTGGTGACGGCGCTGTCCTTGACCGTCATGCGGTTGCCCCGCATGGAGACGAGCCGGTTGGGGCGGCCGTCGGCGTCCTCCGCGTGGGTGACCAGGAGCACCGCCTCGTGGGGCACCCCGCCGCGCACCTGGCCGCCGCGCAGGGGCACGTTGAGCGCCACGGTGGCGCGTGCGACCTGTCCGGGGGCGGTCAGACGGTCGACGGTGTCGCCCTCGAGGAAGGCGCGCAGGGCGCGGGTGCGGGAGGGCTGGGTGAGTGAGGGGTCCACGTGTTCCTCGGCGATGAGGACCTCGCCGTTGCGGTATGTGCGGACGGACGCCTCCAGGTACGGCTTGTGGTCGCCGCCGCCGGTCATCGCGGCCCAGAAGTTGCGGCCGAGCGCGTCGACGAGTCGGGCGTGCATCCGGTGGACGGAGTCGTCGTCCTGGGTGGTGTCCTCCTCGTCGAACGTGCCGGTGACCGGGGCCAGGCTGGCGACGTCATGGGCGCCGACGATGAGGAAGGAGGTGCCGGGTGCCCCACTCTCGCGGGTGAGGTGGAGGTTGTCGACGGTCTCCTCGTCGGCCCACCACGAGCGGGCCACGTCGGCGGTCCTGGCGTCCGGGTCGGGACGCCCGAACCAGGCCGGGCCCGCGAACTCCCGACCACCGACCTCGCGCCAAGGGAGGTCGAGCCGGCCGATCAGACGGCGCTCGGTACGGCCCTCGTGGGGTTCGGAAAGGGTGGAGTTGATCAGTACGAGGCCGAGCCGGCTGGTGGCCCAGAGCGTGGCCTTGCCCAGACCGTAGGAGCCACCCGCCCCCGGGTCCTTCTTGTGACTGTCGAGTTGCCGGCGGACGACTGCGGCGAAGAGCCCGTTGTCGTAGTCGCCGCCGGTCAGACCTGTGGCGTTGTAATCGTCGACGCGGAGCAATACCAGGCGGTCGTGCTGGTACATGTCGCGCAGCCCGGCCGCGATCGTGCGGGAGACCTTGCCCTGCCGGCCGTCGTCGGCGGTCAGGGCCTCGTAGTGGGGGAGGAGTTGCTCCCAGTCGATGGCCTCCCGGAAGCGGGCGAGGGCCTCACCGGTCAGCTCGTGGAGGATGTAGCGGATCCGGACAGGCTCGGCCGGATCGAGGCGCGCGTCGAGACTGTTCTGGGTGGTCTCGCGGGCGAGGACCGAGACGTCGGCCTCGAAGGCGAAGGCGGCGGCGTTGCCGTACTCGCGCCCGCCATCGGCGTGGGCCGGCCGGTGGTACCAGGAGACGGGCAAACCCACTTGGGCATCGGCGCTGCGGGTGTGGATGGTCTCCAGGTCGGTCTCCAGCACCTCCGCGATACGCCGGATCGTCTCGTCCCGGGGGACCGAACGGCCCACGATCCACGCCGATACGGCAGCCCGGGTCATGCCCAGTTCCTCCGCCAGATCGGTCTGGCTCTTCCTGGCGTTCCTGAGC
The DNA here is from genome assembly GCF_024600715.1 of Streptomyces changanensis. NCBI lineage: Bacteria > Bacillati > Actinomycetota > Actinomycetes > Kitasatosporales > Streptomycetaceae > Streptomyces > Streptomyces changanensis. Next base: position 6,063,258 of record NZ_CP102332.1, read on the forward strand.
TGGCGCGCCAACCAGGGGCCGAAGTCCTCAGCCGCCTCCACGTCCCACCCGCTTCCACTCGCCTGCCTCGTCCATGACGGTGAGCGCCACCGTACCCCACTGCTGTTGACGACGTGCTCTGTTGTCAAAAGTTCTTTGACAGCTTGGGGATCGACCGAAGTTCACTGTCAGGGCGCACAGAAGTGGAATCCGAAATTCCCCTCAGGTCGCGGGTAATTGTCCTGAACTGTCCGCCTGGGTGTGAACGGGATCGGCGGTGGAACGTCTCTTGCGTCCCGGCCGTGGCTCGTGGTTGAGTGCCACCTCGGCTGCACCCGACGCAACAACAACTGCCTTTTGCCGGGGCACAGTTGTGCGCTTTTCCCGTCTCTTTCCGGAGCCCTCGCGAGCCTGCAGGCGCTCCGTTCCCGCCCCTGCACCACCTCGCACCTCTCCCTCGCGTCATTCCGCACAGTGAAAGCGCAGGTACCTCGGTGTTCTTGCAAGAGCCGCAGTGCGGCCACCTGCGCGACTTCGCCAGGTTGAGCGGCCGATCGCGTAACGGCCGTAAGCACGCGCCATTTTGACGATCCATCGGCTCCGAGTGGAGGCTGGCACCTTGACCGCCCGATCCGGAACCCGACCGGCTTGCCGGAGCGTCATCACCATCACGTGCACCGTGCACCTCGTCCGAAGACAGCACCGTCCGCCCGTCCCTCCCGCCCCACCGTCCCGAAGTGGAATCCATTCGTGGCCGACCCGCAGTCCCCCGTGATCCGCACCGTCGTCGAGCAGTCCCTCCGCGTCCTGGAGACCTACCGCATCGACCCGGGCCTGATCCCCGAGCACGCCAACGGAGAGCGCCGTATCACCCAGGGCGGGTACGGCGACCGTCAGCTCTTCGAGCTGGTCCAGAACGCCGCCGACGAGATCCGCGAAGAACCCGGCGGGCGGATCCACGTCGTGCTCACCGACACCCACCTGTACTGCGCCAACCAGGGAAATCCGGTGACCGCCGAGGGCGCGGAGACCATCCTGCGCATGAGCATGTCCCGCAAGCGCGGCGGTCAGATCGGCCGGTTCGGCGTGGGGGTCAAGTCGGTCCTGGTGGTGACCGACGCTCCCGAGTTCTTCAGCCGCAGCGGCAGTTTCGGCTTCGACCGGGCGTGGTCGTACGAGTTGATCCGGAACGTGCCCGGCGTACGCGAGCGCCACGGTGACGAATTCGACGCGCCCGTGCTGCGCATGGCCCGCGAGCTGGACACGGCGGCCGAGCGCCTCCGGGACCCGGTGCTGGACGAGCTGTCACAGTGGGCCACCACCGTGGTCCGCCTGCCCCTGCTGCCCGGCGCCGCCGACCGGCTGGGCAAGGACATGCACGGGCACCAGGGAACGGCCAGTCACGAGTCCCGTGAGGAGTTCCCGTCCGGCTTCCACCTGTTCTCCCCGCACGTGGGCCAGGTGGTCCTGGAGGACCGCCGGCCCCGCCCGATCGCCCGCCGGGCCCTCCACGCCGCCCAGGACGGCACCCTGCGCACGATCCACGAGGAGCGCGTCGGAAAGCCGCCTGCCACCTCGCAGTGGCGGGTCTTCACGTACACGCACGAGCCGACCGAGACCGCCCGCCGCGATGCCGGCGAGCTGCACGACAGGGTGTCCATCGACGTGGCCTGGGCCGTTCCGGCCTACCGCCCGGACGAGCGGACCGGTCTGCTCAGCGCCGCCGATGCCCGTGGCCGCGGCAGGTTCTGGTCTTTCTTCCCGACCAAGTACGAAATGACTCTCAGCGGCGTCCTGAACGGTGCCTGGAAGACCAACGAGGACCGGCAGAACTTGCTGGACTCCTCGCCGTTCAACGTCGAGATGATCCAGGTCGCGGCCCGCCTGGTGGTCGAGTCGCTGCCCGAACTGGCCCCCGCCGAGGATCCCGGCGCCTATCTCCCGTTGCTGCCCGGCCGCACCAAGGGCGTCGAGGTCATCAGCTGGGCCGACCGGCTGCTCACCGAGCAGATCTGGGCCGCCACCGCGGTGCGCCCGTCGCTGCCGGACCAGGACGGGATCCTGCGCACCCCCGACGCACTCAACATCCATCCCGATCTGGGCCGCGACACCACCTCGCAGAACCGCTGGCTGCGGACCTGGCACGCGTACGCCGGACGACCACGCGACTGGGTGCACCCCTCGGTCGAGGCGACGGACCTGCGATCGGGCAAGATCCAGCACATCCTGGGCGCCGCGGGCCGGCAGCGGGCCTCAGTCGTCGAGTGGCTGGAGGCGCTGGTCTCCGACGGGTCCGCGAAGGCATCGGACGCCGCGATCCGGATCGTCGCCGACATGATCGAGTCGAACGCCCCCTGCGCCACCGAGGCCCGTGGGGCGAGGATCGTGCTCACCGAGGAACACGGCCTGGTCGCCCCGGTGGGCGGTGGTGTGGTGTACCGGCGTGCCGAGGAGGACGGCCTGCGGGAATCGCTGGTCTACGTGGACCGGGCCCTGTCCGACGATCCGTCGCTCTCCTCCGCCCTCACCACCCTCGGCATCCAGGAAGCCGACGTACGGGGGCGCTTCGTGAGCGTCCTCGACGAGGGTTTCGACGCGTACGGCCCGCAGGAGTGGAACCGGTTCTGGGAGCTGTTCCACCGGGCGGGTGCGTCCGTGGTCGGCCATGAGGTGACCAAGAGGGTGAAGGCGCCGATGGACACCCTGAAGGTGCGCACGGCGGACGGTCGTTTCCGCACCATGCGCGATTGCATGCTGCCCGGTGTCGTCGTCACCGCGCAGAGCGACCCCGGCGTCGCGGTGGACGTGCGCTTCCACTCCGACGACGTGGGCTTCCTCCGCGAGTCGGGGTTGCGCGACCGCCCCACCTCGGGCCACAGGCCCGGGGCGGAGCCCTGGTTCGAGGAGTACCGCGAGGCCGTGCACAAGGCGTACTGCCGCACGCTCGACGACCGCGCCGGCCGGCCGTCCCTCGCCCGGACCAGGCTCGAGGGTGCTCCCGTCGGCGGACCCCTGCACCTGCTGCCCCGGTTGTCGGACGAGGCCCGCGCCGCCTTTCTCCGGGCGCTCCCCGACGATGCGCTGATCGAGAACTGGACCCTGCAGATCGGCGCGCAGACCGGCACGCGCAGGACCGCCCAGTCCCCTATCCGGTGGATGCTGACGCGGTACGGACGGGTCGCCACCTCGCAGGGTCTCAAGCCCCTCAAGGAGGCCGTGGGCCCACAACTCGACGCCTACCGCGACGTCCTCCCGGTGGCCTCCGTCAGCATCGAGAAGGCCCGCAAACTGGGACTCGCGGACAGCGTCGAGAAGGTCCGGTCCCAGCAGTGGGAGCAGCTCCTGGAGAAGCTCCAGGCGAGCGAGGACGACGTCTTCGTCGGCTCCACCTACGCCCTGTTGACGCGCTTGGGAATCGACTTCCCCGAGGACTCCCTGACCCGCTGCCGGGTCGGTGACGCCTGGGACACCCGGGAGGACGGTGAGATCGCCGTCGCCGCGAACCCGGAGGAATACCGCTCGCTGCGGGCCGAGCGGGTGCCGGCACTGCTGATGCCGGACCAGAGTTCCGCCGACCTCATGGTCGAGCAGTGGGGCATGCTGCGCCACGACGACGTCGTCAGCCGAGAGACCCGGCACGAGTCGACCGTGGAAGCGGTGCCCTTGTCCGAGGACTTCCCCACACTCCGCCAGAGGATGGGAACCTCCGTCGCTACGTACTCCCTGCTGCGCTGCTCCACACTGGAAGAAGTCGTCCGCACCCCGCGCGGCGCCCGGGCGAAATCCCTGGAGAGCGCCCGCCAGGGCAACGTGATCAAGGTGCTGGACTCGTTGGACCGGCTCGACATGCTCCGGGCCGTGGACCGTGAGCTGGGCCTGCGGATGGGCGAGGCGGGGTGTCGCGCGGTACTGGACGCCCAGATCCGCCAGGAGCAGGACGAGAAGGTGCGGTCCGCGCTCAAGGCGATCCGCGAGGCCGAGGACGTGACGGCCAAGCTGGAGCTGCTGATCGGCGCGGAGGCCCTGCGCGACCGGCTTCCCGCCGGACTGATGGAAGCCGAGCGCCAAGAGCTGGACGGGCAGGCACCCACCGGGCGTCGGATCGCCCAGATGGCGTTCAACGCGCACGGCGACACCGTGCTGAAGACCCACGCCCGCGACATTCAGGAGCGCTTCCCGGGCGCTCCGTCTTCCTACACCGGAGGTTCTGCGGCGGTGTCCTTCGTGGCCGACCTCGGGCTGCCCGCCCCCTTCGCCGGCTACCGGGCCCCGACCCTCGAGCAGAGTGTGACGGTGGAGGGCCCCCGCGACTTCCCACGCCTCCACGACTACCAGGAACGACTCGCCCTCAACATCTTCGAGATGCTCGACCGGCTGGCCCCGCAGCGCGCCATGCTGTCGCTGCCCACCGGCGCCGGCAAGACCCGTGTCACCGCTGAGGCCGTCATCCGCTGGGTCAAGCAGGCCGGCGACCTGAAGGGCCCCATCCTGTGGATCGCCCAGACCGAGGAACTGTGCGAACAGGCCGTGCAGAGCTGGCAATTCGTGTGGAGCAAGGCCGGTGCGCGGACCCGGCTGACGATCAACAGGCTCTGGACGTCGAACGAGGCGGCACCCGTGACCGACGGGCCGCAACTCGTCGTCGCGACGGACGCCAAACTCCACGTGTGCCTGGACACCGACCGGTACGCCTGGCTGCGGGACGCCGCCCTGGTCGTGGTGGACGAGGCGCACGTGGCGACCAGCCCCCGCTACACCGACGTCCTGGGACTGCTCGGTCTCACCCAGCACCGGACCGAGCGGCACCTGCTCGGGCTCACCGCCACCCCGTTCCGCGGCCACAACGAGGAGGAGACCCACCGCCTGGTCAACCGGTTCGGCGGGCGTCGGCTGGACGAGGGCGTCTTCCCCTCGGACGACGCCTACGGGCACCTCCAGGAACTGGGTGTGCTGGCGCAGGTCGAGCACCGCGAGCTGACGGGCGGCACCATCGAGCTGTCCCGCCAGGAGCGGGAGAGCGCCGAACAATTCAGTCTGCTGTCCAAGGCCGCCGAACAGCGGCTGGCCGACGACCACGACCGCAGCCGCCGCATCGTCGCCGAGATCGCGTCCATGCCCGACGACTGGCCCGTGCTCGTGTTCGCCACGTCGGTGGAGCACGCCAAGTACCTGGCCGCCCGGCTGAAGGACCACGGCATCTCCGCCTCCTCCGTGGACTCCACCACCTCCGACAGCGACCGGCGCGCCCGTGTCCGCGACTTCCGCGACGGCCGGGTGCGGGTGCTCACCAACTACGGCGTCCTCACCCAGGGCTTCGACGCCCCCGCCACCCGCGCGGTCGTCGTCGCCCGGCCCGTGTACAGCCCCAACGTGTACCAGCAGATGATCGGACGCGGTCTGCGCGGCCCACGCAACGGCGGCAAGGACACGTGCCTGATCCTCGACGTCCGCGACAACGTCCGGAACTTCGACACCGCCCTCGCCTTCACCAAGTTCGAGCACCTGTGGAGCACGAAGTGACCCTCCTGCCCGAGGACGGACCCCTCCTCACGCCCGAGCAGCAGGCCGTCGTGGACCAGTCATGGGACACTCGCCTGCTGGTCACGGCCGGGGCGGGCACGGGCAAGACCCACACGCTGGTACGCCGCATGGACGCGCTCGTCGGCCACACCGACCCGGACGAAGCCCTGGAGGCAGGCGAACTGCTGGTGCTCAGCTTCTCCCGGGCCGCCGTCCGCGAGCTGCGGGACCGGATCGTCCGGCACGGCGAACACGCCCGGAGGGTCCGCGTACAGACCTTCGACTCGTGGGCCTACTCCCTGCTGGTGCAGGCGTACCCCGATGCCGACTGGTCGGTGCACTCCTTCGACGACCGCATCCGGGTGGCGACCGAAGCGATCGAGAAGGGCGCGTTGAAGAACCTGGAGTCCGGCCCGCCCGCCCACGTCATCGTCGACGAGGTACAGGATCTGGTGGGGGCGCGTCGCGAGATGGTGGAGTCGCTGCTCGACCGGCTCCAGGACTCCTGCGGATTCACCCTGGTCGGCGACTCCGCCCAGGCCATCTACGACTTCCAGATCAAGGACCCGGACGAATACGCCGACCGCGCCGACCTCTTCCTCCGCTGGGTACGCACCTCCTACGCCGACGACCTCGTCGAGCTGCGCCTGACGCGGAACTTCCGGGCCGTCACCCCCGAAGCCCGCACCGCGCTGCCGCTCGGCCCCGCCGTGCAGGGCATCGGCAGTGCGCGCGAGGGCGCGGACGCCGCGGCCGAGCGACTCCACGGGGAGCTGCGCGAGCTGCTGCTCGACGTTCCCGGCCTGGGCTCGCTCACCGACTCGTTCACCCTGGACTCCCTGCGGTCGTTCCCCGGCACCTGCGCCATCCTCACCCGCGACAACCGGCAGGCCCTCCTCGTCTCCGAGCTGCTGCACACCCACGGGGTGCCGCACGCCCTGCGGCGCTCGCTCCAGGACCGGCCGGTCCCGTACTGGGTCGCCGAGCTGCTGCGCCGTACCCAGGCCACCACGCTCACCGAGGAGCGGCTGCGCGACCTGCTCGCCGGCATGCCGTCGCCCGAAGGCACCGACGCCGACCGGGTGTGGCGAGCCCTGCGGGTGGCGGCGCGCGGCAGCGGTCCGGGGACGCTCGACGTGACGCGGCTGCGCCGGCTGGTGGTGGAGCGGCGCTTCCCCGACGAGCTGGCCGACCCACAGCCGGCCCGACTGGCCGTGTCCACGGTGCACCGGGCCAAGGGCCTGGAGTTCGACCGGGTCGTACTGCTCACCCCGCCGACCATGGCCGAGCTGCGCCGCCGCAACGCCGGACTCGACGTGCCCGGCGAGACGCGCGCCCTCTACGTGGCGATGACCAGGGCCAGGGAGGACTTGTACCGCGTCGCCGCGCCCGACACCGTGACGCTGCTCAAGCACCGGCCCACCGGCCGCTGGTACCGAGGCGTCCCGAACGTGCGGCACAGGTGGCGGCGCGACGGCGTCGAGGTGCGGGCCGGCGACGTCTGCGCCCTGGAACCGGCCGGTGCCCCGGACGACGCCCCGGGCACACAGGCGTACCTGCTGGAGCGGGTACGGCCCGGTGACGCGGTGACGTTCCGGCTGCGCGACACCCTCCCCCTGGGCCCCGAGCAGAGCCCTCGCTACGCGCTGGTGCACGGGGGACGGGAAATCGGTGACGCCTCCGACCGCTTCAGGAGCGATCTGTACTCCGTCCTGAAGGTCGGCACGGACTGGGAGATCCAGTGGCCGGAGGAGATCTCCGGTCTGCGGCTCGACTGCCTGGAAACGGTCGCGGGCAGCACCGCCGCCGGGGTCAACGCGGGCCTGGGTGACCGTGGGGTGTGGATCGCCCCCCGCATCAGTGGAATCGGACGGTTCCGGCGGTCCGCCGGAACCGAGGAGGAGCAGGAATGACCATCCACGCAGGACGGCACGCAGCGCACTACGAGGTCCGCGAGGACCTGGTGGCCCGGCTCCGCCGGGAGCTGCTGGGCCCCGACGTCGACGCCTCCGCCGAGGACCGCGCCGAGGTGCTGGACCAGGACGCCCCGATCACGCGCTACCCCATGGGTGTGCTCTTCCCCCGCCCGGCCGATGCCGAGGCCGACCTCCGTCTCCGTGAGGACGCCGCCGAGGAGGAGGGCCTGGACGAGGAGCCGGTGAACGGGAGGGACGACCCCGAGGAATCCGCGGCGGCCGGGGAGCGTCCCAACGCCGGTGACCGGCGCCCGTCCACGGTCGGTCTGACCTTCGCCGTCGACCTCACCGAGTGCCGGGAGATCGTGGTGTCGGCGCGCGCCGCCGTGTACGAGCCGGAGGACGCCGAGGGCCGCAGGGTCCCCGCCCGCCGCAGCGAAGCCCGTACCACCTCCGACCAGCGGGAACGCTGGCGTCGGGTGGAACTGGACCTGCCGGACACCACGATCGACGTGACGTACCCGGGGCGGGGTGCCTCACGTGATCTCGTCGACGGCGCGGCCCGACTGGACGTGCACGTGCGCCGCCCGTCACCCGAGAGGGGAACGGTCACCGTCACGGTCACCCTGGTCAACATCCAGAAGGTGGGTGAGCGGGAACTCCAAGATGCCTTCGCCCTCTTCCAGACCGGTCTGACGGTCCGGGCCGCCAATGGTTCGAGCGCGTTCGTGGAGCGTCCCACCGGCCTGTCCGCCGTGGACGCCGAGCTGGAGGCCGGCCGGCTGCTCCACCGGCACGCCCCCACCTTCGCCACCGGCCACGGCTGCGCCGCGGTGTGGGACTGGACACCGCCCCCGATCGGACTCACCGAAGTGGTACGCGCGGGCGTGACGGAGGTGCGCACCGAGTTCGTGCCCACGCACGAGGTGCTGCTCACCGACTCCAACCCGGAGATCGACGATCGCGCCCTCACCATGTTGGGCCTCGCCACGGCGGCCGACACCGAGGTGATCAGCGCCCTGGAGGGCCTGGCCGCGGGATACGAACGGTGGATCGACCGGAAACGGGTCGAGGCGGCCGCGCTCGCCGGCACTCCGCACGAGAAGGCCGCGAACGTCCAGGTCGAATCCTGCGGCGAGGCCCTGGAGCGGATCCGCGGGGGAATCGCGCTGCTGCGCGACAAGCCCGACCTGATGCGGGCCTTCCGCCTGGCCAACCGGGCAATGGCGACCCAGCGCGCGCGGAGCGCCTGGGTGAAGGGCGGCCGGGTCGGCGAGCCGGACCTTCCCGCGGCGCGCTGGCGCCCCTTCCAGATCGCCTTCGTGTTGTTGTGCCTGGCCGGGGTGGACGACCCCGAGCACCCTGACCGGGACCTGTCGGACCTGCTGTGGTTCCCCACCGGCGGCGGCAAGACCGAGGCGTACCTGGGTCTGATCGCGCTGACCACCTTCCTGCGCCGGATGCGGCTCGGGGCGGCGGGCGGCGGTGTCACCGTCCTGATGCGCTACACGCTGCGCCTGCTCACGCTCCAGCAGTTCGAACGCGCGGCGATCCTCATCTGTGCCATGGAGCGGATGCGGCGTGAGAACCCCGCCGAACTGGGTCACGAGGAGATCTCCCTCGGTATGTGGGTGGGCCGTTCCGCCACCCCGAACACCCTGGAGGTCACCGCGCGGCAGCTCCGCGCGGCCCGTGCCGGCAAGGTGCTCCAGAAGGAGAACCCGGTCCAGCTCCATGCCTGCCCCTGGTGCGGGACCGCCCTCGACGCCCACCACTACGCGGTCGACGAGGAAGCCGTCCGGATGGACGTGCGCTGCCCGGGCAAGGACTGCGCGTTCACCGACGGACTGCCCGTCCACCTGGTCGACGAGACCGTGTACCGTGCCCGGCCCACGCTCGTCATCGCCACTGTCGACAAGTTCGCCTCGATGCCATGGCGCCCGCAGACCGCCGCACTCTTCAACCGCGACCGGCAGGGTTCCACCCCGCCGCCGGAGCTGATCGTGCAGGACGAGCTGCACCTGATCTCCGGCCCGCTGGGCACCCTGACCGGCCTGTACGAGACGGCCGTGGACGTGCTCGCCGACCGCCCGAAGGTGATCGCCTCGACGGCGACCATCCGTCGCGCCGCCGATCAGGGCAAGGCCCTGTTCTCCCGTGACGTACGGCAGTTCCCGCCCGCCGGACTGGACTCCCGCGACTCCTGGTTCGCCGTGGAGACACCGGCCCGCGACAAGGCGTCCCGCCGGTACGTGGGCCTGCTCGCCCCCGGCACCAGCCAGTCCACCCTGCTGGTCCGCGCTTACGCCACTCTGCTCCACCAGGCGATGCGCGCCGACACCACGCAGGAGGTCCGCGACGCGTACTGGACACTCGTCGGCTACTTCAACAGTCTGCGTCTGCTGTCCGCGGCCGAACTGCAGGTCCACGACGACGTCGTGGCCCACCTGGAGTACCTGGCCGACCGTGACGCCTGCGAGCCCCGCTCGGTGGGAAGCTGTTCCGAGCTGACCAGCCGGGTCGACGCCAGCGACATCCCCGCCCGCCTGAAGCAGATCGAGCGGCGGCTGCCGAGCGGTGACGTGGTGGACGTGCTCCTGGCCACCAACATGATCGCTGTGGGTGTGGACGTCGACCGGCTCGGCCTGATGGCCGTCATGGGGCAGCCGCAGACCACCGCCGAATACATCCAGGCCACCAGCCGCGTGGGCCGTGCCCACCCCGGCCTGGTCGCGGTGATGCTCAACGCCGGCCGCTCCCGGGATCGTTCCCACTACGAGAATTTCCAGCACTTCCATTCCGCCCTCTACCGCGAGGTCGAGTCCACCTCGGTCACCCCTTTCTCGGCCCGCGCGCGTGACCGCGGCCTGCACGCGGTGATCGTCGCCCTGGCCCGCATCCTGATCCCCGCCGCCCGTGCCGACGAGGCCGCGGGGAACATCGACCTCTTCCTGGACGAGCTGAGGGCGGAGATCCGCCCGCGAATCCTCGAACGGGTGCGCAACGTCTCCCCCGAGGCGACCGCGGTGAAGGAGGTGTCTCGGGTGGCCGCCGCCTTCGACGAGTTCGTCGACTGGTGGTATGAGGAGGCCGAGGCGCACGGAGGCCTGTACTACGAGCCGAAGCGCGGACGCCGCGTCCCCTCGCTGCTCAAGCCCTACAACGACGCCATGGAGGACGTCGAAGCGTGGGAGACCCTGTGGTCCCTCCGCGACGTCGACGCCGAGTCCGCCCTGTTCATGGAGGCATCCCGATGACCCCGCCCCCGCCCCGCCGCCGGCGCGGCACCGACGGCTCCGCCGCACCGGCCCGCAGCCTGCCCCGCCGTGGCGCCGTCCGCCGAGCCCAGGCCATCACCACATACGGGGTGGGCGCGCTGATCGCCGTGGAGCAGGAGTCGTTCATCGTCTCGGGCATCGACGACGCCGACGGGCAGTGGCGCCGCGACGAGGCCCCGGTGATCCACGAGCCGCGCCTCGCCCGTGTACTGGGCGTGAACCGGTTCCGCCTCCCGCCCGCCTCCGGGGACGACAGCCGCGACGGCATCCGCGTACGCCGCTTCCCCCTGTGGCACCACTGCCCCGGCTGCCACGCTCTCGACCACGTGAGGAAGTTCAACTCGCCGCCCGGACGGAACGAGTGCGCCGAGTGCTCCGAGGCGCTGGTGCCGTCCCGTTTCGTCGTGGCGTGCGAGGACGGGCACATCGCCGACTTCCCGTACTGGAAGTGGCTGCACCGGGGGCGACGTGGCGACGGCGAAGCCGGGTTCTGCGGCGGCCGGATGAGCCTGCGCTCCTCGGGACGGACCTCCTCGCTCCGATCGGTGGTCCTGTCCTGCTCCTGCGGTGTGCCGGAAGTATCCATGGAGGGGTCCTTCCGGCGCGGCGCCCTCAAGGACCTGAACATCCGGTGCGAGGGCAGGCGGCCCTGGCTGAAGGACGCCCCCCAGCTTCTCTGCTCGCAGCCTCCCCGCACCCTCCAGCGCGGTTCTTCCTCGGTGTGGCAGCCGGTGCTCCGCTCGGCGCTGTCCATCCCGCCGTGGAGCGACACACGGGTGCACGCCCTGGACCGGCACTGGGACAAGCTCCGCACTTGCTCCACCCTCGCCGAGATCGAGATCCACCTGAAGTACATCTTCGACGGGGCCCCGTCACCGGTGAGTCCCGAGCAGGTCAGGGAACTGCTCGCCGCGATGGAGGCCGAGGACCCCACCGGAGAGGACGGCCCGGACCTCGACCAGGAGCAGCGCTACCGGGCCCTGCGCGACCTGGAGTACGAGCGGCTGTGCACGGGCAACCCGGAGGACTCCGGCCACCACACCGAGCAGTTCGTCTGCGAGCCGCCGAGCGGCGACGGAATACTGCCGGCTGGCCTGGGCCTCCTCCCCCCGATGTTGGTGAAGAAGCTGCGCGAGGTCCGCGCGTTGAAGGCATTCACACGGGTCATCGACCCCGAGACCTCCTCCGAGGGGCACGAGGCGGAGCTGTCCCTCGCTCCCACCGGCTGGCTGCCCGCCATGGAGGTCCATGGGGAAGGCGTCTTCCTCCGGCTCGACGAGGAGAGGATCGACGCCTGGGCCGAGCTGCCCGCCGTCGCCGCCCGCGTGGAACGCATCCGCCACCGACACCAGCGGGTCCTCGCCGAGCGGGCCTCCGACCCGGCCCGGGTACCTCCCTCTCCCGCCACCCCTCGCATGGCCCTGCTGCACACCCTCGCCCACGTCATGATCAACGAGTGGAGCCTGGACTCCGGTTATCCGGCCGCCTCGCTCCGCGAGCGGATCTACGCGGGTGACGAGATGGCCGGCGTGTTGATCTACACGGCGACCAGTGACTCCGCCGGGAGCCTCGGCGGCCTGGTGGCCCAGGGCGAGACCGACCGCCTCGCCCAAGCCGTGCGCTCGGCCGTCCACCGCGCCGAGTGGTGCTCTGCCGACCCGCTGTGCATCGAGACCGAGACGTCCGGTGCGGGCGGCACCAACCTGGCCGCCTGCCACGCCTGCGTGATGCTCCCGGAGACCAGCTGCGAGCACAACAACGGGCTCCTCGACCGTGCCCTCCTCGTCGGCACCCCGGAGGACCCGTCGATCGGCTTCTTCTCCCACCTGCTCACCCGGTGAACACCGGGAGGTGACGTAGGGGTGGCAGGCGGGCAACGGCCTGCCACCCTCCCCGGTCGGTCGGGCGGCGCGGGCGTCGGCCCGGCGGGGCGGGCATCGACGCTCAGCGTGCCAGAGCGGCCCGGATCGCGAGCCCGAGTGCCCTGCCCACCGGAGGCGGTGACGCATGGGCAGCCTGGCGGTAACGCGCCGTCTTCCGGCCGGCGAACCGCCAGTCATCCGGAAACCCCTGGAGTCGTGCCGCCTGCTCGACGGTCAGCGCCACCATGCCCTTGACGCCGAGCGAGAGGTCCCACGGGAAGTCGGGCCCCGGGGGCGCGTCGGCGACGGTCCCGCCGTTCACGCGCATGCGGGCCCAGGAACGCTTCGACCCCGTCGGTCCCAAGTCGGCTCCGCCACGGTTCCAGGAGCCGCCCACCAACGTCGGGGCGACCCGGTCGGCTTGTGCGGCCCAATCGGCCGCGTGGGGCCAGCCGCGCGCCCCCATGGAGGCACCCAGCGCCTCACCCACGGTGAGCGGGCGCTCGGCCGCGGGCACCGGGGTCGTGAAGTCCTCGATGGCGTCGCCCTTGAAAGCCACCAGGATCCCCTGCTTTCGGTCCTGAGGCACGCCGTGGTCCATGGCATTGAGCACGAACCAGCGGTGCCGGTATCCGAGGTGTTCGAGCTCGGTGGCGACGTAGGCGCGGATCGGCTCGTACGCCGGCCTGGAGACCAGGTCGGGGACGTTCTCGATGAGCAGGGCCCGTGGCTGCACACCGTGCATAAGCATGATCGTCGCTTCGAGGACGCGGATTTCCTCCGCACTGTTCTCACGAGCGACGGCCGCGTTCGCCTTGACCCGGGGGAGACCGGCGGCCAGGAGGTCCACGTCATAGGTCGCCTGATGGTCCACCGGGTCGAAGTCCAGCAGGTCGGCTTCGAGGACCTTCCACTCGGGACGGTTCGCGCGCAGCGTCTCGCAGGCGACGTCGCGGTTGTCCAGGAGCATCACGGGGTCGAAGCCGGCCTGCTCCAGGCCGAGCGCGAGGCCGCCGGCGCCGGCACACACGGCGAGGCAGCCGAGACGTTCGAGACGGGACTCTTCCATGATCACCGTTCGTGCTCATCGGGACACGCGACCCGGGGTGGCTGAGGCTCCCGTCCACCGCTGACGTCGAGCCGTTGCCGACGGTCGAGGCGGTCGGAGTCCTGGGCGTCGGTGATCGTATCGTCTGACGCGGGTCGCTGACGAGCCGTCATCCTTGATGAGCTCGGGCGTCAGGGGCCGGGGGTGGGGTCGTCGGAGCGGCCGGTCCCGAGTCGTGACCACTGGGGGATGGGGTGTCCGTCGCTCCGCAGGCGGATGTGATCGGCGGGAGTTCCCTGGACGCGGGGCCAGCCGGAGGGCGAGGCCTCCCACAGCTCCTGACGTCCGTACACGGTGAGGTCCATGAGCGCGTAGCTGTAGTTCATGGCCTCCACGCCGCGCAGGGTCGTCCAGTAGGTCTCGAAGACGCGGTCGCCGTCCCGTCCCGTAGGTGGCACACGAGGTGAATCATGCCGACGTGGCGGCCGACCAGGAGCGCGTCCAACGAGGGGACCGCCGAGTACCACGGGACGTCCCAGCCCATGACTAGGTGATGTCCTGCGAGTGGAGGAGGACAGCTCCTCGACCTGGGTGGTGACCCACGTGCAGCCTTCCCACTGCTCCGCCGCGGGGTGGCCGTGGCGCCACATGAGGTAGTAGGCGATGAGTTGTCGGCGCCCCTCGAACGCTTCGAGGAGGGTGACCGGTCCGTCCGGCCCGGTCAGTTCGAGGTCGGCGGCCACCTCGCCCATGGGCAGCTGCCGTCGGGCCGTGGCGATCGCGTCGCCTTCCCGGGTGTGCGCCTTCTCCCGCACCCGCAACGCGTCCAGTTCAGCCTGGAAGGCGGCCCGGTCGGACACCGCCGGCAACGTCGGCGCGCGGTCGGCCGTCCTGTTCTCCCGTTCAGTCATGACCTCGTCCTCTCGTCGCTCCGCCGGCCGCCTCGGGGTCGGGGTCGGGGTCGGGGTGCTCGGACAGTTGCTTGACGCGCAGCAGGCGGGTCTCCCAGGAGCGGCCGGGTCGAGTTCCCGGGCCAGCGCGCCGAGCCGTGCGCCGACGGCGAGGTGGACGACCTGGCGTCCGCGCCGCTCGGACTCGACCAACCCGACCTCGCGCAGCACCTCCAGGTGCTTGACGATCGCCTGCCGGCTCACGGGCAGGACCTTGGCCAGCGCGGACGCCGACATCGGGGTGGGTTGCAGGTCTCTCGTTGAATCCGCCGGCACATCCGCCGGGAGGGGGCTGCGGGAGCCGGATGCACGGCCTTGTTGCCCGCTGATGGTGATCTCCGCGGGCGGGGGAGGGGGTGGTGTCGTCGTCCGCGCTCGTTCCCGTCGATCGGCCGAGGACGGGGCGCCCCCTCGCTGGTCGCGCCGGCTGGTAGCGGGGTTCGTCGAGCGGGGTTCGTCGAACCGGGACCGAATGGCGGACGCGCGTACCGCGGCCGAGCCGGGCACCCCGGTACGGAGCGTGCGGCGGAGGGCGCGCGGTGCATCGACCCGTGCCCTCGCAGGGTGGTGGGCGCGTACCGGGTGTCGGTCGAAGGGCCGACACCCGCTCTCCGGCGCGCGGGGTGTCCCGACGGCGCCCAGGGGCGTCGGGCCGGCGCCTCGGCGCCCTGTGCGGACGGGAGGGGCGGCGGGGGCGCGCGGGGCGCCGGTGTCCGCCGCGGGATGGCGACGTGACGGGGCCGGGCGGTGGGCGGGCCGGGGGGTGCGGCGGAGGCCGTGCCGCGTGGTGCGGCACGGCCTCCGGGCGGGGCTGGGCGGGGTCAGGCCAGGGTGGCCAGCGCCTCGTTGAAGGTCTGCGACGGGCGCATGACCGTCGCGGCCTTCTCCGGGTCGGGCCGGAAGTAGCCGCCGATGTCGGCCGGCCGGCCCTGCGCCGCGATCAGCTCCTCGACGATGGTGCCCTCCTGCTCGGTGAGGGACTTCGCCAGCGGCGCGAACGCCTCCGCGAGCTGCGCGTCGTCGGTCTGCCGCGCCAGCTCCTGCGCCCAGTACAGGGCCAGGTAGAAGTGGCTGCCACGGTTGTCGATGCCGCCGACGCGGCGGGTCGGCGACTTGTCCTCGTTGAGGAACGTCGCCGTCGCGCGGTCCAGCGTGTCGGCCAGGACCTGGGCGCGGGCGTTGCCCGTGACCTGCGCGAGGTGCTCGAAGCTGACGGCCAGGGCGAGGAACTCGCCGAGGCTGTCCCAGCGCAGGTAGTTCTCCTTGACGAGCTGCTGGACGTGCTTCGGGGCGGAGCCGCCGGCGCCCGTCTCGAAGAGGCCGCCGCCGTTCATCAGCGGGACGACCGACAGCATCTTGGCGCTCGTGCCGAGCTCCAGGATCGGGAACAGGTCGGTCAGGTAGTCGCGCAGGACGTTGCCGGTGACCGAGATGGTGTTCTCGCCGCGGCGCAGGCGCTCCAGGGAGAAGCGAGTGGCCTCGACCGGCGCCATGATCTCGATCTGCAGGCCCTCGGTGTCGTGCTCCGGCAGGTACGCGCGGACCTTCTCGATGAGCTGCGCGTCGTGGGCGCGGGTCTCGTCCAGCCAGAACACGGCCGGGTCGCCGGTGGCGCGGGCGCGCGTGACGGCGAGCTTCACCCAGTCCCGGATCGGCGCGTCCTTCGTCTGGCACATGCGGAAGATGTCACCGCGGCTCACGGCCTGCTCCAGCACGACCTGCCCGGCACCGTCGACCACGCGGACCGTGCCCTCGGCGGCGATCTCGAAGGTCTTGTCGTGGCTGCCGTACTCCTCGGCCTTCTGCGCCATGAGGCCGACGTTCGGGACGGAGCCCATCGTCGACGGGTCGAAGGCGCCGTTCGCGCGGCAGTCCTCGATGACGGCCTGGTAGACGCCGGAGTAGCTGCTGTCCGGGAGGACGGCGAGGGTGTCGGCCTCCTGCCCGTCCGGGCCCCACATGTGGCCGGACGTGCGGATCATGGCCGGCATGGAGGCGTCGACGATGACGTCGCTCGGGACGTGGAGGTTGGTGATGCCGCGGTCCGAGTCGACCATGGCGAGGGCCGGGCCCTCGGCCAGCTCCGCGTCGAACGACGCCTTGATCTCGTCGCCCTGCGGGAGGGCGTCGAGGCCCTTGAGGATGCTGCCGAGACCGTCGTTCGGGCTCAGGCCGGCGCCGGCGAGGACGTCGCCGTACGCCTCGAAGGTCTTCGGGAAGAAGGCGCGGACCACGTGGCCGAAGACGATCGGGTCGGAGACCTTCATCATCGTGGCCTTCAGGTGCACGGAGAACAGGACGCCCTCCGCCTTGGCGCGGGCGACCTGCGCCGTGAGGAACTCGCGGAGCGCCGCGGCGCGCATGACGGAGGCGTCGACGACCTCGCCCGCGAGGACCGGTACGGACTCGCGCAGCACGGTGGTCGTGCCGTCCTGGCCGGCCAGCTCGATGCGGAGGGTGCCGTCCTCGGCGATCACGGCGGACTTCTCGGTCGAGCGGAAGTCGTCGGCGCCCATCGTCGCGACGTTCGTCTTGGAGTCGGCCGTCCAGGCGCCCATGCGGTGCGGGTGCGCCTTGGCGTAGTTCTTCACCGATGTGGGGGCGCGGCGGTCGGAGTTGCCCTCGCGCAGCACCGGGTTGACGGCGCTGCCCTTGATCTTGTCGTAGCGGGCGCGGATCTCGCGCTCCTCGTCCGTCTTCGGGTCGTCCGGGTAGTCGGGCAGCGCGTAGCCCTGCTCCTGGAGCTCCGCGACGGCGGCCTTCAGCTGGGGGATCGACGCCGAGATGTTCGGCAGCTTGATGATGTTCGCGCCGGGCGTCTTGGCGAGCTCACCGAGCTCGGCCAGGGCGTCCTCGATGCGCTGCCCCTCCTGGAGGTGCTCCGGGAAGGAGGCGATGATGCGCCCCGCCAGCGAGATGTCGCGGGTCTCGACGCTGACGCCGGCCGTCGAGGCGTACGCCTGGACCACGGGCAGGAACGAGTACGTCGCCAGGGCCGGGGCCTCGTCAGTGTGGGTGTAGATGATGGTCGAGTCAGTCACCGGGTGCTCCGCTCCACGTCTGTAACATTGCTCGACATCAAGATATCTCGTGGGCGACCCCCTCTCGACAGACCCCCTGCCACGGATTCCGCGGCGCTTCCCCGGACCCGTTCCGGGGCCCTTCAGTCGGGCGTCAGTGGGGGCTCTCCCACGCGGTGATCTCCCGCCCCGCAGGTCGCTTCCCGGGCCCCCGGGCGAAAGGTCCGGACCAGAGTCTTGCCCCGTCCGGGCGCTGCCGGGAAGCTCGCCTCATGGACCTGGAGCTGCGGCACCTGAAGACGGTCCGGGCGATCGCCGACGCCGGCAGTCTCACCAAGGCCGCGACCGCCCTCGGGCTCGCCCAGCCCGCCCTGAGCGCCCAGCTGAAACGGATCGAACGCACGCTGGGAGGGGCGCTGTTCGAACGGGGCCGGCACGGCGTGCGGGCCACGCCCCTCGGCGAGCTCGTCCTGGAGCGGGCCAGGGTCGTCCTGCCCGCCGTCAGCGACCTCCAGCGGGACGCCGTGCGGTTCGCCCGGGCCGCCGCCGGGGGCCCCGGCGAGGCCCGCTTCCGGCTGGGCGGTACGCACGGCCCCCTTCTCGGCGCCCTGGTCGACCGGCTCGCCGCCGCGCACCCGGGCGCCGCCGTCACCACCCACACCTCCTGGTCCGAGCGCGAGATCGCCGCCTGCACCGCCGACGGCCGCCTCGACTACGCCCTCATCGGCACCTGCGGCACCAGCGCCCCGCCCGAGAGCGACCGCCTGGCCTGGCGGGAGATCGCCACGGACCCCGTCTTCGTGATGCTCCCGACCGGGCACCCGCTCGCCACCCACGACCGGGTCGACCTCGCCGACCTCGCCGGCGCCGCCTGGGCCGACGTACCCGGCGACGGCTGCTTCGCGGACTGCTTCCACGCCGCCTGCGCCCGCGCCGGCTTCACCCCCACCCGGGTGTACGAGACGGAGACCGCCTCCTGTGTCCACCTGGTGCAGGTCCCGGGCCGTGGGCCTCTGCCGGGCCACCTTCCCCGACACCACGGGGCTGGTCACCCGGCCGCTCACCGGCACGCCGCTCGTCTGGCGGCACCTCATCGGCTGGCACCCCGCCGCGCCCGCCGCGCACGCGGCGCCCGCCGTCCTCGCGCAGGCGCGCGCGGCCCACGCCGCGGCGGCGGAGCGCAGCCGGAGTTACGCCGCCTGGCGGGCTTCGGCGTCTTCCATAACGCCGAACAGAGGGAAAAACGACATCTTCTGAGGGGCTTTCGGCAACACCTACGGTTTCGGGACCCCCACCGATTCCGAGGAGAACACCTGATGCTCCACAGACACGCCAGAGCCGCGTGTACCGCCGCCCTCACCGCCGTCGGCGCGCTCGTCCTCACCGGCCTCCCGGGCGTGGCGGCCGCCGAGCCCGCCCCGCCGACCGCCCCCTCCGCGGCCGCGAGCATGGGCGCCGACAAGCCGTCCCCCGACGTGGTCGCCGCGATGCAGCGCGACCTCGGCCTGACCGCGGCCCAGGCGCAGCGGCGCCTGGTCAACGAGGCCGAGGCCGGTGCCCTCGCCGGCCGCCTCGGCGGCGCGCTCGGCACCCGGTACGCGGGCGCGTGGGTCAGCGGCGCCGAGTCCGCGACCCTCACCGTGGCCACCACCGACCGGGCCGACGCCGCCGTGATCCGCGAGGCGGGGGCGCAGGCGCAGGTCGTCCGGCACACCCTCGCCGAGCTGGACGCCGCGAAGACCGCCCTGGACCGGGCCGCGACGGGCAACAGCACCCTCGACATGCCGGTCTGGTACGTGGACCCCCGCACCAACCTGGTCACCGTGCGGGCCGTCAAGCGGGACGCCGCCGAGGCGGTCATCAAGGCGTCCGGCGTCGACCGGTCCCTCATCCGGGTGGAGGCGTCCGCCGAGCGGCCCCGGCCCCTGTACGACATCCGCGGCGGCGACGCGTTCCACATGGGCGGCGGGCGCTGCTCCGTCGGCTTCGCCATCACCAAGGGGACCCAGCACGGCTTCGCGACGGCCGGCCACTGCGGCCGGGCGGGCACCGCCACCACCGGCTACAACCAGGTCGCGCAGGGCAGCTTCCAGGCGTCGACCTTCCCCAGCCGTGACATGGCCTGGGTGGCCACCAACACGAACTGGCTCTCGACCCCCTACGTCAAGGGCCAGGCCGGCCAGAACGTGCAGGTCACCGGCTCCACGCAGGCCGTCGTCGGCGCGTCGATCTGCCGGTCGGGCTCCACCACCGGCTGGCACTGCGGCACGATCCAGCAGCACAACACGAGCGTCACCTACCCCGAGGGCACCGTCAGCGGCGTCACCCGGACCACGGTGTGCGCCGAGCCCGGCGACTCGGGCGGCTCGTACATCTCCGGCAGCCAGGCCCAGGGCGTCACCTCGGGCGGCTCGGGCAACTGCACCTCCGGCGGCACCACCTTCTACCAGCCGGTCAACCCGATCCTGCAGACGTACGGGCTGACGCTCACCACCTCCACGGGCCCCGGTGAGCCGGACCCGGAGGAGCCGGGCCCGGGGGAGCCGGAGCCGGGCGGCACGTGGGCCAAGGGGGCCGTCTACGCGGCCGGCGACCAGGTCACGTACGGCGGCGCGAAGTACCGCTGCCTCCAGGCCCACCAGGCCCAGGCGGGCTGGGAGCCGCCGAACGTGCCCGCCCTGTGGCAGCGCCTCTGAGGCTCGGCCGGGAGGGCTGCAGAAACGTCACGCCTGGGGGAGTGGGACGGGCCGAGCGGTGGCTCCGCACGGGCGGCGGGCCCGTGGGCCCGGCCCCGGGCCGGGGCCGGCCAGTGCCGGTCAGGTGCCGGGACGGGGCCGTGAGGCACCGGCGGGCCCCGTGAGACGACGGCCCGGAGCCGGGGCCCCCCGAGGTGCCCGGGAGCGGGGGTCCATGAGGCGCCCCGGTGCGACAGTGGTGCGGACGGCCAGGGGCGGCGCCGCACCACCGCACCGCACCGGGGAACCAAGCCGGGGCGGGAGGCGTGTCGGGGCCCGGTCCCCGACCCGCGCCCGCCCCGGCGGGTGACGGCCCCCGGGTGGCGGGGGCCTTGCCCCCGGGGGCCCAGCCGGTGGGTGCCCCGGGACCGGACGGAAGGGGGCGCGGGCCGTGCCCCGGCCCAGGCGCGTGGGTGACCGCCTGCGCCGGGCCGGCCCGGCGAATGCGCCCCCGGCGTGCCACGACCACCACCGCACCGGCCCCCGCTCCCCGCGTGGCGCCGGAGGCGGTGGTGCGCCGCGGCGTCCGCCCGGGCGTGCCGCGCCCTCGGTGACAGGGGCGCGGCCGGGGGCCGCGCGTACCGGTGGGGTTGGGACCACCGGTACGCGCGGAACTCCTCCGGCGGACGTGCCGCCGACCGGGGCGGGCAGGGCGGCACGGCGACCGGGGTGGACCGGGCGACCGGGGACGACCGGGGGAGGAGGGGGGAGGCGGCTGACTCGTCCGTGCAGACGCCCGCGCGTTGCCGTGGACCGGGCCATCACGACAGGCTGGAGGCATGACGCGCACCGCTCCCCGAGTCCACCTGCGCCGCGTGTACGAGCCGCCGGACCCCGATGACGGCGTGCGCGTGCTGGTCGACCGGCTCTGGCCGCGCGGACTGGCCACAGCGGACGCCCACGTCGACGAGTGGCCCAAGTCCCTCACCCCGTCCACGGAGCTGCGGCGCTGGTTCCACGCCGCCGACGGCCCGCCCGACGAGGTGTTCCGGGAGTTCCGGCACCGGTACGAGGCGGAGCTCGCCGAGCCGGACCCCGCCGAGGCCCTGGACCGGGTCCGCGCGCTCGCACGGCAGGGCCCCCCTCACCCTCCTCACCGCGGCCAGGGAACCGGAGCGCAGCCATGCCTCCGTCCTACGGGACCTGCTCGGCGCGGAGTGACCGCACTCACGGGCCCCCGGCCCCGCTCGCCGTCGGGCCCCCGCCCCGCCCTCGCGCCGGGTCCGCCGCGCGTGCCGACGCGGCCCGTGGTGGCGGGTGGCGGTGGCGGGTGGCTTGACGTGTCACGGGCGGCGGCTGTCAGGCGGCGCGTGGGCCGGGCGACGCCGCGGTGACGGTCACACGACGGCAGGGGGCGGCGCCGTCCTCGGCGCGGCAGCCTCCGAGGCGCACGCCGCGCGGGGTGACAGCGCGCCGCGGGCCGGGGCGAGTCAGTGCGCCGTCAACCGTGGTGCCTCGGTGACCGGGTCGACGGTGACCGCTCCTCCCTCCGCCCCGGCGCCCTCGGTCAGCCGCTCCGCGAGCCCGCGGGCCCACCGCGCCAGACCGGCCGTGTCGACACCGTGCGGCCCCCGCCCGCCGGTCCCGTACGGGGCGATACGGTCCGCGCCGCGCAGCAGCAGCCGCACGCCCCCGACGGTGTTGCCCCGCGCGGCGTGCGTCAGACCCACCGCGAGCTGCGCCAAGCCGCGCCACAGCTCACGTTCCGGCCCGCGGCCCTCGTCGCCGCACGTCTTCCACGCGTCCTCCAGCACCTCGTGCGCGTGGAACGGCATGCCCGCGTCCAGCAGCCGCTGGGCCTCCCGCAGGCTGTCCTCCGGGGCGCGCACCACACCCTCCGGCTGCCGCTCCACTCCCGGCGCCCCGTACGGCAGCGGCCTCCCCAGGCCGTCCCGGGGCCGGGCGCTGCGGGCGCGCCCCTCGTCGTCGCGGTCCCTCCGAGCCCTCTCCATCCGCCCATTGTCACCCCGGCGGCCCGTCCCACACCCGTCCACCGCCGACGGCCCCCTCGGTGGCGTGCCGCGGCCCCCGCGCGCGGCCGGGCCCTGTCCGGTACAAGGCTCGCGAGCGGCGCGGTGAGGAGCGGCCCCCGTGTCCGGCCGGGCCCTGTCCGAGCCGTCGGCGGAGTGGGGTAATGTTCTCTTGCGTGCTCACCCGGCGGGAGTCGGACCGAGCGCACCGGGACGTGGCGCAGCTTGGTAGCGCACTTGACTGGGGGTCAAGGGGTCGCAGGTTCAAATCCTGTCGTCCCGACTCGAAAGAGTCGCAGGTCAGGGGCCGTTTCAGAGCGATCTGAAACGGCCCTTTGATCGTTTCGGGGCTGGCTGGCGACCGGTGGGAGACCTTGCCTTCACCGCGTCGGCGGGCCATCACGATCCGGCTCGGCAGGGACCGTGCGCGCGCAGCACGCCGAGCTGGGCCGAAAGGGCGGCACCGGCGGCGGTGATCTTGCACGTCGGGGCCGGCGGGGCCGTTTCCCTCGGGGCGACAGGAGCCGGCGGGGCCACACAGCGTGGCGGTGACCCAGGGTGTGGTCGCGGCGCGCGCACCAGGAACGGATGGCACAGGAAGACGTCGCCCGGGGACCAGTGGCGAGGATGAGTGGCCGGTCGCCGGGCGCCGCCGGCAGATCGGGCGCGAGGGCCGGTCGGTTCGCCCCGTCCCCCCGGGTGCTCCTCCCGCACCTTCGACACGTCACGGTGCGTCCCGACCCGGGATCCGGGTCGGGACGCCGGTGAGGGCTGTCGTTCAGCCCGTGCCCGACCCTTCCGGTGTCCGGGAGTGTCGAGCGGTCCGGTCCGCAGAGGCGCCGCGGCACCTGGTCAGCCAGGCTGCGGCGGTGTCGGACTCTCCGCCAGGTGGTGGGGGGTCAGGGTGCGGGGACGGCCTTGGCACGGGGGTTGCGCTCGAAGACCGACCAGAACGAGGACGAGCAGTAGGTGCAGTCGGGGCCGAAGTACAGGCCACGCGCCTGCTCGTCACGCATGAGGTGGAAGCGGAACCACGCGGTGACGGGGCCGTGCAAGGCGGTTATGCCGTAGTGGTCGGCGCCGCGTTGTTCGGCGTAGACGGCCGGCACCTGGGTGGCCTGGCCGGCCCGCGCCCCCGCCCAGGGAACTGCCCAGCCACACGGTGCGGCAGAGGCCCCGCGCGACCCGATATGGCTGCGGCGAGGACACCCCCGCAGGATCAGTGTTCGCCCCGCACATAACGGATGGCGGGCCAAGGATCCCACTCTGGTGCCAGACCGCACACGACGTCAGCCACCGTCCCGAAAGTGGTGCTTCCCATGCCGTCCCCACCCTCAGCACAGCCCCAGGCCCCCGGCGACCTGAAGAAGATCGTGGCCGCCAGCCTCATCGGCACCACCATCGAGTGGTACGACTTCTTCCTCTACGGCGCGGCCGCCGCACTCGTGTTCAACAAGCTCTTCTTCCCCGACTCCGATCCCCTGGTCGGTACGCTCCTGTCGTTCCTGACCTACGCCGTCGGCTTCGTCGCCCGCCCCATCGGCGCCCTCGTCTTCGGCCACTTCGGCGACCGGTTGGGCCGCAAGAAACTCCTGGTGTACAGCCTGCTGATGATGGGTGGCGCGACCTTCCTGATCGGTCTGCTCCCCACCCACGCCACCGTCGGCTCGGCCGCCCCCCTGCTGCTCACCGCGCTGCGCCTGGTCCAGGGATTCGCCCTGGGCGGCGAATGGGGCGGCGCGGTGCTGCTGGTGGCGGAGCACGGAGACGCCGGACGGCGCGGCTTTTGGGCCTCGTGGCCGCAGACCGGGGCGCCGGCGGGGCAGTTGCTGGCCACAGGCGTCCTCGCCACGCTGACGGCGACGCTGTCGGACGCGGCGTTCGACTCCTGGGGGTGGCGGGTGCCGTTCCTGCTGTCCGGCGCGCTGGTCCTCGTCGGACTGTGGATCCGGCTCTCCGTGGACGAGTCGCCCGTGTTCAAGGCCGCCCTCGCAGCAGCCGAACGACGCAAGGCCGAACGAGCCCCCCGCGAGAAGCCGCCCATACTCGCCGTCCTGCGCGACCACTGGCGAGATGTCCTCATCGCCATGGGCACCCGCATGGCGGAGAACATCTCCTACTACGTCGTCACCGCATTCATCCTCGTGTACGCGACCGAACACGCCGGCACGAGCAAACAGGCCGCACTCAACGCCGTCCTGATCGCATCCGCCGTCCACTTCGTGACCATCCCCTTGTGGGGTGCCCTCTCGGACAAGCTCGGACGACGCCCCGTCTACCTTATTGGCGCCCTCGGCACGGGAATCTGGATCCACCCGTTCTTCACCCTGGTCGACCGGCAGTCATTCGCGGCAATGCTCACAGCCGTCACCGTGGCGCTCCTCTTCCACGGCGCGATGTACGCCCCACAGGCGGCCTTCTTCTCCGAACTGTTCGCCACCCGCATGCGCTACTCCGGAGCGTCGATCGGCGCACAGTTCTCGTCCGTGGCCGCCGGCGCCCCGGCCCCGCTCATCGCCACCGCCCTGCTCGCCGAGTACGACAGCGCCACGCCGATCGTCCTGTACGTCATGGCCGCCGTCCTGCTCACCGTCATCGCCCTCGGCTGCGCCAAGGAGACCCGTAACCGTGATCTCTCGGACACGGAAGCCCACGAATCCGAACCGGCACCGGCCGGTGACCAACCGGTTCGTACGGCTTGACACCCCTGCGGGCAGCTTGCCGCCGTACAGATGGAAGCCGTCGTAGGGGGCCGTTCAGGAGCCGCTCGCCCCAGCCGCCCCGCCGCCCCGGCGTCCGGGCGGCCAGGGTGCCCGGCGGGCAGCCGGCGGTGGACCGCAGGTCCTTCTTCGTGGAGCGGGGGCCGACGGCGTTGGCGATGTCGACGCCGCTGTGTCCGCTGTGGAAGTGCTGGGACACGAACCCGGCCGCCGGGTACGCCGCGTCGGCGGCGGTCCGGGCAGCGGCCGGAGACCCGACCGGCAGCTCCGGCGGGAGGGTGGCTGTCACCGCGAGAAGGCGGTGCAGGCTCGCCGGGAAGGTCGGGGCGGTTTGGGCGGTCCGGGACGCATCAGGCGCTCCTCCCCTGGCGGGCTCGGGGTGAGTGGGAGGGGCGTGCGGCACGAGGCGCGCCCGTCACGCCCCGCGCAACCGGGCGACGTGCCGCCGTCGGTCAGGGCGGTGCGCACGGCGAGGGTGGACGGCGGCGCCGCGGCCGGTGGCAACGGCGCGGGGGCCGGGAACACCCGGAAGGTCACGGACTGACAGAAGGGAGCGCGTCGGCCGGCCGGCTCCCTCGGGGGACCCGTACGGGCCCGGCGACTCCCGTACGCGGCGGCGGCGTTGAGCACGATGACGGCCATGGGGAAGGCCCGGCGGCCCGGCGCACCCGCCCCGTACCCGACGTCAAGCGTTCGCCGTCGTCCCGCTCACCACCGGTGCGGTTCGCCGGGCGACGGCGGGCGCTCCCTTCGCGATCACGACACGCCCGTCACGCCGGAGTCCGGGCAGACCCCGGGTACCTGGGGGCCGAGCTGTGACCGATGTGCGTCAGAGAGGGGCGAGACGGGCCTTGAGCAGGCAGAACTCATTGCCTTCGGGGTCAGCCAGGACATGCCACTGCTCGTCCCCCGTCTGGCCGATGTCGGCCCGGCGCGCACCGAGCTTGAGCAGGCGTTCGAGCTCGGCGTCCTGATCGCGGTCGGTGGCGTTGACGTCGATGTGCAGCCGGGACTTCCCCTTCTCCGGCTCGTCCCTGCGGCTGAGGATGATCGTCGGCTGCGGACCGCCGAACCCTTCGCGCGGCCCGATCTCGAAGCAGTCGTCCCCTTCGCGGTCGAGCACGACGAAGTCCAAGACCTCGCACCAGAACCGCGCCAGCGCTTCGGGGTCGCGACAGCCGAGCACGAGTTCGCTGATACGACATGCCATGACGAAACCTGCCTCCAGTCCGGGGACCGCCGGGGAGACGACCCGGCGCACCTGAGGGCCCCCGGCAATGAGAACGATCGATCCCGCGACCGTACCGGACGAGGCGCGCACGGACGAAGTGCTTTGCGTGCCGCGCCCGTTCGGGCAGGCGCGCAGGGCGTCGGCCCTGCCGCGGGGAAGCCGGCTTCGCGACACGGCCGGTCGGTCGGTCGCGGGACCGGAGTCGTTCCGGCAGGCCCGAGCCGACCAGGTGGCGAACCCGGTCCCGGTAGGGCCGATCCCGGCTGCCGGCTGCCGGAGGGGTCCCCATGGACCCTCGGCGGGGGCCATGGCCGGTCGGCGCGTGCGTACGCGGCCTGGTGGCCGGCATGATCAAAAGCGGATCACGAAACGTGTGCTCGCCCTCCGGGGCGGCGTCGTCCCGCCGATCCGCCGATCCGCCGATCCGCACCCTGGAGGAGCCCGACCCGAGGGTGGACCTCGACCTCGTCCGTGAGGGGCTGCGCGAGGGGGACCGGACGGCGTCGCCGGCCGACTCCTTCGGCTTCGGCGGACACGACGTCAGTCCGGTTCGCACCCGCTGACGGGGCGTCGGCGGATCGGGCCCAGCGGGTGGACCGGGTCATATCGCCGTTCCCCGTACGGCCTCCGGGCCGATCACCGGAGGGTCAGCGGGGGCGGCGGGGGCTCGGGAGTTCCTGGGGGAGGGGCTCCACCGGGTCACCCGGCCCGGCCACCACCCACGCCACGCCCCCCGCCACGACCGACGGGCCGGTGTGGTGCGGGCGCCGCCGGGTGAGGCGCACGCTCACATAGGCGTGCGGGTCCGGTACCGGCAACCGCAGTACGGCGGCCAGCTCCCGGCCCCGGCGGTTGCCACCCAGGACCAGGATCCCCTCGTCGCGCAGCACCGCCGCCGCCTCCCGTACCCGCCGCGCGCTGTCGTGCCGTCGGGTCACCGCGCGCAGCGCCGCGTCCGGTACGGGCCGCTCCCGCACCCGACGGAACAGCTCCGCCGTCCGCTCCGTAGCGGAGGGGGCCGCCAGCACCGCCCTGCGGTCGGCGTCGGCCATGCGGAGCAGCACGTTCTCCGGGAGCGTCGCGCCGCGGTGAAGCCACAGCACCGCCAGCCGGGCCTGCGGGGTGAGCGGTGAGGGCGCGCCGCGGTGCACCGGGGCCACCGTCATACCGGGCCGTATCCGCAGGAGGCCGGCCGACCAGCGGGCACGTCCGTCGTCGGCCCGCACCACCAGGAAGACGCCATCGTGGTCCGCCTCCCGGAACGACCAGTTCGGCTCGTCGAGCGACAGCCTCAGCCGGAAGGGCGTCGCCGCGGGGAAGGCACGGCGCAGCTCCCGCTCCATCAGGGACCCGATGAGCGCCCGCTCCTCGGCGTCGAGCTCCGCGAGGTCGTACCGCCCGGTCGTCTCCGGCTCCAACGCCGTGTCCAGGCACTCCCGTACGATCGCCGCGATCCTGCCGCCGTCCGGGTCCAGGTCGTTGAAGACCCGGGCCAGCATGAGGAGTTCCGCGTCGTACGCCGACAGGTCGATGTGCGGGGTGAGGATGACGCACATCGCCTCGCCCGTCGCGCCGGTGACCTCGCGCGGCACGAACCGGCCGGCCACGAGGCCGTCGGCGGCCCGTGCCCCTCTGTCGCGGGCTTGTACTTGTGCCTCGGCGGACCGTTCTTCCCGGGCCCCGGCCGGCCGGGTGGCGAGTCGGCCGAACACCTCGGGGGAGATGCAGAAGGTCGGGTGGAAGGGGAAGTTGTCCGAGACCTTGCGGAACTCCGCCGACCGGAGCATCGCCAGGGTCAGCCGGACGTCGAGGGCCGACGCCGTCCCGCCCGCGGACGCGTCCGTGGCGGCCCTGTGCACGGCCAGCCTCGCCGCCGGGCGCTCCCCGTCCGCCTCCAACCGCGCGGGCAGCCGGTCGGCCAGCGCGCGCGTCAACTGGTCGAGCGGGACGTCCGGGTCCACGTACAGCAGGCAGGCGTCCCGGTCGGCCTCCCAGCGGCGCCGGTGCCGCGGCATGAGGACGCCGCTCTCCTCCAGGGCCTCGACGACCGGCGTCAGGATCCGCAGCTTCTCGACCTCGTCGCCACCCTCCGCGGCCACGGCCACCACGGTCCACGTGGTACGGCCCTCGGCGCCCCGGCCGGCACGCGCCTCCGCGACGAGCCGGTCGGCCTCGGCCCGGTCGGGGGTGTCGTCCGCCCCGTCCAGGAGGGCGAGGGCCTCGCGCGCGGCGGCCTCGGCCTCGGGCGCGCGCCCGAGCGCCAGCAGGGCGCGGGCGACCCGCGTGAGCAGCCGGCCCTCCTCGGCCGGCGGCGCGCCGCGCGTGCGCAGCGCGTCCCGCAGCCGGCGCTGGGCGGCGAGGACCTCCTCGTACCTGCCGGCCCTGTCGAGCGCCTGCTCCAGGCAGACCAGAGCCTCCTCGGTCAACGGATGCGGGCCCGGTTCGGGGAAGCAGACGAGGGCCTCCCGCGCCAGCCCGGCCGCCTTGCTCGTCCAGCCGAGCCGGGTGAGGACCCGGGCCAGCGCCAGGCATCCCACGGCGAGCGCGAACCGGTCGTCGTCGGCCCGGGAAGCGGCGACGGCCTCCTCCAGGAGCCCCATCGCCTCCTTCTCCGCGGCCCGTCCGGCCGCCAGGCTGCCGGCGAGCCAGGCCGCCGCCGCGCGTGTGGCCGGGTCGTCCCGTCCGGCGCGCGGCCCGAGGTCGTCCAGGGCGCGTGCGGCGCGGAGTGGGCGGCCCGCGGCGTGGTGCGCGAGGGCGAGCGCGAGCCCGGCGCGGTCGTGGGCGGTGTGGTCCACGGCGGCCGCCGTACGCATGACAGACTCGGCGGCCGCCTCGTACCGGGAGCGGTACGGGGTGGACGCGCCGGCGTCCTGGAGGAGGAGCAGCAGGTCCGCGAGGCAGCGCGGGTCGGGTGACGCGTGACCGTCTGCCGTTTCGACGGGGTCGGCCGAGGCCAGGGCGTTGGACACCCACACGTCGTACGCCTCCCGGTCGATCCGCCGGGGGACCACGTCGAGCCGCTCGGGCAGGGTGGAGCCGGGCCGCCGTTCCTCGTACAGGGCGGCCGCGGCGGCCAGGTGGCGGCGCAGCAGACGCGTGGCGGCCTCCTCGGCCTCCGGTTCCGGCCCGAGCCCGGACGTGCGCCGCACATGGTGGTGCACCACCTGCGGCATGCGGTACACCCCCGGAGCCGGACGCTCCAGCAGCCCTTCCGCCACCAGCCGGCTGAGCGTCGCCTCAGGTCTCGGGGCGCCTTCCAGGAGGGCGGACGCCTCGTCGAGGGTGAAGACCCCGGTCTCCGCGCGGGCGAGCAGCCGCAGGGCCGCCGACGCGTCGGCGGGCAGGTGCCCGAGCCGCAGGCGCAGGACCGCGTCCAGCTCCTCCGCCGGTGGCGCGAGCGTGCCGGTGGGCCTGGCCGCGCGGAGCAGGCGGGCGAGCTCCGCCGGCGGCGGGGCCGACCCCGACGCGATCCACGAGCCGACGACGCGGAGCGCCGCCGGCCACCACGACCGGCCTTCGGTCAGCTCCCGGGGCGGCCCACCGCCCTCCGCGCCCCCCGCTCCGCCGGCCGCCGACGTCCCCGCCGCTCCGGCGAAGGCGGTGAGCAGCGCGTGGGCCTCCGTGTCGCGCAGCGGGGTGAGCTGGACGCCGGGCAGCGGCTGCGCCGCCCGGGTCGTGACGATCACCGAGCACCCCGGCTCGGTCGGGAGCAGCGCGCGGATCCGGTCGGGGTCGGGAGCGTCGTCGAGGACGAGGAGGATCCGCCGGCCCGCGAGGGCGGACGCCAGCGCCGCCGCCAGTTCCCCGGTGGTGTGCGGACCCTCTTCGGGGGGAGCGCCCAGGTCCGTCAGGAGGCGGTGCAGTGCGGCTTCCGGCGGCACGGGGTGGCTGCTCGAACCGCGCAGGTCGACGTAGTACCGGCCGTCCGGGTAGTGGGCCCGCACCCGGTGGGCCACGTGCAGGGCCAGTGCCGTCCGGCCGGCGCCCGGAGCCCCCACGAGCGCGGTCACCCAGTGGACCCGGCCGTTCGGTGCGCTGAGCTGCTCGACGAGGTACCGGACGTTCTCCGCGCGGCCGACGAAGGGCGAGGGACCGGGTGGCAGCGATGCCCCGGCCTCCTCCGGCCCGTCGGCCGGTGCGAAGTCCTCGCCCGGCTCCGGCTCCCGCCGGGTGGGGAGGTCGAGGCCGAGCAGTTCGAGCGTCTGGCGGGAGGCGTGGGCGAACGCCTCGTGCCCGGCGGGCAGTTCACGAGGCCCGGACGCGTCGCGGGCGACCGACGGCAGCCGCGCCGGGCCGTCGCCGCCCGACGCGACGTACCGGTCCAGGGCCTGGTGGACGCGCCACGCCTCGTGCGCGGGAAGCCGCTCGCGCAGCACCGTCCGTGCCCCGTCCGGCAGCACGAGGGTCAGGGGTCCGGCGTCCCCGGCGGGCTCCTCCAGGGTGAACAGGCCACTGGTGACGACCTCCGCCACGTCCCCGGTGGTCGCCTCGGGCACCAGCTCGCGGCGGATGACGTGCAGCAGGGGGAGGCTCAGCCGGTCGAACGGCGAGCACAGCACGGCCAGCCGTACGGCCCGCGGAGCCGCCGTCCGCAGGAACCGCTCGGCGGCCGTCCCCGGGGGCAGCGGCGTCGCCGGTGGCCGCGGTCGGCCCGGCGGGCGCCCGCCGGGAGGGACGAGCACGGCCGTGCAGCCCTCGGGAGCACCGCGCATCGCCGCCCGCGACCAGCGGTCCAGCGAGTGAGGTGACAGCGAGAGCACCGGGATGGGCAGCCACGCCCCCGTGTCCCGCCCTCCGCCTCCCGGCGCGGCTTCCCACGGCCCGGTCCTCGCCGGCTCGGGACCGCCCGATGGCGGGGCGTCCGGGACGTCCGGGGCCAGTCCGTCCCGTGCACCGCCGTCCCGCGCGCCGCCCGTCGGGGAGCCGTCCGTCGCGGAGCCGCACAGTGCCGAGTCGGCCGGTTCCGTGCCGGTCGGTGCGGGGCCGGGCGAGGTGTGGCCGTGGCCGGGCGGCGTGGAGCCGGTCGGGGTGCGGTCGGTCGCCTGCGGGCCGCCGGGGGGCGGGCCGTCCGGGGCGGCGAAGGCGAGCAGCGGCGGCGGCTCGTGCGGCAGGCGGCTGCGGTGCGCACCCGGCGCGGCGGGAGTGAACCGGACCGTGGGCAGGTTCAGCCCGCCCCTGCGCCACAGCTTCGTGGGGAGGGGGTTGAGCAGCGCCATGGGCGTCGTCGCCGCCCACTCCCGCAACAGCCGCCACACCGCCGGCGCCCGCCACGCCGGCGCCATGCAGTCCGAGACGACGACCACGAGCCTGCGGCCGTCCGCGCGGCGCAGCTGGCCCGGCACCGTGGGCCGGTCGTCCGCGTCGAACAGCAGGTCCCGCACCTGCAGCGTGCGGAAGGCTCCCAACCGGTCGAGGACGGCGGTGAAGTCGTCGAGGGTCTCCTCCCACACCCGCATGTGGGGGGAGCGGTCGACGACCAGAGCGAGGTCGAACCAGCGCTCCGGCGCGGCCGAGAAGACCGGCAGCAACTCGCCGCTGCGGGCGTAACCGTCCACCGTCGCGTCGATGTCCAGGGCGCCGCGCCGCCCCTCGGGCCACGGACGCTTCCACGGCCGCAGCGCCCGCGTCACCTCCAGGGCGCGCGGCAGGCCGGTGGCGCGCGGGGCGGCCACGGCGTGGCCGCGCAGCGGCGCGCCCGCCCCCGGCAGCCGCTCGTGCAGGCGGCGCGCCCCCACGGCGGGAGGCGCGGGCACACGCGGCACGATCGGGTCCGGCGGCGGTGTCGGGTGCCGCCGCGGCGGGTCCTGCGGCGGCGTGACGCCCCGCGCCACCGGCTCAGCGTCCTCCGGCACGTCCGGCGGCGGCCGGTCCGGCGCCCGCGGAGCGGCGGGCCGCTGCGCCATGCGGGCGCCCAGCCACAGCGCCTCGGCCAGCGCCGTACCGTCCAGCCCCGTCCCGGGACGCGACTCCCCGCCCGCCGGGTCCAGCTCCGGGACGGCGGCGCGTACGGCCGCCAGGACCCGGGCCAGCGCGTCAGACACGGGACAGCTCGCGCAACAGCAGGTCCACGACGGCCTGCCGCCGCTCCTCGTCCGGCGCGGCGCTCCCCGCCAGCAGGTGCACGGCGTTCAGCAACTGGTCGACGGCGAGGCCCTCGCCGGCCGTCAACCGCTCGACGAACGCCCCCACCAGCTCCCCGGCCGCCTCCGAGCGCGCGGCGTCGGCCCCGAGGTGCGCGGCGACGACCCTGAGCAGGGTCTCGGGCGTGGGCATGGGCATCGTGAAGCGGATGCAACGGCGCAGGAACGCGGCGGGGAAGTCCCGCTCGCCGTTGCTGGTCATCACGATGAACGGGAATTCCGTGCACTGCACCCGGCCGCGCCGCACCTCGTGCAGGTCTTCGCCGCCCCACTCCCGGACGGCCACCACGTCCCTGCCGTACCTGGCCAGCTCCGGGATCTCGAACTCGCCCCGCTCCAGCACGTCCAGCAGGTCGCTGGGCAGGTCCAGGTCGCTCTTGTCGATCTCGTCGACGAGCAGCGCGCGCGGCCGGTCCGAAGGCAGGAGCGCCGTGCCCAGCGGACCCATCCGCAGGAAGGGCCCGATGTCGTCGCTCCCTCCCGGGCCCTCCAGCCGCTGCGCGTGGATCCGGCCCAGCGCGTCGTACCGGTAGAGGGCGTCCGTGAGGCCGCTGCGCGAGGTGATGTGCCAGCGCAGCACCGTGCCGAGGTCCAGCTCGGCCGCGACCTGCTCGATCACCGTCGACTTGCCCGAGCCCGCCGGGCCCGTCACCAGCAGGGGGCGCCGCAGGACCAGCGCGGCGTTCACCGCTTCCACCAGCCCCTGCGGCGGTACGAACTGCTGGTGCAGGGACCGGCGCGGGAACTCCCGCCAGGGCGGCGGCGCGGACAGCTCCACCCGCCGCTCCGGCGGCTCGCCGGTACCCGTGTAGAAGGGCTGCCAGGTCATGCGGGACTCTCCCCATCCGTCGCCGACTGTTCGAACCACCTGCAGAACTCGAGCCACTCCGGGTCGTCCCACACCGTGCGCAGCGGGGCCAGGTGCCCGCGCCCCGCCGCCGGGGCCCGGCCGTGGCAGCTCCACCGGTCGCGGTACGCCCGGCAGAACTCGCCCGGCAGCAGGTGCCAGGAAGCGTCCAGGTAGCGCCGCGCCTCCACGGGGACGCGATGCGTCTCGTCGTCCGGCCACAGCACGATGGGCGACGACTGCAGCAGCAGGTCCAGCAGGGCCTCCAGGTGCCGGGGCCGGTACTCCAGCGCCACCGCGCGCGTGCGCGGCTCGCTGCGGAGGCGGGCCTGCAACTCCTGCGGCTGCCGGGTGTCGCTCTCGCCGAGCCAGTCCACGCGCCTGCCGTCGGAGGAGTTCTCCAGCGCGTCCAACGTCCGGCGCGCGCGTTCGTTGATCCACCACCGGTCCTCGGGCGGCTGGATGCGGTCGCTCCACCGCAGGACGACGTCGTACTCGGCGCCCAGCCGCATCCCGAAGTCGGTCTCCTCGGGCCGCCACTGCACCAGGAGCGGCGCGGGCGCGGCGACCTCGACTCGGCGCAGCGGTGTGTCCATGCCGGCCGCGAGCCGCGACGCCCATCGCAGGGCGGCACCCACCTGCCGTTCCACGCCCGCACGGTCCGGGGTGCACGCGAACTCCTCGCGGCCGTGGACCGTCCCGCCGTCGAGCAGCCACACCGCCAGGGACTCCGGCCACTCGTCGCCGACCGCGGCGTGCAGACTGACCACCAACCGCAGCCGCATGGCCCGCGTCCGGTCGGCGAGCCGCTCGAAGGCGTCGTTGAGGTCGATGCCCACGCCGAGGGCCGCCGCCCAGCCGCGGATGGCGGGCGTGGAGGGGTCGACGCGCGTCTCGTGTGCGAGGAGGGCGACGAAGTCGGCGAGCGGCCGGGTCCGCCGCTGGCCTGCGGTCGGCGCCCGCAGCAGCAGGTACTCGACCGCGTCGCGCAGCAGTTCCCTGCCCGACGACTCGGGCGGCGCCTCCACGGGACCGGGGCAGGCGGCGGCGAGCGTCCTGCGCAGGAGGCCGGAGGTGAGCGGCGCCCCGGGCCAGGCGTCCAGCAGACCGACCGTCCGGACCGCGGCGCCCAGCCCGTCCACCACGTCGAGCGCCCACGCCCGCGCCGGGGACGGCGAGGCCGCGGCCAGCCCGCGCCGCAGCGCCTCCAGGTCCTGCACCGTCGTCAACGGGCCCGCGGGGAGCGGCTCGTCCACGGCCCCGACGGCCCGCGCCAGCTCCTCCGCGCCCACCGGCCCCAGCAGCCCGCCCGCCGGGTGCGTGCCGTGGCGGGCGTTGCGCGCGAGCCACAGCCCGGCCGGGGCGAACAGCGCGCCGTCGAACTCGGTCCGCAGGATGGCCTGCCCGGCCGTGCCGCCGTCCTCCCGGACCGCCTCGACGACGGCGTGCGGCGGCAGCGTCTCACCGGCCGCGGGGATCCCGTCCTGGAGGACCTTCACCAGAGTGCGGCTGAACCGCAGACCGTAGGCCTCCTCGGCCGCGCCCGACCCCATGAGGAGCGACAGCCGTGTGTCGCCCTGGCGGATGCCGTTCGCGACGGACTTCAGATCCGGTACCGCGTTGCCGGCGTGGCAGGTGTCCACGATGGCGATCACCCCGGCGAGGCCCCGCGTCTCCAGCACCTGCGCCAGCAGCGACCCGACGTCGACCGCCGTGACCGGCGCCTCCGCGCGCGAGTCGCTCGCCATGAAGCACAGACCCGTCCCCGAGGCCATGCCGTGGCCGAGCAGCGCCACGACCAGCACCGCGCCCGCCTCCCCGGCGGCCAGGGCGGCCGCCCGTACCGCGGCTTCGACGTCCGCGCGCGCCACCCCCTCCCCGCACAGCAGCGTCGCCGCGACCGGTGGGTCCTTCTCGCAGGCGCCCACCCAGGGCGCCGTCAACGTCTCGTGCAGCGCCCCCGCCGCCGCCTCCAGCCCGTCCAGGAGGCCGAGGTCCGGGCACTGCGCCCCGATCACCAGGGCGTGGCGCGGGCCCGTCATGATCCGCTGGCGGCGGTCAGGGCCTCCATCAGCGGACCCGCCACGGCCGCCTGCGCCAGGTACTTCGCCGCCGGGTGCACCCACGCGCCGTCCGAGTCGACCCGGGCGCTCACCGGGCGGGCCGCGGCGGCGTTCGGCAGCACGAACCGCTCCAGGGCCGGACGCGCGGCCACGATGTCGTCCCGGTCCCAGAAGTTCAGCCACCGGTCCACGCACGCCGGGGTGGCGAGGGGCTGGGGCCGTACGCGCGGCAGGACCGCCGTCCGCACCCCGAGCGGCGACCCCAGTGTGATGAGCAGCGGCACCCGGCCCTGGTGCCCGTGGAGGGTCTCCAGGGCGACGACCGTGCCCAGCGAGTGGGCGACCACGACCGTCGGCCCGTCCGCGTCCAGGCTCGCCGCGACCCTGCGGCGGACCCGGGCGTCCAACGTCACCCCGGCGTCGTCCGGCTCTCCGCGGTTGAGGTAGCGGGCCACCTGGCCCAGCATCCCGGCCGTGAGCCGGGCGCTCAACCATCCGCCGCCCGCGCGCAGTCCGGGCAGCGCCAGCAGGCTCGTCAGCGCGTTCACGACGTGCCGGCCGGGGGCTCCCGCGCCCTGCGCGCCATCCGGAGGGGCGAGCTGCACGCGGGCGTGCCGCAGCACCCTCAGCTCCGTCGGCGTCAACGCGGGGTCGGTCAACCGCTCGTCGACGGCCTCCAGCAGCAGCTCCGCGACCAGTGCCTGTTCCTCGTCCTCACCCGGCCGTGCCGACCCCGCCGCCGAGCCCGTGCCCTGGGAGCCCGCCGTACGGAACAGGTCGCCGTAGTAGGCGAAGCGGGTGTCGGCGGCCCAGCCACCCGTCAGACCGGACAGCCGGCTTCCGTGCCCGGCCGCGCGAGCCCCGTGGGCCGCGGCCCGTAACCACTCGTCCAGATCCGCGCCGGCCTCCCGGGGACCGCCGATGCCGTGGACGAACACCAGACGAGGCTTCATCGCTCCCCCTCCTCGACGTCCGTTGTTGATCGATCCTTTCGCGGACGGCCGACGACCGGCAACCCCTGTGGAAAACCCGCTCGCCGACCGGAGGCGCCGAGCCGCCGAGCCGCCGCCCGCCGAGCCACGCTCGTGCGTACGCGCCCGCGGCCCGCCCGCGACCGCCCGCACCGTCCGCAGGTCCGCCCCGCGACCGCCCGCCCAGCCCGTCGGTCCGCCCGTCGGCGCGGCAGGCACCGCGATCCCGCGTCGGCTAACCCCGCCGCGCCGCAGCCGCCACCTCGGCGTACAGCTCCGCCCCCGTCCAGCGGCGGGGCCGGCCGGCGACGGCCTCCGCCTCCGCCTCGCGCACCAGTTCGGCGAGGCGGGCGTTCACCGGCGCGCCGAGCCCGTGGCGGGCCGCGAGGGCGACG
This sequence comes from Streptomyces changanensis, assembly GCF_024600715.1. Taxonomy (NCBI): domain Bacteria; kingdom Bacillati; phylum Actinomycetota; class Actinomycetes; order Kitasatosporales; family Streptomycetaceae; genus Streptomyces; species Streptomyces changanensis. The sequence goes on from NZ_CP102332.1 coordinate 6,099,903, forward strand.
ACCTCGCCCTGCAACGAGTCGATCTCCGTGGGCCGGCCGCGCTCCAGGTCCTCCCACATCGACGACCTGGCCTGGGCGTCCACCCGCAGCGACGCCGCGGCGACCCTGCGGAACACCGTGTCCGGCCACCGCAGGAGACGGGGCGTCACCGACGCCGGCACGGGACCCAGCCGCGCCGGCACCACCCCCTCCGCCCGGAACACCGCGAGCGCCTCCTCCTGGCACAGGGCGAGACACCGGCGGTACGCGCGCGAGCCCAACTGCTCGCGCAGGGGCAGACCGGAGAGGGCGTTCACGGCGTTGTTCAGGTTCATGAGCAGCTTGGCGTGCTGGACCCGCGGCATGTCGCCGCGCGGCTCGACCGCGAGACCCGCCCGCCGCAGCGCCGCCACCAGCGGACGCGCGGCCGTGACATCGTCCACCATCAGCGCGCCGGCCGTGCCCTGGTGGAAGGAGGCGGGGCCGGTGCGCACCACGTTGTACGGCACCATCCCGGCCAGTACGGCGGTCCCCGCCGGCAGGGCGGCCCGCAGCTCCGCGGGGTTGCGCAGCCCGTTCTGGAAGCTCACCACCACCGTGTCCGCGCCCAGGTGGGGGCCGATCGCCCGGGCGGCCTCGCGCGTCGCGCCCGACTTGACCGTGACCAGGACGTAGTCGGCGCCGGCCACGGCCGCCGGGTCGGCGGAGGTGCGCAGGCGCGCCGGCGCGACCCGCGCCTCCGGACGGCCGCCGCCCGTCAGGAGGAGCCCCCGCTCCCGTACGGCGTCCATCGCGGACGGCCGTCCCACGAGCGTCACGCCGCAGTCGGCGGCGAGCGCCCCGCCCAGGTGGCAGCCGATGCTGCCCGCGCCGAACACGGCGATCTCCAGTGCCATGCGGACAGTGTGGACGCCGCTCCCGCGCGCGTCGAGGTGGTGCGGCGGTCACCCGCACCGGGCCGGACCTTGTGCCGCTCACCCCGGATCGGCCCGCCGGACCGTGGCGCACACCGCCCACCTCCGGAGCGGTCGTGCCGGGCCCGGAGCGGTCGCCGGGCCGGGTCAGGCCCCGTCCACCTCCGGAGCGGGCCGGCGCGGTGGGCCGGCGTCGCGGTGCGCGTGTGGATGAGGAGCTCCTGCCGTCCGGGGCGGCGTCGCCCGGTGCTCGGGGAGCGGCAGCTCGTACCGCACCGGCCTGCGGTGGCCGGCCATCCGCCGGTCCACGTTGTACACCCGGCCGAACTTCCCCGGCATCCGGGCGAAGTCGGTCTGACCGCGCAGCGGGTTCCGGCCGAGCACGCCCATGGCGCCGAAGGCGTGGCGCAGCCCCAGGTGCTTGCGGTCGAGGACGGCCTGGGTGCGCACCAGCTCCCGGTAGAACTCCTCCAGCGGCAGCTTCGTCGGCACCACCGCGTGCTGGATGTCGAAGAGCCGGTGGTCGCGGGTCGTCAGCTGGCGGGCCTCGGTGGTGTTCCGGGCGGATGAACGCCACGTCATCGACGATGAACACGTCGGGCTCGCGGACCGGCGCCATCTCCGCGGCGGCCGCCTCCGGTGACGCCTCGCGGTAGCTGCGCCCGTAGAACGTCCACGCCGAGCAGAACGAGCAGTCCCAGGGGCAGCCGCGGGTGAACTCGATGGAGGCGCACGGGTCCAGCTCGCCGACGAAGTACCGGTTCCGCCCGCGCGTCAGGTCACGTGCCGGACGAGGGTCGTCCAGGCTCTCCGGCCGCCGCGGCGCGGGGCCGCGCGCCTCCGCCGACACGACCCCCGACACGACCCCCGACACGACCCCCGGCACGCCGCCCGGACCGCCGTCCCGGGCCGCCTCCAGCAGCGGCGGCACCGCGGGCTCCCCCTCACCGCGCACGATCGCGTCCACGGCGCCCTCGGCCTGCCGCAGCACGTGTTCGGCGATGAACGAGACGCTGTGGCCGCCGAAGAACACGAAACACCCGGGGGACGCCTCCTTCGCGCGCCGGGCGATGTCGATCGCCTCCGGGATGTCGGCCAGGTAGTCGAGGGAGATCCCCAGCGCCTCCGGCGCGAACGAGCGCAGCTCCGCGTCGAGTACGGAGGGGGCAGGACCTGGAGGTCCACCACGCGGACGTCGTGACCGGCGTCCCGGACCGCCGCGGCCATCCGTTCCAGCCCCAGGGGTTCGAGTCGCAGGAAGATCTCCGAGTACATCAGGGCGCTGGGGTGGACCAGGAGCACGCGCATGTGCGTCTCCCGCCCGACGGCGACGAAGCGTTTCCTTCTGACGCTCCCGTGCTGTCGGCGCACGGTCAGCCGCGCCGCCAGACCAGGCGCACGGCGAAGTTCACCCCCGCGGTGCCCTTCGCGACGACCACCCCGGTCTCGCCGCCCACCTTCAGGCCGAACTCCACCTCCGCCTCGTCGGGACCCATGTCGCGGAGCGTCCGCGAGAGGCTCGACAGCGTGGGCCCGAGCTGCTCCAGGGCCTCCTGGAACGACACCCGGGCCCGGGCGGTCAGCCCCTCGCCGGGGACGCCCTCGGTGTCCACCGGCACCAGACCGGCCTCGGTCTCGAAGACGGCGGCACCGCCACTGCCGTCGCCCACGTCGATCGTGATCAGCTGCGCCACGGGGTCCAGCCTCACCCGGGGGTCCGCGCCCCGCACGCCGGAGCCACCCGTAGGGGCCACCACGGCATCCCGCTTGGCCGTTTTCCACCGCACCCGCGCGCAGGGGCGACACCGCCGTGCGGGGCTGGATGAGGAGCCCTACGCACCGCGACAACATCCTGAACTGCGCGTTCCGGGACATCGGAGTCGGCGTGAACCTCGGCTCCGACGGCCCCTGGTGGGTACAGGACTTCGCCGTCGCCAAGTAGGACGGCGAGGCCGGAAGGGGCGGAAAGGGATATTGGCGGCGGAAGGGCCGGTGAGACGGAAGGGCCGGTGGGACGGAGGGGGACGGCCGTACGGGGAGCCGGACACCCCCCTTCGGCGCCGGGGGGGATGCGACGGAACCGGCGGGTCAGGCCGGGTCCGCCAGGGTCTGCACCCAGACGGTGCCCTGCGGGCCGGGCACGGCGGCCACCCCGGTGTCCCGGTACCGGCAGCCGAGCATGTTCTCCTCGTGCATCGCGCCGTCCATCCAGTCGTCCACCACCACCGCCGGATCGCGGGGGCCCCGGTGCAGGTTCTCGGCCCACGCGCCGGCGTCGTACCCCTCGCCCGCGATCCGCGTGTCCGCGTTACGGCCCTCGGGGTCCGCGTGCGCGAAGTAGCCCCGGTCGACCATGTCGCGCGCGTGGGCCCGTGCGGCGGCCGTCAGCCGGGGGTCCAGCCGCAGCGGCGCGCACCCGACCTCGGCGCGGCGGGCGTTGACCAGGTCCGTCAGCCGCTGCGCCGTGCTCGGTCCGGCGGATCGTGTGCGGCTCGCCGACGGAGTGGGGGAGGGGGCGCTCGGGCTGGGCGACGCGGTCGGTGAGGGGCTGGGCGGCGGCGCGGGGGAGGACGCGGGCGTCCGCGGCGCGGCCGGCCCCGTCGTGAGGGGAGCGGTCGTCGGCGGGGCCGGTGCGGGGGGCCCGCTCGTCGCCGGCCAGAGCGCGGCCAGCAGCGCCCCGCCCACGGCGAGGCCGCCCACCGCGGCGGGCAGCCGCCATCGCGCCGCCCCGGCGGCAGGGCCGCCGCCCGTGACGCCCCCTGGCGGGACTCCTGCCCCGCCCGTACCGCCGCCCACGGACGAGACCCCGTCCGGCACGGGCGGTCCGTCCGGTATCGGCGCCCCGTGCGGTACCGGTACCGGTGCCGCGTCGACCGTTCCGCCCACCGTGCCTGCCGCGTCCGGAGCGGCCCACCAGGAGGCGTACGCCGCCTCACCGACACCCGCGCCCGCGCCCGCGCCCGAGACCAGTGGGTACCCCGACAGGGGGACGACCAGGGCGAGTCCCGCCAGGAGACCCTCGGCCGGGACGAGACCGGACCGGTGCCCCCCGCAGGCGCGGCAGCCCCGGGCGTGCCGGGCCACGCGCTTGCGCCACACCGGCGCCGGACGCCCGTCCCAGTCCGCCGTGAGCCGTGCCAGCGCCCGGCACCGCGGCCGCGCCGCCAGGGCGCGCACCACCACCCGGCCCGTCTCCAACTGGGTCCTCATCCGCTGCACCCGCACCGCCGCGTGCCGTGCGGGTACGCCCAGCGCCTCGGCCAGCTCCGCGCGCGTGAGCTGCCCGGCGGCCTCCTGCCACCACAGGGCCAGCAGGTCCCGGTCGCCCTCGTCGAGCCACCGGGTCGCCTCGGCGACCTCACGGCGCTGCCCCGAGAGGCCGAGCCGCAGGATCGTCAGGTCCACGAAGTCCCCCGCCGGGTCGGGCCGCTCGGCGAGGCGCTCCGCCGAGGCGACGGGCGCCTGGCGGCCCTCGCTCCAGCGGCGCCGCACCTGGTTCATCGCGATGGCGACGAGCCAGGAGCGGAACCGGGACGGCTCGCGCAGCCCGGCCAGGCCGGTCAGCGCCCGGTACATCGTGTCCTGCACCACGTCGTCGACGTCCGGGTGCCCGTCCAGGGCCCGTCCGACGACGTTGTAGACCAGCGGCAGGTAGTCCGCGACGAGGCGTTCGCGCGCGCGGCCGTCACCCGCCCGTGCCGCGCTCACCAGCTCCGGTATGTGCTCGCCGTCCGTGTGCATGCCCCGCCTCGCCCGTCGTGTTCCCGTCGTCCTGTCGTCAGGGGACCCGTCAGCGGGCGCGCGACAACAGAAAACAGCCGGACACTACGCACCCGGCGCGCCGGCGCGAAACTTTCGGAAGGGCGCGCCCCTGGCACCGGGTCTTGCCCACCGCTCCGAGCGGAAATAGGTTCCGAGTGAAACCATCCAGGTCAGGCCCCCAGGCCCCCGGCTTCCGGAGTCCGCATGCCCCTGCACGTCCCCGCCGGCTCGCACATCCTCTTCCAGGGCGACTCCGTCACGGACGGCGGCCGCGACCGGAGCGCGGACGCGGACGTCAACGCCGCCCTCGGCCACGGCTACGTCCACCTGGTCGCCGCCCGCGCCACCGCGCGGGCGCCCGGCCACCGCTGGCGGTTCACCAACCGGGGTGTGGCCGGCGACAAGGTCGCGGAGCTGGCAGCCCGCTGGCAGACCGACGCCCTCGACCCCGCGCCCGACCTCCTGTCGATCCTCGTCGGCGTCAACGACGCCTGGCGCGTCGTGGACGGCGAGTGCGGCGACATCGACGCGCAGGGCTTCCACACGGCGTACGACGCCCTCCTCACCCGGACCCGTCAGGCCCTGCCCCACGTGCGGATCGTGCTGTGCGAGCCGTTCTCGCTGCCCAGCGGCCCCGGCTCCGACTTCGACGAGGCCCTCGCCGCGCAGGTGCTGCTCCGCCAGAAGGTGGTGGCCGAGCTTGCCGCCGCGCACCGGGTGGAACCGGTGCGCCTCCAACCCGTGTTCGACGAGGCGGCACGGCGCGCCCCGGCCGCGCACTGGCTCCACGACGGGGTGCACCCCACGCCCGCCGGCCACCAACTGCTCGCCGACGCGTGGATCAGCGCCGTTGCAGCCGGGCCGCCCGCGCGCTGATGTCGGGGAGCCGCGCGTACAGGGCCGCTCCCGGGCAGCCCGTCGGATAGCCGTCCGTGTGGCCCCCGACGACCGGCAGCGCGGCCTTGGTGCCCTCCGGGAAGCGGGACTCGTCGCTGGTGGAGACCAGGCTGACCGTGCCGCGTGGATCGGGGCCCGCGGGGTCGAGCTTCCAGGCGACCAGCCGGGCGATGGCGTCGAGCATCGGCTCGGGCACCGGGGTGCCCTCCGGGAACGTCCCGATGGCGGCGATGCCCACCGTGCCCTCGTTGAAGCCCTTGGTGTGGGCGCCGATGACCGCCCGGTCCACCCCGCCCGCCCGACCCTCGTAGATGGTGCCGCAGGCGTCGACGAGGAAGTTGTACCCGATGTCGTCCCAGTGCCTGCCGTGGGCGTGGCCCGCGTACAGGCCGCGCAGCGTCCCCGGCACGCTCGCGCAGTCGTAGTCGTTCGGCGTGCTCGTGTGGTGGATGACGGCGGCCCGCACCGCCGGCGCGTACCGGGCGGCGGGCGCCGTCGACACGCTCTCCGCGTGCCAGGCCGTGCGCGGCACGATCGCCGGGCGCGACGGCCGGTGGTGGGCGCCGCGCGGCGCTCCGGTGCCGGCGGGGCGCGCGGTGGTCTGCGGCGACCCCGCCGTCCGGCCGATGACGACGCTCCCCGTGGCCAGCACCGCGAGGACGGTCAGCGACGCCGTGACCCGGGCCCGGCGCGTACGCGGCAGACGCATGTTCCACGCCTCCTCCGCCCGGCCGCTCCCGCCGTGGTCTCGTCCCCGTCGACGGACGCACCGGCGACGACACCATCGTCGCCGTCGGCGGGCCCGGGCGCCCGCCGGAGTGCTCCGTCCGGGAGCCGGGGCCGGGCGACTGTCAGTGGCGCGGCCTACCGTTTCGAGCAGTGGGACCCCGCGGGAAGGCCGGGGGGACCGTCCTGGGGAGGGGTCTGCCATGTCCGCTGTGTCCACGGCGTCGACGACGTACCTGGAGCTGTCGCAGGACGGCGGTGGCGCGCACAAGTTCTACGAGGTCACCGTCGACGGGCTCGTGGTGACGGTGCGGTACGGGAGGATCGGCGCGGCCGGTCAGGTGCAGACGTCGACGTTCGCCACAGTGGAGAAGGCCAGGGCCGCCGCCGCGAAGAAGGTCGGTGAGAAGGTCCGCAAGGGGTACGAGCCGGCCGTGCGGGGCGGGCGCGCCCCCCGTTCCGTGACCCGCCGTCAGGTCGCCTCGACCCCGTCCACCGCGCGGGCGGTCGCACCGGTGCTGTGGCGGTTCCGCACGGGCTCGGCCGCGTTCGGCATCCACGTCGACGACGACCGCTGCTGGGTGGGCAACCAGGCCGGGGACGTCTACACCCTCGACCACGACGGTGGCGTCCTCGCCCGCTTCAGCCTCCCCGACGGCGTGAAGTGCCTGGTGGCGGACGACTTCTGGATCTACGCCGGCTGCGACGACGGCCGTGTGTACGACCTGTCGTCGAAGCTGCCGTTCGCGGCGTACGACATCGCGGCCGACGTCGACATCTTCTGGCTGGACATCCACGAGGGCGTCCTCAACGTCTCGGACCGGGGCGGTCGCCTCACCGTCATCGACCACGAGGACGAGCACCAGTGGGCCCGCGCCGGGCGGGGTGAGCACGCCTGGATGGTCCGCGCCGACGACCGCGCCGTCTACCACGGCCACCACCGCGGCGTCACCGCCTACGCCCCCGACGGCGGCGGCGAGCTGTGGCACACGCCGACCCGCGGCGGGGTCCTCTTCGGCTGGCAGGAGGACACCGAGGTGTACGCGGGGACGGCGCACCGCGTGGTCCAGCGCCTGGCGAAGGACGACGGGCGGATCGAGGCGACCTACGCCTGCGACAGCGCGGTGTACTCGTGCGCGACGTCGCCCGGCGGGCGCTTCGTCTTCGCCGGCGACGGCTCGTCGTCCGTGTACTGCTTCGACCGGCACGGCACGCGCCTGTGGAAGCTGGGCACCGGCGGCGGCTCCGCCCTGTCGATGCAGTACCGCGACGAGCGGCTGTACCTGGTGACGACGGACGGCGCACTGGTGTGCGTGGACGCGAGCGAGGCCGCCATCGCGGCGGCGCAGCAGGGCACGGTCCCGGTCGCGAGGGACGTCAAGCTCGCCGCGACCCTGCCGACGTACGCCCCGGCGACCGCCGCGACCTCGGTGGCGTCGGTGGCGCAGGCTCCCGCCGGCGCGGTCGTCGTGGAGTGCGTCCAGAACGGCGGGCGGGTCCGCGTGCACGTGGTGTCGGAGGGGTACGAGCCGTCGTGGAACGTCCAGTTCCCGCGCGCCATACGCGAGCCCGGCGCGCGGTACGTGGTGGACGCGCTGCACGCGGCGTCCGGCGGCTTCTACCGGGTGCGCGGCGACATCAGGAGGCTGAGGTGACCGACGCGGGCGGCACGGGGTTCGAGGCCGCCACGGGGGACGGGCCGCCGCTGCCCGACCCGGCACGGGACCCGGACGCGGCCCGCCGGCGCGCCACCGAGGTACGCGTGGCGTTCGAGGGGCTGCTCCAGATACGGCGCCTGACGCACACGGGGGGCGGCGACCCGCAGGCGGTGCCGGCCGCCTGGGAGCGCAGCCGGCCGGTGCGGGCGGTCGCCCTGGCCCTGGAGGCCGCCGGCACCGCACCCTCGGGGCTCGACGCCGATGGGGCGCGCGCCGCGACCGGCTACCGGGTCGTGCCGGGGGAGCGGCCCGGTCAGGTGCGGGTCGAGTGGGTGGGCCCGCCGGGCGGTGGCGCCGCGCAGGAGGAGGAGGCCGCGCTGACCGCGTGCGCGCGGACGCTGGAGCGGCTGGGCTGGGAGGCCCTGCTCTACCGGGGGCCGCGCAGGCGCCGCTACCTGGAAGTGGAGCCCGCCGCCCCGGGCACGTGACGCCGCGTCGCCGCCCCCGGCACTGACGCCGCGTCGGCGCGACCGACGGCCGCGTCACGTCCCCCGGCCGGCCTCGTCCGCCCCGCTGCCGCCGCCACTCGCCACGACGGCGGCAGCGGGGCGGGCGGCGGCAGCGGGGCGGCGGGCGGGCGGACGAGAGAGTGGTGCCGGCGGCGCCGGGCCTGCCGGCGGGGTGTGCCGGCCGGGCCGCGCCGGGCGGGCATGCGACCGGCGACCGGCGACGGGACGGCGGACCGCCCGGACGCCGCCGCGGACGGTACGCCGGACGGCGGCCGGGCCGCCCGCGGGTCAGGCGATGGACGCCGAGACGATGGCGGACACCGCGATGTTGCAGGACGCCGTCACCCACACCGCCGGGTGCGGCTCCGGCTCGACCAGGAGCGCGCCCAGGCGGCCCGGCGTGATGACGTCCACGACCACGAACGCCAGCGCCATCATCACCAGACCCAGGAGGCCGAAGACGGCCGTCGACACCAACCCCTTGCCGAAGTCGTCGTACGTCGTCCAGATGGAGGTGAAGACGATGCCGCCGACACCGAGCAGCGCCGAACTCAGGAGCAGGGCGCCGTTGCGGTTGCGCTGCTCCCAGACGAGCCGGCGGAGGTTGCCGGGCGTCAGGACGTCGACCAGGACTATGCCGAGGATCAGCAGGACCAGGCCGAGACCGCCGTAGGCGGAGGCCCGGCCGAGTCCGTTGACGATGTCGATCATGATGAGCCGGCTCCCCGTGGCAGAAGTGATCGTGGGTGATCGTGGTCAAGGCGACGCAAAATGTAGCGCACGTCCGCCGGGGGCCGATCGGTCCGGGGGGACGGGACCCGGTGGCCCGTATGGCCGCGCCGCCCGGCGCACCGCGCCCGGTACCGCGCACAGTGGTACGGCGGGGCGCGGCACCACCGCGGCCGCGCCCCGCGCCAGCCCGGCCGCCCCCTCGGCCGACGCTCCGCCCGGTGTACCGCCCGAAAGGCAGGTTCATGAGCACCCCCACCCGCCGCCCACTGTCCTTCCTCGTCCTGACCGGCTCCCGCCGTACCGACTCGTTCAACACCAGGCTCGCCGAGCTGGCCGCCGCCACCGTCCGGGCCAACGGGGCCGCGGCCGCCTTCGCCTCCGTCAAGGAGTTCGAGGTGCCCGACTACGACGCCGACGTCGAGGCCGCCCACGGCATCCCGGCCGGCGCCGAGCGCTTCCGCGAGCGGCTGCTGGAGGTGGACGCGCTGATCATCGCGTCGCCCGAGTACAACGCCTCGGTACCCGGCGTCCTGAAGAACCTCATCGACTGGACCTCGCGGTTCCGCCCGCAGCCGTTCAACGAACTGCAGGGGCTGCTGCTGTCCGCGTCCCCGTCGATGGCCGGCGGGAACCGCGGACTGTGGGCCCTGCGCGTTCCCCTGGAACACCTCGGAGCCCGTGTCTACCCGGACATGTTCTCCCTCGCGGCCGCCCACACCCAGCTCGACGGCGGCGGGCGCATCGTGGACGAGACCCTCCGGGAGAGGTTCGAGGCGAACATCGTCAACTTCATGAACCTGGTGGAGGCGGCCACCCACTACCCCTGCGTCAAGAAGGCCTGGGTGGAGTACCTCGGCGAACGCCCGGACCCGGCCCTCGACCGCACCCAGACCCAGACCCAGCACTAGGAGTACGCAGAGGTGGCGTCGCGGGCGGCGGGCACGGGGCGGGCTGGTTTGCCCCGTGCCGTGGCGGTGACCCGGACGGGACGACTGACCGCGTGCGGGAGGAGAAGCGATGACCTCGGTGGCCGACTTCGTACTGGAACGCGTCCGCGGGTGGGGTGTCGAGCGCGTGTACGGGTATCCGGGCGACGGCATCAGCGGACTCCTCGGCGCCTTCGACCGCGCGGAGGCCGGCCCCGAGTTCATCCAGGCGCGGCACGAGGAGGCCGCGGCGTTCATGGCGTGCGGTCACGCCAAGTTCACCTCGGAGGTGGGCTGCTGCATCGCCACGTCCGGACCGGGGGCGATCCACCTCCTCAACGGCCTGTACGACGCCAAGCTGGACCACCAGCCGGTCGTCGCGATCGTCGGCCAGCAGAAGCGGATGAGCCTCGGCTCCTCGTACCAGCAGGAGATCGCCCTGGAGCGGCTCTTCGCGGACGTCTCGGAGTACTGCCAGATGATCGTCCACCCGGGGCAGGCGCGGCACGTCGTGGACCGGGCCTTCAAGACGGCCCTGACGACCCGCTCGGTGGCCACGATCATCATCCCCGGTGACGTGCAGGAGGAGGACGCGCAGCCCTCCCCGCCGAAGGAGCACGGTTCCGTCTTCTCCAGCATCGGCTGGAGCCGGCCGCGCGTGCTGCCCGACGAGGAGGAGCTGCGCAGGGCCGCCGACGTCCTCAACGAGGGCTCCAAGGTCGCCATGGTCATCGGTCAGGGCGCCGCCGGTGCGGAGGCCGAGGTCATGGAGACCGCCGAACTTCTCGGCGCCGGCGTCGCCAAGGCCCTGCTGGGACGTGAGGTGCTCCCCGACGACCTGCCCTACGTCACCGGCCCGATCGGCCTGCTCGGCAGCACGGCCAGCGACGACATGATTCGTGGCTGCGACACGCTGCTGATGGTGGGCACGTCCTTCCCGTACGCCGAGTGGCTCCCGGACGAGGGGCAGGCGCGCGGCGTGGAGATCGACATCGACGGCCGGATGATCGGCATGCGCTACCCCATGGAGGCCCACCTCGTCGGTGACGCGACGGAGACGCTGAGGGCGCTGATCCCGCTGCTCCGCCGCAAGGAGGACCGCGGGTGGCGCGAGAAGGTCGAGGAGGGCGTCGAGGAGTGGCGTCGCGTCTGCGACCGGCGCGCCGCGCAGTCCTTCGACGGCAGGATCAACCCCCAGGCCGTCATCGCGGAGCTCTCCGCGCGCCTGCCCGACGGCTGCCTCCTGACCGCGGACTCCGGTTCCGCCACCAACTGGTGGGCGCGCCACCTCGACCTCCGCCAGGGCATGCACGCCTCGTTGTCCGGCACCCTCGCGACGATGGGCCCCGCGACGCCGTACGCCATCGCCGCGCGCTTCGCCCACCCCGACCGGCCCGTGATCGCGATCATCGGGGACGGCGCGTTCCAGATGAACGGCATGAACGAGATGATCACCGTGAAGCGGTACGCGGACCGGCTCGCGGGCGGACCGCCTCTGATCTTCTGCGTCTTCAACAACCAGGACCTCAACCAGGTCACGTGGGAGCAGCGCGCACTGACCGGCGATCCGAAGTTCCCCGGATCCCAGGACCTCCCCGACGTGCCGTACGCCCGCTACGCCGAACTGCTCGGCCTCAAGGGCGTCTACTGCGACGATCCCGAGGAGGTCGGGAACGCCTGGGACGCGGCGCTGCGCAGTGACCGCCCCGTCGTCCTGGAGTTCCGGGTCGACGCCGACATCGCGCCGATCCCGCCGCACGTCCCGTTCGAGCAGGGGAAGAAGACGGCGAAGGCCACCCTGCGGGACCCCGACGGCGCGGCCCTCGTCACCCGCGGCGTCCGCCAGAAGCTCGCCTCGATCACCGGACGCTTCGGCGGCCGGGGCGGCTCCGCCTGACGCGGCGCCGGAACACGCCCCGCGGGGCGGGCCCGCGCCCCGCGCGCGGTCCGCAGGGCGTCGCCGGCCCGATGGCGGGGAGGGGCGTCGACGCGCCGGCGGGGAGGGGCCGCGTCAACGCGCCGGACGCGGCTCGGGCTCCCGCTCCGCATCCGGAATCGCGACCGGGGCCGCGGCCGGCTCCGGCTCCCGGCCCCCGTCCGGCTCCCGGTCTCCGTCCCGGTCCGGGGCGCGGTCCCGATCGCGGTCGCGGAGACGGGCTTCGAGGCCGTCGAGGATGGCCTCCACACCGAACGCGAACTTCTCCCGCGACAGTTCCACCGGGTCGGCCCCCTGGTGCGCCTCCAGGCGGGTGCGCAGCCGCGGGTACTGCGAGGCGATCCCGGTCGCCCACTCCGTGACGCTCTGCACGGGCCCGCTCTCCCCCTTGCCCCGGGGTGCCCGCGCCGTGGTCGCGGCCGGGTCGGCCGGGGCGGCCGCCCGGGAAGCCGTCTCCCTCTGCCCCGCCGGAGCGCTCACCTTCGCCCCGGACCCGCCCGACGCCCCGCCGGTGGGGAGGACGTGACGCCGCGGGCGGTCCGTGCCGCGGGCGGTCCGCGATCCCGGCGGCGCGGGCGCGGACGGGGGAGCGGGCGCCGGCCGAGCCCCTCCACGCCGGTCGATAAGGTGCCGCTGTGACCGGCTCGCCGCAGCGTCCGCTGCTCTTCCTCGACGTCGACGGACCTCTCATCCCCTTCGGGGCGGAGCCCCACGAGTACCCCACCCATCCGACGGGGCACGTGCCGGGCTGCGGGGCGCATCCTCTGCTGTCCCGGATCGACCCGGCGCACGGGTCCCGGCTGGCGGCGCTGTCCTGTGACGTGGTCTGGGCGACGACCTGGGCGGACGACGCGAACGAGTGCGTCGCCCCGCTCATCGGCCTGGCGCAACTGCCGGTGGTGCACTGGCCCGAACCGTCGGACGCCGATGACCGGGACGCGCGGGACGGGTTGCACTGGAAGGTCCGCGGCCTCGTCTCCTGGGCGGCGGGCCGTCCGTTCGCCTGGGTCGACGACGAGATCACCGGGGTCGACCGGGCCTGGGTCGCCGCCCACCACCCGGGACCCGCCCTGCTGCACCGGGTCGACCCCCGCCGTGGGCTGACGGAGGTCGACTACGCGGCTCTCGACTCCTGGCTGCGACGGCCGGCCTGAACCCTCACGCGCTCCGGTCGGTGGTCCGCAGACGGGGGGCGAGCTTCTCCGTGAACCGCGCGCGGTTGATGACCGCCCGGGTGTGGCGCCCGCTGAGGACGGTGGCGGCCGCGTCGCGTGCGACGACGTCGAAGACCAGCTTGCGGCCCTCCACCCCGGTCAGGGTCGCCGAGACGGTGACCTCCTCGCCGACCGGGGTCGGTGCGAGGTGGGCCGAGTCGTGCGCCAGCCCCACCGTCATGTCCTGGTCGGTGACGGCCGGGTCGATCACCTTCATCGAGGCGATCTCGCTCAGCCACAGGAGGACGGGCGTGGCGAGGACGGGCAGGTCGTTGCCCCAGTTGGTGGCCGCGTCCTTGTCGGTGACCCGGTGGACGACGTCGGCGCTCCTGCCGATCAGGGAGGCGAGGTCGGTGGTGTCGGTCCGGGCGGGCGTGCTGGTCATGGCTGTCCCTCGCTGTCGGAGTGCGGAGTTCGGAGTTCGGGGTCGAAGTTCGATGTGCCGAGTGGGGTGTCGGAGTGTGCGGCGCCGGGCGCGGTGCCGACGTGCCGGTACGGCGGGGGGTGCGGCACCCTGTGGTGACGGGCCGTCAGGCGGCGTGCGCCGGTGTGTCGTCGGTGGCCGGTCGGGTGTACACGGTCATGGGGATCGCCACCGCGCAGACGACGCAGCCGGCGAGCACCAGGACCGGACGGGGGCCGAAATGGCTGCCGATGACACCGGCCAGGGCGGAGCCCACCGGCAGGCAGCCGAAGGCGATCAGCCGGTACGCCGACGTGACCCGGCCCAGGAGGTGCTGCGGGACCGTGCGCTGCCGGTACGACACGGTGACGACGTTGATCAGGATGAGCAGGCCGGTGAACCCCAGCCCGACGCCGAGCACGGCCACCGTGGGGCGCAGCCCCGGCAGGAGGAAGCCGACGGCCATCCCCGCGAGCCCCAGCGCCATGCTGGGGCGCGCCCCCAGGCGGCCGATGGCGGTGGCGGACAGCAGCCCGACGACGAGGCCACTGACGCCCGCGACCATCAGCAGGGACCCGTACGACGCGCTGCTCAGCCCCAACGGGCCGGGCGGCAGGGCCAGTACGGGCAGCGCGGCGTAGACCGCGGCCCAGGCGAGGTTCAGGGCGCCCACGCCCAGGGCGTAGACGAACAGGGTGCGGTTGCCGACGAGGAAGCGCAGCCCGGTGCGGATGTCGGTGATGATGCCGGGCCGCCCGGCAGCGGAGGCGTCGCCCCGGGACCCCGGAGCGCCCGGCGTGCCCGGGGCGTCCGGGGCGGTCGGGGCGTCCGGGGCGGTCGGGGTGGTCTTCCCGGAGGCGGGCAGGGCCAGGAGCGCCAGGACGGTGGCGAGGTAGAGCAGGGCGGTGGCGCCGAAGGCCAGACCGGCGGACAGGCCGAGCAGGATGCCGCCGAGGGGCGGGCCGGCCATCTGGTTGGTGGTGATCTCGGCGGCCTGCAGCCGCGAGTTGGCGCGTTCCAGCTGGTCCGGCGCGACCAGGCCGGGGGTCGTGGTGTGGAACGCCGTGTCGAAGATCGTCTCCCCGATGCCGAGGAGGAACGCGGCCGTGGCGAGTACGGCGATGTCGGCCCGGCCGAGCGCCAGTAAGAGCGCCGTGGTGCCGAGGACGACGACGCGCCCGCTGTTCACGATCCGCATGAGCCGGCGCTCGTCGCACCGGTCGACGAGGAGGCCGGAGAAGAGCGCGAAGACCAGCCACGGGGCCCGCGACATGGCCGCGACCAGGGCCACCCCGCCCGCACCGCCGCCGAGGTGGACGGCGGTGACGGGCAGGGCGACCTGGTAGATGCCGTCGGCCAGGTTCGAGCCCGCGCACGCGTGCCAGAGCCAGACGAAGGGGCGTCCGAGGGGGGTGGGCGGCCGGGTGCCGGACGCCACGGGGGTAGCGGTCATCAGGTCCTCGTTCGGTTCGCGTACGCGGGGTGCATGGGTGAACCGCCGTCAGCCCCTGTGGTGCGCCAACATCTGGTTGAGGATGTTCTTGCGCTGCATCTCGGTGGTTCCCCCGGCGATAAGGGTGCCCAGCGCGTCCTGGACGATGCGGGTCAACGGGCCGCGCTCGTAACCGGCGTGGCCGTGCAGGCGCATCAGGTTCTGGGCGGCCTCGACCAGGCCCTCGGAGCCGGTCAGCTTCGCCACCGAACAGCGCAGGGACGCCTCCGGGTCGCCGGCGACCAGCGCCTCGATGCCGGCCATCGCCGTCGCCCGGGCGACCTCGATGGTGATGCGGATGTCGGTGAGGCGCCCCTGGACGTACTGGTGCTCCAGGATCGGCTGGCCGAACGCCTCGCGCCGCCGCGTGAAGGAGATCACCTCGTCGAGCCGCGGCTCCAGGAAGGCCGCGGCGACGAGACCGTACAGGGCGCGGTCGAAGCTGATGATGTCGTACAGGGTGCGCAGCCCCTCGCCGGGCGCGCCCAGCACGGCACCCTCCGGCAGCGCGACGTCCTCCAGGTGGATGGCGCCCGTGGGACTGGTCCGCAGCCCGAAGAGCTCCTCGGCGGGGCCGCGCCGGACGCCCGGGCTGTGCAGGTTCACCAGGAACAGGGTGATGTCGCGGCGGCCGAGCTCGGGCACGCGGCCGAGGATGAGCGCCCGGTCGGCGACGGGCGCGTTCGTGATGTGGTCCTTCAGACCGGTCAGGCTCCACCCCTCGGGGGTGCGCACGGCGGTGGTCCGCGTGCGGGCCACGTCGGACCCGCCGTGCGGCTCGGTGAGGGCGGTCGCGCCGACGGCACCCTTCATCAGGGACGGCAGGACCGTGCGGTGGTGGTACTCGCCGCCGTGCTCGACCAGGGCGCGCACCAGGCCGGCGTGGGCGATCAGGGAGAGGACGAAACCGAGGTCGTCGCCCTCGCGGGCGATGTCGGCGATGCGCTCGGCCAGGTCGCGCCACGTGCCCCCGACACCGCCGAGGTGCTCGGGGACGCCGACGCGCCACAGGCCGCGGTCCGCCAGGCGCTGCCAGGACAGGCGGTCGAGGATCTCGGCCCGGTAGGCGCCGTCGGCGCGCGGGGCGATGTGCGTGCGGGCGAACTCGGCGAAGCCCGGGTCGTGCGGGAGCTCCCCCCGCCCGCCCCCGGGCTCCTCCAGGTGGAGCGGGCCGGTGGGGGTGGACGAGGTGATGACGGGTGCGGTCACGTGAGGGTTCTCCTGGCTCTCGGACGGGGTGGCTGGACGGGGTGACCGGTGCCGGCGCGGAGCCGCGGGGCACCGTGTGGGCGGGTCGGCGGGGCGTACATGACGTGTGTGGCGTAGGCGACGTACATGGCGTGGGTGACGTGCGCGCCCTGCGCGCCGGGGTGAGGGCGGTCGCGAGGCCGTGCGCGCGGGGGCCGCCGGGGTGCGGCCGGTCGGTGGCGGCGCGGCGGGACGGGGAAGGGGCGGTCAGTACCAGCGCAGGACGAGCGCGCCCGCCGTCATGCCCCCGCCCACCGCGGCCAGCACGACGACGTCACCGCGCCGGATGCGGCCCGCGGCGTGCGCCTCGGCCAGGGTGATGGGCACCGAGGCGGCGGCGGTGTTGCCGTAGCGCTCGACGGTGGTCGGGATCCGGTCCAGCGGGATGCCGGCCCGGGTGGCGCACTCCTCGATCAGCCGGGCGTTGGCCTGGTGGGTGACGAGGACGTCCACGTCGCCGACGTCGAGTCCCGCCGAGGCGAGCGCGCCCTTGACGACGCGGGGGACGGCCTGGGTGGCGAAGTTCCACACCCGGCGCCCGTCCATGTGGAAGTAGTGGCGCCGCTCCCGCACGGTGCGCGCGTCCGCGGGCTCGGTGGCGCCTCCCGCCGGGACGCCGACGACGTCCAGCTGGGTGCTGTCGGCGATCAGGTCGCAGCCGAGGACGCCGTAGCCGTCGGGGACGTGCCCGAGGACGGCGGCGCCCGCGCCGTCACCGAAGAAGACGCAGGTGCCGCGGTCCTCGTAGTCGAGGATCCGGCTGTACGTCTCGCAGCCGACCACCATGACGCGGCGGTGCTGGGGGAAGCTCCCCATCAGCCCGGCGGCGGTGGCGGCCGCGTAGACGAAGCCGCTGCACACCGCGCCGACGTCGAAGGCCGGCACCTGGGTCAGCCCCAGTTTGGCGTGGATGTGGCAGGCGGTGGACGGCTGGATCCGGTCGGGCGAACTGGTGGCGACGACCAGCGCGTCCACCTGGTCCGCCGTCAGGCCGCCGTTGTGGAGAGCGGCCACCGCCGCCCGGTGCCCCAGGTCGGAGGTCGTCTGGTCCGGCCGGGCGCGGCGGCGCTGCCGGATGCCGGTGCGGGAGGTCACCCAGGCGTCGGAGGTGTCCACAGTCCGGGCGAGGTCGTCGTTGGTGACGACCTGGTCGGGCAGGTACGAGCCGGTGGCGAGGATGCCAATGGCCATCGGTCTGCTCCTTGGGGTCAGGCTGCCTGTCGACGGCGGGAGGCGAGCACGTCGTCGTAGGCGGCGGTGAAGCGTTCCAGCACCTCGTCGACCTGGCCGGGCGTGATGATCAGCGGCGGCGCGAAGACGACGGTGTCGCCCATGGCCCGCAGCAGCAGACCGCGCTGCTTCGCCGCCTCCAGGACCTCCTGGCCCAGCCGACCGGGCTCCGCGCCGGCCTGCTCCGGGTCGAACTGCACCCCGCCGAGCAGACCGTAGTGGCGCACGTCGCGGACCAGTTCCGCCCCGCGGAACTTCTCCAGCCCCCGCGCCAGGTGGGGGGCCACCTCGCACACGTGACCGGGGATGTCCCGCTCGCGCACGATGGCCAGGGTCTCGCGGGCCACGGCGGCGGCCACGGGGTGGCCCGAGTAGGTGAAGCCGTGCCCGAAGGTGCCGATCTGCCGGCTCCCCTCGGCCAGGACCTCGCTGACCCGCTCGCCGACCAGAGTCGCGGAGATGGGCAGGTAGGAGGAGGACAGGCCCTTGGCGCTGGTGATGATGTCGGGGCGCAGCCCCAGGGCCGTGGTGGCGAACATCTGCCCGGTGCGGCCGTAGCCGGTGATGACCTCGTCGGCGATGAACAGGATGCCGTGGCGGTCGAGAACCTCCTGGATCCGGGCGAAGTACCCGGCCGGGGGGATGATGAGCCCGCCGGCGCCGAGGATCGGCTCGGAGATGAAGGCGGCGACGGTCTCGGGCCCGGTCTCCAGGACGAGGTTCTCGAAGTCCCGGACGAGCCAGTCGACCTGCTCCTCCTCGCTCATGCCGCGCGAGGCCGGGTGCAGCGGGTCGGGGCAGTGGGCCGAGAGGAAGTCGTCGCCGGCCAGCCCGAAGCCGTGGTGGATGTGGGACAGGCCGGTGGCCGAGCCGGCGGCCAGGGTGGTGCCGTGGTACCCGCAGTGGTGCGAGATGATCTTGCGGCGCTCCGGGCGGCCCTGGGCCCAGTGGTAGTAGCGGGCGAACTTGATGGCGCTGTCGTTCGCGTCGGAGCCGGAGTTGCCGAAGAAGACCCGGCCCATCGGTATCGGGGAGATCTCCGCGACGTCGGCTGCCAGGGCGAGCGCGACGTCGTTGGTGCGGTGGTTGAACGAACCGTAGAACGGCAGCCGGTTCATCTGCTCCGTGGCAGCCCGTACCAGGCGGGGTTCGCTGTAGCCGAGGGTCACGCTCCACAGGCCGGCGACACCGTCGACGTACCAGCGGCCCTCGGCGTCGCGGACCTCGATGCCGGAGCCTTCGGTGATGACGTGCGGTGGCGTGTCCAGGTAGAGGGGGGTGTGGGGTTCGAGCATGCGGGTGGGTGCAGTGGACATGATGGCTTCTTCCCGTGCGCGGGGCGGGGCTCAGCGGCCGCCGCCCACCTCGAGGACGGACCCGGTGATGTAGGAGGCGGCCGGGGAGAGCAGGAAGACCACGGCCTCCGCGACCTCCTCCGGGGTGCCGATGCGACCCATGGGCACGGTCGCCTTGAGACGTTCGGGGCGGTCCGGGACCCCGTTGGCCTGGTGCAGTCCGGTGTGGATCAACCCGGGGGCGACGGCGTTGATCCGTACGCCGTCGGCCGCCGCCTCCTGGGCGGCGCCCCAGGTGTGGGCGTTCACGGCGGCCTTCAGAGCGGCGTAGTGGACCCATTCGCCGCCACCGCCGGTACGGGCGCCGGTGGAGGAGATGTTGACGACGCAGCCCCCGGGACCGCCGCGGCTGAGGGCCATCGCCCGCAGCGCCTCCCGCGTGCACAGCACCACGCTGCGCAGTACGGCGCGGTAGGCGGTGTCGAGCCGGCCGACGTCCAGGTCGATCACCCGGCCCAGACCGCCGGTGACCCCGGCGTTGTTGACGACGGCGCTGAGCGGGCCGAGCTTGTCCGTGGCGGTCGCGAAGAGCCGCACCACCTCGTCCTCCTCGGTGACGTCGGCCCGGAGGGCGAGCGCCTCGACGCCCGCCTCCCGCACGTCCCGTACGACCTGTTCGGCGCCGGCGGCGCTGGTCCGGTAGTTGACGCACACCGGTCGTCCCAGCGCCGCCGCGCGGCGGGCGATGGCGGCACCGATGCCCTGGCCACCGCCGGTGACGATGATCATGCGGTCAGCCGTTGACGACGCCGTAGCGGTCGCCGAGGAAGAACTCCTCGAACGCCTGACGGGTGTAGACGTTGTGGGTCTTCAGGAGCCAGCGCTGCTTGAGCCCCTCGACGTCGTGGATCGCGTGCACCTCGCGCCCGTGGATCACGTGCCGGTTGGAGAAGGTGACCGAGTCGCCCGGCTTGGACACGCGCATCCGCTTGCGGGAGTGCAGCGCGGCGACGAACCGGTCCAGGACCTGCTGCGCCTCCTCGTCCAGCCCGCGCGTGCGCCCCTCGAAGACCCGCGCGCCCTCGTCGCCGCTGAGGACGGCGTGGTCCTCGGCCCGCCGGCCCTCCAGGAGGTTGCCCTCCCGGGTCGACACGTCGTCGAAGGGCGTGTAGAAGCGCCGCTGCGCCAGGATCTCGCGGTCCGTGTCGCTCAGCTCCTCCAGGGCGTGGGCGGTGACCGTGAACGTGGAGTACACCTCGTTGGTCGGGGTGTCCCGGAGCGTCAGCGTGTTGACGAAGTCGGGGCTGACGAAGTGGTTGGTGAAGTCGCGGTGGAACTTCAGCGTGCCGAGGGTCTTCTGCGACTGGGTGTCGAACATCGACTCCTTGGGGTAGATGTCGTGGAAGAAGTCACCGCCGTTGACGCTGAGGTGGCCGATGATCTCGGTGCCCGTGAGGACGGCGTAGGCGGCCAGGAACCCCTCGGCCACGAACGTCTTCTTCAGGCGGTACTTCTCCTGTACGGGGTCGGCCGAGCCGAACCTCGGCAGGTCGAGGTCGATGGGCGCGTTGCCGATCACGACGAGCGGGCGCTCGGCGAAGTCACGCAGCATCGACATCTCGCAGAAGTCCGTGAACCTGCTGCCGAGCCGCTGGTCGCGGTGGAGCCGGGTCATGTCGGAGACGTAGGAGTCGAAGTCGCTGTACGGGCTGGTGGCGATGTCGGTGAGCACCGCCCGCAGCGCGTCACGCTCGGCGTCGGTGAAGACGAAGTCGTACTCGATCTGCTGCATGGTGCGTCCTTCCATGAGGGCGTGAGGGTGTCCGGCCGTGGGGCCGTGGATGCGGGATGGGGCCAGGGAGAGGGGCCGCACCGGCACCGCGCCCGCGCCGGCACCCGCACTCGGCGGGCAGGACGGGTGGACGGGCGGCGGAGGGTGCGGCGGGGTTCGGCCGCGGGGCGTCCCGGGGGCGCCGGCGGTCGCGGCCGTGCGAGGACGCCGCTCGTACCCGGCCGGGGTGACGAGGGTCGTACCCGGCCGGATGGTGACGGCGTGCGGTGACGGGGGTGGACGGGGGGTGACCGGCCGACCGTGGGAATCGGCGGGCCGCGGGTACCGGCGTGCACCGGTGGAACCGGACACCGGCCGGCCGCAGAGCCCGGCCGGCACGGATGACGGACCGTGCCGTGCGGTGGCGTCGGCCGTACGGTGCCGCCTCCCGTCACGCTGACGGGACGTCGGCCGGTCCCGGGCCGTCCGGTGGCTCCCGGCCGCCCGGCGCGGCGTGTGCCGAGCCGCGGGGGGCCCGCCGTCGGCGGCGGTGCGCGGGGGTCAGTCGGTGATGACGGCCGTGTGGGAGTCGAGGACCTCCAGGTCGCGGCGGAGCGTGTCGAAGTCGTCGTTCCAGAGCAGGACGCTCGCGGCGAAGTCACGGATGTCCTGCGGGGCGGAGGTCGTCTGACCGACCTCCACGTTCCACTGCCAGTGGTGGTCACTGCGCAGTCGCGCGCGGTCCAGGCGGGAGACGCGCCCCTCGGCCTTGGGGAAGTACACCCAGGCCGCGTGGGGCCCCTCGGTCCTGCTGCCGGGCAGGCCCTCGCCCCGCTGCAGGCGGAAGTGCGCCTCCTCGATGTCCAGGCCCCAGCGGATCCGGCTCGTGGAGGGCACGAGCGCGGCCGGGGCCCGTGCGGCGATCTCCAGGAACACCAGGCTGCCGTCGGGCCGTTGGTAGATCTCGTGGTGGTAGGCGCCGTTGCGGGGCTTGTCCGCCAGGGCGTCGAGGACGCGGCGGTTGAACTCCAGCAGGGACGGACGGGCCGGGTGGTCGTCGGGGAGGGTGTGGCTCGCGCACACCCGGCCGTCGACGTACTCGTAGCAGGGGTGGAGGTAGGCGTTCGCCTCCGCGTGCACGATCTCGCCGTCCTGGACGGCGGTGTCCACGTGGTACAGGGTGCCCCGCAGGAACTCGTCGACCTCGAACCGGCGCGACCCGGCCTCCTCGGCCCACGCCCGGAGCTCCGCGGCGTCGTCCAGCCGCCGGGCGCCCACGCTGCCGGACTCGTCCAGCGGTTTCACGAACATCGGCCAACCGAGGGCCTCCTCCAGCGCGGCGACGTACCCGTCGGGATCGTCGCGGTGGGCGGCGGCGTCCCACTCGCGGTGCGCCGGCAGGGCGATGCCGGCCGACCGCAGCGCCTCCTTCATGGCGATCTTGTTCGTGAACGGTGCGAGCCGTGCGGGCTCGTCACCCACCAGTCCGAGCCGTGCGCGCACCTCGGCGACGACCCCGAGGGAGTACTCGTCGTGGCACAGCAGGGCCACGTCGTCCCGGTCCGCCCCGGGCAGGTCGGCCCGCATCCCCTCCACGCACGCCGCGAGGGAGTCGACGGTGAACTCCTCCAGTACGGCCGTCTTCGAGAAGACGTCGGCGCGGCCGCGCTTGAGGAGCTTCTGGTGCTGTGCCGGGCTGGTGACCAGCCAGGTGCGGCGGTGCGGGCGGCTCAGGACGGCGGGGTCGATCCGGAAGGACGCGACGTCCTGCACGACGATGTCAGTCCGCACGTCTCAGCCCTCACGCAGCGGGACGAAGTCCCATATGTTGCCCTGGCGGACGACCGTCGGCGCCGACTCCGACGACTGCGCCGACGCGGGCGCCGGGGAGTCGACCAGGACCACTCCGGCCGTCACCACGGCGATGGCCCATGCGGCCGTTGACCGTTCCATCTAGTTCCCCTTCATCACACATCGATCCGGGCAAGCAGACGGCTATCCGGATACGCCTGGGGCATGCTCAGCTTCGTGTGACAGGAAGTGGTCAGACCACTACTGGACAGGGGAAGGCATGACCATCCGACTGGATCGCGTGGATGTGGAGCTCTACCGGGCCGAGATCCAACGACCCAAGAACGGCGAGGCCGAACTGGCCCGGCGGTTGGGAGTGGCACCCGACGAGGTGTGCCGGCGCAGGCAGCGGCTGACCGAGCTGCGCCTGCTGGAACAGGTCGACGACGAGACCTGGGTCGCGCGCAGCCCGCACGCCGCCGCCGACGCCCTGCTGGGCGAGGAGGAGAGGCAACTGGAACGACGACGTCTCGATGTCGCGCAACGCCGCGAGGCACTCACCGCCCTGACCGCCGACTACCTGGACGCCCGCCGCCTGCGGTCCGACGCCGGCCAGGTGGAGGTGCTCCAGGGGGTCGAGACCGTCCGCGCCACGCTCAGCGAACTGGCCGCGCTCGCCGCCACCAGCGTCGACTCGATGGCCCCGGGCGGGGCCCAGAGCGAGCACGCCATCCGTGCCGCCCTGCCCCTTGACAAGGAGTTACTCGGCCGCGGAGTCGCCCTCCGCAGCCTCTTCCTCGACTCCGCACGATCGCACTCCGCCACCTTCCGCTACCTCAAGGAGATCCACGACGCGGGGGCCCACGTCCGTACGACCAGTCTCCTGCCCACGCGCATCCTGATATACGACCGCAAGACGGCCATAGTCCCCCTGGACGCGCGAAACACCGCGCGCGGTGCGGTGGTCGTCCGGGACCTGCCGCTGCTCAACCTCCTCAATCACCTCTTCGACCTCTACTGGGACCAGGCCACCCCCCTGGACGCCGCCCGCACGAAACCGGTGGGACTCAGCGACCTGGAGCGGACCGTGCTGCGGCTGATGGCCGCCGGCCAGCTGGACGAGGTCATCTCCCGCCACATCGGCCTGTCGGTCCGCACGACCCGCCGGATCATCAGCGACCTCACCGGTCGCCTCGGCGCCAACAGCCGCTTCCAGGCCGGGGTACGGGCCGCAGAGCGGGGGTGGATCGCCTGAGCGCCGCGCACCTGCCGCACCCGGGCCGCGGTGGGCGACCCTCCCCGCCGCCGTGCGGCGCCGCGCCGGTGACCCGCCGCCCGGAAGAGCGGTGCGGCGGCGGAGCCGTGGCACGATCGGAGCATGATCCAAGCGTGTCTGAACGGTCGGCGCACGACGCGGGACCACCCGGCGGTACCCCTCACGGCACGGCAACTGGCGCGGGACGCCGGGCTCGCCCACGCCGCCGGGGCCTCCGGCGTACACCTGCACCCCCGGGACGGCCACGGCAGGGAGAGTCTGGACGCGGCGGTCGTCTCGGACGCCGTACGCGCGGTCCGCCGGGCCTGCCCCGGACTGGAGGTCAGCGTGTCGACCGGCCTGTGGATGTGCGAGGGGGACGCCTCCGCACGCGAGGCCGCCGTGGCGGGGTGGGCCGACGCGGAGCACCGCCCGGACGTCGTGTCGCTCAACCTCGACGAACCGGGCTTCGACCGCATGGCGCGTGCCTTGGGGGAGCTCGGTGTCGGCGTCGAGGCGGGCGTGTGGTCGCCGGCGGACGCCGAGCGCCTGCTCGACGGCCCCCACGCCGCCACCTGCCACCGCATCCTCGTGGAGATGATCGACCTCCCCACCGAGCGGGCGCTTCCCGAGGCCGACGACATCCTGGACCGACTGGCGCGGGCGCGGCTCGACGTCCCCGTCCTCCTGCACGGCGAGGGTGAGTGCACCTGGTCCGTCCTGGACCGCGCACTCGCCCTCGGCCTGCAGACCCGCATCGGCCTGGAGGACACCCTCACCGACCCCGAGGGCCGGGACGTGGACGGGAACGCCGCACTGGTGCGCCACGCCGTCACCCGCCGGGCGCGCGTCCACTGACGCCCCGTCACGCCGGCCCGCGGGTACGGCTGCGTCAGCCGCGGGTGCCGAGGTCCAGGCGGTCGGCCAGGCCGGCGGCGCCGAACGCCGCGACGAGCCGGTCGCGGCCCTCGGTGAAGTGCGCCCAGCTGTCGTAGTGGACGGGCACGACACGTCGCGCGCCGAGGAGGACGGCGGCCTCGGCGGCCTGCGCGCTGTCCAGGACGATGGGTTCGCCGCCGAAGACGACCGGGAAGCGCGGGGCCCCGGCGAAGAGGACGGCGGTGTCCACGGGCGCGAACCGGGCCGCGATCTCCTTCACCAGGTCGAGTGAGGCGTTGTCGCCGCTGACGTAGACCGTGGGGAGGCCCTCGCCGGTGAGGACGAAGCCGACGACCTGGCCCGTGATCGCCTCGACCTCGTCGCGCTCCCCGGGGCCGTGGAGGGCGGGCACACCGGTGACGGTCACCGTGCCGCCGCCGGGGCGTTCCAGCTCGACCGACTCCCAGTCGGCCAGGCCCTTCGCACCGTCCCCCAGGCGCTCCCCGCCGCCGGGCGTGGTGAGGGTGAGCGGCACGTCGGCGAGCAGGGCCCGGCCCGAGGTGTCGAGGTTGTCGGGGTGCTCGTCGTGGGAGAGCAGGACCACGTCGACGCGGCCCAGGTCGGCCGGGACGGCGGCGGCGGGCGCCGTCTTCACCAGGCGCGGGCCGCCCGGCGTCGCGTACTCGCCGGGCGCGTCGAACGTCGGGTCGGTGAGGAAGCGCAGGCCGCCGTACTCGAACAGCGCGGTCGGGCCGCCCAGGACGCGGACGGGAAACGGCTCGCCGGTGGGACTCGTCGCAGAAGACATTCAGAACCTCACGGATGGTAGGAGGCTGATCCGTGAGTACGGTAAGGTGTTCTCACGGATCAGCGCAAGCCCTACCATGAGGCCCATGGAGGAGACCGTGATCGCCGACCCGCTGCCGTCCGCGCCCGGCGCCGAGCGGTACCCCGCGCTCGACCTCGCCAACAGCGCCGTCACGCTGCCCGGCGGGCAGCGCCTCGACCTCCTCGACACACCCGCGGGCGCCGAGCGGTGGCTCGTCGACCGCGGACTCGCCCCGGTCGACACCGGCATGCAGGAGCTCTGCGCCTCCCTGCTGCGCTCCCTGCGCGACCACGTCCGCGCCCTCCTCGCGGCCCACGCCGCCGGCCGGCCCGCCCCCGCCGACGCGCTGACCGCCCTCAACGACGCGCTCACCCGGGCCCCCGCCGCCTCCCTGCTCCGCTGGGACCCGGACCGCGGCCTGTACCGCGAGACGGCCCACCCGGTCGCGCGGATCGTCGAACACGCCCTCGCCGTCCTCGCCGCCGACACCGCCGACCTGCTGACCGGCCCCGACGCCGACCGCCTCACCGCCTGCGGCTCCACCCCCTGCAACCGCTACCTGCTCCGCCACGGCCGCCGCCACTGGTGCTCGGTGCGCTGCGGCGACCGCGCCCGAGCCGCCCGCGCCTACGCCCGCCGCACCGCGGCCGCCGCCCCGCACCTCCGCGGCACCACGACGCCGCCGGACGGCACGCGCCCGCCCCGGACGCGGCTCTGACGGATCCTCGACGCGGGACCGGCGCCCCGCCGGAAACGGCTGGGTCCCGGCAGGGAAGTCCGGGTCCAACACCGTCCACATCGGTGCGATGGAGGCGTCCACGCTCCTCATGGCGTGCACCCTGATGTTCATCGGCGGCGACAGCGCCGGCACGGCGGGCGGCATCAAGGTCGGCACCTTCGCCGTCCTGGCCGCCGCCATGGTCACCGAGGTGCGGGCCGGGCCCAACCCGACGGTCATGGGGCGGCGCACCGCACCGCACCGCACGCGCTGCGCCAGGCGCTGACGATCGCCCTGCTCGGTGTGGGCTTCGTCATGGCCGCACCCTGGCGCTGCTGGTGGTGGTGGACGCGCCGATGGAGCCGGTGCTGTTCGAAGCCGTGTCGGCCTCCGGCACGGTGGGGTTGTCGGCCTGGGACCCCCCGTGGCGGGCGAGCTGATCGGGTCCTGCTGATGTTCGTCGGCCGGCTCGGTCCGGTCACCCTCGTGTCGGCGCTCGCACCGCGCGAGCGGACCCGCCGCTACGAGCTACCCGGGCCTTCACCTACGCGACCGCCGTAACGGTCATCGAGAAGGGCGGCGTCATCGTCGTCACCGGCAAGACCCAGGCCGTGGAGGCGTTCGCGGAACTCGACTGAACCCGCGTCCCGACCGTGGTCGCGCATCCCGGCCGCGGTCGCCGGCCGTGGCCCACCGGCCGTGGCCCACCGGCCGTGGCCCACCGGTCGTGATGCCCGTGCGAGGGGGGACGTCACCTGCGGCTCGTGCCACGGGACGGGGACGGGGGCGGTCGACGAGGAGGCGCCGCGCGACGGTCCGCCGCCCGTCCCCACCGCGCCACCCCTCAGTACGATGAACCACCCCGGTGGCGCGTGCCGGGCGGGCGGAGCGGGAGGAGGCGGCGTGGCGGACCGGAACGAGGGTGGTGCCCCCCACCAGGCCCGTCGCCGTGGCCAGGGCGAGCTGGAGGCGCAGGTGCTGGCCGCGCTGCGGGACGCCCCCGGCCCCGTGAACGCCGGGTGGGTGCAGGAGCGGCTCGGCGGTGGACTCGCGTACACCACCGTGATCACCATCCTCACGCGTCTGCACGGCAAGGGCGCGGTCGCCCGGGAGCGGGCGGGCCGGTCCTTCGCGTGGACGCCGACCGCGGACGAGGCGGGACTGGCCGCCCTGCGGATGCGGAGGGTGCTGGACGCCGAGGAGGACCGGGAGGCCGTCCTGGCGAGCTTCGTGACCGCCCTCACGCCGGGTGACGAGCAGGTGTTGCGCGACCTGCTGGCCCAGGCGGTCGACGAGGGGGAAGACTGACGGCATGGGGGTCTTCGTCTTCCTGCCGCTCGTCCTGCCCTTGAGCGCCTGGCCGATCGCCCGGCTCGCCGAGCAGCACCTGCATCCGCGCGCGGCCACCCGGCTCCTGGCGGGGGTCGCCGGCGTGCTGGCCGTGTGCAGCACGCTGTGCCTGGCGCTGCTCGTGGTGGTCGGGACCGCGCAGCTGCCGGGCAACCCGCTCCCCGACGGCTGGTCCGACCCCGAGGTGCGCGCGGCGCTGCCGTACGACGAGGTCGCGGGCAAGGCGGCCATCCCCGCGCTGATGGCCGTGACCGCGGCGTGCGCCAGGACGGTGTGGCGCCACCACCGCGTACGCCGGCGGGCGGCGCGCGCCCTCGCGCCGCTGCCATACCGGTCCGTGGCCGTGCTGCGGGACTCGGCGCCCTACGCGTACGCCCTCCCCGGTGGGCCGCGCGGCCGGGTCGTGGTCACCACCGGGATGCTCGGCCGGCTCGGCTCGCCCGAGCGGCGCGCCCTGTTCGCGCACGAGCGGGCACACCTGGCGGGCCGGCACCACCGCTTCCTGCTGGCCGTGCAGCTCGCCGCCCGGGCCAACCCGTTCCTGCGGCCGCTGCGCACCGCCGTGAGCTACACCGCGGAACGCTGGGCGGACGAGGACGCCGCCGAGGAGGTCGGCAACCGGCGCCTGGTGGCGCGGACCATCGGCAAGGCGGCGCTCGTCACCCGCGGTGCGCCCGTCGCCACGCTCGCGGGCTTCGCGGAGGCCGGACCCGTACCGCGCCGGGTGGCCGCGCTGCTGGCGCCGGCACCCGCCGCGCGCGTCTGGCACCCCGCCTCCACCACCGTGGGCCTGGCGGCCTGGGGCGCCGCCGCGGGGGCGACGGTCTCGGCGCTGTCGTCGGCGAACTCGGCCGTCACGCTGTTCTTCGTCCTGAAGGCGGCCACACCGCTCTGACGCACGGCGAAGGGGCCTTCCCCCCGGACTCGGGTGGAAGGCCCCTTCGCCGTGCGCCCCTGCCGCTGCGCGGGGCCCCGGTGGGTCAGAGGTCGAACTCGTGCGGCGGCAGCTCCAGTACGTGGCAGGCTTCCCGTACGACCGCCTGCTCGGTCTTGTCGAAGTCGCCGTCGGCGCCGCCGATGATGATGCCGATCTGGACGACCGCGCGGGCCTCGGCGGGCTTCTTCTTCGCCTTGGCGACCTCCTGGAGCACGCTGACCTTGCCGAAGTCGAAGTCGGCGGTGAGCTTGTCGAGGTTGGCGTCGAAGCGGCGCCGCAGCTCGTCGGCCGGGAAGTTCTGCAACACCTCGTTGCCGGCGATCAGTTCGGCGACGCGGCGACGCTCGGCCGGGTCGATGGTGCCGTCGGCCGCGGCGACCAGGGCGCAGATCGCCATGGAGGCGTCGCGGAAGGCGCCGCTCTTGAGCTCGTGCTTCTTCGCCGTGAGCTGCGTCTGCATCGTCGATGCGGACTCCTTGATGCGGTCCCACAGGGCCATGAGGACTCCGTTCGTGTGTAGGGGTGGCCCGGGCCGGACGGGGGACGGGCCCACGGGCCACCACGTCTTCTACATTGTTGTAGAAGGTATCAGGGATGCGGGCCGCCGCGTGCGGGGCCGCCTCGATTCTCGTCACCCTCGCCCCCCTCGCCCTCGAAGAAGTCACCGTCCTCGTCGACGACTTCGGCCATGCCCGTCCCGCCGGCGACGCCGACGGCCGGTCCGGCCGCGCCGGTCGCGACCGCGGTGCCCACGCCGGGGCCGGACCGGTGGCTGGATTCACGTCTTCCTGAATTCAGGATCTCCTGTACTCTCTCGTCGTGCTCACTCTCGCTTCCGACATCGAGGTGCTGGCCCGGTTCGGCCGCGCGCTCGCCGATCCCCTTCGCTGCCGCGTCCTGCTCGCCTTGCGCCAGGCCCCGGCGTACCCCGCCGAACTGGCGGACGCCCTCGGGGTGTCGCGGACCCGGCTGTCGAACCACCTGGCCTGCCTGCGTGACTGCGGCCTGGTCGTCGCCCTGCCCGACGGCCGCCGCACCCGTTACGAACTCGCCGACGAGCGCCTCGGTCACGCGCTGGACGACCTGCGCGCCGCCGTGGTGGCGGTGGAGGCCGGCCGCACCTGTGGCGACGCCGACGAGAAGGGCTGCTGCTGACCGTGGTCGCCGAGACCGTGTCCCCCGGACCCTCCCCGGCCCGGCGTGAGGAACTCGCGCGCCGCATACGGCTCCTGGTCGCCGGGACCATCGCCTACAACGCCGTCGAGGCGGTCGTCGCCCTCACCGCCGGCGCCCTCGCCTCCTCCGCCGCCCTGATCGGCTTCGGCCTCGACTCGATCGTCGAGGTCTCCTCCGCCGCCGCGGTCGCCTGGCAGTTCTCCGCTCGCGACCACGCGCTGCGCGAGGCGCGCGAGCGGACCGCGCTGCGCGTCATCGCCGTCTCGTTCTTCGTGCTCGCCGCCTACGTGACCGTCGACGCGGTCCGGGCGCTGGCCGGTGGCGGCGAGGCGGAGCGCTCCGTTCCCGGCATCGTCCTGGCCGCCCTCTCCTTGGCGGTCATGCCGTTCCTGTCGACCGCCCAGCGCAAGGCCGGCCGTGCGCTCGGCTCCGCGTCCGCCGTGGCGGACTCCAGGCAGACCATGCTCTGCACCTGCCTGTCGGCCGTCCTCCTGGCCGGGCTCCTCCTCAACGCCACGCTCGGGTGGTCCTGGGCCGACCCCGTCGCCGCCCTCGTCATCGCCGCCCTCGCCGTCAAGGAGGGCCGGAACGCGTGGCGGGGCGAGGGCTGCTGCGCCCCGGTCGTCTCCCCGCACGCCCCGGTCGTCTCCCCGGACGACCCGGCCGCCTCCCCGCTCATCCCCGTCGTCGGCGCGGGGGAGGGCGGGTGCGGGTGCCGTCCCGGCCCCGACCGCTGCGGCTGAGGCGCCACGGGCATCTCGTCGACCGACTTGGTAATGGGATCCATTTTCATATAGCGTCTCGGTCATCACCTGTTCGAGGAGTTGGTCATGGCCGTACCGAAGCGCAAGATGTCCCGCAGCAACACGCGTCACCGCCGGGCCCAGTGGAAGGCCGTCACGCCCCAGCTGGTGCCGGTGACGGTGGACGGCACGGTCCACCGGGTGCCGCAGCGCCTGGTGAAGGCGTACGAGCGCGGTCTCCTGCGCCCCGAGGGCTGAGCGCGATGGGTGCCACCGACCGCCGGCTGCCGGTGACCGTGCTCTCGGGCTTCCTCGGCGCCGGCAAGACGACCCTGCTCAACCACGTCCTCGGCAACCGCGACGGGCTGCGGGTCGCGGTGATCGTCAACGACATGAGCGAGGTCAACATCGACGCGGCGCTGGTGCGCGGCGGCGAGGCCGCCCTGTCGCGGACCGAGGAGCGCCTGGTCGAGATGACCAACGGCTGCATCTGCTGCACCCTGCGCGACGACCTGCTGGAGGAAGTGGACCGGCTGGCCCGCGAAGGCCGTTTCGACCACCTGCTCATCGAGTCGAGCGGCATCTCCGAGCCCATGCCCGTCGCGGCCACCTTCGCCTTCCCCCGGGACGACGGCGCGACCCTCGGCGACCTGGCCCGCCTGGACACCATGGTCACCGTGGTCGACGCGGCGAACTTCCTGCCCGAACTCGCCGGGGGCGACGGCCTGGTGGAGCGGGGGCTGGACCAGTACGAGGAGGACGAGCGGACGGTCAGCGACCTGCTGATGGACCAGATCGAGTTCGCCGACGTCCTCGTGCTCAACAAGCTCGACCTCGTCGAGCCGGCCGACGCGCTCCGGCTGCGCGCCGCCCTCAACCGGCTGAACCCCGCCGCCCGGGTGGTGACCGCCGTCCACGGACGGGTGCCGCTCGACCAGGTCCTGGGAACCGGTCTGTTCGACCTGGAACGCGCCCAGGAGGCCCCGGGCTGGGTCATGGAGCTCAACGGCGACCACGTGCCGGAGACCGAGGAGTACGGCATCTCCAGCCTCGTCTTCCGCTCCGACCGGCCCTTCCACCCGGGCCGGTTGTTCACCTTCGTGACCGAGGAGCTCGACAGTGGCGCCTTCGGGCAGATTTTGCGCTCCAAGGGCTTCTTCTGGCTCGCCAGCCGCCCCCTGATCACCGGACTGTGGTCGCAGGCGGGGTCCGTGGCGCGCTTCGAGCCCTCCGGCGTCCGCGACGCCGCCCAGGGCCAGGAGCTCGTCTTCATCGGTACCGGCCTGCGGCCCGAGGCCCTCAAGGCGGCGCTGGCGAGCTGCCTGACGGCGGAGGGCGAAGCCCTCCCCGCGAGCGACCCGTTCCCTTCCTGGGGCTCGTACGGGATCGACGAGGCCTGCGAGCACGAGCAGTCCACGCTCGCGCGGTCGGGCTGACGCACCCCGGGTCGGGCGGTGGTCGCAGCCACGGCACCGCCCGACCCGGCCCCACCGTGTGACCTCCCCGGTCGAACTCCGGCCGCGCGCCGCTCCCTCGGCCCGCGGCGCCGGGGCGCGGCCCGCAGCCGTCAGGGATGACCGCCTCCGCGCCACCACCTCCAACCGTCCCGTGCGCGTCCCCTCGGCCGTGCGCGGCGCCACGTCCCCGTGCCCCCGCCCTTCACGGCGGGGGCACGGGGACGTCGACGTGCGGGTGACGGGCGGGCGCCCCGAAGTGGCGCCGTCCGAACGGTTCAGGAGGGGATCACGTGGGACGGGGGTGACTTCCCTCCGCCGTGCTCCCCGCCGTTCCGGCAGTCGGCGCAGAGCCCGGTGAGTTCCAGGGTGTGCTCGACCTCCGCGAAGCCCCGCGACCGTACGACTGCGGCGACCCACTCCTCGATGACGCCGGTGTCCAGGGGCTCGTCGCGGCGGCAGCTGCGGCACACGAGGTAGTGACGGTGCCCGGCCCCGGGGCGGTGGCGGTAGAGCCGCTCGCCTGCGTCGTCGCGTACGACGTCGGCGCCGCCGGCGCGCTCCAGGTCCTGCAGCGCGCGGTACACGGTGGTGAGGCCGACACGGACGCCCGAGTCGCTCATCAGCCCGTGCAGTTCCTGGGCCGACACGAACTCCGCGCGCTCCGCCAGCGCCGCCGCCACGGCGACGCGCTGACGGGTCGTGCGCCGGTTCCTGCCGGTTGCTGTGACGGTCACGGCCGACTCCCTGCTGGACGCTGTTCCTGTCCGTCCGGGCCCGGGGTCCACGGCGATCCCCGTGGACCCCGGGCCGTGAAGGCCACCGCGTGCGCGGGTCCCCTCAGTCTCCGGAGGTGGCGGGCGACCGGGCGACGACACGGGCGAGGACGAGCGCCACGAGGGTCAGCCCGCCGAGGACCGCCGCCGTGCCCGGGAAGCCGCCGAGGGCCAGGCCCACGCCGCCGAGTCCCGCGCCGACGAACACCCCGAAGCTCATCCCGGCGGCGTTGACGCTCAGCGCCGTGCCGCGCAGGGGGCCGCAGCGCCGTACGAGCAGGGTGGTGACGCACGCCGCGACCGTCGCGTGCCCCACGCCGACGAGCGCCGTCAGCGGCAGGGCCAGCCAGAGAGACCGGGCGAAGAAGACGCCCACCAGCGCGGCCAGCGCCACCACCAGCCCCAGTGTCATCAGCCGTTCCCCCGAGATCCCCGCCCGTTCGACGCTCAGCAACCGTCCGGCGAACAGGTTCCCGAGGAAGAACGACGTGCCGCTGAGCGTCCACACCATCGCGAACGGTCCCGGCGCCAGCCCGAACCGCTCGTCGTAGAAGGCGGCGAGATAGGCGAGGTACCCCATGAACGCGGCCGTGCGCAGCATGGCGACCAGGACCAGCGGCACCACGCCGGGCAGGGCGCCCAGGAGCCGGAACGACTCCAGGTAGCCGGGCCGCTTCACCTCGTCGGTGGCCCGCGCCTCCGCACCGGGCGCGGGCGTCCGCCGGCCGCGCAGCAGGAAGTACAGGGCCAGTGCGGAGCAGAGCGCGGCGATGGCCCACAGGTCGCCCCGCCAGCCCCACAGCAGCGCCGGCAGCGCCACGAGCGGCGCGGCGAGGAGCGCGGTCAGCGACTGGGTGGCGGTGATGAGCGTCGCCGCGCGGCCCGCGGCGGCGTCGTCGTCGAAGCGGTCGGCCGCGGCCGCGGTCAGCGCCGGGTTGAGGACGGCCGTACCGGCGCCGACGAGGAGGCAGAAGGCGGCCAGCAGGAGGAGGTCGCCGCCCGCGCCGAGTGCCGCCGAGACCGCGAGCACGGCGAGGCCGCCCGCGGCCGCCCACTCCCGGCGGACGCGGTCGATCAGCGGGGCCAGCGCGGTGCCCACGGCGAGGGCGGCCAGGCCGCCGAGGCCGCGCAGCTGGCCCAGGGCCGCGACGCCGCCCCCCGAATCGTCGGCGATCGGGACGAGGAAGGTGCTGTAGATGGTGAAGGGCACCAGACCCACGGCGGAGGCCAGCATGAACGGCCACAGGACGCGGGCCATGCGCAGGTCACCGGGGACGGCCGCCGCGTCCGCGACGGCCTTGTCCGCCACTGTCGTCACGTCCGTCACGGCCCCCGGACCCGGGGTCGACGGAACCGGGGCGGCCCCGGCCGCGGCCCCCGGGACCGCGGCCTCCGGGACCGCGGCTTCCGGGTGGCCCCCGGAACCCGTGCCCGCGGTGGCGGCCGGCTCCGGCCGCGTCCCCGTGGTCGGCGACGGTGAGGTTGCGGGGCCCTGGGTCTCGCTGCTCACGCCTGCCCCACCCGGTACCGGTAGAGCGCGGTCGCGTCGGCGCTGAACTGCGAGAACGGGAAGGGCTCGGCGGACAGCGCGGTCACACCGGCACCGAGGAAGGCACGGGCGACGGCGCTGCCGGTCTGGGCGTAGACCACCAGGGGGAGGGCGTGCTTGCGGCAGTGTTCGAGGATCCGGTCGAAGCTGCCGTTGCTGAGGGTCATGCCGGTGGCGACCACGGCGTCGGCCGCGTCCAGGACCTGGTCCATGTCGTCGGTGACCGGGTCGCCCCAGTTCGTGGTGCGCAGGTTGAAGTCGCAGGGCAGCGGCACGCCGCCCTGCTCGCGTATCGCCGCGACGAGCGGGTTGACGACGCCGATGAGCGCGACCTTCGCCCCCGGGGCGATGTCGAGGAGCCCGGCCACCGCGGCGTCCCGCGCCCGGGCCCGCTCCTCCGGCGTACCGGTGGGCAGGGTGACGGTCTCGGCCTCCGCCGCGTCGCGGTGCGGCCGTACGCGGCCGAGGTAGGCGTCGAGCGCGGCGACGCGCACCGGCGCCGACTCGTGCCGGACGAGGGTGTCGAGGGTGTGGCCGGAGGCCTCGGCGCAGAAGTCCGGGGGGAGTTCGCCGGCTTCGAAGGAGCAGGCGCCGAAGGCGTCGCCGGAGCGGAGCAGCAGGTAGTGGTTGCGGTAGGTGACCTGGCTGCCGGCGAGTCGGGTGGTGTGGTGCAGCCAGAAGGCGCTGGTGACGGCCAGCTCACCGGGGAGCGGCCCGAAGGCGCCCTCCAGGACGGCCTGCTGGAGCTCCGGTACGGACTGCGGCTGTGTGGGAGACATGGCGGTTCCTTCTCGGGTGTGTGCGGACACGGGTGTGGTGGGGCACCGGTGAGGTGCCCCCGTGGAGGGTGCGGCACCAGGGGCGGCGCCGCACGAGGGGTGGTGCGTGAAGGGGGCGAGGGGGAGGAGGGTCAGGGCAGGTCGGCCAGCCGTTCGGCGCGGTAGGGGAGGTCGGACAGCTCCGGCCGCCCGGCCGGCTGGAAGCACAGCAGGAGCGAACGCCTGTCCGCGGCCGACCGGTTGGGCCCGGAGCGGTGCACGACGAGACCGGGGAACATCAGCACCGATCCGGCCGGTGCCTCGACGGTCACGGCGCCCCGCACGTCGGTCCGCGCGACGTCGACCAGCAGACCGGTGGGTTCGGACCGGTCCCGCGGCGCGGGCCCGGCCAGGTGGCTGCCGGGCACGAGCACGAGCGCGCCGTTGTCGGCCGTGACGTCGTCGAGGAACACCACCGCGGTGGCGACGTCCCGGGCGGCCGGGCCCGCGCAGCAGTACCAGTACGGATGGTCCTGGTGCCAGGGGAACTCCGAACCGACGCCCGCCCGCTTGAAGTTCAGCTTGGACGTGAACCTGCCCAGCCGCGCGCTGCCCACCATCCGCCGCATGGGCGCGGTGATCCGGTCGTCGGTCCACAGGGCGTCGAGCACCGGGTCCAGATGGGTGACGGGTGACAGGCTGCGCACCACGGGCGGACGGGCCTGCGGCTCCCAGTGGACGGTGGTGCCGTCCACCCTCTCCAGCCGGTGCCCGTCCGGCCACACGGTGACCTCGGTGGTGCCGTGCGAAGCCCGCCCGGTCACACGGGCGAGGACGGACTCCGCCGCCTGGCCCAGGGCCGTCGTCTCCGCGGCCCCGAGGAGCCGCGGCAGGACGACGACACCGCGGGTGAGCTGCTGGTCGAGGGACATGTCGAGGACCATGGGGGCACCTTCCGGTCGGTCGCGGGCGGTGGGGGAAGCGGACTGGCCCGCTCCGCCCCGCGACGGACGCTAGGCCGTCTCCGCCACCAGGACGGGCGCGCCACGCAGCAGCGCGCTGTCGGCCGGCGGCCAGTCCATGGCCGACCACGGGTGCCTGAGCTGGTCCTGCGTCGTGACCTCGTGGGGCCGCATGGCGCCGAGCCCACGGGCGTCGGAGTGGTGGGCGTAGGCGCTGTCGACGTAACGGTGCCCGGTGTCGGCGGCGAGGAAGACATACGTCCGGTCGGTGTCGCGTTCGCGCTCCCAGAGGGTCGCGAGGTACGCGGCGCCGGCGGACAGCCCGGCGAAGATGCCGCTGGCGCGCAGGAGTTCGACGGCGCCCGACATGGCGTAGTCGAAGTTGACCCAGTGGATGCGGTCGTACAGGTCGTGCCGGACGTTGTGGAAGGGGATGGAGCTGCCGATGCCGGCGATGATCATGTCGGGGTCGGAGACGTGCTCCGCGCCGAAGGTGACGCTGCCGAACGGCTGGACGCCGACGAGCGTCACGTCACGGCCCGCCTCGCGCAGATAGGTGGCGATGGCGCCGGTGGACGCGCCGGTGCCGACGCCCCCCACCAGCGACAGGGGGCCCTCGGGGACCTCCTTGCGGATCAGGTCGGCGACGTCGCGGTAACCGAGGTAGTGGATGGAGTCGTGGTACTGGCGCATCCAGTGGTAGTGCGGGTTCTCGCGCAGCAGCTCGCCGATCCGCTCGACGCGGAGGTTCTGGTCCAGGCGCAGGTTCTTGGAGGGCCGGACCTGTTCGAGGGTGGCGCCGAGGATCTCCAACTGGACGCGCAGGGTGCGGTCCACCGTGGTGGAGCCGACGACGTGGCAGTTCAGGCCGTACCGGTGGCAGGCCAGGGCGAGCGCGTGGGCGTAGATGCCGCTGGAGCTGTCGACGAGTGTGTCGCCGGGCTTCACCTGCCCGGTCTCCAGCAGGTGGCGCACCGCGCCGAGTGCCGAGTACAGCTTCATCGTCTCGAACCGCAGACAGACCGCCCCCGGTGGGACCGCCACCACGTCCGGTTCCTTGACCGCCTCGGCTATGTGCTCGTGCATGTCCTTGTCCTCCCCGTCAGACGGCGTCGTGCCGGATGAGCTTGAACAGGTACGCCTGGCAGTTGTCGCCCTCCCACGTCTGGCGGTGCAGCACGACGGGGCGGAACCCGGCGTCGACGGCGTGGGCGACGATCCGCTTCAGCTCGGCGGTGTTGGAGACGATCAGGTGGATCTCGCCGTCCGGCGCCAGCAGGTCGCGGGTCACGATCTGGTCGAAGAAGCGCAGGACGATCTCGGCGCCCACGCAGACGTTGCGCACCACCGTCGGGTCGTCGCTCGTCCGCTTGGAGACCGCCGGTGGGTTGAAGGTGACGACGTCCAGCCGGGCGGAGTCCGGGAACTCCTCGAAGAGGTTCGACACCAGCGGCCGGAAGACGGTGTCCGACCGGTCCCCGACGATCCGGGCGTAGTGCCCGGCGGCCGCGGCCACGCTGTCCGGGTGGACGTCGACCGCGTAGACCTCCCGCGCCCCCAGGGTGCCGGCGATCACGGCCTCGACGCCCAGGCCCACCCCCATCGCCGCGTACGAGCGGCCCGTGACGGGGATCGTGCCGTCCAGCAGGCGGTCGTGGACGATGCGGCTGGTGTCGCCCGGCTTGAAGACCCCCGGCGGCAGGGTGAACGTCCAGCCGTTGTAGTCGTACGTCCGCTCGGTGTGGATGTCGGACTGGGCGCTGTTCAGGGCGAGGATCTCGTCCCCCGGCAGCGTGTCGGGCAGCGAGTCCAGCAGGGCGCGGACGTCGGTCCGGGACGCTGCGGTGCCGGCTGCGGTGCCGGCTGCGGTCCGGTCGGTCATGGGTCCTCCGTGGTCGTCGGATGGGAAGGGATGTGCGTGTGCTCAGGCACCGGATGCGGTCGGCGCGGTCAGGCCCGTGTCGCTCGGGTCCGTGTCGCTCGGGTCCCTGTGGGCCGGGTCCGTGTCCGCGGGGCCCATGTGGGCCGGGACCCCATGGGGCGCACCAGTGTGGGGCTGACCCGTGTCGGCCGGACCCGTGTCCGCCCGCCCCGTGCCGAGGTCCATGGCGTTGACGAGCCGCCGGGTGAGCGTGGCCCGGGGCGCGCGCAGCACCTCGTCGGGCGTGCCGGTCTCGACGACGTGGCCGTCGTCGATGACGACGACGTGGTGGGCGACGCCGGCGAGGAGCGCGAGGTCGTGGCTGACCCAGAGGAGCGCGGTGCCGTGCTCCTCGCGCAGCCGCGCGAGTTCGGCGAGGACGGCCGCGGTGGCGGCCGGGTCCAGGGCCGTGGTGATCTCGTCGCAGACCAGGACGTCGGGCGTCGCGATGACCGCCCGTGCCAGCGCCGCCCGCTGCAGCTCGCCGCCGGACAGGCCGGCGGGCCGCCGTGCGGCACTCGCCCCGTCGAGCCCCAGACGGCCCAGCAGCCGCAGCGCCTCGGCGCGCGCGTCGCCGGGCGCGAGGCCGCGGAGCCGTACGGCGGTACGGGCCACCTGCTCGACGATCGGGTGCCGCTCGTCGAAGGAACCCCGCACCTCCTGCCACACGTACTGCACGCGCCGCTTCTGCTCGCGGGTGCGCCGCCGCAGCACGGGCAGGGCCACACCGTCCAGGAGCACGTCTCCGCGGTGCCGTTCGTGCAGGCCGGCCACACAGCGGGCCAGGGTCGTCTTGCCGCTGCCGGACAGTCCGGCGACCCCCACGCACGCCCCGGCCGGCAGACGCAGGTCCACGGAGTGCAGGACCGGATCGCGGCCGCGGCCGCGCAGGTGCGCGGAGAGCCCGCGCACCTCCAGGACGGGAGGCCGGTCGGGGGCCGTGGGGACGTGGCGTACGGTCTTCGGTCTGGGCCGGGCGGGCAGGGCCTCCGCGGGCGTGCCCGAGGCCGTCACCCGGCCCCGGCCCAGGACGACCACCCGGTGGGCGAGGGCCCGTACCAGGTCGTGGTCGTGGCTCAGCAGCAGGATGCCGAGCCCACGGCGGGTGAGCGAGGCCAGTTCGTC
Organism: Streptomyces changanensis; assembly: GCF_024600715.1. NCBI lineage: Bacteria > Bacillati > Actinomycetota > Actinomycetes > Kitasatosporales > Streptomycetaceae > Streptomyces > Streptomyces changanensis. Next base: position 6,138,818 of record NZ_CP102332.1, read on the forward strand.
CGCCAGCCGCATCCGCGCCACCGTGTCGAGTCCGGTGCTCGGCTCGTCGAGGACCAGGACGCGGGGCCGGCACACCAGGGTTTGGGCGAGCGCCACGCGCTGGCGCTGCCCGCCGGAGAACTGGTGCGGGAAGCGCCGTACGACGTTCCGCCCCGGGGGGAGCTGGGCGGCCTGGAGGGCCTCGGCCACCGCGACCGGCGGCGCGGTCTCCGGGCGGTGCAGCCGCGCCAGCTCGGCGAGGACCGAACCCGTGCGGCGCGCCGGGTTCAGCGCGCTCCCCGGGTGCTGGGGCATGTACGCGACGACGCGCCCGAGCACCGAGGCCGCCTCCGCGGTCGGCCCCCGCTCGTCCACGACGGTGGCACCGCCGACGCGGACCCGGCCGCTCAGCCGCACGCCCGGTGCCGCCTCGCCCAGGAGTGAAAGGGCCGCGGTGGTCTTGCCGCTGCCCGACGGGCCGACGAGCGCGGTGACGCGCCCCTCGTCCAGGTCGAAGTCGGCCGCGTCGAGCAGCACCGAGCCCCCGGCGTGTGCGGTCAACCCGCGGACGGTGACGAGCGCGGTCATCGGACGGCCTCCTGGACGGTGACGATCGCGGTCATCGGACGGCCTCCTGCGTACGGTGCCGGGAACGGGCCAGCAGACGGTCGGCGAACAGGTTGAGCCCCACGGTGAACAGGACGAGCATCGCGGCCGGCGCCAGCACGGCCCACGGCTGGAGCAGCAGCCCCTCACGCCCGCGCGCGATGCTCACCGCCCAGTCGGGCGCCGTCGGGTCCAGCCCGAGGCCGAGGAAGTTCGCCGAACCCACAAGGAACACCGCGAGGGTGACCCGGGTGCCGATGTCGGCGGCGACCGGGGCGAGCGCCGACCGCGCGACGAGGCCGAACTGGACGCGGGCCCAGGACTCGCCCTGCAGCCGCAGGGCCTCGGCGACGGGACCGCTCGCCGCGTCCAGCGCCGCCGCCCGGACCAACCGGGCCACGGGCGGGACGTTCACGGCGGCGACCGCCAGCGCGATGGCGACCGGGGAACCCCGCCAGCCCACCGCGACCACGCTGATCACCAGGAGCGTGGGCAGCGGGAGCAGCACGTCGAGGGGCCGGATCAGCAGCTCGTCCAGCCACCGCCGACGGGCCGACGCCGCCAGCAGCCCGGCCAGGCCGCCCACCAGGTAGGCGAGGGCGACCGCGCCCAGGGCCATGCCGAGCGCGCTGCGCCCCCCGTGGAGCAGCAGGGCCAGCACGTCGCGACCCAGGGCGTCCGTCCCGAGGAGGTGCTCGACGTCACGCGCCGCGTACGGGGCGGCCAGCCCGGGGGCGGGAGCGTCGGCGAACAGCGGACCCAGCACGGCCACGCCCAGGGGCAGGGCGACGAGGACGGCGCCGAGCGACGCCCCGAGGGCGCCGAGGGGGCCGGGCCGCCGTTTCGACGGCTTCACCGGAGGACCTCCGTCCGTGGCACGAGGCGATGGCAGACCAGGTCCGCCGCGAGGCTGAACAGCAGCGCCGCGACGGCGACCACCAGGGCGAGGCCCTGCACGGTGGGCACGTCCCGCGCCTCGACCGCCCGCACCAGGGCGGTGGCCACGCCCGGTACGGCGAAGACCGCCTCGACGATCAGCACACCGCCGACGAGGTTGTCGCCCACGCGTGCCAGCTCCTGGATGCCGGGGATCGCCGCGTTGGGCAGGAGGTGGCGCAGCAGCAGCGTCCGGCGGGGCACGCCCAGGCGCCGGGCCTGGGCGACGTACCCCGCGCCGAGCACGGAGACCACGCCCGCGCGCACCTGGCGGGAGAGCAGGCACACCATGCGGGCGGCCACCACCGTGACCGGCAGGACCAGCAGCGTCGGCTCGGCGAACAGGTCCGCCGTCCCGACGCCCACCCATGTGGCGGGCAGCAGACCGAGCTTGAGGGACAGGCCGGCGACGAGCAGCAGTGCCAGCACGAAGTCCGGTACGGCGTTGAGCGCCAGGGTGACGGAGGAGACGGCCCGGTCCAGGCGCCCGCCCTCCCGCAGCCCGGACACGACCCCGAGCAGCAGGGCGAGCGGCAGCACGACGGCGAGCGTCACCGCCCCGAGCACCAGGGTCGTGCCCACGGTGTCGGCGAGGATGTCGCGTACCGGACCGCCGCTGACCAGGGAGGTGCCGAGGTCGCCGGTCGCCAGTCCCGCCGCCCAGTCGGTGAACCGTTCCACCGCGGGCCGGTCCAGGCCGAGTTGCTCGCGCAACGCCGCGACCTGCGCGTCGGTGGCGTCCTCGTCGTTGCGGACGTCGGCCGCGTCACCCGGCAGGAGGGCGGTCAGGACGAAGACCAGCACCGCGAGGAGCGCGAGTTGGCCGACGCCCAGGGCGAGCCGCTGCAGAGCGTACCCACGCATCGTCAGGCCAGCCACACCTTGTCGAAGCGGGCGGAGTGCAGGGTGTTGGGCGGGGCCGCCTCCATGCCGCGGACCCGCGACGAGACGGCGTTCAGCCAGTCCGGGTGGCCCCACACGAGCAGCCCGCCCTCGTCGTGGACGGTGCGCTGCAAGGCGCCGTACAGGGCGGTGCGTTCGGCCGTGTCGGTGGTGGACTGGGCCTTGGCGAACGTCGCGTCGAAGTCCTTGCGGCGCCACGCCGAGGCGTTGAACGCGGACGTGCTGAGCAGCCGGTCGTTGATGTAGTTGGGGATGGTCATCGCACCGGAGCGGTGGCTGCCCATGACGCCCTTGGCGAGCTGGTCCTTGAAGTACGTCTCCGAAGGCCCGGTGGTCACCTTCACCCGCAGGCCGGCGTCGGCGGCCTGCTCGGCGAAGAGGGTCGCGGCCTCCACGAAGCCGTTGGCCACCGACGAGGTGTAGATGGACAGCGTCCTGTTGAGCGCACCGGCCTTCTTGAGCAGGGCGCGCGCCTCGTCGACGTCACGCGTGCGCTGGGGGACGTCGCCGGGGTAGTACTGGTAGCCCTTGCCGAACATGTCGTTGCCGACGACGCCCTGGCCGGCGAGGACGACCCGCACGAGCTTCTCGCGGTCGGCGAGCAGCTTGAGGGCCAGGGTGACCCGGGGGTCGTCGAAGGGCTCCTGGTCGCACTTCATCACGAGGGCGTGGGCGGTGCTGCCCTTGGCGGCCAGGATCCGTACGGCCCTGTCTGCCTGGACCGTCCGGGCGAAGGTCGGCGTCATCTCGTAGCCGAACTCCGCCTCCCCGGCCCGCAGGGCGTTGCCCCGGGCGTCGGCGTCGGCGGACAGGATCCGCAGCTCGTCGACGTACGCGCCGCCGTCCCAGTGGTCGTCGAAGCGGGTGGCGGCGAAGGAGCGGCCGGCCTGGAACGACGTCAGCCGGAACGCCCCCGTCCCCACGGGCTTGGCCGGGTCGGCGTACCGGGCGCTGACGACGGCCGTGCCCAGGGTGCCGAGGAGGGCCGGGAACTCGGCGGCGGGCCGCTTCAGCACCACCTCGACGACGTTCTTGCCCACGCCACGGCTTTTGCCGAGGTCGATGACGGAGAGCATGCCCTGCGCGAAGTGGTCGGTCGCCTTCGGGTCGAGGACGCGGGCGAAGGTGAAGAGGACGTCCTCGGGGGTGAGGGCCTTCCCGTCGTGGAACAGCGCCTTGCGCAGGGTGAAGCGCCATACGGTGGCGTCGGCGTTGGACTCCCACTTCTCGGCGAGGCGCGGCACGGGCTTCATCCCGGCGTCGAGCTCCACGAGCCGGTCGAACAGGGCCTTGGTGCGGGCCATGTCGATGGCCAGGGCCTCCGCGTGCGGATCGATGGTCTCCTGCTCGCCGCCCCCGGTGAACAGGGCCCGGAACCGGCCGCCGCGCCGGGGCTCCCCCTTGCCCCCACCCGCGGCCCCCTCCCCGGAGCCCGCGCCATCGCCACCGCACGCGGTCAGGGCCAGACCGCCGGCGGTCGCGCCGGTCAGGGCGAGGAACTCTCGACGGTTACGGAAGATCGACATGCTGCTCCCAGGGCTCACGTGACGGACCCCGCGCCACACGGCCGCAGGACGGTGCGGAGGGGCGCGGGGCGTGAGCAGCATTCACCAGATGAAAACGATTGTCAATCCAATCTGACGATCAGTCGATCGGTGGGCCGGGTGGCGCGCGGGCGTCGCGCAGGCCCCTCGGGCCCTCGGGTGCGCACACGCGCCGCCGCCGCCACCGCGGCCGGAGAGGGCGGGCAGGGCTGGTCGACTGCCCCTCCGCGGCGTGCGCTAGGTTGCGGCAGTGTGACGAGGGTGAGGACGAGGCGGTGGGTGTGGCTGGGCGTCGGTACGGCCGTGCCGACGCTGCTGCTGGTGGCGCTGCCGGCGGTGTACTTCGTGACCGTCTACGGATGCGGCGAGGCGGAGCACCGCCTCGCCCGGACGATGGCCCGCGAGACGGTGCTGGCGGCCGCGCCCGCGCGCGGAGCGGAGCGGGTCGACGCGTACGAGGGGTGTGACGACGACGACCTCTTCGTGTGGGCGGGGAGGACGTACCGCTACGGCGGCCCCGCGGAGGCCGCACTGCGCCGCTACCGCGAGGCGGCCGAGGCGGACGGCTGGCGGCGACGGGCAGCGGTCGCCGGTGAGCCCGTGTCCGTCTGCCTCACCAAGGAGCTGGACGGCACGACCGCGTACCTGACGGTGGACGAGGCGGACGGGGGCCTCTTCGAGGTGTCGATCACCGCCGACCGGCAGAACTCGGAGTGGTGCTGACCCCGGTCGCACGCCGGGCCCCACCGCGGTCGGTAGGGGAGGCGGCCTCACGGCACGAGCAAGGCGACGGCGGCCGGGCCTGAGCGGTCGGCGTGCGGGCCGTGACCGTGCGGGCGGACCGCGCGGGAGCCGGGACCACCGGCCCCCGCGTCCGGCCCCGCACCGCCGGAAACCGGATCCCTCCGCACGGGGCGCACGCGACGCACGGGGAGCACGGGACTGGACGGAGGGGACGGACGCGTACGGTCGGGAGATCGAAAGCCTCGGGAAACATGACGGAACCTGTCAGGAATGAGCGGCACACTCCAGTCGTCCCGTGAGACCCACCCCCAAGGAGTGAGTGATGGCGCCCTCGATCGTCTTCATCGTCTACGTCAACGACGCGCCCGCGGCAGCCGACTTCTACGCGGACCTCCTGGAGATCAAGCCGACCTTCCAGCAGCCCGCGTACATCGCCTTCAGCCTGGGCGAGGGTGCGGAGCTCGCGCTCTGGAGCGGGCGGACCGACGACCTGACGCCGGCGGCGCGGCGCACCAGCGAGGTCTGTCTCACGCTGCCCGGCGGCCCCGAAGCGATCGACCGCCGGTTCGAGCAGTGGGAGGCGAAGGGCGTCCGCGTGGTCAGCCGGCCGAGCGACGAGGTGTTCGGGCGCACGTTCGTCGTCGCGGATCCGGACGGCAACCTGATCCGCGTCGCCCCCGTCGACTGACGGCAGGCCGCCGCCCCTCGCCACGACGCCCCGTTCGCCCCGCGGACCGCCGCCGGCCGACCCGGCGCCGGTCGGGAACGGCGACGCGGCGCGCGGGCTCGCGGCCGACGGACACGCCATGCGGCGCCGCACCCCACGGGAACGGCGCCGCAAGGCGTGTCCGGGGTCCGGCAGCCGCGTACCCCGTCCGCCGCGGGGAGGCGTCCGCGGGCAGCGCCCCGTGGCGCCGCCCGCGGACGCGGCCCGCCCCATCGGCCCGTCGGAAGTCCCTGACCACGGCCGGCGACCCCGGCGGTGAGGGGTGCGCTCCGGGAAGCGGGGTGCCGGCCTTCCCCGGCCCTCCCGTCACACGCCGTCGCCGGCGCTCGGGGCGTGGTCCCGGGCCCCCGCTCCGGGGGTGTGCGCCGGGGCGGGAGCGGCACCCTCCTCGTGCTCCTCGTGCTCCTCGTGCGCCGCGGGCTTCACTCCGCGCAGCAGCAGGACGGCGCCCACCGCCAACGCGAGCATCAGGGGCGCGGCCACGAAGGCGTTGATCTGCAGGCCCCGTGCGAACGCCTCACGAGCGGCGTCCGCCAGGGCCGTGCCCGCCTCTCCCGGGAGGCGCGCCGCGCCCTCCAGCGCCGCGGCCAGCGTGTCATCCGCGCCGGCCGCTCCGGCGGGCATTCCCCCGGGGTACGCGTCGGCCATGCCGGCGCGGTAGACGACGGTGGCGAGGCTCCCCACCACCGCGATGCCGAGGGCGCCGCCGAACTCGATACAGGTCTCCGAGAGGGCCGCCGAGGGCCCGGCGCGTTCGGGCGGGGCGCTGCCGACGACCATGTCGGTGCCCAGGGCGGAGATCGGGGCCAGACCGGCGAACATGAGGACGGAGGCCGTCAGGACGAGGCCGGGACCGGTGTCCGCCGACACGCCCCACAGGACGGCGAAGCCCACGGCCGCCAGCGCCATGCCCGCCCCGAACAGGTAGGCCGGGGGCACCCTGCCCATGAGGGTGGAGGCCGCCAGCGCGGCGATCATGCCGGCGACCACGGCAGGGAAGATCCACATGCCGGTGCGGAGCGGGGAGAGCCCCAACGCGCTCTGCAGGAACTGCGCGATGAGGAACTGCAGGCCCATCAGGAACATCACGGTCACGAGCAGCGTCATCAGCGACGCGCTGAAGGCCCGGTTGGCGAACAGCCGGATGTCGAGCAGGGGGTGCGCCAGGCCGCGTTGACGCCGGACGAAGACGAAGCCGACGACCGCGCCGACCACGACGGCCGTGGCGGAGACGGGCTCCGGACCGTGCTTGGCCATCTCCTTGAAACCGTAGATCACGGCCAGCACGGCGACCATCGACAGCACCGAACTGGTGAAGTCGACGCGCCCGCCCTGCGGATTGCGGTACTCGGGCAGGAGGAGGGGCCCGAGCACGAGCAGCAGGACCATCACCGGGACGGCCAGCAGGAAGACCGAGCCCCACCAGAAGTACTGCAGGAGCACCCCGCCCACCACGGGCCCCAGGGCCCCGCCGAGCATGAAGCTGCTCGACCAGACGGTGACGGCGGTGGTGCGCTGCGCGGGCACCGGGAACATGTGGCGCACCAGCGACAGGGTGGAGGGTGCGAGGCTCGCTCCCGCCACGCCCAGCAGGGCCCGTGCGACGATCAGCATCTCCGGCGTCCGGGCGTACGCCGTGAGCACCGACGCCACGCCGAAGGCGGCGGCTCCGAGCAGCAGCAGGAGCCGACGTCCCACCCGGTCGCCCAGGGTGCCCATCGTGATGAGGAAACCGGCGATCGCGAACCCGTAGATGTCGGTGATCCACAGCAGTTGGGAACTGCTCGGGCCCAGGTCCGCGCCGATCTGGGGAACCGCCAGGTGCAGCAGGGTCAGGTCCATCGTGACCAGCATCGACGGAAGGGTCAGCACGGCCAGGCCGACCCACTCCCGTTTCGTCGCCCGTAAGGACGTGTCGTGCATCAGTGGGTCTTTCCCTCCGTGCGGGGCCGGGCGGCACGGGGCCGCGCCGGCGGGGGGTGGCGTTCGTGACCGGGCGGGCGACGGAGCTGGTCAACTCGGCGCGCCTGCCCGGGCAGTACTCTGCCCGGGCGAGGGCGCGATGTCAGGCGGACGCGCGGCGGGCGATCAGGAACCGGGGGTGCCCGTCACCGTCGGTGTGGCTGGTGACCGACTCGAAACCGGCGCTGCGGACGATGTCGGCGACGGCGTCCGCGAGGGCGTCGTGGTGCTCCACCGCCAGCACGCCGCCCGGGGTGAGCAGGCGGGCCGCCGCCGTGACCACCGAGCGCACCGTGTCGAGTCCGTCCCAGCCGGCGCGGAGGGCGGCCCTGGGCTGGTGGTCCGACAGTTCCGGCACGAGCTGGACGCGGTCGGGTACGTTCGGCGGGACGGCCGTGACCAGGTCGACGCGGCCGCCGAGGTCCGCGAGGAGCCGCTCGTCGGTGACGTCGCCCTCGACGAAGTCGACGTCGGAGCCGACGCGCGAGGCCAGGCCGCTCCGGTTCCGTTCGGCCCACCGGAGGGCGGGGGCGGAGTTGTCCACGCCGGTGACGGTCGAGCCGGGGCGCAGGGCGCCGACGGCCAGGGCGACCGCCCCGGAGCCGGTGCACAGGTCGACCACCCGGGGGCGCTCGGCGGTGCAGCGGGCGAGAGCCTCGGTGACCATGGCCTCGGTACGCCTCCGGGGGATGTAGGCGCCTTCGCCGACCTCCAGCTCCAGGTCGAAGAAACGGACCCGGCCGAGGAGGTACTCCAGCGGCTCCCGTTCGGCGCGGCGGGCCACCAGCGACCGGAACGCCTCGGTCTCCTTCTCGGGCAGCGGCTCGTCGGCGCCGCCGTCCTGGTCGTGACCGGGCATCGCGTGCGCGGCGAGGGCCAGGGCGTCGGCACGCGGCTTCGGGACCCGGGCCGCGGCGAGGAGTCCGGCCGCGTCGTCGATCAGATCGCCGGCCGATCGCGGGCGCCGCGCCGTCCGGGGGAACCTGGCACGGCAGTTTTCGTAGTAGGCGCGCAGCCACTTCGTCAGCAGCGGCTCCGTCCGGGAGGCGGCCAGCAGGTCGGGCTGCGGGGTGAACTCCGGGTCGAGTTCCTCCGCCCAGGCGTCGTAGGCGGGCTTGAGGGCGACGTCGAAGAACTCCTGCCAGTCGGTGGGGACCTGCCAGTGCTGTTCGTACCCGGTGGCCAGGGTGTGCTCCACCGTCGTGTCGACGATGGCCCGCCGTGACACGCCCTGCAGCGGCGGCCGTTCGGGGGTGAAGGGGTCCAGGTCCAACCGCGGGGTCTCGCCCGACATCCGCCGGCCGAACTCCTGGGCGAGCAGGGGGGAGAGGAACAGCCCGTCCCGGTAGGTGCCGGTCATCATCCACAGACCGCTCAGGGGCGTCTCCCCGAGCAGCGGGAACCCGTCGAGGGAGATGGGCCGGTTGCCCACGTTCACGCCGACGACCGTGCTGGTCCACAGGTTGCGGCGGGTCTGGCGGTGGGAGCATTCGAGCAGGAACAGGATGTCCCGCATCACCGGGTCGGCCAGCGGGCGCGGACTGACGATGTTGGTCGCGCCGACGTAGACGCGTCCCGCGCCGCGCGGCACGATGTGCAGGCCGCACGCGAAGGCGCGGTTGGGGGTCCTGATCACGGAGTCGGGCTGCGTCCCGTCCTGGGTGGTGACGAGGGCGGAGACCCCGTAGCCGGCGACGAGCCGGGGGATGCAGTCGCCGAGCGCCGGTACGGAGTCCACCAGGTCCTGCGTGCCGACCCCGCCGGCCAGGAGCACCTGTCCGGCCAGGAGCCGTTCGCCGTTCTCCAGCACCACACCGCGCGCCCGGCCGCCCTCGCTGATCACGGAGGTGGCGTGGCCGTCCACGAGGGTGACGCCGAGGTCCCGAGCCGTGCGTTCGAGCCGGAGCAGCAGGCGGCCGGAGTCCACGGCGTGCTCGGAGGGGATGTGCAGGGCCTGCAGGGGGCGGGAGTTGGGGTCGGGGTCGAGCCAGGCGACGTCGGCCGGGTCCACCGTTTCGTAGGGCTCGTCGTGCTTTTCGAGCATCGAGCGGATCGCGTGGAAGTTCCCGCTGTCGATGCCCGCCGTGCCGACGCTGTTGAGCAGGACGGTGGTGCCGGTCGCGGTGAGGATGTCGCGGCCGTCGGACGCCCCGCCGGAGATGCCCTCCAGCCACTCGGGCCAGATGTCCTTCGCTTTGAGGTCCAGGTCGAACTTGAGCCGGCCGTACTCGTTGTCCACCAGCGCGGTGGTCACCTCGCCGAAGCAGCCGAGCATGGCGCCGGCCGCCGTCGACGCGGCGTACGGGCGGTGCGTGCGGCCGATCAGGGCCACCGAGGCGCCGCGGCGGGCCAGTTCCACGGCGGCGGACGAGCCGAGGGCACCGTTGCCCACGACGATGACGTCGTGGCCGGAGGTCTGGTCCGGGTCGGGTGTGTGAGGCATCGGGGAAGACTCCTTGAGGTGGGCGAGCCGTTGCGAGTGGGGGAGGAGGTCGGGTGGTCAGTCCTTGACGCCCATGCCGACCACACCGCTGTGGGTCATGGGGTGGTCCGTCTCGGTGTCCTCGTCGGGGCGCCAGTCGGCCATTCCGGTCAGGCCGGGCTCCACCAGGGTGAAACCGTCGAAGAAGCGGCCGGTCTCGGCGGGGCCGCGGTTCTGCAGGCTGCTGCCGAAGCCCTGGTACACCCCCCGGATCGCGTCGGAGGTCGTACCCGTGCCGTCCGGCCGGACGTAGGCGTGGGACACGATCAGGACACTGCCGGGGGCCATGGCGTCGCGGAGTTCGGCGACCTTCCCCCGGGGGTCGTCCTTGTCGTCGATGAAGTGGAGGACGGCCGCGAGCGTCAGCGCCAGCGGCTGGTCGAAGTCGAGGAGGGCCCGGACGTCCGGGTCCGCGAGGACGTCGTGCGGCTTGAGGAAGTCCCCCCGCACGGCGACCGCGGCGGGGTCGTCCCCCAGGATGGCCCGGTTGTGCGCCACCCCCTCGGGGTCCAACTCGACGTACGCCACGCGAGCGTCGGGACTGACGCGCCGGGCCACGTCGTGGATGTTCCCGGGACCGTCGACGAGGTAGCCGGAACCGATGTCCAGGAACTGGGTGATGCCGCGCTCGGCGGCGTGCCGCACCGCGCGCCGCAGGAAGGCCCGGTTGGCGCGGATGGCGATGTCCAGGCCGGGCAGGGCCCGCAGCGCTTCGCTCGCGGCTTCGCGGTCGGGATCATGGCTGTGGTCTCCCCCCACATAGAAGTCGTACATGCGGGCGACGCTCGGGGCGCCCGCGGCCCCGTCCCCCGGGGGCTGGTCGGAACGTCGTTCCATGGTGTGCCTCCCTCTCCATCGGTGTGCGGTGTGCGGTGTGCGGTGTGCGGTGTGCGGTGTGCGGATCCGGGCCGGGCCCGGGGTACGGTCACGGCGCGTCGCGGCCGACGCGCTCCCACACCAGGACGCGCTTCTCGGCGGTGGACAGCGCGCCGCCCGTGAGGGTCAGCCGGTTCCCGTCCAGCTCCAGCAGTCGGATCTGGACGCTGTTCAGCCAGTCCGGTCGGGCGGCGACGGTGAGGGTGTGGACCACCCGGTCGCCCTCGCGGTGCCACGTCCCCGCGTAGCTGAGGTACTCGGGGGGTCCCGCGGCGGGCATCATGTGGACGGCCACGTGCCCGGTGTCGCTGTAGAAGAGCAGGCCGACGGGGGACTCCCCGAGCGGGCCCGGGCGCGGCCCGCCGTCCGGGGCGAGGGTCTCGAAGGAGACCAGCCGCCACACCCCGGCCAGGTCGGCCGCCGGCCCGTGGGGGACCGGGGGCGTGGGCGCGGTCACGGGACGCGGAGCGCGGGCGGGCGGACACGGGAGGCGTCGCCGCCCAGCAGGGCGTCGCGCGCGCTGTGCGCGATCTCGTGCGGAGAGCCGAGGGGGACGGCGCTGACGGTGTCCAGGCGCCGGACGTGCGTGTCGTCGAGTTCCAGGTCGAGCGCCGCGAGGTAGTCGTCGAGCTGGGCGGTGGTACGCGGCCCGATGACCGTGACCCGGGCCGTCCCGGCCCGCCGGGCGCGGATGTCGAGCCAGGCGACGGCGACCTGCCCGGGCGGGGCACCCACCTCCTTGGCGATCGAGAGCACCTCGTCGAGCACGGCGGTGCGGTGGCCGTCGGACTCGGTGCGGATGACGCGGCCGTGCCAGTCGGTGAGCCGGCCCTCGGAGCCGTTGCGGTACTTCCCCGTCAGCAGCCCCCCGCCGAGCGGCCCCCACAACGTCACTCCGAGCCCCAGGGCCTCGGCCATGGGCAGCAGCTCGCGGTCGGCGGTGCGCTCGATCAGGCTGTACTCGGTCTGCACGCCGACCACCGGCGTCCGGCCCGTGACCTCGCCGAGTGTCACGGCCCGCGCGGTGCGCCATGCCGGGAAGTTCGACAGTCCCGCGTAGCGGATCTTCCCCGCGCGCACGAGGTCGTCGAGCGCCGCGACGATCTCCTCGACCGGGGTGAGATCGTCGGGGAAGTGCGCCCAGTACAGGTCGACGTGGTCGGTCCTCAGCCGGCGCAGGCTGCCCTCCAGCGAGCGGATCATGGCGCTGCGGGAGTTCCCGGTGGTCAGGAGGGCGCGGTCGGCGGCGCTGACGCCGTACGCGTACTTGGTCGCCAGGGTGAAGTGGTCGCGGCGGCCGGCCAGGATCTCGCCGAGGAACGTCTCGGCCTGGCCGTCCTGGTAGCAGTCGGCCGTGTCGATCAGGGTGCCGCCCGCCTCGGCGAACCCGTCGACGACGGCACGCGCCTCGGCCAGGTCGGTGCCGCCTCCCCACGTGGAGCCGAAGTTGACGGTGCCGAGCGCGTAGGCGGACACCCGCAGCCCGCAGCGCCGGCCGAAGACCAGGTGGTCCATCACGTGGGTGCTCCCGTCCGCTGGGTGGTGACGAGGGACCGGGCTCTGTCCCGGACGACGTCGAGGAGTGGCGCGCGGTCCGCGCGGAAGTGGAAGTGGCCGCCGGGCAGGCACAGCCGCTCGGTGACGTGCTCCAGGTGGTCGGACCAGCCGTCGAGCGAGAGCCGATCGGCCTCCTCGGTCCCGCACAGGAGGGTCACCGGGACGGGGAGGCGCGGACCGGGCCGGTGCTCGTACGCCTCCAGGACGCCCAAGTCGCAGCGCAGGGGGTCCAGCACCAGCTTGCGCAGCCGGGGGTCGTCGTGCACCTGGTCGGACAGCGGACCCCAGCGCTCCTCGACCGCCGCGAGCAACTCGTCGTCGGGCAGGCCGGCCAGGGGGGCCTCCCGTCGGCCGGTGCCGATGACGTGCGGGGGCGGGCAGGACGACAGGATCAGGTGGCCGGGCCCCTCGCGGCCCTTCCGGTGCAGGGCACGGGCGGTCTCGTAGGCGACGAGGGCCCCGAAGCTGTGGCCGAGGAAGACGGACGGACCGGCGAAGGAGACCTGGGCCGTCAGGTCATCGACCAGGGGTTCGAGTCGGTGGTAGGGGGGCTCGGCCAGTCTGGCCGACCTGCCGGGCAGCCGCACGCCCCACACCCGTAGGTCGGTCAGGTCGTCGGCCCACATCAGGTACTCGCCGACCGAGCCGCCCGCGTGGGCGAAGACGTAGACGTTCGCCACGGCCTCGGTGCTTTCGCGGCGGCGGGCCAGCCAGCGTGGCGTTGTGGTGGGGCGGGGCATCGGGCACCTCGATGTCGGGGCGGGAGGTTCGGGGGGCGTCATGACTCCAGGAGCCGTTCGACGGTGGCTGCCAGTTCGGCGGGCTCCGGCGCCTCGAACACCGACAGCACGTCGACGTCCACGGGGAACACCTCGCGGACGCGCTCCACGAGACGGGCCGCGACGAGCGAGTCGCCGCCCAGGTCGAAGAAGCTGTCCGAGGGCGCGACCTCGGAGAAGCCGAGGGTCTCCGCGTACAGGCGGAGGAGGGTGGGCAGGACCTCGGGCCGGCCGGCGTCCGGCCGTCCCGCGGGCACCGGCGCCCCGGCGGCGTCGCCGGAGCCCGGGACGGCGGCGTCCGGGGTGACGGCGTCCGGGGTGACGGAGCTGCGGCCGCCGGACTCCGGGGCGGTGGGGCCCGCGGTGGCGGGCTCCCGGGCCGGCTCCACCAGGTGGCGCTCCCGCTCGTAGGGATACGGGGGCAACGGCAGGATCCTGCGCGGCCGCGCACCGTGGACGTGCCGCCAGCGCACCGCGGCGCCGCTCAGCCACAGCCGGCCGAGGGTGTCGAGGGCGGTGGCGACATCGTCGGATCCGTGCCCGCCGCCCATCGGGGAGCCGGGGAGCAGCAGGTGGTCCGGGGTGTACTCGGGGCGGGTACGGGCCGCGGCGAGCAGCGGACCGTCCGCGGACGCGTCCAGCAGGACCCGCGCCCGGCCGGTGAGCAGCGCCGACAGCGCGCGGCCGGCGAGTTCCCCGCCGGTGTGCAGGGCCGCGCGGGCCCACTGACCGGGGTCCGCGGCCTCCTCGTCGGTGAAGGGGCGGCCGAGCGGGGCGGCGAGCACCGGGACCCGCGGCGGCCCCAGAAGGCGACCGGACAGGGCCGCGGTGAGGGCCGCCTCCAGGGCGGGCGCCGCCTCACCGGTCCGGCCGTGGGCGGGGTCCGTGAGGAGGCGGACGGCGTCGGTGACCGTCAGGACCCTGGTGACCGCGGCGGCGACGAGCACGCCCGCCCCGACGCCGAGGACGGCGTGCGGCCGGACGCCGCAACGGATCCAGGCCATCGCCCGCGCGTACTCGTGGGCGAACGCGGCCACCCGCGCGGTCGTCCCCCCTCGGGGGGCGTCGCGGTCCAGGAGGTCCCCGGCGCCGTCCCCGAGCCCGGCGGCGTCGCGGCACGCGTCCACGGCCTCGCGGTAGGCGGGTTCGGCCCGGTAGCGGTCGGGCGACGGCGCAAGGTCCCCGCCGCCTGAGAAGAGGAAGGCCACCTCCCGAGGCGCGGGCCGCCCGGTGGAGGCGACGGGGCGCGCCCCGTCCCGGCCTTCGAGGACCGCGACGGCCTCCTCCGCCCCGCGCACCACGGCGAAGGCCCGGCAGGCGCGTTCGCGGCGCCCGGACTGCAGGGTCCAGGCGACGTCGGCGAGACCGGTCGCGTCCGGCGCCAGGGAGCGCAACCGCTCGGCGAGGCGCCGGGAGGTCGCCTCCAGGGCCGTGGGGGTGTCGGCGGACAGCACCAGCAGCTGCTCCGCGGCGGCGGGCGGCGCGGAGGGCCGTTCCGGCGGAGCCTCCTCCAGTACGACGTGGGCGTTGGTGCCGCCGATACCGAACGCGCTGACCCCCGCCCGCCGCGGCCCGCCGTCCGCCGGCCACGGCACGGGGTGGGTGGCGACCCGGAAGGGACTGGCGTCGAAGTCGAACTGCGGGTTGGGCTTGTCGAAGTGGAGGCTCGGCGGCACCTGTCCGTGCTGCAGCGCGAGGACGGTCTTGATGAGGCCGGCGGCCCCGGCGGCGGCGTCGGTGTGGCCGATGTTGGTCTTCACGGAACCGATCCAGCAGTAGCCGGTTCGATCGGTGTCCTGACGGAACGCCTCGGTCAGCGCGGTCAGTTCGATCGGGTCGCCGAGCGGCGTGGCGGTGCCGTGGGCCTCGACGTACCCGATGCCCGCGGCGTCGACCCCCGCGGCGAGCTGGGCCGCGCGGATCACCGCCGCCTGCCCCGCCACGCTCGGGGCCGTGTAGCCGACGCGGTCGGCGCCGTCGTTGTTGACCGCGGTGCCGCGCACCACGGCGAGCACCGGGTCGCCGTCCGCCCGCGCGTCCGCCAGCCGCTTGAGGACGACCACGCCCACCCCGTCACCGCCGACCGTCCCGTCCGCCTCGGCGTCGAAGGCGCGGCACTCACCCCGGGCGGAGATGATGCCGCCCGGGGTGAACTGGCTCTCCTTGGCCGGGACGTGGACGGCCGCGCCGCCCGACAGCGCGACGTCGCACTCGCCCGCCAGCAGGGAGCGAACCGCCGTGTGCAGGGCGACCAGGGAGGTGGAGCAGGCGGTCTGGACGGTGACGGCCGGCCCGGTGAACCCGAGCTTGTAGGCGACCCGGGAGACGAGGTAGTCGGGGGCGGAACCGAGGAGGATCTCCCAGTCGGTGACCGAGGGCAGGTCCTGACGGCGTTCGCGCAGCGTCTGCGCGTAGCCGATGTCCGTCCCCCCGCCGAAGACGCCGAAGACGTGCCGGCTGCGCGACGGATCCTGACCGGCCCTCTCCAGGGCCTCCTCGGCGCACTCCAGGAACAGCCGGTGCTGCGGGCTGATGAGGCGGGCCTCCCGCGGGGCGTAGTTGAAGTGGCGGGCGTCGAACCACTCGGGGTCGTCGAGCAGGCCGCGTGCGGGCGTGTACCACTCGCTCGTGCCGTCGGCCCGGTCGCCGGGCACCGGCTCCGGGGCCCGGCGGGTGAGGGACTCCACGCCGCCGACCAGGTTCCGCCAGAAGCCCTCCGGGTCCTGCGCGCCCGGGAAGCGGCAGGCCATGCCGATGATCGCGACGGGCTGCCCGGAGCCGTTCCCGTGACTCCCGGGGCTGTCGTACGTCACCATTCCTCATCCTCCTCGTCCCTGCGGGCCCCCCTGGCGAACGATGCGGAGACCCCTCCTCCGTGCGCGGGCCCGATCCCGGCGAGGCGTCCTCCGGGTGTCTCACGGCCGGTGCCCGGGCCGCCGGCGCCACCCGTCCCCGCGGGGGCGGCGAGGTGGGCGGCGAGCCCGCGGACCGTGGGGTACCGGAACAGGTCGACGAGCGGCACGTCCCGGCCGAGACGGGCCAGGAGCCGGTCGCGTACGGCGTGCAGCAGCAGGGAGTGCCCGCCCAGGTCGAAGAAGTTGTCCGACGGACCGACGTCGTCCAGCCCGAGGGCCTCGCACCACAGCTCGGACACGAGACGTTCAAGGTCGGCCGCGCCCGCCGGGTCACGGGCGTCGTCCTCGTGCGCGCTCATACTGCCCTCCTGCCTTCTCGACGTGACGGTGCGTCCGCTGACGGCCGGCAAGGTCATCGTGGTCGGGAGGCTCGGGGCGGGGCCAATACGGCGATCGCATGGCGCCTAGAATGATTCGGTATGGAGCTGCGCCAGCTGGAGTACTTCCTCGCGGTGGTGGAGGAGCGGAGTTTCACCCGCGCCGCCGCGCGGCTGCACGTCGCCCAGCCCGGTGTGAGCACGCACATCCGGCGGCTGGAGCAGGAACTGGGCCAGCCGTTGCTGGACCGGTCGGGGCCCGCCGTGCGGCCGACCCAGGCCGGGACCACGCTGCTGCCGTACGCCCGCTCGGCGCTCTCCGCCGTCTCGGGGGGCAGGCTGGCGCTGGACGAACTGGCCGGGCTCGTGCGCGGCCGGCTGTCCGTGGGCGTCGTCACGTCCTGTTCCACGGTGCCCGTGGCCGACCTGATGGCGGACTTCCACCGCAGCTACCCGGAGGTGGAGATCCACCTGTCGGAGGCGTCCTCGGACCGGCTCGTGGCCGGCCTGCGCGCGGGGGAACTGGACGCCGCGCTGATCGGCGTGGCCTCAAAGCCCCCGCCGGGACTTCACCACCTGATCGTGGTCGACGAACCGGTCGTGGCCGGCGTGGTGCCGGAGGACCCGCTCGCCGCACGCGACGTCGTCCCCCTGGCGGAGCTGTGCGAGCGGCCGCTGATCTGCCTGCCCCGGGGGACCGGGGTGCGGGCCGTGCTGGAAGAGGCGTGCGAGAGCCGCGGCGTCCCGATGCGGATCACGATGGAGGCCGCCGACCCGCACCGGCTGGTGCAGTTGGCCGAGCGCGGGCTGGGAGCGGCGGTGCTGCCCGCGCCGTTCGCACGACGGCACGGGGACCGGACGCGGGGCGTGGAGATCGTCTCCCCCCGCATCCGGGCCCGCATCGCTCTGGCGTGGTCGGCCGAGCGGGGCATGAGCCCGGCCGGCCAGGCGTTCCTCGACCTGGCGAGGGCCGCCCTCACCCCCGTGTGACCGGCTGCTCGGGTGCCCCCGTGGACCGGGGGGTCAGACGCGGACCAGGGTCTTGCTCCGCATCAGGAACTCCCCCAGGTAACCGTCGTGGGGCAGCCCGGGACGGTGCCAGTGCGTGGCCCGGCCCCCCACGTGCACATTGCTGATGGTGGGCTCGGCGACCAGCGCGTCGACGAGGGTCTCGTCCCCGGTGACGGCCGTGAGGACGAGGGTGTCGCGCAGGGCCGTCACGCCGTGCTCCCGCCGGCTCCAGGGCGCCAACCACACGCAGGGGAAGGGCACCTCCGCCCCCACCTGCGGCATGTCCGGTGAGGCGACCTGGTGCACCACGGGACGCAGCACCGCGCTGCCGTCGCCGAGTTCGTCGACGAACCCCGTGCCCCCGAGCCAGGGCCTGGTGCCCTCGGCCTGCTTCAGCACATGGCGTTCCAGGGCGCGGGCCGCGGCGTCCCGCTGGACCGGCAGACACGCCTTGTCGTCCTCCGGCGGCAGACTGGGCAGCGCCGCCAGGCGTTCGGCGACGGCGGCGGCGACCGGCGCCGGATCCCCCTCCACGAGCACCGCGGTGGCGTTGACGCAGCCCGTGCCACCGCCGCGGGCGACCGAGTCGACGATCATCTCCAGGTGCTCACGCCAGTCGGTGTCGGCGGTCAGCAGGATCTTCGAGCGGCCCGGCCTCAGGGACAGCACGTCGGGATGGTCGGCGTACCGCCGGATGACCTCGTCGCCGCCGTAGGCCAGGTCGGCGCCGCGCACCACGGCCTCCGCCGCCTCGTGCCCACAGGGCAGGAGGGCCACCTGGTCCCCGCCGAACCCGGCCTCGTGCAGGGCCAGTACCAGTCGGTGCGCGGTGAAGGGCTCCCGGCGCGAGGGGCGCACGGCGACCCGGTAGCCCAGGGCGAGCGCCTCGGGCCAGAAGCCGTGCGTACCGGGGTGGTTGCCGGGCACGTGTACGGCGAGCACGTCGCCGCGGCGGGCCCACACCGCCTGTCCCGTGCGGGCCAGCGGGTCGCGCCAGTCGGGTACGGCGCCGTCGGGCCGGGCGAGCTGGACGCTGCGGTAGGAATGGCCGATCCGCTCGCAGAGCGTGCGGGTGGCGGTGCGGATCGCGCTGATCGGGACGCCCGACACGCGGGTGACCGCCCGTTCGTACTCCTGCACCGTCATGCCGCCGAGCACCGCGGACCCGAAGAGTTCGGAGGCCCGGGCCAGGGCCGCGGCCCGCTCGGCGGCGGGCAGCGGCGCGGACTCCCGCAACGTCTTCATGGTGCGGTGCACGTACACCTCGGGGGCCAGCCCCGTCTCCGCCAGGAGGGCGCCGGTGACGCCGCGGATCTCCTGGCGCCGCTGCGTGCGGTACGGCCCGGTCGGCCCCAGCACGTCGATCACGGGGACCGTCGCCTCCTGCGTCGCGGGCCCCATCAGTAGACCCCCTCCACGACGACCTCGTCGTCGAACCGCTCCACCGGGGCGATGTCGGCCGCCGAGTCGCCGGGCTGCCCCTCGGGCGCGCGAACGCGCACCGCGGTGTCCCGTTCCAGGTTGCCGGGGAGCAGCAGGGCCTTGCTGACGTGGTGCATCACGACCCGGCCGCGTTCGCCGTAGGCGACGGGCGCGCCGGTGGCCGGGTCCACGACCTGGAAGGTGATGTAGGGGGAGAAGGTGTCGAAGACGCACGGCCCCCCGGCCCCGGTGCCGTGGCGCTGACCGGCGATGCCGAGGATCATCGTGCTGCCGTAGTGGCCGTAGAGCGTCGCGCCGGGGAAGATCTCGGTCCGGTAGAACTCGGCCGTGTCCCCGTCCATCTGGGTGCCACCCCAGCGGATGGCCCGCACCTTCTCGTTGATCAGTTCGACGAGCTCCTCGCGCCGCGCGATGCGGGCCAGGAGCGGCGGCGTCACCGTCATCACCCCGATCGGCTGGGTGCGCAGGATGTGCGCGGCCTGGTCGACGACGTGCTCGGCGTAGGCGTCCGCGTGGGCGTCCCTGCCGTCCTTGATGAGACGCTTCACCCAGCGCGGGTCGAGGTCGACCTGGAAGCCGTACCGGCCGTGGGTGAGGGCCGACCGGCGGAAGATCTCGCCGACCAGGTGGGGGCCCGACGGGGTGATGCCGAGCCAGTCGGCGCCCCGGGGGAAGCCGTGCACGTCGAGGTTGGCGTTGCTCCAGTCGACCAGCTTCGCCAGCCAGTCGGCGGGGCAGACCACGCGCTTGGGGGCGCCGGTCGTGCCGCCGCTCTCGAACACGCCGACGATGTCGGGCCGTTCGCCGTAGCCGCGGGGCACGAGGTCCGCGGCCGGCACGTCGCGCAGCTCGTTCGCCACGTTGGGGAAGAGGGCCAGGTCGTCGTAGCCCTTGACGTCGGACAGCGGGTCGAAGTCCAGGGTCCCGGCCCGCCGCAGCCAGAACGGCGAGCCGGTCTCGGGGCTGAAGTGCCACCGCATCGCGGCCCGTACCAACTCGTCCGGGTCCGGCCCGGCGTCGTGCGGCAGGTCGAGGATCGACAGTTCATCACGCGCCACGCGTCCTCCTCTGGTGGGTTTCCGTCCGGCGGGCGGCCGCGGCCGGCCGCACCGGTCCTCGAAGGGAGGGTGGGACGGCGCACCGCGGCCCCCGATCATCGGCGGCCGGTGACGCGGACGGACAGGGGGTACTCACCCGGCCGGCGGGAGCGCGGCGTCGGAGCGGATGAGTGGTGCCGGACGGGGAGCGGCGCCCCTCCACCGGCCCGGAGGGAAGGCGCCGGTCCCCGGTGGACCTCACCCGGTCGGCCACGACGCCGGGACGCGGTGGGGGCGCCGTCCCGGGACGGCGCCCCCCACCGGTGTCCTGCCGACCGACGAGACGGCCCCTAGCCGGACCGGGACGACCGCAGCTCGATGGTCTGCCAGGACGCGAAGACCGCGACCGGGGCGATCTGCAGCCAGGTCCACACGACGCCGGCGGTGGTGAGGTCGAGCCAGGCGAAGCCCAGGGCCGCGAGGCTCAGCAGGATCCACAGCACGCCGCAGCCGATCACCGCGCGCACCGCCCCGACGGAGATCCGGGCGGGCCGTGCCACGGCCGCGGTGCCCACGCCCAGCGCCAGCATCACCGCGCCGACCGCGACCACGAGCGTCGTACCCGGGCCGAGCAGCCGTCCGAGCGGACCGGCCGCCGCCAGGTAGCCGACTCCGACGCAGGCCATGCCGGCGGCGTCCAGGAGGAGGACCCGGCGCAGCCCGCGCACGGCACCGCGCCGGTCGGCGGGGGGAAAGCGGGTCGGGGCGGGGGGACGGGTCATGTCCGCTCCCCGTCAGTGCGCCGGCGGCGCGTCGGAGGCGGCCGGCGGGACGTTGTAGTTGAGGCGGAAGAGGTTTTGCGGGTCGTGGACGGCCTTCAGCCGCGCCAGACGCTCCAGGTCGGCCGGCGCGTAGGCGGCGCGGACCCGGTCCTCGCCGGCGTTCGCGCCGAAGCCGAGGAAGTTCAGGGTGGCGCCGGACGAGAAGGGCCCGAGCGCGTGGAAGAGCTTCTCGTACAGCGGGCGGGTGTCCTCGGCGGTGATCCCGAACAGCAGGGTGACGACGGACAGCAGGTAGGGGGCGTCCCGGTGCGCCACCGAGTTCGGGCGCTCGGGCGGCGCGGACACGGCGCCGCCGAGGTGCCGCAGCTCCACCACGCACGGCACCGGCGCCTGCGGGCCCGCGTGCTCCAGCAGCGTCCGCACCACGTCGTCGCCCACCTCGCGCAGCAGCGTGGTCTCCCGCTGGAAGGGGACCGGGGCCGGCGGCTCGTCGTGGATGGAGGCGCTCTCCGTGTACGGCATGTCCCGCAGCGCCTCCATCAGGACCGGTCCGGCCTCCCGCAGCGGGGCCACCAGCCGCTCGCCCTCCTCCGCACCGCCCGTGTAGGCGATCCGCACGTGGTAGACGTGCCGGCCCCGCATCGGCTCGGGGACCTCCGGGTCGTCCGGCATGGGGATCAGGGCGACCGAGGAGTTCATCTCCCGGGGCATGCCCTCGGCCCACCGCACGTAGGCCGTCAGGACGCCGGGCGCGGCCTCGGCGTCGTAGAAGAAGCCGCCGCCGTACACCCGGTCCACCGGGACCAGGTCCATTTCCAGCCGGGTCACGATCCCGAAGTTGTCGCGGCCGCCCACCACCGCCCAGTACAGATCCGGGTCGCCGTCCGCGGTGACCGTGCGCAGCTCCCCGTCCGCGGTCACCAGCTCCAGGCGGCGCACCCGGTCCGCGGCGTAGCCGAACGTGCGCACCAGCAGGCCCACGCCGCCGCCGAGGACGTAGGAGACGACGCCCACGTGCGGCGCGGAACCGTTCAGCGGCGCCAGCCCGTACGGCGCCGCCGCGGGGATCACCTGCTCGAAGCGGACACCCGCCTCGACCGTCACCGTGCGCTGGTCCGGGTCCACCTCGACACCCGCCATGCGGCCCGTGGTGACGAGCAACCCGCCCCGCGCGGCGGCGGCGTAGCCGTGCCCGGTGCACTGCACGGCGACGGCCAGGCCGTGCTCCGCGGCGAAGCGGACCGCTTCCTGGACGTCCTCGGCCCGCGCCGCTCCGACGATCACCTCGGGCTCGTGCCGGACGGCGAGGTTCGCCCCGGTGCGTTCCTCGTCGTACCCCTCGTCCCCGGGCAGCAGGACCGGGCCCTCCACCCGGGAGGCGAGCGTCTGGATGTCGGCGTGCTTCACGAATCTCTCCCTCGGTTCGTACGGGTGCGGACCATCGTGAGGCCGAAACCTGACAACCGCCGTCAGGTATGGGAAAGACTCGGAGGGTGAAGTTCGACCGACTCCTCTCCATCCTGCTGCTGCTCCAGCAGCGGCAGCTCGTCCCCGCGACGGAGCTGGCCCGGCGCCTGGAGGTCTCGGTGCGCACCGTCTACCGGGACGTCGAGGCCCTCTCGGCGGCGGGGATCCCCGTCTACGCCGAGCGCGGACGGCACGGCGGCGTCCGGTTGGTGCCCGGGTTCCGTACGGACATGACGGGCCTGACCCGGGACGAGGCGCGCGCCCTGTTCGTCCTCGTGGGGCAGAGCGCGCACTCCGCGCTGGGGCTGGACCGGGCGCTGGGCTCGGCGCTGCGCAAGATGATGAGCGCGCTGCCCGCGCCGCACCGGTCGGCCGCCGAGCTGACGAGCCGGCGACTGCTGATCGACCCCGACGGCTGGCTCGGTGGGCAGCGCGACCAGACCGGGCTGGACGAACTGCACGACGCCGTCCTCGCCGACCGCCGCCTGCGGATCGCCTACCGGCACAGCGGTCGCGCCACGGTCGACGTCTACTGCGTCGACCCGTACGGCCTCGTCTCCAAGGCCGGCACGTGGTACCTCGTCGCCGACCACGAGGGGCGCCCCCGGCTCTTCCGCGCCGACCGGCTTCGCGGCGTCACCGTCACCACGGAGCCGGCCCGCCGCCGTGACGGTGTGGAACTCGTCGACGTCTGGGAGGAACTGCGCCGGAGGGTCGAGTCCCGCGGCAAGGGGACCGTCGTCCGGGCCCGGGTACGCCGGCGGCGCCTGGACATGCTCCGCCGCATCACCCGTCCGCACTTCCTCGGGGTGGCCGGTGAGGGAGCGCCGGACGCGGAGGAACTGATGACGGGTGGGAACCCGCCGCCCGGAAGCGACCTGCCGACCGGCGCGGGGCCGGGGACCCGGGCCGAGCCGGCGGGAGGGCCGGCGCGTACGGCGGAAGGCCGGGACGGGAGGGGCGACGACCGGCGGGACGGGAGGGGCGAGGAGGGCCGGGACGGGGCGGCGGACGGCGACACGTGGCTGACGGTCGAGCTGGAGTACCCGGTGCCGGCCGCGGTCCGCCAGCTGCTGCAGTTCGGCACGGACGTCGAGGTGCTCGGACCGCCCGAGGCCCTCCGGGAGATCTCCCGGGCCGCCACCGACCTCGCCGCGCTCTACTCCCGCACCGGTTGAGGACTCCCCGCCGGTGCGTCGATGCGCTCGTGCAGGCCCGACCGCGACGTGACGCCGAGCTTGCCGTACACCCGGTGCAGATGGTTCTCGACGGTACGGACCGAGACGGTCAGACGCCGTGCGATGTCGGCGTTCGTCATTCCCGCCGCCGCCAGCGAAGCCACCTCGTGTTCCCGCGGGGTCAGCCGGGCGCGGCCCGCGGGCGGCGCGCTGCCGGGGCAGGCCGCCCACCCGGGCAGCGGCACGCCGCCCGCCAGGGAGAGGAACTCCCCGCACGCGACGGACGAGGCCCGGGCGGCGCGGCTGCGGCCGGCCTCCCGCCACAGCCCGTGGGCCCGGCTCGCGCTCTCCGCCGCGAGCGGGAACCGGCCGCGCGCCGCCCAGCGCCGCGCGAGGTCGTCGAGGAGCCCGGCGTCCCGGTGGGCCAGGGCGCGGACGTGCGCGGCACGCAACCCGCCCAAGGGGCACGCGAGGGCGTCACCGAGGCCGGCCAGCCGTCCCGCTGCCACCTCGGCCCTGCCCAACCGGGCCAGCAGGTGCAGTGCCGCCAGCGCCGTGGCCCTCCGGCCCGCGGCGGCAGAGCGCCGTGCCACCTCCTCGGCACGGTGGATCGCCCCCGGCAGGTCGCCGGCCCTGCCCAGCACCCCTGCCTCCTCCAGTGCCACCCCGTCGTCCGCCAGCGGATAGCGTGGCGCCTGCCGTACCGAGAGACGCACCTCGACCAGGGTGAGCAGCGCCTCGGACACGTCCCCTGCCTCCGCCAGGGCGCCCGCGAGCTGGGCCAGGACCCAGGGCCGCGTGGTGAACCAGTCCTGGCCGCCCCGCACCGCGGCGGCCCGGCGCAGCAGCGCGACCGCTTCGGGCAGCCGGCCCCGGGCGCGGTGCGCGCGGGCCCGCGTCACGTCGGCGCGGACCCGGCGGCACAGGTCGTAGGAGGCGTCCGTACGGCGCATCCGGTCCAGGAAGAGACGGGCGCCGTGGTCGTCGCCGGCCTCCACCGCCGCGTACGCCCCCACCGCGAGGTAGGCGTGCCGGTCCTCGTCGCGCCAGCCCTCCACCTGGCGGCAGCGCTCCAGCAGCGCCAGGGCGGCGGTGCCGCCGCCCGTCTCGACGCGGGCGAACGCCGCCACGGGCACGCACGCCTGCGCCGTACCCGCACCGCCGGCCCCGCGCAGCGCGGCCTCGCCGGCCGCGGCCACCTCGTCCACCCGGTCCCTCAGCAGCCCGGTCACCGCGCGCAGCACGCCGGCGGTCCCGCCCGGCACGCGTTCCGCCAGCGCCGCGGCCGCCTCCGGACGACGCAGCTCCCAGGCGAGGTTGCGGACCCGCGCGGCGAGGATGTCGGCGGTACGACCGTCCGCGGCGGCGAGTACCGCCTCGGCGTCCGCGCCGCGGCCCTGCCCCGACAGCGCCCGGCCCAGCAGCAGCGCCGAGGCGGCGTCGACGTCCCGGGCACGCGGGGCCCGCGGCGCCCGGGGGGCCCGCGGGGCGGGCACCGCCTCTTCGAGCGCCAGCCGGGCGTACCGCTCGGCCGTCGCGAAGTCGTGCCGCAGCAGGGCGACTTCGGCGGCGGTCCGCAACCGGCCGGCCGAAGGGGTCCGGCCGGCGTCGACGCGCAGGGTGACGGACAGCAGCGCGGCGGTGCCGGCGGGCTGGGTGCCGGGGCCGCAGGTCTCCTCCAACGCGTCGGCGAGCCGCCGGCGCAGCTCGCGCGCCGTCCCCGCGGGCAAGTCGGCCAGGACCGTCTCCCCGCACAGGGGCTGGCACAGGCGCAGCCGCGTCCCCCGGCCGACGGGTTCGGCGGCGATGACGGCGCGGCGGTCCAGCCGTTTCGCCGGGGCCGCCAAGCGGGCGACGAGCGGCAGGTCGTCGGAGAGGGGACCGCCCAGGGCGAGCAAGGCGACCAGCTCCCGCTCCTCGGCGTCCAGCGGTCCCAGCAGCCTCCGTACGGCCCGTACCACCCGGGCGGCCGGGCGCGGGGCGGGGCCCCGCCAGTGCCACAGGCCCTGTGCCGGACGCAGCGTCCCGTCGGCGGCCGAGGCCTCGACCAGCTCCGTGAGCAGCAGCGGATTGCCGCCGGTGAGTTCGCCCAGGCGTGCCGCCGTGTCCGTGGCGACCTGGCTGCCCAGCCGGGCGCGCAGGGCCCGCGTGGTGCCGGCCTGGTCGAAGGGCCGGGCCGTGACCGGGCCGAGCGCCCCCTCCCGGAACAGCGCGGCGAGGGCGGCGGGCAGCGGAGCGCCGAAGGGCGCGCCGGCCAGCAGCCGGATCCGGCCCTCGCGGACCAGGGAGGCCAGCGCGTCGCAGGCCGCCGCGTCCAGCGCGTGCACGTCGTCGACGACGAGGACGCGGGGCGTCGTACCCCCTGCCGGCCGTCCGGGCGCCCGCCGCTCCTGCGGGCCACGCGGGCACTGCCGCAGCAGCCGGACCAGGTCACCGTGGCCGGTCGTGCGTTCGCCCGGCGCCAGCCGGCGAACGCCTCGTGCAGCAACCGGGACGTGCCGGTGCCGGGCGGACCGGTGACCAGGACGCTCCGCCCGCGCCCGACATGGGCCGCGATCTCCGCCAGCTCCGCGTCCCGGTCGACCAGGGGCCACCGGATGGCTTCCCCCGGACCCTCGGCCACGGAGATCACCCCCTCTCCGCGGGGGCGGGCGGGACGTTGAGGTTGTGGCGCAGCAGGTTGGCCGGGTCGACGCGGGCCTTCAACCGCGTCAGCCGGCGGTGGTCGGCCGGTTCCCACAGGTCGTCCACCGGCTCGTCGGCGGCCCCGCCCGGGTGGCCCCCGTAGACGAAGTTCGGGAAGCGTCCGACGCGCCACGGGGCGAGCGCGTCGAGCAGGGCGCGGTGCGCCGCGTGCGCCCGGCCGGGGTCGGCGCCCGCCAGGGGCGAGAGGATCCGGACGAGGCAGTCCGCGTCGCGGTGCCCCACCGCGTTCGGCGGATCGGGGGCCCGCCGTAGCGCCCCGCCCAGATGGCGGATGTCGATCACCCGGCGCCCTGGGGCCTCGGCACGGGCGGCCTCCAGCACGACGTCGGCCACCTTCGCGTCGAACCCCCGCAGCACGACGTTGTCCCCGGCGTAGGCGTGCGGCCTCGGCGGATCGCTGTGGATGGACCCGCACTCGGTGTAGGGCATGACGGCGACCGTGTCCGACAGGGCGGGGCCGGCGGCACGCAGCGGAGCGACCAGCTCCGCCCCCCTGCGAGGGTCCCCGTGATGGGCGACGCGCACGTGCGCGACGCGGCGGCCCCGCAATCCGGCAGGCACCAGGGGCAGGTCGGGGTAGGCAGCCAGGGACACCGAGGAGGTCAGCGCGTCGGGCAGCCCGATGGTCCACTGCCGGTAGACCTCCGGCAGGTGCGGCACCCGCTCGGTGTCGAAGGCGATGTCGCCGCCGTACAGACTGCTCACCGGGACCAGGCCGATCTCCATCCCGGTCACCACACCCAGGTTGCCCCCGCCTCCCCGCAGGCCCCAGAACAGCTCCGGGTCGCTGTCCGCCGTCACCCGCCGGGACCGGCCGTCCGGCGTGACGACATCGAGGGAGCGCACATGGTCCGCCGCGTAACCGAACGCGCGGGCCAGCAGGCCGAGCCCGCCGCCGAGGACGTAGCCGACGACGCCCACGTCCGTGGACGAGCCGTTCAACGGCGCGAGACCGTACCGCGCGGCGGCGTGGATGACCTCGGCGACCCGGGTGCCGGCCGCGATCCGCGCGGTGCGGGCGGGGGCGTCCACCACGACCCCGGACAGGGCCGAGGTGTCGATCAGCAGGCCGCCCTCGGCGGGAACCGTCAACCCGTGCCCGGTGGCCTGCACCGCGATGGGCAGCGCATGGGCGGCGGCGTGCCGCACGGCTTCGGTCACGTCCTGCGGGACGGCGGCCCGCACCAGCAGCGACGGCCGGTGCCGGTAGGCCGTCTGGAACCCCGCGAGGCCGGTGTCGAACCCCTCGTCGCCCGGGGCGAGCACCGCACCGCGCACCCGCGTCCGCAGACCGGCGCTCACCGCTGCGGACCGCCGTCCCCGGCGGGCCCCGCCTCAGCGGCCGCGCGGCTCAGGCACCGTGCCCAGGCACGTACGGTGGGCTCGGCGGCCAGGCTGCCGAAGTCGGCCTTCAGCCCACTGCGCCGCCACCGGCCGCTCAGCCGCATCATCCGGAGGGAGTCGAGACCGAGCCCGACGAGGTCGGTGTCGTCACCGATCTCCGCGGACGGCACACCGAGGACCGCGGCGACGGAGTCCCGCACCTCGTCGGTCGTCACGGCGGGCGGTTGCGGACGCGTACCGCTCATCAGGGGTTCCTCCGTTCCGTGTCGGGGCGCGGGGTGCGGGGGCCCGCTTCGGTGATCTCGACGACCGCGCAACCCGCCTCCATGCCCTCGGTGGCCCCGACGAGCAGCACGTGGTCCCCCACGCCGACCTGGCCCGTCCGCCACAGGTGGGCCAGTCCCAGGACGTGGTCGCCCACGCTGGCGTGGCCGACGGTCCTGAGGTGGTCCCAGGTGCCGAGCTTGGCGGGCACGCCGAGCGGGTCGAGCAGCAGAGCGTGCAGGGCGTCCTCGTTGAAGCCGGTGTGGGCGACGCGGGTGACGGAGTCCCAGCCGACGCCGGCCTCGGCGAGTGTCAGCTCGGCGAGCTCGGCGACCAGTTCACCGAACCGGTTCACCGCTTCCACCATGGCCAGCGGGCCGCCCCCCGAACGCTCGGACCACGCCCGCAGCCGCGGCCCCACCCGCATCGGGTGCTCGGAGTGCCGGGCCGGCGGCAGCAGGGGCTCGTCGCCGCGGTGGACGCCTTCGAGTTCGGGCAGCGAGCGGGAGCCGACGGCCTTGAGACGGGCGAAGCCGCCACGGGTGGAGACCACGAGCGCGACGCCGCTGTCCGCGTACACCGCGTGCTCGGAGTCGTTCCACCGGTCGACCAGAGGGGTGGAGAAGTTGTCCGCCGCCGTGACGAGCAGCGCCCGGCGACCGGGGGCGTCGGGCCGGAGCAGGCCGGCGGCCAGGTGCAGCGAGGTCAGCGCCGACAGGCATCCGTGCCCTATCCCGAACGCCGGGATCGGCTGGTCCAGCGTGCGGTGGAGCACGTAGTGGGGCGCGGACCAGTTGTCGGGGCCCTGGTAGTGGACGCCGCTGTGCAGCAGGGCCGCGAAGTCGCCGGGTTCGTGCCCGGCCTGTTCGAGGGCCTCCCGGGCGGCCGCCACGGCCATGTCCGGCGCGGACAGGGTGGTTTCGACGGCGACGGAGACCAGACCGGACTCCTCCGCCGCGCCGGGGGCGAACCAGCCCTGGCGCACCGCCTCTTCGAGGGGCACGAGCGGCGGCACGTACGTGCCGATGCCTGCCAGGTGGATGTCGTCGACTATCACGAACGCCCTCTCTCAAAAGGAGGTTGACGGATGGGGTGGGGCGTCGGGGGAGGGGTGCGGTGACCCGGGGGAGCGCCTCCCACCACGCCGGGGGTGGTCACAGCGGGCAGGGTTCGAGCTCCCCCGACATCACCCGCTCGCGGAGCGCTCCGCGGTCGACCTTCCCGTTGGCGTTGAGCGGGAGGCGGTCCACGAGGTGGAACGTCAGCGGGATCATGTAGGGGGGTACGGAGTCGCGCAGGCCCTTCTCCACCGCGTCCACGTCCACGTCCGTGCCGCACAGGATCGCGGCCAGGACCGTCGTCCCCTCCTCGTCGCCGGGGACGGCGACGACCACGGCCTGGTCCACGCCCTCCTGGTCGCGCAGGTGCGCCTCCACCTCGCCCAGTTCGACGCGGTGGCCGAGGACCTTCACCTGCGAGTCGAGCCGCCCGGCGTAGAGAAGGGTGCCGTCCGCCGTCCTGCGGCCGATGTCGCCCGTGCGGTACCAGCTGCCGTCGGGGCGCTCGTGGAAGCTGCGCCGGGTCTGCTCCGGGGACCGCCAGTAGCCCTCGAAGACCTGCGGCCCCCGCAGGCAGATCTCCCCCGCACGGCCGTCGGCCACCGGGGTCCCGTCGGGGTCCAGCAGGGCGGCCTCCATCCCCGGGTAGGGCCTGCCGATCGGCACGATGCCGTTCGCGGAGAGGGCGGGGGAACGCTGCGGGACCCAGCGGTGCACCGTACAGGCGATGGTGGCCTCCGTCGGCCCGTAGAGGTTCTCCACCACCGACCGCGGCGCCGCCGCCTGCCAGGCCGCGGCCACCGACGCCGGAAGCGCCTCCCCGCAGAACAGGCTCCACCGCAGCGACGGCAGGCTGTCGGGCAGCAACGTCCCGCTGCCGTGCTGCAGCACCGCGAGCGAGGGCACCGAGAACCAGACGGTGATCTCCTGGTCACGGATGAAGTCCAGCGGCGCGCGGAGGTCCGGGCCGTCCAGCGGCACCAGGCAGCCGCCGCTGCTCCACGCCATGAACAGGTCGAAGACGGAGAGGTCGAAGGTCTGGTCGAAGGTGTTGCTGAAGCGGTCCGTGGGCGAGAAGTCGTACCGCTCGGCGTTCACCCGCAGGAACGCGCTCACATTGGCGTGTGAGACGGGCACCCCCTTGGGACGGCCGGTCGACCCCGAGGTGAACAGCAGGTACGCCGTGTCGTCGGGACCGGTGACCGACGGCTCCGGCAAGGGCGTCCGGCCCTCGACGGCACCGCGGGTGAGGACGCCCGGACCGGGGTCCAGCCCGGCGGGAACCTCGTCCGACTCCGGCAACAGGACCGGCGGGGCGTCCCGCAGACCGCCCAGCAACCGCGCGGCGTGGGGGAGCGAGCCGTCGTCGACGAGCAGGGCGTCGAGGTCGGAGCGCTCCACGACGTCCTGGTTGCGGGCCACCGGGTACTTCCTGTTGAGCGGCACGGCCGCCGCACCCGCGTACAGGGCCGCGAGGAAACCGGCGTAGGTGACGAGGCTGCGGTGGCCGAGGACGCCCACGCGTCGTGGACGGGCGCTCACCTCCAGCAGGGCCGCGGCCCACCGGCGGGCGACGTGGTCGAGTTCGGCGTAGGTGTGGAGGCGGCCGCCGAGGGACAGGGCGGCGCGGTGCGGATGCTGTCGCACCGAGGAGCGGAAGCCGGAGTGGAGCGATCGGAGGGACGGGGGGCCGGTGTCCTGCATGAGTTCCTCGCGTTCCGTGTCGTGGGCGTACCGGGCCGGCGCCCGGCTGGGTACGGGGACGGGTCAGGGTTGGAGTCGGCTGACTGCCCAGCCCGATCCCGAGCGGTCGTAGCGCAGGCGCTCGTGCAGCCGGTCGCGGCCGTTGGCCCAGAACTCGATCTCGACGGGGCGCAGTTCGTACGCCACGAAGGCCGGGGGCCGGGGCAGCGGCCGGCCGGTGCCCGCCAGGCGCCCGGCCCGTTCGCGCAGTTCGGAGACGTCCTGGAGGCCGTTCAGGGGCTCGCTCTGGCGTGACGCCGTCGACATGGCGTGCGTGAAGGGGGGACGGGCGGTCCACAACGCCTCGGTCGCGGCCTCCGGCAGCCGTTCCACCGGGCCGGCGACGACGACCTGCCGGCTGGTCTCGCGCCAGTAGAGCACGCCGGAGGCCCACGGGTTGCTCTCCAGCTCCCTGCCCTTCCGGCTGCCCAGGTGGGTGGCGAAGACCAGCCCCGTGCGGGTCAGCCGGTTCAGCACGACGATGCGCGAGGACGTGCGGCCGCGGACGTCGGCCGTGGCCAGGGCGAGCGCGCCCGGCTCGCGGACCCGGTGTCCCTCGGCCTCCTCCAACCAGCCGCCCAGCAGCGCGAGGGGGTCGGGCGGGGGTGCGACGTACTCCGGGAAGGGGAGTTCCACGGTCCCGGTGAGGGATTCCGACCTCGTGCTGTTCAACGGACCTCCGACTGTCGGGGTGGGCGGACGTGCGGCCGTCCCGGCGACGCGCCGCGGATCACAGGTGGAGCGTTCCGTCGATGACGACGACACCGTCACCGCCCACCGTGACGGACGTGACGACGTCGCCCGCGCCCTCGGCCCGGGCGTGCATCGTCGACGGCCGCCCCATCTCGGCCCCCTGCACGATCCGGACGTCCCGGCCGTACCCGGCCACGCCGTGCCGCGCCAGGTGGATCGCGATGGGGCCGGCGGCGGACCCGGTGGCGGCGTCCTCCACGACGCCGTAGGCCGGCGAGAACATCCGGCTGCGCCACCGCGTGCCCTGCCCGGCGATGCAGTTGGCGGCCATGTCGGGAAACCGGGCGAGCGCGCGGTGGTCGGGTTCGAGCGCGGACAGTTCCTCGACACTGCCCAGGGCGACCAGTACGTGCCGGGGGCCGTTGCGGTAGATCTCCACCGGCAGGGCGGTCTC
The DNA here is from genome assembly GCF_024600715.1 of Streptomyces changanensis. Lineage (NCBI taxonomy): Bacteria > Bacillati > Actinomycetota > Actinomycetes > Kitasatosporales > Streptomycetaceae > Streptomyces > Streptomyces changanensis. The sequence goes on from NZ_CP102332.1 coordinate 6,170,325, forward strand.
GCGCACGCCCAGGGCGGCGAGGAGCGCGTCCTCCTCGTCGAACTCCTCCCAGACGGGGACCGGTTGCCGCATCCACGCCGAGGTCACCACCCCCTGGCGGACGGTCAGTTCGAAGGGGATGACGCCCATCGCGGTCTCCAACGTCAGCCGGTCCACGCCGCGGCGGGTGCCCAGGGCGATGGCCGTGCCGAGCAGCGGATGCCCCGCGAACGGCAGTTCGTTGACCGGGGTGAAGACCCGGACGTGCGCGTCACCCCCCTGCCGGGGCGGCAGGACGAACGTGGTCTCGGACAGGTTCATCTCCCGGGCGATGCGCTGCATCCGCTCGGCGTCGAGGCCGTCGGCGTCGAGGTAGACGGCCACCGGATTGCCCTTGAGTGCTTCGTCGGTGAAGGCGTCGACGACGACGTAGGGGTACATGGATCCTCCTGACGGGTGCCGTGTGTTCAGCGGCCGAGGGCGTCGCGCAGGGCGCGGGCCAGGATGCGCGGCCCGCCGTGGGTGAGGACGGACTCGGCGTGGAACTGCAGGGACACGAAGTGCGGGCCGCGCAGCGCGTGCACCTCCCCGGTCCGGCGGTCGCGGCTCACCTCCACCACGCCGACGCCGTGGACCTCCCGCTTGTCCTCCTGACTGCGGGCGGCGAAGGAGTTGTAGAACCCGACGCGTTCGGGCGAGCCGAACAGGTCGATCTCCTTCTGCAGCCCCTGGCTCGGGGAAGGGAGCCGGGAGACCTCGAAACCCAGCGCCATGCCGAGCACCTGGTGGCTGAGGCACACGGCGACGAAGGGCAGACCGCGCTCCAGCAGCGCACGCACCGTCCGGTGTAGGTGCGCCATCTTGGGGTGCGCGACGTCGGTCGGGTCGCCGGGGCCCGGGCCCATCACCACCACGTCGTACCCGTCGAGGGTGTGGTCCCGGTCGTACCGGCGGACCGTCACCTCGGTCCCCACCGTGCGCAGCTGGTGCGCGATCATCGCGGTGAAGGTGTCCTCCGCGTCGACGACCAGGACGCGGCAGCCGGTGAGCTCCGGGCTCCGCACGGCGTGGTCGGCGGTGTCGCGCAGCCAGAAGCGGGCGAGGGTCTCGTTGCGCCGCTCCAGCTCGGCGCGGACTCGCGGATGGCCGGCGAAGCGTTCGCCGCCGCCGGCCTCCAGGGCCGATACGAGCCCGGCCGCCTTGGCGCGGGTCTCGACCACTTCGGAGGCCGGGTCGGAGTGGCGCACCAGGGTGCTGCCGACCCCGATCCGGACCCGGCCGGAGCCGTCGATGTCCGCCGTCCGGATCAGGATGGCGGAGTCCAGGGCGCGGCGCCCCCGGGCGTCGCGCCCGATCAGCGCGGCGACCCCGCTGTAGTAGCCCCGCCCCTGCGGCTCGAAGCGGTCGATGACGCGGCAGGCGCTCTCCAGCGGTGATCCGGTCACGGTCGGCGCGAACAGCGTCTCGCGCAGGATGTCGCGCACGTCCAGCTCGGTACGGCCCTCGATGAAGTACTCCGTGTGGGCCAGGTGGGCCATCTCCTTGAGGTGCGGGCCGCTCACCCGGCCGCCCTCCTCGCAGATCCGGGCCATCATCTTCAGCTCCTCGTCGACGACCATGAACAGCTCGTCGGCCTCCTTGCGGTCGGCGAGGAAGTCCAGGACGTCCGGAAGGGCCGGGCCGCCGGCCGGGTAGCGGTAGGTGCCGCTGATCGGGTTCATCACGGCCGTGCCGCCGTCGACGCTGATGTGCCGCTCGGGCGAGGCGCCCACGAAGGTCCGCTCACCGGTGTGGATGAGGAAGGTCCAGTAGGCGCTCGTCTCCCGCTGCAGCAGGCGGTTGAAGAAGGACAGCGCGCTGCGCGGCCCGTAGTCGGTGATGTCCGCGACGAACGACCGCTTGATGACGAAGTTCGCCCCTTCGCCGGTGGAGATCGCGTCGTCGATCACGGAGCGGACGACCTCTTCGTAGGCGGCGTCGTCCACGTCGAAGCGGCTCCCGCTCAGCGGCGTGGGCACGTCGGGCAGGCGGGCCCGGACGGCCGCGAGGGGCAGCCGCTGCTGCCCGCCGACCCGCAGCGCGAGCAGGGGCGACCCGTCGTCGGGGGCCGGGTACCCGCGCTCGGTGATCTGCCGGTACGGGACCACCACCAGCAGTTCGTGGGTGGAGGGCGCGGGGACCGCGGGTTCCGCCAGGGGCAGGTCGGCGAGGGAGGCGGGCGTCGACATCCGCCCGACGAGCACGTCGAGAGCGTCGCGGCCCGCTGCTTCCGGGCGGTGCAGCAGCGCGTACGCCTGCGCCCGGTCCCGCAGGACGTCGTCCAGGAGGTCCTCGTTCACCCGAAGACCTCCTTCGCCGTCACGACCTTCCCGCAGCGCCCGGCGGTGTAGTCGAGCGCGAGCCGGTGGTGGTGTTCCGAGAAGTCGGCGACGGCGTCGGCGACCAGGAAGGGCTGGATGTCGTGGGTGAACGCCTCGACGGCCGTCATCAGGACGCCCACGTGGGCGTAGACCCCGCACAGGATCAGCTGGTCCCGGCCGCTGGAGCGGAGCAGGTCGAGCAGGGGGGAGTCGAAGAACGCGCTGTAGCGCCACTTGGTGAGGAGCCAGTCGCCCTCGGCGGGTGCGAGCTCGTCGACGATCTGCCGGTCGGCGGGCGCCGGACGCATGCCGGGCCCCCAGAAGTCCTTGAGCAGACCGCGCTGCTGCTCGGTCATGCCACCGGGCTGTGCCGTGTAGGCCACGGGCACGCCGTGTGCGACGCACTGCCGGCGCAGGTCGGCGGCCCGCCGGACCAGCTGTCCGCGCATCCCGGACGGCAGGGGGGCCAGGAAGTAGCGCTGCATGTCGTGGACGAGCAGGACGGCGCGGTTCGCGTCGGGGGTCCAGTCCACGGAGTTGGCGGGCAGGTCGCCCGTGGTCGGCAGAGGATAGGGGTCGATCCGCGGTATACCAGGCATGACCTTCCTCGGGGGCGTGTCAGGAACTCCAGGCGGACAGCACGGCAACGGCCTGACGCGGGTTCAGGCGGGGGTCGCACAGACTCGTGTACTTGTCGCCCACGCGCCCGAGGTCGGCGTCGCGGGAGACACATTCGGTGACGTCGTCGGGGGTGGTCTCGAGGTGCAGCCCGCCGCAGACTCCCCGCTCGGCGGTCACGGCGCCCTGGAAGCCGGCCACCTCCTCGGCGATGGCCTTCACCCGCCGCGTCTTCGCCCCGCCCGGCGCCGTCACGGTGTTGCCGTGCATGGGATCGGTGAGCCAGACGACGGGGTGGCCGGCCGAGCGCACGGCCGCCACGAGCGGCGGCAGGCGCTCGGCGACGCGGTCGGCTCCCATCCGCGCGATGAGGGTGAGGCGGCCCGGCTCGCGCCGGGGGTCCAACCGTGCGCACAGGGCGAGCAGTTCCGACGGCGTCACCGTGGGGCCGATCTTGCACGCCACCGGATTGCCCACCCGTGACAGCAGGGCGACGTGGGCGCCGTCGACCCGCCGGGTGCGCTCACCGATCCAGGGCCAGTGCGTGGAGCCCAGGAAGAGGCGCCCCTCGTCGTCCTCCCGGAGCATGGGCAGCTCGTAGTCGAGGAGCAGGGCCTCGTGGCTCGTCCACACCAGTGGGGCGATGAGGTCGTGGCCCGTGGCCCCGGTCCTCCAGCCGAGGTGCCCCATGATCTCCCTCGCGACCCCGTAACCCGTCAGGACGCGCCGTGGGTCGCCACGTCTGACCTCGGGGTCGGGTTCGGGCCCGTTCACCATGTGCCCCCGGTACGAGGGGAGTTCCAGGCCGTTCAGGGTTTCGGTGGGGCGGGAGCGGGGCTTGGTGAACTGGCCCGCGATGCGCCCGACCCGGACGACCGGCTTGGCCGTGTTCATCCGCAGCACTCCGGCGAGCAGGTCCAGCAGGGCCGCCTTGCGCGCGACGTCGCCCGGCGCGCGTTCGCCGAAGTCCTCGGCGCAGTCGCCGGCCTGCACCACCAGGGCCTCGCCCGCGGCGACACGGGCGAGGAAGCCCCGCAGCGTCTTCAGGTCGGCCGGCCGTACGAGCGCCGGGCGGCGGGCCAGTTCCGCCCGGACCCCTTCGGCTTCCGCCGCGTCGGGCCACTCGGGTTGTTGCAGCGCTTCGCGGGCACGGATGTCACGCAGCACTTCCTGCACTGTGGTCTCCCAGAGGTGCGAAGGGGCGTGCCGGTCAGGTGGGTATGCCGGCGCGCCTGACCTGCGGGACGGGGATGCCGAGCGCGCGCAGCTGCTCGAACGGGTTCATGAACTCGCGCTGGAGCTTGATCTTCCCGTTCTCCAGTTCGAACGCGTGCAGGAAGTGGTTGGCGTAGTGCCCCTCGGGATACCCCTCGAAGAGGATCTTGCCGCGTCCGTCGCACTCGACCCAGAAGCGGTTCGGGTCCTGGGTCTCGAAGATCTCGATGTTGTACCACTCCCAGTCCGGGAAGCACTTGAGGGACCACACGGCGTGCTCCGCCAGCCGGTCGCGGCCGTTGATGACGATCGGCGACCCGGTGTCGTTCGTCCACAGGCCGCCCTTGCCGTCCTCCGTGAACAGCTGGTGGCGCTTGAGCCGGTCCTGACCCTTGGTGTTCATGTACTGCTCGACCGTGGCCCGGTTGAGCCGACGCAGCTCGGCTTCGTCGGTGTGCGCGGGCGACTGCGCGACGTCCGGCATGGTTGCCCTCCGTGAGGATGCGGTGGAAGAGGTGCGGGGGTGGCGCCGTGCTCTCGACGTGGGCGGTGGGGCGGCAGCGCGATGACCCGTCCGCGGGAGTGGGTCCGCGGACCCTCGGGCCGAGTGCCGGGCGGGTCGGCGACGTCCGGGTGGGGAGCGCCGGCTTGTACACCCGTGTGGCGGAGCGTGCGACGACCGGCGGTGCACGGCCCCACCCGCGCGACGGGGCTTCCCCCTCCTCGTACTCGGGTGCCTCGAAACCCGGTGGACTCCCGGCTGCCTGCGGCCCACGCTAAGAGAGATCAAGTCGGGGTGTCAACTGGCGTAAGAGGCTGATCATGATCATCTCCACACTGGTGGAGAGCTATGCTGGAGTCCGACGTGTGGGCAGGGTCGAGGTACGAGAGAGGGGGCACCGTGACGGAACCGGCGCCCGACGCCACTCCCACTTTCGCTGATCGGCTCAACCGCCTCTTCGAGGTCGTGGCGCCGCCGGGCCGGGGGCCGTACAGCACCGACGAGGTGGCTCGCGCGATCACCGCGAGCGGGGTCTCCATCTCCAGCAGTTACATCTGGCTCTTGCGCAACGGGCAGCGGAACAATCCGACGCTGCGTCATATCAGCGCGCTGGCGAAGTTCTTCGGCGTGCCGCCTGCCTACTTCTTCGACGACCAGGTGACCGAAGCGGTCGACGCCGAACTCGAACTGCTGGTGTCCCTCCGCGATGCGGGGGTCCAGCGGATCGCGCTTCGAGCGGCCGGTCTCTCCTCCGAAAGCCTGCACTCGATCAGCGACATCATCGAGCGCATCAGGGACCTGGAAGGTCTCTCCAAGGAAGACGGTAACGCCCCGAAGAATCCGCGTCCACTCCCCACGGAAGAGCTTGAATGAACCTGCGTCGCCGTTGCGAAGAGATAGTTCGCCGTATCGATGGCTTCGATTCATTACCCATGGAAAAGCTCTGTGAAAAGGTCGGGTTACATACCGGTCGGCCGATCGTTCTGGAAGGGATTCCTTTCACCGGGGGATCGCCCAGCGGGGTCTGGATATCCACCGGGAAAATCGATTACATATTCCATGACAGTCGTGCCACACCCCTGCACAGGGAACATGTCGTCGCGCATGAACTCGGGCACATCCTGTGCGACCACCGGTGCGGCGGGGAACTCACGGAGTTGTCCGCCCTCCTGATGCCCAACCTGTCGCCGGACATGGTCACCCGGGTCCTCCACCGGACCCGCTACGACGTCGTGGAGGAGCAGGAGGCCGAGACCATCGCCTCCCTCCTCATGTACAGGTCGAGGCGCTGCCCGAGTACGGCCTCCAGGGGCGGCGGACCCGTCCGCGACGCGATCAGACGAGTCGAGAGGACCCTGCTCCGCCGGCGGGCATCGTCGTGATCACGGTCCTGAACGCGTTCTGCGCCGTCGCGGCCACCGTCGGGCTCGGGTACATGCTGCGCGCGCTGTACCACGACAGGGGTGACGTGGCGCTCCGCTACCTCTGCGTCGTCTTCGGGCTCTCCGTCGTCGGCTTCACCCTTCTGATCCCCGCGGTATGGGTGAGGGTGGACGCCCTGTTCGACGCGCCCAACATCGCCGCCCTGCTGGCGGGGAACTGCGTGACAGGGCTCGTCTTCGGCCAGCAGATCGTTCTCCAGTACTGGATCCACCCACCCGCCGAGGCCCGTCGGAGGGCCCGGAGGCGGATCGTCCTGTGCGCCCTCGTCCTGATCGCGATGGCCCTGCTGTTCGCCCAGCTCGACCCCTCGGTGCAGCGCCCGCGGGACTTCAGCGTCTATTACGGCCCTTCTTCCTACTACTTCACCTACCTCCTGCTCTACGTGTTCGTCTACACGAGCGGTGAGGTGCTCATCGCCCGTACCGCCTGGCGGAACGCGAAGGAGACGCAAGACGTCCACCTCAGGCGCGGCCTGCGGTTCCTTTCGATAGGTTCCTGGCTCACCCTCGGTTACAGCGCGGTCAGGATCATCAACCTCTTCGGGCCGCGCCTCGGATTCGACCTGTCGCACCGGGACGACGTCTCCGTCGTCTTCGGGAACGCCGGAGCCCTGCTCGCCATGCTCGGTTTCACCTTCCCCGGCTGGGGTCCGCGTCTCTCGCTCGTGATCCGCTGGTGCGTCAATCTGGTCAACTACCACCGCCTTTACCACCTGTGGGCGACGATGCACCGGACCGTCCCCGAAATCGCCCTCTTCCCACCCCGCAATCGGATCCGCGACCTGTTGAAACTCACCGAACTGGAATACCGCCTCTACCGCCGGGTGATCGAGATCAGGGACGGCCAGCTCTTCCTCCTGCCCTACGCCGACTCCACAGCGGTCGACGGCGCGGCGCGTTCCGCCCGGCGAGCGGGCCTGGGCAGGGACGAGATCAAGGCGGTCACCGCGGCGGTGGCGATCAGGACGGCAGTGGAGCGCAGATCACGGGGGCGACCGGGCGACGAGGGGCTGGTGCTGCATCCGTCCGCGCATGCCGCCGGCCCCGACCTGGACTGCGAGGTGGCCGAGCTGCTGCACATCTCGGGCGAGTTGAGGAGGGTACACCTCGCGTCCACCCTTGGCGGGGGCGCGCCGGAGCAGGGCCCGGCCGAAGCCCCGGGGAGGGAGGCGGACGCCGCCTGACGCCCACGCCGGCCGCCCTCGGCGGGCGCCGCGCGCCGCCCGCCGCACGACGGGCGCGCTCGGAACCACCCCGTGCCCTGGCGGGCGAGCCCGCCAGGGCACGGGGTGCGGGGGCGGGAGCTTCGGGGTGCGAAGCCGACCCGGAGCGGGACGGTCCGCCCTCGCCGTGTTGTCGCTCGGCAGACGTGATACTGGGGTCGGCGCGCGGCTTGGTGAGAGCGCACAGCGTGTGTCTCCTCGCCCCGGCCGAACCGCGCGCCCAGCGAGGTGCGTACTCGCCGTCGAGTCCCCGGTCCTGCTACGCGCCCGACGGAAGGGCCGAGCCGGCGACACGGGCGCCGACGCCGCTCATGATGGCATCGATGATGCCCTGCTGAGTCACCGTGAGGGACCGCCGGTCGAACAGCCCGAACCCGTACCGCTCAGTCGCCCCATTGTCCCAGTACACGGGGGCTGCCCCGTACTTCTTGGCAGTCGCCGCCACGGCCCGTGCGAAGTCCGCGCGGTACCTGTTGTTCGATGAATCGAACGATGACTTGTCGATCGCGCCGTATTCGCCGACGACCACCGGATAGCCCTTCGTGACGAATGTTTCGTACATCTTTTTCAGTTGCGAATCCAGATAGGCCTCCTGTCCCCAGGACGACGTTCTCGACGGATTGGTCGCGGCTCGCCCCCACTGTGTGATGGTGCCGGTTTCCTCTCCGGCGAAGTCCCAGGGGCTGTAGTGATGAACGGAGATCATGATCCGCCGCTCACCGGCGGGAATGGAAGGGGACCGATACTGGTCGGACGGGACCGCGAAGCCGTAATTCCCGGCGGTGTAATCGATGTTGGTGTTCCAGCCGGGAACGAGCAGCCACCTGGAACTGTTGTGTCCACCGGACTTCCGTACGGTGTCCACGAAGATCTGGTTGTAACTGTTGATGTTCGAGTAGCACGGTTGGGTCGGGCGGCCGAACTGCCCGTCGAACTCCTCGTTCATGGACTCCAGGATCAGGCGCTGGTCGTAGTCCTTGAACCTGTTCGCGATCTGCTGCCAGGTTTTCTGGTACTTGGCCTTGATCCCCGCTTGGGAGGGGGCGTCGCAGATCAGCCAGGAACCGTTGACGGTCTTGTAGCCGTCGCCGTGCATGTTGATGATCACATGCAGGCCCCTGTTGTAGCCGTAGTCGACGACCTGTTGGATCCTGTTCAGCCAGGAGGGGTCAATCGTGTGATTCGGGCCGGGTCCTATGTGTCCCAAGTAGGAGACGGGGATGCGGATCGTTTTGAATCCGGCAGCCCGCACTTTGTCGATCAGGGCTTGTGTCACGGTCGGCTGGCCCCATGCCGTTTCGCTGGGGTATCCGTTGGTGGTTGCTTCGAGCTGGTTGCCCAGATTCCAGCCCGCGCCCATGTCGGCCACGATCTGCGAGGCGCTTGACCGTGCCACGGTGTCGGCGGCCGATGCCTGATTCGCCGCACCGTACGCAGATGCGGCAATCGTCAACAGGACGGCAAGGAACATGGCTCTGATCTTCTCTGCCGGTGAAACCATGCGCTTTCCTCTCTTCCTCTCTCGAGGGTGTCGGGCCCCGAGTGGACATGTCGGTCCGAGTGCGTGCGGCCGGGGCCGGCGGGTGTTCGGGGGCGCGGGTCACGCGCCCAAGATCCTGGGAACGTACACAGTCCGGGACGCCGCGGCAGACCTCGCACGCTTCCGGGAAGTGATCGGAGCGGTGAAGCACCTTCTGTTGCGAGCGAGGGCCGGGCGCCACGCTGTTGTAAGTCCGCGGGCGGTCACGTCTCCTGCACGGCCCCGGATGCGCCGCGATCAGGGGAAACGCGCGCGCTCAGGCCATGCGTGGTCGTTCCTCAGCCCAGCACGGATTCCCAGGTGGTGGTGCTGGAGGTGGCGCCGGCGCGAAGGCGGTCGCGGGCCGCGTCGTCGCCGTACAGGCTCCATCGCATCCAGTCCACGGATGTGGTGACGGTCCGGGAGTCGCCGAAGTAGTCACTGTGGCCGGCGCCGCGGAAGGTGAGGAACGCCTTGGCGGCGGGCAGTTCCCGATAGGCCTGACGGGCGGAGGAGATCGGGCAGGTGCCGTCCCGGTCGCCGTGCACGAACAGGACCTTGGCGCGGACCGACGGGCTCGGGTTCCCCATGTCCACGCACGACATGGGGATCGCCGCGGTGATCCGCGCGTCCGGCCAGGCCGTGAGCAGGCCATGGGTGGTCATGCCGCCCATCGAGTGGCCGGAGACGCCGACTCCGACCGCTGTGTTGACGTGGCCGGCCAGCGGGTCCCCGGCCGTGTTCAGCGCCAGGGTCCGGGTGATGACCTCGGAGACGTCCTTGGACTGGTTGCCGTTGTGGACGTCCCCGCCGTTGAGGTGGGCGAAGTGGGGGGCGGGGACGATGAAGCCCGCCTCGGCCAGAGGGCGGATCACCGCCAGGGACTTCTGCGGGCTGCTGCTGAAGCCGTGCATGAACTCGCAGACCGGGAAGACGCCCCGGGCGACGGGGGCGTTGGCGACCGGGGAGCCACCGGGGGCGCCGGTGGCGGGGTAGTAGACGTAGGTGGTCCACCGGCGGCTGCCGCGGCTCCAGGCGTACTGGCGCACGCCGACCGCGAACCGCTGGGTCGGGGCGCCGGCCCTCGCGGTGGCACCTGCATGTCCCGTGCCGAGCAGGGACATGCCTACGCCCGCTGCTCCGGCTGCGCTCAGGGTCAGGAAACAACGCCGTTGCATGGTCATGAAGACTCCTGGTGGGGGGATGCGGAGCGCTGCTCGGGTAGGTGTCGGGAGGGGCGTCGGGGATCGCCGCGGCGGTGACGCCGACCGAGGTGGTGGGGCTGGTCACGTCGGTGTCGCGCACGGTGGAGGACGCTCCGGTCATGCGTGTGGAAGGGACCGTGGTGATGACCGATGTGATCTGGCCTCGCCGGCGGAGACACGGTGAGCCCGTGGACACCGGCGACCCGTGAATCGCACGGATGCAACCCTTCGCCCCGCCTGCCTGCCCATCGGATGGGGGGTGGGAAGACCGCGGAAGCGCCGCGAGGTGCCTTTCCTCCCCTCGTCGTGCGCCGCGCTTCTGGGAGCGTTCCCATGCTCTTGCAACAGGTAGAGTCCCCATGGGGTTCCCATCTGTCAATCATCGGCGCCCAACTCTGTTGCCTTCGACGCGCATTCGACGAATCGCGAGGCAGGAGGCGCTGTGTGGTGTTGCCGGTGGGCGTGCAGGACCTCGGGTCCGGGCACGCACGCGTCGGCCATCGCGGCGTACTGTCGCGCTTCGCTTCGGCTGGATTCCCCTTGTCGCCGACATTCGCCCCGTGCCTCCGTCAGGGAATCGCCGGTGGCCGACCGGCGCGCCGGGAGTCACCGGACGAGCCATGGTCATGGCGGCGACGTGGAAGGGGCCCGGGCCCGCTGCCCCATAGCGGTGCGTAGCCGGCCCTCGGCCGACCGCCCGCGCTCCTGACCGCCGCCCAGGCCGCCGGAGTGACAGTCATCACGGACGTCCTTCGGGGGTGCTGCGTAGGCTTGTGCAGTCGTCGCGGTCCGGAAGGCGGGCGCAGCTCTCCCGTGTAGTCGCGTCACGACGCGTTCGAACAGTCGGCAAGTGGTCAGCGTCAGTCCTGAGAGACCTGGGACACTGCCCCGACACGCGACTCGTTGTAAGGTAGGAAAACCGCCCTTGACCTGCAAGAACGCAGGCAGGGAGCCTATGTCCGGGAGTACCTCGATGATGCGCACCATGTTCAAGTCCAAGATCCACCGGGCGACCGTGACCCAGGCCGACCTGCACTACGTCGGCTCCGTCACGATCGACGCGGACCTCATGGACGCCGCCGACCTCCTCCCCGGCGAGCTCGTCCACATCGTCGACATCGACAACGGCGCCCGCCTGGAGACGTACGTCATCGAGGGCGAGCGCGGTTCCGGTGTCATCGGGATCAACGGCGCCGCCGCGCACCTGGTGCACCCCGGCGACCTGGTCATCCTCATCAGCTACGCCCAGGTCGACGACGCCGAGGCCCGGACCCTGGTGCCGCGCGTCGTCCACGTCGACGCCGCGAACCGCATCGTCGAGCTCGGCTCCGACGCCTCCGCCCCGGTCCCGGGCACGGACACCGCGCGCAGCCCCCACGCCGTACCGGCCGCCCGGGTCTGACCCACCGCGACAGGTGGGCCCCGGCCCGGCCGACAGGCCGGACAGCCGGCGGCAGCCGACCGGGCCCGAGCGGCCAGGCGACCGGCCGGACGGACAGCCGATCGATCGGTCAGCCGGCCGCGGACAGTCGACCGATCGACAGGGCTGGCGCGCGGCGTGGGCGCCCAGCCCACGGGCCGGGCGCGTGGCCGGGACGTGGCGGCGCGTGGCCGGGACCTGCCAGGCGCGTGACCGGGACGTGGCGGGTGCGCGGCCCGGGCATGGCGGGTGCGTGACCACGTAGCGTGCGCGTGGCCGGGACCTGCCGGGCGCGTGGCCGGGACGTGGCGGACGTGCATGGTCCGGCCGTGCGGGGGAACGCGCAGCACGAGAACCCCGACCGGGAGCGACGACGACCCCCTGGGGGAGGCCATGACCGAGCCCCGACCCGACCCCGTGCCGCCCATGCCGGACCCGGCGCCCGCACCGCAGCCCGGGCCCGCACCGGAGCCACCCGGCCCCGGGCCCGTACCGACCCCGCCGCCGCATCCGGCGCCCGGGCCGGTCCCGACGCCCGACCCGGTGCCCCAGCCCCCCGGCCCCGACCCGGTGCCGTCGCCCGACCCGGGCCCCGGACCCCTCTCCCGCCCGTGACCGGGCCGCCGACGCGCTGCCGGGACCCGTCCCGCGCGTGACGGTCCGCCCGGCGCCGCCGCCCCCCCGTGTGACCCCACCACGGGAGCGGTGCACGTACGCGACGTGCGGGTGTCGGCGTACGGCCGGACGGGCCCCTGTGCTGACGGTCCGTCTCGCCGTAGTGCCACGAGGCCACTTGAGAGACAGCCCGCGCCCCATGCGCCCTGTGCGCCCCCTTGCCACGGCTTGCCGCGCGCCCCTAGCTTGGGCGGCTGCTGACCTGTGCAAGGGGGGAACCACCCATGGCCGTACGGGGACGACACCGCCGGCACCAGCCGAGCCGTCTCAACCGCGCTTCACTGACCGCGGTCGGCAGCGCGGGCATCGCGCTGCCGCTGATCGGCGCGGGCACGGCACACGCCGCGTCGGTCGACGTCTGGGAGAAGGTCGCCGCCTGCGAGTCCACCAACCGCTGGCAGGTCAACACCGGCAACGGCTACTACGGCGGGCTCCAATTCAGCCAGTCCACCTGGCAGGCGTACGGCGGGACCCGCTACGCCCCCCGTGCCGACCTGGCCACCAAGGACCAGCAGATCGCCGTCGCCGAGAAGGTGCTCAAGGGACAGGGCCCCCGCGCCTGGCCGACCTGCTCCCAGCGGGCCGGGCTCACGCGCGGCGGCGAGAAGCCCGACGTCACCCCCGACGGCCGCGCCGACCGCCGCGACCGGCTCGCCGCCACACCGACCACGATCCCGAACCAGCGCCGCGAGAGCTACACGGTCGCGCGCGGCGACACCCTGTCGCGGATCGCCGCGCAGAAGCGCGTCCAGGGCGGGTGGCAGCGGCTGTACGCGCAGAACCGCGCGGTCATAGGGGACGACCCCGACCTGATCATGCCCGGACAGCGGCTGGCGCTGCGCGGCGCGCCGGGCGGTACGCGGACCGAACCGTCGGCGCGGGCAGGCAGCAAGCCCGAGGCGCCGAGCACGAAGCCCACGGCGCGGGGTGCCGGGCCCACGCTGAAGGCCCCGGACAGGGCGGCCCCCTCGGCGCGGCCGAAGCCCCGGCCGAGACCGCAGTCGACGGCGCAGAAGCCCGCGCCCCGGCCGGTGGCGCAGAAGCCCAAGGCGAAGCCCCGACCGCAGGCCGTGGCGAAGCCGGTCGTCGCCAAGAGCCGCACCGGCACGCTCAGTTCCCCCGTCGACGCCAGTCCGGGCACCGCCTACGGCAAGCCCGGCTCCGCCTGGTCCTCCGGCTACCACACCGGCGTCGACTTCCCGGTGCCCACCGGCACCTCCGTCAGGGCCGTCGCGACCGGCCGGGTCGTCTCCGCCGGCTGGGCGGGCGCGTACGGCTACCAGGTCGTCATCCGGCACGGCGACGGCAAGTACAGCCAGTACGCCCACCTGTCCGCGCTCACCGTCCGGGAGGGGCAGACCGTCGGCAGCGGCCAGCGCATCGCCCGCTCGGGCTCCACGGGCAACAGCAGCGGTCCGCACCTCCACTTCGAGGTGCGCACCGGCCCCGGATACGGCTCCGACGTCGATCCCCTCGCCTATCTGCGCCGCGGCGGCGTGTCCCTGTGAGGTTTCCGGCGGCCCCGTAGGGGCGAGCGGCCCCGACGCGGCCGCCGGGTCCACGTGAGCGAGAACGGCCGTGCCGCGTACGGGAGTACGCGGCACGGCCGTCGCGCGGTCCGCGTCCCGTACGGGCGTACGGTGCCGTGGTGCGCGCCGCTACCGTGGTCCCCGCCGGGCGGTCCGGCACGCCAGGGGAGGAGCACGGGATGGCAGCGGAGGCACGGCGGCTCACGGCCGTCGAACTACGGACCCTGAGCGACGTGGGCGGCTTCTTCGTCCTGCCCACCGCGCCCCCGGCCCCCGGCACGTACGTCCCCCTCGCCGACGCCTACGCCGCCCCGGCGGCACCCGTCGCCACCGCGGCCACGCGGCGGGACCCGGCGGCCCCCGCCCTCCCCCCGGCCGTCCCGGCCACCGCGCCGGTTCCCGCCGCCCCCGCCGCCGGCCCCAAGGGCGGTGGCGGGGTGCCGCCGCTCGTCGCCCGGGTCGCGCGCGTCGCCGAGCGGCTGGGGGCGCCCGAGTACCGGGTCGCCGCGTCCATCGCCCAGCTGGGGCTCGCGGCGCGGCTCTGGTCGGTGACCCTGGGCTCCGCCGCCCTGTACGGCGTCGTGCCCGACGTGACGCCCGCCTCCCTGCACTGGGACCCCGCGCGCTCCACGCCCGAGGATCTCTGGTGGGCCGGGACCGCCACCCGCCCCGGTACCCCCGCCGCGCTGCGGGAGGTCGTCCAGGACGGGCACCTGGTCCCGCTCGGCGAGGCCCTGCGCGCCGCCGGGCCCGTCTCCGCCCGGCTGCTGTGGGGGAACGCCGGCTCGGCGCTCGGCGGCGCCGTGCGCGAGCTGACGGGTTGGGCCCGCCGTCACGGTCGCCCGGAGGTGGCCGGGCGCGCCGCGGAGCTGGCCGCGGGGCTGCTGGACCACCCCGATCTCGGCGGCGTCCTCGACGGGCCCGCGCTGCGGCGGCGCACCTGCTGCCTGTACTACCGCTGCCCCGGTGGGGGACTGTGCGGCGACTGCGTCTTCGACCGGCCCCCGCGACGGACCGCGGCGGGGGGCCCGGGTTTGGCGGCGGGACGGTCGGCTCCGTAGAGTGCCCCTTTTGAGACGTGGCAAACGAGTGATCGAGGAACGGCAGCGGCCATGACGGTGACAGAAGAGAACCAGGCGTACGGGCCGGGCATCGACCCCGAGCGCCTGGCCGTCTGCCTGAGCGTGCTGGAGGAGCTGGACGAGCTCGACGTCGACCACCCCGACGCGATCACCGTGCGGCGGGCCACGGCCGGCATCTACCGTTCGGTCAAGCAGCGCCGCCGCCAGGAGCGCCGGGCCGCCAAGACCGCCCACGACCGCGCGGTGACCGAGGCGACCGCGACCGGCTCCGCCGAGCGCATCGACGACGAGACGCAGGGCCTGCTGCCCAGCTCGTCCGCGGCGGGCGAGGTCGCCGGCATTCTCCAGCGCCCCCGGTCCTGCTACATCTGCAAGACCCGGTACGTGCAGGTCGACGCGTTCTACCACCAGCTGTGCCCGTCGTGCGCGACCGAGAACCGGGCCCGCCGCGACGCCCGCACCGACCTGACGGGCCGCCGCGCGCTCCTCACCGGCGGCCGCGCCAAGATCGGCATGTACATCGCACTGCGCCTGCTGCGGGACGGCGCGCACACCACGGTCACGACGCGGTTCCCCAACGACGCGATCCGCCGCTTCAAGGCCCAGCCCGACAGCGACCAGTGGATCCACCGGCTGAAGGTCGTCGGGATCGACCTGCGCGACCCGGCGCAGGTCGTCGCCCTCGCCGACTCCGTCGCGGCGGCCGGCCCCCTGGACATCCTGATCAACAACGCCGCCCAGACCGTCCGCCGCTCCCGCAGGGCGTACAGCGAGCTGCTCGGCGCCGAGTCGGCGCCGCTGCCCGCGGGCGAGCTGCCCGCCTCCGAGGTCATCGGCACGTTCGGCAGCGGCGCGGTCGACAGCGTGGCCGCCCTGCCCTCGGCGCGCGGGGGCGACGGCCTCAGCGCCCGGGACGTCACGGAGCTGGCCCTCGTCAGCGGCTCGGCGACGCCGGAGCGGATCGCCGCGGGCACCGCCATCGACGCGGGCGGCCTCGTGCCGGACCTGGCGCCGGTCAACAGCTGGATCCAGACCGTCGAGGCCGTCGACCCGGTCGAGCTGCTCGAGGTCCAGCTGTGCAACTCCACGGCGCCGTTCATCCTGATCAGCCGCCTCCGCGCGGCGATGGCCGCCTCGCCGGCCCGCCGCAAGTACGTGGTGAACGTCTCGGCGATGGAGGGCGTCTTCAGCCGCGGCTACAAGGGCGCCGGCCACCCGCACACCAACATGGCGAAGGCCGCGCTCAACATGCTGACGCGCACCAGCGCCCAGGAGATGTTCGAGACGGACGGCATCCTGATGACGGCCGTCGACACCGGATGGATCACCGACGAGCGCCCGCACCCCGACAAGATGCGGCTCGCCGAGGCCGGCTTCCACGCCCCGCTCGACCTGGTCGACGGCGCCGCCCGGGTCTACGACCCGGTCGTGCGCGGTGAGGCCGGCGAGGACCTGTACGGCTGCTTCCTGAAGGACTACGCGCCCGGCAAGTGGTGACCGGCCGAACGGCCCAGAGCGACATCGACACGGAGTGCCCCGAACGGGGCACTCCGTGTCGCTCTGTCCGGAAGTCGATGGTGTGACGCGTTCCATCGAGCGGAGGCGCGCTCATGTGGTTACTCTGAGGCGAACGGTCGGCTGACGGGGATCCACGAAAACCCCTCGGGCCGACCTGGGGACCGGCCTGCCACCTAGGTCGCGGCCCACCCCGGAGACCGGCGCCACCGCGACCGAACGGCAGAACACGATCCATAGGTTCGCGACACTAAGGAGTGCGCGGTGACACCAGAAACGACCAAGCGGGAACCGTCGGCGGGGTTCCCCGAACGGTCCCCCCGGTCCACCCGGTCGGATGAGCTCGGCAGCCTGGAGGTGTGGGCCCGCTCCGCACCGATCCGCCTGGCGGGGTACGAGGACGACCTCGCGGAGCCGCACATCCTGCCCGGCATCGACTGAGCCGGCATCGACCGAGCCGGCAAGCGACGGCAACCCGTCCCGGCCCCGGTACCGGCCGCACCCGGCGTCGACCGGGCCCGGTACCGACGCGGCCGCGGACCGGAAGCGCGGCAGCCCCGTGCCCCCGCCCGTGACGGCGGGGGCACGGGGCTGTCCCGCCCGGCGCCGACACGGGAGAGCGGACCGGACGGGCCTGCCACCGAGGGGGCAGACGGGCGGGCCGAACGTCATCGGCATCCGCTCGGCCCGCCGCACTGCCGCTGAAAGGTAGCGGACACCGCCCTCCCCGACCAGCTTTGACCAGCGCTTCACGGAGCGCGCCCGCGCCGGCTCCCCGTCCGCGACCCCAGCCGCGTCGGCGGCAGGTACTCGCGCACGAGCGTGCGGTGCCACCACGCGCCCGTCGTCCGCAACTCGCGCCAGGTGGTGAAGCGGTAGCGGTACAGGCGCGCCCGCACCAGCGCCGGCGGGCCGTCGGGGAAGGGGTTGTGGCGCAGCAGCCGCAGGGTGTCGCGGTCCCCGTCGAGGAGCCGCTCGACGAACGGGCCGAACCACCCGGCCGCGTACGCCGGGGAGAGCGCGGCGAACCACATCATCCAGTCCAGCCGCAGGTGGTACGGGGCGAACTGGCGCGGCAGCCGCCGCACGTCGCCCGGCTTCCCGCGGAACCCGTACTCCCGCCACACCGTCCCCTCGCGGGCCGTGGGCTCGTCGGTGCCCTCGACCACGATCTCGTACCGGACGCGGCCGACGGTGCCGAAGGCGCCGTAGGTGTTGACGAGGTGGAGGGGGTCGAAGGAGCGGTTCATCGCCTGGCGCCGCGAGAGGAGGTTGCGCACCGGGCGGACGCTGAGCGCGAGGACCAGCACGGTCACGGCGATCACCAGCACGCCGTACCAGAGCGGCGGCGCGGGCAGCTGAGGCGGGGCGGCGACGAGGGAGCCGTCCACGGCGGAGAGGGCCAGGACGATGGTGATCCAGTTCAGCCAGGCGAAGTTGCCGGAGGCGACGAGCCACAGCTGGGTCAGGACGACGAGCCCGGCCGCGACGGTCGCCACCGGTTGCGGGGTGAACAGCAGCACGGGGACGGCCAACTGCGTGACGTGGTTCGCCGCCGCCTCCACCTTGTGCAGCGGGCGCGGCAGGTGGTGGAAGAACCAGCTGAGCGGGCCGGGCATGGGCTGCGTCTCGTGGTGGTGGTACAGGCAGGTCAGGTCGCGCCAGCAGCGGTCGCCGCGCAGTTTGATCAGTCCCGCGCCGAACTCGACGCGGAACAGCAGCCAGCGCAGCAGCCACATGAGGAGGACCGGGGGCGCGGTGCGGTCGTTGCCGAGGAAGACCGCCAGGAAGCCCGCCTCCAGCAGCAGGGACTCCCAGCCGAACCCGTACCAGGTCTGGCCCACGTTGACGATCGACAGGTACAGCCCCCACAGCACCGCCCACAGGAGCATCGCGACGGCCAGCGGCACCGCGTCACCCGCGCCGGCCGCCAGCGCCAGCGCGAGAGCCGCGCCGGTCCAGGCGCAGAGCGCGAAGAAGCGGTCCGAGTAGTGCAGCCGGAAGAGGCTCGGCGCCCGGCGCGCCGGCACCCGCCGCAGGAAGTCCGGTACCGGCAGCATGCCCCGCTCGCCGATGAGCGCCCGGAACTGCAGGGCGGCGCACACGAACGCCACCAGGTAGACCAGGGCGAGGCCCCGCTGGAAGGCCAGGCGGCCCAGCCAGTGGTCGGACGAGGCGAACCAGGGGAACCACTCCATCCCCTCCAGTATCAGCCGCGCGCGACCTCCCGCGTCAGCCGCGCGCGACCTCCCGCGTCAGCCGCGCGCGACCTCCCGCGTCAGCCGCGCGTGACCTTCCGCAGCGTCCGGCCGAGGCGGCGCGCGTACCACCGCTGGACCACCGGTACGAGCGGCCCCGCCAGACGGGTGTACCAACGGGCCGGGCGGCTGAAGGCGGTGACCTCGAACCACACCGTCCCGTCGGAGCCCAGCTCGACGACGAACGCCTCCTCGCCGCACTCGGGGTGCCCGGCGAGCGTGCCGTACGCGAAGCCGACGCGCCGCTCCTCGGACACGGTCCGGACGACCTCGCACGGGACGGCGTACGCGAACCGACCCGCGCCCACCGCCACCCGCAGGCGCACGCCGGGCGCGGCGCGGACCGCGTCCGTGTGGACCCGGGCGCCGGACGCGCGGTGCATCCGCCAGGTGGTGACCGCGGTGCCCGCCGCCTCGAAGGCGGCCCGGCCGCGGCCGATCGGCTCGCGGTGGCGCAGGTGGTGGTAGCCGTCGGGGAGGACGGCGAACCCGGTCGCGCCGACCTCCGGGTAGGTGAGGCCGGGCGGCGGGCCGCCGGGGGTGGTGCCGGTGCTGCGGATGAGCCGGGTCATTCGGGGACCTCCAGGGGATCCGGGGCCGCGGTGGCGGTGGCGGGGGCGGGGGAGGGCGGGTGGGCCGGGGGGTGCGTGCCGCGGGCCGGGCGGCGGGGCTCGGGGCCCGGGGCGTCGTGACCTGTCCGGGGCTGGGGTCCCGGGGCGCTGGCGAGGCGCCGCCAGGCCAGCAGCGAGCAGAGGGCGAAGCCCAGGGCGTTGGCCACGCCGTGGGTCGCCGCCATCCACGCCAGGCTCGGGTGCGGCCACCCGGTCGCCTCGCCGAGCGCCCAGCTCAGCGCCAGCAGCATGGTCGCCACGAGGACGGCCGCGGAGACGGCGAGCAGCGCGCCGGTGAGCCGGTCCCGGACCCGGGCCCGCACGTCCCGCCAGGTGAGCAGCCCCACCGCCCACATCCCGGCGGTCAGAACGACGGCGCCCGCCAGCTCGGCCCAGTCGTCGACGAAGTACCCCAGGAGGACCAGGAGCGTGCCGAGGGGGACGCTCAGCGCCGCGAAGGCGCTCAGCGGACGGTCCCCGGTGGCGGCCCGGACCAGCCCGGCGACGAGCGCGGCGGCGAACCCGGCGAAGTGGAAGTGGGGCACGGTCAGGTCGAGGATCGCCAGGTCGAACCCGAGGAGCGGGTGGCCCAGGCGCTCGGCGACCAGGGCGGTCGCGGCGACCGCCGGGCTCACCAGGGCCGTCAGCAGCGCCACCTCGCCGGGCGCCAGGGACCGGGTCCGCGCCAGCCGGCGGGTCGCGGCGACCGCCAGGAGGAGGGTGCCCGCCGCGTAGCAGCCCGCGAGGGCCGTGGCGGGCGCGCCGCGCGGCAACCACAGGGAGACGGCGCCCGGGACCGCGAACAGCGGCCACAGCCGGCAGGCGAGCGCCGTCTCCGGCGCCGCCACCAGGCGCAGTCCCAGGGGGACCACCACAAGCATGCCGAGGACCACGACCAGGTCCACCAGGACGGTCACCGCGCCACCCCTCTCTCATGGACTTGAACGTGTTCAACAAGCAGGGTCAGCCTAGTGGTCGCGGTTGAACATGTTCAAGTCCGGGGGTGGCGGGTGGACCGGCCACGGGAGGCCCACCCCGGTTGCGGCCCGCCCGCCGGTCCGGCAGACATGGAGGAACGTGTCCGGTCGACTCCTGGGAAGGGCGGGATGCATGTGCCGTCACCCACACGCCGTTCCCCCGCGGCGCGCCCGCGGCGACCCGCCGCCCTCGTCGCGGTCGCCGTCGCGGGACTCCTCGCCGCCGGCTGCGGCGCCGACGACGGCGGCGCGCCCGCACCCGGGGTCCCACTCGCCACCGATCGCGTCCCCCTCCTCCAGCAGGCCGCCGCGCCCGGCCCGGACCCCTTCACCGCCTCGACCTCGCTCACCGCGGACGTCAGCCCCGGCGGCTCGCCGTCCCCCGCCGCGTCCACCACGCCCGGCGGCCCCGGCGGCCCCGGCGGTCCCTCGGCCGCGGTCGCCGGCCCGGAACAGCCGCTGCGCGCCGTCGACGGCGCGACGCCCGGTCTGTACGGGGGCACCCACTCGCTGCCCAGCTGCGACGTCGAGCAGCAGACGCGCTTCCTCACCGCCGACAAGGCCAAGGCCCGCGCCTTCGCCCAGGCGGCCGGGGTCACACCGGCCGGCCTCGGCACCTGGCTGCGCGACCTGACGCCGGTCATGCTGCGCGCCGACACCCGCGTGACCGGCCACGGGTACCGGGACGGCGTGGCCGTACCGTACGAGGCCGTGCTCCAGACGGGCAGCGCCGTGCTGGTGGACCGGTACGGGGCGCCCCGCGTGCGCTGCGCCTGCGGCAACCCGCTGCGCACACCGGCCGACCCGCGGCGCCCGACGGCCCACCGCGGACAGGCGTGGCCCGGGTACCGCGCCGACCGCGTCGTGCTCATCGGCCCCACCCAGCAGGCCCTGGACCGGCTCGTCCTGGTGAACGTCCTCAACGACACCTGGCTCGAACGCCCGACCGGCAGTCGCGGCGAGCGTGACCGCGAGCCCGAGACGCCCCCGGCGTACGAGCCGCGCGAGCGCCACGTCGCCGACGGCCCACCGTCCGACGGCACCGTGCCGGAGGGCGCGGCGCCGGACGGGACGTCGCCGGAGGCCGGCGTACGGCCGTTTGTCCCGCCGGCGCCGGTCGCGCCTGAGGCGCCCGAGGCGCCCGGGACCCCGGAGGCGCCCCCGCCGCCGGCCGGTGAGGGTGACGCGCCACCGGACGGTACGGTGCCCGACGCCCCGGAGCCGGACGGCTTCACACCCGACGGGGAGGCCCCGCCCGACGAGGCGGGTGACGGGGTCGGCGAGGTGCCGGAGGTGTCACCGGACGTGCCGCCCGACGCGCCGCAGCCCGAGGCGGGACCGACCGACGCGCCGTCTGGCCCCGACGTCCTCGACGGGCCGTACTGAGGTGGGGTCCCGGCTCCGCCGACCGGCCGGGAACAGGAGGAACGATCCCTCCGCCCCGGGCTTCCGCTGAGGTCGATAAAACCGACAAATGATGGCAGAGTGGCTCCATGGTTGATCCGGCAGCGGATGCCCTGTCGCTTCCCGAGGACTGGCCCGCCCACCCGGATCTGAGCCTGTCCCTCAACCGCATGGGCAGCTTCGACTGGGACCTCGACACCGGTCTGATGCACATGGACGAGGTCGCCCTCGACGTGTTCCAGACGGACCCCGCCGAATACGACGGCAGACCGGAGAGCCTCGGCCGGCGGGTCCCGCCCAGCGAGTCCGTCCGCCTCGACGGCATGGTCGCGCAGGCCCTGAAGAACGGCAGCAGCCACTACGGCGCCTACTTCCGCATCCGCACGCGCGAGGGCGGACTGCGCTGGACCCACACCCAGGGGTTCATCCGGCGCGACGCGAACGGGCGGCCCCACCGCATCATCGGCATCGTCCGCGACGCCACACAGGAGCTCGCCGAGTCGACCACCCGGCTGGAGGTCGACGCCGAGCGCCGCCGCCAGACCAGCGTCGTCGAGTCCACCACCGCCGCGCTCGCCCACGCCCGCACCGTCCAGGACGTCATCGACGTGCTCAAGGACTCCCAGGGGCTGGAACACCTCGGCGCGACCAGCGTCGTCATGGGCCTGCTGGAGGCCGGCCGCATCCACCTCGTCGCCGACGGCCCCGAGGACTCCTTCGTCCCCGGCACCCGCTACACGCGCGTGGACGAGGAGTACCCCATGAGCGAGGTCGTCCGGACCCTCGCCCCCCGCTTCATCGAGTCACCCGAGGACTTCGCCACCTCGTACCCGGTCCTCTGGCCCCACATCACCCACCTCGGCATCACGTCCGCCGCGTACCTGCCGCTCATCGCCCAGGCCCGCCCGATCGGCGCCATGGGGCTGCTGTACAGCGACAAGAACGGCTTCACGCCCGACGAGCGCAACGTCCTCGTCGCCCTTGGCAGCAGCATCGCCCAGAGCCTCCAGCGCGCCATGCTCTTCGAGCAGGAGCACGACCTCGCCGAGGGCCTCCAGCAGGCCATGCTCCCGCGGCGCATCCCGGAGATCCCCGGCGCGCAGGTGGCCGTCCGCTACCGCGCAGCGCGCCTGGGCCGCGACGTCGGGGGCGACTGGTACGACGTCATCCCGCTGCCCGGCGGCCGCGTCGGCGCGGTCATCGGCGACGTCCAGGGGCACGACACGCACGCGGCGGCCGTCATGGGCCAGCTGCGCATCGTCCTGCGCGCGTACGCCGCCGAGGGCCACACCCCGGCCACCGTCATGGCGCGCGCCTCGGTCTTCCTCCGCGACCTGGACACCGACCGGTTCGCCACCTGCACCTACATGGAGGTCGACCTCGCCACCGGCGTCGTGCAGGCCGTACGGGCGGGTCACGTCGACCCGCTGCTGAGGGACGCCGACGGCAGCTGCCGCCGGGTGCCGGTGCAGGGTGCCCTGCCGCTGGGGCTGTCCGCCGAGTTCGGCGCGCTCGACTACCCCGTGAGCGTCATCGAACTGGACCCGGGGCAGACCCTCGTGCTGTACACCGATGGCCTGGTCGAGCAGCCCGGATCCGACCTGGACGAGGGCATGCAGTGGCTCACCGCCCTCGTCCGCAACGGGCCCGCCGACCTCCAGAACCTCGCCGACCTCCTGTGCGACGTGGTCGACGAGCGCGGCGGCGACGACGACGTGGCGATCCTGCTGCTGCGCCGCCGCGGCGGCTACACCCCGCAGAGCGGCGGCAGGCTCCAGCAGCACGTCGCCCAGAACGACCCCGAGGCGCTGCGCTCAGCCCGCCACATGATCCACGCCGCCGTACGCGCCTGGGGCGGCCGGGAGCGGGCCGACGAGATCCAGCTGGCCGCCGACGAACTGGTCACCAACGCCCTGCTGCACACCGACGGCGGCGCCATCGTCACCCTGCGGATGCTCACCGGCCCCGAGCGGCGGCTCCGCGTCGAGGTCGAGGACCGCTCCAGCGCCCTGCCCCGCCGCCGGGACACCGGTGCGGAGGGCGTGTCGGGCCGCGGCCTGCTGCTCGTGGACCAGCTGGCGGACGTGTGGGGCGTCGAGTCGCGGGGCGGCGGGAAGTGCGTCTGGTGCGAGTTCGCCCTGCCGGAGCGGTTCGGCGACGGCGGCGGCGCGCGGCGGGACCCGGGGACGGCGGGGCGACGCCGATCGGGGACGTGGCAGCCCAGGGAGGGCTGACGCCGGAACGGGGACGGCGCGGGGGAGCGCCGGGGCCGGGGCGTCGGGAACGGGGGTTCCCGGGACGGGGGCCGGGGGCCGGGGGCGTGAGCACCCGGGCCGGAGGTGCCGGGACGGGGTGCCGGGGCCGGGGGTGCCGGGAAGGGGAGAGCCGGAGCCGGGGTCGGCCGTGCACCCGCGGAGCGTCCGGTGAGGCGCGCCGCACCCTCCTGCGGCAGGCTGGGACCATGCCCGAACTGCCCGAGGTCGAAGCGCTCCGCGAGTTCCTCGACGTCCACCTGGTCGGCAAGGAGATCGCCCGCGTCCGGCCCGTCGCGATCAGCGTGCTGAAGACGTACGACCCGCCGCTCGACGCCCTCGACGGCGCCACCGTCACCGCCGTCGGCCGGCACGGCAAGTACCTCGACGTCACCGCGGGCGGCCTGCACCTCCTCGTCCACCTCGCCCGTGCCGGCTGGCTCCAGTGGCGGGACGACCTGCCGACCATCCCGCCCCGCCCGGGCAAGGGGCCGCTCGCGCTGCGCGTCGCGCTGAGCGGCGGCGACGGCTTCGACCTGACCGAAGCGGGCACCACCAAGCGGCTGGCCGTGCACCTCGTCCGCGACCCCGCCGAGGTGCCCGGCGTCGCCCGGCTCGGCCCCGACCCGCTCGCCGGGGACTTCGACCGCGACGCGTTCGCCGCGCTCCTGGCGGGGGAGCGGCGGCAGGTCAAGGGCGCCCTCCGCGACCAGGGCCTCGTGGCGGGCATCGGCAACGCCTACAGCGACGAGATCCTGCACGCCGCCCGCATGTCGCCCTTCAAGCCGGTCCACCACCTCACCGACGACGACGTCACCACGCTCTACGAGGCGCTGCGCACCACCCTCGCCGACGCCGTCACCCGCTCCCGCGGCATCGAGGCGGGCAGGCTCAAGGCGGAGAAGAAGAGCGGGCTGCGCGTGCACGGGAGGACCGGCGAGCCCTGTCCGGTGTGCGGCGACACCATCCGCGAGGTCTCGTTCAGCGACTCCTCGCTCCAGTACTGCCCGACCTGCCAGACGGGTGGCAAGCCCCTGGCCGACCGCCGCCTGTCCCGCCTGCTGAAGTAGGCCGCCCGAGCCGCCGCCACCGCGCGTCCGGGCCCCCGCGCCCCCGGCACCCGCCTCCCCGCCACCTGCAACCCCCGGCACCCGGCCCGGGCCCCCGGCGGGGCACGGTCCGCCGCGGGCGCCCCGCAACCCGCCCGGCGCCGCCACCGTCCGCCGTACCACCACCCCACAGCGGCCACACGCCGTGCCGTACCGCGCCCGCCGCCCGCCGTGCCGCGCCCGCCCTGCCCGTACCGGCCCGCGCCTCCCGCCGTAGCCGCCCGCCCGCCTTGCCCGCCGTACGGGAGCGCCGCCCGCCGTACCGCGCCCACCCGCCCTACCGCCGCGCCCGCCGCCCGCCCGCCTTGCCGCCGTACGGGAGCGCCGCCCGCCGTACCGCGCCCACCCGCCCGCCGTACCTCCGCGCCGGCCGCCCGCCGTGCCGCGCCCGCCCGCCGTCCCGTGCCCGTCGTGCCGACCGTCAGGCCCCGGGGGCCCGGCCGCGCACCAGCCACCGTCGCACGTGGCGGCCCGGCGCACCCCACGTGGTGGGGCGCCACGCGCGTGACCGTCCGCCGCGCGGGCGGAGCACCACCAGCCGTACGCCCACCGACCGCGCGGCTGCGGGCCGGGCGCCGCGGGGCGCCGCCCGGCGCGGCGGCGGGGCCAGTGGCGCGCGGCCGGTCAGCTGGGCCAGGGCCCGCGCCACCTCGGCGAACTCCGCCAGCCGCGCCGCGCACGCCCCGCACCGCGTGAGGTGCTCGGCGCAGCACAGCGCGTCGTACGGCTCCAACGCGCCCAACGCGAAGGCGCCCACCGCGTCGTGCCGCTCCGGCCGTGCCATCGCCCCTCGCTCCCGTGCTCGCCCGCCCCGCCCCCGCGCCGACCCGTACGTACCGCGGCCGCTTCTCGCTCAACGGGCGCCCGCCTACACTCCGCCCCATGCTGCGCGTACTGGCCGTCGACGACGAGAAGCCCGCCCTGGAGGAGCTGCTGTACCTGCTGCGCTCCGACCCCCGCGTCCGCAGCGCCGAGGGCGCCACCGACGCGACGGAGGCGCTGCGGCGCATCGGCCGCGCCCTGGAGGCGGGCCCCGACGGACCCGACGCCATCGACGTCGTCTTCCTCGACATCCACATGGCGGGGCTGACCGGCCTCGACGTGGCGCGGCTCCTCGCGGGCTTCGCCCGGCCGCCGCTCGTCGTGTTCGTCACCGCCCACGAGGG
The DNA here is from genome assembly GCF_024600715.1 of Streptomyces changanensis. Lineage (NCBI taxonomy): Bacteria > Bacillati > Actinomycetota > Actinomycetes > Kitasatosporales > Streptomycetaceae > Streptomyces > Streptomyces changanensis. The sequence goes on from NZ_CP102332.1 coordinate 6,196,386, forward strand.
CTTCGCGGTGCAGGCGTTCGACCTGAAGGCGGTCGACTACGTCCTCAAGCCGGTCCGCAGGGAGCGCCTCGCGGAGGCCGTCCGCCGGGTCAGCGACCTCTCCGAGCCCGCGCCCGCCGGCACGGTCGCCGAGCACGTCCCGGTGGAACTGGGGGGCGTCACCCGCTTCGTCGCGGTCGACGACATCGCGTACGTCGAGGCGCAGGGCGACTACGCCCGCCTCCACACCGACGGGGGCAGCCACCTCGTCCGCATCCCGCTGTCCACGCTGGAGGAGCGGTGGGCGGCGCGCGGCTTCGTCCGCATCCACCGCAGCCACCTGGTCGCCCTCGGCCGGATCGACGAGCTGCGGCTCGACGGGGGCGCCACCACCGTACGGGTGGGCAGCGCCGAGCTGTCGGTCAGCCGCCGCCACGCCCGCCAACTGCGCGAGCTCCTCGCCCGGCACGTCCGCGGCTGACCGCGGCTGACCGCGGCCGTGCCCGGGGGCCGGTCGCGGAGGGGGAGCCACGCCCCGACGGCCGGTATGACGATCCGCTTACCCGTCGGGCCGTTGTCTGCGTACACTCCACCGACCGAACCCCTCCCACCACCAGGGCCCCACCACTCCCGACCCCGGACACCGATGTCTCCAGAGCCGCAGCCCGCGCCGCGCCCCCGCCGCGAGACCGTCACCGGAGTGCCCCGCTCCGGACGCCGGCCGCCGGGGCACGCGCCCGCCCGCTCCGAGATCAGCGAGCAGACCACCCTCGGCCACACCTACGTCCGGTCCCTCATGCGCAGCCAACTCCGCGCGGCCCTGCGCGCGCTCGCCACCCTCGTCCTGCTCGTCGGCTCCCTGCCGCTGCTCCTCGCGCTGCCCGGCGCGCTCGCCCCGCACGGCGCCGCCCCGGCCCCGGGACTGTTCGTCTGGGCCGCCCTCGGCGTCGGCGTCCACCCCGTGATGTGGCTCGTCGCCCGCTGGTACGTGCACCGGGCCGAGCGCAACGAGCGCGACTTCACCGGCCTCGTCGAAGGCAGGTGACGCACACCGGTGAACCACACCTACGCGGTGGCGGCGGTCGCCGCCGTCGTCCTCGCCACCGTCCTCATCGGCTCCCTCGGCCTGCGCATCTCCCGCACCACGTCCGACTTCTACGTGGCCTCGCGGACCGTCGGCCCCGGTCTCAACGCCGCCGCCATCAGCGGCGAGTACCTCTCCGCCGCGTCCTTCCTCGGCATAGCCGGGCTCGTCCTCCTCCAGGGCCCCGACATGCTCTGGTACCCGGTCGGCTACACCGCCGGATACCTCGTCCTGCTCGTGCTCGTCGCCGCCCCGCTGCGCCGCTCGGGGGCGTACACGCTCTCCGACTTCGCCGAGGCCCGCCTGGAGTCCACCCTGGTCAGGAGGCTGGCCAGCCTCTTCGTCGTCGGTATCGGCTGGCTGTACCTGATGCCCCAGCTCCAGGGCGCGGGGCTCACCCTGGAGATCGTCACCGGCGCGCCCGGCTGGGTCGGCGGTCTGCTCGTCGCCGTCGTCGTCACGGGCGCCGTCGCCGCGGGCGGCATGCGCAGCATCACCTTCGTCCAGGCGTTCCAGTACTGGCTGAAGCTGACGGCGCTCCTCGTGCCCGCCCTCTTCCTCGTCACCGCCTGGATCGGCGACGACGCGCCGCGCGCCCGGTTCGACGCGCCCGCCGTCCTGCGCGAACACACCACCGTCCGCCTCGCCGACACCGTCCGCGTCGCCGTCGACGCCCCGCTGACCGTCACCGTCTCCGGCGCGGTCGACGCGGTGGTCCACGACGGGCGGCCGGTCACCCTCGCCGCCGGCACGCACCGCATCGAGGCCGGCACCACGCTGGGCTTCCCGCCCGGCGCCCACGTCCCCGAGCGGGTCGCCGACGGCGACGACCCGCTCGGCTGGTCCCGCTCCCTCGCCGGCGTCCGCGACGGCCAGCAGCTGTACGCCACCTACGGCCTGATCCTCGCCACCTTCCTCGGCACCATGGGCCTGCCGCACGTGGCGGTGCGCTTCTACACCAGCCCCCACGGCCGGGCCGCCCGCCGCACCACCCTCGTCGTCCTCGGCCTGGTCGGCGCGTTCTACCTGCTGCCGCCCCTCTACGGAGCCCTCGGCCGCGTCTACGCGCCCGAACTGGCCCTCACCGGCGCCGCCGACGCCGCCGTGCTCGTCCTGCCCGACCGGGTCGTCGGCGGCCTGGCCGGCGACCTGCTCGGCGCCCTCCTCGCGGGCGGCGCGTTCGCCGCCTTCCTGTCGACGGCCTCCGGGCTGACCATGTCGGTGGCGGGCGTCCTCACCCAGGACGTGCTGCCCTCCCGGGGCGTACGCCACTTCCGCCTCGCCACACCGCTCGCGATGGCCGTGCCGCTGGCGCTCGGCGCCGTCGCCAGCAACGTGCCCGTCGCCGACGCGGTGGGGCTCGCCTTCGCGGTGTCGGCGTCGTCGTTCTGCCCACTGCTCGTCCTCGGCATCTGGTGGCGCCGGCTCACCCCGCCCGGAGCCGTGGCCGGTCTCCTCACCGGCGGCGGCGCCGCGCTGACCGCCGTCATGGCGACGCGCGCCGGGCTCGCCCCCGACGGCTGGCCGCACACCCTGATGGCCTGGCCCGCCGTCTGGTCGGTGCCGCTCGGCTTCGTCACCATGGTCTGCGTCTCGCTGGCCACCCCCCGCCACGTCCCGCCCGGCACCGCCGCGATCCTCGCCCGGCTGCACCTGCCCGAAGGGCTCGTCGGCCGCCCCGAGACCGAGGGGGCCGTCCGGTGACCGGGACGCTCCTCGCCGCGCTCGCCGCCGGCGGGGCGCTGCTGACGGCCGCCGGCTACGCGCTCGGCCGGCTGGCCGCCCTGCGGGCCGGACGCGACCGCCTCGACCTCGGCACGCCCGTCGAACGCGCCACCTTCCACACCCTGCACACCGCGTCGCTCGCCGCGCCGCCGCTGCGGGCGGGACTCACGGAGGACACCGCCCGCAAGGCCGCCCGCAGGCTCCGTCCCCTGCTCGGCACCGAGGCCCTCGCCCTGACCGACCGCACGGCCGTGCTCGCCTGGGACGGCTCCGGCGCCCACCACGCCGACCAGGTGATGGAGCGGGTCGCCGAGGTCCTCGAAACCGGGCGCGGGCAGAGCCTGCGCGCCGTGTGCGAGGACCCCGGCTGCCCCCTGCGCTGGGCGGTCATCGCCCCGCTCACCGGCGAGGAGGGCGTGGCCGGCGCCCTCGTCGCCTACGGGTCGCACGAGTCGGCCGTCCTCGTGCGCGCCGCGACGGAGGTGGCCCGCTGGGTCTCCGTCCAACTGGAGCTGGCCGAGCTGGACCTGTCCCGGACACGGCTCATCGAGGCGGAGATCCGTGCCCTGCGCGCCCAGATCTCCCCGCACTTCGTCTACAACTCGCTCGCCGCCATCGCGTCCTTCGTCCGTACCGACCCCGAGCGGGCCCGGGAGCTGCTGCTGGAGTTCGCCGACTTCACCCGCTACTCCTTCCGCCGGCACGGGGACTTCACGCGGCTCGCGGACGAGCTGCGCTCCATCGAGCAGTACCTCGCCCTCGCCGGCGCCCGCTTCGGGGACCGGTTGCAGGTGACGCTGCAGATCGCCCCCGAGGTGCTGCCGGTCACCCTGCCGTTCCTGTGTCTCCAGCCGCTCGTGGAGAACGCCGTCAAGCACGGCCTGGAGGACTCGCGCACCACCTGCCGGATCACCATCGCGGCGCAGGACGCGGGCGCCGAGGCCGTCGTGACCATCGAGGACGACGGCGTCGGCATGGACCCCGCCGTCCTGCGCGCCATCCTCGCCGGGGAACGCCCGAGGGCCTCCGGGATCGGTCTGCCCAACGTCGACGAGCGGCTGCGCCAGGCGTACGGGGACGACTACGGGCTCGTCGTCGAGACGGGCGTCGACGCGGGCATGAAGGTCACCGTCCGCATCCCCAAGTACCGGGCGGGCGTCCACCCCGACGCCCCGTAGGAGCCATTCCCGCCGGGCTCCGCCGGGGTCGGGCGGGCCGGGCGGGGTCGGGTGCTACAGCGCCGTCCACGGGGTGGCGGGGTCGGCGCGGCGGCGCTGCCGGTCGGCGCCCGTGCCGTGGGCGAGCACCGCCTCCACCAGCGCGGTCACCTCCCGCGCGTCCCCGCTCGCCTCCAGCGCCGGCCGCACCCGGGTGAGCAGCGCCCGCACCGCCTCGGCGGCCGGGACGCGCGCTCCGGTCACGGGGTGGACGGCCGGACCGCGCAGCCCGTGGCGGGCCGCCGTCCACAGGGCCGCGGCCAGCATGTGGTCGGGCGGGTCCGGCGCCGGGCGGCCGCGGGCGACGGCGTCCAGGGCCGAGGTGACCAGCGCGCGGGTCAGCCCGGCCTGCAGGACCGCCTCGTCGACGCTCGGCGTGACGTCCGCGACGCGCACCTCGACGGTCGGCAGGTGGTGGGAGGGGCGCGCCAGCCAGTACGCGTTGGCCGCCCGGACGGGCAGGACGCCGGTCCCGCGCAGGGCGGCGACGGTGCGGTCGTAGTGCGCGGCGGAGGTGAAGCGGGGCGGGATCTGGTGGGTCGGCCAGCGGGCCAGGACGAGCGTGCGCCAGCTGGCGTGACCGGTGTCCGCGCCCCGGTGGTAGGGCGAGTTCGCGGAGAGCGCGAGCAGCACCGGCAGCCAGGGCCGCAGGTGGCCGAGGACCGCGACGGCCGTCTCGCGGTCCGGTACGCCGACGTGCACGTGGCAGCCGCACGTCTCGGTCTCGTCCGTCAGCCGTCCGTACAGCCGGGCCATCTGCCGGTAGTGCGGCGTGGGCGTGACCGTACGGGCCGGGGCGGCCATGGGCGCGGTACCGCTGGCGAGCGGCCGCAGCCCCGCCTTGCGCGCCGCCCGGTCCAGCCGCGCCCGCGCGGCGGCCAGTTCCGTACGGAGCCGGGCGAGGTCCGTGCAGACGTCCGTGGCGGTCTCCACCATGGTCGGTAGCAGCTCGCGCTGGAACTCCCGGCCCCCGCCGCCCTCCGGCCGGGGCCGGGCCCGGTCCGCGGCCAGTACGTCGTCGCACCCGCCCACGGGAGCGCCGTCGACCGCGTCGACGAGGAGGAACTCCTCCTCGACGCCCACGGTCACCCCGCGCGGCACGGGAATCGCGACCATCCAGACCACCACTCCCGCCCCAGCCGTCCGGTCCTCGCGCTCGCTGCGGACGCCGGCGGGGCCGGCGGCCGCGACCAGGATGACCGGCACGGACGCCCGGGGGCAACAGCGCCTCCCCGGCCCCGGCCGGACCGCGCGGCCCCGGCCGGTCCGGCTCAGTACAGGTGCAGCGCCAGATGGCCCAGTGGCAGGCCCAGCTGCCAGGAGGGCAGCCACGCCTGCGCGGACTCGTCGACCACGAGCCCCGTGGCGGGCGGCGCGGGCAGGGCGCCGAGGTCGGCGGCGAGCAGCAGGGTCTCCTCCAGCAGCCGCCAGGTCTCCAGCGCCAGGACCACCCCCGGCTCGCCGTCGCCCTCGCGCGCCCGCCGCTCGGCCAGCCGGGCGCGCACCCAGTCCTGCCACGGATGGTCGTACGAGGTGCGGTCCAGCCACTCGTCGAGCTGGTCCTCGGGGGCCGCGCCGTCGCTCAGGTAGATCGTCAGCGCGAGCGTCCGGCGCCCCGCCACGTACTCCAGGGAGCCGGTCTCCACCAGCCCGCCCGTCCGCAGCAGCTCATCGGCCAGGTACTCGGCACACAGCCAATCCATCGGGACGGCCAGACCGCCCCCGCCGGTGCCGTTCGTGCTCTCGGGCCGCAACGTTCCCACCTTCTCCCGGACGTTCTTCCGCGCGTAACTCGGCCACGCACCCCTGAAAGACGAGCCTCCACCGAAAGGCGGGGCGTGCGGCCGCTCTTTGCACAACTTGACGGTGTGGTTTCGCATACGTTCCCGTCCGTGCCGTTACGCGCGGGAAGGAACACATCCGGTGCGCCCGCAGGGGCGGGCGGGCTCAGCCGCCGGCGCGACCCGCGGGGGACAGCCCGCCCCGCCCCACCGCGCCGTTCCCCGTCGCGCCGTCGCCCACCGTGGCGGGGAACGCCCGGCTGTAGCCCGGCAGACAGCGCCCGAGGGCCCGCAGCGCGTAGTACGAGCGCGACTTGACCGTTCCGGCGGGTATGCCGAGCCGTTCCGCGGCCTCGCTGACGGACAGCCCGTCGAAGTAGATGCGCTCCAGCACGTCGCGGTGGGCCGGGCTCAGCTCCGCCACCGCCGCCCGCACGTCGAGCGCCGCCACCGCCGACTCGGTGGCGTCCGCCGGGTCGGGCGTGGAGGCCAGCACCCCGTCGCCGATCTCCGTCGGGCGCGCCAGCCGGGAGCGCCGCGCGTCGATGGCCAGCCGCCGCGCCACGGTGAACAGCCACGGCCGCATCGACGCGTACGGCGCCTCGAACGCCTCCGGATGCTGCCACGCCCGGACCAGCGTCTCCTGGAGGAGGTCCTCGGCGCGCTGCTGGTCGCCGTAGGTGAGGCCGAGCAGGTAGTTCAGCAACGCGGGGCCGTGCTCCCGCTGCAGCTCCTCCAAGGCCCGCTCGTCCGTGGTGGTCGTCGCCGTCGTCATCGTTCACTTCCCTTCCCGCCGGCTCCAGGACCCAGAGCCGTATCCGAGCGCATCGGGGGCCGTGGGGACAGGCGACGCACCGAGGCGTGCGGCGAGCGGTCGCACCGAGCGGCGAATGGTGCGGCGAACGGTCGGCGGAGGGACATGACCCCCATTCAGTGAATGTGCCACATTTTTCCTATTGCCATACCGCTTGGTGTCTATGTCCTCGATGGATGCAGGGAGCTCACCCGTCCCTTCCGACCCAGGGAGCACACCGATGACACTGCGCGTCCGGCGGACGGCGGCCGTCGCGGCCACCGTCCTGCTCTCCGCGACCGCGGCCGGCTGCACGGAGCCCCGCCCGCCCAGCGCCCCCGCCCCGCCCGTGCACGCCTCCGCCGGCGGCCCCGGCCCCGCCACCCGGCCGTTCACCCTCGCCGCCACCGGCGACGTCCTGCCGCACGACTCGGTCATCCGCCAGGCCAACGTCGACGCGGGCGGTGACGGCTACGACTTCCGCCCCATGCTCGCCGGCGTGGCGCCCGTCATCTCCCGCGCCGACCTGGCCATCTGCCACATGGAGACCGTCTACGGAGAGGACGGCGGCCCCTTCGCCGGCTACCCGGCCTTCACCTCCCCGCCCGAGATCGCCGCCGCCCTGCGCGCCACCGGCTACGACTCCTGCTCCACCGCCTCCAACCACACCCTCGATGACGGCGCCGACGGCATTCGCCGCACCCTCGACCACCTCGACCGGGCGGGCGTCCGCTACGCCGGGTCCGCCCGCACCGCCGAGGAGGCGAACACCCCCACCCTCCTGAAGGCCGGCGGCGCCGACGTCGCGCACCTCGCCTACACCTACGGCACCAACGACATCCCCGTCCCCGCCGACCGGCCGTGGTCCGTCAACCTCATCGACGAGAGCCGCGTCCTCAGTGACGCCCGCGCCGCCCGCGAGGCGGGCGCCGACATCGTCGTCGTCAGCCTCCACTGGGGCACCGAGTGGCAGACCGCCCCCGACCGGCGGCAACTCTCCCTCGGCCGCGCCCTCACGGCCGCCACCACCGGCGGCCGCCCCGACGTCGACCTCATCCTCGGCACGCACGCCCACGTCCCCCAGGCGTACGAGAAGGTCAACGGCACCTGGATCGTCTACGGCATGGGCGACCAGATCGCCGGCCCCATGGTCGACCACTCGGGCGCCCACGACCCGCGCGGCAACGAGGGCACCATCGCCCGCTTCACCTTCACCCCGCCGGCCGCGCCCGGCCGCCGCTGGGAGGTCACCCGCGCCGAGTACCTCCCGCAGTGGTACGACACCGGCAGCAACCGCGTCGTCGACCTGACCGCCGCCATCGCCGCGGGTGACACCGGCCTCGTCCCGCTGCGCGACCGGATCAGCGCCGCGGTCCTCGGCCGCGGGGCCGCGGCCGACGGCCTGGTCCGCGGGCGGTAGGCCCGCCCGCCGGCCCCGGCGCCGCTCGTCCCAACGGGTGCAATCGTCCCGCGCGTCCGGTGTCGCACACCCGATCCAGGGGTCGCCCGTGCGGAGCATTGGTCATGAAAAAGGACCAGATGCCTTCCGGGCGGCGGATGGTGCTGCGCATCGCCGCCGCCCTGGGCGCCACCACCACCGTCGGCCTGTTCGCCGTCGACCGGGCGGCCCCGCCCGGCGCGCCCGCCCCCACCGCGCGCCCCACGTCCCCACCCCGCCCGCACACCGCGGGGACGCCCGCCCCCGCACCCGCCGCGGGTCCCGTGGCAGGGCCGCGCCAAGCCCCCTTGGCGTACCGGCTGCAGCCCATGACGGCGTACGCGCCGCCGCGCTTCCGGCGGGCCCTGCCGCCCGTGCGGCAACGGCCCTTCCTGCGCGTCTCCGGGACCGGCAACACCATGGTGCTGACCTTCGATGACGGTCCGGACCCCCGGTACACCCCCGCCATCCTCACCACCCTGCGGCGCCACGGCGTGCGCGCGATGTTCTTCGTCTGCGGCGAGATGGCCGTCCGCCACCCCGACCTGCTGCGGCGGATGGCCGAGGACGGACACGTCGTCGGCAACCACTCCTGGTCCCACCCCCTGATCCCCAAGCTCCCGCCGTCCCGCATCCGCCAGGAGCTCGGCTCCACGAGCGACGTGATCGAACGGACGCTCGGCTCCGCCCCGCTCTGGTACCGCGCGCCCTTCGGCGCCTGGAACCGGCTGTCCTTCGAGATCGGCGCCGAACTCGGCATGGAGCCGCTCGCCTGGACCGTCGACACCCTCGACTGGAAGGAACCGGGGACGTCGACCATCGTGCGCCGCGTCCTGGACGGCGCGGGGCCCGGCGTCGTCGTGCTCTCCCACGACGCGGGCGGCGACCGCTCGCAGACCGTGCGGGCGCTGCGCACCTACCTGCCGCGGCTCGTGGACGAGGGCTACCACATCACGGTCCCCCGCCGGTGACCCCGGCGGCCGGTGCCCGCGGCCGGCCCGCGGGCACCCGCCCCGCGGCCCCCGCCACGGACCATGCACACGGCGCGCGCCACGGCCCGTGCCCGCGCCGCCGGCGGCGGGAACGGGCCGCGGGGGGCGGGAACGGGCCACTGGAGCCGATGCCGGACACGGCCGGGGCAGGCCGACGCGGGACGGGGCCGACGCAGGCTTGGGAAGGACGGGCCCGATGCCGGGCGGGTGGGGCCGGGCGGGGCCGGGGGCTCGGCGGGGGAGCGGGTCAGCGGGTGGCGACCATCCGGGCGAAGACCACGACGTTGCCGTCGTAGCCGCCCGCGCGCGAGTAGCCGCCACCGCAGGTGATCACCCGCAGCTCGGGGTGGCCGGTGTCGCCGTACACCCGCACACCGGGGAAGTCGTCCTTCGAGAACACCTCGACGCCGTACACCTGGAAGACCGCCACGCGGCCGTCGTAACGGGTCACCTCGACGCGCTGGCCGGGCCGGAGGGCGCCCAGGCGGTAGAAGACGGCGGGCCCGGACTCGTTGTCGACGTGCCCGACGACGACCGCCGTGCCGCGCTGCCCGGGCGAGATGCCGTTCTGGTACCACCCCGCCAGGTTCGGGTCCTGCGGTGGCGGCGCGCTGATCCACCCCTCCTGGTCCAGGCCCACGTCGATGACGGGCGCGTCCACCTTCAGCGCCTCGATCCTCACCCGGGAGGCCGGCGCGTACGCCAGCGGGCGCAGCCCGGCCGACGGCGTCGGCGCGGCCACGACCTGCCGGGCCCCCGACGTCGCGGCGGCGGCGGGTTGCGGCGGCCCCGAGGAGGCGTCGACCCCGTTCCGCATCATCGCGAGGCCGGTCAGCATGACGAGCGCCAGCGCGCCCCAGGGCTGGCGGCCCCTGATCACGTCCCAGGCACTTCGGTCCCCGATGCCTCTGCGCTCCAGGCCCATGCTTCTCCCTTCGTGGCCTCTCCCGGCACCGTAAGCGGGTCCCGCGCCCCCGGCGATCCTGGCGCGTGCGAACGGGTGGCGGCGCGGCGTACGGGTGATCAACCATCCGGGTCATCAGTGGAGGCGCCCTGACGGTGTGTGACCTGCGGTGGGGTCACCACCCTCACCCGCCCGCCGGGTGCGCCGCCTCACCGGGGTGGCGCAGCGCCGACGTGCGGGAACCGCGCCCGCTGGTGAGGGTTCGTCATGGAAGGCGCATCCGTCGATCTCCCGGAGCACCGCTTTGGGGCGTCTTCCGCTGGAGGTTCAACGATGCGTGCTTCACGCGCCCTCGCGGTGGCCGCCACCGCCTGCGCGGTGATCGGGGCCACGGCTCCGACCGCCGCCGCCAACAACGGTCCGACCAACGTCACGGTCTCCCCGACCCAGGTGCACCAGGGTGGCAGCCTGGCGGTCAGCGCCATGGGGTGCGGCCACGGCGGCACCGTGTCGTCCAACGCGTTCCCGAAGACGGCCCTCACGGTCAACCACTCGGGCCACTCCGCGGCCACCCCGCGGATCTACGACCACGCCACCCCGGGCCAGTACAACCTGGCCGTCCGGTGCAGCGACAGCTCCCGGGTGGTCACCCGGACCTTCCGGGTCATCCGCGGGCGCGGCGCGGAGGGCGGCCTGGGCGGCTCGATGACACCCACCTCGACCGAGGTGGCCGTCGGCGCGGTGCTCGCGGGCGGCGCGGCCCTCGGCGGCGGCCTGTTCCTCATCCGCCGTCGCCGTCCGAGCGCCGGACGGGCCTGACCGGCCGAACCCTCCCGGCCGGCCGAACGCGCCCCGCGCCGAACACGCCCGACGCCCCGAGTCCCTGCCAGGACTCGGGGCGTCGGGCGTGCGGTGGGATCCACGCCGGTGGGGCGGGCTCAGTGGCGGCGGCTCTCCGCCCTGCGGCGCAGCGCGTAGACCACGCCGGTCGCCGCGGCGACCACGAGGCCCGTGCCGGCCGCCAGCTCGCCGGCGTTCCAGCCGCCGACGCTGCCGCCCAGGCCGCCCCGCACACCGGACGGCGCCGGGGTCACCGTCGCCGTCCGTGTGACGGTCGGCGCGGCGGTCGAGCTGGTCGTCCCCGCGGCGACCCTCAGCCGCGCCGTGCCGGGGGCACCGCCGGCGCAGGTGAAGGAGACCGTGTAGGCGGCGCCCCGGCGGGCGTCCCAGTCCACGGTGGCCGTCGCCGAGCCGCCCGCGGGGATGGACACGGCGTCGAAGATGCCCGACGACGCGATGGCGGTCCCCGCGCAGCCGGGCGCGGAGAGGACGACCCGGCCGCCCGGATTGACGGTCGAGGGGGAGACGACGTACGGATCCACCGCGGCCGCTGGGGGTGCGGTGAGGGCGAGAGCCGCCGCTCCGAGCAGAGCGGCGGAAGCGGCACCTATCGCGCGCATGAAGAGTCCTCCGGTCCCGAGGGGCACTGCGGAACGGACTTCCGCGAACCATCGAAATGACCCTCTGTGCCCGGAACGCTAGGAGCCCACTACCACACCCGCGAGTCCGGTCGGGCGAACGGGGCAATGGGTCACCCGTACGGCCCACAGAGCGGGCCGGCTCAGCCGCCGAGGTACGGGAAGGCACGCAGGAACGGCTCCGTGGTGGCCGACACGCCCCGGCCGAACGGGGCGTCGATCACCCAGATCAGGAAGAGCAGGAAGGCGATCAGGGCGCTGTACAACCCCGCCAGCAGCAGTTCCCGGAACGTCCGCCGGATCTGCAGCGCGAAGATCAGCCCCACCGCGACCAACGCCCCGGTGATCAGACCGAACCACACGACGCCCGGCATGGTCTCGCCCGCCGAGTCCGCCCGGACGCTGCGCGCGTCGTCCGCCGCGGCGACCTGGTCGACCAGCGGCTGGTACGCCTGCGCCTGGTGCGCGTCGGCCGGCCGGTACGAGGTGACCGAGCGCCGCACCTGGTGCAGCAGCTGCGTGCCCTCGTCCGTCAGCTCCCCGTGCTCCGCCATGGCCTCCCACTCCGGGCCCACCACGTGCCGGACGTACGCCTCCACGTCGGCCCGGATCCGCCGGTGCACGTCGGCGGGCCACACCTCCGAACGCACGCTCACCTCGTGCAGGGCCTGCGCCTCCTGGCGGACGCTCTCCTGCGCGGTGCCGCGCCCCTCCCAGACGCCGGCGATGGCCAGCCCGAGGACGATCGCGTAGACCACGCCGATCATCATCGTCATGTACTCCATGACGTCCGGCGTCTCGGTCGGGTCGTCGTCCTCGCCGATGCGGCGGTTGTTGATGACGGCGATGACGAGGACGACCGCGCACGCGGCGGCCATCGCCAGGGTCAGGACAAGCCATTCCGACACGGGAACTCTCTCTCGGTCTCGGTCTCGGGGTGCGGGGGTGCGGGGGTGCGGGGCGGTGGGGGCGGCGCGGCGGCCGTGGGGCTCAGCGCGAGCGGGGCCGCAGGACGGCGGCGGCGAAGACGGCGGGCGCCGTGAGCAGGAGCATCATCGACACCATCGACGGCCCGCGCTTCGGCTTCGGGCGCTGGGCGGCCCGGTAGGCGGGCAGCGGGTACGGGACCGGGGGCGCTGGCGCGGCCGTCGGCGCCGGGGGCGAAGCCGGCGAAGGGGGCTTTGGCGCCGGACGGGCGGGCGGTGACGGCGCCGGGGGCGCGGGCGGGGGCGGCGGCGGGGGCGCCGCCGGACGGTCGGATGGCGGGGCGGGGGCCGGCGCCGTGCTCACGGCGGGCGGCTCCGGCCGCGGGGCGGGCGACGGCGCGGGCGGTGACGGCGCGGGCGGTGACGGCCGCGGCGCGGAGGGGCTGGGCGTCGGTTGCGGCGAGGGGCTGGGGGAGGGCGTCGGGCGCGGTGTCGGCCAGGGGGGTGTGGGGCGGGGCGTACAGGACGAGCCGCCCGCGACGGACACCGCGTGGGTCCCTCCGGGACCGGTCGACGCGTGGGCGCAGCTGTCGGCCGCCGCCGACGGCGCGAGGGCGGGGGAGAGCGCGAGCGGCCAGGCGAGCACCGCGCCCGCCACCGCCCGCGCGACGAGGGATCCATACACGCCGAAGAGCATGATCAGACCAACGAGTCACCGTCCGCCGGAGCGCGGCGGTTCCCCTGATGGGAGGTTTCGCTCGCACGTGCGTGCCACCGTCGGGCGCGCCCGCCGACCGGGAACTTCGGGTCGCCGTTGAACACTTGCGGCCCCCGCGTCCGTACCTAGGACCGTGAACGGCGCACGGCGGACGCCGCGAGCAACTCGACACGACGGGAGCTGAGATGAGGAACTGGCGCGACACGGCGCTCGCGGCGACGGCGGTGGCGGCCCTGCTGACCCTGACGGCCTGCGGTCAGGACGAGGGGGACCGCATCGGCGGGCAGTCCGTGGGCGCCGCGGCCCCCGCGGGCGCCCCCGGCGAGGGCGCGGGATACGGGGGGAAGGACTACGGCGGCGCCTACGGCTCCGGCGCGGCGTCCTCCGGGGCAGCCGCCACGCCCGCCGGGCAGCTGGCCGTCCGCAAGGGCACGGCGAACGGCGACGTCCTCACCGACGCCGAGGGCCGCACCCTCTACCGGTTCGACAGGGACTCCGCCAACCCGCCCAAGTCCGCCTGCGAGGGTGACTGCGCCACGGCGTGGCCCGTCGTCTCGGCGGAGGGCGCGAAGGCCCCGGCGGGTGTCGACTCCACGCTGCTCGGCGCGCTCACCCGGCCCGACGGCACCAAGCAGCTGACCGTCGACGGCTGGCCGATGTACCGGTACGCCAAGGACACCAAGGCCGGTGACACCAACGGCCACGGCGTCGGCGGGACCTGGTACGCGGCGGCACCCGACGGGAAGAAGGCCGCGGCGGGCGCCTCCCCGGGCCCGGCGGCGGGGGAGGGCGACGGCGGGGACGCCGCGGCGGACGGCGGTGCCGGCGACGGGTACGGCGGCGGGTCCGGCGAAGGGTCCGGCAGCGCGTCCGGCGGCGAGGAGGCACCCGCCGAACGCGCCGGGCTCTCCGTCCGCGACGACCCGAAGCTCGGCGAGATCGTCGTCGACGGCGAGGGCCGGACCGTCTACCGGTTCACCAAGGACTCGGCCTGGCCGATGAAGACCGCCTGCACCGGCGCGTGCCTGGAGAAGTGGCCGGTCGTCGAGCCCGTCGCCAAGGCCGACACCGAGGGCGTCACCACCAAGGGGTACGTGACGTTCGAGCGGCCCGACGGCAAGAGCCAGCAGACCATCGACTGCTGGCCGCTCTACACCTTCGCCGGCGACAAGAAGCCCGGCGACACCAACGGTCAGGGCGTGGGCGGCACCTGGTACGCCGTCTCGCCCGACGGAAAGCTGGTCGGAGCGCCCAAGTAGAGTCCCCCACAAGCGACTCCGGCCCGGTGGGCGGCCCGTCGACTCCCTCCCCTCGCGGGAGTGACGGGCCGTCTTTCCGCGCGCCCGAGGCGCGCCCCGCCCGTACCGCCGCCTGTGACGAAGAACGGATCGCATTTTTCCGTTTCCCCTCGCCCTCCCGGCGGGCGATCAGTAGCCTCGGCTCGAACACCGGCCAGGAACTGGCCTCATCACCGTGGCGACTGTTGGAGATTCGATGGACCGTCCCGCCTGGGCCCCGCCGGGCATCGACCTGTCGGTGCCGAGCGTGTCCCGCATCTACGACTACTACCTGGGCGGTTCCCACAACTTCGAAGTCGACCGCGAGGCCGCCCGCAGGGCGATGGAGTTCCTGCCCGGACTGCCCAAGATCATGCAGGCCAACCGGGCGTTCATGCGCCGCGCCGTCCGCCACGCGATCGGCGAGGGCGTGACCCAGTTCCTCGACATCGGCTCCGGCATACCGACCTTCGGCAACGTCCACGAGGTCGCCTTCGCCGCCGCCCCCGACGCCCGGGTCGTCTACGTCGACCACGACCCCGTCGCCGTGGCCCACAGCAAGGCCGTGCTCGACGGCGACGAGCGCGTCGACATCGCCGCCGCCGACCTGCGCAAGCCGAAGGACGTGCTGCGCAGCTCGCCCGTGACCCGACTGCTCGACCTGGACCGGCCGGTGGCGCTGCTCCTCGTCGCCGTGCTGCACTTCCTGGAGGACGCCGACCGGCCCTACGAGGCGGTCGAGGAGCTCCGTGAGGCGCTGGCGCCCGGCAGCCTCCTCATCCTCACCCACGCCTCGTTCGAGGGCATCCCGGTCCCCGAGGCGCAGGCGGACGGCACCGTCGGTGTCTACCGCGACATCCGCAATCCCCTCGTGATGCGCTCCCGCGACGAGGTCACCCGGTTCTTCGACGGGTTCGAGATGGTCGAACCCGGCCTGGTGTCCATGCCGCACTGGAGGCCCGACACCCCGCCCGAGCAGGAGGATCCGTACGCCTTCTCGGGCTTCGCCGGGGTGGGGCGCAAGGGGTGAGCACGCCGGCGCAGGCGTCCGGCTCCGCGGCGGAGCCGGACGGCCTGGAGGACAGACTCCAGCGGTTCGCGACGATATGGAGCCGGGCCATCTTCCCGGTCACGGCCACGTCGATGACCCGCACCGAATTCGAACAGCACCTGTTGCCGCTGGCGCGGCGGCTCAGCGCCGCCCTGCACGCGAGGCCGTTCGACGCGGCGCCCGCCCACGCCGTCGGCACCGCCCTGGTCGCCGCGCACTGCACGGACCCCGACGCGCTCAGCCGCACGCTCGGCGTCGTCGACTCCTACCTGGTGCTGTACTGCGGCGCCGGCGACATCCCCGCCGACGACCTGCGGGCCCGCTGCGCCCGCCTCCAGCACGCCCTGGCCGCCGGGTTCGCCCGCGCGCTGCGCGAGCGGACCCTCGTCGAACAGGAGGCCATCGCCCGCTCGGCGCTCTCCGCCCGCGCGTTCGCCGAACAGGCCCTGCACGCCACCGAGGCCCGCTTCCGCGCCGTCTTCCAGGAGGCGGCCATCGGCATCGGCATCGCCGACCTCGACGGCAACGTCCTCGACGTCAACGAGGCACTCACCCGCATGTTCGGCGGCCTCGAACACCTCGTCAGGGGGCGCAACGTCACCGAGTGGGTCCACCCGGAGGACGCCCCGCACGTCTGGAAGCTCTACGGGGAGCTGGTGCGCGGCGAACGCGACCACTTCCGCGTGGAGAAGCCGTTCTACCGCTCCGACGGCACCGCCCTGTGGACCAATCTGACGGTCTCCCTGCTCCGCGACGCCGAGGGCCGCCCCCAGTACCAGCTGGCCCTGATGGAGGACACCACCGAGCGGCGGCTGCTCAACCTGCGCCTGCGCTACGAGGCCACCCACGACGCGCTCACCGGGCTGCCCAACCGCAGCCTGTTCTTCGAGCGCCTCGACAAGGCCCTGACGGCCGGCGACGGCACCCGGTTCGGCCTGTGCTACCTCGACCTCGACGGCTTCAAGGCCATCAACGACAGCCTCGGTCACGCGGCGGGCGACCGGCTCCTCGTCGAGGTCGCCGACCGGCTGGAGTCCTGCGCCACCGCGCCCGGCGAGATGGTCGCCCGGCTGGGCGGCGACGAGTTCGTGGCCCTCACCACCGGCCCGGACGTCTCCCCGCAGGACACCGAGGAGCTCGCCGGCCGCATCCTGAACGCCCTGTCCACACCGATCGGCCTGGACGGGCGGGAGATCACCGTGCGCGGCAGCATCGGCATCGTCGAGGGCTGCGCCGGCGAACGCGGCTCCGCGGACGTGCTGCGCAGCGCCGACATCACCATGTACCGCGCCAAGTCGGCGGGCGGCAACCGCTATGAGCGCGCCGACGCCGAGGCCGACGCCCGCGCCATCACCCGCCACGGCCTGACCACCGCGCTCCCGGCGGCCCTGGACCGGGGCGAGTTCTTCATCGAGTACCAGCCGCTCGTCCACCTCGGCGACGGCACGGTGCACGGCGCGGAGGCGCTGGTCCGCTGGTGCCACCCGCAGCACGGCGTGCTCGGCCCGGACCGGTTCATCCCGCTCGCCGAGCACACCGGGCTCATCGTGCCGCTCGGGCGCTGGGTCCTGCAGGAGGCGGTGCGCCAGGCCAGGTACTGGGAACACCTCCACGCCGACGGCGGCCCGCTGCGGATCAACGTCAACCTCTCGCCCACCCAGCTCCACCACCCCGGGCTCGTCACCGACATCGTCGACGTGCTGGAGCGCTCCGGCCTCGCCCCCGGCGCCCTGTGCCTGGAGGTCACCGAGTCCGCCCTGATCGGCGCCGACGAGGACCTGCTCAAGCCGCTGCGGCAGCTGGCCGAGATGGGCGTCGACATAGCGCTCGACGACTTCGGCACCGGCTACTCCAACCTCGCCAACCTCCGCCGCCTGCCGGTCAGCGTCCTCAAGCTCGACCGCTCCTTCACCCGCGGCATGCAGCAGCACCCGGCGGACCCCGTCGACCTGAAGATCGTCGAGGGCATCGTCTCCCTGGCGCACAGCCTGGAGCTCGCCGTCACCGTGGAGGGCGTGGAGACGGCCGCCCAGGCCGACCAGCTGCGCGCCCTGGGCTGCGACACGGCCCAGGGCTGGTACTACGCCCGCCCGGGCGCTCCCGACCGCATCCACCGCCTGGTCCTGGCGGACGCCGTGTGACCCCGGCCCGGCCCCCGTCGGGGGCCGGCAGCCACCCTCCTCGCCCCTGCCCACCGCCCAAGACGACCCGACCCGCCCGGGGCGACCCGCCCGCCCGTTCGCCGCCGCCCCGGCGGCCCGTCCCGTCCGGCCGACCCGGCAGCACCCGCCGGGCCACCCGTCCCGTCCGGCCGACCCGGCAGCACCCGCCGGGCCACCCGTCCCGTCCGGCCGACCCGGCAGCACCCGTCCGGGCGACCCGGCCCCGCCGGGCGGTTCAGCGCCCCGGCAGCGACTGGAGCAGCACCTGCTGGAGCTCCCGGGCCGCCCGGGGCGGCGCGACGTCGCTGCGGTGCGCCAGCGCGATGGTCCGCCGCAGCCCCGGCGGCGCCAGCGCCGTCACCCGCAGGTCGCGCCCCGCCCGGGCCACCATGCTGGGCACCACCGCCACGCCCAGCCCCGCCCGCACGAAGCCCAGGACGGCGTCCATCTCGCCGCCCTCCACGGTGAACGACGGCTCGAAGCCCTCCGCCCGGCAGGCGGCCACCGTCAGCTCCCGCAGGTCGTACCCGTGCCGGAACATGACCATCGGGCGCCCCTCCAGGTCCCGGATCCGCACGGGCCGCCGCGGCGCCGGTTCCGCCGTCGAGGAGACGACCACCAGGTCCTCCCGGAGCAGTTCCACCGTCGTCAGCGCGGGTGACGGCGTCGGCAGCGGCAGGACGACCAGCGCCAGGTCGAGCGCGCCCCGCGCCAGCTCCCGCACGAGGTCGTGCGAACCGCCCTCCTCGATCAGGAGCCGGACGCCCGGGTACAGCGCGTGGAAGGCCCGCAGGACCTCCGGCAGCAGCCCGGTGCACAGGCTCGGCGTCGCGCCCAGCCGCACCCGCCCGCGCCGAAGCCGCACCAGCTCCTGCACCTCCTGCCGGGCGGTGTCCGCGTCGGCGAGGATGCGCCGCGCGAGCGGCAGCAGCGCCTCGCCCGCGTCGGTCAGGGTGATGTTGCCCCGGGCCCGGCTGAACAGCTCGGCGCCCAGCTCCTTCTCCAGGGCGCGCACCTGCTGCGAGAGCGACGGCTGCGAGACGTGGACGCGCTCGGCGGCCCGGGTGAAGTGCCGCGTCTCGGCCACGGCCACGAAGTACACGAGCTGCTGGAACTGCATGACCCCAGCCTAAGCGGGGTCGATAGCCGACACCTATCGACTTCAGCCGCACCATGTCTTGGACCTCTCGGAACGGCGGACATACCGTCTCATGTATGGCTCAGGCAACGCGGACGCACTCCTCGGGCACGGCCGGGCGACCGCCGTCCCCGCGCGCCCCCCGGCGCACCCTCCTCGGATCGACCGTCGGCAAGAAGGCCGTCATGGCCGTCAGCGGCCTGATCCTCCTCGGCTACCTCGTCGCCCACGTCATGGGCAACCTCAAGGTCTTCTTCGGCCCCGACGAGTTCAACGCCTACGGCCACTGGCTGCGCACCATGGGCGCCCCCGTCCTCCACCACGAGTGGGGCCTGTGGATCGTCCGCGTGGTGCTGCTCACCGCGGTGGTCGCCCACGGCGTCTCGGCGTACCAGCTCAGCCGGCTCGACCGGAAGGCCCGCCCCACCCGGTACGTGCACCGGCGTCGGCGCGCGAGCTACGCCACCCGCACCATGCGCTGGGGCGGCGTGATCATCGCCCTGTTCATCGTCTGGCACCTGCTGGACCTCACGACCCTCACCGTCAACGCGAACGCCCAGCCCGGGCACCCCTACGAGAACGTCGTGGCGACCTTCTCCACCTGGTACGGCAACGTGATCTACATCGTGGCCATGCTCGCCGTCGGACTGCACGTCCGGCACGGCTTCTGGAGCGCCGCCCAGACCCTCGGCGCCGGCAAGGCCCGCCGGGACCGCGCCCTGAAGGCCGCCGCGACCACGCTCGCCCTGGTCCTCACGGCGGGCTTCCTCGCCGTACCCGTCGCCGTCATGACCGGAGTCGTGAGCTGACATGAGCGCCTACACCGCCTACACCACCGGCGAGCCGATCGCCGACACCCGCGCCCCCGAGGGCCCCATCGCCGAGCGCTGGGACCGGCGCCGCTTCGAGGCGAAGCTGGTCAACCCGGCCAATCGCCGCAAGCACACCGTCATCGTCGTCGGCACCGGCCTCGCCGGCGGCTCCGCCGGCGCGACCCTCGCCGAACAGGGTTACCGCGTCGTGCAGTTCTGCTACCAGGACTCGCCGCGCCGCGCCCACTCCATCGCCGCACAGGGCGGCATCAACGCCGCGAAGAACTACCGCAACGACGGCGACTCGGTCCACCGCCTCTTCTACGACACCGTCAAGGGCGGCGACTTCCGCGCCCGCGAGTCCAACGTCCACCGGCTCGCCCAGATCTCCGTGGAGATCATCGACCAGTGCGTCGCCCAGGGCGTCCCCTTCGCCCGCGAGTACGGCGGACTGCTCGACACCCGATCCTTCGGCGGCGTGCAGGTCTCCCGCACCTTCTACGCCCGCGGGCAGACGGGCCAGCAGCTCCTCCTCGGCGCCTACCAGGCCCTGTCCCGGCAGATCGCCGCCGGGAACGTCGAGTTGCACCCGCGCACCGAGATGCTCGACCTGATCGTCGTCGACGGGCGGGCCCGCGGCATCGTCGCCCGCGACCTGGTCACCGGCCGGATCGAGACGCACTTCGCGGACGCCGTCGTCCTCGCCACCGGCGGCTACGGCAACGTCTTCTACCTCTCCACCAACGCCATGAACTCCAACGCGACCGCCGTCTGGCGGGCGCACCGGCGCGGCGCGTACTTCGCCAACCCCTGCTTCACCCAGATCCACCCGACCTGCATCCCGCGCACCGGCGAGCACCAGTCGAAGCTGACCCTGATGAGCGAGTCCCTGCGCAACGACGGCCGGATCTGGGTGCCGAAGGCGCGCGGCGACGACCGGCCGCCGCACGAGATCCCCGAGGACGAGCGCGACTACTACCTGGAGCGGATCTACCCCTCCTTCGGCAACCTCGTGCCCCGCGACATCGCCTCCCGCGCCGCGAAGAACGTCTGCGACGAGGGCAGGGGGGTGGGCCCCGGCGGCCAGGGCGTCTACCTGGACTTCGCCGACGCCATCCGCCGCATGGGCCGCCGGGCGGTGGAGGAGAAGTACGGCAACCTCTTCGACATGTACGAGCGGATCACCGCCGAGGACCCGTACGAGGTGCCGATGCGGATCTACCCCGCCGTGCACTACACGATGGGCGGCCTGTGGGTCGACTACGACCTCCGGACCACCGTCCCCGGTCTGTTCGCGATCGGCGAGGCCAACTTCTCCGACCACGGCGCCAACCGGCTCGGCGCCTCCGCGCTGATGCAGGGCCTCGCCGACGGCTACTTCGTCCTGCCGTCGACCATCAACGACTACCTGGCGCGCGCCCCGCGCCCCGAACCGCTCACCGCGGACCACCCGGCGGTCGCCGAGGCCGTGGGCACGACCGAGGAGCGGCTGCGCCGCATCCTCGCCGTCGACGGCGACCGCACCCCCGACTCCTTCCACCGGGAGCTCGGCGAACTCATGTGGGAGCACTGCGGCATGGCCCGCACCGACGAGGGGCTGCGCACGGCACTCGACCGGATCCCCCTCATCCGCGAGGAGTTCTGGCGCCGCGTCCGCGTCCCGGGCACCGGCGAGGAGTTCAACCAGTCCCTGGAGAAGGCCAACCGGATCGTCGACTACCTGGAACTCGCCGAGCTCATGTGCCTCGACGCGCTGCACCGCACCGAGTCCTGCGGCGGCCACTTCCGCGAGGAGTCCCAGACCCCGGACGGCGAGGCCGCCCGCAAGGACGACGCCTTCTCCTACGCGGCCGCCTGGGAGTTCCGCGGCACCGGCGCCGCCCCCATCCTGCACCGGGAAGACCTGGTCTTCGAGTACGTCCACCCCACCCAGCGGAGCTACGCATGAGGCTCACCCTGCGCGTCTGGCGCCAGAAGAACGCCGACGCCCCCGGCACCATGGTCACCTACGACGTGGACGGCGTCTCGCGGGACATGTCGTTCCTGGAGATGCTCGACACCCTCAACGAGGAGCTCATCCTCCGCGGCGAGGACCCCGTCGCCTTCGACCACGACTGCCGCGAAGGCATCTGCGGCGCCTGCAGCATGGTCATCGACGGCGAGGCCCACGGCCCCGAACGCACCACCACCTGCCAGCTCCACATGCGCGCCTTCCAGGACGGCGCCACCATCGACATCGAGCCGTGGCGGGCCGCCGCCTTCCCCGTCGTCAAGGACCTCGTGGTCGACCGGTCCGCGTTCGACCGCATCATCCAGGCCGGCGGCTACATCAGCGCCCCCACCGGCTCCGCTCCGGAGGCGCACGCCACGCCCGTCCCGAAGGCCGACGCCGACGCCGCCTTCGAGCACGCCGAGTGCATCGGCTGCGGCGCCTGCGTCGCGGCCTGCCCCAACGGTTCGGCGATGCTCTTCACCTCGGCGAAGGTCAACCACCTCAACGTCCTGCCCCAGGGGGCGCCCGAGCGGGAGACCCGCGTCCTCGACATGGTGGCGCAGATGGACGCCGAGGGCTTCGGTGGCTGCACGCTGGCGGGGGAGTGTGCCACGGTCTGTCCCAAGGGCATCCCGCTGCCGTCCATCTCGGCGATGAACAAGGAGTGGCTGCGCGCCGCCCGCCGCCGGGCGGTTTAAGGCCAGCTTCACGCTGTGGCTCCCGTCACAGCGCCGGCGCCCGGGCGAAAGAATCTCCACCCGGTGGTCGCCCCACGCGGAGGACTTCGCTCCGGCGCACGTCGGCGAAGGCCGCCGACAACAAGATCGATGTCGTTCAACCCTGTACCGCTCGTGGTGAGTTGTCCGCATCCGAGTCGTCGCCGGCCACCCGATTTCCCCTCTCCGCGTGACCCCGGTAGGCATATGCCTGCCGGGGTCGCCGACCACCGCCCCGGTGCACCTGACCACGGGACTCACTTGGGGGTTCTCTTCATGTCCAGCAGCAGCCGCCGCACCACCCTCGCGACCGGGCCGGGCGAGCCGGACTGGGAACTGCACGGCCCCGCCACCCCGTAGGCCGAGCGCGCCACCCGACCCGTCGGGCGGCGCTACGGGGTGTCCCGGGTGCCCGACGCGCCGCCGCCCCGCTCCTCCCCTCGGGGCGGCGGCCCCGGTCGCAGCCCGGCCAGGCGCGCCAGCCTCCCGAAGGAGTCCCGCAGCGCTTCCCGGTCATAGGTGCTCGTCGTCACCAGCAACTCGTCCGCACCGGTCTGCGCCACGACCTCCTCCAGCGCCTCCCGCACCTGCCCCTCCGTACCGTGGACGTGCCCGCGCAGCCCCGACGCGAGGTACTCCCGCTCCCGCGCCGACACGGCCCGGGCCTCCACCGCCTCCGGCGGGGCCAGCGGCGGGAACGCACCGCGCGTCCGCGCGTGCGCGAGGGACCACGCCTCCGGCAGCAGCATCCGCGCCGCCTCCTCCCGTGTCCCGGCCACCGCAATGGTGCCCGCCACCACCACGTACGGCTCCGCGGCCCACGGCGAGGGACGGAAACCGGAACGGTACCGGCCGATCGCCTCGACGACCTTCGCCCGCCCCTTCAGGTCCCCCACGACCAGCGGCAGCCCCGCCGCGGCCGCGATCCGCGCCCCCTCGCCGGTCGCCAGCACGAACGGCGGCACGCGCAACCCCTCCGCCGGCAGGGCCCGCACCCCGGGGTGCGCCGTCTGCGTGCCCCGGAACCAGCCCAGCAGCTCGTCCAGCTGCTCCGCGAAGCCGTCCGCCTCCTCCTTGCCGTGCCCGAGCGCCCGCCGGATCCCGTCCGTGAACCCCACCGAACGGCCCACCCCCATGTCGATCCGGCCCGGGAACAGCGACTCCAGCACCCCGAACTGCTCCGCCACCACCAGTGGACGGTGGTTCGGGAGCATCACCCCGCCGGTCCCCACCCGGACGGTCGAGGTCGCCGCGGCCACGGCGGCCGCCAGGACGGTCGGCGCCGAACCGGCCACCCCCGGCACGCCATGGTGCTCCGACACCCAGAACCGGTGGTACCCCAACTCCTCCGCGTACCGGGCGAGGCGGACGGTCTCCCGCAGGGCCTGCGGCCCGTCACCGCCCTCCCACAGCCGGGAGCGGTCCAGGACGGAGAGGCGGACGGGGAGCGGGGCAACGACCGGGAGACTCACGCCTTGTCCAACACCTCCCGCGCCCCGTGATTCCCCGTCCCCGGCCTAGGCTTACGGGGTGACGAGCGACAGCAGGCCCCTGGCCGTGTTCGACCTGGACAACACCCTCTCCGACGCGAGGCACCGCCAGCACTTCCTGCAGCGCACCCCGCGCGACTGGGACGGCTTCTTCGGCGCGGCCCCGCAGGATCCGCCCCTGCCGCCCGGTGTCGCCCTGTGCCTGGAGGCGGCACGGCAGTGCGAGATCCGCTACCTCACCGGACGGCCCGAGCGGTGCCGCCGCGACAGCCTGGACTGGCTCGCCCTGCACGGACTGCCCGAGGGCCGCCTCCACATGCGCCGCGACGACGACCGGCGACCGGCGAGGGTGACGAAGCTGGAGGTGCTGCGCCGCATCGGCCGCAGCCGCGAGGTGCGCATGCTCGTCGACGACGACGAGTTGGTCTGCGACGCTGCCGCGAAGGCCGGGTTCCGCGTCGTGCGCGCGGACTGGGCGCTCGCCTCGGACGCGCTGCGCCAGGCCCAGGAGAAGGAGGGCCGCACCTGAGCGCGCCTGTTCGGGGCCGCGCCTGATCCGGACCTGTATCCGGGCCGGACCTGCCCCGGGCCTGTATCCGGGCCGGGCCTGCCCCGCGCCTGATCCGGGCCGCCCTGATCCGCGCCGTACTTGACCCGGGCTCTTCCGGGCCCCGCCTGATCCGGTCCGCGGCTGCACGCGCCTGGTCCGGCCCGCGCTTGCCCTGCGCCGCGCCTGATCCGGGCCTGGGCCGGGCCGCGTCCGGGTCGGCCGCGCCTGGGCCGGGCCGCGTCCGGGTCGGTGCCTCGCCCGGGCTGCGTCCGTGCCCCGTCGTACGGGTGGCGAGCCGTACGCGACGGGGCCGGGGTCACGCCTCGCCGGCGTCCGGACCGTCGAGCCGGAAACCGACCTTCATCCCGACCTGGTAGTGCGCCACGCGCCCGTCCTCCAGGTGCCCGCGGATCTCCGTGACCTCGAACCAGTCCAGGTTGTGCAGGGTCTGCGCGGCCCGCGCGATGCCGTTGCCGATCGCCGCGTCCAGCCCCTCGTGCGAGGTGCCCACGATCTCGGTGACGCGGTACGTGTGGTGCGACATGGCGGTCTCCTCCTCGGCGGCTGCGCGCGCCCGGTGGCGCGCCCCTTCCACGGTGCCCCAGGGCGGACGGGTCCGCGAGGCGGGCGCCCCGGGACTTGACCCGGCCATTGGTACATACCAAAATCCAGCCATCCGCCCGTTGCGAACGCGTTCGCTCCCCCCACGTCGGGTCCGTCCTCCCTGCAGAAAACGCAAAAGGTGACCTACGTGAAGAAGCGCACGCTCGGCCCCGCCGCGCTCGTGTCCGCCCTCGCCCTGACCGGCTGCGGTCTCGTCCCCGGCCAGGACGGCGGCAGCCGCACCGTCACCGTCTGGCTCATGAAGGGCAGCGCCTCCGACGAGTTCCTCCAGCGGTTCACCACCGCCTACGAGCGGGAGCACCCCGACGTCCGCCTGGAGATCGTCATCCAGGAGTGGACCGGCATCGGCAAGAAGGTCACCGCCGCGCTCGCCGGCGACGACGCCCCCGACGCCATCGAGGTCGGCAACACCCAGGTGGCCCGGTACGCCGGCAGCGAGCGGCTGTACGACCTGACCCTGGAGTCCGTGCGCGACCTCGGCCGCGAGGAGTGGCTGCCCGGCCTCGCCGAGCCCGGCAGCATCGACGGCAGCCAGTACGGGATTCCCTGGTACGCGGCCAACCGGGTCGTCGTCTACCGCAAGGACCTCTTCCGGCAGGCCGGCGTGGAGGAGCCGCCCAAGACCCGCGAGCAGTGGCTGGAGGACACGGAGAAGGTCAACGGCACCGGCGCCCAGGGCATCTACCTCGCCGGCCAGGACTGGTACACCCTCGCCGGGTTCGTCTGGGACGAGGGCGGCGAGCTCGCCGTGGAGAAGGACGGCGCCTGGGTCGGCGCGCTCGACTCGCCCGCCGCGCTCCGCGGCATGGACTTCTACCGGACACTCCAGTCCCTCGGCTCCGGCCCGGTCGACGCCGACGAGGAGAACCCGCCCCAGGCCGAGGTCTTCGCCCGCGGCCGGGTCGCCCAGATCATCGCCACGCCCGGCGTGGCCGCCGCCATCGAGGAGCGCAACCCCTCCCTCGCCGCCCGGCTCGGCTTCTTCCCGGTGCCGGGCAGGACGGCGAAGGAGCCGGGCGCCGTCTTCACCGGCGGCTCCGTCCTGGTCGTCCCCGTGAACGCCGGCGAACGGGCCGCCGGGATCGACGTGGTCAAGGCGCTCGCCGGCGAGAAGTGGCAGACGGACCTGGCCCGCACCATGCACTACGTCCCCAACAAGACGTCCCTGGCGTCCGTCGTCGAGGGCCAGGAGGCCACCGCCGCCATGGCCGCGGGCGCCGCGCGGGGCCGAGCCACGCCCAACTCGCCGCACTGGGCGGACGTCGAGGCAGACAACCCCATCAAGCCGTACATGACGGCCGTCCTCCAGGGGCGCGACCCCAGGGCGGCCGCTCGCGCGGCGTCCGCGCGGATCACCGACGCCCTGGCGGGCTGAGCCGGCAGGCCGGGCGGGATCCGCCGCGCAGGTCCCTGCCCGATCCCGAGCGGCAGGCGCTGCCCGGGCCGAGTGGCCGGCCCCTGCCCGGGCCCCGGCGCCGGCCCGCGCGGGACCGTGGTGCCGGGTGCGAACCGGGCATTCAGCCGCCGCACATCCCCGCTCCGCCGGGCGGACACGCCGAAGCCAGCCGGTGACGGCACAAGTAGGGGGTGAGGCCCGCCGCACGACCGCGGCCCGCCCCCGCCGCCCCCGGCCAAGGAGCCCCCATGACCACGACGACCCCGGCCCCGGCCCTCCCGGCCCCCGCCGCCCTCCCGGCCCCGTCGTCCCCCGCCCGCCCGCAGCACCCGGAGATCCGGGCCGCGGCCGAGGCCACCGGCCGGCCCCGGTACCGCGTAGCCCTCGCCCGTACGCAGGAAGAGGTCCGGGCCGCCCAGCGGCTGCGGCACCTCGTCTTCGCCGGCGAGCTGGGCGCGCACCTCGCCGGGCCCGAACCCGGCCTCGACAGCGACGCCTTCGACGCCTACTGCGACCACCTCCTCGTCCGCGAGGAGACCACCGGCGAGGTCGTCGGCACGTACCGCCTCCTGCCGCCCGAGCGCGCCCGCATCGCCGGACGCCTCTACTCCGACGGCGAGTTCGACCTCTCCCGGCTGGCGCCCATCCGCCACGACCTGGTGGAGGTCGGCCGCTCCTGCGTCCACCCCGCCCACCGCGACGGCGCGGTCATCTCCCTCATCTGGTCCGGCATCGCCCGCTACATGACCCGCGCCGGGCACGACTGGCTCGCCGGCTGCTGCTCCCTGCCGCTCGCCGACGGCGGCGCCCTCGCCGCGGCCACCTGGGAGGCCGTCCGGGCCCGCCACCTCGCGCCCGAGGAGTACTGGGTCACCCCGCACCGGCTGTGGACCCCCGCCCCCGGCACCGCCCGGCCCGCCGCCCGCACCGATCTGCCGCCCCTGCTGCGCGGCTACCTTCGCCTCGGCGCCTGGGTGTGCGGCGCTCCGGCCCACGACCCCGACTTCGGCGTCGCCGACCTGTACGTCCTGCTGTCCCTGCGCCGCACCAACCCCCGTTACCTGCGCCACTTCCTCGCCCTCGGCGCGGAGTGATGAGCGCCTGGCTGCCCTCCTCGCCCTGTACCCCGCGCCGCTGCGCGACCCCGGCCCACCCGGCGGCCGGCCGCCTCCGCGCCGTCTCGCGCCTGCTCGCCGGGGTGGGCGCCGTCCTCGCCGGGCTCGTCCTCGCGCCGCTCGCCTCGCCCCTCGCCCCGGCCGCCCGGCACCGGCTCGCCCGGCTGTGGTGCCGTACCGTGCTCCGCTCGTTCGGCGTCCGTACCCGCGTCATCGGGGTCCCGCCGCCCGGCGCGCACCTCGTCGTCGCCAACCACGTTTCCTGGCTCGACGTACCGCTGCTCGCCGCTGTCCTGCCCGGCCGCATGGTCGCCAAGCGGGAGGTGCGGGACTGGCCGCTGCTCGGCCCGGTCGCCGCACTCGGCGGCACGCTCTTCCTCGACCGCGACCGTCTGCGCACCCTGCCGGGCGCCGTCCGCGCCATGGCCCGCACCCTCGGCGCGGGGCACCGCGTCGTCGTCTTCCCCGAGGGCTCCACCTGGTGCGGCCGGGCCCGCGGCGCCTTCCGCCCGGCGGCCTTCCAGGCGGCGCTCGACGCGGGCGCCCCGGTCCTGCCGGTACGGATCGCCTACCGGCCGCTCGGACCCGCCGCGTTCGTCGGCGACGACCCCCTCGTCGTCTCGCTGTGGCGGGTCGTATCGGCGGGCGCCCTCACCGCCGAACTGCGGCTCCTGCCGCCCCTCCCGGCCGGGCTCCACACCGACCGGCGCGCCCTGGCCCGCGCCGCGCACACGGCGGTGACGGGCCGGGCCGCGCCCGGGGACGACACCGGGCGCGCGGCCGGTGTCGGGCACGCGTCCCACATCAAGCACGCACCCCGCGACGTGTGGCACGCACCCCGCGACGCCGGGCACCCGCCTCGCACCGGGCAGGTGCCCCGCACCGGGCACGCACCCCGCGACGCCGGGCACCCGCCCCGCACCGGGCAGGTGCCCCGCGTCCGGGCCGAGCCTCAGACGACGGTCGCCAGCGACAGCGCGAACCAGCCCCGCTCATCGGTCCACCACCGCGACAACTCCATCCCCGCCGCGGCCAGTTCCGCCGCCACCCCCTCCTGACGGAACTTCGCCGACACCTCCGTCCGCAGCTCCTCACCCGCCGCGAACGGCACGGTGAGGTCCAGCTCCGGGATCGTCACGGTCAGCCCGCGCCGCGCCCGCAGCCGCATCTCCACCCACTCGCGTTCCCGGTCCCACACGGCCACGTGGTCGAAGTCGCCCGCGTCGACGTCCGCGCCCAGTTCCCGGGCGAGCACCGCCAGCACGTTCTTGTTGAACTCCGCCGTCACCCCCGCCGCGTCGTCGTACGCCGCGACCAGCGTCGCCTCGTCCTTGACGAGGTCCGTGCCGAGGAGCAGCGCGTCGCCCGGCTCCAGGAGCGACCGCACCGACCGCAGGAACCCGGCCCGTTCCCCGGGCAGCAGATTGCCCAGGGTGCCGCCCAGGAAGGCCACCAGCCGCGGCCCCGGCGTGCCCGGCAGGGCGAGGCCGCGGGTGAAGTCGGCGACGAGGGCGTGCACGCGCAGCCCCGGCAGCTCCTCCGTGAGTGCCGCGGCCGCGCCGGTCAGCGCCGACTCGCTGACGTCGACGGGCACGTAGTCGGCGAGCCGCGGTCGCAGCGCCCGCAGCAGGTGCCGGGTCTTCTCCGACGACCCCGAGCCCAGCTCCACCAGGGTCAGGGCCCGGGTCGCCGCGGCGATCTCCGGCGCCCGCGCGACCAGGATGTCCCGCTCGGTACGGGTCGGGTAGTACTCGGGCAGCCGGGTGATCTCCTCGAACAGCTCGCTGCCGCGCGCGTCGTAGAACCACTTCGGCGGCAGCTCCTTCGGCGTGCGGGTCAGACCGTGCAGCACGTCGGCGCGCAGGTCGGCGGCGGTGGCGCCCTCGGGGAGGGTGCGGGTCAGCAGGAACGGGCTCACGCGGGGTACTCCTCGAGCGGTTGCCGCGCCGCACGCGCGGCGTGCGGGGCAGGGGACGGGCGGAAGGACGTGGAGGCGGCGCGGGCCGGGGCGGCCGGCGTGTCCCGGGAGCGGTCCGGCGGGCGGTCCAGGGAGCGGAGCGCCACGCCGTCCGCCGTGGCGGTCACCAGCGTCCGGTCCGGTGCCTCGCACCACGCGGGATCGTCGTCGTACGGCTCCGACGCCACGACCGCGCGCCGGCGGCGGCCGGGACCCCCGCCCAGGTGCCAGAGCGTGTCGCCCCACGCCGTCGCGGTGACCGTCGTCCCGTCGACGAGGAGCAGGTTCAGCCGGGAGCCGGGTGCCGCCGCGGCCACGTCCCGCACCACTGCGGTGAGGGCGTCGGGTGCCGTGTCGCCACGCCGCAGCCGGTGCAGCACCAGCGCCCACAGCAGGGCCGAGTCGTTGCGCGCCTCCAGGGCGAGCAGGTCGGCGGGCGGCAGGCCGGCCGCGAGCGCCGCGACCGAGCCGGGCCAGCCGGCCACGGCCCCGTTGTGGCTGAACAACCACGGCCCCGAGGCGAACGGCGCCGCGGCGGCCTCGGCGTCGGCGCCCGGCAGCGTCGCGTCCCGCACGGCGGCCAGTCCCGCCGCCGAGCGGACCACGCGGGCGAGGTCCGCGAACGAGCGGTCCGCCCACACGGGCCCCGCCCTGCGGTAGCGGCCCGGCACCGGGTCGCCCGGCGCGTACCAGCCGACCCCGAAGCCGTCGGCGTTGACCGTCCCGTGCCGCTGGTGGCGCGGTGCCCACGACTGCCGGTGGAGTCCGTGCGGGGGCGCGACGAGCAGCTCGCCGAGCGGTACCGCGTCGTCGCCCACCCAGGCGATGTGCCGGCACATCAGCGGCTCACCCCGCGTCCCGTGCCGTGCGGAAACCGGCGAAGATCTGCCGCCGTACCGGCAGGTCCCAGTTGCGGAACGTGCCCCGGCACGCCACCGGCGCCACCGCGAACGACCCGCCCCGCAGCACCTTGTGCGCGGGCCCGAAGAACACTTCCGAGTACTCCCGGTACGGGAACGCCACGAAGCCCGGGTACGGCAGGAAGTCGCTCCCCGTCCACTCCCACACGTCGCCGATCAGCTGCCGCACCCCGAGCGGCGAGGCCCCGGCCGGGTAGGCACCGGCGGGTGCCGGCCGCAGGTGCCGCTGCCCGAGGTTGGCGTGGTCGGGGGTCGGCTCGGCGTCGCCCCACGGGTAGCGCCGCGACCGGCCGGACACCGGGTCGTACCGGGCGGCCTTCTCCCACTCGGCCTCCGTCGGCAGCCGCCGCCCGGCCCAGCGCGCGTACGCGTCGGCCTCGTACCAGCTGACGTGGACCACCGGCTCGTCGTCCGGCACCGCCTCCACGACGCCGAAGCGCCGGCGCAGCCACCGCCCGCCGTCGCGCCGCCAGAACAGCGGCGCGCCGATGTCGTGCCGCCGGATCTGCTCCCAGCCCTCGGGCGCCCACCAGCGGGGATCGCGGTAGCCGCCGTCGTCGACGAACTCCCGGTAGGCGCCGCACGTGACCGGCACGGTGTCGATCAGGAAGTCCGGCACGACCCGCACGTGGGCGGGGCGTTCGTTGTCGAGCGCCCACGGCTCCTCGTCGTGCGAGGTGCCCATCGTGAACGGGCCCCCCGGGACGAGCACTTCGGCCGGCAGGCACGCCGCGCCGTCGGTCGGGCGTGGTGGCTCCGGCGCGGTGAGCACGGCCGGGCCGCGCCGGAGCTGGTGGGTGATCAGCATGGTCTCGTCGTGCTGCTGCTCGTGCTGGGCGACCATGCCGAAGGCGAACGCGGCGTCCAGTAGCGGGTCGCCCTCCAGCCGGGCCGCCGCGAGGACGTCGAGCACGCGGTCGCGCACCTCCGCCCCATAGGCGCGCGCCTCGCGCGGGGCCAGCAGCGGCAGCGACGGGCGGCTCGCGCGGGGGTGGCGGAACGCGTCGTACAGCGGGTCGATCTCGGGCCGCAGCGCGGCCCGCCCGCCCACGGCGCGCAGCAGCCACTGCTCTTCCTGGTTGGGAATGTGCGCCAGATCCCACACGAGCGGGGACATCAACGGTGAGTGCTGAGCGGCCAGTTCGCCGTCGTCGACGCAGTCGGTGAGCCGCGCGGTGCGTTCCCGGGCGGCGGCCAGCGCGTCGTACGCGCGCCGGCGGAGCGCCTCGGGCTCGGCGACGGGGGAGGGGGGCGCGGTCATGGGCGGAGGTCCTCCACGCGGTCGGGGCCGGCGTCCCGGCCGGATCGGGGAGCGGGAACGGGCCCGGCGGCCGCGGGGGCCACGGGTGCCGTCGCGGCCGCACGGTCTGCCGGGGCGGTCGGGGCCGGGGCCGCCGGGGTCGCACGGTCTGCCGGGGCCGTCGGGGTCGCACGGTCCGCGGCGGCGGCCGTCGCGGCGGCGGCCGGCGCGGGGGCGGGCCGTGGGTCGTCGGCGGGGCAACGGCGACGCAGCACGAACCGCTCGTGGAAGCCGGCCACCGCGTCGAGCACCGCCGTCGGCGCGCCGGAGCGGGCCAGCGCCTCCAGGGCGAGACCGAAGCAGACCACGGCCGCCCGGTGCAGCGCGGCCGCGTCCGGGCCGTCGCGGATCGCCGCCCGCCAGTGCGCGTCACCCGGCGGGCGCAGCGGCCCGGCCGTCTCCGTCAGCGGCAGCAGGGCCCGGTACGCCGCGTCGGCCGCGGCCGGGTCGTCGAACAGCGCCGTCGTGACGGCCAGCGGCACGACCCATCCGTCGTCGCCCGGTTGCGCGTCCAGCATGCGCAGCTCCAGATGCGTGCCGCGCGGCCGCACCGGCGGGAAGAGGGTCGTCAGGTGGTAGTCGAGGTCGGCGCGCGTCGGCGGCCGAGGCGCCGCGGACCGCAGCCACTGGCGGAACGTCAGCCCCCTCGGTACCAGCCAGGGGCCTTCCTCGGCGCGCACGCACATCACCGGCGCGTCCAGCACGTGGGCGGCCCACGCCGAACGGGGTTCCCGTCCGAGGGGCGGGGCCAGTCCCCGGACCGCGTCGATGCCCGCCCACAGCGACTGCCGCACGGACCGCAGCCCCGTGGGGCGGCCGTGCAACGTCGGCGAGTTGGCGAACGAGGCGACGAGGACCGGGCCCAGCAGGTGCGCCAGCCGCCACCGCTGTCGGTAGCCGAGCGGGCCGGGCTCCTCGTACCCGGTGTCCACGCACACCTGCACCGACGCCGAGTCGCGCATCATGTGCCGGCCGGCGGGGCCCCAGCGGTCGAGGTAGGTCTCCATGGCGTCGTAGCGGGGCTCGCGCAGCAGCCGCTCGCGGGTGGGCAGCCAGGGGTCGGTGCCGGAGCCGGTGAGGACGAGCCCGAGACGGGCGAGTGCGGCCCGCGCGGCCGACAGGTCGGCCTGGACGGTGGCGACGCAGGCGGTGAGGGACGCGGCGGGCGGCGAGCTGAGCTCCAGCTGCCCGCCCGGTTCGAGGGAGACCGACGAACCGAGGCCCAGGTCCCGCAGGGCGGCGTACGCGCCGCGCAGGCGGTCGGGTGTGACGGTCAGGCGCGGGTGGTCCGCGTCGTGGACGAACCACTCCAGTTCCACCCCGACGGTGCCGGGCGGACCGGTCTTGAAGCAGATGCACCGCAGCAGGTCCTCGGCCTCGTCCTCGGCCAGCGGGGGCCCGCCGGCGCCGACGTCGATCGACGGCATGGTCGCTCCTCCTGTCGAAGGCGTACCGTCCCACCTAAGCCACCGCGGCGGGCCCGCACAAGAGCGCCCCGGTGAACGATCGTCGGCACGTGCCACCGCCAGGCACCGGCGGGTGACGGCCGCGGCCGTCACCCGCCTCGTACGCCACCCACACCGACCGGACGACCGCTCCCGGGCCGCAGGCGCGGTCGCGGTCGGGGCGTACGGGTGCGGACCGCCCCCGCCGGGACGGGGACGTAGGGGGCGGCCCGGCCAGTCCGGGCAGGGGTGTACGGGGGCCGGCCCGGCCAGTCCCGGCAGGGAGGCACGGGGGCGGCCCGGCCGTCCGGGCGGGACGGGACCCGGCCCGGGGGCGCCGCGCGCGTGCGCGCGGCCCGGTCCGTCCTCTAGCGTCATGACCATGGACACACGACCGCAGCGCTTCGAGATCCTGATCGTGCCCGGACCGGCGGAGGGGCGCGACGCCGCGCACCTCGCCGAGGCCGCCATCCGCTCGGCGGTGGTCGAGGCCACCGGGGAGACCGGTGCCTCCGGCTATCCGCGCTACGCGGGCGGCGGCATGATCGCCGACATCGACCCGGAGACCCGCGCCGTCGAGGCGCTGCTCGTCGACGGGTCCGAGCTGGACTACGGGCTGTCGGTGCGCGTGGCGGACCCGCGCGACGACTGACGAGCGCGGTGCGCCCGCGCCGGGGGCGGCGCGGGCACGCCGGGCGGGGCCGGTGACGGCGACCGGAGGCCGGCCGGCGACGGCTGCGGGCCGGCCCGGTGACGGCGGGAGGGCCGGTGGGGGAGTCGGCCGGCGACGGCTGCGGGGCCGGGGCCGGCGGCCCGCGCGGGCTGCGCCCGTTGACACCGGCGGCCGTCGGGTCGGAGACTCGCCCCGTCGGTAGTGAACGCGTGTTCACCGTACGTACGCGCGCATGCGGGCCCGCATGCGGGCCCCAGGCCGTGGGAGAGACCCGATGAGCATCCGCGACGTCTACATCGTCGACGCCGTCCGCACGCCGATCGGCAAGTTCGGTGGCGCCCTCTCCTCCGTGCGCCCCGACGACCTCGCGGCGCACGTCGTGCGCGCGCTGGTCGACCGCACCCCGGACCTCGACCCGGGTCGGATCGACGACGTCTACTTCGGCGACGCCAACGGCGCGGGCGAGGACAACCGCGACGTGGCCCGCATGGCGGTGCTCCTTGCCGGCCTGCCCGTCTCGGTCCCCGGCGTCACCGTCAACCGCCTGTGCGGCTCGGGCCTGGAGGCGGTCGTCCAGGCCGCCCGCGCCGTCGCCCTGGGCGACGCGTCCGTCGTCCTCGCGGGCGGCGTCGAGTCGATGTCCCGCGCCCCGTGGGTCGTGCCCAAGCCCGAGCGTGCCTTCCCCGCCGGGCACCAGCAGATGTACTCCACGACCCTCGGCTGGCGCATGACCAACCCGCGCATGCCCGACGAGTGGACCGTCCCGCTCGGGGAGGGCGCCGAGCTCATCGCCGACAAGCACGCCCTGACCCGCGAGCAGCAGGACGCCTTCGCGCTCGCCAGCCACCACAAGGCGGCCCGGGCGTGGGCGGACGGCCTGTACGACGGCGAGGTCGTCGCGTACGGCGGCGTGGACCTGCCCCGCGACGAGAGCATCCGCGACACGACCTCCATGGAGGCCCTGGCGAAGCTCAAGCCGTCGTTCCGCACGGACGGGACGGTGACGGCCGGCAACGCCTCACCCCTCAACGACGGCGCCGCCGCGCTCCTCCTCGTCGACGAGGACGGTCTGCGTGCCTGCGGCCGCGAGCCGCTCGCCCGCATCCGCGCGTCGGCGGTGACCGGCATCGAACCGCAGCTGTTCGGGCTCGGCCCCGTCGAGGCGGTGCAGCGGGCCCTCACCAAGGCCGGCCGCACCTTCGACGACCTCGCGGTGCTGGAGCTGAACGAGGCGTTCGCCGCCCAGGCGCTGGGCTGCCTCGCGGAGTGGCCCGACCTCGACCCGTCGGTCGTCAACCCGCGTGGCGGCGCCATCGCGATCGGCCACCCGCTGGGGGCCTCCGGCGCCCGGCTCGCGGGCGCCGTAGCCCACCAGTTGGCCGCGGCCGGCTCGGGCACGGGCATGGCGGCGCTGTGCATCGGTGTGGGCCAGGGGATCGCGGTCGTCCTGGAGCGCTGAGAGGCGCGCGGCGCGGGGAGCCGGCCGGCGCACGCGGGTGGCGTCAGCCCTCGGCGCCGCCGCCCGCGGACCCCGGCTCGCCGGCGGCCCGGTCGCCGCCCGCGGCCCCCGTGCCGCCACCCGCCGACGCGGCCTCGTCGATCGACTTCCGCACCGCGTCCATGTCCAGCCCGCGCGCCTGTCCGATCACGTCCTCCAGCACGGCCTCGGGAAGTGCCCCGGGCTGGGCGAACACGGCCACGTTCTCGCGCACGATCATCAGCGTGGGGATGGACCGGATGTCGAACGCGGCCGCCAGCTCCTGCTCCGCCTCGGTGTCCACCTTGGCGAACACCAGGTCCGGGTGGCGCTCCGAGGCCTTCTCGTACACCGGGGCGAACCGGACGCACGGGCCGCACCACGACGCCCAGAAGTCGATCAGGACGAAGTCGTTGTCCGACACCACCTGGTCGAAGTTCTCCTTGGTCAGTTCGATCGTGCTCATGCCGTCCGCCTCTCCGGGGGTGCTTCGGTGCCCCCGACAACGGTGCCCGGGGTCGTCGCTATTCCCCCTGCCCGGAGGGGAGAGGCGCCACGCCGCCCCCCATCGCCTAGGTTGGGCCCCATGAGCAATCTCGACCGTCAGGCCGTGCCGTCCCTCTGCGGCGGCAGGGGCTTCGTCGTCGCGGAGCCCGTGAGGGAACTCCTCAGCCCGCGCCGCGTGCGGCTCGGCGAGTCCACCGAGGTGCGTCGGCTGCTGCCCAACCTCGGCCGCCGCATGGTCGGCGCCTGGGCCTTCGTCGACCACTACGGCCCCGACGACATCGCCGACGGACCCGGCATGCAGGTACCGTCGCACCCGCACATCGGCCTGCAGACGGTCAGCTGGCTCCACGAGGGGGAGGTGCTGCACCGCGACAGCACCGGCAGCCTCCAGACCATCCGCCCCCGCGAGCTGGGCCTGATGACCTCCGGCCGGGCGATCTCCCACTCGGAGGAGAGCCCCCGCCCCCACGCCCGCTACCTGCACGGCGCCCAGCTCTGGGTGGCCCTACCCGACAGCCACCGCCACGTCGACCCCCACTTCGAGCACCACGCCGACCTCCCGCACGTCACCGCGCCGGGACTGACCGCGACCGTCGTCCTCGGCACCCTCGACGGCGCGACGTCGCCCGGCACGACGTACACCCCGCTGGTCGGCGCGGACCTCACCCTCGCCCGCGGCGCCGAGGCGCGGCTGCCCCTCGACCCGGACTTCGAGTACGCGGTCCTGGCCATGTCCGGCGAGACGCACGTGGACGGCGTCCCGGTCCTCCCCGGCTCGATGCTCTACCTCGGCTGCGGCCGCACCGAACTGCCCCTGCGCGCCGGGTCGGACGCGTCGCTGATGCTCCTGGGCGGCGAACCGTTCGCGGAGGAGATCATCATGTGGTGGAACTTCGTCGGCCGCACCCAGCAGGAGATCGAGCAGGCCCGTTCGGACTGGATGACGGGCACCCGCTTCGGCCGGGTGGAGGGCTACGACGGAGGCCGGCTGCCTGCCCCCGAACTCCCGCCGGTCGCGCTGAAACCGCGGGGCAGGGTGCGCTGAGGAGCAGGGGTGTCGTGGTGTTCCGACCGCGTGCCCCGGCCGGCGGGCGGCCGCGGGACATCGCGCCCGCGCCACGCCCACCTGCCGTGCCGGCCCCGCGTGCCCACACCGACCGCACCGACCGGCCCGCACCGACCGGCCCGACCGCACCGACCGGCCCGACCGACGCGGCGGGCGGACGCACCGGCGAGGTCCGACCGCCGCGGACCGTCACCGGCTCGCGGGCACCGTGTCCTCGAAGGTGGTGCCTGCCGCCCGGTAGGCGGCGATCTTCGCGGCGACCTGGGCCGGCGTCAGGACCCGGTCCTTGACGTGCAGCACGTAGTCCACCTTCTGGTCGTAGGCGCGCGGAGTGGTGCCGGTCTGGCCCGCGAGGTCGATGAGCCACTGGTTGAAGTTGATGGACATCGGCCGCTCGGGCAGGTAGCGGGCGTCGTGACGGCCGAACTCCCGGCCGTCGACGTAGTAGGTGATGAAGCTGTCGTCGATGGTGAGGACGAGGTCGTGCCAGCCGGCGTAACTCGTGCGTGACTCCGAGTGCTGGTTGACGGCCTCCCAGGGGTCGGGCCGGTAGGTCTCCCACGAGGTGGTGTAGAGGATGTTGGCGGGCTCACCCCAGCCGCCGTTGGGCAGGTACTCGAAGTCGTACTCGGCGTAGTCGTCCGCCATCGGGGCTTTGAGGTCGTTGATGGTGAAGAACGTCTGCACGACGCGGTCGCCGTCCGGCCCCGACCTCGGCGCGTCGGAGAACCGCACCCGGGCGGCGTAGGTCCCGTTCTTGAACTTCGTCGCCTTGGTGAGGACTTCGGTGTGCTTCGTCGACTCGGGTGTGCCGGCGGTCGAGGTCTCCAGGTTCATGATCGA
Source organism: Streptomyces changanensis (assembly GCF_024600715.1). Lineage (NCBI taxonomy): Bacteria > Bacillati > Actinomycetota > Actinomycetes > Kitasatosporales > Streptomycetaceae > Streptomyces > Streptomyces changanensis. The sequence continues at coordinate 6,233,933 of NZ_CP102332.1, forward strand.
GTTGGTCCCCTCCTTGGCGAAGGTGACGTTCTGCGCCGCCCAGGTCGCGCCCGGAACCCCCGGACCGCCCGCGTTGGACCGCACGCTCCAGCCGTGGGCGCCGATCGCCGGATCGGTGTGCGAGGTGTAGTCGAAGTCGTCGAAGAGGGTGGCGCCCCCGGTCGGCGGATCGGTCGGGTCGGGACCCGGCCCGGGGTCGTTGCCCTCGGGCGCCGTCCCCCACACCGGCGTACCGCCGACGCCGGTGGTGACCTTGGTCCAGTTCCCGTACGCCGTCTGGGCGGGCCCAAAGGAGTAGTCGTCGTTCTGGTTCAGCGGCTGCCAGTTCGAACGGTGGAAGCGCAGCTGCATGTCGCCGGTGCTCGCGCCGGGCGCGAGGGTGCCGGCCCCGGCGGTGAAACCGATCTCCAGGTAGCGGTCGGCGGTGGCGGTCGGCCGGGCCAGGGTGCCGAAGGTCCCCGTGATGTTCCCGCAGCCCTTGACCGCCCAGGAACAGGCGAAGGTGTACGACGCGCCGGCGTCGGCCTTGAAGTAGTACCGGATCCTGACCTGGCTGAGGGAGACCGGGGCGGTGCCGGTGTTGACGGCCTTGAGCCAGGGTTCGGCCTGGTCGCTGCCCGTGGCGCTCTGCCGGTACTGGACGGTCAGCGCCTCGCCGGCGGCGGCAGCGGGTGCCGCCGGGAGGGTGGCGCAGCCGAGGCCGGCCACGAGGGCGGCGGCCAGGGCCGCGCGGATCCGTGTGGTGCGCGCTTTCGTGCTCGTGCTGATGCTGGTCACCTGGTGGTCCTCTCGGGACGAAGGATCGCGGAGGGGCGGCTCGGCACTCCGAGAGCGTCGAGCCGGGTTCTGTGGTGGTGCAGCCGTGCCCGGAATCCGGGCCAGTCGTGGCCGCCGGACCAGGCGGTGTCGGCCAGTGCGCACAGCCGGGGGAAGGCGAGGTACTCGGCGTGCGCCGCGGTGGCGACGTACTCGGTCCACAGCTGCGCCTGGGTGCCGAGCACCCGCGCGGCGGCCGGTGCCCCCCAGTGGGCGGGCGCGGGGTCGGTGGCGTACACGGCCGGCAGGTCGACCGCGTCGCCCGACTGGCCGGGCGGCTCGTCGGGGTGGGCGGACTGCGGGTAGTCGAGGTACGTGGAGCGGTACGGCGCCATGATCACGTACTGGCCGCGGCCGGCCGCCGCCAGTCCGTGGTCCTCGTCGCGCCAGGCCAGCACGGTGAAGGACCCGGGCAGGTCGCGCCCGGTCTCGGTCCACCCCAGCGGCTGCCTCCCGCGCCCGGTCAGGAAGTCCCCGATGCGTTCCATGAACCACCCGTGGAGCGCGTCGGGGCCGTCCAGCCCCTCGTCGGCCACGCGCCGCAGGGCCGCGGGCGAGCGGTGCCATTCGGTGGTCGGGCACTCGTCGCCACCGACGTGGACGTAGGGCGAGGGGAAGAGGTCCATGACCTCGTCCAGTACGGCGCGGCAGAAGTCGAGGACGTCGTCGGTGACGCCGAGGACGGTGTCGCACACTCCCCAGCTCTTCCACACGTCCAGTCGCCGCTCGGGGAAGTTGCCGAGGTGCGGGTAGGCGGCCAGGGCGGCCCGCGCGTGGCCCGGCATCTCGATCTCCGGTACGACGGTGACGCCCCGGTCGGCGGCGTACGCCACCAGTTCGCGCAACTCCTCGCGGCCGTACGCGCCACCGTGCGGCATCCCGCCGACCTCCGTGAGCCGGGGGTACGCCGCGACGGGCATCCGCCAGCCCTGGTCGTCCGTCAGGTGCAGGTGCAGCACGTTGAGCTTGTGCAGGGCGAGCAGGTCGGTGAAGCGCCGCAGGAACGAGACGGGCTGGAAGTGGCGGGCCACGTCGAGCATCGCGCCGCGCCAGGCGTACCGGGGCACGTCCGTGATCTCGACGCCGGGGACGGACCACCGCACCCCGCGTACCGGTCCCGCCCCGAGCGCGGCGACGGGCAGGAGCTGCCGGATCGTCTGGACACCGTGCCGCAGTCCGGCGGCGCCCGCGGCACGGAGCAGCACCGCTTCGCCGCTGACGGTCAGGCCGTAGCCCTCCGCGCCGAGGCCGGTGAGGCCGGGGTCGAGGACGAGGACGATCCGGCCGTCCGGGGCGAGGGGCAGCGGCAGTCCGGTCGCCGGCGCCAGCAGGGTGCGCAACAGGGCGGCCGCGGGTCCGGCCCCCGGGGTCGCGCGGATCGCCGTGGTGTCGTCGAGGGTGAAGCTCCCGGGGGACCGGCTGAGTTTCGAGGGGCCCGGGACGAGCCCGGGGACCGCGGTCGGCGGGTACACGGTGCCTCCTATCCCTTGACCGCGCCGCCGGCCAGGCCGGCGGCGACCCGGCGCTGGAGCACCAGGAAGAGGATGAGGACGGGCAGCGCGAAGAGCGTGGAGGCGGCCATGGTGGCGCCCCAGTCGGTGCCGAAGACGTTCGAGAACGAGGAGAGCCAGACCGGCAGCGTGCGGTCGTCCTGGTTCTTGATGATCAGCATGTTGGCGAAGGCGAACTCGTTCCAGGCGGTGATGAACCCGAAGAGCGAGGTGGCGAGCAGGCCGGGCGCGAGCAGGGGGAGGGTGACCCTGCGGAACGCGGCGGCGCGGGTGCAGCCGTCCACCTGGGCGGCTTCCTCCAGTTCCCTGGGTATCGCGGTGAGGAAGCTGCGCAGGGTGACGATGGTGAACGGCAGGGTGATCATGAAGTAGACGAGGGTGAGGGTGGGGAGCCGGTCGAGCATGTCGGTGTCGCGTGCGATGACGTACATCGGGATGAGGAGCGCCTCCCAGGGCGCGACCTGCGCGATGAACACCATCAGGACGAAGCCGCGGCGGCCCTTCCAGCGCAGCCGCGCCACCGCGAAGGCCGAGCCGAGGGCGACCGCGAGAGCCAGGAGCACGCAGCCGGCGGTGACGAGGAGGCTGTTGCGCCAGAACGACCAGAACCCGTCGGCTTTCACCGCTGCGGAGAAGTGCTCCAGCGTCAGCGAGGTGGGCAGGAAGACGGGCGTCTCGGCCTGGATGTCGGGGGTGGGCTTGAAGGCGGTGAGGACCATCCAGTACACGGGAAAGACGCACAGAACGAAGACGACCAGCGCGCCCGCGTTCAGGGGCAGCCGCCGCAGCGAGCCGGACATGGACGCGGGGACGGGGATCACAGCTCGGCCTCCTGCCGGAACATCTGACGGAAGTAGAGGACCAGCACGGCGATCAGGATCAGGACCGTGAGGGTCGCCGCGGCGGCTCCGAGGTCGTAGCGGTGCAGCGACCGGGCCACCTGGTAGGAGTAGACCGGCAGGGTGGTGGTCGCTCCGCCGGGACCGCCCCCGGTGACGGCCCAGATCTGGGCGAAGCACCGGAAGACCCAGATGACTTCGAGGCACAAAAGGAGCCCGAAGACCGGCCTGAGCAGGGGAAGGGTGATCGAGCGGAAGACGCGCCCGCCGCCCGCGCCGTCGATGCGGGCCGACTCGAAGAGCTCCGTGGGGACCGTGGTCAGTGCGGAGTGCAGGGTGATGGCGACGAACGGCACGGACTGCCACACGACGAGCAGGACCAGGACGGTGAAGGCCGCCGGGCCGTGCGCCAGCCAGGAGTAGTCCTGGAAGGAGTCGAACCCGAGGCGCGCCAGCAGCCAGTTGACCACTCCCAGCCGGGAGGAGAAGAGCCACTGGAAGACGGTGGTCGTGGCGATGACGGGGCTGGCCCAGGCGAGCACCAGTCCGCTCAGGACCAGGGTCCGCATCCGCTTGCCCAGCCGTTGGAGCATCAGCGCGACGCCCGTGCCGATCACCATGATGAGGACGACGTTGATCGCGGTCCACCCCAGCGTGCGCCGGGTGACCTGCCAGAACTCGCCGTCGCGCAGGATCTCCCGGTAGTTGTCCAGACCGGCGAAGTCCGCCCCTCCCCGGATCAGTTCGGCCATCCCGTAGTGCTGGAGGGAGATCAGCAGATTGCGGACGAGGGGGTAGGCGAGGAGGAAGGCGATGCCGACGACCGTGGGTGCGACGAGCAGGTAGGGCCACAGGGCGCCGGGAACGGCGCGTCGGCGTCCGGCCGGCGGCACGGGTGCCGGCGCCGGTGCCGGGGTGGGTCCCGGGGCAGGCCCGGAGGCGGGAGCCGTCGCTGTGGCGACCGGGCCGGCCGCCGTGCCGGGGCGGGCGGCGGGGCGCGTCATGCGCTCTTCCCCGGCCGGGCGCCGCTCATGAGTTCAGCGTCCTGCTGATGGCGCCGGAGGCGTCCTTCGCGGCCTTCCGCGGGTCGCTGCCGGTCAACACCGCGGTCATGTACTCCTTGATCGGGTTGGTGGCCTCGACGGCCGCCCACTGCGGGGAGTTGGGCGTCGCGCGCCCCCGCGCGGCCGCCGCGGCCATGGCGGCGGTGCCCTCGTCGTCCTCCAGGGCGCCGGCCAGCGACGTCCGGTTGGGCACGTAGCTCATGGTCCTGGCCAGATCCCTCTGCCACTTCTCCCCGGTGAGCGACTTGACCACTTGGTACGCCGCGTCGGGGTGGGCCGAGGCGGTGGGAATGATCAGATCCGAACCGCCGGTGAAGGTGGTTCCCGGTCGGCCCGCCGTAGTGCCGGGGATGGGGAAGAAGCCCAGCTTCCCCGCGAGGGCGGGGTTGGCCTGTTCCACGATCCTGGCGCCGCCGGGAACGGCGATGATCTGCGCGACGTCGCCCTTGGCGAAGACGTCCGCCTGCGGCGGCTTGGCCTCGTCGGCATCCCTGGGACCCTTGCCCAACGCCTGGAGCCGCCGGTAGAAGTCCATGCCCCGCAGGGCTTCCGGGCTGTCGAGCGAGCCCCTCCACCGGTCGCCGTCCTTCTCGGCCAGCTCTCCCCCCTCCTCCCAGATGAAGCCGGCGAGGGTGTACCAGTTCCGACCGGGCAGGTAGATGCCCTGCGCCGTGCCCCGGTTCAGCTGTTCGGTGATCCGCAGCCACTCGTCGCGGGTCCGGGGCGGGGAGGTGATCCCGGCCTTCGCGAAGAGGTCCTTGTTGTAGATCACGACGCGGTTGGCCGCGTACCAGGGGACGCCGTACTGCCTGCCGTCGATCTTCCCCGGCTCGGCCAGGCCGGGGAGCCAGTCGCCGCCCCGCAGTTCCCCGACCTTGTCACTCAGGTCGAGGACGCCGCCGCTCTGCGCGTACTGCGCGACCTGGGTGTTCCCCACCTCGATCACGTCGGGGGAGTCCTTGCTCGCAAGCGCGGCGGTGATCTTCTCGCCGATGCCGTCCCACTCCTGTACCTGGATGTCCAGGACGGTGTCCTCGTGCTGCCGCTCGAAGTCCTTCTCGAAGCGCTGGAGGTAGGCGTCGGAGACGCTGTCCTTCATGATCCATACGGTCAGCCTGTCGGGACCGGACGCCTGCCCGGACCCGGGCGGCGAGGCACCGCAGGCGGTGAGCGCACAAGCGGCCGTGAGCGCCGCGGCGATGGGGACGAAGCGGATCTTCACTGGATTCACCTCAAGAGACAGTTGACCAGTTGGTCAACTGGCCAACGATGTGGCTCGAAGGTGGCATAGACCAATGTGGGCGTCAACCCCCTGAAAACAAAAGGGACTTGGCTAGGTGCGAAGGCCGTCAGCGGCTAGACTGGCCTTACCAGCGGACCAGTTGTGGGCGGCGAGGCGGAGAGGCCGGAGTCATGGAGAGCAGCTCCTCGGGTGCCGTACTCAAGCGGGAGCGGGTGAGGGAGTTCCTCCTCGGCCTGATCGAGGTGCGCCGTCCCGGCGACGCGATCCCCTCGGAGCGCACGCTCAGCGCCGAGCTGGGGGTCTCCCGGCCCACCCTGCGGGCGGCGGTCGACGAACTCGTCGCCACCGGGCAGCTCGTACGCGAACACGGCCGCGGCATGTTCGTCGCTCCCGCCAAGATCACCCAGGAACTCGTCTCCGACGACGCCGCCTTCGCCGTGCCCCGGGCCGGGGGCGCCTGGTCCAGCAGACTGCTGAGACTGGACACCATCCGTGCCGGCGCCCGCATCGGCCGCAAGCTGCGCGTCTCCCCGGCTGCCGAAGTGATCTACATCGCCCGGCTGCGCCTGGTCGACGGGACGCCGATCGCCATAGAGCACCTGCACATCCCCGCCGACCTGGTCCCCTCCCTGAGTCCGCGGGAACTGGAGGCGGGGGACCTGTACGACCATCTGCGCGAGCACCACCAGGTCCACGTCGACCAGGCGGTGCAGTCCATCGAGCCGACCGTCGTCAACGAGGCCGAAGCCGGCGTGCTCGACGTGCCGGTCCTCTCGCCCGCCCTGCTGATCGAGCGCCTGACCACCGACACCGCCGGCCATCCGGTCGAGTACGTCCACTCGGTCTACCGGGGCGACCGCTACCGCATCGTCTCCCGGCTCGCCCTGGGCGCCACCGCCCCGCACTCACGTCCCGAGAGCCACCACCCGGGCATTCCCCCGGGCGACTTCGCGCACGGGGACATCATCACGTCGTCGACGACCGGAGACGCCCGCTGACCGGGCCGAGCCGCCGTCGGTGACACGGCGGGCCGCCGCCCGCCGGATTCCCGTACCACCGTTCGCGCCGACCCCGCTCCGGCGCCGCACCGGAGTCGGGGCGCGGCGGCCATCCGCGGTGCGCGGTGAGGGAAACGACAAGCCGGGGATGCCGACTGCCCCTTAATGAAAGTCAAAAGATAAGTGGTGACAGAGTCCTTGACCCTCCGTGTCGTCACGGGCAGGGTTCCGGGGAGCGCTCTCCCATGTCGTTCTCTCCCAAGGAGCCCCCCCATGCCCGCAGTTGGCATACCGTCCGTGGCGCCGCCGACGCCGCGCGGATCCGTCCGCCGGAGTGTCGTCGGCGTGGTGGTCACCGCCCTCGCCGCCACGCTTCTCGCCTTCGTTCCCGCCCGGGAGGCCGAGGCCGCGCCCGTCCTGCTCTCCCAGGGCAAGCCGGTCACGGCCTCCAGCCAGGAACACGGCGGCACCCCGGCCGCCGCCGCCGTCGACGGCAACGCCGGCACCCGCTGGTCCAGCGCCCACTTCGACCCGCAGTGGATCCGCGTCGACCTCGGCGCCACCACCCGCGTGAGCCAGGTCGTCCTGGACTGGGAGGCGGCGTACGGGAAGGGCTACCGCATCGAGCTCTCCACCAACGGCTCCGACTGGTCGACGGCCCACCAGACCACCACCGGTGACGGCGGCACGGACACCATCGCCCTGACGGGCGAGGCCCGCTACGTACGGGTGTACGGCACCGCCCGCGCCACCCCGTACGGCTACTCGCTCTGGGAGTTCAAGGTGTACGGCGAGAGCGGCACCGGTGGACCGCAGCTGCCCGGCGGGGGTGACCTCGGCCCCAACGTCCACGTCTTCGACCCGTCGACGCCCGGCATCCAGGCGAAGGTGGACGCGGTCTTCCGTCAGCAGGAGTCGGCGCAGTTCGGCAGCGGCCGGCACGCCTTCCTCTTCAAGCCGGGCACGTACCACGGCCTGAACGCGCAGATCGGCTTCTACACCCAGATCGCGGGCCTCGGGCTGCGGCCCGGTGACACGACCATCAACGGTGACGTGACGGTCGACGCGGGCTGGTTCCACGGCAACGCCACGCAGAACTTCTGGCGGGCCGCGGAGAACCTGGCCCTGAACCCGGTGAGCGGCACCAACCGGTGGGCCGTCTCGCAGGCGGCGTCGTTCCGTCGGATGCACGTCAAGGGCGGTCTGAACCTCGCCCCCGCCGGGTACGGCTGGGCCAGCGGCGGCTACATCGCCGACACCAAGGTCGACGGGCAGATCGGGAACTACTCGCAGCAGCAGTGGTACACCCGCGACAGCGCCATCGGCGGATGGTCCAACTCCGTGTGGAACCAGGTCTTCTCCGGCGTCGAGGGCGCCCCGGCCACGAGCTTCCCCGAGCCCCGCTACACCACCCTGGCCACCACCCCCATCTCCCGCGAGAAGCCGTTCCTGCACCTGGACGGGGGCGAGTACAAGGTCTTCGCCCCCGCCAAGCGCACCGACGCCCGCGGCACCAGCTGGGCGAACGGCGCCCCGCAGGGCGAGTCGATCCCGCTGAGCCGGTTCTACGTCGTCAAGCCGGGAGCGACCGCCGCCACCATGAACGCCGCTCTGGAGCAGGGGCTGCACCTGCTGTTCACCCCGGGCGTCTACCACGTCGACCGGACCGTCAACGTCAACCGCGCGAACACCATCGTGCTCGGCCTCGGCCTGGCCACGATCATCCCCGACAACGGCGTGACCGCGATGAAGGTCGCGGACGTCGACGGTGTGCGCCTCGCCGGGTTCCTCATCGACGCCGGACCGGTCAACTCCCCCACGCTGCTGGAGATCGGCCCGCAGGGGGCGGCCGCCGACCACGCGGCCAACCCCACCACCGTCCAGGACGTCTACATCCGGATCGGTGGCGCCGGCCCCGGCAAGGCCACCACCAGCATGGTGGTCAACAGCGACGACACGATCATCGACCACACCTGGGTCTGGCGCGCGGACCACGGCGAGGGCGTCGGCTGGGAGACCAACCGCGCCGACCACGGCGTCCGCGTCAACGGCGACGACGTCCTCGCGACCGGCCTGTTCGTGGAGCACTTCAACAAGTACGACGTCGAATGGTACGGAGAGCGCGGCCGGACGATCTTCTACCAGAACGAGAAGGCCTACGACGCGCCCGACCAGGCGGCCATCCAGAACGGCACCACGAAGGGGTACGCCGCCTACCGGGTGGACGACTCGGTGGACACCCACGAGGCGTGGGGCCTGGGCAGCTACTGCAACTACAACGTGGACCCGACCATCCGCCAGGACCACGGCTTCAAGACGCCGGTCAAACCGGGGGTGAAGTTCCACAGCCTGCTGGTGGTGTCCCTCGGCGGTATGGGCCACTACCACCACGTCATCAACGAGACCGGGGCGTCCACGGTCCCCGCCGGCACCTCGACCGTCCCCTCCACCCTCGTCTCCTTCCCCTGACACCCCGTCCGCCGGCCGGCCGGGGGATCCCGGCGCGGACCGGCCGCGACTCCCCTCCGGTCCGGGCGTCATCCCCACGACCCGGCCCGGAGGGGCCACCACCGATGGCCGAAGCCGACGGTGCGCACCGGCACCGCCCGAACGCCGACCGCGCCGTCCCGAGCCGGGACCGCAGCCGCGACCAGGCGCCGACGGGCGGCGAGGCCCCCGGAGAGCGCCCCCGCCGCCCGGCACCCCGACCCGCCAGGGGGAGACGTGTCCGGATCTTCTCGCCACCCGCCCCGGCCCGCCGCCGCGCCACCGTCCCCCCGCTGACCGTCGGCGCGCTGGTGGCGTCGACGCTCGCCCTCGCCCTCGCCGCCCCGCCCGCCCGGACGGCGGAGGCGCCACCCGCCCCGGCCCGCCGCCGCGCCACCGTCCCCCCGCTGACCGTCGGCGCGCTGGTGGCGCCGACGCTCGCCCTCGCCGCCCCGCCCGCCCGGACGGCGGACCCCGCGCTGTCGCAGGGCAGGCCCGCCACCGCCTGGCCCCAGGAGCATGACGTGTACGCCGCGTCGGCGGCCTTCGACGGCAACCTCGCCGGCCCCCAGCCCACTTGCCTGTGACCGAGGCCTTGACGGGCCTTTCGCTTGGGGTTTAACTCACACCCTAAATTAAGTCGCGAGAGCGTCTCGGGATCCGAGTCGGGACATCACTCGCGTCGCATCCCTCCCGCAGGCGAAGTCCGCCCACCTCCCCGGAAGGCCCCTGGAGTCATGCGCAGAAGCAGAGCCGCAGCCGTCGGCGCCGTCACCCTCTCGCTCGTTCTCACCGCGGCCGCCTGCGGCGGGGGCTCGTCCGGCTCGGAGGGCTCCAACGAGCAGCCGGGAACACTCACGTACTGGGCCACGAACCAGGGGGCCAGCCTGGAGGTCGACAAGAAGGTCCTCCGGCCCGAACTCGACAAGTTCGAGAAGGAGACCGGCATCGAGGTGAAGCTGGAGGTCGTGCCCTGGTCGGACCTCCTCAACCGGATCCTCACCGCGACCACCTCCGGTCAGGGGCCCGACGTCCTCAACATCGGCAACACCTGGAGCGCCTCCCTGCAGTCCAGCGGCGCCCTGCTGCCCTGGGACGCGGAGAACTTCGAGGCGATCGGCGGCAAGGACCGCTTCGTGGACTCCGCGCTCGGCTCCACCGGTGTCCAGGGCCGGGACCCGGCGGCCGTACCGCTGTACTCCATGGCCTACGCGCTCTACTACAACAAGAAGATGTTCGCCGACGCCGGCATCCGGAAGCCGCCCGCCACCTGGGCGGAGTTGGTCGAGACGGGCAAGAGGCTCTCCGGGAACGGAGGGTGGGGGCTCGGCGCCGAGGGGTCCAACCTCTCCAACAACATCCACCAGGTGTTCGTCCTCGGCAAGCAGCACGGCGCCGACTTCTTCACCTCCGACGGCAAGGCCGACTTCACCTCCGACGGCGCCGTGGCCGCGGTGAAGCAGTACGTCGACCTGATGGCCAAGGACAAGATCATCGCACCGGGCAACGCCGAGTACGCGCAGAACCAGTCCCTGAGCGACTTCGCCAAGGACAGGACGGCGATGGTCCTGTGGCAGACCGCCTCGGCCACCTTCGCGGCCCAGGGCATGGACGAGGACGAGTGGGGAGTGGCGCCCGCCCCGGTGCGGTCCGGCAGACCCGGCCCGGGAACCGCCACCAACTCCATGGTCGCCGGCATCAACATGGCCGTCTTCAAGAACACCAGGAACATCGACGGCGCCAAGAAGTTCGTGAAGTTCATGACCAGCGACGAGGAGCAGGTCATCCTCAACCGGGCGTACGGCTCCATCCCGCCGGTCAGGACCGCCCAGCGGGACCCGGCCTTCGCCACCCCGGCACTCGCCGTCCTGCGCGAGACCCTGGCCACCAGCGCCGCCGCGCTCCCACAGGTCCCCGAGGAGTCGCAGTTCGAGACGGTCGTCGGCACCGCGGTCAAGGAGCTCTTCGCCGACGCCGCCGCCGGCCGGCCGGTGACCACCGCATCGGTGCGGGCCAAGCTCGAAAAGGCCCAGCAGCAGATGCCGAAGAAGTGAGTGCGGACACCTCGATGACCCTCACCGCTGCCCCCGGCGCGGGCGAGCGGACAACACGGAAGGACTCTCCCGGAGCGGCGCCGCGCACGCGCCGCTCCGGGCGGCTGCGCCGCATCGGCCTGCCGTACCTCCTGCTGCTCCCCGCCCTGATCCTGGAACTCCTCGTCCACCTGGTGCCGATGGTGATCGGCATCGTCGTGAGCTTCAAGGAACTGACCCAGTTCCACATCCGCGCTTGGGACGCCGCTCCCTGGGCCGGACTCGACAACTACGCCCTCGCGGTCGACTTCCACGCCCCCGTGGGCGAGGCGCTCCTGAACTCCTTCCTCACCACCTGCCTGTTCACCCTGCTCTCGGTCGGTTCGTGCTGGCTGCTCGGGGTGGCCGCCGCCGTCTTCCTGCAGGAGGACTTCCGCGGCCGGGGCTTCCTGCGCACGGTCTTCCTCGTCCCGTACGCGCTGCCCGTCTACGCCGCGGTCATCACCTGGGCGTTCATGTTCCAGCGCGACAACGGACTGATCAACCACGTCCTGCACGACCGGCTGGGCCTCACCGACAGTCCGCCGTTCTGGCTGATCGGCGACAACAGCTTCGTCACGCTGCTCGTGGTGTCGGTGTGGAAGGGCTGGCCCTTCGCCTTCCTGATCATCATGGCCGGGCTGCAGAACATCCCCAGGGAGATCTACGAAGCCGCCGCCCTCGACGGGGCCGGGACATGGCAGCAGATCCGCCGGATCACCCTGCCGTCGCTGCGCCCGGTCAACCAGGTCCTCGTCCTGGTGCTCTTCCTGTGGACCTTCAACGACTTCAACACCCCCTTCGTGCTGTTCGGCCGGGCAGCGCCGGAGGCCGCCGACCTCATCTCCCTGCACATCCACCAGTCCTCGTTCCAGACCTGGAACTTCGGCGCGGGCTCCGCCATGTCGGTCCTCCTGCTCCTGTTCCTGCTCGTCGTCACGGGCGGCTACCTCTGGCTCACCTCCCGAGGAAGGCAGGCCACCGATGCCTAGCCACCCCCGGCGGCCGGTCCGCTCCCCGATGGCCGCCCCGCGGTCCTTCCTGTGGAGCCGGCGGATCTTCCTGACGCTCCTCACCGCCTTCGTCCTGCTGCCGGTGTACGTCATGGTCTCCAGCTCCCTCAAACCGCTGGAGGACGTGTCCGGCACGTTCCAGTGGATCCCCTCGAACCCCACCGTCCGCCCGTACGTCGACATCTGGGAAACCGTCCCCCTGGCCGACTACTTCGTGAACTCCCTGGTCGTGGCCGGGGCGGCGACCGTCTGCTCCGTCACGATCGCCGTGTTCGCGGCGTACGCGGTCAGCCGGTACGCCTTCCGCGGCAGGCGGATCTTCACGGTGACGGTCCTGTCGACGCAGATGTTCCCCGGCATCCTCTTCCTGCTGCCGCTGTTCCTCATCTACGTCAACATCGGCAACGCCACCGGCATCGCCCTGTTCGGCTCCCGCGGCGGTCTGGTCCTCACCTACCTCACCTTCTCGCTGCCCTTCTCCATCTGGATGCTGATCGGCTACTTCGACTCCGTCCCGCGCGACCTGGACGAGGCGGCGAAGGTGGACGGCTGCGGCCCGCTCGGCGCGCTCTTCCGGGTCCTCGTGCCCGCGGCCGTCCCCGGCATCGTGGCGGTCGCGGTCTACGCCTTCATGACCGCGTGGGGCGAGGTCCTGTTCGCCTCCGTGATGACCGACGACACCACGCGCACCCTCGCCGTCGGCCTCCAGGGCTACGCCACCCAGAACGACGTGTACTGGAACCAGGTCATGGCCGCCTCCCTCGTCGTCAGCCTGCCCGTCGTCGCCGGCTTCCTGCTCCTCCAGCGCTACCTCGTCACCGGCCTGACCGCCGGTGCCGTCAAGTGACCGCCGACATGGCTTCCCTCACCCTCACTCCAGGAAGGCCCTCTGTGTCCGATTCGATAGACCTCGCCGCTTTCCCGCCCGACTTCACCTGGGGAACGGCCACGTCCGCCTACCAGATCGAGGGCGCCGCCACCGAGGACGGCCGGGGAGCGTCGATCTGGGACACCTTCTCCCACACCCCGGGCAGGGTCGACAACGGCGACCACGGCGACGTGGCCTGCGACCACTACCACCGCTGGCCCGAGGACGTCGCCCTCATGCGGCGGCTCGGCACCGACGCCTACCGCATGTCGATCGCCTGGCCGCGCGTCCTACCCGAAGGTGACGGCCCGGCCAACGCGGCCGGCCTCGACTTCTACGACCGGCTCGTCGACGGGCTCCTCGACGCCGGGATCACCCCCAACGTCACCCTGTACCACTGGGACCTGCCCCAGGCCCTGCAGGACCGCGGCGGCTGGACCTCCCGCGACACGGCCGAACACCTCGCCGCCTACGCCTCCCTCGCCGCCGGGCGGCTGGGCGACCGGGTCACCCGGTGGGCCACCCTCAACGAACCCCTGTGCTCCGGGTGGATCGGCCACCTGGAAGGCCGCATGGCCCCCGGCCTCACCGACCTGACCGCCGCCGTACGGGCCTCCTACCACCTGCTCCTGGGACACGGACTGGCCACCCGGGCGATCCGCGCGGCGGCGCCGGGCGCCGAGGTCGGCCTGGTCACCAACCACTCCACCGTCGCGGCCGCCTCCACCCGGCCCGAGGACGTCGCGGCGGCCGCCCGCATGGACGGCCACACCAACCGCTGGTGGCTCGACCCCGTCCACGGCCGCGGCTTCCCCGCCGACATGCGCGAGCTGTACGGCGTCGACCTGCCCGAACGCCCCGGCGACGCGGAGACCATCGCCGCGCCCCTCGACTGGCACGGGCTCAACTACTACTTCCCGGTGACCGTGGCGGACGATCCGCACGGCCCCGTCCCGTACGCCCGGGAGGTCCGCCTGCCCGACGTGCCGCGCACCGGCATGGACTGGCAGATCGACGCCGGCGGCCTGGAGGCGTTCCTGCTGCGGCTGACCGACGACTACGGCGTGCGCCGGCTGTACGTCACGGAGAACGGCTCCGCATTCACCGACACCGTCCGCCCCGACGGCACCGTCGACGACCCCGAGCGGGCCCGGTACCTGGAACGGCACCTGGCGGCCTGCGCCCGTGCGGTGCGCAAGGGGGCGCCGCTCGCCGGGTACTACGCCTGGTCTCTGCTGGACAACTTCGAATGGGCCTACGGCTACGACAAGCGCTTCGGCCTGATCCACGTCGACTACGCGACCCAGCGGCGCACCGTCAAGGCGAGCGGCCACCGGTACGCCGACATCATCCGCGCCCACCGGCAGGCCCATGCCTGATCCGGCGGCACGGAGGGCCGGGGGAGGGCTCCTACCGGCCGATCCGCGCACGACGGCCGGAGGTTCACGGAAGCGACCGGCGTCGAGGTGACCGGTGGCCCCCCCGCCGGTCGCCTCAGGCGGATTCCCGTACGACCAGCTCCGGTTCGAAGACGACGGTCCCGGGTCCGCCGCGCGCCCCCCGGACCTGTTCGTCCGGGAGCCGGGCCATCGTCGCGGCCATCGACCAGCCCGCCCCCGGCGTGGTGGTCCAGGTCGACGTGGCCGATCGGTGCCGTCCGGCCGGGACGGGCGAACGGGACCGTGGGTATCCGACGGAGAGGAGCATCTCCGGCAGGGCGTCGTCGGCCAGGCCGCGAAGCCGACCCGGAGGGGAGGCCGGAGCGCTGTGCCGTTCCTCGGGGGATTAGCCTGGGCAGCCGAGCGACCGGCAGAAGGGTGCAGTGCGGTGCCGATGTCCCGGGTCGATTCCCCCCACGAGACGGGCTCGGACGTGCATCTCGTACTGTCGCCGGCCGGGCCTCGCCGCGCGGCGGTGGCGACGGCCCTGCGCGAGGCGGTGCGGACCGGGCGGCTCGCGCCGGGGACCCGGCTGCCGCCGTACCGCTCGCTCGCCGTCGACCTGGGAGTGGCCCGCAACACCGTGGCGGACGCGTACGCCGAACTGGTCGCCGAAGGGTGGCTGACCGCCCGGCAGGGCTCCGGCACCCGGGTCGCCGAGCGCGTCGCCGCCAAGGCGCAGCGCGTCCCCCGGAGGGCCCGGGGCAGCGAGTCGGGCGCCGTCCACGACCTCCGGCAGGGGCAGCCCGACGCGACGTCCTTCCCTCGGGCCGCCTGGGCCGCTGCGGTCCGCCGGGCAATGACCGGCGCACCGCACGACGCCTTCGGCCCGGGGGATCCCCAGGGGCGTCCCGAACTGCGGCGCGCGCTGGCGGAATACCTCGGCCGGGCGCGTGGTGTGTGCGCCTCGCCGGAGCAGATCGTCGTCTGCGCCGGGTTCGCGCACGGGCTGCGTCTCCTCTTCGGGGGCGGTGTGCTGCCCGGTCCCCTGGCCGTCGAGCCGTACGGCCTCCCTTTCCACCGCGTTATCCTGACCGACGCCGCGGTGCGCACGATCCCCCTGGGGCTGGACGCGAGGGGCGCCAGGACCGACCAGCTGGCGACGCACCCGGACACCTCGTCGCGGCACGGCGCGCGTGCCGTCCTGCTCACCGCCGCCCACCAGTTCCCCACCGGCGGCCCCCTGCACGCGGCGCGCCGTGCCGCGGCCGTCGACTGGGCACGGTCTCGGGGCGGGGTGGTGCTGGAGGACGACTACGACGGGGAGTTCCGCTACGACCGCGAGCCCGTGGGCGCCGTGCAGGGACTGGATCCCGACCACGTCGTGTACCTGGGCTCGGTCAGCAAGAGCCTGTCCCCGGCGCTCCGGCTCGGCTGGCTGGTCCTGCCGCCGCACCTGGTCGACGGCGTACTGGCGGCGAAGGGGCTGCGCGAGGCGTGGACGGGCGTCACCGACCAGCTCGCCCTCGCGGAGTTCATCGAATCGGGACAGTACGACAAGCACGTCCGCCGTATGCGGCAGCGCTACCGCGCCCGGCGCAACCAGCTCGTCGCGGCGCTGGCCGAGCACGCCCCCCACATCACGGTGACCGGCGTCGCGGCCGGACTGCACGCCGTACTGAGTCTGCCGCCGGGCACGGAGGCGGCCACCGTCAAGGCGGCCACGCGGAGGGGCGTCGCCCTCGACGGCCTCGCGGACTTCCGGCACCCCGACGCCCCCGAACCACACCGGGACGGGCTGGTCGTCGGCTACGCCACGCCGCCCGAGCACCGTTACCGACCCGCACTCGACGCGCTGTGCCGGGCCCTGCCGCCCCTCCCCGACGCCTGAGCCGCACTCCGCTCCCTACGGCGGGGCCGGGGCCGGGAACACCGGAAGTGTGCTGCCCCCCGGGCGGGGGCGCCGCCACACGGAGGGGGAGGGCCGGCCGGGCCGCCGCCGGGCCGGGTGGCGGCCCGGACGCGGTCTCAGCGCTCGGCCAGCGCCTTCGACCACACGGGGCTCTCGAAGTAGTGGTTGTCGTACAGCTGCGAACTGTCGCGGATGTCCTGGACGGTGGCCTCGCCGCGGTAGACGCGCTCCAGCAGCCGGTAGTAGTCGAAGCGGTCCATACCGGGGGTGAAGACCACCAGCATCTCCGCTTCGCTGCCGGGGGCCGGCGCGAAGGCGTGCGGCACCGTCGGAGGGACGGTCAGGAAGTCGCCCTTGCGCAGGGTCAGGATCTCGTCGTCCACGAGGACGCGCATCGTGCCGTCGAGGACGAGGAACATCTCGGTGGCCTTGGTGTGGAAGTGCGCGGGCGCCCCCGGAGAGCCCTCGCGGAACGTGGCCTTGTTGGCGGTGAGCGCCCCACCCGTCACCCCCGCGTCCGCGAGCAGCGTGATCAGGCTCGTCGCGCCGTCCTGGAGGGACTCGGCGGTCTCCGCCCGGACGAGGACGGGGCCGGCCTGCTGGGTCGTGCTGGTGTTCATGGTTCCTCCCGGATGTCCGGCCCCGGCTTCTTACCGGCGGTCCCTGCTGACACAGATGAATCTACGGCCCGGAAAGACCCATGGCGGGGTGCATTCGGAGTCATGATCCACGGGTCAATCGGGGGGGGGCGGCAGAAAATTCATCCGCGCGACCACGGCGGCGCGAGACCGTACCGACTCGATGACGGCTCGACGTCCGCTCGGGTCCGGTCGGGTCGGGCTCGCGGCGCCTGGCCCGCGCTCCCTCATGTCCTTCGGGCACGGGAGGCGCCCCCACGCGGCGATGTCGTCGGTCGCCACGGCTCCGCCATGACTCCACTCGTCCGCCTTGTGATCGCGCGCGCCGGACACCGTTCCCTCATCCGGGCCGACGGGGAGGGCGCCCCTGGCTCCGGGCTCGCGCCAGCAGCCGCTCCCAGCACGCGCGGCAGCCGCATCCCCATGGGTCGGCCCTGTCGGTGTGCAGGGGCTCCAGGCCTGTGACGTGGCCGAAGACGTACTCCTCGATCGCTTGGTGGGCCGCCGGGGTGAGCGTCGCCCACCGCACATCCAGTTTGTGCAGAGCGTGGCGGATCTCGTCCAGGACCCGGGCTTCGGTGCGGCGCTCGCCCGCGTCGCGCGCGAGCGCCGCGGCGTGCAGCAGGGTGTGGATCGCCGCGTTCGACAGGCCCATCCGGCGTTGTTCGTAGCCGAGATCGAACAACGCGAGCCTGACGGCTCGGGAGGAGCCCCCCGGCTGGTCCGCGGTGTTCCGGACCGTCGCGGTGATGGCGCGTAGATCGTCACCGAGGTGTTCCCAGCTGAGATAGACGGCGAGGAACCAGGCGAGCACCGTGGATGTCCATGGGTGGCCGAGGGGTGGGTCAGCCGTGATCACGCTGACCAGGTTGACGCGTTCGGCGGCGAACCACGCCTCTGCGTCCTCCGGAGAGGCGAAACGCGAGGCACCGGAGAAGCGGGGGAAGAGGCGGTACGGCCTGAACATCCGGGAACGCGCGTCCCAGCAGCTGACCACGTAGTGCCGGTGCAGTCGTGTCTGGGCCGCATGTCGGTCGTCGCCGACGGCGTGGGCGAGGCCCTGTTCGGCGGCGTACAGGCGCACCAGGTCGTGCAGGCGCCAACGGCCCCAGGCGGGGCCCGGGTCGACGAGATGGGTGTCGGCGAGGTCCAAGAGGAGTTCCTCGGCCTCGGCCAGGGCGACGCCCGCCAACCGGGCGGCGGACTCGGTGGAGATGTCCGGGCCCGGGTTGAGCGGCAGCAGGCGCAGGAGCCGGCTGTGGCGGGGGGAGAGGCGCCGGTAGGACAGGTCGAAGGCGGCGCGCACCGAGCGGTCCCGGCGGCGCAGTCGGTCCAGGCGGGAGTGCTGCTCCGTCAGGAGGGTGGTCAGGGACGCGAGGGGACGGGTGGGGCTGTCGGCCAGCAGCGCGGCGATGATCCGCAGGGCCAGCGGCAGGCCCCCGCACAGCCGGGCGGTCACGGCCGCGTGGTCCGGTGCGTCCGCTACCCGGGTGTCGCCGGGGCCCCGAGCCGCACGGAGTGCTCGGTCCAGCAGCTCCACGGAGGCGGCCTCGTCGAGGGCGGCCAGATCGTGCAGGCGGGCACCCACGTCCAGGTTGTCGCGGGAGGTGACCAGGGTCGCGGTGGCGCCGTCGGAGGGGAGCAGCGGCCGTACCTGGTCCTCGCTGGAGGCGTTGTCCACCACGACCAGGACGCGGCGGCCCGCCGCCGCGAGCGCGGACAGTGTGCTGCGGTAGAGGAGGGAGCGGCCCTGGAGGTCGGGTGGGATCCTTTCGGGCGGTGTGCCGAGGGCGCGCAGCAAGTGGTCGAGGGCGTGCTCGGGAGTGAGCGGGCTCTCGGCGTCGTAGCCGAGCATGTCGATGAAGAGGACGCCGCCGGGGAACCAGCCCTCTTCGTCCATCGCGCGCTTGGCGGTCTGCACGACCAGTTCCGTCTTCCCGACCCCTCCCAGTCCGGCGACCGCCGACACCAGGACCGCCTGCTGCCGCACGCCCGGCGCCAGCTCCCGGAGGAGAGCGGTGAGCTCCGCCTCCCGCCCGGTGAAGGTGCCCGAGGCCGGGGGCAGGCCCGACAGCGCCACGGGGACCGGCCGAGGCAGTTGTACGGTGACGTCCCGGCCCTGGACCACCGGGCCCAGGAAGACCCCGCCGGAGATCTCGTTACGGACCTCGTCGTGCGCGTGTCCGTCCCTCCGCCCCCGGCCGCGCTCCTCGGACATCGTCCCCCCACGGGTCACTCCTGTGGGCCCAGTATCCCTCGACCGCGCCCAGCCGGTCAGGAGATCGGACGGGTGGTGCGTGCCGGGGAACCGAGGTCTTCCCCGGTCGCCTTCCTGTGTCGAGTCGCGCGTGGGCGGTCCGGCGTCCGACGTCAGCCCGTCAGTCCTCGCGCGGGTGGACACCCGGCGTGAGGGCCCTGCCTTGGAGGGCCGTCGTCGGTTCGGCTGCGGCTCGGCGAGAGGAGCGCGGAGGGTGTGGCACCCGCGCGCTGACCACCGGGGTGCGCCAACGCGGGCAGCGCCCCGCGCGGCCTGGCGGGACGGAGCCAGGCTGGGGAGGGGATCAGCTGCTCACCGGCCGGCGTTCCGGCCGCTCCGTTCGTCACGCTCCTCCGCGGCGGGACGGCATCCGCGGGTCAAGGCCGCGGCGCCGGACAGCGTGGCCGCCACGAGCAGGGTCCGGGAGACGCGGGACACCCGGAAGACCTTGCGGGCCAGCGGGCGGCGGGCCACCACGCAGACCACGGTGCCCCGGTCGCGAGCGGCCCGGTGGACCCGTACCAGCACGTCGACCAGGGCGGCCGTGACGAGAGCCGTCCGTACGTCGACGATCACCGTGCGGGCACCGGAACCCGTGACCACGGTACGGAGTTCCCGCTCGGCGGCCTCCTCCTCGTGCGCGTCGACGACGTCGCCGATCTCGATCACGAGGTCGTCGCTGCTGAGGCGGTAGCACGGGAACGGCAACGCTGGCTCCTCGCAGGCATACCGGAGAGAGGGAGGCCGCTTCCTGACCACCGCCGTCCGCTTACCCCTGACGTGCGGCACCATGCTGATCCCGTGGCGAAGGGGGGACCCGCTTGCCGCTTGCCGCTTGTCGTTTGCCGGCCTGCCATCGGCGACGGCGGGGGGTGTGCCGATGCGACGCGCGCGAACAGGCCGTGCTGCAGCCGGGGGAGTCGAAGGCCCTCGGCGCGTCTTCGGACCAGTGGACGCATGACTCCCGGGGGTTCGGGCACTCGCGTCTCCGGCCCGGTCTTCTTCGGTCTTCGCGGTGCAGCCGCCCGAGCGCCGCCGCGGCGGCACGGAGGACCCGACACCGCCCCCGCTAGTTGCTCCAGCGGGTATCCCGCGCCTGCATGTACCGTGGGGGCCATGAAGGCGATGACTCTGCAGACCTATGGAACGGCCCAGGACCTCGAACTGACCGACCAGCCCGACCCCAAGGTGGCGCCGGGTGAAGTGCTCGTGCGCGTGAAGGCCGCCGGGGTCAACCCGGTGGACTGGAAGGTGGCGGAGGGCCTGCTGGACCCCGTCATGGAGAGCCGGTTCCCGATGATTCCCGGATGGGACGTCGCCGGGGTCGTCGAACGCGTGGGGTTCGACGCCGAGGAGTTCGCCGTGGGGGACGAGGTCTTCGGGTACATCCGCAAGGACACGGCCCAGCTCGGCGCCTACGCCGAGAAGGTGTCGGCGCACGTGCGCATGCTGGCCCGCAAGCCGGCCTCGCTCGACTGGGAGCAGGCGGCCGGGCTGCCGCTCGCCGGACTCACGGCGTACCAGGCCCTGGAGCGCGTCGCTGCGGGGCCCGGCGACACCCTGCTCGTCCACGCCGCCGCCGGCGGGGTCGGCTCCCTGGCGGCCCAGATCGCCGTCGCCCGGGGCGTGCGCGTGATCGGGACCGCGGGGGAGGGCAACCACGACTTCCTGCGGGGGCTGGGTGCGGAGCCGGTGACCTACGGCGAGGGCCTGGCCGATCGGGTCCGCGCCGTGGCCCCGGACGGCGTCGACGCGGTTCTCGACTGCGTCGGTGGCGACGCCGTCGACGTCTCCCTGGAACTGCTCGGCGATCCGGGGCGGTTGGCCTCGATCGTCGCAGCGGAGGTCACCGAGCACGGCGGGCACTACGTGTGGGTGCGGCCCGACTCCGGCGGCCTGGCCGCGCTGGCCGCGCTCGCCGACGAAGGGCGGCTCACGGTGTCCGTCGCGAAGGTCCTCCCCCTGGCCGAGGCGGCCGAGTCCTGGCGCATCAGCCGCGAGGGCCACACCCGCGGCAAGCTGGTCCTCCGGGTCGACTGACACCGCCGGCGGGCACGGAGCCGGTGAGCGCGAGGCCGGCGCTCGGGGGCGACGGGCGGGTCGCCGCCCGGCGTTGACTGGCCGGCCGGTGTCCGGAGCCGTCGGGCCGGCCGGTGTCCGGAGCCGTCGGGCCGGTCGGTGCCCGAGGTGGAGGTCCGTGCCCGGGTCCGGCCGACGGGCCGGTGGCCGCAGGCGTCGGGTGGGCCGGCGCGCGGAGCCGTTGGGTACGTCGGCGTGGGGTGGTGCCTGCCGCGGTCGCGGTGCCGGGACATCAGTCGCCGTCAGGGTGTGCGTTCCCTGGCGGCGACTTCGCATGTCCGGAACAGGGGGTCCGCCGCGTACCGCAGTACCGCGGGCAGGGTGGGCCGGGCGGGGGCCGGTACGCGGTCCTGTGGAGCGGACGGCGCCACGTAAGCGGTCCGTGGGATTACAGAGAGCGGAAAATCTGTTAAAAACCGGCCGTCACCCGAGGGTTGTCGGCCATGGCGCGTACCGGGCACAGTCATGCCCGCGGTGCTTCCCCCACAGCGCCGCCGGGCCGCAGGGCGCGGGGGGCCGGCTCTCGGAGTGTCGGTCGACCGCCGTCCGGACGGGCTTTCTTGTCATGCCTCCGTCAATGCGGCCCGTTCTTCTCCTTCCGCAAAGGACCCCCATGACCCTCTCGCGCAACCGCCTGCTCACCACCGCCCTGGCCGTCGCGGCCCTGGCCGCCACCGGAATGCAGGGCGCGCACGCGGCCACCGGGCCCGAGCCGGCCCCCGGCCACTACCAGCCGCAGATGGTGCACGCGCTGGCGCAGTCCCTCGGCGTCAGCGACACGGCGGCGGTCCGGCACCTGGACCGCCAGGCCGACCAGCAGGAAACCCTCGACCGCCTGGAGCGCGCCGGAGTGCGCGCCGACGGGGCGTTCTTCGACGACGCCGGCCGCCTCGTCGTCAACGCCGCGGACGGACGCGCCGCGGGCGCCGTGCGGAACGCCGGCCTCCAGGCGCGCATACCCGAGCGCGGCGAGGCCGCGCTCGACCGGATCAAGGCCGCGCTCGACGCACAGGCCACCCGGCAGGTGCCCGAGGGCGTGACCTCGTGGGAGGTGGACGTCGCCTCCGACACCGTCACCGTCACGGTCGCGGACCGGAACCAGGCCGCCGCCCGCGCCTTCCTCGCGGCGGCCGCCCGTCACGGCGGCAGCGCCGTCCGCGTGGTGGAGGACAAGGACGTCCTCGAAGCGCAGGCCACCGTGTACCCGGGCAGCCGCATGAACATCAACAACGACCCGGGCTCCTGGTGCTCGGTCGGCTTCGGGGCGCGCGACTCCCAGGGCCGTCAGCACCTGGTGTCCGCGGGGCACTGCGTCGCCGGCGGGCCCGGCCTGTACCTCGACGGCGACCGGTTCGCGGTCGGCGAGCGCTCCCGCTACCGCGAGGGGTACGACAGCGTCGACATGGGCACCGCCCGGGTCGACTCCGGCGACGCGATCGCCACGTCCGTCGGCACCTGGGGCAACGGCGGGCCCGTCGCGGTCAAGGGCAGCCAGCGCGCCCCGCGCGGCGCGACGGTGTGCAAGTCCGGCGCGACCACGGGCTGGACGTGCGGTGCGGTGTCCTCCTACAACGTCTCCGTGACCTACACCAACCCCCGGACGCGGGTGCAGACCCTCGTGACCGGCCTCGGCAGCTCCTCGGTCTGCACGGAGGGCGGTGACAGCGGCGGCGCCTACATCTCGGGCGACCAGGGACAGGGCATGACCTCCGGAGGTCCCACCGGCCAGCGGTGCAGCGGCGTGTACGGGTCCGGCTCGTCCTACTTCCAGCCGCTCGACGACACCCTGCGGTACTACGGGCTCACGCTGAACACCCAGTGAACCCGCGGGGGCGGTGCGTCCGTCGGCGCGCCGCCCCCGTACCCTCCCCCTCACCGGCCATACCCGGCCCGCACCGATCCCCACCGGGTCCGTCCCCGACACCGCACCCCGACACCCGCCACCGCCCGCCCCACACCCCGCCCGTGCCGCCCGCCGTGCCTCCCGCGGTTCCGTCACGCCGCCCCGCTCGTGAAGGCCACATGCCGCACCTCCCCGCCGACGACCCCCCGGACGCCCCGGCAACCTTCGACGCGGCGCTCCGGCAGGCCCTCCGCCAGCGCGGTCTGCCCCTGCAGCGCGTGTGCGACCGCCTGGCCGAGCGCGGCATACGGATCAGCCCCGCCACGCTCAGCCACTGGCAGCGCGGCCGCAGCCTGCCCGAACGCCCGCAGTCCCTCCGGGCCGTGCGGAAGCTGGAGGAGATCCTGGCCGTACCCCGCGGCCACCTCGTCGGACTCCTCCAACCCCACCGGCCGCGGGGGAGGGCGCGCACCAGCGGCCAGGACGTCACCGCCTCGCGCCGCGTCTTCGCCCCGGGTTCCGAGGTGGAGCGGGCCCTCGGCGCCGCGTTCGCGCTCTTCAACCGGGACATCGCCCCGCTCTCCATCCACGAGGCGGTCCACGTGGCCGAGGACCGCTGCATCCGCCGCCTGTCCGTCACCCAGGTGCTCCGCGCCATCTGCGACGGCCCGGACCGGCTGACCCTCGTGCACCAGGTCGACGAGGGCGTGCCGCCGGAGCTCGACTTCACCGTCCACTGCGGCGCGCTCGGCGCGGTGCGGACGGAAGGTCCCCTGCGGTGCGTGGTCGCCGACATCCTGCTGGGGCGGCCCCTGCGGCGCGGCGAGACCGCCGTCGTCCGCTACGACGTCGACTTCCCGTCGGGGCCCGCCGCCAGCTCGTTCTACGAACGTCGCGTCCGCACCAACCTGCGTGAGTACCTGTTGCACGTCTCCTTCGCCCCCGGAGCGGTGCCGGCGACGTGCCACAAGTACTACCGGCGCCGGACCGACGCCCCGCAGGAGCAGGTCGCCCGCCTCGTCGTCGACGCCTCGCGGGCCGCCCACCTGTACCCGGGGAAGTGCACCCCCGGCGTCCACGGCATGCACTGGACCTGGCCGCCCGGCCCCGACGACGACACCGGCTGAGCCCCTGCCCGCCCGGAGCCAGGACGTCGACGCGGCTCGCGAAGGCGTCCGTCCGGGTCTCCGTCGCGGGGGCGCCGAGCAGCCGCCCTGCCAGGACCTGCCGACGACGGCCGGCGGTTGCGGCGCGCCACCGGTCTCGCGCAGGACGGGGCCGCCCGTGTCGCCCTGGCAGACGACCGCGTCGCCGGCGGCGGCCGACCGAAGCGGGTGGGCGGGTCAGGAAGGGATCTGAAACCGGCGACCTTACTGCGGCGGTTGTGCATACGTCCCGCGATCGAGCATCTGCTCGCATGTAGTTCCGCTGTCCGGACCTGAGGGGAGGAGACTGTCAGTGCCCGACGCCGACCAGTCCTGGCGCCAGTGTGTTTGCCTGGGTCATACCCCCGGGTCCTCCGTCACGGGCAGACACTCGGCGAGCAGGTCGACGACGTCGCGCCAGGCTCGCTGCGCGTGCCGTGGGTGGTAGCCGACGCCGGGGACCGTGGGGTGGTCGACCGGCGGGTGGTGGAAGCCGTGCAGGGCTCCGCCGTAGACCGTGAGGCGCCAGTCGACGCCCGCGGCCTGCATCTCGGCGGTGAACGCGGTCCGTTGCGCGGGCGACATGATCGGGTCTTCCGACCCGACCCCCGCCCACACCGGGCAGCGAATGCGCGCTGCCTCGCCCGGTCGGCCCGTGGTAGTCGCGTTGACTGTCCCGATCGCGTGCAGGTTGACGCCGTCGCGCCCGAGTTCCAGCCCGATCGCGCCCCCGGTGCCGTAGCCGACGGTGGCGATCCGTTCGGGGTCGGTCCGCGGTTCGGTGCGCAACACGTCGAGCGCCGCGTGGCCGATGCGCCGCATCCGGTCGGGGTCGGCGAGCAGCGGCAGGCAACGGGCCAGCATCTCCTCGGGGTCACCCAGATAGCGCCCGCCGTGAAGGTCGAAGGCCAGCGCTACATATCCCAGCTCGGCGAGAGCATCGGCCCGGCGGCGCTCGACGTCGCTGAGCCCCATGCCCTCCGGTCCGAGCAGCACCGCGGGCCGGCGGTCGACGCCGGTGGGGAGCGCGAGGTGCCCGATCATCGTCAAACCGTCGGCCGGGTACTCGACCGTACGCGTCGTCATCGTCGTCATGAGCCTGGACTGTAGTGATCGTCGAGCCCGGTCCGGCCGGTGTTCTGCCGCCGGCAGAACAGCGCGGGTGTCCCTCTGAAATGCGGCGAGGGCTCACAGGAACCGTCACAAGCCCCGTTCCCACGGCGGCGCTATCGGATCACCGGCCCAGGCCACGGTGTTGGAGGCTGACCCTCGTAGCAGGATCCTGGGGTATACCGGCCCGCTCCCGTGAAGGGCGTCACCAGCTGGTTCGCCTCACGGTTCGGGCGGCGTGGCGGAGACCTGCGGCAGTCAGGTCCTGCTCGCGCAGCGGGGTGAGGTCGACGTCGGGTTTCAAGATCATCCCGTCGTTCCTTTGGCGCGCATCTCGGTCAGAGCCCAGGAACGTGGTCAGGCCGCCTGTGTGGGCGCCCCCGGACGCATCGTGCCCAGGGAGGGAACGGCCGTGCGGAACTCCTAATTGGTCCAGACCTATTGACCGGATTGGTTCATACCAATAGCCTCCCTGCCGTGTGAGTGTCATGGCACGACCGACAGGTCGGACCACCGACAGGTCGGATCGGCACGGGTCGGACCCCCACGGGTCCGACGGAACAGGTCCCCACGAACGACGGGCGGCCGCACGCGCGGGCACGCCGCCCGGACCCCTTACGGAACCGACACTCGAGGGAGACGCCTTGAGATCCCCCACCGCCAGACGCCCGTGGACACGGGCCACGGCGCTGCTCGCCTGCCTGGTCCTCCCGCTCGCCGCCATGGTCGGCCTCGCCGCTCCGGCACAGGCCGCCGACGCCCAGGCGACGTACCGGAAGACCCAGGACTGGGGCGGCGGCTTCACCGGCCAATGGACCGTCAAGAACACCGGCACCACCGCCATCGACGGCTGGACCGTCTCCTGGGACTTCCCCGCCGGCACCTCCGTCACGTCCGCCTGGGACGCCACCGTCACCGGCTCCGGCACCCGATGGACCGCGAGGAACGCCTCGTACAACGGCACCCTCGCCCCTGGCGCCAGCGTCTCCTTCGGCTTCAACGGCACCGGAAGCGGCGGCGCGGACGCGACCGGCTGCGCCCTGAACGGCGCCCCCTGCGACGGATCGGGCACCCCCGGCGACGCACCGCCGTCCGCCCCCGGCACGCCCACCGCCGGGACCGTCACCGACACCGCGGTGACCCTCAGGTGGACGGCCGCCACCGACGACAAGGGCGTGAGGAACTACGACGTGTACCGGGGCTCCGCCAAGGTCGCCACGGTCACGGCCGCCGGTCACACCGACACCGGGCTCTCGCCGGGCACCACGTACGAGTACAGCGTCCGCGCCCGCGACACCGCGGACCAGGTCGGTCCCGCCGGCGGCACCCTGACGGTGACCACCACGGGCGGCGGCGACGGCGGCGCCCGCTTCGTCCAGGCCTCGCCCTACCTGTACCTCGGCTGGGGCGACCCGCCGAACGCCACCGAGGTCATGAGGGCCACGGGCACCAAGTGGTTCACGATGGCCTTCATCCTCGCCCGGAACGGCTGCACCCCCGCGTGGGACGGCCAGCGCCCCCTCACCGGCGGCGTCGACGAGTCCACCATCAGGGCGATCCGCGCGGCCGGCGGCGACGTCGTCCCGTCCATCGGCGGCTGGAGCGGCAACAAGCTCGGCCCCAACTGCTCCACCCCCGAGGCCCTGGCCGGCGCCTACCAGAAGGTGATCGACGCCTACGGCCTGAAGGCGATCGACGTCGACATCGAGAACACCGACGAGTTCGAGAACGCCGCCGTCCAGGACCGCATCCTCACCGCCCTGAAGATCGTCAAGCGGAACAACCCCGGCCTGCGGACGATCCTGACCTTCCCGACCCTCGTCAGCGGCCCCAACTCCTGGGGCGACCGCCTCATCGAGCGCGCCCACGCCCTCGACGCGGACATCGACAACTTCACCATCATGCCGTTCAACTTCGGCGGTGGAGCCGACATGTACGGCAGCACCGTCACCGCCACCGAGGGCCTGAAGGACAAGCTGGTGTCCGTCTTCGGCTGGAGCGACGCGCAGGCCTACGCCCACATCGGCATCTCCGGCATGAACGGCAGCAGCGACACCGGAGAGGTGACCACCCCCCGGATCTGGACCCAGATCCGCGACTGGGCGAACGCCCACCACATCAGCCGTCTGGCCTTCTGGTCGGTCAACCGGGACCGGCCGAACTGGGAGTTCACCACCATCACCGCCGGCTTCACCGGCTGACGGGGCCCGCCACCCCCCACGCGGCGCCCCCGGCCGAGGCCGGGGGCGCCGTCCCCGCCGCCGTCCCCGTTCCCGTCCCGTTCCGCGCGTGGCCGCCCCGGCTGCCCCGTCTGCCCGTTGGCCGCCCGTCGGCGGCCGGGCGTCACCGGTCTCGCGCCACGGTCCCTCGCCTCACCGGTCCTGCGCCGCCGGCTCCCGGCCGTCCGGTGCCGTCCGGTCCTCCGTCGCCTGGCAGACGACCTCGTCCCGCGGCGTGTAGCGCGTGTGGAACGGCTCGCGCCGGACCTCCCGGCCGTCCTGGACGAACACCCGGTCCACGGTCACGTCGAAGCCCTCCAGCGGGGTCTGCGGTACGCACGCCTCGTCGGCGCTGACCTTCTTCGCCGGCTGCTGCACACGGGTGCGCGGCCCCTTCACCGCCTTGACCTCGTCGTACTTCTTCGTCCCGAGGAAGGTGACGGTCACGGAGGTGTCCGTGGCCTTGGCGCGGATGGCCATCGCGTGGCCCGAGTCGTTGCGGAAGCGGAGGTCGAGGTGGCCCCACGCGACCGTCGCCTCGCGGCCCTCCGGGTAGCGCTCGATGTAGAAGGAGTGCGCGCCGTACTCGACGGGCTCCAGTCCGGCGAAGAACATCGCGTTGAAGACGGTGGTGGCCACGGTGGAGACGCCGCCCCCGGCCGCCTTCGCGTACTTGTCGTCGAGGATGATGACGCCCTCCGTGAACCCGTTGGCCTCGGTGCGCTCGCCGACGGTCCGGTTGAGGCTCCAGGTCTCGCCCGGCAGCACCACCGAGCCGTCGATGAGTTCCGCTGCCCGGCCGATGTTCTTCGTGCGGTACTCGGCCCGCTCGAAGCCCACGGTGAAGGACGACATCTCCTCCTTCAGGCCCAGTTCGGAGGCGTTCTCCCGGGTCACGGCCGGCCGCGTGACCCGCGCGGGCAGCTCACCGGTACGGGCGTCGGCGCCCGACCGGGTCAGCAGGGGCAGGACCGCTCCGCTCAGCGCCCCGGGCGTCACCCGCCGGCCGACCTTGCCGTCGGCGGCCACGACGACCCGCTCGCCGTCGAGCCGCAGGACGGCGTTCTCGGGAGGGCCGGTGAGGGCGGAGACCGGGCGGGCCACCTCGGGGGCGGCCAGCAGGCCCTTGCCGTCGAGCCGGGGAACCAGCCGGCCGGCGGCGTCCGGCCGCATCTCCAGGTGCGCGCCGACGACGGCCGGGGTGATCGTCACACGCTCGCCGGCCAGGGTGAGGGTGACCGGCGCCGACATGGCCGGGCGGGCGAACTCGCCCATCGCCCGCCGCGTCTCCTGCGCGGTCACCTTCGGGTCGGTCCGCCGGCTCGGCAGCACCGTCACCGGCCCGGCCTTCTCCGCGGGGAACGCGTCCGTCAGCGGGGCGACCGCCGCGTCGACGTCCAGGGCATACCCGGTGCGGGCGGGGACCTCCCGGGCCCTGCCCCCGTCGAAGACCACCGCGCCGTCGCGTACCGTCCGGTCCAGCGACCCCGCCAGGGCGGTCAGGGCGTCGCGGGCCTCGTCCTCGTCGACCCGCACCACCGGCTCGACCCGCCGACCCGAGCGGAAGAGCCCGCCGATCACCGCGACCGGATCGGCGCCGGAGCGCGCGACCTGATCGACGGAGCGGGGGACGTCGAAGGAGAGCCCTGCCCGGCGGGGGTCCACCATGGCGTCGCGGTCACCGACCCGCACGACGAGGGGGCGCGAGGCGGGTGCCGACAGCTGCTGCTCCACCGTGCGGACGGCCTCCGCCCGGGTCAGCCCCCCGACCTCCACCCCTCCGATCGTGGTACCCGCGTCGATCTCACCGCCGCCGAAGAACAGCCCGGCGGCGTACAGCCCGCCGACGCCGACGGCGAGCGCGCCGCCCGTCCAGGCGGCGGGCCGTGCGGGAAGTATCGGGCGGCGGCGCATGGGTCTCCCTGGGGGGTCGGTGGCGGCGCACGTGCGGTGACACGGGAGGGGCGAGGGGGAGAGCGAGAGGGGACGAGAGGCGAGGGGAGAGGTGGCGGGCGGGCCCCGTCAGGCAAGTCGCCCAAAGTAGCAACAACCGGGTCCGCGCGGTATGCCCTGGATCACGCCGATCCGGCTGGAAACCGACGCCTCTGCGCGTCGTCCGCCCCGACCGGGCAGCCCGCCCCGGCCGGGCAGCCCGCCCCGGCCGGGCAGCCCGCTCCGGCCGCGCCCGCTCACGTCGTGCCCGCCGCCGTACCCGCCCAGGCCGCGCCCGCCGCCGCGCCAGCCCCAGGCCGCCCGCTCACGTCGTGCCCGCCGCCCTACCCGCCACGTCGCGCCCGCCGCCGTACCCGCTCGCACCGTGCACCGCGGGCGGGGAGTCGCCCCCACCCGCGGCCCACCCACGCGGGCGCGAGTACGGAGCCGGGGCGACGCCCCCCGGGCGAGGCGGGCGCCGGCCGTCCCGGTAGGGTCCCGCCGGGACGGGGGCGACGACTGCGGGAGGACCCATGGTGGACGGCGCGCCGACCGGTGACGGCGACGACGGGCGGCTCGTGGTCCGGCGCGCGCCGGGGGAAGCGGCCGCGGCGGTGCTGTTCCTGCACGGCGGGCGGGCCGACGCGCTCGACGCCCCGCGCCCGCTCGACCTCCCCGCCCTGCGCCTGCGCCCCTTCGCCTCCGCCGTCCTGCGCGCCACGCGCGGGGACGCCGTCGCCGTCGCCGGCGTGCGCTACCGCCACCGCGGCTGGAACGGCTCCCGCGAGGACGCCCTCCAGGACGCGCGCCGCGCCCTGGAGGAGCTGCACCGGCGCGCCGGGCCGGTACCCGTCGTGCTCGTCGGGCACTCCATGGGCGGCCGGGCCGCCCTGCGCCTGGCGGGTGACCGGTACGTGCGCGGCGTCGTCGCCCTCGCGCCCTGGTGTCCGCCCGGCGAGCCGGTGGCGCACCTGCGCGGTCGGCACGTCGTCGCCCTCCACGACGAGCGGGACCGCGTCACCGCCGCCCGCGGCTCCTGGGAGCTGGTGCGCCGGTCGCGGCAGGCGGGCGCCGGCGCGGTCGGCGTCTCCATGCCGCGGGGCGGGCACGCCATGCTGCGCGACGCCGGAGCCTGGCACCGGCTCACCACCGAGGCGGCGCTCGGCATGCTCGGCCTGGGCCCCTGCCCCGACGGCCTCCTCCGACCGGACCCCGCCGCGGACGTGCCCGTCCCGGCCGACCGGTTCGCGCGCTGAGCGCACCGCACGCGCCACGGCCCGGCCCGGACCGTGTCGGGCGGCCCGGGCCGGGTGGGGGCGGGTGTGTGGTCGGGTCACGCCGAGGGGCCCACGTTCAGGTCCTCCGGGGTGCCCCCGGTCGGGGCGTCGGCGTCCCGGGCCGCGCTCGCCTTCCGCTCCCGGGCGGGCTCCCCGCGCCGCTCCTCCTCCGGGGTGACGCCCTCCTCACCGGGGACGCGCTCCCGGGGCGACGCCTTCTCGTCCCGCGACTTCTCAGGCTGGTTCACGACGGACTCCTCTGGTCTGACGGGCGTCTTCCGGCGACGCCTCACGGGCGGATGACGGCACGGACGCAGCCGTCGGTCTTCTTCTTGAACAGGTCGTAGGCCATCGGCGCCTCGTCGAGGGACACGGTGTGCGTGGCCAGGTGGGCCGTGTCCAGCTCGCCGGCCGCCAGGCGGTCCAGGAGCATCGGGATGTACCGCTGGCCGTGCATCTGCGCGCCCCGCACGGTGAGTCCCTTGTTGACGACCGCGCCGAGCGGAAACTTGTCGACCGCGCCCGCGAACACACCGAGGATGAAGACGGTTCCCCCCTTCCGGCAGGCGTGGATGGCCTCCCGGACGGCGGTCGGCCGGTCGGTCTGGAGCCGAAGCTGCTGCTTGACCTGGTCGTACACGTGCAGGGGTCCGGTGCTGTGGGCCTCCATGCCGACCGCCTCGATGCACACGTCGGGCCCGCGACCACCGGTGCGCTCGCGCAACTCGGCGGCGACGTCGGTGGTGGAGTAGTCGATCGTCTCCGCGCCGGCGTACCGCTCCGCCATGGCCAGCCGCTCGGGGATCCGGTCGATCGAGATGACGCGTTCGGCGCCCAGCAAGGCCGCAGCCCTGGCCGCCATCTGCCCGACCGCGCCGCACCCCCACACCGCCACCACGTCGCCCGGCTTCACCCCGCCGAGGTGGGCGCCCATCCATCCCGTGGGCGCGGAGTCCGACACGAACAGGGCGCTGACGTCGTCGATCGCGTCGGGCACGGGGAACGCCCCGTAGTCGGCGAACGGGACGCGCACGTACTCGGCGTGGCTGCCGCGCAGTCCGCCCATGGCGTGCGAGTAGCCGAAGATGCCGGCCGACTCGTAGCCGAACATGGCCTGCCCGACACCGGGGTTGGTGTTGGTGTTGTCGCACAGGGACCACAGGTCGTTGGCGCAGTACCAGCACCGGCCGCAGCCGACGAACGAGCAGACGACGACCCGGTCGCCCACCTTGTGCCGCCGCACCCCGGGCCCCGTCTCCAGGACCTCGCCGACGAACTCGTGGCCGATGACGTCCCCGGCCCGCATCGCCGGGATGTACCCGCCGATCAAGTGCAGGTCCGACCCGCACGTCGTCCCGGCGACGAGCCGGACGATCATGTCCTGGTCGTTGCGCAGTTCCGGGTCGGGAACCCGCTCCACCGACAGCTTGTTCACGCCTTCCCAGCACAGCGCCTTCACAGCACTCCCTCCCCGCCCGACCTGCGCGTCACCAGCCCGACGAGGCGTCCGCCCGGTGTGTCCCGCGTGGTGGGCGGCGCGTCGGGCTCCAGCACCTCGCCCGCCTCCAGCAGGGCCTTCGCGTCGCGCAGCGCCCGGCGCACGTCCTGGCGCGGGTCCTCGCCCGCGAGCCTCGCCACGGGGGACGTGGCCACGGGCGGCGTGCCCCCGCGCAGGCGCGCGGCCAGCTCCGTGCCCCGCCCGCCGGGGGCCGGGCGGGTGCGCACCTCGATCCGGTCCGCGTACTTCCGCAGGGGCTCCGGCGGGTCACCCGGGTCGATCTCCTCGGGCGGCCGGTTGACGGTGACCGTCAGCCACCGGTCGCCGCCTTCCGTCCGGTCCGCCGACCGGGCGGCCACCCGGCGCCACAGCGCCACCGAGGCCGCGCCGACGGCCGTGGCGGCCGTGGCGGCCGTGGCGGTCAGGAGCCGGTGCCTGGTACTGCTCATGCGTTGCCTCCAGGGGGGCGGGAGCCGGGGGACGCGCGGGCCGCGGGCCCGGCAGCCGGATCGCCGGCGGGGCCGTGACCGCGCGCGGCGGGTCGTTTCCGGCGTCGGGTACCCCGGTTCACCGGAGCGCAACGACCGCTCCCGGCCCGGTTCCGACGACACCGCGACGGCGTCCGCCGCTGCGGGGAACGGTCCGCGCGGCTCGCTGCGGTCCGTGGTGCCCGTCCGTAGGCCGTCCGAGGGCGGACGGCCCCGGCAGGCCGGGTCCCCGTGACCTGCGTGGCAGACCTGCGTGGCGTGAGTGGCGCCGGGGAAAACGGCACCCATGTCCACCACCAATGATCACGGGCAGCCGCTCGAACGCGCCCTGACCACCCCCCTGCTCTACTTCTTCATCCTGGGTGACGTTCTCGGCGCCGGGGTCTACGTCCTGATCGGCCAGGTCGCCGCCGACTCGGGCGGCGCCGTCTGGGTGCCGCTCGCCGTCGCCCTGGGCCTCGCCCTGCTCACCGCCGCCTCGTACGCCGAGCTCGCGACGAAGTACCCGCGGGCCGGCGGGGCGTCGCACTACGTCACCCGCGCCTACGGGCCCTTCGCCGGTTTCGTCGCCGGGTTCTGCATGCTGGCCGCGGGGATCGTCTCCGTCGCGGCGCTCGCCCGGGGCTTCGCCGGCGACTACCTCTCGGCCTTCGCCACCGTGCCGGTCGCGGTCGTCGCCGTGCTGTTCCTGGCGGCCCTCGCCCTGCTCAACGCCCGCGGCATCCGCGAGTCCACCCGCGCCAACGTCGTCGCCACGCTCATCGAGGTGGGCGGCCTGGCGATCGTCATCGCCCTCGGCGCCTGGCTCCTGCTGCGCGGCGACGGCGATCCGGGCCGCCTCACCCGGCTCGGTACGGACGGGCAGGGCGCGGTGGCGTCCGTGCTGAGCGGCGCGGTCCTCGCCTACTACTCCTTCGCCGGTTTCGAGACGTCCGTCAACGTCGCCGAGGAGACCCGGGACCCGCGCCGCTCCTACCCGCGCGCCCTGTTCGGCGCACTCGCCACGGCCGGCGCCGTCTACGTACTGGTCGGCATCGCCGCGTCCGCCGCCGTACCGACCGACACGCTGGCGACGTCCAGCGGCCCCCTGCTCGAAGTGGTCAAGGCGGCGGGCGGCGTGCCGGTGTGGCTGTTCAGCGCCATCGCGCTGGTCGCCGTCGCCAACGGCGCGCTGCTCACCGGCATCATGTCCTCGCGCCTCGCGTACGGCATGGCCCGCGACGGCCTGCTGCCCTCCCCGCTCGGCAGGGTCCTGCCCCGCCGGCGCACACCGTGGGTGGCCATCACCGTCACCACCGTCCTGTCGATGCTGCTGGCGCTCACGGGCGGCGTCGCCACCCTCGCCTCCACCCTGGTGCTGCTCCTGCTGGTGGTCTTCTTCCTGGTGAACACCGCCGCCCTGGTCCTGCGGCGCGATCCCGGCACGCCGGGCCACTTCCGCGCACCGGTCGTCCTCCCGGTGCTCGGCGCCCTCTCGTGCGTCGTGCTCGCCACCCGCATCGAGGGGGAGGTGTGGGCCCGGGGTCTGCTCGTGCTGGCCGTCGGCGTCGTCCTCGGCGTGTCCGCCGCCCGCCGGCGCGCCTCGCGCCCGGGTGGGCCGGTCCACGACACCACCGCGGACGACGTGACGCGGACCGGGTGACCTCGATCCACGCGGCGTGACCCGGCCGGGGAGCGCGGCCCCGGCCCGGGGGGCGTGGCCTCTCGGGGAGCGCGGCCCCGGCTCGGGGAGCGCGGCCCCGGCTCGGGGGGTGCGGCCCCGGATCGATGGTGCGCCCCGGCCGGGGAGGCGTGGCCCCGGGCCGGGAGGCGTGGCCCCGGGCCGGGGCGCCGCGGGCAGGGGGCCTGGGCCGGGGTGCGCCCCCGCCTTGTGCGACGTGGCCCCGGCCCGGGCAGCGTCCCCCCGGTCCGGACGGCGGTCCGGCGGGCCGGAGGGTCCCCGTCCCGGACGGGCCCGGGACGGGGACCCACACAGAGAGTGCGGTGCCGGGCGTCCATCCGCCGGCACCGCACCCCTTCCCGCAACGCGGGCGCTTTTCCCGTGTGGCGCGATCAGCGCCCCGACTGGTCGCGTACCTCGGCGACCGTGTCCTGACCCGCCCGGCGCAGCCCCTGGGCGGTGTCCTGCCCGGCCGTCTGCGCCTGCTCCTTGGTCGTCCCCACGGCGTCCTGCGCCGTCGACTTCACGGACTCCACGGCCTGCGTGACGGGCTCGCGCAGTTCCTCCTTGACCTCCTGCGCGACCTGGGTGGCCTGCTGCTTCACCGGCCCCAGCAGCTCGTCGGAGTGTTCCCGCAGCTGCTGTCCGACGCGCTCCTCGGCGCTGGTGGCCGGCAGCAGCGCCGCGGCGAGCATGCCGGCGCCGAAGGCGATGAGGCCCGCGGCGAGCGGGCTGCCCTGCGTCTGCCGCCTGGCCTGCTCGGGAGCCTGCTGGAGGGCTTCGCCCGCCCGGCTCGTGGTCTCCTGCACGGACCGCGCGACGCTTCCGGCCGTCTGGCCCGCGCTGTCGGCGATCCCGTGTGCGGACTCCGCCATGCCGCCGGCGGTGTCGCGGGTCGTGCCCATCACACGCTCCTTCACTCCGGTGAACCGGTCGCGGGCCGAGCCCGCCTTGCGCCGTACGACCCTGCCCGGGGTCACCTTGTCGGCCAGCAGGTCCACGCTGCGGGCCAGGTGGGCCCGGCGGTACTCGACGTCGGTCCTCAGTTCCTGGGGTGTCGCGCCCATCGGGCGTCCTCCTTCAGGCTCTCCATGGTCTGCTCGGGCTTGAGGTTGACGGTGCGCATCCGCTTGCGGCCGGTCGTGTAGAGCACGGCGCCCACCACGGCCCACAGGGCGGTGACGATCAGCGCGGCCCACGCCAGGTCCATCACGTTGCCCAGCGCGAAGATCAGCGTGAGGCTGCCCAGGAGGAGCACCAGGTGGCCCGCGTATCCGGCGCCACCGAGCATGCCCATGGCCTTGCCGGCCTTGGTGGACTCCTCCTTGATCTCCGCCTTCGCCAGCTCGATCTCGTCACGGACGAGCTGCGACACGTCCGCGCTGATGTCGCTGATCAGATCACCGATCGAGGTGTCGCTCGCGGTGGCGGGCGGCGGCTGGAGGTCGCGGACGCGCAACCGGTCGTCGTGCTCGTACAGTGCGGTCATCGCAGGCCCCCCTCACCCGGGTAGGGGGTGTTCGGGGAGGACGGCGGGACCGGGGGCACGACCGGCGGTGCCACGGGCGGAGGGGCGGGTGTGGTCGGCGTCGTCGGTGTCACCGGCGGCGATCCGGTCGGCGTCCCGAGGCCACTGGGCGGCGGCGGGTACGGGGCCGGCGTCTCCTGGAGGGCCCCCGAGGATCCGGTGGTCCCCGTCGGACCGGCCGTCCCCGACGGTCCACCGGAGGCCGACGAGCCGGCGGCGCTGACGCCCTTGCCGGCGCGGGCGACGACGAAGCCGGCCAGCGCGGCCCCGGCGAGGAACACCCCCGGCCGACGCCGGGCGAAGTCCCGCAGGTCGTCGACGAGCCCGTCGGGCCCGCGCTCCTCAAGACGGGAGGCGACCTGGTGACCGCCGTCGGATATCTGCCGCACCACGCCGCCGACGCCCGAGTCCGGCTTGCCGTGGTCGCTCATCTCACGCAGCTCGTCAGCGAGCCGACGCACGTTGTCGGCGAGCCGTCGGGTCTGGGTGTGCGCCTGCTCCTGGAGCTGGCCCCGCAGTTCTCCGACGACGTCGCGCGCCTGCGTCGTGGCCTCGTGAGCGACACCGGCAGCCTGCTCCTTCGCGGTACCGGCCACCTCTGCGGCCTTGTCGCCGACCAACCCGGCGCTTTCGACCGCCTTGTCCTGCGCCGTACGCGCTGCCGCGCGGGGCGCGCTGTCCTCGCGGCGCCCTGGCTCTTCGAAGCCGCTCATGAATCCTCCCGAAATGGAATGGATTGGGTTGCGTTCCACCTCCGCGTACCCGGATCCGGGCGAGCCATCGGTATGAACTGCCACCGGTTCTTCGCACCGGACCGGAACCGGGGATAAACGGGGCCCAAACCGGACCGGGGCCGGCCGGGGCCCGGCAAAACCCGCTCGGCGGAAGGGTCGGCGGACCGCGGGAGAGCAGGCCGGCGAGGTCTTCGGGGGCGGAAGCGGAATCCGATCCCGGGCAGGCGGCCTAGCCGTGTCCGTGGGGGGTAATCGGCGAGGTGACCTGAACGCCGGGCGGCGCCGCGCCCCTGCGGAGTCCCGGCAGAGAGGCGGTTCGATCATGATGGCTACGCACCGTGCGCCGATGACGGCTCGCTCCCGTGTCCAGCAGGCCGCGCTTCTGATGGGGGCGGTGTTCCTGCTGGTGGGCATCCTGGGGTTCATCCCCGGCGTCACCACGGACTACGACTCGCTCAAGTTCGCCGAGCACGACTCCACCGCGAAGCTGCTGGGCGTCTTCCAGGTGTCGGTCCTGCACAACATCGTGCACCTGCTGTTCGGCGTCGCGGGCGTCCTCATGTCCCGCGCCGCCTCCACCGCCCGCACGTACCTGATCGGCGGAGGGGTGATCTACCTGGTGCTGTGGCTGTACGGGCTGATCATCGACCACGACAGCAGCGCGAACTTCGTGCCGGTCAACAACGCCGACAACTGGCTGCACCTGGTACTCGGCCTCGTCATGATCGCCCTGGGCGTCGCCCTGACCCGCCGTTCCCGGACCGACACACGATGACGACCGAGGTGACCCGTACATGACCCTGTCGATCGCGGAGCAGAGCGTCGAGCAGCTCGGCGGCGAGGCGAGCGTCCTGGCGCGTCAGCGCCGGGACCACGCCGAACTGGAACGCCTGATGCGACGGTACGAATCGGGCGGCGGATCGTCCGACGAGCGGCAGCGCGTCCTCCGCGACCTCGTCCAGCTCACCTTCAGCCACGCCTTCGCCGAGGAGACCGTGCTGTGGCCCGCGCTGCGCCGCCTCGCACCCGACGGCGAGGCGCTGACGGCGCGGGTCGAGGACGAGCACCAACGGATCAACGACCTCGTCACCGAGATGGAGCGGGTCGGCGCGGACGACCCGCTCCACGACGAACTCGCCGCCGAGGCGTTCGCCCTGATCCGGCAGGACATCCGCGACGAGGAGGACCTCCTCCTGCCCCGCTTGCAGGAACTCCTCGACCGGGCCAGGCTGCGCCGGCTCGGCTCGGCGTGGGAGACCGTGCGCCGCACCGCTCCCACCCGGCCGCACCCCGCCGTGCCGCGCCGACCCCCGGGCAACGCCCTCCTCGGCGTACCGCTGAGCGCCTTGGACCGGGCACGCGACCTGCTGCCCGCCGGTGTCGGCTCCCTGGCCGGCAGGAGGTTCGCCGTGGCGGCGGCCTGCCTGGGCGCCGCCTGGGCCCTCACCCGCGCCGTCCGGCGGCGCCACCGCCGACCGCGCCGCCCGTCCGCCGTGACCCGCCTGACCCGGCTCGCGCGGCACGTACGTGGCGCGTACCCGTACGGCAGACGCACGTGCACGACGGGCCTCACCGCACCCCCACCACCACCACGCCGGGCATCACCGCACTCGGCGGGACGCCAGACGCCCGGGGCCGCCGCGCACTCCCTGTGCGTGGCGGCCCCGGGCGTCAGGCGTACGGGCCGATGTGGCCGGCGGGTCAGCGGGCGCGGTCGTCGTCCGGCTCCACGGCGGGGCCGTCCTCCACGATGTGCATCGCGGCCTCCTCGGCGCCGGCGGCTCCCGCGTCGATGCCCTGGTCCTCGGCGATGAGCTCCTTGGTGGTGTCCGGGCGCGCGCCCTCGTCGGGCGCGGTCAGCCGCCCGGCGCGCGCACCGCCCGCCTCGGGGTCCACCAGCTCCCCGTCGCCCCCCGGCAGGTCCCCCAGACCGTCGCCCGGCTGCGGCGCCACGTCGGGGACCTCCTGCTCCAGGCGCTGGTCCAGCGTCTCGCCCTCGCGCTGCTCGGCCGCCGTCGTCCCGTGCTTGGTGACGCCGAGCGGTCGCTCGGGGGGCGAGTACCCCTCGTCCAGCATGTCGTCGTACGTCCGCTCGTCCACAGCATCCTGGAGGTCGAGCGGCGCACCGTCCTCCTGCTCCTCGTTGGTACCGGTGGGCTGGTAGACGTCGTCCGCCATCCGGTCGTCACCCATGTCGCCTCCTCCTTGCTCGGGTCGGGCAGCGGTGTGCCCGTCACCCGGGTTTCCTCGAAAGGCCAGATCAACCCCGTTCCGGGAGGGGCGCCCGGGGCCGTAGGGCATCCGGGTGGCGGAGGTCGCTGTCGGGAGCGCCGTTTGAGGGTGACGGCTGTCTGGTCGACGGTCAGCGGTGTTCGTAGGACGTGAAGGGCTTGTTCCGTGACCCGTACGACTTGTAGCGGGCGCCGATGAGCCGACCCTCGTGCACGAAGAGCGCGTCCACCGGATCGTCCCCCTCGGGGAAGCTGTGGACTTCGCGCTGCTCGCCCGTGGCGCCGTCGAGGACCCGCAGGCTGTTCGTGGAACTGGGGTCGCCGAAGAAGGACGTTTCGTGACGCGAGGTGAGGACGGTGATTTTCCCGTCCTGGGGAATGATGTGGTAGCCGGTGTCGCCGTCGAGGCGGTCGTCGTCCACGCTGCCGCCCCAGACCGGGTCCCCGGTGGCCAGGTCGAACGCGGTGAGGCGGTGGGGGTCGACACGGCTGTTCCTCACTCGGTGGAGGGGCAAGGCGTAGAGCCTGCTGTCGTCCGCCGCCGCCGTGAGTCGTCTGGAGCGCTCGATCTCGCCGTAGGGACCGCTGAAATCGATCGGCGGGTTCGGGCGGCCGTTCTTGCCGAAGGAGAAGTAGGCTCCGGAGTCGGAGTCGCCCGATGCCGAGGCGGCTACGACCACCGGGTCGGCCGAGACGAAGTCCGCACGAGCGTCCCAGGGGACAGTGCTCCGGTTCCCGAGGGGGGCGGACCACAGGAGCGCGCCGGTGGCGGGAGCGAAGGTGGCGACGAAGAGTTCGGCGTCGCTCGGGACCTTGTCGCCCAAGAGGTACTCGGTGCCGCCGCACGCAAGGAGGGCGGCGACCTGGCGCTCGGCCACCGCGGTCGTACCCGGTACGCAGCCCTTGGGCAGGGCCGCCTTCCAGCGGGCCTTCCCCGTGCGCACGTCCACGGCCTGCAGGTCGTCCCCCCGAAGGAGCACGGCGATGCCGCCGCCGGCGGACACCGTGTAGGGCTGTAGGCGGGTCGCCCAGGGATCGAGGGCGGGAAGAGGGGTGTGCCAGATCTCGCGGCCGTTGTTCATGTCGATCGCGACGACGTCGGCGCATCGCTTGCCCTTGGCCGCGGCGGAAGTGCCGTCCCCGTCGCGGGTGAGGACCAGGACCGAGCTGTCGGTGTCGTCGGCGACGTGGCAGACCGCCGAGCGGCCGGGTGGCACGTACTTCCAACTCTGCCTGCCGGTACGGGCGTCGTACCCGCGCACCGTGTCGAAGCGGCTGTGGACCAGCGTATCGCCGGACAGCCAGGCCCCGTTGCCCTGCTCTTCGGCCTTGCGGTCCGCAGGGGTGTCCCAGGCGACGCCCAATTCCTCGGCCTCGGAGGAGCATCCGGTGGTGAGTGCGCAGAGGGCGACCAGGACCGCCACCGTCGTGGACAGGGTGTGCCTGGTCCGTCTGCCGTACGGCACGTCGTTCACCCGCGCAGTCATGTCTGCTTCCCCCGTGTGTGTCGCCGTCGACGGTCCTCAGGACCTCCGCGTTCCTCGGCGGTGATCATCCTAGGGGGCCGGTTCGTCCGGACGGAAGGCGCTTCCCTGTCGGTCGAGGGTCCGGGACCGGGACCGGGACCGAGCCCGGGGTCGGGACCGCATCCGGAATCGAGGGGGGATCGACGGCGAGGCCCTGGTGCTGCCCTCCCCGGTGCGCTGCCGGACCGCGCCCGGCGTGCTGCGGGTCCGCGTACCGCGCCACCGGCCCGGCGTCCCCGAGGCACAGCCCCCGCTCGACTGGCGCCGCCTGCGCAAGCTCGCCGCCGCGGTGGGCCGCACCGCGGCGGGACGCCCCGGACCCGTCCCGCCGCGGTGAGGTGCCCGCCCCGGCCCGCGCCCGTCCGAGGTGCGGACGCCGGGGGAGCGGCGGAAGCTGGGGGACGCGGACCCGGCGCGGGCCCGCGCCGAGCGCACCCCGCGGAAGGAAGGCCCATGGCGAGGGACGACGGCCTGAGCAAGGGCGACGAGGTCACCTGGCGCAGCCACGGACAGACCGTCCCCGGCAAGGTCAAAAAGAAGATCACGAAGCGGACGGAGGCGTCGGGCCGCACCGTCGACGCCTCGAAGGACGACCCGCAGTACGAGGTGGAGAGCGAGAAGTCCGGCCGCACCGCGGTGCACCGCCCCGACGCCCTGCACAAGAAGCGCCGCAGGTCCTGACCCACCCGGTACACCGCCCGGAACCGGCCCGGGGTCCGGCCCCCGCCGGCCGGCCCCGACCCGGGCACCCGAGACGACCGGTCAGCCGCGCGGTGCGCCAGGCGCCGTGAACGTGTCGGGTACCGGAAGGGGGGACCAGCGGGAGACGGGCCAGGCGACGGCGAAGGCCCGGCCCACCACGTTCGCCACGGGGACGAAACCGCCGCCCGGCCCGTGGACGTGGGCGCGCGAGTCCCGGGAGTCGTCGCGGTGGTCGCCCATCACCCACAGGTGCCCGGCGGGCACGGTGACCGTGCCCACGGGGGCGTCGTCACACGGCGTGGCACCCGGATGGAGGTACGGCTCGTCGAGGGCGGCACCGTTGACCCGCAGCGGTCGGCCGCGCTCGCACGTCACGGTGTCACCCGCCACGGCGATCACCCGCTTGATCAGGTTCCGTTCGTCCGGCGGGGCCGTCAGCCCCACGAAGCCCAGGGCCGTCCGTACCCCGTGCACCAGGGCGCCGTCCGTCTCGCGCGGCTCCTCGGGGAGCCAGCCGCCGGGATCGCGGAAGACCACGACCTGCCCCCGCTGCGGGGTCCAGCCGAACCACGGGGTGAACTTGTCCACCAGGACCCGGTCGTCCTCCCGCAGGGTGTTCTCCATCGACCCCGAGGGGATGGAGAAGGGCTGCACCCCGAACGTCTTGATCCCGAGCGACAGGAGGAGGGCGACACCGATCAGGACCGGTAACTCCTTCCACCACGGCCGCCGCGCCCCGCCCCCGCGCCGACGCCGGGCGCCCGGGACGCCCCCGGCCACCGCGCCGGCTCCGCCGCCGGTACCGCCCTCCCCGCCGCCGACGCCGCTTCCCTCACCATCGGCGCCGCCTGCCGCACCACCGGTACCACTCTCGCCGTCCTGGGCGTGCGTGCCGCCGCTCCCGTGGTCCGCTGCCTTCTCGTGCTCGGCGGTGGTCATCGCCGGCCCCCCGTCTGGTCGCCTCCGGGGGCCGTGACCAGCACCCCGTTCTCTACACGTCCCGGGGCGAACGGGAGTTCCCCGCCGGGCCGTCGACCACTCCCCGGGGTGGCGGGAGGTGTTCCTCACGGTCGTGACCGCCCCCGGGGAGGGAGGGCGCGGTCACGACCGGAGACCGGGGAACCCGTCAGAGGGCGAGTTCCGGCTTGTAGTGGTCCAGCCACAGGGCGAGGTCCACGACCCGCTCCAGGCGCAGGCGGTGGCCCCACTCCAGCTGCTCGGCCGGGGTGTCGAGGCACGGCTTGACGAGCCGCTCGTCGGCCAGCATGCGGACCTGCTCCAGGGACATGGCGTCGCGGGCCATCGCCTGCAGGCCGCGGTTGTAGTCGGGGTGGTGGGTGGCCGGGTAGTGGTTCTTCGGCCGGTACAGCACCGAGTCCGGCGCGTACCCGGCGCCCGCCGCCCTCAGCAGGCTCTTCTCCCGGCCGTCGAAGCTCTTCAGCGACCAGGGGGTGGTGAACGCGTACTCCACCAGGCGGTGGTCGCAGTACGGGACGCGCACCTCCAGGCCCTGCGCCATGCTCAGCCGGTCCTTGCGGTGCAGGAGCTGGCGCAGCCACCGCGTGAGCGACACGTGCTGCATCACGCGCTGGCGGTGCTCGGCCGGCGTCTCGTCGTCGAGGTGCGGGACGGCGTCGAGGGCGGCGCGGTAGGTGTTCTCGCGGAACTCGGTGAGGCCCAGGCGCAGGTCCGGGTTCATCGGCATCGCGGCCTCGTCCCCGGTGACGAGCAGCCAGGGGAAGGTCTCGGCGGCGAGCG
The DNA here is from genome assembly GCF_024600715.1 of Streptomyces changanensis. Taxonomy (NCBI): domain Bacteria; kingdom Bacillati; phylum Actinomycetota; class Actinomycetes; order Kitasatosporales; family Streptomycetaceae; genus Streptomyces; species Streptomyces changanensis. The sequence goes on from NZ_CP102332.1 coordinate 6,276,760, forward strand.
CCTTCGGGTTGTGGAACCACGGGTAGCCGCCGAAGACCTCGTCGGCCGCCTCACCGGAGAGGGCCACGGTCGAGTGCTTGCGGATCTCGCCGAAGAGCAGGTACAGCGAGGTGTCCATGTCGCCCACGCCGATCGGCGAGTCCCGGGCGACGACGACGGCCTTGCGGTGCTCGGGGTCGAGGAGCGCCCGCGGGTCGAGGATCACGGTGCTGTGGTCGGTCCCGATGAACGCGCCCGCCTCGTTGGCGAACGGCGTGTCGTGCCCGGTGCGCAGCACGTCGCCGGTGAACTCCTCCGCCTGGTCGCTGTAGTCGACCGCGTACGAGCGGATGCGGGCGTCCTCGCCCTCGCGCCGGCGCAGCTCGTCGGCGAGGAGGCCGGTGAGGACGGTGGAGTCCAGACCGCCGGACATCAGGCTGCACAGGGGGACGTCGGCCTCCAGCTGGCTGCGGGCGGCCGCGCCGACCAGCTCGCGCACGCGCTCGACGGTGGCGTCCTGGTCGTCGCCGTGCGGGTGGGCCCGCAGTTCCCAGTAGCGGCGCTCGCGGACGCCGCCCCGGTCCAGGACGAGGATCCCGCCCGGCTCGACCTCCCGGACGCCGGACCACACGGTGGGGCCGGTGTTGAACAGCAGGCTGTACGCCTCCCGCAGGCCGTCGGCGTCGACGCGGGGCCGGATCTCGGGGTGGGCGAAGAGGGCCTTGGGCTCGGACCCGAAGGCCAGGCCCCCGTCGACGGCGGCCCAGAACAGCGGCTTGACGCCGAGCCGGTCACGCACCAGGACCAGCCGCTGCTCGCGCTCGTCCCAGATGCCGAAGGCGAACATGCCCTCCAGGTGGTCGGCCATCCCCTCGCCCCACTGGGCGTAGGCGCGGAGCACGACCTCGGTGTCGCTGCGGGTGTGGAAGGTGTGGCCGAGGCCGCGCAGCTCCGCCCGGAGCTCGTGGTGGTTGTAGACCTCGCCGCTGTAGGTGAGGACGGTGGTCGGGTCCTGCGGCCGGTCCAGCATCGGCTGGACGCCGCCGGCGATGTCGATGACGGCCAGGCGCCGGTGTCCGATGGCGGCGTGCTCGCCGGTCCAGACACCTCCCGCGTCGGGCCCGCGGGGAGTGAGGGTGGCGGTCATGGCCTCGATGACGGGCCTCTCACGCCGGGCGTCGCGATGGAAGGAGACGTAGCCGGTGATTCCACACATGGGGGGTGACTCCTGGTTCTGGGGCGTTCAGGGGTACTCGTGGGATCGGAACATCGGGGATCGTGGGGCGGAGGCGGCCGGGCAGCAGGGGCCGGGACACCGGGGGGTGGGGGACCGGGTGTTCAGGGGCGCGCGGCGGGCGCCGCGCCGGACGCCGGGTCGGCCTGCGAACCGCCCTCGGGGCCGGCCTTGGGACCGGCCTCGGAATCGGGTGCGGAGGTGGATCGGCCTCCCCGTACGGAGATGAGGGGGACGGCGGCGCAGGCGGCGACGGCGGCCAGGACGAGCCCGGCGCGGACGCCGCCGTCGGCGCCGGCCAGGCCCCAGGCCGCGGTGGCCAGGGCCGGGCCCACGGTGAAGCCCGCGCTGCGCGACAGCTGCATGGTCGACGCGATGGTGGCGGTCCGCTCCCGGGGGGCGGAGCTCATGACGAGCGCCTGCGTCGGGCCGCCGTTGAGCCCCATGCCGACGCCCGCCAGCGCCAGCCGCCACGCCATGTCCGGCAGGGTCCAGCCGTCGCCCAGGGGAACGAGGAGGAGCAGCCCGGCGGCGGTGAGGCAGGCGCCGACGACCGCCACGGGCCGGGCGCCGTAGCGGTCGGCGAGGCGTCCGCCGACGGGCCCGGCCACGCCCATGCCGAGCGGGAACGCCAGCAGGGCCAGTCCCGTCGCGGTGGCGCTGAAGCCGCTGTCCCGTTGGAGGTGCAGGGCGGTGACGTAGTGCATGGCGGCGAAGGCCGCCGCGAGCGCCAGGACGGCGCCGTGCGCCGGGTAGGAGCGGGACGCGCTGATCGCGGCGGTCACGGGGCGGCCGCTCGGGCCACGTGCCCACCACCACAGCGGCGGCAACGCGGCGAGGGCGAGCAGCAGCCACGCTCGGTCGTCGTAGGCGAGGGTCAGCGACAGCAGGAGGAACGTCACGCCGGAGGCGACCAGTACCGTGTCGGCGAGCGCCCTGCGGTCGAGCGCGCGCAGCCGCCCGTCCTTCGGCATGGCCCGCCACGCCACGAAGAGCGCGAGCAGACAGAACGGGATCTTGACCAGGAACACGGCCCGCCAGCCCAGGTGGTCCAGGAGCAGTCCGCCCACCGCCGGGCCGGTCACCGCGCCGAGCGGGCCGAGGGTCGCCGGGACGCTCATGGCCCGACCGCGCGCCTCGGGCCGTACGGAGCGGATCGCCAGGACCGGCATGAGCACGAACAGCACGGCGCCGAACGCCCCCTGGGCGATGCGCGCCGCGATCAGCCAGGACGCCCAGGGGGCGAGGGCGGCCAGCGCGCTGCAGAGGGCGAAGCCACCGGCCGACACGAGCAGCGCGGACCGCGTGCCCACGCCGTCGAGCCACCGCCCGACGGGCAGCAGCAGCGCCACCACCGGTAGTTGGTAACCGAGGACGGCCCACTGCGCCGTCGCGGCCGACACGTCCAGGCTCTCGGATATCGCCGCCAGGGCGATGTTGACGATGTTCATGTCGAGCATCGCCACGAACGACAGCATGCCCGCCACGGCCACCAGGAGCCAGCGATCGCCGGGTTCCGGTATGTGACCGGGCGCTTCCGAACCCGCACGGTGCTCTGACACCCTCGGCCCTCCCCCATCTGTCGGGGCCGCCGGACGACGGCCCCATCTCAGGAGTCGGGGGAGAACCGGAGGGAGTTCCCGACGCTCCGCGGAAATTCCCTGACGTCCGAAAACCGTGGGTCGGGCGGCTCAACTCGAAGGCGAGCCGGGTTGGTTGCCTTCGGTACGGGGGTCAGCAGCGGCGCAGGCCGTGCGCGGACGGGTCGGCGTCGAGTGAGGGCGGCGTGTGCACCGCCGAGGCGGGAACGAAACCGGAGGCTCCGCGGTCGTCACCGGTGGTCCCGTACCAGGTGTGGTCGCCGCCCGCGTGCAGGGAGCCCCGCGTCCAGCAGTCGAACCAGCTGGAGGTGGTGCGCAGCGTGTCCACCTGCCGGCTGTCCGCCCGGTCCGGGTGGCCGCGGTCCGGTGCCGAGGACGCGACGGGGCCGCGGCCGGTTCCATGGCAGGATGATCGCCGCCGCCCGGCCCGCACCCACGCGGGAACGCGCCACCGGCCGCACCACCGGCCCGCACGCCGGCCTGCACGCCGGTCTGCACCGCCCCGCACCGCCGGGTATCGCCGGCGTCCGTCGACGCGGGCGGTGGCACGCGTGGACGGTGGCACCCGAGCAGTGGCGCGCCGGACGGTGGCACGCATGGTGAACGGACGCGGGCGCCGGCTCGGGGAAAGGACGCGCGGGGACATGGACGACGGCGGCGACGCGTACCGGAAGGCCGGCTACGACCTGAGCCACGGCATGTGGCTGGAGAAGGACGGGGACGTCGCGGGCGCCCGGGCCGCCTACCAGCGGGCCGTCGACTCCGGGTGTCCCGGGCCCGCGGCGATGGCCGCGACCAACCTCGGTGCCCTGCTGGCCACCCACGGCGACCCCGACGGCGCGGTCACCGCCTACCGCGCCGCCGTCGACTCCGGCCATCCGGACGCCGGCCCGCTGGCCGCCACCAACCTCGGCTCCCTCCTGCACCGGCTCGGGGACACCGACGGCGCACGGGCCGCCTACCGCGCGGCCCTCGACTCCGGCCACCCCGACGCCGCTCCCCGGGCCGCCGCCCTGCTGGGCAACCTGCTGGCCGACCTGGGCGACGTGGGCGGCGCCCGTGAGGCGCTGCGCGCGGCGATGGACTCCGGCCACCCCGAGGAGGCTCCGGGCGCCGCCTTCACGCTCGGCTACGTCCTCAAGCGGCAGGGGCACCCGGAGGAGGCACGGGCGGCGTACCAGTGGGCGATCGACTCCGGCCACCCCGAGGTGCGCTCCATGTCCGCCGCGAACCTCGGCTTCCTGCTGAAGGAGCAGGGCGACGTCGAGGGCGCCCGGGCCGCCTACCAGCGGGCCGTCGACTTCGGCCACCGGGACTTCGCCCCGCGTGCCGCCCTCGACCTCGGTCTCCTGCTGACCGCGCACGGCGACGTCGAGGGGGCCCGGGCGGCGCTCGGTACGGCCGTCGACTCCGGGCACCCGTACGCCGCCGGGCAGGCGCGCCGGCTCCTCGCGGACCTCGGCTGACGGGCCGCCGTCCGGCCGCCTGACGGACCGCCAAGCAGTCGGCCGCCCGAGGCCCGTGACCGACGCCGGTCCGTCAGGCGCTCCCGCCACCCGGCGGGGTGAGGGTGGTGAGGTCCTCCGCCGTGCCCACGGCTGCGGACACCGGCTCGGTGAGGCGGTCGGCGGTGGTGGTGCGTGCCGACAGTCCCAGCCCGTCGGGCGAGTCCGGCTGGACCGGGACCACCGGTCCGAGCATGAGCCCGCCGCCCATGGCCAGGACGGCCGCGACCCGCCGTCCACCGACCCGCATACTGCTGCCTGTCACCTGGGGAACTCCTCTCCGGACGCCGCCCGCACGGCGGCTGGTCAGTCGGTGAGGCTCCCACCCGCGGCCCGCCGGCGTCCGCGTTTTCGCACCACCGTCGCCCGGATGGATGTACGGACACCGGTACGTGCCCTGCCGCGCGCTCCTCGCACGCGCCAGTGTCGCCCCGGCGCACGCGCCGGGGCGCGGTCCGCGCGCCCCGGGCTGCTCGAACGGGTCCGCGGCACCCGCCCGGTACTCGGCGCCCCGGAGCGGTGGGTGTCGGGGGCGGCGCCGTCCTCCCGCCGACACGGGTGCCGCAAGAACCCCCCGACGACACGGGGTGCCGCACGGACCGTCGGCACCGGCCGCCGTACGCGCCCCACGGCACACCCCGCCGTACAGGCCCGCACGGGTGCCGTACAGGCCGCCCGCCCGGGCCCGTCCGGGGCCGCGCCCGCACGAGGCGCCATGCACGGTGCGCGGTGCCCGGCCGTGCGCGGACGGGGTGCCGTCCGGGTGGCGGTTCGGGTGGCGGTTCGGTGATCCACCGGGCCGCCGCGTCCGGCGCGCACCCGCTCCGGCGAGCCGGAAGACCCGGTTGTCCGGGTGTCAGGGGGCGGTGGGTGGTTCGGAGGCGTACGCGCGGTGGAGCAGGTCCACGAAGGACGGGGCCGCCGGCAGTTCCGCGGCGCCGATCCGGTGGACCGGGACGCCCGGCGTCCACGAGTTCATGACGACGGCCCCGGCCAGCGCGGGCAGGTCGGCGGCGGTGACCTCCTGCCGGCGCTGCGGGACGCCGAGCCGGCGCAGGGCGCGCCGCAGCACGCCCATCGTCGTGCCGTGGAGCATGTCGGCCACCGGCCACACCACCGACGTGCCGTCCCAGAACGCCAGGTTCCAGATCGTCGCCTCGCTGAGCCGGCCCCGCCGGTCGAGGAACACGGCGTCGTCGAAGCCCTGTGCGGCGGCCCGACGGAGCAGGTGCGTCTTGGCCGGTTCGCCCACGTGCTTGACCGTCGGCAGGAAGCGCTCGTGCGTCACCGGCTCCAGCGACAGCGGGCCGGCGGGTCCGTGCGCCGGCGGCCCGGTACGGACCAGCAGCGCGGGTGTCTCGTCCGGGTCGGCCACGGTGAACTCGCCCGCCGGGGAGTGGACCGTGGCGGTCAGCGAGACGTCCGCGGGCCCCGCCTCCAGGGCGGTCCGCAGGTGGGACCGGACCGTCGCGTCGGGCAGCGCCCGGCCGAACAGCTCAAGGGAAGCCGACCGCAGCCGTTCCAGATGGAGGTCGAGGCCGCGGATCCGACCGCCGCGCACTTGGGCGGCGGTGAAGTGGGCGTACCCGGCGAAGGCGAGCGGCGCCAGCTCCGCTGCGGTCGAGGCCCGGCCGTCGCGGTGCACGGCGAACGAGGTCGTGGACGTCATGGATCACTCCTGGTGCGTGAGGGGTGTGAGGTGGGGGAGAGGGGCCGGTGGCGGTGGAGGTGGCGCGGGCGCGGGACCGGCGGTGGAATTCCCGCGCCCCGAACCGACGTTAGGGCTTCACACTGGTGCGAAGGTCAAGGCGGGGAAGGCAGGGGGCCATGCTGATCGGGGAGTTGTCCCGGCGTACCGGCGTCGCCACGCGGCTGCTGCGCTACTACGAGGCGCAGGGGCTGCTCACCTCGGTCCGGCGCGGCAACGGGTACCGCGACTACGACGAGGGCGCCGTGCCCACCGTCCGGCAGGTGCGCGCGCTGCTCGCCGCCGGGCTCTCCACGGACGTGATCCGCACGGTCCTGCCCTGCGCCCGGGGTGAGGGGCCGGGCCTGGGCTTCGACTGGTGCGCCGAGATCCGGGACGTCCTGCACGGCGAGCTGGCGGCCGCGGACGCACGCATCGACGCCCTCCGCCGCAGCCGCGGCACACTCGCCCGCTACCTGGAGCACCCCTGACGCACCGGCGCGGCGTAGCCTGGAGGAGGACTCGGGGACCGACCCTCTCCCGGGGAGGCGCACCATGACAGCCATCGTCTGCAGGAACTTCGACGCCGCCGACGAGACCCGTCCCTTCGAGGACGGCAAGGGCAGGCTGGACCTGATCACGACGGGGCAGGGTCCCGTCGGGCGTGCCGTCTTCGAACCCGGCTGGCGGTGGACCGAGCACGTCAGGCCGCTCGCCGGTACCGACAGCTGCCAGGCGGCGCACACCGGCTACGTGGTCAGCGGCCGGATGCGGATCGTCATGGACGGCGGCGGTGAGAGCGCCGAGGTGGGGCCCGGCGACTTCTTCACCGTCGAGCCCGGCCACGACGCCTGGGTGCTGGGGGACGAGCCCTGCGTCGCCCTGGACTGGACGGGCTTCGGCGACTACGCCCGGTCCGCCGGCTGATCCCGCCCGCCGGCGCGCGGCCCGCTGACACCTGCCGTAGGCATCCGACCCGCTGACACCTGCCGTAGGCATCCGACCCGCTGACACCTGCCTGCCGGTGTCCGGCTCGCTGAGCCCCCGCCCGCCAACGCCCGCCGCGCCCGGATCGCCGATCCCGCCCACGCCCGCCCGCCGGCGCCCGCGGGGGCCCGCCCGCCCCCGCCGACGCCGGCCGCCGGCGCCCGCCTCCCACCGGGTCCCGCCGACGCACGCCGACGCACGCCGACCGACGCCCGTCGACACCCCGCCCGGCCGCGGGCCCGCCCGGCCGGTTGCGGCCTGCGACCACCGTGTTACCTTGCCGTGGCCAGTCGAACTCAGTACCCGCGGTACCTGGGTCAGGGAATCCGGTGCGAATCCGGAACTGACGCGCAGCGGTGAGGGTGACGGGCGCGGCAGCACGAGCCACTGGGCACTGACCGGCCCGGGAAGGCGCCGCGTCCGGTCGATCCCGAGTCCGAAGACCTGCTGGCGCCCGTTACGGACGGCCCCGCGCATGGGCCACGAACCGAGGACGCCCCGTGCCCCTGCCGCCACGCCAGCACCGCCTGCCCGCCGCCCTGCTCTGCGGCGCCCTGTTGCTCACCGGATGCGCCGGTGGTGCCTCCGGCCCGTCCGCGTCCGCCTCCGGCGCGGCCCGCACCCTCGACAACTGCGGGCGCGAGGTGGAGGTCCGCGGCGACGGTCCCCGCCGGGCCGTGTCCCTGAACCAGGGCACCACGGAGACGCTGCTCTCCCTCGGCCTCGCCGACCGCATGGCCGGCACCGCCACCTGGACCGACCCGGTGATGAAGGGGCTGGAGAAGGAGAACGCCCGCGTCCGGCGGCTGGCGGAGAACAACCCCTCGTTCGAGCGGGTCCTCGACACCGAACCGGACTTCGTCGCCGCCTCCTTCGCCTCCACCCTCGGCAATGGTGGCGTCGCCACCCGCGACCAGTTCGAGAAGCTGGGCGTGCCGACGTACCTCTCCCCGTCGGACTGCGCGGGCAAGGACAACACCGGCGGCGGTGACGGCGTGCGCACCGCTCCGCTCACCATGGAGACGATCCACCGGGAGGTGCGCGACCTCGCCCGCGTCTTCGGCGTCGAGGAACGCGGCGAGGAGCTCGTCGAGCGGCTCGACGCCCGCACCGCCGCGGCGAAGAAGGGCCTCGACGCGTCGGACGTCACCCTCATGTACTGGTTCGCCAACGCCGAGTCCCCGTACATGGCTGGCTGTTGCGGTGCGCCCGGCGTCATCACCCGCACGCTCGGCGCGAGGAACGTCCTCGACGACACCACGGAGGAGTGGCCGCAGGTCAGTTGGGAGACCGTGGCCGATCGCGACCCCGACGTGCTCGTCATCGGCGACCTCACCCGCCGGTCGCAGACCGCGGAGAGCGCCACCAAGAAGATCGCGTTCCTGGAGTCGAACCCGGTCACCAGGAACATGGACGCCGTCAGGCACAAGCGGTACGTGCTGCTCAGCGGCCAGGCCATGAACCCGACGATCCGCACCGTGGAGGGGATCGAGCAGGTCGCCGCCGCGATCCGCAGGTTCGGGCTGTCCCGGTGACCGCCGCCCTGCTGCGCTCGGCGGCGGGGTTCGCGGTGCTCGCCGTCTCCGTCGCCCTCACCATCACCGTCGGCCCCGCCGACCTCGGCGTCGCCGACGTGTGGTCCGTCGTCGCCTCGCACCTCGGCGGCGCCCCCTCCGGGCTGTCCCCGATCCGCGACGGCATCGTGTGGAACCTGCGGCTGCCCCGCACCCTGCTGGCCGCGGTGTGCGGGGCCGGGCTCGCCGTGTGCGGCGCCGTCATGCAGTCGCTGCTGCGCAACCCGCTCGCCGACCCCTTCGTCCTCGGCGTCTCCTCCGGCGCCTCCACCGGCGCCGTGCTCGTCGTGGTCCTCGGCGCGGGCGGCGGCGCGCTGTCGCTCTCCGCGGGTGCCTTCGCCGGCGCGGTCTGCTCCTTCGCCCTGATGTTGCTGCTGAGCCATGTCCTGGGCGGCACCACCGACCGGGTCGTCCTCTCCGGTGTCGCCGCGATGCAGCTCTTCTCCGCGCTGACCTCCTTCGTCGTCGTCACCTCCGCCGACGCCGAGACCACCCGCGGCGTGCTGTTCTGGCTGCTCGGCTCGCTCGGCGGCGCCGGCTGGGACGACGTGTGGCTGTGCGCGGCCGTCCTCGCCGTGTGCCTCGCCGTCTGTCTGGCCCACGGCAGGACCCTCGACGCGTTCGCCTTCGGGCAGGACGCCGCGGCGTCCCTCGGCGTGCACGTCGGCCGCACCCGCCTCGTCCTGCTGTGCGCCACCGCGCTCCTCACCGCCGCCCTGGTCAGCTCGGCCGGCGCCATCGGCTTCGTCGGCCTGGTGCTGCCCCACGCCGCCCGCGCCCTCGTCGGCCCCGGGCACGCCCGGCTGCTGCCCGCCACCGCCCTGGGCGGGGCCGTCTTCCTGGTGTGGATCGACACCCTCGCCCGCACCGTCCTCGAACCCCAGGAGGTGCCGGTGGGCGTCATGACGTCCCTGCTGGGCGTACCGGCCTTCGTCCTCGTGCTGTACCGGACCCGGAGGGCCGCCCGGTGACCCTCGCCGCCGACCGCGTCACCCGCACCGCCGGGGGCCGGCTGATCCTCGACGGCGTCAGCCTCGGCCCCGAGCCCGGCGGCGTCACCGGGCTCCTCGGGCCCAACGGCTCCGGCAAGTCCACGCTGCTGCGGCTGCTCGCCGGGGTCCTCGCACCCGCCTCGGGCGTCGTCACCCTCGACGGGCTGCCGCTGCCCGCCCTGCGCCGCAGGGACGTCGCCCGGCGCGTCGCCGTCGTGGAGCAGCAGTCGGACACCCTCGTCGAGCTGACCGTCGCGGACGTCGTCCGCCTCGGCCGCATCCCGCACCGCCGCGCCTGGACGCCGCCCGTGCCCGCCGACGAGGAGGCCGTGCGGACGGCTCTGGAACGCACCGGCCTCACCGACCGGGCGCACCAGTCGTGGCACACCCTGTCCGGCGGGGAGAGGCAGCGCGTCCAGATCGCCCGGGCCCTCGCGCAGGAACCGAGGGAGCTCCTCCTCGACGAGCCGACCAACCACCTCGACATCCAGCACCAGCTCGACCTGCTGGACCTCGTCGCCGCACTGCCCGTCACCAGCGTCGTCGCCCTGCACGACCTCAACCTCGCGGCGATGTACTGCGACCGGGTCGCCGTCCTCGCCCACGGCCGGGTCGTGGCCGCCGGCACGCCCGCCGAGGTGCTGACCGAGGCGCTCGTCGCCGACGTCTACGGGGTGCGCGCCGAGATCACCGTCCCGGCGGACGGCGACCGCCCCCACGTCCGCGTCCTCGGCACCCTCACGCGCGGCCGCTGAGCGGCCCACCGGTCGCGAGCCACCGGTCGCGAGCCGCCGTTCATGGGCGGTCGATCACGAGCCGCCGGTCAGAGGCACCGGTCGGGAAGCGCGCGCCGGCCAGGAGGGCACCGGTCGGGAAGCGCGCGCCGGTCAGGAGGGCGCCGCTCGGAAAGCGCCGGTCGCGGAGCCGCAGGTCACGAGCGGTGGGTCAGGCGACGTCGGCGGCGGGTGGACGCGGGGGCAGCGCCCAGCGGATCGTCCCGACCACGGCCCGGCCCGAGGCGCGCACGGCGGTCCGCTCCAGCAGCGGCAGGGACGGCAGGCCGAGCGGTGCGCGCGCCCATGGCGGCAGGAGCGACACGGCGTTCACCGCCAGCAGCGCGTACGGCGCCCGGGCGGCCCACGGCAGCGGCGGGTGCAGGAGCAGGAACCGGGCCGCCTCCCGCGCCTCCTCCGAAGCGGTCAGCTCCGGCCGGTACGCGGCCATCCGCTCGGCCAGCGCCGCCCGACTCCGCGGCGGGTCCGGCACGCCCAGCGCGGCCGCCACGCGCGCCGTGTCGGCGACGTACGCGTCACAGCCGTCCGGGTCCAGCGGGTGGGCGCCGTAGCACTGGTGCGCGGTGAGGAAGCTGTCCACCTCGGCGACGTGGACCCACTCCAGCAGGTGCGGGTCCGCGGCGTGGTAGGCGGCGCCCCCGGCGGTCCGCCCGCGTACCGCCTCGTGCACCGCCCGCACCCGGTCGACCGCCCGCTGCGCGTCCCGCGCCGTGCCGTACGTCGTGACCGCGAGGAAGGTGCTGGTGCGCTGGAGCCGCCCCCACGGGTCGCCCCGGTAGCCGGAGTGGGCCGCCACCGCCGCCATGGCGAGCGGGTGCAGGGACTGGAGCAGCAGCGCCCGCAGTCCGCCGACGAACATCGCGGCGTCGCCGTGGACGGTCCGCACCGGGCGGTCCGGACCGAACCAGCGCGGCCCCGGCGTGCCGTGGATCCGTGCGCGGTTGGCCTCGCCCTCGGGTCCCGCGACGCGGGTGAAGAGCGCGCGGCCGAGTCTCTCCCGCCCGCCCGCGAGCCCGGGCACGCAGACGTCCATGCTTCAAGTGTCCACCTTTCCGCCCCACCTGAGGCGTAGCAGGGGCTCACCCGGCAGGCGGAGGGAGCTCGTTCCAGCAGTCGACGTCGCGCGGCCGTGGTCAATGCGACGGTCGATGCATGATCAGTGGGACAGGGACGACGAGGGCGCCGCGGCGCACGCGGGGGCCGCGCTGGGTGGGCCGGGCCACGATGGTGTGGGCGGTGGTGTACGCCGGCTTCGGCCTGGCCTGCGCGGTGAGCGGGACGCCGCCGCTCTACCTGGGCAGCGCCCCGGGACCCTCGGCGCTGGGCTGGGGGGTCGCGGGGGTGGGGGCGCTGTCGGCCCTGACCTGTGGTGCGGTGGCGCGGTACGGACTGCGGCCTGCGTGGCGGGTGCTGCTGTGGGTGCTCTGCGTGCCGGCCGGGATGGCCGCGTTCGGTCTGCTGATGGACGTCATCACCCTGGTGTTCGGTCAGGGGGTGGACAACGGCGTGGCCGCGGCGAACCACGCGCTGGCGGCGGCCGGGGCCCTGCTGCTCGCGGCCACTGCCCGTGCCCGGTCCGTCCGCCGCACGCCCGACGCGGCCGTCGTACGGGCCCCTTCCGCCGCCTCCGGGCCGGTCCAGCTCGCCGCCTGCGCCGGGACGGCGGCCTTTCTCCCCTACGCGGCGATGAAGCTCGTCTGGGCGTCCGGCGGCACCTTCGCCGGGATGACCTGCGAGGAAATGCTCGCCGTCTCCAAGCGCAACGGCGCGTCGGGACCATGGCTCGCCCTGGAGTCCTGGGGCCTGGACGCCACCGTGCTGCTGGCCGCGCTCGGCACCTTCCTGCTGTGGGGCCTGGTCCGTCCGTGGGGCCAGGTCTTCCCGCGCTGGACGCTGTGGTTGCGCGGCCGCCGCGTCCCCCGCTGGCTTCCTCTGGCCCCGGCCTTGACAGGCGCCGCCACCTTGGTTCCGTACGGGGTATTCGGTGTCGGCTACGCGGCCCTGGCGACGGCCGGCGTGGTGACGATGCGGCGAGGCGACTTCCACTCCTCGAGCGACGCGCTGCTGGTCGCCTGGATCGGCATGACCGCGTTCGCCGTCTACGGAGCCGCGCTGGCTGTCGCCGCCCGCTCGTACTGGCTCCGGACCCCTTCTCGTCCGACATGGTCCACGGCGGCGGCTCACGCTTCCCCACGACCCGACCGATGAGTACGCAGGCCGACGGCCACCTGGTCGACGACTTCCGTCAGGGTCTCCAAGCGGGGCGGATTGGGCCGGCGCACCGCGAGGAACACGAACCCCATGGAATCCACGGACAAGCACGAGCACCAGCCGCGAACCGCCACCGACGAGGTCCTGCACGAGTTCGAGGAGGCGGAACTCCGTCTCGACGACGGGCAGGCGGACGAGGACGACGGCGAGGCCGCCGACTCCCTCACCCCCAGCCCGACCGCCCAGGAGTCGGTCCGCCCGGACCGCGGGGACCGCCCCGGCGCGGGCTCCTGACCACGCCCGGGCAGGCACCGGGCGCGGTGCCCCGCCGGGCGCCGGTCGGGCGCGCCTCGGACGGGCGGGGGCCGCAGGGCGGAGAGTGGTGGACGACGCCGGGCGACGGCCCCGGCACCCGCTCTCACGCCGCTCCCGACCCCGTGGAGGCCCACCCGATGACACCCCGATCCCGCCCGCGCCCGGGCGCCGCCCGGGCGGCCGGCGTCCTCGCCCTCGCCGTCCTCCTCCCGGCGTGCGGACCGGGCGCGGCGGGCGATCACGCCCCCGCCGCCACACCCGCCCCCGCCCGCACGTCCGCGGCCCCCGGATCACCGGGCGCCGCCGCGGCCACCGCCGACCGTGCGTTCCGCGACCTCCAGCGCCGGTTCGACGCGCGCCTCGGCGTCCACGCGGTCGACACCGGCACCGGGCGCGAGGTCGCCTTCCGGGCCGACGACCGGTTCGCGTACGCCTCGACGTTCAAGGCGCTGGCCGTCGGCGTCCTCCTGCGCGAACGGGGACTCGACGGCCTCGACGAGGTGATCCGCTACTCGCGGGACGACCTGGTCGGCCACTCGCCCGTCACCGAGGGCGCCACCGGGACCGGGATGAGCCTGCGGGACCTGTGCGCCGCCGCCCTGCGGTACAGCGACAACACGGCGGCCAACCTCCTCTTCGACGCCCTCGGCGGCCCCGACGGCCTGGAGCGGAAGCTGGAGGCCCTGGGGGACGACGTGATCGAGATGGACCGTCGCGAGACCGACCTCAGCGAAGGCAGGCCGGGCGACGTCCGCGACACCAGTACCCCGCGCGCCATGGCCCGCGACCTGCGGGCCTTCCTGCTCGGCGACGCGCTGGAGCCCGCCGAGCGCGCGCAGCTGCGGACGTGGATGGCGACCAACACCACCGGCGCCACCCTCGTGCGCGCCGGGGTGCCCGCCGGCTGGGCCGTCGCCGACAAGAGCGGCACCGCCGGGTACGGCGGGCGCAACGACATCGCGGTGGTGTGGCCGGCCGGCGGCCGCGCCCCCCTGGTCATCGCCGTCATGTCCAGCCGCGACCGGAAGGGCGCGGAACGCCGCGACGAGCTCGTCGCCCAGGCGGCGGCCGCGGCCGTGCGGGCCCTCGGGCGCTGACCGGGGCGAGCCCGGCCCCGCGCCGACGACCGCCGCGGGGAGTGGTCCCGGCCGCATGCCGGGACCACTCCCTCACAGGGGGCGCCGGGCCGGCCACCCCGGGCTGGTCACCCCGGACCGGCGGGGCCCGGCCCGGGCGGCGTACGCACCGGTGTGGGTACGCCGCCCGCTCCCACCCCCGCCGCGTCGGTACCCGCCGTGCCGGTATCCCGCCCGACCCGGTCCCCGGGGCCCCGTACCCACGACCCCGGCTACCCCGCCGACCCGGTGGGTCGGCGGCGCGGTGGGTTTGATCACCCGCCTTCCGGGACACCCGGGGTGCGTCCGTTTCGACGCTCGGTCACCCGGCCCCGCGCGGGTGACCACCGCCCGGAGGAGCCAGGCATGGCCGTACGGCAGCACGTGATCAAGCGCCCGCCGGCAGCGGTGTGGGACGTGCTCAGCGACCGGGACAGGTACTGCGAGTGGGTCGTCGGGACGCACGACACGGAGCCGCTGGAGGGCGACTGGCCCGAGGTCGGCTCCTCCCTGCGGTACACCGTCGCCCTCGGCCCCGCTCGGTTCGCGGGCTCCACGGTCGTCCGCAGGATGGAACCGCCGCACCGGCTGGAGCTGGAGGTGAAGAGCGAACCCACCGGCACCGCCCGCGTCGCCATCGAGATCGCCCCCTGGGGCGACGAGACCCTGGTCGTCATCGACGAGCACCCCCTGCGGGGACCCGGCGCGCGCCTCCACAACGCCGTCTTCGACGCGCTCCTCCAGCTCCGCCACCGCCGCATGCTCCGCCGCCTCGCCGAGGTCGTCGAGGGGACCCGCCCCGCACCGGCCTGACCGCACCGGCCTGACCGCCCCCGCCCCGCCCCCGAATCGCCGGACCACCGCGCGGAAGGACCCCCCATGCCCGACGCCGTCGTCATCGGAGCCGGGCCCAACGGGCTTGTCGCCGCCAACCTCCTGGCCGACCGGGGCTGGACGGTCGACGTCCTGGAAGCCCAGGACGCGCCCGGCGGCGCCGTCCGCAGCGACCGCGGCGTCCACCCCGACCACGTCAACGACCTGTTCAGCTCCTTCTACCCGCTCGCCGCCGCCTCCCCGGTCATCCGGGGCCTGCGGCTGCACGAGTACGGGCTGACCTGGAGCCACGCACCGGCCGTCGTCGCCCACCCGCTCACGGACGGGCGCTGCGCCGTGCTGGAACGCGACCCGGACCGCACCGCCGAGGACTTGGAGCGCTTCGCCCCCGGTGACGGCGACGCCTGGCGGGAGCTGTGCGCGCTGTGGGACCGGGTGGGCGGCGACGCGCTGGACGCCCTGTTCACCCCCTTCCCGCCCGTGCGGTCCGGACTGCGCCTCGCCGCCCGGCTGCGCGGTCCTGACGGGCTGCGCCTGCTGCGCACCGCCCTGCTGCCCGCGCGGCGCATGGGCGAGGAGACGTTCGCCGGGGACGGCGGGCGGCTGCTGCTCGCGGGGAACGCCCTGCACGCCGACCTGTCCCCGGAGACGGCGCTCGGCGGCGGCTTCGGCTGGCTCATGTGCATGCTCGGCCAGACGGTGGGCTTCCCCGTCCCCACCGGCGGCGCGGGCGCCCTCACCGACGCCCTGGTCCGCCGCCTGGCCGACCGCGGCGTGACCGTGCGGTGCGGACGGCACGTCACCGAAGTCGTCGTCCGCGACGGGCGGGCCCACGGCGTGCGCACCGCCGACGGCGAGACCGTCACGGCACGCCGGGCCGTCCTCGCCGACGTGCCCGCGCCCGCCCTCTACGGCGAGCTCGTCGCCTGGGAGCACCTGCCGGACCGCGTCCGCGACGACATGCGCCGCTTCCAGTGGGACTTCGCGACGGTGAAGGTCGACTGGGCCCTGGACCGGCCCGTGCCCTGGGCCACCGAAGGGCCCGGACGCGCCGGGACGGTCCACCTCGCCGACGGCGTCGACGAACTGACCCGCTTCGCCGCGCAGATCGCCATGGGCCTCGTCCCCGACCGGCCGTTCCTCATCTTCGGCCAGATGACCACGGCCGACCCCTCCCGCTCGCCCGCCGGTACCGAGTCGGCCTGGGCGTACACCCACGTGCCCCGCACCATCACCGGCGACGCGGGGCCCGACGGGATCACCGGCGCCTGGACACCCGACGACGGACAGCGCATGGCGGACCGGATCGAGGCGGTCGTGGAGCGGTTCGCGCCCGGCTTCCGCGGCACGGTACGGGCCCGCCGGGTGCTCACCCCGCTCACCCTGGAGGCCCTGGACGCCAACCTGCGCGGGGGCGCCGTCAACGGTGGCACGACCGCGCTCCACCAGCAGCTGGTGTTCCGCCCTGTCCCCGGCACCGGCCGTCCCGAGACCCCCGTGCGGGGCCTGTACCTCGCCTCCGCCTCCGCCCACCCGGGCGGAGGCGTGCACGGCGCGCCGGGCGCGAACGCGGCGCGGGCCGCCTTGCACGCGAGCGGCGCGCCGTTCGCGACCCTGCTGTCGGCGGGACAACGCCTCCTGACGGGCCGCGGCGGAACACCTGACGGGCCGCGGCCCAACGCCTGACCGGCCGCGGCGGACGCCGCACGCGGGCCGCGGCCCCGGCCGTGGGGCGCCCGTGAACGACCCGCCCGAGGACGGACCGCGCCTCCCGCCGGCCCGTCCGCGCCTGCGGCGGTGGGCCGCGCGCCCACCGCCGTGGACCGCGCCTACCGCCGCCGCGTCCGGCGGACGGCCCCGGCGGTCGCCGCGGCCAGTGCGGTCACCCCGGTGAGCCGCCGCCCCGCGGTGCGTCCCGCGCCGTGCCAGCCGTCCCGCGTGGAGCCGGGCCCGGGCGGCGGCGCGTACAGGGTGCCCGCGCTCTGCGGGGCGCTCCCACCGCGTACGAAGTGGGTCCGGTCCACCTTGACGGCGAGGGCCCGCCCCAGCGGGCCGGGCGCGACCGCGGCGGCCAGCCGCACCGCGTGTCCCGCCGAGCCCACGACCACCTCCTCCCGTGGCCTGCGCACGGCGCCCCGGACCGCCCGGGCGACCCGTTCCGGCGTGTACACCGGCGGCATCGCGCGCACCTCGCGGCCGCTGCGGTTGGCCACGTGCCGGAAGAACGGCGTGTCGACGGTCGGCGGCAGCACGGTGCACACGTGCACGCCCCGCACGCCCTCCAAGCGCAGTTCCTGCCGCAGGCAGGCATCGAACGCCCGCAGCGCGTGCTTCGACATCGTGTACGCGCTGTTGTACGGCGAACCCGTCAGGCCCAGTACCGACGCCACGTCGACCAGGCAGCCGGCGCCCTGCGCCCGCATGAGCGGCAGCGCGGCGCGCGCCGCGTTCACGCACCCGACGACGTTCACGTCCAGGACCCGGCGCACGTCCTCGGGCGGTACGTCCTCCACGGCGCCGAAGACGGCGACCGCGGCGGCGCTCACCCACACGTCGACGCGCCCGAACTCGGCGACCGCGCGCCGGGCGAGCGCCGTCACGGCCGCCGCGTCGGACACGTCCGTCGGCTGGACCACCGCGCGCGTCCCCCGGTGCGTACGACACTCCCGCGCGACCGCCTGCAGCGCCTCCGTTCCCCGCGCGGCCAGCACGAGCGAGGCGCCCCGCCGGGCGAAGTCCAGGGCGACCGCGCGGCCGATGCCGCTGGACGCCCCGGTGATCACGACGACCAGTCCCTTGGTGTGCACGCGTACCTCCCGTGCCGGCTCTCGACGGTCCTGGCCAGTCCCGGAGTACCCGCGCCCGTCCGCCCCACTCACCCCGCGTCCCGCGCCCCGCCCCCGGCCCCGCCGGCCGACGCGCTCGCGGCCATGTACGCCGACCACACCCGCACCGCGGGCCCGCCCGCACGCCCGCCGGAACCGCCCGTCTCGGAACCGTCCGCACCCGGCCCGTCCACACGCCCGCCGGAACCGCCCGTGTCGGAAGTCTCCGTTTCCGCGCCCTCCGTACCGGTGCTCTCCAGGGACCCCGGCCCCCCGGGGCCGGAACCGTCCCCTCCGGTCAGCGGGAGCAGGCCCCCGCCGTCCGGGCGGGTGCGGAAGACGGTGACCGCCGTCGACAGCTCCTCGCCGTAACCGACGAACCACGCCGCGGGCGACCGGTCCCCGGTCCCCGTGCGGCCCGCCGCGATCGGCCCGAGGGCGCCCAGCGTGCCCGGGTCCACCGCGTCCACCGCCACGTCACGCAGTCCGCGCGCCACCTCCCGCGCGACGCCCGGGTCGAGCACCTGCCGGGCGGGCGGCCGCTCCAGACCCTCCACAGGAACGCCCCGGTACGTCGCCGCGGTCACCGAGTACGGGTCGGCGCGCCGCCCGCCGGAGGCGAACGTGGCGTACGCCCCGGCCATCCGGATCGCGCTCGGCGTGGACGTGCCGAGCGCGAACGCCGGCTCCAGCGGCGCCATGCTGCGCGGCAGCAGGCCCGCGCCGACCGCGACGTCCCGCACCCCGGCCGGCCCGACCGCCTCCCCGAGCCGCAGGAACACCTCCGGGTCACCCCGGACCAGCGCCCGGCGCAGCGCGAGGGCCCGGCGCGGCGTTTCCTCGCCCACCAGGCCCCGCTGCAGGGCGGCCGCCGCGACGAACGGCGTGAAGGCGGATCCGGCGGGGACGCCCGCCGTGTCGGCGTTGTTGGAGAAGTGCCGGGTCGCGTCCGGGCCCCCGTACAGCGCCAGCACCGCCCCGTCACCCGGTCGCACCGACGCCGCGCCGAACTGCACCACACCGTTCGCCCCCCGCGCCCCGCCGTCCGCGCCACCCGTCACCCCCGTGGCCGTGGCCGGGGCCGCGTCGTCGACGGCCCGCCGCAGCCGCTCCACCGCCGCCCGGTCGAAGGTCGTGCGGATCCGGTACCCGCCGCGCCCGAGCGCCTCGGGGGTGAGCCCCGTCCGGTTGCGCAGGTCCTTGTCGGCCGCGTCGACCAGGTAACCGACCTGGCCCGCCAGGCCGTTCGCCACCGACCTGGGCCGCGGCTCGGGGAACACGGTGTGGGCGGCCCGCTCCGCGCGCGTCATCAGCCCGAGCTCCACCTGACGGTCCAGCACGTACCGCCACCGCGCCTCCGCCCGCCGCCGGTGTGCCTCGCCCAGCGCCGGGTCGTACAGGTCACCGCCCTTCAGCAGCGCGGCGAGCAGGGCGCCGCGGGAGGGGTCGAGGTTCCGCGCGTCGGTGCCGTAGTAGGCCACGGCGGCGGCCTGCACGCCGTACGCGCCGCGCCCGAACCAGCTGGTGTTGAGGTACCCCTGGAGGATCTCGTCCTTGGACAGGGTCCGCGACAGCTTCACCGACAGGCACAGTTCGCGCAGCTTCCGGGACGCCGTCCGCTCCTGCGTGAGGTACGTGTTCTTCACGTACTGCTGGGTGATCGTCGACCCGCCCTGCAGTTCGCCGCCCCCGGCCGTGGCGACGACGGCGCGGGCCAGGCCGCGCACGGAGAAGCCGGGGTCGCTGTAGAAGGTCGCGTTCTCCGTGGCGATGACGGCGTCGCGCAGCGGTCGCGGGACGTCGGACAGCGGGACGTTCTGCCGGTTGACCGGCCCGACGCTCACCATCTGAGTGCCGTCCGCCCAGTAGTAGACGGTGGCCTCGGACCGCGCCTCGGCGTTGACGTCGGGGATCGGGGTCGTCGCGTACACCCACCCGGCCAGCCCGGCTACCGCCGTCAGGCCCAGCAGCACGAGGCCCAGCCACTGCCGCCACGACGGCACGAACCGTGAAGGGCCGCGGCGCCCCCGGCGCGGGTAGTCGAGACGGACGCGTGTCACGGTGGGGGCCTCCTCGGTGCGGTGGAGCGGCTGCGTCCTCTCCTACGGGGTGCGCCGGCCGCCCGTTCACCGGCGCCCGCCGATCCGAGCCGCCCGCCCGTTCACCGGCGCCCGCCGACCCCGGCCGGCCGCCGGCAGTCCCCGCACCGGCCCCCACATCGGCCGGCCGGCCGCCCGTCCTCCGCGCCGGTGCCGACCCCGCGCGAGGCGGCCGGCCGCCCGTACGGGCGCGGTTCACGCCGAGTCCAGGCCGGCCAGCCACGACGCGACGGTCCGTGCCAGGGGCAGTCCCGTCTCCAGCTCCACGAAGCCGAACTGGCCACCCTGATTGCACTCCAGGAACCACCACACGCCGTCCTCGTCCTCGGCGAAGTCGAAGGCCCCGTAGGCGAGCCGGGCCGTCGCCGTGTACGCGCGCACGGCGCCCGCGATGCGCTCCGGCACCGCCACGGGCTCCCAGCCGTGGCCGCTGTCGCCGTACCGCCCGTCCACCTGGCCGGGCGCCGACCGCTTGCGCGCGGCGAACAGCCGCCCGCCCACCGCGGTCAGCCGCACGTCGGCCCGCCGGGGGACGTACCGCTGGAGCAGGGTCGGCGCGGCGGCGACGGCGGCGAAGTCCGCGTCCGGCCCCACCAGCGCGGTCGGCACGAGCAGTCCCGGCTCCTCGCGCGGCGGCCCGGACAGGGTCTTCACCACCACCCGCCGGTGACGGGCGGCGAACTGCTCGGCCGCCCGGGGGAACGTCGTCACCACGGTCGGGGGCACGGCGAAACCGCTCCCGTGCGCCACCCGCAGCTGCCACGGCTTGATCCGGGCCCGCTCGGCCGCGGCCGGGTGGTTCATCCAGCGGGCGGCCGTGGACGACAGCATCCCGTACAGGGCCTGGCCGGCCTCGGCGGTGAGCCAGGCGGACGCCCCCGGCGCCCGCGCGGCGGGCGTGCCCGGTCTGCGCACCCACACGCCGCGCACCCCCGCCGTGCCGACCAGGCGCCCGTCCACCGACAGGTGGCCGCGGAAGTCGCCGCGCGCGTACTCGGCGCAGAGCGCGACCCGGCCCGGCAGGTCGGCGGGGTCGAACCGCACCAAGGGGACGCCCAGAGCGCCCAGTTCGGCGACCACGAGGTCCGCCGTGACGTCCTCCTCGCACGTCAGCACCAGTACCGTCATCGCGGACGCCGGCCGGTCAGTCGTCGAAGTGCGTCTGGGAGCCGGCCGTCGACGTCGTCGTGCCGGCAGCCCGCAGCACCTCCGGGTCGGCCACGGCGGGCCGTCCGTCGGGCAGGACGTTCAGTTGGAGCGCGGCGTCGTACGCGTACGGCGGGGCGGTGCCGGCCCCGGCTCCGGCCGGCACGGCGTACCGCAGGGCGAACGGTCGTCCCATGGCTTCTTCCCGATCCCTTCGTCGACCACCGGTGGGTACCGGTGAGTACGGGCCGGGGGCGTGGGAAGCTCACCACGATCCGTGACACCGGCCCCGCCGGATGCGGCGGGGCCGGTGTCACGGGCGTTGCGCGGAACCGGTCAGAACGTGAGGTTCCAGGCGTCGATCCGGCCGGAGTCCTGCGTGGCGACGTCGCGCACGCGCAGCTTCCACGTACCGGCGGCGACCTCCGCCGAGGCGTTCACGGTGTACGTCTTGACGACGTCGTCGCCGCTGTCGCCGTTCGCGAAGTCCTCCAGCGGGTACACCGTGCCGTCCGGGGCGACCAGCGACAGGACGAGGTCGCCGCGGTAGGTGTGCTTGACGTCCACGCCGACCTTGAGGGCGGCCGGGGCGTTGCCGCTCACGCCGGTGACGGTGATCGGGCTCTCCACCGTGCCGTTGTCGGTGATCGCGACGTCGGCGGTGTTCTCGAAGTACGTGCCCGGTGTCGGCGTCGAACCGCCGACGGCCTTCAGCGCGTCGGTCTGGCCCTCGCCGAAGAAGCCGTTCTTCGCGGTCGTGCCCGTGCACCGGCTGTCGGACGGGCAGGCGGTGTCGGTCGCCTGCGAGGCGAGGCGGGCCCGGAGGTCGGCCGGGGTGAACGACGGGTTCACGCTGGCCAGCAGCGCGGCGACGCCGGCCACGTGCGGGGAGGCCATCGACGTGCCGTTCATGTTGCCGTACTTGCCGCCGGGCAGCGTGGAGTAGACGCCGCTGGAGCCGTCGCCGCCCGGCGCGGCGATGTCGATGACGTCACGGCCGAAGTTCGAGTACGAGGCCTTCACGTTGCCGCGGCCCATGGCGGCGACGGTCACGACGCCCGGCAGTTCGGTGGGGATGTCGACGCAGGCGTTGGTGATCCTGCGGCTCACCGGGGTCGAGTCGTTGGGGCTCGACGTGTCGGTGGTCTTGTTGGCGAGGTCGTAGTTCGAGTTGCCCGCCGCGGCGACCTGGAGGGAGCCCTTGCCCTCGGCGTACGCCTGTGCGCGCCGGACGCCCTCGATGATGGCGGCCTGGTCGGCGTCGTCCGGGCAGTTGAACATCCACGGGTCGGTGTAGTAGCTGTTGTTCGTGACCCGGAAGCCGTGGTCGCCCGCCCACATGAAGCCGCAGATGGTGTTCTCGGCGAAGAACATCGACGTCGTGGGCTCCGCGATGCGGACGGAGGAGATCCGCACACCCGGCGCGACGCCGATGACGCCCTTGCCGTTCTTCGCGGCGGCGATGGTGCCCGCCACGTGCGTGCCGTGGGTGCCGACGTCGCGCCACGCGCCGGCCCGCGTGTCCGCCCGGCCGTAGGCGCAGGAGACCGAGTCGGCGGCGTTGAAGTTCGGGGCGATGTCCTGGTGCAGGTCGTCGACGCCGGTGTCCAGGACGCCGACCTTCACGGTGGCGGAGCCGGTGGTGACGGCCCACGCCTGGTCGGCCCTGATCTGGGTCATGTCCCAGCGGTCCGACTCGGTGAGCGTCGTCGCGCTCTGCGTGGGGGTGGGCGGCAGGGCCGGCGCGTACGCGTCGGCGGGCACGTCCGACGTGCGGGTCGCGCCGACCTGCTGGACGCCGCTGACGCCGCGCATCGTCGTGGCGAACGTCGCGGAGGCGGAGTGCGCGACGACGACGCCGATGGCGTCGTAGTGCGCGAAGACCGTGCCGCCGTTGCCGGCGACGGCGGCGCGCACCGCGGAGGTGTCGCCGGGCGTGGTGATCACCAGGTAGGCGCGGGTTCCCGCGGCCCAGGCGCCGGTGGGCGCCGTCGCGGCGGTCGGCGTGGCCGCCGCGGCCTGCGGAGCGGCGGCGGCGGGGGCCGCGGGTGCCGCGAGGGCGACGGCCGCGCCGAGGGCGACGGCGGCGGCCGAGCGTCTGAGCCCGGCGGATATGTGGGGAAGCATGTGTCCTCCGAAGGCCCGGCGACACGGGAGGCGTCGGGCGGGCCGGGATGAAGAAGTGGTCGAGCCGCAAGATCTCAGATGTGAGCACGTCAAGGGAAGTACCGTTTCGCCACCGGTTGTTCGCCCTCCGGACGGACATAGGCGGCCCAAGTGCGGCAAAGAGGGGCCGAATCGGCACGCGGTCTCACCACACGGCACCCCCACCGCGGCGGCGGCAGCCCCCGTCGAGGGGTACGGGCACGTCCTCGCCGGCTCCCCGCCGCCCCGTCGGCCCCACCGCGCCTCACGGACCGCCCGCCCCCGCCGGCCACCCGCCCCGCCGCTCGCCCCCGCCGACGACCTGCCGTCGGGCCGGGCCGCCTCAGCCGGCCGCCGTCACCTCGGCCGCCAGCGCCGCCCGCAGCCAGTCGTCGGTGGCGCCGAACGTCGGCTCGGGCGACGCGGCCAGCTCCGCGGTCAGCCGCCAGAAGCGGTCGACGCCCGGGTGCGCGAGCTCGTCGAGGTAGACGGTGAGGCGCCGCCGGAACGCGGGCGTGTCACGGAGGCCGCGCGCCCCGGCGTGGGCCGCCACGAAGGCGTCGACCGCCCCGCCGGACGGCTGCCGCGCCGCCCGCAGTTCGGGCGCCGCCGCCGCGTACACCTCGGCGAGGGCCTCGTACAGCACGGCGGGCCGGCAGGCGCCGCCGGGATCACCCGGCACCGTCCGGCAGACGGTGACCGCGCCCGTCCCGTCCGCCGCGAGGGCGTTGAGCCGCGCGAGGGCCAGTACCTGGGCGGGCGTCGGTTCCGCGGGCGGCTGCGGGACCGCCGCGTCGGAGATGGCCGAGAACAGTCGCGCGGGCAGCCGCGGCGGGAGGACCCGTCGGAGGAATCGCGCCACCGGTGCCGTGCTGGGCGGGGTGCCCAACGAACCCACCAGGCACAGCCGTTCGGCCCGTTCCTCGGCCGGGCTCTCCTGGAGCAGCCGCAGCGCCGCCTCCCGCCAGCGCAGCGCCACCATGCGGGAGCCCACGTCCCGCAGGTGCCCCGCGATGACGTCGTCCAGCGCGCCCTCCCGCTCCAGGACCCGGCCGACGTCCGCGACCGGCACGTCGAGACCGCGCAGCGAGCGGATCAGACGCAGCCTGTCGAGGGCCCCGGGCCCGTACCGCCGGTGGCCGCCCGCGCTGCGACCGTCCTCCGGCAGCAGGCCGAGGTCCGAGTAGTAGCGCACGGTCTTCACGGTGACGCCCGCCCGCTCGGCGAGCTCGCCGATGCTCCACGTCTCCTCGACGGACATCTGCGGACCTCCTGACCCGGGGCGCCGGTGGTCCCTCACCGTACCGGGGCGGGTCGTCACGCCACCGGCGTACCGGGGCGCCCCCCCGGCGGCCGGGCCGCGGGCCGCGCCGGGTGTGCCGGGCGCCGGGCCGGTCCCCGCACCCCTGGAATCGCCACCGAACGGTCGAAATATCGCGCCTGCATATGCCTTTCCGATTACGCGCCCCGCATTTGCTCATAGCACACTTCGGGCCCCGGGTGGGATTATATTGACAGTGCAGTTAGCGGTACGGGTTAATGGAGGCGAATGGCTTCAAAGCGCGGCTCGTCGTTCTCGCGCGAGGGGGAATCGAGCCGCTCCACTACCGGAGTCGGCGAGGTTGCCACGGTGTTGTGACAGCCCGGCCGCGAGCTCGAATCCGGTCGCGGGCCGCACGGCACGTGCGCGGAGAATGGTGGACCGGGATTTCCTTCGGAGGGACATCGATGCCCCATCTCGACTCTTTCACGATTCCGGAATTTCATCTTCCATTTGAAAACTCGAAGGACCCGGCGGCAGACCGCGCCAACGCAGAGGCTACCGCCTGGGCCGTGGACCGGGGGCTGATCGACGGTGCCTGGGAACAGTTCGCCGGCATCGGCTTCGGGCACCTGACGGCGCGGGTCGACCGCGGCGCGCCGTACGAGCGCATCGTGCTGCTCTCCGAGTGGATGGCCTGGTCGTTCGTCCTCGACGACCAGCACGACCTGCTCATCAGGGAGGGTCGCCTCGACGCCTGGCAGCCGGTCTCCGACGCGATCGCCCGCCATGTGCGGGGCGAGCGTTCGGGCCGGCCGGGCGCGGCCCCGCACAGCGCGCTGCTCGACACCTTCGTCGAGCTCTGCGACCGGATCCTGGCCGGTATGCCCCCCTCGATCCAGGACCGCTACCGGGTCCACGTGCCGCGCATGCTGCGCTCCCTGGACGAGGAGGCGGCCAACCGGCGCCCCGGCCACCGGCCCACCGTCGAGGAGTACGTCCTCACCCGCCGGCACAGCTCCCAACTCCTGCCGATGATGGACATGGTCGAGGCCGACCAGGGCATCGAGGTCCCCGCCGAGATCCGCCGGAGCCCCGCCTTCCAGGAGCTCGCCTGGAGCGCCATCGACGTCATCTCCTGGGGCAACGACGTGTTCTCGCTGCCCAAGGAGTACTCCTGCGGGGACACCAACAACCTCGCCGCCCTGCTGGCCGCCTGGCACGACCTGACCCTCACCGACGCCGTACGGGCCGTGGAGGAGCGCGTCCACGCCCGTGTCGAGGACTTCCTCGCCGCCGCCCGGCGCCTGCCCGGCGCGCTGGAGGGGTTCGGCGTGACCGACGCCGCCGCGCGCACGGCCACCGACCGCTGCGTCCGCAGCTACGAGGACTGGATGGTCGGCGCCGACCTCTGGCAGCGTTACGACTGCACGCGCTACCGGGACGAGCGGTTCGCCGCCGGGCTCGAAGCCGCGTACACCCGACCGGACCTGCTCTCCGCGGCATGAGGGGAAAGCCCGTGGCCCGTACCAGCCACCGCACGTCCAGCGACGGACCCGAGCGGTCCGACGGCCCGGCCCGACCCGGCCCCGACGGGCCGGGGCCCGCCCGGCCGGGCGCCACCGCCGTCGCCCCCATGGCGCCCGGACGGCTGCCCGTCCTCGGCCACGCCCTCCAACTGTGGCGCGGCCCCATCGCCTTCCTCGAATCGCTGCGCCCCGCCGGGGCCGTCGTCCGCGTCGACCTCGGCGGCTGGCCCCTGCACGTCCTCACGGACCCCGACCTCATCCACACCGTCCTCGTCGGCGAGGCGCAGGACTACGGGCGCGGCCGGATCTTCGAGAAGCTCCGCCCCCTCTTCGGCAACGGCATCGCCACCACCGACGGGGCGTTCCACCGCAAGCAACGCCGGCTCATGCAGCCGGCGTTCCAACGCAACCGCATCAGCCGGTACGCGGAGCTGATGTGCCGCGAGGCGGACGCCATGGCCTCCTCCTGGTCCGCGGGCACGGAGGTCCGCGTCGACCGCGAGATGCGCCGGTTCGCGCTCTCCGCCGTCGCCGGCATGATCTTCTCCGGGGACGTCGACCAGCCCGCCGTGCGGGAGGTGCACCGGTCGTTCCCGATCATCCTGGAGGGCATGCTCGTCCGCACGGTCATGCCCAAGGCGTTCGACCGGCTCCCCATCCCCCTCAACCGGCGCTTCGACGGGGCCGCCACCCGCCTGCGCGCCATCATCGACGAGGTCGTCGCCGAGTACGGTCCCGAGGACCGCGGCCAAGACGACCTCATCTCGCTGCTGCTCTCCAGCACCGACGCCGAGACGGGCGAGACGATGAGCGCCGAGCAGGTGCGCGACGAACTCATCACCATCCTGTTCGGCGGCACCGAGACGGCCTCCACCACCCTGTCGTGGATCTTCCACGAACTGGCCCGCCACCCCGACGTGGAGAAGCGCGTCCACGCCGAGGTCGACGCCGTCGTCGGTGACCGCCCCGTGCGCCCCGACGACCTCGCCGCCCTGACGTACACCCGGAGCGTCTTCGAGGAGTCGCTGCGGCTCCACTCGCCGCTGCTCTTCACCCGCCGCACGCTCACCCCGGTCACCCTCGGCGGCGTGGCCATCCCCGCCGGGGCCGAGATCGCGTACAGCCCCTACGCGCTCCACCGCGACCCCGCGCTGTTCCGCGACCCGACCACGTTCGACGCCGACCGCTGGAGCGACGCCGACCCCTCGCGGCTGCCGCGCCTCAACAGCTTCATCCCCTTCGGCGCGGGCCAGCACAAGTGCATCGGCGACGCCTTCGCCGTCGCGGAGATCCTCAGCGCGGTCGCGAGCGTGGCCTCGCGGTGGCGTCTGGCCCCGGTCCCCGGCAGCGTCGTGAAGGAGGTCCCCGCCGGCATCCCCCTGCCCGACGCGCTCCCCATGGTGCCCGTACCGCGGCGCTGACGCGCCCTCCCTGAGCAAGGGTCAGCGGAGAATACACCGCCGACCCCGATCGAGTGGCGATGTTCCGGAAAGAAGGGCCATCGGCCGTAACAACCCGTCGCCTTGCCCTTACACTCGGCCGCACGTGCTGGAGGGGGCAAGTGATGACAACGGCCGGAGAACAGCAGGAACGGGACACCGCGCCGCTCCTGGAAGCGCCACTGCTGGAGCGGGATTCGGAGCTCCGCGCGATCCGGCGTGCGCTGGACGGTCTGTGCGGCACGTCGGCCGCCGGGGCGCACACCACGCGGCAGGGCGGCGTCCTCGCGTTCGCCGGGCCGGCGGGACTCGGGAAGACCACGCTCCTCACCCAGCTCCGCCACCTCGCCGCCGAACGCGGCTGCACGGTGCTGTCGGCGCGCGGCGGCGAGCAGGAGCGGCAGGTGCCGTTCCACGTGATGCGCCAGCTGATCCAGCCGGTCTTCGCCGCCATGGCGGAGGAGGAGCGGCGCCAGATCCTCGGCGACTGGTACGACATCGTGGCGCCCGCCACCGGTCTGTCCGCGCCGAAGGCCGGCGCCAACCCCGACCCGCAGGGCGTCCGCGACGGACTGGACTGGGTGATCACCAACCTCTCCGTCCGCAGCGGCCCCGTCGTCCTCGTCCTCGACGACGCGCACTGGGCCGACTCCGAGTCGCTGGCCTGGCTCACCGCCTTCGCCGTCCGCGCGGAGGAGCTGGGCATGCTCATCGTCGTCGCCTGCCGCCCCGACGAGCTGCCGCCCGACGCCGTCCCCCTGCACACCCTCGCCCAGCGCCACGGCTCCCGCTCGCACGAACTGGCCCCGCTCACCTCCGGCGCGGTGGCGCGGATCGTCCGCTCCGCCCTCGGGGAGGGCGCGGACGAGCTGTTCTGCCGCGAGTGCTGGGCGATCACCGGCGGGAACCCCTTCGAGGTCGTCGAGCTCGCCGCGAAGGGCCGCGACCGCGGCCTCGCGCCGCGGGAGGAGAACATCCCCCAGCTCCGCGACCTCGCCTCGGCCGTCAAGGGCAGCGGGCTCATAGAACGGCTCGAACAGCTCGGCCCGTCCGCCGTCCGGCTCGCCTGGGCCGCCGCGGTCGTCGGCACCGGCGTGCCGACCACCGTCGTCGGTACCGTCGCCGCGCTCGGCACGGCCCAGCTGGACGACGCCGTCGAGCAGCTCCAGGCGGCCCGCATCCTGACCGTGCTGCCGAGCCTGCGCCACGAGCGGGTCGTGGAGTTCTACCACCCGCTCATCGCCACCGCCGTGTACCGGTCGATTCCGCCGGGCGTCCGCGTCGGCATGCACGGCGTCGCCGCACAGGCCCTCGTCGACGAGGGGCTCGGCGCCGCGGCAGCCGCCCGCCACATGCTGGAGATGCACCCCGAGGGTGACCCGTGGGTGGTCCAGCAGCTGCGCCACGCCGCCCGCGACAGCTTCTCCGCCGGCGCGCCCGACGCCGCACGCCGCTACCTCGCCCGCGCGCTGCGCGAACCGCCGGACGTCGAGGACCGCGCCCTGGTCCTGTTCGAGCTCGGCTCCGCCAACCTCCCGCACGAGCCGGCCACCACCGTCAACCAGCTGCGCGCCGCGCTGGAGGAACCCAAGATCGAGCAGGAGCTGCGCGAGGCCGTCACCTACCGGCTCGCCCAGGCCCTCGCCCACACGGGTCAGATGCAGCAGGCCACCGAACTCCTCACCGAGGAGGCCCGCCGCACCACCAGCTCCCGCACCCGACTGCGCATGCAGGCCGAGCAGTTCAAGTGGAACGCCGTGCACGTCGACGAACACGACTCGACGGGCCGCTCCCGCCTGCTGACCACGTTCGCCAAGCGCCTCACCGGACGCGACCTCGCCGAGCGGCACATCCTCGGCCTGCGCGCCTGGGACGTCGTGATGCGCGCCGAGCCCGCGGCCCATTCCCTGGACTACGCCGAGCAGGCGCTGCGCGGCGGCATGAGCTGGACCGATTAGGACTTCGGGTTCGAGGTACCGGCCGTCGTCGCGCTCACCCTGATGTACTGCGACCAGCCCGGCCGCGCCGAGGAGCTCTTCCACGACGGCATCGCCGAGTTCGAGGCGAAGGGCTGGCGCGGCGCCCACCTCTCCTTCGCCTACACCCTGCTCGGCTACATCCGCTTCCGGCGCGGCCGGCTCGCGGAGGCCGAGGACTTCGTCCGCAGCGGTCTGCAGATCGCCGACCGCGTCGGGCACGGCATCCCCGCGCAGTGGTACGCCGTCGGCATCCTCATCGAGACGCTCCTCGCCCGGGGCCGCGCCGACGAGGCCCAGCGGGTCGCCGCCCGGTACCGCTTCGGCGCCGACTTCCCCAAGGTCGTGGTCTATCCCGATCCGCAGGCCGTCTGGGGCAAGCTGCTGCTGGCCCGCGGCAGGACCGACGAGGCCGTCCAGCAACTCACCGCAGCCGGCCGGCGACTGGAGCGGCGAGGCACCCGCAACCCCGCGTGGAGCCCCTGGCAGCTCGACCTGGCCCTCGCCCTCGCCGACCGCCACCCGGAGGAGGCCCGGAAGAACGCCGACGCGGCGGTGGCCCGCGCCCGCGCGTTCGGCACGGCCAGCGCCGTCGGTCAGGCCCTGCGCGTCGCCGCGGCGATCAGCGAGCCGATCAACGGCGTCGCCCTCCTGGGCGAGGCCGTCGACCACCTCGAACAGTCGCCGGCGGCGTACGAGCTGGCGCACGCCCTCATCGACCACGGCACCGCGCTGCGCGCCCTCGGCAGCCTCGACCTCGCCGCCCAGCAGCTCTACCGCGGCATGGAGACCGCCGTCGCCTGCGGCGCGGACTCGCTCGCCGCCCGGGCCCGCGGCCAGCTCGCCGCGGCCGGACTGAGGCCCCGGCGTCCGCTCCCCGCCGAACGCGACACCCTCACGATCCTGGAGGAGGCCGCCGCCCGGCACGCCGCCGAGGGTCTGGACAACACCGCCATAGCCGACCGGATGGGCAGCGACGAACAGTCCGTCTCGGAGCTGCTGTCGGCCGTGTTCACCAAGCTCGGCACCGACCGGCTCGGCCTGTGCCGCGCCCTCGGCCACTGACCCCACCCGCCAGGTGGCGGACCGGCCGCCCGGGGCGACACCCCGGGCGGCCGGGCCCGTCAGGGGACGGCCGGATCCGGCTCCGGGCCCGTGACGCGCAGCTTCGACTGGCCGTGCGGCAGGAGCTCCCAGTCGTCCATGAACCGCGCCCGCAGACCGTGCTTGCGGGCCAGGCCCACCAGTGTCTCGGTCCGGTAGTAGAAGTCCTCCCGCAGCACCTGGTGTTCCCTGCCCTCGGTCCGGTCGAAGGTGAAGTCGAAGAAGCCGCCCGGCGCCAGCACCCGCCCCACGTGCGCCAGGCACTCGTCGATGACCTCCAGCGGCGAGTGCGAGAACACGCTGTGCGCGTGCACCACCGTGAAGTGGGCGTCCGGCAGGAAGTCCAGCGTCAGGTCGTCGACCGGCGTCAGGTACGGCATCCGGTCCTGCAGCCCGTACCGCACCAGCGTCCGCTTCGCCTCGATCAGGATGTCCGGGGAGATGTCGATGCCGTAGTAGTGGCCCGGCTCCAGGTGCCGGATGAAGCGCCAGCCCGCCCGGAGGTTGCCGCACCCGATCTCCAGCATCCGGTCCTCGGGCCGCAGTCCGTGCCCGACCAGGTAGTCGAACTGCATCCGGCCGATCGCCAGCCACCGTTCGCGCGACGGCGCCCCGCCCACGGCCGCCTCCGGGCTGCGGGCCGTGTCGCTCGCCATCACCCCCCGGTAGTAGGCGACGTGATCGCCGCGGCTGCGCAGCCGCAGCCACAGGTCACGCCCGGCGCGCCGCACGTATGGGACGACCCGCTCCGGGTGCCGCACCGCGTAGCGCACCTTGTACCCGGGCCTCGACCGGTCCGTCCACGACCGCGAGAACGGACTTGGCGGCATGGCGCCCTCCTGATGTGTGCACGTGTGGATGGTTGCCGGTCCACCGTGCACCCGGTGCGGGCGGGGCGCCCGGCGCACCACCCGTCCGGGCGCGACGGCACCCGCACGGGGGGCGTCGACTACTCCGTCCGTGTCACCGGCGGGCGGCGCGCCCCGGCCGGGCCGTCCAGTGCGCCGGGCGGGTCAGCGCGTCGGGGATCCTCGTCGCCCCGTCGCCCCGGGCGGCGTTCAGCTGCGCCTGGGTGAGGAACAGGGCGCCCGTCAGGTCCGCGCCCGACAGATCGGCGTCGCGCAGGTCGGCGCCGATGAAGTCCGCCCGGCGCAGGTCGGCGCCCGTGAGGTCGGCGGCGATCAGGTAGGCGCCGCGCAGGCTCGCACCGCGCAACCGGGCGCCCCGCAAGCGGGCGCCCATCAGGTCCGCGCCCCGGTGGTCCCTGCGCCGCCCCGGCACCTCCGCGCGGGCGAGCTCGCCGGCACGCAGCAGCAGCACGTTGACCTCGGCGCGCAGCGCCCCCACGTCGAGGGCCGACAGCTCGTCGGCGCCGCCGCGGCTCAGCGCGTCGATCCGGTCGTGCAGCCGGCTCAGCTCCGGGTGGACGGGCCGGGCGGCCGGCAGGTCCAGCGCCTCCGCCGCGTACCGCAGCAGCTCGTGCAGCTGCCGCACCACCGGGAACACCGCGAACATCGTGCGGGCCGTGTCCGGTTCGGCCCGCCAGTCGCGGCCGCCGAACGTCACCTGCGACACCTTCTGCCCGGCCCCCAGGCAGTCGAAGACGGTGCAGCCGGTGTACCCGCTCTCCCGCAGCCGGGTGTGGATGCCGCAGCGGAAGTCGTCCCGGAGGTTGCCGCAGGGCGTGCCGGCGGGCTTGTCGGCGGCGAAGTCGGCGGAGCGGGCGAAGGGCAGGGCCACGCAGCAGAGCCCGAAGCAGTTCGCGCAGTCGGCCTTCAGGTCGGGGCGGTCGGTGTGCGGGATGTGCGACGGCACGACGGTGGTTCTCCAACGGGTGTGCGGGTGTGCGGGCGTGCGGGTGTGCGGGTGTGCGGGTGCGGGGCCGAGCCGTGGCCCCGGGTGCGGGCCGCGGTCGGCGCGGTGGGCGGACGTACGTGCTCATTGTCCCTCCTCTGAGCAGGGGCCCGTTCGGTAACGTAGAGCCATGCCACGGTTACACGGGGGTGAGTGACGTGGGCGTGATCGCCGGCGAGGAGCGCCACCCCGGGACACTGCCCGTCCAGCACATGGGAGCCGGGGACCACGCGTTCCTCTGCTACGACCGGGAGACCCCCGGCTGGGACGTCCTCACGGCCTTCGTGTGGGCGGGACTGGCGCGGGGGGAGAAGGTCATCGTGTTCGGACCCCCGCACCTGAGCGAGACGCAGCTGCGGACGCGGCTGCGCGACGCGCCCGGCCCGCTCGTCGCCACCGGCTTCGAGAGCGCGCAGCTGGAGATGAGCAGCATGCGCGAACTGATCCTGCCCGCACCGAGGTTCACCGCCGATCGCCAGTGGCAGCGGATCACCGAGGAGGTCGGCGCCGCCCGCGCCGAGGGGTACCGCGGACTGCGCACGTACATCGACATGGGCTGGGTCGCGGACCTCGGGGCGGACCTCGACCTGATGGTGGACCGCGAGCGCCGGGCCGGCCACCTCTTCGCCGACGGGTTCTACAGCGAGGTCTGCGCCTACGAACGCGACCGCTTCCCCGCGCCGGTCCTGGAGGCGATGTGCCGGGCCCACCCCCGCAACCTCCTCCCGGCGCTGGGCCGGTTGCGCTGCCCGTACGGCGAGGGCGTCCTGCGCGTCATCGGCGACGCGGACAGCGCCACGTACGACTGCTTCCGGCGGGCCGTGGACGGCGCCCTGCGGGGCCTCCCGCGGGGCCGGCCCGCCACGGTCGACCTGCGGCGCACCGGCTACCTCGGCCCCGAGTGCGCGGCCGAGCTCGTCCGCGCCCTCACCGGCCCGCCGGCGCTCCGGTCCGTCCGGGTCCGCTGCTCGCCGGGGCACGCCCTGCTGCTGCGGCGTCTGGGCGCGGACCCGGCAGTCCTGGACACGACGGGATAGGCAGATGGCGCTGGAAACGGCCGGGACGGTGCCCGGCAACGGAGAGGGAGCGGACATCCTGCTGCGGTGTCCGTTCGGCGGCTCGGACATCCCCCGGCTGCGGGTGCTCGTGGAGAGCCACGCGGCGCAGGCGGGCCTGCCGGAGCCGCGGCGTGGCGACTTCGTGGTGGCGGTGGACGCCGTCGTGGTCAACGCCGTGCGGCACGCGGGCGGTTCCGGGGTCCTGGTGCTCGCGCGGACCGCGCGGGAGCTGGAATGCCGGGTCTCGGACCGGGGGCCGGGGTTCACCGAGGACGTCATCCCCGAGCTCGCTCCGGGGATCGGCGGCGCCTGCCCGGGCCGCGGGCTGTGGCTGACCCGGCTGATCACCGACCGGCTGACCGTCACCCCCGGCCCGGCCGGCGGCAGCACCGTCACCTTCGCGATGCGCCTGGGGGACGGCCGCTGACGGCCTCCCGGCCGGGGGCCGGGAGGCCGGGAGGCCGGGGGCCGGCCCCCGGCCGGGGCCAGGGGCTGGGCCCCCGGGAGACGGAGGATCAGGGGAGCGGGGGAGCGGACGGTCAGGAGGGCGCGGCGGACCGGGCCCGGTCGATCACCGTGTCGAGGAGGGACAGCAGCGTCGCGCGCACCTCGTCCCGGACGCGCGCGTCCAGCAGCAGGACGGGCGTCTCGGGGTCGCGCAGGCGCAGCGCCGCCCTGATCTCCCCGGCGGTGTACGGCTGCCGGCCGTGGAAGCAGTTCGCGCCGACGACGAACGGCAGACCGCGGCTCTCGAAGAAGTCGACCGCGGGGAAGCCCCGGTCGAGCCGCCGGGTGTCCACGAGGACGATCGCGCCGAGCGCCCCGTGCAGCAGGTCGTCCCACAGGAACCAGAAGCGCTCCTGGCCCGGCGTGCCGAACAGGTACAGGACGACGCCCGCGTCGTCGAGCGTGATGCGGCCGAAGTCCATCGCCACGGTCGTCGCGGACTTGGCCTCGATGCCGTCGAGGTCGTCGACGCCCACGCCGGCGGCGGTGAGGCGCTCCTCCGTGCGCAGCGGCTCGATCTCGGAGACCGCCTCGACCAGGGTGGTCTTGCCGACCCCGAAGCCGCCGGCGACGAGGATCTTGACGGGGGCCGGCTCCTGGCCGCCGGGGGCGGTGTCACATCCGGGCAAGGTTGTCCCTGATTCTCATGAGCAGGTGGACGTCGGTGGTCGCGGCCGCCTCCAGGGGCGGCCGGTGGTGGACGAGCCCGCGGTCCGCGAGCTCGCCGAGGAGCAGCGTCATCGGCGTCAGCCGCATCCCCATCCGGGCGGCGATCTCGGCGACCGCCCGCCCGGTCGGTGCCGGGCACAGGGCGAGGACGTGCCGCCACTCCGTGGGCAGCCCGTCGGGGGCGTCGCCGCCGACCGCCGCCGTGATGGTGGTGTCCATCGTCAGGGCGGTCCGCGGCGCGGCCGTACGGCCGTCGGTGACGGCGTACAGCCGCGGCCGGCGGCCGCCCCGGCGGTGCGGCTCGTCGGGCATTACGGGGCGGGCGGCGACGACGGCGGCTGCGCGCGGTCAGGCGTGCCCAGCCACTCGCCGAGCGCCTGCGCGGTCCGCACCGCCTCACCGCCGAGCTCGCCGAGGCGTGCCTTGCGGTTGGTGACGACGACGAGCGTGCTGCCCTCGCCGCACCCGACGAGGCACAGGTACCGCTCGTCCATCTCGACCAGCTGCCGGATCACCCGTCCGCCGTCGACGTCGCGGGATATCGCCCGCATCGTCGCGGCGACACCGGAGGACGCCGCCGCGATGCGTTCGGCCTGCGCGCGGTCCAGCAGGTAGGCGCTGAGCATGATCCCGTCGTTGGACAGGAGCACCGCCCCCTCGATGCCGGCGATCCTGCTCAGGTTGTTGTCCAGGACGCTGTAGATCATGTCGTTCGTCGTTGTCATGGCTGATCCTGTCGGAGCTCTTCTTCCACTTTCCGGGTCCCGTCCTCGTACTCCGCCCAGGCGTCGGCCACTTCCTCGGGGCTCGCCCCGTCGTGGCCGGTGCCCGGGCCCGTCCCGGTCTCCTGGGCGGCCGCGCCGCCGTCCCCGGGGGGCGGCGTGCGCAACTGCTCGACCAGGTGCGTCTGCGGTACGCGCTCCGGCAGGGGCGGGCGGGCGGCGCCGTCCCCGTCCCCGCCGGGAGGCGGTGCGTCCTTGCGCCGCCGCACGGGCAGCGCCGCGCCCTGCCGCGACGCCGGCCGCGACGTCTCGCCGCGGTCGTCCGGCCGCCGCTCGGTCGTAGCCGGCGCCGGGGCCGGTCCGCGCGCCGGGGGACGGGCCTGGGCCGGCAGTCGGGCGGGGGCCGCGGTCGGATCCGCCGTCCCGTCCACCGTCCCGTCCACCGCCCCGTCCGCCGTCTCGGGGCCGGTCGGGACGAGCAGCTCTCGCGGGACGAGCACCACGGCCGCCGTGCCGCCGTACACCGAGCGACGCAGCGTCACCGTCGCGCCCAGCTGGTGGGCGAGGTGGCCCACCACGAACAGGCCCAGCCGGTGCGCGTTTCGCGCGAGCACGGCGTACGGCGGGGCCGAGTGGAGGCGGGCGTTCATCTCCGCGTACCGCTCGGCGCTCACGCGCGGGCCGCGGTCCTCGATCTCCACCGACAGACCGTCGGCGACCACCTCCGCCCGGATCACCACCCGGGAGCGAGGCGGGGAGAAGCGGGTGGCGTTGTCCAGCAGCTCCGCCAGCAGATGGCTGACCTGGCTGATGACGCGAGCCTCCACGCTGATCTCGTCGAGTGCCTGACGGTCGATCCGCCGGAAGTCCTCGACCTCCGCCGCGGCCTCGCGCAGCAGGTCGGCGACGCGCATCGGCTCGGTATGGGGGTCGGGGACCTCACCGCCCGCGAGGATCAGCAAATTCTCGACCTGCCGCCGCATGCCCACCGTCAGCTGGTCGGCGCGCATCAATCCGCCCAGCAGCGCCTGGTCCCCGCCGAACGCGTCCTGCAGCTCCTCCGTCAGGGCCAGCTGGCGACTGACCAGGTTCCCGGTACGCGAGGCGATGCCCGCGGCGAAGCTGCCGAAGCCGTCGCGTTCCGCGGCGAGCTGACGCTGCCCGTCGACGGAGACCGCGACGACCCGGGCGAACGCGTCGCTGACCCGCCCGACCTCGTCCCGCTCGCCGCGCACCCGGGGCAGCGCGTCCTCGTCGACCGGTCTGCCCTGCCGCAGCCGCTCCACGACGTCCGGGAGGGTCCGTTCGGCGACGGTCACCGTGCGGTCGTGCAGCAGCCGCAGCCGCCGCAGCACGGAGCGGGTGGTGACCGTGACGACGGTGACGACCGCGATCAGCGCCCCGCCGGTGACGGCGACGAGCCGGGTGACCTCACGCTCCAGGTCCGTCGCCTTGGCGTCGCCGTGGGCCAGCAGGCCGCGCAGGCGGGCGGCGTCGAGGGCCGTCAGGTCGTCGGACCACCGGGCGTGGGCGGCCGTCCAGTCCTTCGCCTCCCGCGGCAGCCGCACGCCGAACGGCAGGTCCTCGTGGCCGGCGAGGACACGGTTCTCCACACGGGTCTTGGCCTGCCACGCCTCCGAGCCGACGAGCCGGGCGTAGCGGTCGCTCTCCGCGGGCGGCAGGTGGGGGACCACCCACCGGTCGTACAGGTACCGGTGCGCGCCGACCGCGTTGACGAATTCCGCGAAGCGCGTCGTCTCCAACTCCCGCGACGGGCCCGCCAGCGCCAGGAGGGTGTCCTCCCGCGCCAGCATCTCGGAGGCGGAGAACATCGTGACGAGGACCTGGCTCTCCTTGGTGAGCTCGCCGTCCTCGGTGTGGCCGAACGCGTCCTGGTAGAAGCGGATCATCTGGCCGATCACGCCGTCGTAGTACGCGACCGTGCTGTCGGGGCCGCCGGTGCGCGAGTCCGCGCGCTCGCGCTGGGCGCCCAGTGCGTCGAGGCCGTCGAGTACCTCCCGGAGTCGGCGATCGGCCTCCTCGGAACCCCCTCCGGCGGACGCGGCGGCGCTGCGGAACCGGGCCGCGGCGCGGTCCGTGGCCGCCCGGTGGGCGCGCAGTCCGGCGGCGGGCGCGGACGGATCGGTCCAACGGGCGGCGGCGGCCGTGCGCTCCGCCTGCATGCCCGTCATCAGCGCGTGCAGCGGCAACCCGAGCCGCTCACCGGCCAGCACGTCGGACCGCAGGTGGGCGGACTGCTCCAACAGCCGGTCGGCGGTCACGGTGACCAGGGTGGCCATCGCGGCGGTGGGCACGACGGCGAGCAGGACGAGCAGGGTGCGCAGGCGCACGGTGCGCCGTCGACGACGGGTCGACGGGCCTCGCGCGCCCTCGGGTCGGGTGGGAGACATCAGCCCTCGGGAGCGGCAGCGGGGACGTTCGGCCGCCGCACCGGTGCGGCCCGCGGAGGGGCTGCGGGACCCACCGGTGCGGCTGCGATGAAGCGTGGGGGTGCCGATCATAACCAGCCAGGACCCGTTCAGGTCAGGTTGTCCCCATGATCGGAAAGTGGTAACCCGCGTGCGCAGTGTGGCGGGAAGTGGCCGTCATGTGGCCATCATGTGGCCGATCCGACCCCGATCCGACCCCGATCGGGCCCCGATCGGCGCCCGATCCGACGTGCGGCGGTCCGGTGCTGCCCCGGCGCGGTCCGTGGCGGTGCCGCCGCGTCCGCCCGTCCGGGTGCTGCCCGTTCGGCGTGGCCCGCGCCCACCGGCGAAGCTTCGGCGCGAAATGTGCACATGAGCGCGGGGAGGACACCACCGGAGGTTCCCTTGCAGTACGGGCGCAGGCTGGCCGACGCCGTCTCGGCACCGGGGACGACACCGCTCATCGGTGTCTACGACACGCAGTCGGCCTCCCCCGCGGCGCTCGACTACGACGGGCTGTTCGCCTCGGCGGGCCACCGGTCCGCCGGTCCGAAGTGCCGGGTGGCGCGTGCCGGGGGCCCCGTGGGAGGCCGGGTGGTGGGGCGGCATACTGGCCCGCGGCGCGGCGCGACCCTTTCCAGCCAGAGGAGCAGCCACATGGCCGACCAACCCACCGTCGAGGAGACCGCCGGGGAGACCACGGGGAAGACCGCCGCGCGGACCACGGACGTGGCCGTGGCGGAGGGTCCCGAGGTGGCCGTGGCGGAGTCCGGCGCCGCCGGGCAGGCGGCCTTCCTACCCGTCTTCGAGGTCGGTCCCTCCCACATCGCGCAGGCGGAGGCCCTGGCGGGCCTCTTCCGGCAGGCGGTCGCCGGTCACCCGGCCGGCACCGACACCGGCACCGACACGGACGACGGCACCGACGACGGTGTCGACTTCGGCCGGATCAGCCGCGCGGCGGCCGCCGTCCCGCACGGCGGGGCCGTGCGGACCGTGCGTGGCTGGGGGCTGCGGGAGACCGCTCCGGTCGGTGTCATGGTCCTGTCTCTGACGGAGGTCGTACGGCAGGCCCTGCCCGCGCCGTCTACCAACCCGGAGTTCTGGCGGAAGGTCGAGCGGGCGCTCACCGGAGCTTTCGTCGGCCCGGGCGGGCAGCGCGGCGCCCACCTGTCCTTCTCCGGCGGGACGGAGGACGGCACCGGCTACACCTGCCACCTGCTGTTCGTGCTGCAGGACGAGGAGACCGGCGACGCCGTCCACGCCGTCGCCCTCCGCCTCGACGCGACGGTCGGCCTCCACGGGGCGGCGGCGCGCGCCCTGGCGGTGGACGACGTCGTGCCGTTCGCCCTGCGGGTCGACGCCGTCGCCGTACGGCAGCAGTTGCCCGCCGCCGTCTGACGCCCGGACGACACCGGACCGGGGCCGGCGCTCAGACACCGGTCCCGGTCCCGGGCCCGGGCCCGGGACCTCCCTCGCTCTCGGTGGGGCGGGGGAGCAGCAGCCCGAGGGCGACCATCGTGGCGCCGAACGCGAAGTGCAGCCAGGTGTCGGGGGTGTTGACGGGCACGACGCCGCTCTCGCTGTCCAGGTCGATGATCACCCCGTACACCGACAGCGCGAGGTAGACCAGGCCGCCGACGAGGAGGAACGGACGGGCGTTGCCGGGTGTCCGCGCCGTGACGAGCGCCACGGCGCCGAACACCAGGTGGACGACGTTGTGCAGGATCGACACGTGGAGCAGGCCGAGGAGCCGGGCGTCCGACTCGTGGTCGGCGAAGGCCAGCGTGTCGTAGCCGCTGGTGACGCCGGGGACGAAGCCCAGGCCGCCGATGAGCAGGAAGACCACCCCCACCCACAGCGCGGCGAGTCGGACGGGGGTGCGGGACGAGGACGCCCCACGGTGTGCGCTGGTCATTGACTGGCCCTTCCCACCGGACGGCCGGCGCGGTCGGGCCGCGTCGCGCGGCGGCCGACGAGTACCTCGCCCCCGTCTCCGGTCACCCCGGCAGCCTATCCAGCGCCCGCCGCCGCCCCCAGGGGGTGTCCTGCCGGCCAGGTCGGGCTCGCGGCGCCCGGTGCGCGACCACGCCGCGCTGTCGTCGGTCGCCGACGCTCCGCGCCGACTCCCTCCTCCGCCGTGCGAGCGCACGCACCGGACACCGCTCCCTGATCCGACCTGTACGACAAGACACCCCCAGGCATCCCACCCGCCGCGGCCCGGCCCGGCCCCGCCCCCACCACCAGGCCCGCGTCAGGCCGCCAGCCGGGCCGGCAGCCAGCGCAGTCGGGCGGCCTGCTGGTAGGACTCACCGCCCTCGTGGTCGTTGAAGGCGTACACCTCGATCTTCTTGTCGGCGTGCGCGTACGCGTTGAACGCGGCGAACACCGTCGACGGCGGGCAGGTCAGGTCCTCCAGCGCGGCCGAGAACAGCGCGGGCGCCGTGGCCCGCGCGGCGAAGTGCACGCCGTCGAAGTACGCGAGCGTGCGCGCCACCTGCTCGACCCTGCCCCGGTACGTCTTCAGGTACACGCCTATCTCCCGGTACGGGTTCCGGTCGGTGATCGTCGTCGCCCGAGGGAAGTCGCAGAGGAACGGCACGTCGGGCGCGACCGCCGCCAGGTCCGGCACGAGCCCGGCCACGGCCAGCGCGATGCCGCCGCCCTGGCTCGCGCCGGCGACGGCCGTGCGCGTC
The DNA here is from genome assembly GCF_024600715.1 of Streptomyces changanensis. Classification (NCBI taxonomy): domain Bacteria; kingdom Bacillati; phylum Actinomycetota; class Actinomycetes; order Kitasatosporales; family Streptomycetaceae; genus Streptomyces; species Streptomyces changanensis. Next base: position 6,317,044 of record NZ_CP102332.1, read on the forward strand.
GCGTCCACCCCCGGGTGCGACCGGGCGGCCGCCACGGCCCGCACCGCGTCCGTGTACAACCGTCGGTAGTAGTACGTCGACGGGTCCTCGACGCCCCGCGTCATGAAGCCGGGCGCGGCCGGGGCGCTGCCCACCGGGTCCGGGGTGTCCCCGCCCGCCCAGGTGCCGCCCTGCCCGCGGGTGTCCATGACGAAGTGCGCGAATCCGGCGGACGCCCACAGCAGATGGGTGTGGGGCAGGCCGCGCCCACCGCCGTAGCCGATGAACTCCACCACCACCGGCAGCGGTCCGGTGGCCGCGGCGGGGAGGACGAGCCAGCCCTTGACGGGGTGTCCGCCGAAGCCGGCGAACGTGACGTCGTGCACCTCCACGGTGGTCAGACCGGTGGCGACCGGCTCGAACCGGGCGTCGAGCGGGTGACTGCCCGCCTCCGCCAGCGTCTCCGCCCAGAAGGCGTCGAAGTCGGTGGGCTCCTGGGACGAACTCCGGTACGCGCGCAGCTCGTCGAGGGGCAGGTCGAAATGGGCCATGATCGGGCGACCTCCTTGATCATCGGATCGGGACGACGCCACCGTACGTGCTGCGGCCACCTGTCCGGCAGGGCCTTGCGGCCCCCTCGCGGGAGCTGCTACCCATTGGTTAGGAAAGTTTCCTTCCAGTCCTCGCTCCCCGCCCCGTCCACATCGGAGATCCCATGAGATCGGCACGGACCTGGACCCGTGGCATCGGCGCCGCAGCCGGCGCCCTCGCCACCACCCTCCTCCTCGGACTCACCACGGCGCCGACCGCACCCGCCGCCCCCGCCGCCCGGCCGGCACCGGCCGGCGCGACCGTCGCAGCCACCGAGTCCGCCGCCACCGCCCCCGCCGCGGACGGCGCCGCGGCGGCCACGACCCCCGCCGCGATCAACGGCCGACTCGCGGTCTGCGGCACGAAGCTGTGCAACCGGTACGGCAGGCCGGTGCAGTTGCGCGGCATGTCCACGCACGGCCTGCAGTGGTACCGCCAGTGCGTCACGTCCGGCTCGCTGAACGCCCTCGCCACCGACTGGAAGGCGGACGTCCTGCGGGTCTCCATGTACGTGCAGGAGGGCGGGTACGAGACCGACCCGCGCAAGTACACCGACCTCGTCCACTCCGTCATCGAACAGGCCACCGCGCGCGGCATGTACGCCATCGTCGACTGGCACATGCTCGACCCGGGCGACCCGCACCATAACCTCAGCCGCGCCAAGACCTTCTTCACGGAGATCGCCCAGCGCCACCGCGGCAAGACCAACCTGCTGTACGAGATCGCCAACGAGCCCAGCGGCGTCAGCTGGTCCCGGATCAAGAGCTACGCCGAGCAGCTGATCCCGGTCATCCGCGCGCAGGACCCGAACACGCCCGTCCTCGTCGGCACCCGCGCCTGGTCGTCGTTCGGCGTCTCGGAGGGCGCGGACGAGTCGGAGGTCGTGGCCGCCCCGGTGAACGCCTCCAACATCATGTACACCTTCCACTTCTACGCGACGTCGCACCGCGACGCGTACCTTGCCACCCTGTCCCGGGCCGCCGACCGGCTGCCGGTCTTCGTCACCGAGTTCGGCACCCAGAACTACGCCGGCGAGGGCGACAACGACTTCGCGATGACCCAGCGCTACCTGGACCTGATGGCCACCAAGAAGATCAGCTGGGTGAACTGGAACTTCTCCGACGACCACCGCACCGGAGCCGTCTTCAAGCCCGGCACCTGCGGCGCCGGCGGCCCCTGGACCGGCACGGACTCCCTCAAGCCCGCGGGCGTCTGGATCCGTGACCGGATCCGGACCCCGGACGACTTCCCCACCGGCTGATCCGCCCCGCCCCGCCCCGCCCCGCCCCCGGCCGCCGGGGACCCCTGTGGTCCACTGTGCGGGCGGGGGCGCGCCGCGCCCGCGGCCCGCGACCGGCCGACCGGTGACCGACCGCCTGCCAGGAGGAGCATTGATTACGTACCGCCAGCCCGGTGTCGTCCTCACCGACCACCGCTTCACCGTCCCCCTCGACCACGCCGAACCGGACGGCGAGCGGATCGAGCTGTACGGGCGTGAGGTCGTCGCGGCCGGGCGGCAGGGCGTCGACGACCTGCCGTGGCTGGTGTACCTGGAGGGCGGCCCGGGCTGCGCGGTCCGGCGCTTCAGCGGCGCCCCGGCCTGGCTGGGCCGCGCCGTCCGCGAGTACCGCGTCCTCCTCCTCGACCAGCGCGGCACCGGCCGCTCCACGCCAGCCGACCGCAGGACCCTCCCGCTGCGCGGCGGCCCGCGCGAACAGGCCGCCTACCTCGCCCACTTCCGTGCCGACGCGATCGTCCGCGACTGCGAACTGGTCCGCCGCCGACTGACCGGCGGCGCCCCGTGGACCGTGCTCGGCCAGAGCTACGGCGGCTTCTGCGCCACCCACTACCTCTCCACCGCCCCCGAGGGGCTGGCGGCGGTGCTCGTCACCGGCGGCCTGCCCTCCCTGCACGCCACCGCCGACGAGGTCTACCGCGCCGCCTACCCGCGCATGCGGCGCAAGGTCCTCGCCCACTACGAGCGCTACCCGCAGGACGTCGAGGCGGCCCGGCGGATCGCCGCCCACCTCGTCGAGCACCCCACGGCGCTGCCCGGCGGGCACCGGCTCACCGTCGAGGCGTTCCAGTCGCTCGGCGCCCTCCTCGGCGTGGGCGACGGCGGCGACCAGCTCCACTACCTGCTGGAGGACGCCTTCGTCCGCACCCCCGCCGGGCACGAGCTGTCCGACCCCTTCCTGGAGGCCGTGCGGGGCCACCTCTCCTTCGCGTCCCGGCCCCTCTACGCCGTGCTCCACGAGTCCATCTACGCCGACGGCCGGGCCCCGACCGACTGGGCCGCCGAGCGGGTGCGCGCCGAATTCCCCGACTTCGACGCCGCGGCGGCGCTCGCCGGCGACGCGCCGCTGCTCCTCACCGGTGAGACGATCCACCCCTGGCACTTCACCACCGACCCCGCCCTGATCCCGCTGCGCGAGACGGCGGAGCTGCTCGCCGCCCGCACCGACTGGCCCGCCCTCTACGACGCGCGGCGCCTGGCCGCCAACACCGTCCCGACCGCCGCGGCCGTCTACCACGACGACCTGTACGTCGACACGGCCCACTCCCTGGAGACCGCCCGCACCATCCGCGGCCTGCGCACCTGGGTGACCGACGAGTACGAGCACGACGGCGTGCGGGCCGGCGGCGCCCGGGTCCTGGACCGGCTGCTGGCCCTGGTCCGCGGCGAGGTCTGACGGTGACTCACGGCGCCGCGCCCGCGGACGGCCGGCCCCGGCCCGGGCGGGACGACGCGAGGACGCCCGGTACCGGCCCGGGAGCCGGACGGCGCGCCCCGGGGTGATACGGGCGCCGTCCGCGGCGCGTCCGCGCGGGTGGACGGCGCCGCTCGTCGCGGCCGACGGGCGGCGGGCCGGGGCCGAGGACCCGTCCGCCCGGCGGGACCGACGACGCGTCCGCGCGTGCGGGGCGTGCGGTGGGTGGGGGAGGGGTGGCCGGTGTGTGACGCGCCCGGCCGCCCATGGGGCGCCGCGCTTTCGGCAGGGCGCCGTCACGGGCCCGTGCCGCCTCCGCCGTCACCGCCCGGCCCTATCCTGCGCCCATGAGTGATCAGGAGAGCGGGCCGACGGCCCGTCAGGAAGCGGGGCCGCTGCGGCCGATGCCCGAGGACTGGCGGCGCGCCCTCGTCGCCGTCGCCCACCCGGACGACCTGGAGTACGGCGGCTCCGCGGCCGTCGCCGCCTGGACCGACGCGGGCCGGGAGGTGGTGTACGTCCTCGCGACGCGCGGCGAGGCGGGGATCGCCACGCTCGCCCCGGACGTCTGCGCGCCACTGCGCGAGGCCGAGCAGCGCGCGAGCGCGCGGGTCGTCGGCGTCTCGCAGGTCGAGTTCCTCGACCACCGCGACGGCGTGGTCGAGTACGGCACCACGCTGCGCCGGGACATCGCGGCCGCGATCCGCCGCCACCGGCCCGAGCTGGTCGTCACCCTCAACCACCGCGACACCTGGGGCGGCGTCGCCTGGAACACCCCCGACCACGTCGCGGTGGGCCGCGCCACCCTGGACGCGGCGGCCGACGCGGGCAACCGCTGGATCTTCCCCGAACTCGTCGAGCAGGGCCTGGAACCATGGGACGGGGTGCGCTGGGTGGCCGTGGCGGGCTCCCCGGAGCCGACCCACGCGGTCGACGCGACCCCGGGCATGGAACGCGCGGTCCGCTCCCTCCTGGAGCACCGCACGTACATCGAGGCGCTGACGGACGAGGATCCGGAGGTGTACTGCCGCGCCTTCCTCACGGGCCACGCGCGGGCCGCGTCCGAGCGGTTCGGCGGCGTCCCGGCCGTCACCTTCGAGCTCTTCCCGCGCTGAGGTGCGGGTGGCCGTCCCCCGGACGGCCACGCGGGGTCCGGCCGTCCCGTCCGGCCTCGACCGTCCCCCGGCCGGCCGTCCGGGCCTCGGGGTGTCCCCCTCGGCTCCCGGCCGCCCGTCGGGGCCTCGGCCGGCCCCTCTCGTGTCCCGTCCGTCCCCCCGCGGCTCCCGGGGATCCGGTCCCGGGCGGGTGGCCGGAAATCCGCGGCTCCCTGTTCCCCCGCGGGCAAGCGACCGCTTAGTATGCGAGCCACTGCGGTACTGCCCGACTCTTTGTGGAGGCCCCCATGCAGGCATGGCGCGTGCACCGGAACGGCGAGCCGAGCGAGGTGATGCGACGCGAGGAGACCGACCGGCCCACGCCCGGCCCCGGGCAGTTGCTCCTGAGGGTGCGGGCCGCGAACACCAACTTCCCCGACGCGCTCCTGTGCCGCGGCCAGTACCAGGTCCGCCCGCCGCTGCCCTTCACCCCCGGCGTGGAGGTCTGCGCCGACACCGAGGACGGCCGGCGCGTGATCGCCACGGCGGCGCTGCCCCACGGCGGCTTCGCCGAGTACGCCGTCGCCGACGCGTCCGCGGTCCTCCCCGCGCCCGAGGCGCTCGACGACGCCGAGGCCGCCGCGCTGCACATCGGCTACCAGACCGGCTGGTTCGGGCTGCACCGCCGCGCCGGGCTGCGCGAGGGGGAGACGCTCCTCGTCCACGCCGCCGCGGGCGGTGTCGGCAGTGCCGCCGTCCAGCTCGGCAAGGCGGCCGGCGCGCGCGTCATCGGCGTCGTGGGCGGCGCCGAGAAGGCCGCCGTCGCCCGCGAGCTCGGCTGCGACGCCGTCGTCGACCGGCGCGGCGAGGACGTCGTCGCGGCGGTCAAGGACGCCACCGGCGGCCGCGGCGCCGACGTGGTCTACGACCCGGTCGGCGGCGACGCGTACACCGCCTCCGCCCGGTGTGTGGCCTTCGAGGGCCGGATCGTGGTCGTCGGCTTCGCCAGCGGCGACATCCCCGCCCCCGCCCTCAACCACGCCCTGGTCAAGAACTACTCGATCATGGGCCTGCACTGGGGGCTGTACAACCAGAAGGACCCCGAAGCCGTCCGCCGCTGCCACGACACGCTCACCACCCTCGCGGCCAAGGGCCTGATCAAGCCGCTGGTCAGCGACCGGGTTGCCTTCGCCGACGCGCCCGCCGCCGTGCAGCGCGTCGCCGACGGCACGACCACGGGCCGCGTCGTGGTGCTCCCGGAAGGAGCCGACAGGTGACCGACGCCACCGCCCTGCGCGACCGGACGCGCGCGCTGCTCGCCGCGCACCCGCCCGCCACGACCGAGCGCACCGCCTTCCTCCGTGCCCGCTTCGACGCCGGCCTCGCCTGGGTCCACTACCCGGAGGGGCTCGGCGGCCTGGGCGCGCCCCGCTCCCTCCAGGCCGTGGTGGACGCCGAGCTCGCGGCCGCCGGCGCCCCCGACAACGACCCGCGGCGCATCGGCATCGGCCTCGGCATGGCCGCGCCGACGATCCTCGCCTACGGCACCGAGGAGCAGAAGCGCCGCTTCCTGCGCCCCCTGTGGGTGGGGGAGGAGGTCTGGTGCCAGCTCTTCAGCGAACCCGGTGCCGGCTCGGACCTCGCCGCCCTCGGCACGCGGGCCGTCCGCGACGGCGACACGTGGGTCGTCGACGGCCAGAAGGTGTGGACGTCCAGCGCCCACGTCGCGCGCTGGGCCATCCTCATCGCCCGCACCGACCCGGACGCGCCCAAGCACCGGGGGATCACGTACTTCCTCTGCGACATGAGCGACCCGGGCGTCGAGGTGCGGCCGCTGCGCCAGATCACCGGCGAGGCCGAGTTCAACGAGGTCTTCCTCACCGGCGTGCGCATCCCGGACGCCCACCGTCTCGGCGGGGTCGGCGAGGGGTGGAAGGTCGCGCAGACCACCCTCATGAATGAGCGGGTCACCATCGGCGGCGCCCGGATCCCCCGCGAGGGCGGCATGATCGGCCCCGTCTCGCGCACCTGGCGCGAGCGCCCCGAACTGCGCAGCCACGACCTCCACCGGCGCCTGCTGGACCTGTGGGTGGAGTCGGAGGTCGCCCGGCTGACCGGCGAGCGGCTGCGCCAGCAGCTCGCCCTGGGCCAGCCCGGTCCCGAGGGCAGCGCCATGAAGCTCGCCTTCGCCCGCCTCAACCAGGAGATCAGCGGCCTGGAGGTGGAGCTCCTCGGTGACGAGGGGCTGCTGTACGGGGAGTGGACGATGCGCCGCCCCGAGCGCGTCGACTTCACGGGCCGCGACGCCGGCTACCGCTACCTCCGCTCCAAGGGCAACTCCATCGAGGGCGGCACGAGCGAGGTACTGCTGAACATCGTCGCGGAACGCGTCCTCGGCCTGCCCTCCGAGCCGCGCACCGACAAGGACGTCGCCTGGAAGGACCTCGCCCGATGAAGGACCAGACTGACCGGACGGACCCGACTGCCCGGACGGACGGGACCGACCGGACGGACCGGGTGGACCTGCTGTACTCCGAGACCGAGTCCGACCTCCGGGCCGCCGTCCGCGCCCTCGTGGCCGACCGCGCCGCCCCGGCGGAGCTGCCCGGCCGCGTCGAGGACGGCGGCGGGGTCCCCGCGCTGTGGAAGGCGCTCGCCGCCGACATGGGCACCGCCGGGCTGCTCGTCCCCGAGGGGTTCGGCGGGCAGGGCGCCTCCCACCGTGAGGCCGCCGTCGTCCTGGAGGAGCTGGGCCGCGCGGTGACGCCGGTCCCGTACCTCACCAGCGCCGTCGTCGCCACCGAGACGCTCCTCGCCGCCGCTGACGGCGACGCCACCACCGGCGCCGCCCACCTGCTCGGCGACCTGGCCGCCGGGCGCAAGGTCGCCGTGCTGGCCGTACCGCTCTCCGCCGGGCCCGACCACGTGCCGGCGGGCTCCGGTACCGTCACCGGCGTCGCGGACGCCGTCCACGCCGACGTCCTGCTCGTGGTCCGCCCCGACGGGCTGTACGCCGTCGACGCCGCGGACGCCCAGGTCACCCCGCAGACCCCGCTCGACCTGACCCGCCCGCTCGCCACCGTGAGCACCGAAACCGGCGGCACGCGCCTCGCGGACGCGGCCGGCGCGCGCGGCGCCGTGTGCCGCGGGCTGCTCGCGGGCGCCGGGCTGCTCGCCTCCGAGCAGCTGGGCGTGGCGGAATGGTGCCTGGAGGAGACGGTCCGGTACACCCGCGAGCGCCACCAGTTCAACCGGCCGGTCGGATCCTTCCAGGCGCTCAAACACCGCATGGCCCAGCTGTGGCTGGAGGTGGTCGGCGCCCGCGCCGCCGCCCGCAACGCCGCCGACGCCCTCGCCACCGCGAGCCCCGAGGCGCCGCTCGCCGTGGCCGTCGCCCAGGCGTACTGCTCGCGCGTCGCGGTGCACGCCGCCGAGGAGTGCGTCCAGCTGCACGGCGGCATCGGGATGACCTGGGAGCACCCCGCCCACCTCTATCTGAAGCGGGCCAAGGCCGACCAGATCGCCCTCGGGTCGGCCGGCCGACACAAGGAGGAGCTGGCCCGGCTCGTGGACCTGCCCGGCCCCCCGGTCTCCACGTAAGGACCACAAGAGGAACCCACCCCTCTACGTACTGTTTAATTGCGAGTCGTTCGCAACAACAGTCGACTCCACGAGAGCACGAGGGGTGTGGAACCATGACCGCCCGATCCATACGCGGCATGGCCGCCGCCACGCTGGCCGGAACCCTGGCCATCACCGCGGCGGCCTGCTCGAACCCCGGCGCCGGGGCTTCCGGCCCCGCGGCGAAGGACAGCGCGGTCGTCGGCATCGCCTACGAGCCCGAGACGCTCAGCCCGCTCCTCGGCTACGGCAAGGACGGCAACTCCAAGATCTTCGACGGGCTCCTCGCCTTCGACCGTGACATGAAGCTCAGGCCGGCCCTGGCGGTCGCCCTGCCCACGGTCAGCGCGGACGGCCTGACGTACACGTACAAGCTCCGCACCGGGGTGAAGTTCAGCGACGGCACGCCCTTCACGGCCAAGGACGTCGTCTTCACCTACCGCACGATCCTCGACGAGAAGACGAACAACGCCTCCAAGACCGAGCTGGCCGCCCTGAAGGACGTCAGGGCCGTCGGCGACGACACCGTCGTCTTCACCCTCGACCACCCCTACGCGCCCTTCGCCGAGCGGACCGTCCTCGGCATCGCCCCCGAGCACGTCGCCGGCAAGCAGGACGTCAACAGCGGCCCCTTCACCACCAAGCCGATCGGCACCGGCCCCTACGTCCTCGCCGACTGGTCCAAGGGCGAGAAGATCACCTTCAAGGCCAACCCCGCCTACTGGGGCGGCGCGCCGAAGGTGAAGAAGTTCACCATGGCGATCATCAAGGACGACGACGTCCGCGCCACCCGGCTGCGCTCCGGCGACCTCGACGGGGCGATCCTCCCCCCGAACCTCGCCAAGGGCTTCAAGGGCGACGGAGCCAGGAAGACGTACGAGGCCACCACCTACGACTACCGCCTGGTGACCCTGCCCACGCACAACGAGGTCACCGGGGACCTCGCCGTCCGCCGCGCCCTCGACGTCGCCGTCGACCGCGGGGCCATGGTCGACAAGATCCTCGAAGGCGCCGGGAAGCCCGCCTACGGCCCGGTCCCCACCGACAGCGAGTGGTTCACCAAGGGCACCGAGCGCGCCCACGACCTCGCCGGGGCCCGGAAGATCCTCGACGACGCCGGCTGGAAGCCCGGCCCCGACGGCGTCCGCGTCAAGAACGGCGTCCGCGCCACCTTCCCCCTCTGGTACCTCTCCGGCGACAAGCTCCGTCAGGACCACGCCCTGGCCTACGCCTCCGACGCCAAGAAGGCCGGCATCGAGATCAAGACCCAGGCCGGCACCTGGGAGGTCATCGAACCGCGCATGAAGACCGACGCGGTCCTCGCCGGCGGCGGTTCGCCCGGCGACCCGGACTTCGACCAGTACCTGCTGCTCAAGTCCTCCCTCGCCGGCGACGGCTTCAACAACATGGGCTGGTACGACAACCCGGTCGTCGACAAGGCCCTCGACGCCGGCCGCACCACCGACGACAAGGCCGCCCGCAAGGCCGCCTACGACACCGTCCAGCGTGAACTGGTGAAGAACCCCGGCTACACCTTCCTCACCCACATCGACCACCTGTACGTGGTGAACGACCGCTGGGACGGCCTGTCCACCCAGGTCGAGCCGCACGACCACGGCCTCGCCTCCGGCCCGTGGTGGAACGTGGAGGACTGGACCCCCAAGGACGCCGGCAAGTGACCCGACGCCTCCCCTGGGGCGCGATGGCGCGGATGGCGGGACGGCGGGCCCTGTTCGCCGTCCCCGTCCTGCTCGTCGTGACGTTCGGCGTGTTCGCCGTCGCCGCCGCCTCCCCCTTCGACCCCGTCAAGGCGTACGCCGGCACCGCCGGACTCACCGCCTCCCAGGAGAACCTCGACCAGCTGCGCGCCAACCTCGGCGTCGACCGGCCGCTCGTGCCCCGCTGGTGGGACTGGCTCACCTCCGCCGTCACCGGCGACCTCGGCGACTCCAGCGTCATGCGCCAGCCCGTCGCCGACGTCATCACCGAACGCATCGGCTGGTCCGCGCTCCTCGCCGCCACCGCCTTCGCCGTCGCCGTCCTCCTCGGCACGGCGCTCGGCGTCCTCGCCGCGCGCCGCCGCGGCGGCTGGCTCGACCGGTGCGTCAGCTCCGCCGCGTACACCCTCGAAGCCGCCCCCGCCTTCTGGCTCGGACTGCTCGCCATCTGGTTCTTCGCGCTGGAGCTGGGCGTCCTGCCCGCCGGCGGGCTCACCGACACGGCCAGCGAGACCGTCACCTTCGGCCAGGTCGCCTCGCACCTGGTGCTGCCCGCCCTCGTCCTCGGCCTCTCGCAACTGCCCTGGTTCTTCCTCTACGTCCGCCAGGGCGTCGCCGACGCGCTCGACGAGGACCCCGTACGGGGCGCCCGCGCGCGCGGACTCGACGAGCGCACGGTGCTGCTGAAGCACGCCCTGCGCTCCGGCATGCTGCCCATGCTCACGCTCATCGGCTCGCGCGTCCCCGAACTCATCACCGGCGCCCTGCTCGTCGAGTCCGTCTTCAGCTGGCCCGGCATCGCCGCCGCCACCGTGCAGGCCGCCACCTCGGTCGACTTCCCGCTGCTGGCCGCCCTGACCGTGCTCGCCACGGCGGCGGTCCTCCTCGGCAATCTCCTCTCCGACCTGCTGTACGGACTCGCCGACCCGAGAGTGGGCTTCGATGGCTGACACCGTCTGGACGTCCCGCGGGCGCACCCGCCGCTCCACCCGCGCCGTCCGCGTCTCCACGTCCGCCGTCATCGTCGCGGCCGTCGTCCTCGCGGTGCTGCTCGTACCGCCCCTGGTCCAGCTCGACCAGCAGGCCGTCGACCTGTCGCTGAAGCTCCGGCCACCGTCGTTCGCGCACCCGTTCGGCACCGACGACGTCGGCCGCGACCTGCTGCTGCGCTGTGTCTACGGCCTGCGCGTCTCGCTCCTCGTCGGCCTGGTCGCCGCGCTCGTCGCCACCGTCATCGGCACGGCCGTGGGCGCGGCCGCCGCCGCCTTCGGCGGCTGGACCGACCGGCTCGTCATGCGGCTCGTCGACACCTTCTCGTCCGTGCCGCACCTGCTGCTCGGCATCTTCATCGTGGCGATGTTCCGCCCCGGCGTGTGGCCGGTCATCGTGTCCGTCGCGCTCACGCACTGGCTGTCCACCGCCCGGATCGTCCGCTCCGAGGTGCTGTCGCTGCGCTCGCGCCCGTACGTCGACGCGGCCGTCTCCGGCGGCGCCTCCCGGTGGCGGGTGACCGTCCGCCACCTGCTGCCCGCGGTCCTCCCGCAGGCCGGCCTCGCCGCGGTGCTGATGGTGCCCCACGCCATGTGGCACGAGTCCGCCCTGTCCTTCCTCGGACTGGGGCTCCCCGCCCACCAGGCCAGCCTCGGCAACCTCGTGCAGACGGCGCGCGGCTCGCTGCTCGCCGGAGACTGGTGGCCGACGCTCTTCCCCGGGCTGTTCCTCATCGTCCCCACGCTCGCCATCGCGGGCCTCGCCGGTGCCTGGCGCGAGCGGCTCAACCCCCGCCGCCGATCGGAGCTGATGCTGTGAGCCCCGTCCTCTCCGTACGGGACCTCTCCGTACGCTTCCGGATGCGCGGCGGCCGCCACGTCGCCGCCGTCAGCGACGCGAGCTTCGACCTCGCGGCGGGGGAGTGCCTGGCACTCGTCGGCGAGAGCGGCTGCGGCAAGTCCGTCCTCGCCTCCGCCCTGCTCGGCCTGCTGCCCGGCAACGCGCAGACCGCCGGCACGGCCGTCGTCGACGGCATCGACCTGCTCGCCGCCGACGAGCGCACCCTCGCCCGGGCCGTCCGCGGCCGGCGCGTCGGCCTCGTCCCGCAGTCCCCGGCGGCCCACCTCACCCCCGTACGGACCGTCCGCGCGCAGCTGGAGGAGACCCTGCGCCAACTGGCGGGCACCCCGCGCGCGGAGCTGCGCCCCGCGGCCGTGGCCGCCGCCGGGCGCGCCTCGTTCCCCGTCGACCTGCTCGACCACTACCCGCACCAGCTCTCCGGCGGCCAGGCGCAGCGTGCCGCCACGGCCCTCGCCCTCGTCGGCGACGCGCCGCTCCTCCTCGCCGACGAACCGACCACCGGGCTCGACCGCGACCTGGTCGAGCGCACCGCGGACGAACTGCGGCGCCACACCGACACCGGCCGGGGCCTGCTCCTGATCACCCACGACCTGGCGGCGGCCCAGCGGATCGCCGACCGCGTCGCCGTCATGTACGCGGGCCGCGTCGTCGAACTGACCGCCGCGGACCGTTTCTTCGGCGCCCCCGGTCCCCGCCACCCGTACGCCCGTGGCTTGCTCGCCGCCCTCCCGGAACGGGACTTCGCCCCGATCCCCGGCATGCCGCCCGAGCTCGACGCCCTGCCCGACGGCTGCGCCTTCGCCCCGCGCTGCCCCCTGCGCAGCGACACCTGCCGGGCGGTACCGCTCCTGGAGGACGGCGTCGCCTGCCACCACGCCCCGCGCCCCCACGCCGCCGAGGAGGCCCCCCGTGCTTGAACTCACTTGCCTCACCGCCGGGTACGACCCCGACGACCCCGTCTTCCGCGACGTGTCGCTCACCGTGGCCCCCGGCGAGGCCGTCGGGCTGCTCGGGCCCAGCGGCTGCGGCAAGTCGACCCTCGCCCGCGTCGCCGCCCTGCTGCACCGCCCCGACGCGGGCCACGTCACCCTCGACGGCCGGCGGGCGCGCGGCTGGCGCCACCGCGCCCCGCGCGACCTGCGCACGGCCGTCGGCGTCGTCTTCCAGCAGCCGCGCCTTTCCGCCGACCCCCGGCTGCGCCTGCGCGACCTGATCGCCGAACCCCTGCGCGCCACCGGCCGCCGCGCCGAGACCGCCGCCCGCACGGGCGAACTGGCCCGCCGCGTGGGGCTCACCGAGGACCTGCTCGCCCGCCGCCCCCACGAGGTCAGCGACGGCCAGCTCCAACGCGCCTGCCTCGCCCGCGCCCTGGTGCTCCGGCCGCGCTGGCTCGTGTGCGACGAGATGACCGCCATGCTCGACGCGTCCACGACGGCGGCGCTGGTCGCCGTGGTCGAGGAGTACCGGCGCGAACACCGGGCCGGGCTCCTCGCCGTCGGCCACGACCACGTCCTCCTCGACCGTTGGTGCGACCGGACCGTGCACTGGGACGCACTGACCGGAGCCGCCCGCCACGAGACGGCCGTCCCGGTCGGCGTGTAACGGGCCGCCGCCGATTCCTACCCGTTCGGCCGACGCGCCGTACGGCTGTCCGGCGCCCGGCCTGGGCCAGACTGGCCGCCGAACGCCGTACGCACCGTGCGGCACCTGGCCGAGGAGGGCGACACATGGCCGTATCCATCTCCGTCTTGGTGCTTCTGCTGATCCTGGCGGTGGTCTTCCTGCGCAGCGGCGGCCTGAAGCTCTCCCACGCGGTGGTCTGCGCCCTGCTCGGTTTCTTCCTCGCCGGGACGAGCCTCGCGCCGAGCATCTACGACGGTGTCTCCGCCACCGCCGACGCGGTCAGCAGCGTCAAGCCGTAGGACTGCCTGTCGGTCCCGCCCCGCACCGGCGCGGGACCGGCCCGGCCGCCTGACCCTCCGTCATGGTCTGACGAACACCCCGATCCCGTTCGGCACCGGCCGCTCGGCGCCCCCGCTGGGGTGGTTCAGCACCCGCACCGCGGTGGCCCCGCCGGTCCGGGCCACCAGCGTGGACGACCCCCCACCGTCCAGGTTGACGCCGTCCGACGCGCCCAGGTCGCCCAGCAGCCCCGCCAGTTCCACCACCGTCAGCCCCGAGCGGAACGCCGCGCCGCCGTCCAGCGCGAGGAGCAGCAGCCGCCGCCCGCCGTCCGCGACGCCCGCCGCCGAGCGCACCGCGGCCGCCACCGCGTCCATCCCGGCCAGCGGCTTCCCGCCGCGCAGCACCGGGAACCCGCCCACCGCGAACCGGAAGGCGGACCCGGTGTCCGCGCCCGAGGGCACCAGCCGGTGCGTCACCGTCACCCGGTCGCCCACCGCCAGCTCCCGCAGCCGCCGCGCGCCCGCCTCCCGCCCGACCAGCACCTGCGTGCCCGCCGCGACCGCGCCCGCACCCGGAGTGTCGGACACCGCCGTGACCTTGCCGCCGCGCAACCGCACCTCGTACGTCTCGGCGCTGCACGGCGCGCCGCGGTCGGTGTCCGTGCCGCAGGTGGCGCGCAGCCGGGACACCGCGCCCCAGTGCCGGGTGAACACCCCGACCGAACCGACCGGCAGCGCGTACTGGTTCAGCCCGCCGAGCGGCAGCACCCCGGACGGCGTGCGCACCTCCCCCGCCAACGCCAGCTCGCCGACCCTGGCCAGCCCCCGGGCGTCGACGCCCAGCACCATGCGGGTGTTCGTCCCCGGCGGAAGCGCCGGGCCGAACCGCTGCCCGCGCGGCACCGCCCCCTTGAGCGCCACCCCGCCGGCCACCGCGGGGCCGACCGGCGCGCCCGTCGGGGTCACCCCCGGATGCTGGCTCTCGGAGAGGTTGAAGAAGTCGCCGTTCAGCCCGGCCACCGCGCCCGCCCCGTCCGCCAGCGCGGACAGCCGCGCCCGCGACGCCACCACGCCCGGGTACAGCAGCCCCGCCGACACCCGGGCCACCCCCAGGTCCACCGACACCAGGTGGACGCGGGCGGTGCCGCGCGGCGAGGGCACGTCCAGCACCCGGTACGCCACGCCCTCCGCGATGGCCCGCGCTCCCGGCGCGGCCCCCGGCAGCGGGGACGCGCCGGCTCGCGCCGGACCGGTCGCCGCGCCGGCCGCCGGCGGAGTGGCGAGCCCCGCCCCCGTCACCGCACACCCCAGCAACGCGGCGAGCACACCGGACCGCCACCACAGACGTCTCACGATCACGAACCCCCACAGGTAGGGACAACTCACTCGGGTCCCGGAAGAGTTGCCCCCCGCGCACCACGACCAACCGGCCGGCTCCGCGGCGATCCGGTGAACGTACGCCGTCCGCGCGCCCCCAGGGCGCCCCCGCCGGAGCCCGCGCGTCCGCCACCGCCCCGTCAGGGCCCGTGCCCGGAGCGCGCGGTGCCCGCCGAATTCGCTGTCCCCGCACCCCCCGGGCGGGTGAGAATGCGGCATCACCGAAACGGGGGAACCACCATGACCGGCCCGACGCGCCCGACGCTCGACGCCCTGATACCGCCGGAGGACCTGGCAGCGGCCGTCGAGGCCGGCCACGTCACCCGCAAGCGCCACCCCGAACTGCCGCTCTCCCTGTACACCTACACGCGGACGGCGCAGTACGAGCGGGTGTGGAACCGCGTCACCGTCCGCTGCCGCGGCCTCGTCGCCGACGACACCACGGGCGAGGTCGTCGCCCTGCCCCTGCCGAAGTTCTTCAACGTCGGCGAGCACACCGCGGGACAGCCCTACGCGCCGCCGCTGCCGGACGAGCCGTTCGAGGTGTACGACAAGGTCGACGGCAGCCTCGCCGTCGTCTTCCACTACGCGGGCCGGTGGCGCGTCGCCTCCAAGGGGTCCTTCGTCAGCACCCAGGCGACCTGGGCGCAGCGCCGTCTCGACGGGTGCGACACCCGCGCCCTCAGCCCCGGAACGACGTACCTCGCGGAGATCGTGTACCCGGAGAACCGCGTCGTCGTCGACTACGGCGACCGCCGGGACCTGGTGCTGCTCGCCGCGTTCGGCCCCGACGGCACCGAGACGCCCCTGGCCGACGCCGCGCCCGCCTGGCGGCCCGTGGGCTCGGTCGTCACCCTGCGGCCCGCCCTGCCGCTCGCCGAACTCCTCGCCCTCACCGAATCCTCCACGCACCCCGACGGCACCCCGGCCACCGGCACGGACGCGGAGGGGTTCGTCCTGCGCTTCGCGTCGGGCCTGCGGGCGAAGGCCAAGCTCTCCGAGTACGTACGCCTCCACAAGGTCCTGACCGGCGTGACGGAGCGGGACGTCTGGCGCGGCCACGGCGTCCAGCGCTTCGCCGGCATCCCGGCCCGGCAGGTCGCACAGGCGCTGGGCTGCCCGCCGGAGTACGTCACCGCCTCCGACGGCCGGCCCCTGGACGCCCTGCTCGAACAGGTCCCGGACGAGTTCGACGCGTGGGTCCGCGATGTCGTCGCACGGATCGAGAAGCAGGTCACGGACCGGGAGCGGGCGATCGACGAGGCGTACCGGTCCGTCGCCCACCTCGCCGCCGACCGCGCGGCGTTCGCCCGCGCCGTCAGCTCCGTGCCGGACCCCGCCGTCCGCCCCGCCCTGTTCCAGCGCCTCGACGGCCGGCCCACCGTCCTCATGACGTACCGTTCCGTCCGGCCGGACGCGTCCGACCCGTTCACCACCGACGAGGAGAACTGACCCCGTGTCCGCACCGCCCGCCCCGCCCGTCGTCCACGTCATGACCGGGCTGCCCGCCTCCGGCAAGACGACCGAGGCGCGTCGCATCCAGACCGCGTCCGGCGGCCGGACGCGCCGGGTGAACCTCGACGACCTGCGGACCATGCTCGACGTCCCCGACCCGGAGCGCGGCCGGTCCCGCGCGCACGAGCAGACCGTCCTCGCGGTGCAGGACGCGGCGGTCCGCGCGGCCGTCGAGGACGGCTTCGACGTCGTCGTCGACAACACCCACCTCACGCCCCACATACCCCGGCGGCTCAAGGCCGCCGTCCTCGGCCTCGCCACCTTCGTCGTCCACGACCTCACCGACGTGCCGGTGGAGGAGTGCGTCCGGCGCGACGCCGTCCGCGCCCGCCCCGTCGGCGAGGAGATCATCCGCATCCTCGCCGAGAAGCACACCACCGCCCGCAGAGGCGGCTGGCGGCTGACCGCGGAGTGGATGAACGACCAGCCGCCCGTCGGGCTTTACGCCGCGGACCCCGCGCTGCCGTCGGCCGTCCTGTGCGACATCGACGGCACGCTCGCCCTCCGCGGCGAGCGCGGCCCGTACGACTTCACCCGCTGCGACGAGGACCTGCTGAACGTCCCGGTCCGCCAGGCCCTGTGCTCCTTCCGCCGCGCCGACGGCGACGCCGTCGTGCTGCTGTCGGGCCGCGGCGAGGAGCACCGCGGGAAGACGGAGGCGTGGCTGCGCCACCACGACGTGCCGTACGACGAGCTATGGATGCGCGCGGCCGGTGACGGCCGCCGCGACGACGTGGTGAAGGCGGAGCTGTTCGACCGTCACGTCCGCGGCCGCTACGCCGTCCGCGTCTCCCTCGACGACCGCGACCGCGTCGTCGCCGTGTGGCGCCGCATGGGCCTGCCGACCTGGCAGGTCAACTACGGCAACTTCTGACCACCCCGCGCCCCGGTGCCCCCAGGCGGCCCCGGCGGCTCCGAAAGGACCCCATGAGCAGCACCCCGGAGACCGACGTCCTCGTCCTCGGCGGCGCGGGCGTCGACACGATCGTGTACGTGCCCGAACTGCCCCTGCCCCTCGCCGACAGCCACCTGATCCGGCCCGGGATCCAGACCCGGGCCGGGCAGACCGGTGACTTCGTCGCGCTCGGGCTGAGCGCGCTGGGCCTGCGCACCCACCACCTCGACGTCCTCGGCGACGACCCCGAGGGCGACCTCGTGCGCGCCCTCCACCGGGACCGGGGCATCCCCCTCACCGCCGTCCCCCTCGCCGCCGGGACCAAGCGCGCCGTCAACCTCGTCGGTCCCGACGGGCGGCGGCTCTCCCTCTACGACGCGACCCGTTGCGGGGAGTCGGACCGGCTGCCGGAGGACACCGTCACCGCCCTCGCCTCGGCGAGCCGCCACGTCCACGTCTCCATCACCCAGCCCTGCGCCCTCGCCCTCCCCGCGCTGCGCCGGACCGGGGTCACGCTCTCCACCGACCTGCACGACTGGGACGGCGAGAACCCGTACCACGAGGCGTTCGCCCTCGCGGCGGACGTCGTCTTCGTCTCCGCCACCGCCCTCGACGACCCCGAACGCACCCTGCGCGACATCGCCGCGCGCGGCAGGGCCACCGAGGTCGTCGCCATGGCGGGGGCCGACGGCGCCTACCTGCTGGCCGACGGCGAACTCACCCACGTCCCCGCCGTGGCGCCCCCCGCGCCCGTCGTGGACTCCAACGGCGCGGGGGACGCCTTCGCCGCCGGCTACCTCTTCGGCAGGCTGACCGGCGAACCGCCCCGCAGGTGCGCCCTGTACGGCACCGTGGCCGGCGCCCACGCGTGCACGGTGCCGTCGACGCGGACCGACGCCATCGACCGCGCCACACTGCTGGCCCGCGCGGCCGGACCGACCGCCGACCCCGCGACGCACTGAACGACACCGCGCCCGCCACCCCGACTCCGGGCGGCGGGCGGCGGGCGGCGGGAGCGCTGCGCGTGACGGCACGACGACCGGGGCGGGCGCGCGGGGCGGCCCGTCCGGCCCGAGGCGGGGCCCGATCGGCCCGAACGCCCACGCCCGCGGCTCATTTGACACCCGAAGAGACGGTGCGTTTATGTGATCATCGGGGGGAACGGCCGCTCCCACCGCTTGATGTCCGTGGGAGAGAAGAAGATGTCCTACCCGTCGCACCCGCACCCGCATCCGAGCAGCACGGATCCGTATGCCCCGCAGCATCGGATGCCGGCCGCCCCTTTCCCCCCGCCGGGCAGCCCGCCTCCCGGCGGGCCGCAGTGGACGCCCCAGGGCGGCGCTCCCCGCGGTGGCCGTGCCCGGAAGGTCCTCGGCACCGTGCTCGGCGCGTCCGGGGTGCTGCTGCTCCTCGGCGGAGGTGCGCTCACCGCGCACGCCTACGACAACACCCGCCAAGAGCTGACGAATCACGAGTACGGCAGCGTCATGTGGCGGGACGAGCAGGTCGACGAGGTCTTCCCGCTGACGATCGGTGGCCGCGGAGGCCACGAGGGCGGTTTGTACGACCGGGACAAGGCCCTGTGGCACCGCATGGGCATCTCACCGGAGACCGACTGCGACAAGGGCCTCACTCGCGCCATCCTGAAGGCCGCCCAGGACAACGGCTGCAAGGCGGTCCTGCGGGCCACGTACGTCGACCCCACCGCCAACATGGTGACGACCCTCGCCGTCGTCGTCCTCCCCGAGGGGCCGCGCGAGACAGGGCCGAAGGAGAAGGTCGCCGAGGTGTACCAGGACAACCGTGCCACCGAGGCGGCCGTCGCCGCGTACGCGGTACCGGGGACCGCCGCCGCCCGGTGGAAGGACCGCAACGGCGCGTACCTGATGGCCGTTCCCGGAGAGCACATGCCGTACGCCGTCGGAGCCAGCATCGGCTCGGCGGACGGGCACGTGGCCGGTGAACTGCCGGGCGAGTTCAGCGAGGACAACGACATCGACCGGGAGTCCTGGCACGCCGACGCACAGGACCTCGTCGAGCTCTTCGTCTCCCACCTCGTCAACCTGCGGCGGGGGGAGACGCGATGAGCAGCACCCGGTTCGTGCGCACGACCGTCGTCACCGGCACCGCCCTCGTCTCCCTCCTGGGAACGGCGTTCTCGTGGGGCGCCCCGGCCGCGGCAGCCGCCGAGAACGCCCCGCCCGGCTGGGAGTCGGCGGCGCTCGACCTCGCCACCGCCCACCGGACCACCCAGGGCGAGGGCGTCACCGTGGCGGTGCTGGACAGCGGCGTCGACCCTGACCACCCCGCGCTCAAGGGACGTATCGCGAAGATCGGCCCCGACTTCTACGACAGCGACGGCCTGCGCGCCGGCGACGAGGGCTACGGCATCCACGGCACCGCCATGGTCTCCGGCGTCCTCAAAGCCGCCCCGAAGGCGAGGATCATCACCGCCCGCGTCATCGACGACAGCGACGAGGTCAAGCTCGAGCGCAGCAAGGATGGCGTCAGTCCGCTCGCGAAGGGCATCGACTACGCGGTGGCCAACGGCGCCGACGTGATATCCCTGTCGCTCGGCGGGGGCATGTTCTCCGACCTCGACGGCGGTGAAGTGGCCGCCGCGTCACACGCGGTACAGAAGGGCGTGACCATCCTCGCCTCGGCCGGCAACAGCGGTGACGAGCTGAACGACGGCAACTTCCCCGCCGGCTACCCGACGGTCATCTCCGTCGCCGCGACGAAGCCCGGTGGTGCCCGCGCCGACTTCAGCACCGTACGCACGCACAACACCATCGCCGCCCCCGGCGTGGACATCACCAGCGCCTCCAGGAGCGGGGGTTATCGCAAGATCAGCGGCACCTCGCCGGCCACCGCTCTCGCCGCCGGCGTGACCGCGCTCATGCTCGCCGAGAACCCGGACCTGACCCCGGCGCAGACCCGCGCGATCCTCATGCGCACCGCCCAGGCACCCGCGGGCGGCCACGACCCCCTGGTCGGTGCCGGACGGATCGATGCCGCGGCCGCGGTCCGCGCGGCAGCCGACCCGCCCGGCGTCGACACCGCGCCGAGGCCCCACCAGGGGGAGTTGAAGCACTTCGCCGCACCGACGGGCACGAGCAGGATCAGCCACCCGCCGATCGACCGGGATCTCCTCGCCATCGGCCTCGGCGCCGCGGGCGGCGGCCTGCTGCTCGTCGTCGTGGGTCTGCTGCTGGCCCTCCGGCCGCGCCGGCGAGCCACCGCCTGAGAGGCCGCCCCCTCCATCTCCGGGGGGGCCGACGGGGGCGGGATTCCTGGTACCCGCCCCCGTCGTCGACCCGTCAGGTGCTCGGCGGGGGCGAGGCGGGACAGGGGGTACGACCGCCACCGAAGTGGCCGCCGGAGTCACCCGCCGGTCACCGGCCGACGCCACGGCCGGTGGTGGCGGTGCCATGGTCGGGTGGTGCCGCGGGGCCGGGGCCGGGCGGTGGAGCTCACGGCCGGGCGGGGGTCAGGTAGCCCTGGTCGAGCAGCCACCGCACGTTCAGCCGCTGCCCCGGTCCCGGGTCCAGCAGCGCGGAGTCCAGTTTGATCTGCTGTCCGCCGCCCGGCTGCCCGAACCAGGGCGCGATGCCGCCGCGCCACACCGGGAACGGCCGCTCGACCCGGTACACGCGGTAGTCGCAGGGGAAGGCCGCGTCACGGGTGTGCAGGCTCTGCGGCGGCAGGGCCCGTCGGGCGTACGCGTCACCCGCCGGGGCGAGGTAGGCGCCGTACTCGGAGCCGAACCGGTCCAGCCGATCACCCGGGCGGAGCGTCGCCACGCGCCGGTCCACTTCACCGTTGACCTCGGCGAACCCGTCGTGGGGCGGGTACTTCCACCCGGCCGGCCCGTCCGGGCCCTCCTCCTTCCAGTACGTGGCGAGGAACGCCTTCGGCGACATGCCTCCGGTCCGCCGGTAGCCGGTGAGCAGCGGACCGACCGGCTTCTCGGGTGGGCGCGGGAGGTACTTCGGGCCGAGCCGGGCGTCCCCCTGGAACTCCCCGCTGCACGCGGCGGGACGCTCCTCGCGGGGATCGGCGGGCGCAGGTGCCGCGGCGGCGGGCGACGCCGGCGCGGACAGGGCGGTGAGGGTCAGGGCCAGTGCGGACAGGAAGGCGCGCAGTCGGTCCACGTCGCGGTGCTCCTCAGGTGGGGCGGATGGTCCTGACGCACCGTAGTGGCGCGCATACGGCCGTCGTGCCGGATCGGGGGTCGGTTTCCGGCCGAACTCCACCCCTCCGCCGGGCCGGCGGCCACCGCGTGGACCGGTGATTCCTGACGGCTCGTCAGTCGCATGGGGCGGTGGAGCGCGTGGTGGGTCCCGGGCCTGGTCCGGTTTGGGCTCCGGCGGTTGCGCCGCCACCACGACCCGCGCCGCCACCACGACCCGCACGGCGTCCCCGGCCGGCACCGCCGCGACCCTCCCCGCCGAACGTAGCCGGAGCGGTCCTGCCGTTCCGCCCCCGCCCCCGCGTCGCCCTGCCGTAGGCCCGTCCCGGTCGGCCGGGGCGGGCCCCGGGACGATCAGGTGAGGGCGAGCAGCTCGCGGTGGTCGTCGCTCCACAGGTCCTCGTCGCCGTCCGGCAGGAGCAGGACCCGGTCCGGGCGGAGCGCGTCGAGGGCCCCCTCGTCGTGCGTGACCATGACGAGCGCGCCGGGGTAGGAGCCGACCGCGGCGAGGACCTCGGCCCGCGAGGCGGGGTCGAGGTGGTTCGTCGGCTCGTCGAGCAGCAGCACGTTGGCGCCCGAGTGCACCAGGCCGGCCAGGGCCAGCCGGGTCCGCTCCCCCCCGGACAGCACCCCGGCCGGCTTGTCCGCGTCGTCCCCGGTGAACAGGAACGCGCCCAGCACGCCGCGCACCTCACCGTCCGTCAGGTGCGGTGCCGCCGCGGCCAGGTTGTCCCGGACGGTGCGCCCCGACAGGAGGGTGTCGTGCTCCTGCGCGAAGTACCCCAGCCGCAACCCGTGCCCGCGCACCACCCGGCCCCCGTCCGGCACCTCCACACCCGCCAGGATCCGCAGCAGCGTGGTCTTCCCGGCGCCGTTCGGGCCGAGGACGACCAGGCGGCTGCCCCGGTCGACGGCGAGGTCCACGCCCCCGAGGACCGTCCGCCCGCCGTACGCCTTCGTCAGGCGGACCGCTCCCAGCGGCGTCCTCCCGCACGGCAGGGGCTCGGGGAGGCGGATCCGGGCGACCTTCTCGACGCGCCGCGCCGGCTCCAGCGCGGCCAGCATCCGGTCGGCGCGCCGCGCCATGCTCCGCGCCGTGACAGCGGTGGACGACCGGGCCTTCATCCGGTCCGCCTGGGCGTGCAGCGCGGCGGCCTTGCGCTCGGCGTTCGCCCGCTCCCGGGCGCGGCGCCGCGCGTCGGCGTCCCGCTGCGCGAGGTACGCCTCCCAGCCGGTGTTGTGGACGTCGACGCGGGCCCGGTCGGCGTCGAGGTGAAACACCCGGTTCACGACGTCCGCGAGGAGCGAGGTGTCGTGGCTGATCAGCACCAGCCCGCCCTGGTGGCCGCGGAGGAAGCCGCGCAACCAGGCGACGGAGTCGGCGTCGAGGTGGTTGGTCGGCTCGTCCACCAGGAGCGTGCCGCGGTGCCCGCCGAAGAGGACGCGGGCCAGCTCCACCCGGCGGCGCTGCCCACCGGACAGCGCCCCGACCGGCTCGCCGAGCACCCGGTCGGGCAGCCCCAACCCGGCCGCGACCCGGGCGGCCTCCGCCTCCGCGGCGTAGCCGCCACCCGCCTGGAACCCCGCCTCGGCGCGACCGTACGCGCGCATCGCCCGCTCCAGCGCGGCCGGTCCGGTGGCGTCCGCCATGGCGGCCTCGGCGGCCCGCAGCCGGCGCAGGGCCCCGTCGAGGTCGCGGGCGGCAAGGATCCGGTCGGTGACCGTGACGGCCGGGTCGGCGGCACGGGAGTCCTGGGCGAGGTACCCGACGGGGCCGGTCCGGGTGACGGTCCCGGCGGGGGGAGCGGTCAGACCGGCGAGGGCGGTCATCAGGGTGGTCTTGCCCGCGCCGTTGCGGCCGACCAGGCCGACGCGGTCACCGGGGGAGACGGTGAAGGAGACGTGGGACAGCAGCGTGTGCGCGCCCGCGCGCAGTACGACATCACGAACGGTGATCATGGGGTGGACGCTCCGTGAGAGATCGAGGACACACTTCTGGTGGGGAAGCGGGTCCTCGGCTAGGAGATGCGGGGCGTCGACATGTGGCCAGGGTAGGTGCCGCCCCGTACGGGCCGCACGCGGTTTTCCGTGCCGTGT
Source organism: Streptomyces changanensis (assembly GCF_024600715.1). NCBI lineage: Bacteria > Bacillati > Actinomycetota > Actinomycetes > Kitasatosporales > Streptomycetaceae > Streptomyces > Streptomyces changanensis. The sequence continues at coordinate 6,340,589 of NZ_CP102332.1, forward strand.
GACCGGCGGTCGGGCGTCACGCCGAGCGGCGCAGGTCCTCCGCCCGTACCGGCTCGGCGAACGGCAGCCCGCGCCCGTACCGCTCCAGCTCGTCCAGCGCCGCGTGCGCGAGGCGGCCGAGCTCGTTGCCGAGGGAGCCGGCGACGTGCGGGGTGAGCAGCACGTTCGGCAGGTCGTACAGGGGGGAGTCGGCGGGCAGCACCTCCGGCTCGGTCACGTCGAGGACGGCGTACAGCCGCCCCGACACCAGCTCCGCCGTCAGGGCGGCCGTGTCGACCAGCGCGCCCCGCGCGGTGTTCACGAGCGTCGCCCCGTCCCGCAGCAGCGCCAGCCTGTCCCGGTCGAACAGGTGACGCGTCCGCGGCAGCTCCGGCGCGTGCAGCGTCACCACGTCACTGGAGCGCACCAGCGTGTCCAGGGACACCGGCCGCGCACCGAGCCGGGCGGCCTCACCGGCCGGGAGGTACGGGTCGTGCAGCAGCAGGTCCAGATCGTGGGGGCGCAGCAGCTCGATCACGCGCCGCCCGATCCGGGAGGCCCCGACGACCCCGACCGTCCGCCGGTGGTTGCCCGCCCCGGAGAGCAGGGCGAGCGAGTCGACCGGACCACGCCGCTCCCGGTAGGCGCGCCGAGCGTCCAGCACCCGCTTGCCCGCGAAGAGGATGGAGGCGACGGTGTACTCGGCGACGGGCCGGGCGTTGGCCGCGGCCGCCGACGCGACCACGAGGCCCCGCTCCCAGCACGCGTCCGTGACGTGGTGCTTCACCGATCCCCCCGCGTGCACGACCGCGCGAAGCCGCGGCATCCGCTCCAGCGCCGCCGCGGTCAGCGGCGGGCAGCCCCAGCCGGTCAGCAGCGCCTCGGTCCGCTCCAGCACGCCCGCGTGCGCCGGGTCGGCGAAGTCCCGGACGACGAGCGACGGATCGGTCTCCGCGACGACCGCCAGCCGGTCCAGCGCCGTGGCGTCGAGCAGCGCGTCCCGCACCGGCGGGTCCATCGCCAGGAGGGTCCTCGGGCGGCGGCGGGACGCCCCGGTCGTCGGCAGGGTGGGCGGGGTCGTCGGCATGTGTCGCTCCTGCGCGAAGCTCCGGCGGGGCACGGGCGCCGGGGCGACGCCCATGCCCGGACCGTAACCGACGCCGGGCGGCGGCGGGGTGACGGCCGGTCCCGCGCCGTGTCGATCCGGGCGGGCGGCCCCCGCCCGCCCCCGCCCGCCCCCGGCCGTGGACGGACGGGGCCGGGGGCGGGCAGGGCCCGTGCGTCAGGGCCGTCCCTGACCCGGAGGGCCCGTGCGTCAGGGACGGCCCGGGTCCGGGGTGTGGCCGACCTCGACCGCCGGGTCGTCCGCCCCGTCGAGCTCCAGCACCGCGATCTCGTTGCGCCCGGCCCGCAGCAGCGGCCACGGCAGGTACAGCGTCCGCTGGGGCCCCCGCTCGGGCCAGTACCGCCCCAGGCAGAAGCCGTTCACCCACAGATACCCCTTGCGCAGCCCCGGCAGGGCCAGATACGCGTCGGCCGGTGCGGCGACCTCCAGGGACCCGCGCAGGAAGACCGGCCCCACCGCCTCCGACCCGCCCGCCCGCGCCCCCCACGGCACCCGCTCCGGCGTGCCGTGCCCCAGCTCCACCGCCCGCGCCGTCCAGCCGTGCAGCAGCTGCCGGTCGTGCAGCACCCGGCGGACGCCCTTGCGGTCGCCGATCCCCACGCCGTAGTTGACCCGGCCCATCGACTCCACCAGCAGCGCCAGGCGCGACCCGCCCGCGGGCACGGCCAGGCCGTCGAGCGACTCGGCGGCGTCCCGCTCCAGCACCCCGGCGGGCCGCCCGTCGACGAGCACGTGCGCCCGGTCGGCGAGCCCGTGCACCGAGAGCGGGTACGGGCCGCGGGGGCCGGGGACGCGGCTCTCGTACAGCACGAGCCCGTGCGCGACGCCCAGTTCCTCGAAGAACGGCGGCTCGGGGGCCGTCACCGGCGGGGCCGCCAGCGCGTCCAGCACGTCGAGCAGCGCCACGGCCCCGGACAGCGCCACCCGCGACGGTGGCAGCAGCGCGGCGGGCGGTTCCGGCTCGGGCAGGGGGCCGTCCGCGTACGCCGCCAGCACGTCGCGGAAGGCACGGAACTTCTCGGTGACCGCGCCCCGTTCGTCGACGGGCGCGTCGTAGTCGTACGAGGTGACGGTCGGCTGGTAGCCCGCGCCCGTGGCCGGGTCGGCGGTGTTGGCCCCCGCCCAGGTGGAGAAGTTCGTCCCGCCGTGCGCCAGGTAGATGTTGACGGAGGCGCCCGACTCCAGGACCGCGGCCAGCGCGGCGGCGGCGTCACCGGCGTCCCGCACCACGTGCTCCTCGCCCCAGTGGTCGAACCAGCCGCACCAGAACTCCATGCACAGCGGCGGGTCGTGCGGCCTCAGCCGCCGCAGCGCCGCGAACGCCTCGCGCGGCCGGCTGCCGAAGTTCACCGTCGCCAGGACACCGGGAAGGGTGCCGCCGGTCAGACGGGGCCCGTCGGGCCCGTCGGAGGTGAACAGCGGCACGTCGACGCCGCGCGCCCGCAGACCCGCCGCGAGGTGCTCCAGGTAGCCGGTGTCGGAGCCGTAGGACCCGTACTCGTTCTCCACCTGCGCCATCAGCACGTGGCCGCCGCGCGTCACCTGGTGTGCGGCGAGGACCGGGACCAGCCGGTCGTACCAGCGGTCCACGTGCGCCAGGTAGGCCGGGTCCCGGCAGCGCAGCGCCCGCACGTCGCGGTCGGCCGCCAGCCACCAGGGCAGCCCGCCGTTGTCCCACTCGGCGCAGACGTACGGGGACGGGCGCACGATCGCGTACAACCCCTCGTCGCGCACCGCCCGCAGGAAGCCGTCCAGGTCGGCGGGGCCGCTGAAGTCGTACTCCCCGGGGCGCGGCTCGTGCAGGTTCCACGGGACGTACGTCTCCACGGTGTTGAGGCCCATGGCGCGCAGCGCGCGCAGCCGCTGCGGCCACTGGGGCGGCAGGACGCGGAAGTAGTGCAACGCGCCGGAGAGCACGCGGAAGGGGCGCCCGTCGAGGAGGAACCCCCCGGGGGTCACGGCGAACGGCGGCACGGGCACCTCCGGCGGGACGCGGGTGCCCCGTGGCACCCCGACGGGCGGAGCCTAACGACCCCCCTCCACCGACGGCAGCCCCCGGCGCCCCGTCGCCTCCGAGCCCGCCGCCCCGGACCCTCCGCCTCACCTCCGGCCGGCCTGCCGCCCGCTGCCCGACCGCCCTGCCCCGACCGCCCTGCCCCGACCGTCCCCTGCCCCGACCGTCCCCTGCCCCGACCGCCCCCTGGTCCACCCCGTCCGGCCCGGGCGCCCCGCCGGCCCCGCCCCGCCGGCCCGGCCCCGGCCGGCCGCGCAGGCGCACGCCAGGCCGACCTCCGCGCCGTCATCGAGCTGTGCCTCTCCGCCACCGACACCCCCGCGCGCGTCCCGCCGCCGCATCCGGCCCATCGGCACCACGAGGACGCGGGCGGGCGGCTCCTCCCACCCGACACGCGCGACCCACGCGTGTGGGCGGGGAAAGCCCGGGTAAGCGGACGCCCTGACCGTTCGAGAGGAGCCGAGTCGTGCTGATGGCCCACCCCGCCGTGCTGACCAAGCTGATAGAGGAGTACGACGCGCTCAGCAAACTGGACGCCCACAACGGCACCCCGGCCGTCCGGCAGCGGCTGGCCGACGTCGCCTACACGCTGTGCGTCTCCACCGGGACGAAGGACGTCGACGCGGCGCTCGTCGCCGCCCGCCACCAGCTCCCCGGCGCCCGCCCCGAAGACGACTCGCTCCTCACGGCGTGACGCGGCGGGCCCGCCCGGACGGTCCGGAGCCCAGGGGATCGACCCTCGGGCCCCGTACGGTCAGCCGGTCCCGGGCGGGCTGAGGTGGAGCAGGCACACGTCGTCGCGCCGTGTCGGCGACAGGTCAGCGGTGAGCCGCAGGGTCAGATGCTCGGCGCCCTCCTCGTCGTTCACCGCCCCGGCCGCGACGGCGGCGAGCCGGGCGAGGCCCTCGACGATGTCCTCCGCCGGCCGCTCGACGAGCCCGTCGGTGTACAGCAGCAGATGGTCACCGGGCCGGAGCGTGAACCGCTGTTCCTCGTACGAGCACTCCGCGGTCGCGCCCAGGATGATCCCGGCGGGCGGTTCCAGGAAGCGGGCCGTGCCGTCCCGGACGAGCAGCGGCGGCAGGTGGCCGGCCTGCACCCACGTCATGGTCCGGTCCCACGGCTGGTAGCGCGCGAGGATCATCGTGGCGGTGGTGTGGCGGCCCTCGGCCGCGTGCATCAGCAGCGCGTTGAGCCGCACCAGGGCGTCGGGCAGGGGCGAACCCGTCACGATCATGCCCTTGGCGGCGAACCGCAGCTGCGCCATGGTCGCGACCGCGCCGATGCCGTGTCCGGCCACGTCCCCGACGACGAACAGGCCGCTGCCGTCGGGCAGCCCGATCGCGCTGTACCAGTCGCCGCCGACGCTGAGCCCCTCCTCCGACGGCAGGTAGAACACCTCGGTGCGCAGTCCGGCGACCGTGAGCGTCCGCTCCTGCCGGGGGAGCAGCGCCTCCTGCAGGCTCTTCGCCAGCGCGCGCTCGGCCTGCAGCAGGCCCTGCTGCACGAGGAAGGCGCGCTCGGACTCCAGCAGCGCCTGCTCGGCCCTGCGCTGCGCCGTCAGGTCCTGGTAGAGGGCGTGCACCTCGATGGCCGTGCCCGCGGGGTCGGTCACGGCCTCCGCGACGAACCGCACGTGCCGCACGCCTGACCCGGTCGCGATGCGGAACGTCCGGTCCAGCGGGCGGGCCTCCTCGCGCAGGCACCGGGCGGCCTCCGTCACCTGCGGGACGTCCTCCGGAACGACGTGCAGGGCCAGTTCCTCCCAGGCCACCGGGCCGTCGGCGGGGTCGCGCCCGAGAATCCGGTACGCCTGCTCCGACCAGGTCGCCGCGCCGGTGAGCAGGTTCCACTCGGCCCAGCCCAGGTCGCCCAGGTGCTCCATCTGGTACAGCCTGCGGGCCTCCCGGACCAGCGGGTCGTGGCAGGCCCAGGAGACGACGAGCCGCCCGCCGAGGCGCACGGCGCGCACTGTGTACGACGACTCGCCGGGCAGCCCGGCGGCGACCTCCTCGTAGCCGGACGACCCGCTCTCGTACGGCGTGCCCCTCAGCAGCGCGTCGCGGTAGCCGTGCCACAGGTCGGTGTCCGCGACCGTCGGGTAGGTCTCCAGGACGCGCCGCCCCAGCAGCTCCCGGCCGCGCCGGCCGACCGAGTCCACCGACTCGGGGGCGGCCGCGTCGATGCGGTAGTCCGCGACATCGCCGTCGGGTGACCACAGGGGCGTGAGCAGGACCGCCGGCATCGGCAGGGTGTCGAGGACCGCCTGCACCACACCGGCGTCCGGAGCGGTGGCACCGGCGTCAGTCGCCTCCGCCGGGCCCGTCTCGGACCCCGTCACCCGTCCGCGGGCCGTGTCCGTCGGTCCGGCCGTGTCCGCGGGGCCGGCCGCGATGCCCCGCCCCCGCGGGAGGGTCCCGAGCGGTGGGGCGGGGGAGGAGCCCCGGCGGGCTCCGCCGCCCAGCACGCTCCAGCACTCGTCGGTGACGGTGCGGCCCCGCTCGCCGGCGCGGCGGGCGAGCTCGGCGCCGGCCGCCCTGGCCGACAGCCCGTCCCGCCCCATGAGCACGCCCTTGGCACGCTCGTGGACGGCGGCGGTGGCCAGCGTGTCCTCCAGCTCCTCCACGCGGGCGCGCAACCTGGCCACCTTCCGGGCGAGCGCCTCCACGTCGGAGGCGTCGTCGTCCGTCGGCACACGCGGGTCTTCCACCCTCCGAGCATCCCACACCCCCCTGGGCCACGCCCCGGCTCGGGGGCGTGCGCCATCCGGCCCCGAGCCCCCGCCGCCACCTGCACCGCGGTGGCCCGCAGCGTGCGCCGTCACGATCCGGCGGCTGCCCCGCCCGCGCTCGCGCCGTGCGCGGCCGTCGCGGTCCGGCGTCGGCGCGCGCGGACGTGCGGCGCGGGGACGCCTGCGGTAGACACGGGTGCGTGCAGACCTTCCTGCCGTACCCGTCGTTCGAGGACTCCGCCCGCGCGATGGACCTCCGGCGCCTGGGCAAGCAGCGGGTGGAGGCCCTCCAGGTGTTCCGCGGGCTGACCGTCCCCGGGTACGGATGGCGCCGGCACCCGGCCGTGCGGATGTGGATCGGCTACGAGGAGGCCCTGGTCCGGTACGGCCTGGAGATGTGCGAGGTCTGGACCGCGCGGGGCCACCGCGACACCTGCGCCGACTCGCTCCTCGCCGGCTACGGCGAGCTGCGCCCCGACACGCCCGTGCGCGGTCAGGACGAGCTGGCGCGGACGGGGGAGGTGCCGCCCTGGCTCGGCGACCCGCTGTTCCACCGCAGCCACCAGTCGGCGCTGGTCCGCAAGGACCCCGGGTACTACACGGAGTGCTTCCCCGGTGTCCCGGGCGACCTCGACTACGTCTGGCCCGCGTCGGACCGCGACCCGGAGGCCCGCCCGGGGACCGCCCCGAGCTGACCCGCCCCCGGCGCCCGCCCCGTCCGGGCGGGGGGAGACCCACCCCCACGGGGGCCGGGTGCCCGTCCCGCAGAGGCCCGGCGCTCAGGCGACGCCCCGGGAGGCCGCCGCCCGGGAACGGACGCCGTCGGCGGTCACGCGGTGCGCCGGCCCGTCGGGCAGGACCACCGGCGCACCACCCCGGGCCGGGCCGTACGGGGAGCGGTCCGGGCCGGGGCGGAGCCCGTCCCGGGCAGGGTGGTCGGCCGTGTTGTTCGCTCGCGCCGGCCACTGCCGGGGGCCCGCCGGGCCGACGTGCGTCCGCCCGCCGGTGCCGCCGGGGGCCGGCCGGCCCCGGTGGCGGCCGCCGGGCGGGCGGCGCGGCACGTTCAGGCCCTGCGAGTGTCGTGCGGGTCTGCGGATCGGGCCCCGCCCCGGCCCGCTCAGTAGGTGTTGCGTCGCCGCAGCCGCCCCGGGCGGCCGTCCGGGTCGACGAGCAGCCGGTACGCCGGGCGGGACAGCGCCGCCGCGAGCGGTGACAGCCGGGGGGTCCGGTACGTCCGCAGCCGGCCCGGCGGGCGCGGCCCGCGGCGGCCGCCGGCGTGCCAGTCGTCCAGCGCGGCCGCGGACGCGGCGAAGGCGCGGAAGGTCTCGGCGGGGTCGCACAGCGGCTCCGGGGCGTCCGGGGAGGCGGGCTCCGCGCGGTCCAGGTGCTCCCGCGCCAGGGTCAGCCGCAGCTCCCGCGCGTAGCGGCGCGCCCCGTCGCCGAGACCGCCAGGGTCGCGCGGCTCACGGGGGTCGGCGGCCTCGTCCAGGACGGCGCAGCTGAGTTCGGAGTCGTGGGTCCACGAGCGGAGGTTGACGTTGTCGGAGCCGACGACCGCCCACACGTCATCGATCACGCAGACCTTCGCGTGGACGTACACGGGCGTCCCGGCGTGGTTCTCCAGCCCGTACACGGCGACCCGGTCGCCGCCGGCCCGGCGCAGCCCCTCCAGCGCGGCGATCCGGCCGACGAGGCTCGCCGGCAGCGCCAGCCGCCCGTCGGACTCGGGGAAGGACGGGACCACGGCGACCAGCCGCAGGCCGGGGTGGGCGCGGAGGGCGTCGGCGAAGCACCGCACCACGTCCGTGGACCACAGGTACTGGTCCTCCAGGTAGATGAGCGACCGGGCGCGGCGCAGCGCCTTGAGGTAGGCGCGCGCGATGCTGCGCTCGCCGTCGGGGGCGAAGTCGTATCCGTGCACCAGCCGCCGCGGGTAGGTGCGCAGCACCTGCACGGCGCGGGTGCCGCGGGGCGGCGGGTCGGGCAGTTGGGGCGGCAGCGGGTCGGCCCGGGTGTCCTCGTGGCGGAGGAGCCCGCGCAGCCGGGACAGGGGGCTGCGGGTGAGGGGTGCGGGGTCGTCCCAGCGCTCGCGGAAGCACGCCTCCACGTCCCCGACCGCCGGGCCGCGCACCGCCAGCTGGATGTCGTGCCACGGCGGGTGCGGCCCGTACGCGTCGGCGATGGGCAGCGCCTGCGGGTCGCCCAGGTGCTCGGCGTCGTCGCGCCGGTTGTGGCACAGGTCGGTGCTGCCGACGAAGGCGACGTCCCGCTCGGGGCGGTCCGGGTGCCGCAGGACGACGTACTTCTGGTGGTGCGAGCCGCCCGGGCGCACCCGCATGTCGAGGAGGTACTCGCCGCCGGCCGCCTCGATCACCTCGCCCAGGTGCCGGTTCTGCTCCGCGCTGAACCGGAAGCGGTCCAGATGCGAGCGCCACACCAGTCCCTTGACGATCACACCACGGCGCGCCGCGTCGGCGAGGACGGCCCCGATCCCGCTGCCCTCCCCGTCCAGCCGCTCGTCGGGGTCGCCACGCCAGTCGGTGAAGAGGCACAGTTCACCGGCGCGCTGGGCACGGACCGCGGCGAGCAGTTCCGCGAAGTACGCCGCGCCGTGGACGAGCGGGCGCACGTCGTTGCCGGTGGACCACGCGGCCTCGCCGCGCCGGCTGTCCAGGCGGACGGCCGGATTGCCGCGTTCCGTCGCGGTCAGCAGCCAGTCGGTGGGTTCCACGGGGGGTCCTCCGGCCGTCGGGTCGTGCGTGGCCTTCCGGGTACCCCGCCGCGACCGGCCCATCCGGCCCATCCGCGCGCCCCGCCGGCCGCCCGCGCGTCCCGAGGGCGCGTCCACCGGCGCGGGCGCTCCCGGAGCGTGACGCTGGCGGGGGTGGAGCACGGGTCGCCGACGGCCGAGGTCCCGCCCGCGGCGCACGGGGCGTCGTGGGCGGGACCTCGGTGGAGCGGAGCGGGACGCGGGGCGGCGCCGTGCCGGACGATGCCGCCCCGCAGCCCGTCGATCAGCCGGAGACGGTGATCTGCTGCGCCGGGTCCGTCTTGTCGGTCACCAGGTACTTCGCGGTGAACGACGAGGACGTCGCGCTGGTCGGGCAGCCGAAGCCGCCCACGACCTTGACGGGGACCTGGGCGTTGGAGAACGCCAGCGAGGACGGCGCGCCGTTGGCCCAGGTGCCGCTGGTGGCGGCGGGCGCCGTCGGGGCCGCGGTGACGGTGCAGCTGGCGATGCCGGAGGTGGTGACGACCAGGCCGCCGGTCGGCACGGTGAAGGACGCCACGATCGGCGAGCCGTGCTGCATCGACACGGTCCAGGCGCCGCTGGTGCTGACGGATGCGCTGACGCCCGGCATGCTCGTCGTACAGGAGGAGAAGGTGGGCGGGGTGATCGCGCTGGTGACCGGCCCGGCCGCGTTGTGGTTGCCCGGGGCGGCGGGGACCGTGCCGCTGGAGGCGGAGACGGAGCAGGTGACGGTCACCGCGCCCGCCTTGAGGGTGGCCTTGCCGCTGAGCGAGGCGGCGAAGCCGTGCCCGGCGGGGGTGACGGTGGTGGAGCCGGCCGCGGCCGGCGCGGTGAGCGCCGCGGCGGAGGTGGTGCCGGCGAGGGCGAGCGCCGTGGCCGTGGCGAGGCCGGTGCCCAGGGCGAGCGCCGTGCGGATCGTGAGGGTTGCCATCTGGCGTGCTCCTTCGGGGATGGTGTGACGGGATGTCACGGGGGTGCGGGTGTGGGGGGCCCGAACAGGGGGTGGAGCCCGTGGGTGACCACGGTGGTGCGGACACGCGGAGCGGATGACCGCCGTGTCCGGTCAGGTGTCGGCGGTGGTGGCCGCGGGTGCCGGGGGCGCCGTCCCGGTGGAGTGGGGGGACGGGGCCACGGGCTGCCAGGCGAACGTCATGGCGCCGCCGACGATGCCGAGGATCGTGCCGATGAGGAAGCCGCCCAGGTTGGACATGACGAGGGCGGCCGCGGCGATCAGAGTGGTGACGACGCCCGCGAGCGAGCGGTACTGCGGGGACCACCACACCGACACGCCTAGCATGATCATGACAATTCCGAGCAGTACGGAGGGGACGCCGGCGATGCCCTGGTGGAGCATCACCTCCATCGGCGCCAGCGGGATCGCGCAGATCTCCGCCCCCGCGAGGGCGGTGACCAGCCCGCCCCAGAAGGGCCGGCTCCGGCGCCAGCGGCGCCACCGGTACCTCAGGCCGACGCGCTCCCGGGAGGGCGGCGCGGGCGGGGCGGCGGTGTGCTCCGCCCCGTCCGGCCCCGCCGTCCGATCCACCGGTGACGGCATGTCAGAAGCATTCCTTCTTGCCCTTGGTGACCTTCATGTTGAGCCCGGCGAGCTTGAACGTGCCCGCGTTCGTCGCCCAGGCGACCTGCTTCAGTCCGCTGATGCTGATGTCGTCGGCCTGCTGGCCGAAGAGGTCCTGCATGCCCTGGCCGCCGTCGGGCCCCTTGTCGAGGGTGGACGCGTCGCGGCCGATCTCGATGTTGGTGAAGGCCGCGTCGCCCGACAGCTGCGTCGCGTCCACGAACAGGTCGGTGGCCGTGACGGGCGTCGTCTTCCCCGCGGTGAGGTTGAGGGAGATGTCGCCCACCACCGGCAGGGACGTGACGACCGACTGGCACAGGCTGTGCAGCTTCGCCGAGCGGATGGCGGTGACCGCGACGGGCAACAGCTCGCCGCGGGCGTTGGTGTCGATGCTCCCGTACTGGGCGAAGCCCTCGCCGGTCAGCCGGTCGGCCGACACCTTGAACTGCTGGCCGGAGACGGCGAACGAGGCCGCGAGGGCCCCGCTCGACAGCGCGACCCCCAGGGCGGCGGTGAGGGCGACGCCCGGTGCGGAGAGGGCGGCGAAGCGCTTCCACTGGATACGGCCGACGACCTCGTCCGTGTCCGTCGGGGGTGCCTTTCTCATGAACGATCCCCTCTGCTGGTGTGCGCGGCCGCACGGGGGTGTGCGGCCGCGGATGTCGGTACGCGCACACGCGGGATGTCGCCGCGGTGGGTGTGACGTGCCGTCAGGCGGCTCCGGGGGCCCGGCGCGGAACGGGCCACCGGGGGTACGCGGCGGTGCGCGGGAGAGTGAGCGGAGAGCGGCCGCGGGACGGGGGCGTGACACCGACCGTACTCGCGGGTGTTACCGACGGGTTGCATGTAAGAGTGCCATTGGCCATTGGCAAGGTTGGTGGACGGCGCTTTTCGGCCTACTCGACGGGCGGCTCCTCCGCCCCTCCGGCCCCTGCCGCCCCACCTGCCTCGGCCGCCTTCCCGGCACCTTCCGCCGGCCCCTCGGCCGTCACCGCCCCCTGCGCCCCCGGCGTCACCGCCCCCTGCGCCGCCGGCGTTCCGTGCGCCCCGCGCAGCCAGCCCGACATCTCCGCGTCCATCCGCTCAGCCATCGCGCGGGAGAACTCCGCGGCCACCACGTCCCCGGCGACCGGCCGCAGGGCCGTCACCGCGTCGATGACCCGCTGGACGTCGTCCGGCGTCAGCTCGTCCAGTTCCCGCCCCGCGATGACGTGCCGGCGGAACAGGTCCACGAACCGGCCCGCCACCGCGTCGGCCTGGCTCCGCACGAACGCCGCGACGTCCAGGATCTCCGAGACCGGAACGCCCTCCCGGACCACGGCGGAGGTGGCGTCCAGCAGCCGGCGGCTGACGTGCGTCACCGTCTCCCCGTCGATCCGCAGGTAGCCGAGCTCGACCGCCCGGCGGGTGTCGTCGGCCGTGCCCGCCGTCCCGAAGAGCTCGGCGAGGGCCGACATCGGCAGGCTGACCGGCTCGTCGTTCACCCAGCCGTGCGACATCACCCGCTCCAGCCCCAGCAGCCCCGCGATACCGCTGCCCTGCTCCCACGCCCGCAGCAGCTCGCCGATGCCGTTGACCGAGTACCCCCGGCCCAGCAGGTCGTCGATGAGCCGCAGCCGCGCCAGGTGCTCGTCGGAGTACCAGGCGATCCGCCCCTCCCGCTCGGGCGGCGGCAGCAGCCCCCGCTCCTGGTAGTAGCGGAGGTTGCGCTCCTTCACCCCGGCCGCCCGGGCCAACTCGTCGCGCCGGTACCGCTTCCCCCGCCGCTGCCGCTGTCGCTGGTCGCCGGGGCCGGTACGCCCGTCGCGATCCGGCTGCTGCTTACCCCGTCCGCTCATCCACGGGAGTCTAGGGGGCGCACCACACCCCTGGACCGTTACCCGCGATCATCCGGTCCCGCACCGGCCCCCGCACGAGGCCCCGCACCGCTCTTGCACCGGGCCTCGCACCGGCTCCCGTACCGGCCCCAGAGCCGGCTCCCGAGCCGGGCCCCGTACCGGCCCCCGCACCGGCTCCCGAGCCGGGCCCCGCACAGCTCCCGCACCGGCTTCCGAGCCGGCCCCCGCACCGGCTCCCGAGCCGGGCCCCGCACAGCTCCCGCACCGGCTTCCGAGCCGGGCCCCGCACAAGGCCCTCGAACAGGGCCCCGCGCCCGTCACTCCGGCGGGCCCGTGCCCCCGGGCCGGCCCCCGGGCGGCCCGCCGGCGCCGGTCGGCCGAGGCGGCCGTGACAGGCGGGCCGCGGCGGGGGAGGGTGGGGACGGGCGGCGGGCGCCGGCCGCGCCCGCCGCAGGAGAGGAGACCCATGCCCATCCCCGTCATCCTGGACTGCGACCCCGGGCACGACGACGCCTTCGCCATCATGCTGGCCGCGGCCCATCCGGCCGTCCGGCTCCTCGGCATCACGACCGTGGCCGGGAACCAGACCGTCGAGAAGACCACCCTCAACGCCCGCCGCGTGTGCACCGCCGCCGGCATCGACGGCGTGCCCGTCGCCGCGGGCCTGGCCCGCCCGCTGCACGGGCCCGGCATCGTGGCACCGGACATCCACGGCGAGTCGGGCCTCGACGGGCCGGGGTTCGGCCCGCCGACCGTGCCCGTCGACGGCCGCGACGCGGTCACGTTCCTCCGCGACACCCTCCTCACCCACCCCGAGCCCGTGACGCTCGTGCCGACCGGCCCGCTCACCAACATCGCCACCCTGCTGCTCACCCACCCGGACGCGGCGGCCCGGATCGAGCGGATCGTCTTCATGGGCGGCTCGACCGGTCGGGGCAACCGCACGCCCGCCGCGGAGTTCAACGTCCTCGCCGACCCGGAGGCGGCGGACATCGTCCTCGGCAGCGGACTGCACGTCACCATGATCGGACTGAACGTCAGCCACCGGGCGCTGGCCACCGGCGAGGTGGTCGACCGCTTCCGGGCCCTGGGCACGCCCCTCGCCCACCTCTGCACCGAGCTGCTCACCTACTTCGGCGACACCTACCGCGAGGTGTTCGGCTTCCCGGCCCCGCCCCTGCACGATCCGCTCACCGTCGCCCACGTCATCACCCCGGGGCTCGTCCGGCTGGTCCACGCGCCCGTGGCGGTCGAACTCACCGGCACCCACACGCGCGGGGCCACCGTCGTCGACCTCGACGGCGTGACCGGGGCGCCGCCCAACGCGCACGTCGGCGTCGACGTGGACGTGGCCGCCTACTGGGACCTGCTCGTCGACGCCGTACGCGTCCTCGGCGCGCCCCGCAGGCCGGTACCCGCGGACGGCGACGGCGTCAGTCCGTGAGCGGCCGGTAGACGGTCAGGGCCTCCGGCAGCTTGTCGAGGACGAGCTCGCGCGCCGCGGGCACCACCTCGCCGTCGTACGCCATGGGGGTCTGCGGCGGCAGCCCGCCGATCCGCAGCGACGTCCTGCGCGCGGCCGCGTACAGCCGGGTCCGGGCGAGGCCGCCCGCCGCCGTCGCCAGCAGCCGGGGCCGGGCCAGCCGGCCCGCCTGCGCGATGCGCACGTCGAGCACCCCGTCGGCCAGGTCATGGCGGCGCAGCGGGGCGAGCCCCACACTGCGGTACGCGCCGTTGCCGGCGAACAGGAACCACATCGGCCGGCGCCGCCCGTTCACCTCGGCCCGCAGGGGCGTCGCCGTGCGCAGCACCCGGGCGGCGCCCAGCAGCGTGGCGGCCGGGCCGCCGATCCGGGGCGACCAGCGCTCCCGCAGCCGTACCAGCTCCGGGTACACGCCCAGGCTGAAGGTGTTGAGGAAGTACACCGGCTCGTCGGTGTCCCCGTCGCGCACCACGCGCCCGACGTCGACGCGGACCGCGTGCCCCTCGGCCACCGCCTGGCAGCCCTCGGCCACCGTGTCGACGCCGAGGTCGGCGGCGAAGTGGTTGAACGTCCCCCCGGGCAGCACCAGCAGCGGTACGCCGTGCCGCAGCGCGGGGGCCACCGCCGCGTTCACCGTGCCGTCACCGCCGCACACCCCGAACACCCCGCCCCGCGCGGCCGCCCCGGCCGCGGCCGTCTCCAGCAGGTCGGTGAGGGAGTCCGTACCGGCGCGGCACAGCACGACCTCCGCCTTCGGCAGCTGCCCCCTGATCTGCGCCACCGGGTCCACGAACTGGGGCTGCGCGCCGGACGACGGGTTCACCACGACCACCAGCCCGTCCCCGTCCGGCAGGGCGGGCACCTCGGCGCGCGGGCGCGCCGGCACCGCCACCAGGTCGCGTGTCGGGGCCATCCCGCGCACCGCGAAGGCCGCGCCCACCCCGAGCGCCATCCCCACCAGGACGTCGCTGGGGTAGTGCACCCCGGTGTACACCCGGGAGAACGCGACGGACGCGGCGACCGGCACGAGCACGGCGCCCAGTCCGCGCGACTCCAGCGCGACCCCCGCCGTGAACGCCGCGGCGGACGCCGAGTGTCCGGACGGGAAGGACGTCGTCAACGGCTGGCGGGGCAGCCGGCGCGCGACCGGCACCCGGTCGATCAGCGGGCGCCGGCGCCGCACGGCCCCCTTCGCCAGGGTGTTCACGGTCGCCGACGCGAGCGCGAGCGACGTCACGCCCCGCACCGCGGCCCGGCGCCCGCGCGCCCCGCCCAGGGTCCACATGCCGACCGCGACGCCGAACCACAGCACCCCGTGGTCGGCGCTCCGGCTGAGCCGGGGGAGGACGGGCTCGGCCGCGGGCCAGGTGCGCTGCGCCACCTGCGCGAACACCGCCCGGTCCAGCCGACTGAGTACGCTCCGGGCCCTCGCCGCCTTCCGCATGGCCTGACTCTCCTCCCGTAAGCCGGGACCGGACGTCCCGACCCCGATCAACGTACCCGGAGGGGGGTGTGCGACGCCTGTCGCCCCGGGGACGGTCGCGCCGCCTGGAACGGAGCCCCGCGCTCCGTTCCTGACGAACAGTTGTCCGGATCTTGGTGATCCGCTCTACTTCTGTCGGGCGTTCCGACACCGGCCGCCCGGAGGGAGAGGTCGCGATGAGGACGGAAGACGGCGGACACGGCGGGGCCCACCGCAGCCGGCACCGGCGGACCCGCCGCCGGGGACGGACCGTCACCGCGGTCGTCGCCGGCTTACTGCTGGCCGGCACCGGCGCCACGCTCGCCAGCGCCTGGGGCCTGCACCAGGGCGGTGACGCCGTGGACGGCGCCGCGCGCGGGGGCGTCGCCTCCACCGCGCCGCCCGCGCCCCGCCCCGCGCCGGAACCGCCGGCGGCCCCGCCGACCACGGCCCCGGCCCGTACCGACCGCGGGCCCACGACCGGCGGGCCGTCACCCGACCGCGGCGCCGCGGACGACACCGGCGCCACCGGAGGACCGGGCCGATCCGGCGCCGCCGCGCACCCGACCCCCGCCCTCCCGTTCGACCTGCCGGACCGCGCGGCCCTGCGCGCCCGCGGCAAACTCGTCTTCGCCCACTACTTCACGCCCTACCCGCTCTCCCTCGACAACCAGGAGGCAGGGCGGGACTACTACACCCGCAACTACCTCACCCCGCACGGGGAACGCGGCAAGCACAGCGCCTACGGCGGGCTCCTGCGCGACCGGCCCGTACCCGTCCCGCCCAAGACCGGCGACTGGGAGCTCGCCAACCTGCGGCAGGAGGTCCGGACGGCGCGGGCCGCGGGACTCGACGGCTTCACCCTCGACCTGCTCTCCCTCTCCGGCAGGAACTGGGAACGCTGCCGGCTCCTGATGGACGCGGCCCGGTCGGTGGACCCCGACTTCAAGATCATGCTCATGCCGGACATGGCGTCCCTGCGCACCACCGACCCCCGACGGCTCGCCGACGCCCTCGCAGACCTGGGCAGGCACCCCGCCGCGCACCGACTCGACGACGGCCGCCTCGTCGTCTCGCCGTTCAAGGCCGAGGCCCGCGGCGCCGGCTGGTGGGCGGGCGTGCTCGACACCCTGCGCACCCGGCACGGCGTCCGCACCGCGTTCGTCCCGCTCTTCCTCGACTACGGCGCCCACCACGACGCGTTCGCCCCCATCAGCCACGGCTTCTCCGACTGGGGGAGCCGCAGCCACACCGGGCAGGTCGACCCCGGCCGTGACGCCCGGCGCGCCCACGGCATGGGCAAGATCTGGATGGAGCCGGTCTCCGTCCAGGACGCCCGCCCCAACCAGGGCGTCTACGACGAGGCCGGCAACACCGCCACCCTGCGCGCCACCTGGAACCGCGCCATCGAGGGCGACGCGGACTGGGTCCAACTCACCACCTGGAACGACTACTCCGAAGGCACCCACTTCGCGCCGTCCCTGCACAACGGTCACGCCTACCTGGACCTCAGCGCGTACTACCTGACGCGGTTCAAGACGGGCGCCTGGCCGCGGATCACCCGGGACACCCTGTACGTCTCCTCGCGCACCCAGTTCGCCGGCGCCGCGCCCACGGGCGGCCAGCACCGGCTGATGGCGCCGCGCGGCAGCAGCGCCGCACCCCGCGACACGGTCGAGGTCGTGGCCTTCCTCACCCGCCCGGCCACCGTCCGCGCCGCCGTCGGCCCCGCCACCTCCGCCCACCGGCTGCCCGCCGGGGTGCGGACCGTACTGGTGCCGCTGCGCCCGGGCACCGTCTCCGCGGAGGCCGTCCGCGACGGCCGGACCCGGGCCGCGGTGGAACTGCCGTACCGGGTGAGGCGGCAGGTCGCGGTACAGGACCTCCAGTACTACGCCGCGACGAGCGGCCGCGACGCCCCGGGCTGCTGCGACTGACCCGCGTCCACGCGGACGGGGCGGCCCGCGGTGGGTCACCACCACGGGCCGCCCCGTCCGGACGGTCGGCCCCCGGGCCCCCACGGCCCGGGTCGGAACGTCCCTAGTGCTTGAACGTGTCCTTCAGCTTCTCGCCGGCCTGCTTGGCGTCGCCCTTGACCTGGTCCGCACGCCCCTCGGCCTCCAGGCGCTCGTTGCCCGTGGCCCTGCCCGCGGCCTCCTTGGCCTTGCCCTTCGCGCTCTGTGCGGCGTTCTCGGCCTTCTTGCCAGTGGTCATGTCCCACACCTCCTGCTCACGTTTCGGGGCCGCGACCCACGTCCGGCGGGCGCGACGTCCCCTCACCGCTCCGGTTTCCCCCGATCCGCCGGTTCATCCGCCGGTCCGTCCGCCGCGCGGGTGGGCCACCCGTTCCGGCCCCGGTCCAGTAGCGGCGGATCCACTCCAGCCGGCGCAGCAGCGCCCGCTCCCGCCACGTGTACTCGGCGCGCCCGATCCGGCCGGATGCGAGGTCCCGGGCGAGGAGCGCCCGCCGCCGCGACAGGCCACGGGCGTCGTACCGGGCGCCCCGCGCGAGCCGCACCCCGTCCCGCGCCACGAGGACACCCCGTCCCACGGCCCGTACGGCGCCCCTCGCGACGCGCGTGACCCGGGCCGCGGCGAGCGACCCGAAGAGCGGCCGGGTGGTACGGCCCATGGCGACCTCGCTCCCACGGAGCCGTCCGACGGGGGGAATTCCACCGTAGCGCCGCCCCCACCCACCGGCCACGGAAGCCGACGGCGCCCCCTGCCGGGCCCCAGGGATCGCCGCCCGGGGCGCGGCCCCGCCAGGCGACCCGGCCCGGTCGCCCCTGGCCACCGCCACCGCCACCGCCACCGCTGCCGGACCGGGAGGCGAGGCGCGTCGGGCGGCGGCCGCGGCGGTGGCGTACCCCCGCACGCGGCTCGGCAGTGTCCCCACCCGGCGCGTCGTCCCGGTCGTAGGGTGGCCGGAAGACGAGGAGAGCGAGGGAACCGTGCCGGACCGGAAACGCCGCCTCGGGCTGGAGGCGCACCCCGAGGGCGGGTACTTCCAGCGGATCTACACCAGCCCGCACACCGCGCCGACGCCCGCCGGGCCGCGCCCCACGGCGACCGCGATCCACTACCTCCTCACGCGTGACGAGCCGCTCGGGCGCCTGCACCGCAACCGCAGCGACATCCTCCACTTCCTCGTCGACGGCGGCCCCGTCGAGTACGTGACCGTCACCCCGGACGGCGCTCTCGACAGGGTCACGCTGCGCGCCGGCGAGCGGCACTTCCTCGTCGTCCCCGGGCAGGTGTGGAAGGGCTCCCGGCTCACCGGCGACGCCGCGCACGCGCTGGTGGCGGAGGTCGTCACCCCGGGCTTCGACTACGCCGACCACCGGTTCGCCGGCCCCGACGACTTCGCCGACCGGCCCGGACTGCGCGAGGAACTCGCCCCGTTCCTCCCCTGAAGCCCCACGGCGAGGCGCCGTCCGCCGGTGGCGAACCCGTCTGGGCGCCCGGCCCCCGGGGTGCTTGGGTGGCGTCATGGAGATCCTTGTGTTGGGTGGGACGGCCTGGCTGGGCCGTGAGGTGTCGCGGCAGGCGCTCGAGCGTGGTCACCGCGTGACGTGTCTGGCCCGCGGCGAGAGCGGTGAGGTGGCGCCGGGCGCGACGCTGGTGGCCGCGGACCGGCGCGCGCCCGGCGCGTACCAGGCGCTGGCGGACCGTACCTGGGACGCCGTCGTCGAGGTGTCCTGGCAGCCGGGCCATGTGCGCGGGGCGCTGGACGCGCTCGGGGACCGGGCCCGCCACTGGACGTACGTCTCGTCCGTGAGCGCGTACGCCACGCACGCCGAGCCGGGCGCGGACGAGTCGGCGCCGCTGCTCGACCCGACCGACCTCGACGAGGTCGACCGGTCGTCGTACGGCGCGGCGAAGGTCGCCTGCGAGCAGGCGTCCCGCGCGGCGGTCGGCGACCGTCTGCTCGTCGCGCGCGCCGGCCTGATCGGCGGCCCCGGCGACCGGAGCGACCGGGCCGGCTACTGGGTGGCCCGCGCCGCGCGCGACCCGCGGGGCCCGCTGCTCATACCGGCCGACCCCGCCCTGCCGACGCAGGTGGTCGACGTCCGCGACCTCGCCGGCTGGCTCCTCGACGCGGCGGCGGAGGGCACCACGGGCACGTACGACGCGGTCGGACCGGTCGTCCCGCTCGGGGAGTGGATCGACCTGTCCCGCACCCTCGGCGGGCACACCGGCCCGGTGGTGACCGCCGACTCGGCGTGGCTGGTCGCGCAGGGCGTCGCCGGGTTCATGGGCGCCGAGTCGCTGCCGATGTGGATGGTCGAGCCGGGGTGGGAGGGCTGGTCCGCCCGCGGCGGCGCGGCGGCCCGCGCGGCCGGGCTCCGGCACCGGCCCCGGGCCGAGCTGCTCGCCGACACGCTCCGCTGGGAGCGCGAGCTGGGACTGGACCGCGAGCGGCGCGCCGGGCTGAGCCCCGAGCGGGAGCGGGCCCTGCTCGCGGCCCTCGACTGAGCCCCGGCACGAGGAGCGGCGCCGGGCGGGGACGACGGGCGGGGAGCGGGCCCGCCGGCGGACGACGGGCGGGATAGCGGCGGCGGGCGGGGGACGCCGGGCGGGGGAGCGAGTCCGCCGGCGGGCGGCCGGGGCCGGCTCCGGGGCGCCGCGCCCCGCGCGGCCGGGGCCGCCCCAGGACCGGTTTGACCTTCAAGCCGCTTGAACGCCCACAATCGCCGGCATGGACGACAGCGACGAGCTGATGGGTATCGGCGCCTTCGCGCGCCGCGTCGGGCTGGCCCCGAGCGCCCTGCGCTTCTACGACGACTGCGGGGTCCTCCCGCCGGCCCGCGTGGACCGGGTGACCGGCTACCGGTACTACGCCCCCCACCAGCGGGAACGGGCCCTGCTGATGCGGCGGCTGAGGGAGGCGGGGATGCCGCTGACCGACGCCGCCGTGGTTCTGGACGGAACCCCCGAGGAGGCCCGGACGATCCTGCGCGAGCACGCGAGGAAGGCGCGGGACACGGCCGACGCGGCCCGGTCGCTCCTCGACGACGTCCTGCGCTCGCTGCCCGGCGGCGTCACCCGGACCGTCGCGCGGCTCGGCGGGGCGGAACTGGCGAGCGCGGTACGGCAGGTCGCCCCCGCGACGGCCCCCGCGTCCGGGCGCGAGGAGTTCCCCGTCCTGGGCTGCGTCCTGGTCGAGCTCGACCACGACGAGGTGCGGCTGGTGGCGACGGACCGCTACCGGCTCTCGGTACGCGCCCTGCGTCCGCGCGGCGTCGAGGGGGCTCCGTGCCGGGTCCTGATCGACGAGGGGCGGGCGAGGCAACTCGCCTCCTGGGCCCTGGGCCGGCCCGAGGTGTCCCTGGAGACCGACGGGCGGGGCGTACGGCTCGTCGACGGTGGAGCGTCCCTGCCCGTGCCGACCGTCGAGGGGACCTTCCCCGACTACCGCGCGGTCCTGGACGCGCTGCCCGCCGCGCCCCACCGGGTCGTCACGGACCGGGCGGCTCTGCGCGCGGCGGTCGCGGTCGCCGGGGCGGCCGCTCCGGGCACGCCCCTGACGCTCCGCGCCGGGGCCGGGCGGTTGACGCCGGTGTGGCGGGGCACGGCCGGCGCCGCGCTGCCGGCCGTCGGCCACGGCGACCCGGTGGAGGTGGCCTTCGACCCGGCGGCCCTCCTCCCGGCCCTCGACGCCGGGGTCGGGCCGGACGTGCTGCTGGAGATCACCGCCCCCGACCGGCCGGTCGTCGTCCGCTCCGCCGACCAGGGCAGCTTCACCACCCTCGTCATGCCCGTCGCCGCCACCGCTCCCGTGGCCGCCACGGTCCCCGAAGCGACCGCCGCCGAAGTCACCAGCGCCGGAGCCACCGCCCCCACGACCACCGCCCCCACGACCGTCGCGGGGACCACCGCCCGTGCCGCCGGATGACCACCACCGAGAGGGACGGAGGACACGCCCATGAGACTCGGACGACCCGGTCGTCGCGCTTCCTGGAGCACCGCTCGGCGCTCCGTCAGCGCTGCGCTGCCGAGAGTGGGAGTGGTCCCGGTGATCGCCGCCTCGGCGACGGCGGCGGCCTTCACCGTGCCGGACGCTCAGCCGCGAGGGTGCACGACCATCGGGAGGCGATCGGCGTGCACCACGGCGGAGGCGACTTCCTTGGGGGTGTGGCCGGGTGCGGGGGAGAGCCGCCAGCGCTGGAGGACGGTGGCGATGGCGATGGTCGCCTCGGTCCAGACGAACTGGTCGGCGATGCACTTGCGGTTGCCGGCCCCGAAGGGGATGAACTGGTGCCGCGCGATGGCCGCGCGCCGCTCGGGGAGCCACCGGTCGGGGTCGAACAGGTCGGGGTGCTCGTAGACGGCGGGGTCGCGGTGCAGGGCGTAGAGGCTGAAGGCGACCTCGGTGCCGGGGGGCAGTTCGTGGATGCCCAGGCGGACCGGTGCGGTGGTGCGCCGCATGAGCAGGGGGACGCCGTGCAGGCGCAGGACCTCGTCGAGTGCCCGTCGGATCGCGGGCAGGCGCGGCACGTCGGCGACGGTGACCGCTCGGTCGCCGACCACGTCGCGGACCTCCGCGGCGATCTGCTCCTCGGCATCGGGTCGGCCCGCCAGCTCGTGGAAGACCCAGGCGAGGGCGGTGGCCGTGGTTTCGGCGCCGGCGAACATGATGGTGGACAGTTCGTCCCGGACCTCGGTGTCGGTCAGTCCGGTGCCGCTGTCGGCGTCCTGCGCGGCCAGGAGCAGGGTGAGCAGGTCGGACCGGTCGCGAGGGCCGGTCGTCCGGGCGTGTGCGACGACGTCGTCGATCACGGCCCGCAACCGGGCGGCGGCTGCGTCGAATTCCCGGTTGGCGCGGATCGGGAGCCGGTCGAGCGCCTTCGGTGACACGGCCCGCATGAGGAGGGTCTTCAGGAGGACGGGCAGGTTGGTGCGTACGGCCTCCACGGCCGGCAGCCCGATGTCCGTGCTGAAGAGGGTGGCGGCCAGGGTCTCGATCGAGTAGTCGGCCATGGCCTGCTCGATGTCGACGACTTGGCCCGGCGTCCAGGAGTCGGCCATGGCCTCGGCCTGGCGGCTCATCATGGCCGAGTAGTCGGCGATCCGGTCCGCGGAGAACATCGGCTGGACCATCCGCCGGTGGCGGCGGTGGGTCTCACCGTCGGCGTTGGCCAGGCCGTTTCCCGCCAGCGGCCGCAGCCGGTCGAAGAAGCGGCCCTTCTCGAAGCTGCGGGCCTGGGCGACGGTGATCTCGTGGACGAGGTCGTGCGAGGTGGCCACGTAGATCGGCATCAGCCCCAGGTCGACGCGGACGAGGTCGCCGTGGGCGCGCAGCGAGGTGACGAAGCCCAGGGGGTCGCGCCACAGGCTCAGCGCGTGCCCGAGCAGGGGTATCGACCCAGGAACCCGCGGGGGCGAAGTCGGACCCGGTCGGTGATCTGTCACGGCATTTCCTCACTCGCGTACCAGAGTTGCGCTCTCGGTGATCAGTCGCCATCTCACCATGGGCCGACTTGCCGGCGCGAGAGCGCCGTGCCTGGTCAACGCCCCCTGGGCGCGCGTGCGGTGGGGTGACGGCGGCTATGCTGCCCACGTCCCTCCTGCTGAGGACTGCTCGATTCCGCGTCGTGGTAGGGCCGGGGCGTCGTTGACCGTATGCAGTCGCCCCTCCGGAGGGCCTTGTGACCACACCAACAGACGGCACCGCGATACCTGCCGATGCTCCCCCGCCGCAGTGCCCCGCTCACACCGGCATGCGCGCCGCGCGGCAGCCGATGTACGGGCCGGAGGCCGCCACACCGTATGCCCTCTACGAACGGATGCGCCGGGAGCACGGCCAGGTGGCGCCGGTACTGCTGCCCGGTGACGTACCGGCCTGGTTCGTGCTCGGGCACCGGGAGAACCTCGACGTCATGCGCACGCCGGCGTCGTGGTCGTGCGACTCGCGCAACTGGAACGTGCGACTGCCGCCGGACTCCCCGCTGTTGCCGCTCACGGCCTGGCAGCCGCTGCTGGTCTTCGCGGACGGACAGGAGCACGCGCGGCTGCGCGAGGCCGTGGTGGACAGCCTGGGGAAGATCGACCGGCACTCCATCCGCCGCTACGTGGTGCGTTACGCGAACCAGCTGATCGACTCGTTCGCGCACACCGGCCGCGCCGATCTCGTCACCGACTTCGCCGAGAAGCTGTCCGCCCTGGTCATGGCTCGTCAGATGGGGGTGCGCGAATCCGACGCCCTGCCACTGGGTGCTGCGGTGCGGGACATGGTCAAGGGCAGCGAGACGGCGCTGCAGAGCAACGACCTGCTCGTGTCGATCATGTCGGATCTGGTGGAGCGGAAGAAGGCCGACCCCGGCCCCGACCTCGCGAGCCACTTCCTCGACCACGGGTCGAACCTGAGCGATCAGGAGGTCATGGAGCACCTGCGGCACGCCATCGTGGCCGCGCACGAGAACACGACCAACCTGATGGCGAACGCGCTGCTGATGGTGCTGACCGACCGGCGTTTCCGCGCGAGCCTGTCGGGCGGGTCCCTCACCCTGCCCGACGCGCTCGAGCAGGTCATGTGGGACGCCCCGCCCCTGTCGGTCGGCGCCTTCCGGTTCGCGCGGCGCGACATCGAGCTCGGTGGCCAGCTGGTGCGTGCCGGGGACATGGTGCTGCTGGGCCTGGCGGCCGGCAACGCCGATCCGAAGATCCGGCCCGACCTGCATCTCCCGGCGCCGGGCAACCGGTCCCACCTGGCGTTCAGCGCCGGGCCGCACGAGTGCCCCGGCCAGGACATCGGCCGTGCCATCTCCGAGACCGCCATCGACACCCTGCTGACGCGGCTGCCCGACCTCGACCTGGCCGTGGCCGAGTCGGAACTCGACTTCAGCACCTCGCTGGTCTCCACCCGTCTGAACAGTGTGCCGGTGCGGTTCGCTCCCCGGCGCGGCAGGCCCGCGGCCCAGGAGTCGCCGACGCACGCGCAGCCGCTGCCCGCGGTCGCCTCACCGGCTGCGGAGCCTGCCGCCACGGCTCCGGCGCGCCGGTCGTGGTGGCAGCGGTTCCTCGGACGACGGTGAGACGGCGCCGGGCCCGAACCGCGTGTGTGGTTCGGGCCCGGTCGCGTACGACGCCCGCGCCCGCAGCGCCGCGGGGCGGCCTCCGTGCAGGTGGACCGAAGGGGAGGGCGGACTGTGGAAAGCGCCTCCCTCACCGTCCTCGCCAGACGGGCGCGGACCGGGGCGGGAGCCCTGGTGAACCAGGGTGAGGGGGACCGGTCCCAATCCGATCACTCGGGGAATGCCCCCGCGGCCGGCCTTGGAGAGCTGACCTCCCATCAGTACGATGCGCCTAGTCAATTACTCAACGTAAGACTCTGGCCATGGTTCGTGTGTGCAGTCGCGTCCGCGTACCAACGAGCTGAAAGGGGACCAGGGTGTCCTCACCCCTGGTGATTCCGCCGACGTACGCACCCATCCCGTCCGCGATCCACCCGAGCCACGCCGCCATAGACAAGCAGACGGCGGCCTGGGCCGATCAGTTCGACCTCGGGTCACCGCAGTGGCGGAGCAGGCTCGCCACCCAGGACATCGGGGCCTTCGCCTCGCGGATCCTCCCCGAAGGCCAGGAGGACGTCGTCGCGGTCCTCTCCGACTTCGTCATCTGGCTGTTCGCCGTGGACGACGGCTACTGCGAGGAAGGCGACCTGGCCGACAAGCCCTACGAGTTGGCCGCGGTGTTGCACCGCCTGCTGCGGGTGGCCCAGAACCCGCACACACCGATGCTCGCCGGCGACCCGCTGGCCGAGGGGCTGCGCGACCTGACCCTGCGGGTGTCCCGCTGCGGGACGGCCTTGCAGGTCGGGCGATGGGTGGACACGCTGCGCGAATACTTCTTCGCCGTGGTCTGGGAGGCCGAGCAGCGCGCCGCGAACCGGGTGCCCACCCTGAACGACTACGCGCTGATGCGTCTCTACGACGGCGCGACCTCCGTCGTGCAGCCGTTCCTGGAGATGGGACACGGGTACGAGCTCCAGCCCCATGAGCGGGACAGCCCGGCGCTGCGGGCTGCTGCCGAGATGACGTCGTTCATCACGACGTGGGACAACGACATCTACTCGCACCACAAGGAGAGCCGCGGGACGGGCTACTACCTGAACAGCGTGCGCGTACTGATGCACGAGTACGACCTCAGCCCGGAGGCGGCGCTGACCATGGCCGTCGCCCAACGGGACCGCGTGATGTGCTTGTTCCTGAGCCTGCGCGCGAAACTCGAGGACCAAGGGAGCCCGCAGATGCGGCAGTACCTGCGCAGCCTCGCCGCCTTCATCCGGGCCACCCAGGACTGGAGCATCACCTCTCTGCGCTACACCACGCCGGACGACCCCGCCGACCTTCCCCACGCGTTCACCGACCGACCGACCGACGACAGCACCGAGCCGCTGGACATCGCGTCCATCTCCTGGTGGTGGGACCTGGTGCCCGCATCCCGCACGGCCCCCCTGGGCGGATAGCTCTCGGGCACCGGCACGCCCGCCCCTGTGATCCGCTGTCACGGCGCTCGGCAGTACGGCCGCCGAGCGCCGTCGGCGCGCTCGGCGGCGGGTGTCGGCGGAGTGACACACCGCCGACCGTTGCCCCACGCGAGCAGCAACGCCTCACAGTGCCTCAGCCCTGGTCGCGAGCGCTCTCTCACCCGCAAGTGCGGCGAGTGAGGAGCGCGGACGGCGCCCAGTGGACGGGTCGACGCCGGGCACCGGGCATACGCGACCACGCCCGTGATCAGCACGCATGTCTCGAAGCCGGCATCAACGAGGTCCTGGCGACCGCAGCGCGGGGCAATCCGAGGGGAAAGGGCGGAAGGGGATGCGTCCCCGAGGCGGAACGACAGCGATCGCGGACATCACCGTGGCGGTCGAGACGCTGTGCGCGCCGGATCGGCTGGCCGGAGGACCACCCCGTCGTCTTCGCGGGCGGCGGAGCGGTCCGGTGTGCCCGGCGGCCGCGTCAGGGCAGGCCCCTCACCCGGCGGCCGCCGGGGGGACGACCATGCGGAAGCCGCTGCGCGGGCGGGTCGGGACGCGACGCAGCGGGATCCGCAGGTCCTGTTCCGGGACGGTGTACTCCAGCCGGGCCAGGCGGACGGCGAACGCTTCGAGCAGGGCGATCGTGAAGGCCTCACCGGGGCAGCGGTGGCCGCTCGACGGGTCCCCACCGCCCTGCGGCACCAGCTCGTCCCGCTCGACGGGCCGCTCCAGGAACCGCTCCGGGCGGAAGACGTACGGGTCCGTCCAGAGCGCGTCGTCGTGGTCCTGCCCGTACAGGTCGAGCACCACGAGGCCCCCCGCCGGCACGTGCGCGCCCCGCCACGACAGGTCGGTGGCCGCCCGGCCGCCGGTGAACGGCGCGAACGGGTAGAAGCGGCGCACCTCGTGCGCGAAGGCGGCGGTGCGGGCGGCGTCGCCGTCCCGCAGCCACGCCCGGTGGGAGGGCCGGCGGTGCAGGGCGTGGGCGGCGAAGGTCACGAACCAGGCGACGGCCACGGTCGGCCGGAGCATGTTGAGCACCTCGACGGCGGCGGTCCGCGCGTCCAGGGGCCGGCCGTCCGCGTCGACGTGGTGCGCCACCACGTCGACGGCGCTGCCCTCGGGCACCTCCGTCCGGCCCTCGCGCACGTCGTCCACGAGCCCGGCGATCCACGCCTCGCACCGCCGGCGCGCGGCGCGGGCGCGCCAGTGCCGCGGCCCCATGGTGGCGAAGCCGTCGACCAGGGAGACCAGGTCGCGGGAGACCGCGGCCGGGTCGCGCGAGCCGAGCGGCACGCCGGCCCAGCCGCAGACGCCGACGGTCAGCACGCGGGCGGCCTCGTCGAACAGCACCACGCCGTCCGGCCGGCCGCGCCAGCTCCCGACGGCGTCGTCCCAGGCGGCGGTGGTCCGCTCCACCAGGTCCGCGACCTGCTCGGGGGGTGTGAGCAGCGCGAGGAACATCGCCTTGCGGACGCGGTGGGCCTCCCCGTCCAGCGTGTGGACCGCCCCGTGCCCGAAGAGCGTCGAGAGCACCGGGCCCGGGAGCGCCCCCTCGCGCCGCACGTGGCGTTCGTCGTAGAAGAAGCGGACCGCCTCGGGGCCCCGCACGGCGAGCGCGGGGCGTCCCATGAGTCGTGTGCGGACCACGTCGTCCGGCGCGGCGCGCATCCGGTCGGGGAGCCAGGCGTAACCGGCCGTCAGCAGCGGTGCGGTGCGGTCGACCAGGTGTTTTCGATCAAGAAACATGTGCCACGGTTGCCCGGTTTGTCGGAAACGGAAACCGCTCCGGGCCGGGTGACGCCCGTCACGCCACCCGCCCGCCGGTTCAGCCCTGCCGTTGGTGGCCGCGGCCGCTGAGGGCGTCGCGCACGCGGTCCACCATCCCCATGCCGGGCGCGAGGAGCCGGTTGGCGGGCGGTGTGTCGGGCGCGGCGGGGTGGGGCCGGGTCGGGGCGCTCTCCTTGGCGGCCCGGACCCGCGCGCCCAGCACGTCGAGCGCCTCCCCGGAGCAGGACTCCGCCAGGAGGGGGAACAGGTGGTTCTCCTCGTCGGCCACGTGTGCGGTGACCGACGCCTTCAGCTCGTCGACGAGGGCGTCGAAGCGGTCGTCGTCGGGCCGGCAGTCCTCCAGGTCCTTGAGCAGGCCCTCGATCCGGCCGTGGTCGGCGATCTCCTTGTCGGCGAGGTCGTCGCCGTCGTCCACGTAGCGGCGCACCGTCGGGTACAGGTGCTCCTCCTCCGCGACGGCGTGGCGGACCAGTTCCCTGGTCAGCTCGTCGGCCAGCTCGCGCCGCCCCGGGTCGCCCGGCGGCATCGCCTGGATCCGGGCGAAGAGCTCGTCCACCTCGCGGTGGTCAGCGGTCAGCTCCTGGATGACGTTCCCGCCGTGTCCCATGATCGGTCCTCTCCGTAGCCCGTGGCTGTTCGATCGACGTCGGTGACGAAGCCCCACCGGTCAGATCCCACGTGGCGTCCCGGAAGCAACCCGGCGCCCCCGCTATCACTCAGGCGGCGGGCGGCCGCCCGCCGCGTCATGGGCGCCGGCCCCGCCGCCGCCGACGGGCGCCGCGTGCGCCCGCCCGTCCCGGCCGCGGGTCTCAGGCGCCGTCCCCCGCGGAGCCCGCGGCCCGCGCGGCGCGCCGCTCCAACTCCTCCGCCGGGACGTCCTCCACGTGCGTGGCCACGCTCCAGCGGTGGCCGAACGGGTCCTCGAACTGCCCGCTCCGGTCCCCGTAGAACTCGTTCTTGGGAGCGCGCAGTTCCCTCGCGCCCCGGGCGAGGGCCTCGGCGAAGACGGCGTCGACCTCCTCCACGTACACGTGCAGGAGCACGGGGGAGCCGCCTACCGTGCCCGGGGCGACGAACCCCATCTCCGGGAACTCGTCCGCGAGCATGATCACGGAGTCGCCGAGTACCAGCTCGGCGTGGCCGACCCGGCCGTCCGGTCCGGTCATCCGCATGCGCTCCTCGGCGCCGAGCACCGTGCGGTAGAAGTCGATCGCCGCCGCAGCCCCGTCGACGGCGAGGTAGGGGGTGACGCGGGGGTGGTCCTGGGGGATGGGGGTGGCGCTCACCGGACTCCTGCCTTTCGCTCGGTGTCGGCGACCACCGGTGGCGGCCGCGCCCCCCCCGGACCATCGTAGGGCGGTCATGTCGGTCGTGGCGGGTGTGCCGGGGCGGTGGGGCGGGGCGGTCCGCCCGGCCCTCCGGCGGTCGGTACCGCCTCCGCGGTAGGGCATGATCGAGGGATGTCTGATCGCATCATCGCCGCCTGCGACGGGGCGGCCAAGGGGAACCCCGGCCCCGCCGCCTGGGCGTGGGTCATCGCCGACACCGAGGGCCGCCCCGAACGCTGGGAGGCCGGACCCCTCGGCCGCGCCACGAACAACGTGGGGGAGCTGACCGCGCTGGAGCGCCTCCTGGAGGCCGTGGCCCCCGGTACCGCGCTCCAGGTGCGCATGGACTCGCAGTACGCCATGAAGGCCGTGACGCAGTGGCTGCCCAACTGGAAGCGCAACGGCTGGCGGACGGCGGCCGGCAAGCCCGTCGCCAACCAGGAGCTGGTGCAGCGCATCGACGCCCTCCTCGCCGAGCGGGACGTCGAGTTCCGCTACGTCCCCGCCCACCGCGAGGACGGCGACCTGCTCAACGCCATCGCCGACCAGGCCGCGAGCGACGGGGCGATCGCCCAGCAGGCGGCGGGCACCGCGTTCGGCGCGGTCGACATGCCCGTACCGGCGCCGCAGCGCAGCGCGCCCGCCGGCCGCAAGCCCGCCGCCGCGCGCCGGGCCGGCGGGGCCGGGGGCGGGGGCGCTTCGGCGTCCAGGGCGCGGACCATCAAGGCGAAGTTCCGCGGCACCTGTCCCTGCGGGAAGCCGTACGCCGCCGGGGAGTCGATCGCGAAGCTCGGCACGCGCTGGGGCCACCCCGGCTGCGACGCCGCCGCGGCGACGGTCTGAACCCTCCGGGGCGCGGCGGGAGCCCGGCGCAGCCGGCCCGGCCGGTCCAGGGTGGGCCGCGAGGAGCCGGTGGCCGGGTGGGGCGTGCGGGGAGCCGGCGGCCCCTTCCACGCGCGCGGAGCGGCGCGTCGGACCGGCCGGCGGCGAGCTGCACGCCCAGGACGCGGGTGACGTCCGCGTGCCGGGTGGCGGGGTCGAAACCCGCCACCCGCACGGACCCGGCGTCGGGGGCGCGCAGTCCGGCCACGCACTCCACGGTGGTGGTCTTGCCCGCCCCGTTCGGCCCCAGGATCCCGAAGACCTCCCCCTCGTCGACGTGGAAGGACACGCCGTCGACGGCCTTCCGTCCCCCGTAGGCCTTGTGCAGGTCCCGTACCTCGATCATCGGCATGGTCCGAGGTTCGCCCACGGGGCGACCGGGCGGCATCGGCCGATGCGCTCGACCCGGGGTCCACCGATCGGATGATGGCGGGCGCCGACCGGAGGAGGGCCGGGCGCGGGGAGGAGGGCGCTCGGGCCGCGGAGGGGGAGTGCTCAGCCGGGGGGAGCGGTCAGGCCGCTTCGCCGGCGACGATGCGCCACTGCCCCACCTCCCGGTAGTCGGAGTCGTGAACGGGTGAACCGTCTCCGGGCTCCAACGCGTAGTGGTGCAGGTTCCCGCCCCAGTACCGCAGCACGCGGCCCAGTTCGCGCGCCCTGTCCTCGGCCGGCTTCCCCTCGTCGACGGTGACTTCGAGAAGGAACTTCACGTCTGTGTCGCCTCCCATGCACGGGTCAACCGAGCCCGGCCGTCCGGCCGCCGCTCGTCCGTCTCCATTGTTTCATTCAAGTCCTATGAGAGGCTTTCACGGCCGCCTCGCCTGGTGGGTGCGGTGAATCATCCGGAAAGTCTCAACTGGTGGTGAGAGCGGGATGGCGGCGTCGACGACGGGACGGCACGACGGGGACCGGGAAGGGCGCTGGCGGGCCGCCGACCTCGCCCGCGCGGCGGGCGTCTCGGTCCAGCAGCTCCGCAACTACGTGGCGGCGGGCGTCCTGCCGCCCGTCGGCCGTACCGAGAGCGGCTACCGCGTCTACACCGGCGCCCACGCCCAGGCCCTCACCGCCGCCCGGGACATGGCGGCCGGCCACGGCTGGGCGACCGCCCGCGCCGTCATGCGCGCCGTCCACGAGGGCGACCTCGACACCGCCCTGGCGGCCCTCGACGAGAGCCACGCCCGACTCGACCTGGAGCGCGGCGAGCTGACCGCCGTACGCGACGCGCTGGAGACGGTCCTGACGCACGGGGCGCCGCCCCCGCCCCCGTCCCGGCGCGGTCTGCGCATCGGTCAGGTCGCGGGTGCCGTGGGTGTCCGCCCGCCGGTGCTGCGCCTGTGGGAGGAACGGGGCCTGCTGAGGCCGGACCGCGACCCGGCCACCGGGTACCGCGTCTACTCGGGGGGAGAGCTGCGCGCCGCCCACGTCGTGGCGCTGCTCCGGCGGGGCCACCACCCGCTCGCCGCCGTCCGCGCGGTCCTGGACGAGCTGCGGACGACGGGCGACCCCGGTCGCGTCCGCGCGGAGCTGGACCGGCGGGAGCGGGACCTGAGCCGGCGCAGCCTCCGCCGGCTCCGCGCCTCGGCGGCGCTGCACGCCTATCTGGAGTACCTGGGCCATTCCGGCCCGTGATCGCGCCCCGCCCGGCGGGTCCGCGGCCCGGTCTCCCGGTCCCGGGCCTCGGCGAGGGCGGCAGCTCTCCGTGGACGCGGAGGGCCGCCCCGGCGCCGTCAGTGCGAACGGATGACCGCGGTGATCGTCTTGCCGTCGGTGGACGGCACGACGGTGACGCGTGTGCTGAGCCGCCGGATGAGGGGCCAGCCGTAGCCGCCCGGGGTGGCCGGGTGGTGGCGCGTGATGGTGGTGGGCGGTGTCGGGGAACGGTCGCTCACACTGATGTGGACCGTGTCCGCGTCACGCACGGCGGCGAAGGCGGTGATGCCGCCTCCGTGGCGCAGCGCGTTCGTGACGAGTTCGGACGTCACCAGCAGGATGTCGTCGACCACCCTGTCGGGCGGCGGCGGGCCGGTGGTGGCGAGGAGGTGGCGCACCTGGTCACGGGCCGCGGCCGCGGTGGCCGGCCACCGCGTGTGGCCGGTCATCGTGTCGTGGGTCGTCATGTTCACCTCCTTCACCCCTACCGTCTGGTCTACCGTCTCTCGCGTATCGCTCATGTCCGTTTGCCCGGGTTTGGCGGACCGGACACGCTCATCCTTCCGTCGGACCGTCACTCGACACCCCACGGGCCGCGGAGACGGCGGCGGTGACCGTGCCGGCGAGGGTGAAGGAACCGGTTGTACCGGTGACCTCCAGCAGCCGGACGACGCACGCGGCCGGCTGCGCCAGCACGAGCGGCACACCGGCCTCCAGGTGGCGCGCCCGCGCCTGGAGGAGGGCGTGCAGGAACGCCGAGTCGGCGAACCGCACCTGCGACAGGTCGAGGACGGTGGCCGTGGCGCCTCCCCCCTCCCGGGGGTCGAACGCGCGGACGAGTCGCTCGGCGGTGTCGAAGTCGAACTCGCCGGCGACGCGCACGACACGGACCTCGCCGGTCACGGTCGTCAGGACTTCCGGGTCTTCGCTCACCGCGGCATTGTCGCAGCCCTTCCGTCCGCGGCGCACGGGGGTGGGCGACTTCCCCGGCGGGCGCCACGAGCCGTCCGCCGCCGATGACGCCCAGTAGTCCTGTGTGGCTTTTCGGGTCGGCGGGCTGCATCCGCTGTGCGGTGTCCCGCCGGCCGTGGGCCCGGCGGGCCTTCACCCGGAAGCACCTGCCGGCCCTGCCGCCTCTGCGGGATGGTGAAACGCCCTGTGCTTCCGGCGGAAGGTGACGAGGCCCGTGACCCCGGGTCTCCAGTGATGACCACTCATGAGGACACCACGTCCCGGAGACGCAACCTCGCGCACACCGTGGGCGCCTCCTGGATGAGCGCGTCCTGCCCCGCACTCGTCGCCGACTCCACCGACGGTGTGGTGCAGACGCGCCGCCGCGCTCTTCCCCGAGGCGGTCGCCGGTGCCTGGATCGACGACACGCTGCCGTCGTGGCTCGCCGACGCGCACCGTGGCCTCGCCCACCGCCAGGACGACGGCGCCGGGCCCGGCGTCGCGCGCCGCCCCGTCAGGGGCTGCCACGACGGTCTCCCTGGAGGCCCACCCGACCGTCGGTGCGGACGGCGACGTCGTGTGGTGGCTGGTCGACGACACCGACCGGTCCCTGGCCGGGCTGGCGCTCCACCACGAGCAGCAGCGGACCACGTTCCTCGCCCACGCCTCCACCCGGCTGCTGGCCTCCCTGAACGTCGAGCGCTGCACCGAGGTGGCCGTACGACTCGCGGCCGAGCACCTCGCGGACGCCGGGCTGCTCGTCACCCCGGCCCGCGGCCGGTGCCACCCGGTCGCGAGCTGCGCCGGCGGCGACGTCGTCCGGCACGCGGCCCGCGTCGACCCCACCGAGGTACCCGGGCCGGCCGAGGCCCTCCGGGGCTTCCCGCCGGTGCCGTCGCGGTGGATCGACCCGGTCTGTTCCGACCGGGGAAGAGCGGTGCGCGCGTCAATCCTGTTGACCGTCCCCCACGTGATCGACACCCTGGACGGATGGGCCGGGGAGCGCCGACGCCCCGGCGCTCGCGTCCTCCGGAACGGCACACGGGCGCCGCGGCGGCCCGGCCGCACGGCGGCACCGGACGGTACGACCGCACCGGACGGTACGACCGCACCGGCCGGTACGACCGCACCGGCACGCCGGTGACCCGGCGACGCGTCCCGGCCGGGGGCGGCGGCCGTGGCGTGCACCACCGGGCGGAGTGGCTCCCCCGGCAGGAAGTCGGATCCGCCCGGCCGGCATCGTCTGCGCGCCGCACCCACGTCCGTGCACGAGAGAGGACCCCCCGTCCATGACCGGCAACACCGGCCCGACCCCCGTCCCCGGCGGCGAGGCGCCCGGCGTCATCGTCGTCTCGGGCATCTCGGCCGCGGGCAAGTCCACCGTCGCCCAGGGTCTCGCCGAGCGCCTGCCGCGCTCGGTACACCTCCGCGGCGACGTGTTCCGCCGCATGATCGTCAGCGGCCGGGCGGACATGACGGCCGAGGTCCCGCCGGAGGCCGTCGCCCAGCTGCGGCTGCGCCACCGGCTGGCCGCCGCGTCCGCCGACGCCTACGTCGAGGCCGGCTTCACCGTCGTGCTCCAGGACGTCCTGCTCGGCGAGCACCCGGTCGAGATCACCCGGACGATCAGGAGCCGCCCGCTGGCCGTCGTCGTGCTGGCGCCCGACCCGGAGGTCGTGGCCCGGCGCGAGGAGCAGCGCTCGAAGACCGGCTACGGGCCCGACTGGCAGCCGCAGGACCTCGACAGGATCCTCCGGGTCGACACGCCCCCGATCGGGCTGTGGCTCGACACCTCCCACCAGTCCGTCGACCGGACCGTCGACGAGATCCTGCGGCGGGCCTGGTCCGAGGGTGCCGTCTCCTGACCCGCCGTGGGCCGGTCCGGCGGCCGCACGGGGCGGTGCCCCGGGCCCCTGCCCGGCCCCTCTTTCCGTACGAGTGCGCCCTGTGGCGTCACGCCGTACCAGGTCGCCACACGCCGTGCCCGCCACACGCCGTGCCCGCCACCGCGCCGTGCCCGCCGGCACGGCAGGGCCGCCCCCGCCGGGCCGAGGCCGCCACCACCTCAGAAGGAGCCGCGTCACTGGGGCGTGCGCGCGCGTGCGGCCCCGCTCCGTGGGTGAAGAGCGTGGGACGGACGCTTCGACCCGGTCCCAAGTATTGACGTGCTCATGAAGGCCCTCCTAGCTTAGCAAGCGCTTTCCATCCGGAAGTCGCGAGCCGCCCCGCCCCTGCCCGCACGCAGGTGACCCGGAGAAGACGAGGACCCCCATGAGACCGACATCCCCACTGTCGTTACTGGCCTGCGCCACCCTGGCCGCCGGCGCCGTCGTCGCCCTGCCCGGCGCCGCCGCCACCGCCGCGCCGACCCGCCTGGAGGCGGAACGCGCCCCCGCCGTCTGCGACGGCACCATCGACGCCGACCACACCGGCCACACCGGCACGGGCTTCTGCAACGGACGCAACGCCCTGGGCGCGGCCGTCACGTTCACGGTGGACGCGCCGCAGGCCGGCAGCGCGGCGGTGACGGTCCGCTTCGCCAACGGCACCACCACCGCACGCCCCGCCGACGTCACGGTGAACGGAGCAGCGGCCGCCTCGGCGTCCTTCGGACCCACCGGCACCTGGGCGACCTGGACGACGGCCACGTTCACCGTCCCCCTGCGGCAGGGCGGCAACACCGTCCGGCTGAGCCCCACCACCGCCGCCGGCCTCGCCAACATCGACCACCTCGACGCCGACACGGGCACCACCCCGCCGCCGTCCGGCCCCGTCCTGTACGCGGCGCCCGACGGGACCGAGGGCGCGAGCGGCACGCTGTCGGACCCGACGACGCTCACCTCCGCCCTCGCCCGCGTCACCCCCGGCGGCACGGTGTACCTGCGCGGCGGCACCTACCGCTCCGCCCGCACGGTCACCATCCCGGCGGACGCCGACGGCAGGCCCGGCGACCGCACGGAACTGTTCGCCCACCCGGGGGAGACCCCGGTGCTGAACTTCGCGGCCATGGCCGAGGACCCGGCCAACCGCGGGCTCGCCCTGCACGCCTCGTACTGGCACGTACGCGGCCTCGTCGTCGAACACGCCGGGGACAACGGCATCTTCGTCGGCGGCAGCGACAACGTCATCGAGCGCACCGTGACCCGCTTCAACCGCGACACCGGGCTGCAGCTCTCGCGGTCGGCCTCCACCACGCCCCGCGAGCAGTGGCCCGCCCGCAACCTCGTCCTCACCGCCCGGTCGCACGACAACGCCGACTCCGACGGCGAGGACGCCGACGGCTTCGCCGCCAAACTGACCGTCGGCCCCGGCAACGTCTTCCGCCACGCCGTCGCCCACAACAACATCGACGACGGCTGGGACCTGTACACCAAGACCGACACCGGCCCCATCGGCGCGGTCACCGTCGAGGACTCCCTCGCCCTCCACAACGGCACCCTCTCCGACGGCACCCAGAACGCCAGCGGCGACCGCAACGGCTACAAGCTGGGCGGCGAGGACATCGCCGTCGACCACGTCGTCCGCCGCAGCATCGCCTACCGCAACGGCAAGCACGGCTTCACCTACAACCGGAACCCCGGCACGATGACCGTCTCCGACAACGTCAGCGTCGACAACGCCCAGCGCAACTTCTCCTTCGACGCCGGCACCTCGGTGTTCCGGAACAACACCTCCTGCCGCACCGGCGGCGGCACGAACGACAAGACCGTCGGGGACGCCGACGGCTCCAACCAGTTCTGGACCGGCGCCAACGGTCCCCGCTGCTCCGCGTACGGCGGCACCCTCGCCTGGTCGTTCGCCGCCGACGGCCGCCTCGTGGTGACCTTCGGGGGCACGGCCGCCACGCCCTGACCCCGCACACCCCCCGCGCGCACGGGCCCCTCCGCACGACGCGGAGGGGCCCCACCCGTCCCGGAGGGCGCGGTGGACGCGCGCCGTTCAGCGCGGCATCCCGAACTCCCGCAGCGGGGCCAGCTCGGCGGCGGTGGCGGGCCGGAGCGTGGACAGGACGTGCCGGGCGGCGGACAGCTCGGCGTCCGCGCCACCACGGAAGGACACCGTGTACACCAGCCCCTCCCGCTCCAGGCGCAGCTCCCGCCGGGTGTCGCCGTCCTCGTACGTCACCAGCAGCCGCCCCCCGGCGTCGTCCCCGCAGCGCACCACACCGCCGTACGGGACGGGGCAGCCGCGCGCGTCGACCCGCCGGGTGTCCTCTCCGGCGCGGGCCACCGCCAGGTGCAGCCCCGGCGACCCGGGCCGCTCGTACGCGACGCCGAACCCGTCCCCGCTCGCGCCGAGGACCCGCGACGCGTGGCCCGGGGGCGTGTCACCGAGGCGCAGCAGGTCCCGGTCGACGCGGTGGGCGGTGAGCCAGGTGTCGAGCGTGGGGGGTCGCGACGCGTCCCACACGGCGTACGCGCCGGCGGCCACTAGCAGGGCCGC
The DNA here is from genome assembly GCF_024600715.1 of Streptomyces changanensis. Classification (NCBI taxonomy): domain Bacteria; kingdom Bacillati; phylum Actinomycetota; class Actinomycetes; order Kitasatosporales; family Streptomycetaceae; genus Streptomyces; species Streptomyces changanensis. The sequence continues at coordinate 6,377,076 of NZ_CP102332.1, forward strand.
CGCCCCGAGCGTCGCCGCCCGCGCCCGCGCGCCCGGCACGAGGGACGCCGCGGCCAGCGCGTAACAGGTCCCTCCGGCGAGGAGGACGAGCGGGCCGCCGCGCCCGCCGGTGGACAGGCTCGCCGCGACGGCGGCGGCCACGCCCGCTGTGCCCAGGCCGTACACCACCGCGGCCCACCGCCACGGGCCGCGCGGTCGCCGGACGAGCGGCACGAAGACGCGGGCCGTCCTGCCCATGACCGCCAGCAGGGCCACGGCCGGCGGCACCACGACGAGCGGGACCGCGACGAAGGCACCCCACCCTCCGACGAAGAGCGCGACCAGCACCGCCTGGAACTGCACCGCCGTCAGCACGCACCCGACGAACCAGACGCCCGCCAGATGGACGGCGGCCGCCCGCGCCGCCCCGCCGGGCCGCCCGCTCACCGGCACAGCGCCGGGAGGTCCCCGGCGTACGTCGAAAACTCCGGGCGGGCGGCCGTGACGACCGCGCGGGCGGGGCGGCGCGGGGTCACCGCCTGCCGCTCGGGCGGCGGGGGCGGCCCCGTGCGGCGGCGGCACCGGAGGACGTACGGCTCGACGTCTACGCCCCCGCCGTCGTCGGGCACGGCCGACCGCGCCGGCGCGGGAAGGACGCGGCGGCCGCCACCAGTCGTCTCGCTCATCCGTGCAGGCTAACCGCCGCCACCGGGGCCACCGACGCCGCGCCGAAGCACCGGCGGGCACCCCGCCTTGCCCGGGCCGGCCGGCGGGCGCGCGCGTAGCCCGGCGACCGGCGGCGGGCCGTGCGGCATCCGGCCCCGCTCCCCCCGGTCCGCCCAACGCGTCCCGCGGGGACGGCCGGTGGCCGGCGGTCAGACGGGGGAGCCCCAGGCCGTCGCGAGCCCCTCCAGCCAGGCGGGCGGCAGTTCGGCGGCGTCCCACTCCTCCCGCAGCGCGGACGGCGCCGCACCGAGGCGTTCCAGGACGGCGACGCTGGTGGGGGAGTGGATGAGCGAGTAGCGGCCGTGGACCGCGACGGAGCTGCCGGGCCCGTACGTCCCGAACAGCCGCTCCAGCCGCTGCCGGTGCTCGGCGGCGAACTCCGCGAGCAGCCCCGCGTACCCGGCCCGCTGCCGGGAGCCCATGGTGCCGAGGACGGCGGTGAGCACCTGGTCGGACACCTCGGGGTCGAGGTCGGAAGGGGTGGTGAACGACAGGTACAGGGGGACGACCGCCACCTTGGCCCGCTCCACCTCCATCCGCCCGACGGGGGTGCGGGCGTCCTGCGAGGCGGCCGAGGAGTCGCGGGCCACGGCGTCCCGCAGGGCCCGCTCGGCCAGCTCACTGAGGTGGTCGGCGGCGGCTCGTGCCCCGTCGAGCCAGCCCGACCCGTACAGCGGGCCCTTCTCCGTCGGAGCGCTCCGCACCAGGTCCGCCACCTCGTCGCCCGCGAGGGAGAGCGCGCCGGCCTCGACGAGCCCGACCAGTTCCTCGGCGTCGCCGGCGTAGACCCCCGCGCGGCCGAGGAGCTGGACGAGGGTCCTCTTGGCATTGAGGACGCTGGCCGCGTCGAGCTGCTGCCGTCGTTCACCGGCGGCGTTCATGGGGTCCTCCTCATCGCGTGGGCGGCGCGGTCGCGCGTACACGGAACGCTCTCTCCGCGGGTACAACGGTCGGTGGTCACGTGGAGATCCCCTCCCGGACGGCGGGCGTACGTTCCTCCCGACGGGAGCGCCGCCCCACGGCTCGGCGAGACGACCCGGAACGATCAGAAACGGAGAAGCACGGACCACCCGGCCGCGCCTACCCTGATCCCCGTGGGCAGCACCCGTCACCTGATCCTCTCCTCTCGCATGACGACCCGGCCGCCACCCCAGCCACCGTCCCGGCCTTTCTACCCCGACACCGCCGCCCGCGGGCCGCGCGGCGGCACCGGACACGGCGGGCCGCCGGGCGTCGCGCCGGCAGTACGGACCGGGCGGGCGCCGGACCCGCCCCCGCCACCGCTCCGGTGCCGGGGGCCCCACCGCACGCAGCAGGCAGGACCGATTCGCGTGGCGCCGGGGCAGACGGCCGTCCGGCCCCGCACCCCGAGGGAGACACCATGAGCAAGGCCACGAGGACGGACGCGCGCACGGCCGCGCCGCACGCCGCGGACCGCCACGACGTGATCCGCGTGCACGGCGCGCGCGTGAACAACCTCAAGGACGTCAGCATCGAGATCCCGAAGAGACGGCTGACGGTGTTCACCGGCGTCTCCGGCTCCGGCAAGAGCTCCCTCGTCTTCGACACGATCGCCGCGGAGTCGCAGCGGCTCATCAACGAGACCTACAGCGCCTTCGTCCAGGGCTTCATGCCGACCCCGGCGCGGCCGGAGGCCGACGTGCTCGACGGGCTGACCACCGTGATCAGCGTCGACCAGCAGCGCATCGGCGCCGACCCCCGCTCCACCGTCGGCACCGTCACCGACGCCAACGCGATGCTGCGCATCCTCTTCAGCCGCCTCGGCGAGCCGCACATCGGCCCGCCCAGCGCGTACGCGTTCAACGTCCCCTCGGTTCGGGCGAGCGGCGCGATCACCGTGGAGCGCGGTGCGAGGAAGGCGGTGAAGGCGACCTTCCAGCGCACCGGCGGCATGTGCACGCGCTGCGAGGGCCGGGGGACGGTCTCCGACATCGACCTCACCCAGCTCTACGACGACTCCAAGTCGATCGCCGAGGGCGCGTTCACCATCCCCGGCTGGAAGTCCGACAACGTGTGGACCGTCGGCGTCTACGCCGAGTCGGGCTTCCTCGACCCGCACAAGCCGATCCGCGCGTACACGAAGAAGGAGATGCAGGACTTCCTGTACCGCGAGCCGACCAAGGTCAAGGTCAACGGCGTCAACCTCACCTACGAGGGGTTGATCCCCAAGATCCAGAAGTCGTTCCTGTCGAAGGACAAGGAGGCGATGCAGCCGCACATCCGGGCGTTCGTGGAGCGGGCCGTCACCTTCACCACCTGCCCCGAGTGCGACGGTACCCGGCTCAGCGAGGGGGCCCGCGCGTCGAGGGTCGCGGGGATCAGCATCGCCGACGCCTGCGCGAGGGAGATCCGGGACCTGGCCGAGTGGGTCCGCGGTGTGGACGAGCCCTCGGTGGCGCCGCTCCTCGCCAAGCTGGGCCACACCCTCGACTCGTTCGTGGAGATCGGGCTGGGCTACCTGTCGCTCGACCGCCCGTCGGGCACCCTGTCGGGCGGTGAGGCGCAGCGCGTGAAGATGGTCCGCCACCTCGGGTCCTCCCTCACCGACGTCACGTACGTCTTCGACGAACCGACCATCGGCCTGCACCCGCACGACATCCAGCGGATGAACGACCTGCTGCTGCGCCTGCGCGACAAGGGCAACACCGTGCTCGTCGTCGAGCACAAGCCGGAGGTCATCGCCATCGCCGACCACGTCGTCGACCTCGGCCCCGGCGCCGGCACGGCGGGCGGCACCGTCTGTTTCCAGGGCACCGTCGAGGGGCTGCGGACCGCCAGCAGCGTCACCGGGCGCCACTACGACGACCGGGCCGGCCTCAAGGAGACCGTGCGCGAGCCCACCGGCACGCTGGAGATCCGCGGCGCGAACACGCACAACCTGCGCGACGTCGACGTCGACGTCCCCCTCGGCGTGCTGTGCGTCGTCACCGGGGTCGCCGGGTCCGGCAAGAGCTCCCTCCTGCACGGTTCCCTCCCCGCCGGCGCGGGCGTGGTGGCGGTCGACCAGAGCCCCATCCGCGGCTCGCGGCGGAGCAACCCGGCGACGTACACCGGGCTGCTCGATCCGATCCGCAAGGCGTTCGCCAAGGCCAACGGGGTGAAGCCGGCCCTTTTCAGCGCCAACTCCGAGGGCGCCTGCCCGACGTGCAACGGCGCCGGCGTCCTCTACACCGACCTGGCCATGATGGCGGGCGTCGCCACCCCCTGCGAGGACTGCGAGGGCCGGCGGTTCCAGACGTCGGTGCTGGAGTACCGGCTCGGCGGCCGTGACATCAGCGAGGTCCTGGCGATGTCGGTGGCGGAGGCCGAGGAGTTCTTCGGTTCCGGGGACGCGGCCACGCCGGCCGCGCACCGGATCCTCGACCGCCTCGCCGACGTCGGGCTCGGCTACCTGACCCTCGGCCAGCCGCTCACCACGCTCTCCGGCGGCGAGCGGCAGCGGCTCAAGCTGGCGACGCACATGGCCGACAAGGGTGGCGTCTACGTCCTCGACGAGCCGACCGCCGGCCTGCACCTCGCCGACGTGGCGCAGCTGCTGGGGCTGCTCGACCGGCTCGTCGACGCGGGGAAGTCGGTCATCGTCGTCGAGCACCACCAGGCGGTCATGGCCCACGCCGACTGGATCATCGACCTCGGGCCCGGCGCCGGCCACGACGGTGGCCGGGTCGTCTTCGAGGGCAGCCCGGCCGACCTGGTGGCCGCCCGCTCCACCCTCACCGGCGAACACCTCGCGGCGTACGTCGGCCGCTGACCGGCACGGGCCGCGTGACGGGGCCGCGACGGGCACCGCCGCCCGGCTACGGGGCGGCGGGCCCCGGCGCTGGGACCCGCCGGCGGGAGCACCGCCGCCCAGGGGCGCCGGCGGGAGCACCGCAGCCCCGGCCGGCGGGAGCACCGCAGCCCCGGCCGGCGGGAGCACGCCGCCCGGGGCTGCGGCGGCGGGGTGCCGCGCGAAGTGGGGCGTCCCGGCGGGGGCCGGCCGCCCTCCCCGGAGCCTTGGTGGGCGCGGGCCCGCCGCCCGCCCCGGACCCCGGGCGGCGGGGGCCCGCGGCTCCCGCCCGTCCCGACGCTCGGACGGGCCGGCCACCCCACCCAGCGACGCCGCCGCCGCCGCACCGGCCGGGAGCCCGGCCGAGGCCCGGAGGCCCTGCCCGGCGGCCCGCAGTCCCTGCTCCGGACCCTTGTCACCGAGGTCGACACCCATTTCCCGCCAAGCGCACCGGACAGGGACCTGATCCGGACGGGGGACGCCCGCGCCCCGACACGGGCGGCGCCGACGGGCGCATGCTGGGAGGTGGCGGACGGCTCCACGACCGGTCCCACGGGCCGTCCCACGACCGACCACGTACGGACGACGAAGGTGGAACCTGTGCAGTTCGGCATCTTCACGGTGGGTGACGTCACGCCCGACCCGATCTCGGGGCGGACGCCCACCGAGCACGAGCGGATCAAGGCGATGGTGACCATCGCGCTCAAGGCGGAGGAGGTGGGACTGGACGTCTTCGCGACGGGCGAGCACCACAATCCGCCGTTCGTGCCCTCCTCGCCCACCACCATGCTCGGGTACGTCGCCGCGCGCACCGAGCGCATCATCCTGTCGACCTCGACGACCCTGATCACCACCAACGACCCGGTGAAGATCGCCGAGGACTACGCGATGCTCCAGCACCTGGCCGACGGGCGCGTCGACCTGATGCTGGGACGCGGCAACACCGGCCCCGTCTACCCCTGGTTCGGGCAGGACATCACCCAGGGCATCCCCCTGGCCGTCGAGAACTACGCACTGCTGCGCCGGCTCTGGCGGGAGGACGTCGTCGACTGGGAGGGCCGCTTCCGCACACCGCTCCAGGGCTTCACGTCCACCCCGCGTCCCCTCGACGGGGTGCCGCCCTTCGTCTGGCACGGCTCCATCCGCTCACCCGAGATCGCCGAACAGGCCGCGTACTACGGCGACGGCTTCTTCCACAACAACATCTTCTGGCCCCAGGAACACACGAAGAAGATGGTCGACCTGTACCGGCAGCGGTACGCGCACTACGGTCACGGCACCCCCGAGCAGGCCGTCGTCGGCCTCGGCGGCCAGGTCTTCATGCGTCACGACTCCCAGGCCGCGGTGCGCGAGTTCCGGCCGTACTTCGACGACGCGCCCGTGTACGGGCACGGCCCGTCCCTGGAGGAGTTCACCGAGCAGACCCCGCTGACCGTGGGCTCCCCCCAGCAGGTCATCGAACGGACCCTGGGCTTCCGGGAGGTCGTGGGGGACTACCAGCGCCAGCTGTTCCTGATGGACCACGCCGGGCTGCCCCTGAAGACCGTGCTGGAGCAACTGGACCTCCTCGGCGAGGAGGTCGTGCCGGTACTGCGCAAGGAGTTCGCGGTCGGTCGGCCGGCCGACGTCCCGGCGGCCCCCACCCACGCGGACCGCGTCGCCCGGGCCACCGGGGAGCAGCGGTGAACCCGGCCCGCCTGGCGGTCGTCACGGCCGGGCTGAGCGTGCCGTCCTCGACGCGGCTCCTCGCCGACCGGCTCGCCACCGCCGTCGGCCGCCACCTGGCGGACGCCGGGCGGCCGGTCGAGGTGGAGACGGCCGAACTGCGCGAGCTGGCCGTGGACATCGCCCACAACCTCGTCACCGGCTTCCCACCCCCGGCACTGCGCGACACGATCGGGACCATGGCGCGGGCGGACGGCCTGATCGCCGTCACGCCCGTCTTCAGCGCCTCCTACAGCGGCCTGTTCAAGTCCTTCTTCGACGTCGTCGACCGGGACGTGCTGGCGGGCAAGCCCGTACTGATCGCGGCGACCGGCGGGACCGCCCGCCACTCCCTCGCCCTGGAACACGCGGTCCGGCCGCTCTTCGCGTACCTGCGGGCCACGGTGGCACCGACCGCCGTCTTCGCCGCCCCCGAGGACTGGGGAGCGAGCACCGACACCCGGACCACCGCGCTCGCCGAACGCGTCGACCGGGCGGCCGCGGAACTGTCCGCCCTGATGACCGGCCACCGGCCCCCGCCCGCGGCGGACGAGGTGACGCCCTTCGCCGACCGCCTGGCCGCCCTGCGCGTCCCCCCGCACCCCTGACGCCCCGCCCGGAGTCGGCCTTCCGCCGGGCGACCACCGACCGGCACCCGGTCCGGCCCCCCGGACGGAGGCGGACCGAACCGGCCAGCCCCGCCGCGGGCGGTCGTCCCGCACAGCACGAGGCGGGGGTGTGGGCGGCCCGCCACCCGCACCCCCGCCGCGACCCGCGCATTCAGTCGGGCGTGGCGGCCCGTGTCACGTCGCCGAGCCCCCGCGAGCGGAAGGGGCCGCCCTGCGCAACGACACGGCGAAGGCGCAGCTGCTGACGGTGAGGACGACGATCGGCGGAGGAGGCAGCAGGAGAACGGACACGGCCAGGACGGCCAGGGAGACCGCGAGGGCGATCCAGCCGAAGGCGGTGCGGTGTTGGACGAGGGTGGGGGTGTGCCGGACGGCGGCGAGGATCAGCAGGCCGCAGGCGATGGCGAAGAAGGCCATGGCGGTGCTCATGCCGTTGAAGACGTCGAGGAGCGTGCGTTCCAGACCCAGCAGGGCGAACGTGGACTCCCGCATGGCCGTGTCGACCTCACGCCGCTCCGGTGTCGCGGTCGCCGCCGCCGCGACGGCGGAGAGGGCGAGGTGGCCGATGCCCAGGAAGACGAATCCGTAGGCACCGACCGTGAAGGGCCGGACGGAGTCCGCCCGGGGGAGGAGGCGGGAGGTGACGGCGGTGTTCATGACTGCTCCTTGACGCTGACCTGCGTGTTGACGTCGACGTTGACGTTGACGTCGACGTCGACGGGGGCGGGGCCGGGGGCGGAGGGTGGTTGCCAGCCGAGGACCGTGTCCAGGGCTCTCGACATCACCGCCCGCGGGGTGGCTCGTACGGCGAGGTTCCGGAGGGACACGGCGAGGGGGTGGGAGAGCCGCGCGAGTTCACCGATGTGTCGGGAGCGGCGGCTGATACGGGTGGTGCGCCGGTGCCTGGCCTCCGTGTACGCGGCGAGCGCGGCCGGTACGTCGGGGCCGGCTGCGAGGAGATGCGCCACGACGACCGCGTCCTCGATGGCCTGGCAGCCGCCCTGGCCCATGTTGGGCGTCATCGCGTGGGCGGCGTCGCCGAGCAGGGCCACCCGGCCGGCGTGGAACCGCGGCAGCGGTGAGGCCAGTTCGTGGAAGTCGTGGTGGAGTATGCCGACCGGGTCGGGGTTCCGCCGGTCCAGCCGCTCCAGCAGCGCGGGTATCGGATCGTGCCACGCGCCGAAGCGCCGGGTGAGCTCCGCGTGGTGGTCGGCCGGCTCCGCGCCGGGGCCGGTGACGGCGGTGGCGTACACGTAGGTCCGGCCGTCGGCGAGGGGAACGACACCGAACCGCTCACCTCGGCCCCACGTCTCGGTCGCCTGCGGGGCGGGCGGACCGGCACCGGGCAGCACCGCTCGCCATCCGGCCTCACCGGCGTGACGCAGCCCGGGATGCCGGGGGAAGAGCCGGCCGCGGAGCACGCTGCGCAGGCCGTCGGCCGCCAGTACGACGTCGGCGCGCAGCTCGCCCGCGGACGTACGCACGACCGCGCCGCCCCCGGCGTCGTCCACACCGGTCACCGACACGCCGAGGCGTACGACGCCGGGCGGCAGGGCCGCGGCGAGGAGGTCGATCAGGAAGCCGCGGTGCACGGCGCGCGTGGGGAGCCCGTAGCGGGTGGACATCGCGCCGCTGTCCGACCGGCTCAGCCACGTGCCGTCGGGTGTGCGCAGCCCCAACGTGCCCGGCAGGGCGTCCCCCGTCCACACCTCGGCGCCCAGGCCGATCGAGTCCAGCGCGCGCAGTGCGTTGGGGGCGAGCACGATGCCGGCGCCGATGCCCCTCAGAGCGGGAGCCCGCTCGCACACGGTGACGTGCCATCCGCGGCGGCTCAGGGCCACCGCCGCGGTCAGGCCCCCGATGCCGCCTCCGGCCACGACGGCATGACGAACACCCATGTCGACTGCCTCCCCCACTCGTCCACTGTCGCCTCTACAGGTGTAGAGGCCGATGAGGCGCACTCTACACCTGTAGAGTGCAGGGTGTGTCCCTCCCCGATCGCCGAGACCTGATCGCCGACGCCGCCATCAGCACCGTGGCCACCGCCGGGCTGCGCGGTCTGACCCACCGCGCGGTCGACGCCGCCGCGGGACTGCCGGCCGGCAGCACGTCGTACTACTTCCGCACGCGCAGCGCTCTGATCAGCGCCTGCTACCTCCGCCTGGCCGAACTGTCGGTCGCCGACGTGGACCGTTGGGAAGCGGAGCACGGGCGCCCGGACCCGGATTCCGCCGCGGAGGCGCTGGCCGCGCTGCTGCACCACTGGCTGACGGTGGAGCGGGACCGCCAGATCGCCCGCTTCGAACTCAGCCTGGAGGCGACCCGGCGACCGGAACTGCGCGCCGACCTGCAGACCGCCGGCCTCGCCGCACGGTCCAGGGCCGCCGCCCTGCTGGCGGCGCTCGGCGCTCCCGACCCGGCGGCGGCCGCGGACCTGCTCGTCGCCTGGACCGACGGCCTGCTGTACGACCGGCTCGCCGGCGCGATGGCCGCGACCCGCCCGGTGCCCGACGCGAGCGAGCTGACCCCGGTCGTCCGGCGGATGCTCACCGCCGTGCTCTCCCCCTGACGGACACCCGCTCCCCTGCCCGCCGTCGTCCTGCGGCGTCAGGCGCGCACCGGTGTCACCGGGGGCCGTTGCGCGGGCGTCCCTCCCGCGCCCTTCCGCGCGCGTCTTCCGGATGCCCTGACGGCCGCTGACCGTACGCGCCGCTGATCCGGCCCAGCCACCGGCACCCCGCCGGCCCCGAGTGGCGGCCGGGATGGTCGGCGGACCTCCGGCCGACAGTGGACCTGTCGCCGCGCGGCGCCGCTCGTTGCCCTCGTCGCCCCGGTGGCCCGGCCGGTGGGACGGCGGCGGCGAGCCGGCGCGGCGACCGACCGGCCGGGACCGGGCGGTGTCGGGAGCGTCGGCCGCCGTCCGGCCGGCGCTCCCTTCCGTGAGGCTACGGCGCGGGACGTTGCGACCGCGTTGCGCGCGGCGAAGGACCCCGCGCCGCCCACCCCGGCGCCGCCAACTCCGCGTCCAGTGCCCGCACCCGCGCCAGTACCTGCGGCCGCCGCTCCGCCGGTACCACCGCCGACAGGGCGCGCCACACCTCCACGTCGTCCTCGCCCCACGGGCTGTGCGCCCAGTCCGCCAGCAGCTCGGGGTCCCCGCGCGCCACGAGCGCCGCACGCAGCCCGTCCGCCAGCCGCCGCCGCAACCGCGCCACTCCCGGCGCCCACGACCCCGGCAGCAGCGGGCCCGCGTACGCGCCGAGGGCGGCCGTCACCGCGCCCGACGACAGCCGCCGCGCCACGGCGTCGAAGTCCGCGTCCACCGGCGGCCCCAGCCGGTACGGCCGCGAGCGCAGCAGCTCCGGCCCCAACAGGCCGCGCAGCCGCGACAGTTCGGCGCGCAGGGTGACCGGGGTGACGGCCCCGTCCTCGTACAGCGCCGTCAGCAGCTCGTCCCCGCACAGCCCCTGTGGGTGTGCGGCCAGCACCACGACGATCTCGCTGTGGCGTCGGCTCAGCCGTACCGTGCGTCCCCCCGCCGTGAGCAGCGCCTCGTCCCGGCCGAGCGCGCACAGGCGCACCCGGTCGGGCGCCGGGGCCGGTGCCCGCAGCGCGAGGTGGGACTCCGCCGCCCGCGCCACCGCCTGGACGAACGCCAGACTGTGCGGGTGCGCCAGCCGGTCCCCGCCCGTGACGTCCACCGCGCCGAGCAGCCGCCCGGTCCGCGGGTCGTGCACCGGGGCGGCCGCGCACGTCCACGCCTGGACCGGGCGCCGGAAGTGCTCGGCGGCGAAGACCTGCACCGGGCGGTCGACGGCGAGGGCGGTGCCCGGCGCGTTCGTGCCCATCGCCGACTCCGACCAGCGCGCTCCCGGTACGAAGTTCATCCGCCGCGCCGACCGCAGTGTCCGCGGGTGCCCCTCCACCCACAGCAACCGCCCGTACGCGTCGCACAGCGCCACCAGGTGCTCCCCGTCCGTGGCGAACGCCCCCGTCAGCTCGCGGACCACCGGCATCACCGCGGCCAGCGGGTGCGCCGCCCGGTACGCCGCCAGCTCCTCCTCGTCCAGCTCGACGCTCGCGGCGCCCTCCGGACTCACCCGGGCCCGCGCGCACCGCCACCACGACTCCGCCACGACCGGCCGCAACGGCACGCCCCCCGCCCCGGCGGACCCGGCCCCTCCGGCCCCGCCCGCCCTCGGCGCGGCCGCGTCCCCGCCGGTCGCCGTGACGAACGCCTCATGCGCCCGGCGCAGCTCACCCGCGCGCCGCACGGGGTCCGCACCCGGCTCCAGGGCCGTCCACGTGTCGCTCAACCCGCCCTCCCCGTCGAGGCCTTCGTGCCGGGTGCCCATCGTGGTCCTCCCGCCGCGCGCCGACAACCCGGCCCGCGCCCCCGCGCGCCCCCCTCCTCCCGTACAGTGGGGACGGGCCGTGACTGGCGCTTGGGTGGAGTACCACCGGGGAGCGGCCCGGCGGACACCGCCACCTGCCGCGCGCCTGGGCGATCAGCACACACGTTCTGTCGACGCCCAGGAGGACCCGTGTCCACGACCGCAAGCGCCCGCCTCATGGACGGCAGCGGCCTCGCCCGCCGTCTCGTCGAGGAGACCGCCGCCCGCGCCGCCGACCTCACCCGCCGCACCGGCACCCCGCCGTGCCTGGCCACCGTCCTCGTCGGCGCGGACCCCGCGTCCGTCACGTACGTGAAGATGAAGCGCGCCCGCTGCGAGAAGGCCGGCATCCGCTCCCGTCACGTCGAACTGCCCGCCACCACCACGACGGAGGAGCTGGTCGCCACGTTGCGGTCGCTGTCGCAGGATCCCGGCGTGGACGGCATCCTGCTCCAGCACCCGGTCGGCCGGCACATCGACGAGCGGGCCGCGTTCGAGGCGATCGCCCCCGAGAAGGACGTCGACGGCGTCACCACCAGCTCGTTCGCGTCCATGAGCTTCGGTCTGCCGGGCTTCGTCTCGTGCACGCCGGGCGGCATCATGCGACTCCTCGACGCGTACGGGGTCGACCCGACCGGCAAGCGGGCCGTCGTCGTCGGCCGCAGCGCGATCCTCGGCAAGCCCGCCGGGATGCTGCTGCTGGCCCGCAACGCCACGGTCACCTACTGCCACTCCCACACCCCCGCCGCCGACCTGTCGGCCGTGCTGCGAGAGGCCGACATCGTCATCGCCGCGGTCGGCCGGGCCCGGTTCATCACGGGCGCGGACATCAAGCCCGGCGCCGTCGTGGTCGACGCGGGCTACAACGAGGGCAACGTCGGCGACGTCGACTTCGCGTCCGCCGCCGAGCGCGCCGGCCTGATCACCCCGGTGCCGGGCGGTGTCGGCCCCATGACCATCGCCACCCTGCTGGCGCAGACCGTCGACGCCGCGGAACGGCTGCGGGGCACGACGACCGCCTGACGGAGGGCCGCCTCCCGGAGTCGTCCCCGGGCCGGGGGCCGTGACGGACCGCCCGGTACGGTCGGGATGTCCGTCCGCGCCGGGCGGCCCCCGGGCGCCGGGCCCGGACACGGGTGCACGGGCCCCGGTGCGGCCCCGGGCGCGGAGGGCCGCCGCCGTACCCCGCGCGCCCCGGCGCCGTCATCCCAGGTCGTCCCCCTCCAGCAGCCCGGCCAGGACCGCGCCCGGATCGTGGTCGGCCGGGCCGGCGGGCGTCCACCTGCCGTCCAGCCGGCGGTAGGGCCACCAGCGGCCGTCACACCCCAGACGGAGCTGCGCGCCGGCCCCCGGCACCTCCCACCGCCCGCCGCCGAGCGACCGCAGGGCGGGTCGCCCGTCACCGTTCCCGGCAGCGCCGCCCGAGGTGGAACCGCCCCCGGCGCGGCCGGTGGGGCGGTCCGCCGTGGGGCGGTCTCCGGCGGGGCTGTCCCCGGAGGGGACGACGGCGGGGCTGTCCCCGGCGGGGGCGTCCCAGGCCCGCGCGAGCAGGGCCTCGGCGCGGGCCAGCACGTCCGGCGCCGGCGTGCACTCCTCCTCCAGGACGGCGAGGCCGGCCGCACCACCGAGCCGCCAGGCCCGTACCGCCGCCGCCATGTCCGCCGCGTCCCGTCCCGTGCCCGCCGCGAGCCGCGCCACCACGGCGGGAACGGCCGCCGCGGTCGTGGCGGCGAGCCGCACGGCGTCCCGGCGCACGTCCGGCGGCCGGTCGTCCGCCGGTGCCGCAGGGACCGCGCCCAGCGCCTCGGCCAGCATCCGCCGCGCCCGTACCGCCGCGTCGGCGGCCAGCACCTCCAGCGCCGCCGGATCCACCGCGCCACCGCCGGTACCGCCCCCGCCCGCACCGGGGGAACCGCCCGTACCGTCCGTGCCGCCGGTGCCGTCCGTGTTGTCGTCACCCGTGACGAGGGACGGCGGTTCGCCGGCGTCCTCCGGTACGGGCGGCGGCCCGGGGAGCGCGGGCAGGATGCCGCCCATCGCGAACGCCTCGTCCGCCCGGACACCCGCCGGCCCCCCGCTGCCGGCCCCGGCGCGTGCGTCGGCGCCGGCCGCCGCGGTGCCGCCCGCGGTCAGCTCCGCGAGCAGCCACCGCTCACCCCGCCCCCGCGCCAGGAGCAGCACGAAGGGGTCCCGGTCGAGGAGCCGCGCCACCTGGTAGCACAGGGCCGCCGTGTGCGGGCAGTGGTCCCAGGCGCCGCAGCCGCACTCCGCCTCCAGGTCGCCCATGCCCGGCAGCAGGTCGACGCCGACCGCCGCCGCGTCCTCGACGAGGTACGGCGGCACGTCCCGGTCGAGCAGCGCGGCGACATGGCCGGCGCGGGCCGCCGCCGTGGCCGCGAACCGTTGCCAGTCCCCGTCCGACAGCTCCTGGACGAGCACGTCGGCGCGGTGGGCGGTGCCGTCCCGGTCCGTGACCACCGCGGTGATCCGGCCGGGCCGGACGGTGACGGCCCCGACCGCTCCGGCCCGCGCCCGCGCCCGGCCCTGCCGCAACTGCCGGCCGTCGAGGGCCGAGTCCTCCAGGGTTCGTAGCCAGGCCCGGCCCCACCACGTCTCCGCGAAGCCCCGCCCGCGGGCGGGTGGCAGCGCGGCGAAGGTCGCCTCGTCACCGTGATCGGCACCGTTCATCGTCCACGCCCCCCGTCCGTCACGTGCGCCCCACGCGCCCCGTCCGCTTCACCGGTCCCACCCGTGTCACTTCTTCCGCCTGTGCCGCTCGCGACGCCCGTGCTGCCCGTGCCCGGGTTGCCCGTACGCCCCGTGCGACCCGTGCCCGGGTGTCCGCGGGCGGCCGTGTCGGCTCCGGCACCACCGCCGGGGCCGCGCAGCTCGACCAGCTCCGCCAGTTCGGCGTCGGTCAGCTCGGTGAGCGCCGCCTCGCCGGCGCCGCCCAGTACGGACTCCGCCAGCCGCCGCTTGCGGGCCAGCATGTCCGCGATGCGGTCCTCGACCGTGCCCTCGGCGACCAGCCGGTGCACCTGTACGGGCTGGGTCTGCCCGATCCGGTACGCCCGGTCCGTGGCCTGCGCCTCCACGGCGGGGTTCCACCAGCGGTCGTAGTGCACGACGTGCCCGGCCCGCGTCAGGTTCAGCCCCGTTCCCGCCGCCTTCAGCGACAGCAGGAACACCGGTACCTCGCCGTCCTGGAAGCGGCGCACCATCTCCTCGCGGCGCGCGACCGGGGTGCCACCGTGGAGGAGCTGCGTCCGTACGCCCCGGGCGGCCAGATGGTCCTGGAGCAGCCGGGCCATCCGCACGTACTGGGTGAACACGAGCACGCTCCCGTCCTCCGCCAGGATCGTGTCGAGAAGCTCGTCGAGCAGCTCCAGCTTCCCCGAGCGGTCCGCGAGCGTCGGAGCGTCCTCCTCCTTGAGGTACTGCGCCGGGTGGTTGCAGATCTGCTTCAGCGCGGTCAGCAGGGTGACGACGAGGCCGCGCCGCTCCATGCCGTCCGCGGCGGCGATGGCGGCGAGCGTCTCGCGGACCACCGCCTCGTACAGCGCCGTCTGTTCCGTCGTCAGCGCCACCGCACGGTCCGTCTCCGTCTTGGGCGGCAGCTCCGGGGCGATCCCGGGGTCCGTCTTGCGGCGGCGCAGCAGGAACGGGCGGACCAGCCGGGCGAGGCGCTCGGCGGCCGCGGGGTCGGCGCCGCCCTCGACGGCCCGGGCGTAGCGGTCGCGGAACGTGCCGAGCCGGCCGAGCAGTCCGGGTGTCGTCCAGTCGAGGATCGCCCACAGCTCGGACAGGTTGTTCTCCACGGGCGTGCCGGTGAGCGCCACCCGCGCGCGGCCGCCGACGGCGCGCAGCCTGCGGGCGGTGGCCGAGTACGGGTTCTTCACGTGCTGGGCCTCGTCGGCGACGACCATGCCCCAGTCCGCGCGGGCGAGACGCTCGGCGTCCAGCCGCATCGTGCCGTACGTGGTGAGGACGAACGAACCGTCGGCCACGCCTTCCAGGTCGCGGCCCGGGCCGTGGTACCGGCGTACGGGCGTGCCGGGGGCGAACCGCTCGATCTCCCGCTGCCAGTTGCCCATGAGCGACGTGGGGCAGACGACGAGCGTCGGACCGGCCGCGGCCGGTTCGGTCTGCCGGTGCAGGTGCAGCGCGATGAGCGTGACGGTCTTGCCCAGGCCCATGTCGTCGGCGAGGCAGGCCCCGAGGCCGAGGGACGTCATGCGGTGCAGCCAGTTCAGCCCGCGCAGCTGGTAGTCGCGCAGCGTCGCGGTGAGCGCGGCGGGCTGCCCGACCTCCTGGTGGCCGCCCTCCGGGTCGGCGAGACGGTCGCGCAGTTCCCGCAACCAGCCCGACGCCTCGACGCCGACCCGGCGGCCGTCCACCTCCGTGGTGCCCGTCAGCACCGCTCCGAGCGCCTCCACCGGCGTGATCTTGCGGTCGCGCCGCTCCCGGGCCCGCCGTACCTCCTCCGGGTCGACCAGAACCCACCGGTCGCGCAGCCGGACCAGGGGACGGCCCGCCTCCGCGAGCCGGTCCAGCTCGGCGCGGGCGAGGGGCCGGTCGCCGACGGCGAAGCGCCAGTCGAAGGAGAGCAGGGCGTCGGCGGAGAGGAGCGACGGCAGCCCGGATTCGCGTCCGTACGGGGGGCCGTCGCCCTCGCCTCCGCCGTGCGGAGGTCCGACCACGGCGCGGGTGGTCAGCGACCGTGCCAGGTCGCGGGGCCAGTGCACCTCCACGCCGTTGTGCGCGAGCGCCCGCCCGGCGGCGCCCAGCAGTTCCGCTACCTCCTCGTCGGCGAGTTCGAGCGCGTCGGGCACGGTGGCCGACAGGAGCGGCGACAGGGCGGGCCAGACCCGGGCGGCGCGGCGCAGAGCGAGCAGCGCGTCCCGGCGGGCCGAGGCGCCGAAGGCCGTCCCGGCGGCGCCCGACCAGACGTCGGAGGCGTCCGCGACCAGCGCGGCCTCGGCGACGCTGTGCAGCTGCGGCACGGCGCGGAACGCCGGTCGGTGCCCGGTGCTCCCGGCGACGGCGTGCCCGGCCCCGGCCCGCGCGTCCCCGGTCGTGTCCCGGGCCGTCTCGTAGGGGTCGGTGCCGACGGCGGACGGGTCGGCGCCGGACGGGTCGTGGGCGGACGGGTCGTCGCCGGCCGTGTCGTCCGCGAACGCGCCGGCGGTGGCCGGGTCGTCCGAGGCCCCGCGGACGGTGGCCGGGCCATCGGGGGCCGCGCCGTCCGTGTCGAGGCCGGTGACCTCGATGCGCAGGGAGAGCCGCACCCCGGCGTCGTGCCCGGCCGCCACCTCGGCGGCCCAGTCGCGCAGGCCGGGTACGTACTGCGGTTCCTCCGCCGCGTACGGCGCACCGCCCGTGGCGAGGGGTGCGGCGGGCGTGCGCGGCAGTGTGTCGGCCACCGCGTCGAGGAAGGCCCGCAGCAGCGTCTCCGGCTCGGGGAGCAGGACCGCCCCGTCGCCGTCCGTACCGGCGGGCAGGGCGTGGGCCGCGGGCGGCATCGACGCGGCGAGCGTCCGCAACCGGTCCAGGTCGTCGGCGGGGAGCGGCCCCGCCCGCCAGGCGTCGTGGCCGGCGGGGCTCAGGCCCGGCAGCAACCGGCCGCGTGCGGCGACGCGCAGGGCGAGCAGCGCGGCGGCGCCCCAGAAGGCGCAGGACGGCGACGGTTCGGCGACGGCTCCGGCGCCGACTCGGGCCAGCAGGGGCAGCGCGTCCGCGACGGGCAGGCAACGAGCCGGGACGCGCCGGGGGAGGGCGTCGTCGTCGACGACCGTGACCTTCTCCAGGGAGCCGCGCCCCGACGGTGCGGGCAGCGGCCCGTCGTCGGGCACCAAGAAGGCGACGCGACCGGTACGGGCGGGGTCGGCGGGGAGGAAGAGGGTGGAGCAGCGGGCCAGATCGGTGAGTGTGGGGTCCCAGTGCACGGTGCTGACGTAGTCCTCAAATTTGACTAGCTCAGATCGGAAGGGCCGAACCTACAGGAAGGCAAGGGTGGAAGGCATGGTTCCGGTGGTGAGGTACGTCACGCGCCTGGGAATCGGTGCCACCACGGCGGCACCGAGTATCGGGAGTGGGGGAGGGCGGCCCCCCTCCGGGTCGGGTGCTGCCCCCATGGTCCGGCGCCGCACGTCGCCCATACGTTCGTAGGGCGACGCCGCCGCGACCCGATCCGCGCCCACCCGCCCCGCGCCGACACCTCGGCAGACAGACCGGAGACCGCCATGCCGCAACTCACCGCCGCCCCAGCGGAGCGCGCCCCGTCCCCACCCGCGCCCCGGGTCCCGAACGACGCCGCGCCGCGGACCCCGGGACCCGTGCGCCGGGGCGGCAGCGAGTTCGGCCCCCTGCTCCGCGTCGTGCGGGAGCAGGGACTGCTGGAACGGCGGACCGGCTGGTACGCCCTCGGCATCGCCGCCAACCTCGCCGGGCTCGCCGCCGTCGGCGCCGCCCTCGCCGTTTTCGGCGGCTCGGTCTGGAGCCTGCTGCTCGCCGTCCCGCTGGCCGTGCTCTCGGCGCGTACCGCGTTCGTGGCCCACGACGCCGGCCACGCCCAGATCGCCGCCCGCCGCCGTACCAACCACCTGCTGCAGCTCCTCCACGCCAACCTCCTCCTCGGCATGAGCCAGGAGTGGTGGAACGACAAGCACAACCGCCACCACGCACACCCCAACCACGTCGACAAGGACCCCGACGTCGCCCCGGACGTGTTGGTCTTCAACCGCCACCAGGCGGTGGGCCGCACCGGACCGCGCGGCTGGCTGACGCGGCACCAGGCGTGGCTGTTCTTCCCCCTCACCACGCTGGAGGGGTTCGCGCTCAAGGCGTACGGCTTCCGGGCAGTGTTCTCGGCGGACGGCCCGCGCCGCACGCGCGGTGAACGCGGCATCGAGGGCGGGCTCCTCCTCGCCCACGTCGCGGGGTACGCGGGGCTGCTGCTCGCCACGATGCCCCCCGGCCGGGCCCTGCTCTTCGCGCTGCTCCACCAGATGCTGCTGGGTCTGCACCTGGGCCTCGCCTTCGCGCCCAACCACAAGGGCATGGCGGTGCCGGGCGACGACGAGCGCTGGGGCCATCTGCGCCGGCAGGTCCTGACCTCGCGGAACATCCGCGGGAGCGCCCTGACGGACTGGCTGCTGGGTGGCCTCAACTACCAGATCGAGCACCACCTCTTCCCCAGCATGCCGAGGCCCCACCTCCGGCTCGCCCAGCCGCTGGTACGCGCCCACTGCCGGAGCCTGGGCATCCCCTACGCGGAGACCGGCGCGGTCGACTCCTACCGCCAGGCCCTGGGCCACCTGCACGCCGTCGGCGAGCCACTGCGCGCCGCCTGACGGCCCGGCTCGCCCGGCCCGTGTCCGACGGACCGACCCGGCCGGGCCCTGCCTGCCGACCCGGCCGGGCCCGTGCCTTCCCGCCCGGCCCGCACCCGACTGAGGGCCGGGGCGCGGGGGGACGCCGGGACGACTCCGGGTACTCAGCCGGGTCGCTCAGCCGGGGCGGACGGCCATGGCGTCGAGCCCGGCGAGGAGGCCCGGCAGCTGCGGGCCCCGGCCCACGGGCAGCACTTCACCCGGGTACTCG
This sequence comes from Streptomyces changanensis, assembly GCF_024600715.1. Classification (NCBI taxonomy): domain Bacteria; kingdom Bacillati; phylum Actinomycetota; class Actinomycetes; order Kitasatosporales; family Streptomycetaceae; genus Streptomyces; species Streptomyces changanensis. Next base: position 6,395,900 of record NZ_CP102332.1, read on the forward strand.
TCGAGCAGGACGAACGCGATGTCGTCGGTCCGGGCGATCAGCGACCACCCGGGCCCGTCCGCCCGCAGCGTCCGCGCGCCGCCGGGTGCGAACGTCGACCGCACCCGCCCGGGCGGCGGCGGATCCTCCAGGTAGCCACGCGCCTCGTCCAGGACGCGCCGTACGGCCGCGTACGGACCCCCGCCGCCACCGCCGGGCCCCGCCGTGTCCGCGCGCGGTCCTTCCGCCCCGGTGTCCCGGTCTCCTCCCGTGGGGCCGTCCGCCCTGCCGTTCCCGTCAGTCCCGGTGGGACCTGCCGCCGGGGCGAAGTCGTCCCCGCCCAGCTGCTCGCGCCAGGCCGCCCACTGAAGGGCGATCTCGTCGGCGCCGAGCCGCCGCTGCGCGGGACCCCAGACCGAGTCGTCGGGCGGTGCGAGCGGCGGCGGGTCACCGGGCTCCGGCCGCGGGTCGTGCGGAGCGGGGACCCCGGGGGCGCAGACGGCGAGCGCGAGCGGCCACCCCGGCAGCGCCGCGACGACGCTGTCCTCGCCCGGCGACAGGTCGTACTCCATTCCGCAGTCCCACGCGGCGATCGCGACGGCGACCAGGGACACGTCGTCCACGGCGACCGTCCAGCGCGCCCCCTCGCCGTCCTGCCCCAGTACCAGCCCGTAGCCCTCCGCGTACGGCTCCAGCCCCAGGGCGCGGCACGCCTGCGGGTAGTCGTCGCCGAGGACGCTCGGGAACTGCGCCGGGGTGAGCAGTACGGCGGTCAGCACGTACAGGTGGTCGTCGGCGCCGCCCGCCCCCGCGGCGGACCCGTCCGCCCGTCCCGCCGAGGCGCCCGCTTCCTCGTCCGTCGTCCCGGTCACGGCGGCCTCCGTCCTTCAGTAGCAGCCCCGTAGCGATCCCGCGTCCGTCGGAAAGGGCCCGGTCGGCGCACCCTAACCAGTGAGTAACCCAGCCGTCGAGAGGGAGGGAAGGAGACGTACGGCGCACGCTGCGGCAGGCGGGCAGGCGGGCAGGCGGGCAGGCGGGCAGGCGGGCAGGCGGGCAGGCAGGCAGGCGGGGCGGGTGCGGGTGCCGGTACGTGGGCGTGCGGAGGCGGGCGCAAGCGGGCAGGTCGGTGGGCCGGCGCGCGAGCGACCGGATGAGGTGCCGGGACGCGGGCGGAGGTGGTGGGCGTCGGGGCTCAGGGCGTCGGCAGGCCCAGGAGAGAACGGGTCACCGTCTCGGGCGACTCGTCCCGCTCCCGGGCGAGGGCTATCACCGCACGGCAGGCCAGTTCGCCGACTCCGAACGACAGGGCCTCCGGCGACACCCAGCCGCTCGCCTCGTCCATGGTGTCCTCGTCGTCCTCGGCGCACGCCGCCACGTACACGGCCGCGGCCTCGAAGATGTTGTGCTGCCGCTTCCGCGGCACACCCGTACCGCTCGTACCGTCCGCGCCGCCCGCGCCACCGGACGCCGGCGCGCCCCGCCCCCCGGCCCGCGCGGCCGACGGGAGGAGCGTACGCAGCCTGCTGAACATGGGGCCCACCTTCCCGCGCGGCGCCGCCGTCCGCCGCGCCCGTCCGTGAACCTCCAACGTAAGCTCGCGGCCGCCGCGGCAGAAGAGGGCCGCGCGCCGGGCAGGGGGGTCAGTCCGTCCGCTCGGCCAGCACCAGGAAGCGGGCGTCCACGTCGACGTACGACAGCGTCCGCCAGCCGGAACCGGTGAGCAGCGGACGCAGATTGGGCTCCGCGCGCAGGTCGTCGGAGGTGAGCGGGCGCCCGTGGCGCGCGGCCAGCGCGGCCCGGCCGACCGGGTGGAACAGCGCGAGCCGCCCGCCGGGCCGCACCGCCCTCGCCAGTTCCCGCAGGTCATCGGCGGGCCGGGCCAGGTGCGAGACGAGACCGGCGCCGAACACCGCGTCCAGGGCCCCGTCCCGCAGCGGGAGCCGGCCCACGTCCCCCAGGAGCAGCGCGGCGCTGCCGTCCCGGCCCTCCCGTAGCGCCTCCCGCAGCATCGCGGGCGTCAGGTCCAGGCCGAGGACCGTCCCCGAGGGACCGACCGCCTCCCGCAGCGCCGGCAGCGCGCGGCCGGTGCCGCAGCCGGCGTCCAGCACAGCGTCACCCGGCCGGAGGCCGAGGTCGGCGACGGCCGCCGCGTAGGCCGGGCCGTCGTCCGGGAAGCGACGCTCCCAGTCGGCCGCCCGAGGGGTGAAGAACTCCTGCACCTGCCTGTGGTCGTCGTCCATGCGCCCATGATCCCGTACCGGACGACCCAGCCGAATGCCTCCCCGACGCAGCCGCCGTGCCGGGCGTTCCACGCACTCGTTCGGACGGGAGCGGTCCTATATGAGCGCGATCCCGTCATGTTCCGTCAGATCCGCTCCGTGCGCCGGGAGTGCGCCCCCGCGGGGCTACGGTCCCGGACCCATGGAGCCACCGGATCCGGCCACACATCGGCGACCTCCCGGCGGCTGCGCGACCCACCCACCCACCCACCCACCCACCGCGGCGATGGAGGACACGCGTGAGCGACCCCGAGAGACCCGCCGCCCGGCGCCGCGCCCCGGGCCACCAGCCCCACCGCCCGCCGGGCACCCCGCTGCCCCACGGCACGCCCCTGCCGCCGGGGGTCCCACCGGAGGCGACCGATCCACGGTTGCCGGGAGCCGCACCGGAGGCGACCGATCCACCGTTGCCGGGGGTTCCACCGGAGGCGACCGATCCGCTGGTGCCTGGCGCCCCGCCGGTGCCGGCCGGTCCACCGACACCCGGTGCCCCGCCCCCACCGACCGACCCGCCGCCGCAGGGCGGGCGCTGGTACGACACCGAGGCCGGCCCTCTCGTGCGCCCGTACGCGCTGACGGGCGCCCCCGCCGAACCGCCCGCCGAACCGTCCGTCGGCCCGACAGCCGGCCCCGACCTCGTCGCCCTGGTGGCCGCCGTGACCGAACCGCCCTCGGACCGGGCCGGGGAACGACTGCTGGGCCCCCGGCACCGCACCCTCCTCGCCCTCTGCCGCGCCGGTACGAGGTCCGTCGCCGACCTGGCCGCCGGTGCGGGCCTGCCGGTCGGCGCCGTCCGGGTGCTCCTCGGCGACCTCTCCGGGGCCGGGCTCGTCACCCTCCACCGTCCCGCCCCGGTCGTGCGCCCGCCCGACGAGCACACCCTGAGAGAAGTGATCGATGGCCTCCGCGCACTCTGACCTCCTGCCCCTGAAGATCCTCGTCACCGGGGGCCTCGGCGCGGGCAAGACCACCCTCGTCGGGGCGGTCAGCGAGATCCGGCCGCTGCGCACCGAGCAGCCGTCCACCGGGGCGGGGCCGGACGGGGAAGGCCCCGGAGGGGCGGGGGAAGGGAGGACCACGACGCTCGTCATGGACTTCGGCCGCGTCACCCTCCGCTCCGGTCTCTCCCTCCACCTCTTCGGCACCCCCGGGCAGGACCGTGGCGCGTTCCTGTGGGAGGAGCTGTCGCGGGGCGCCCTGGGGGCCGTCGTCCTCACCGACACCCGCCGCCTCCAGGACTGCTTCCCGGCCGTGGACCACCTGGAGCGCCGGGGCGTTCCGTTCGTCGTCGCCGTCAACTGCTTCCCCGGCGCCCGCTCCCACGGCGCCGATGACGTCGCGGCCGCGCTCGACCTCGACCGCGGTACTCCGGTGGTCCTGTGCGACGCCCGCGACCGCGACTCGGGCAAGGAGGTTCTCGTCCGGCTCGTGGAGCACGCGGCCCGCGTCCACGCCGCCCGGTTCCTCGGCCCCGTGCCGTGACCCGGTGGCCTGGAGGGTGCTTGCCGGGCCCTCCGCGGTGGGTAAGGCTTACGCGGGAACGGGGAAAAACGGGGACATGCGGAACGGGGAGGACCGAGCATGGCGCTCGAGAAGGAACTCGACTGGCTCCTGGACGACTTGACCAAGCGCGTCGCGCACATACGGCACGCCCTCGTCCTGTCGAGCGACGGGCTCGTGACCGCCGTCAGCAGCGCTCTGGTCCGGGAGGACGCCGAGCACCTCGCCGCGGTCGCGTCGGGCCTGCACAGCCTCGCGCGCGGGGCCGGACACCACTTCCGGGTGGGCGGGGCCCGGCAGACCATGGTCGAGTTCGACGACGCGTTGCTCTTCGTGACGGCCGCGGGGGAGGGCAGCTGCCTCTGCGTGCTCAGCACGGCCGAGGCGGACGTCGGCCACGTCGCGTACGAGATGACCCTCATGGTGAACCGCGTCGGTGAGCACCTCTCCGTGGCCACCCGCCGCCCCAGCGCCCGCGACATCCCCTGACGACCGCCCGCGAGCACCGTCCGCGGGCGGTTTTCCACAGGCCCGGCGCAGCAGGCTCCCCAGCACTAACCTCGTCACTGAGAGTAATCGACGGGCGGAGGCGTGATGCGGGACGACCAGGCGGTAAGCGGCGGGCGCGACGGAGACACCGTCACGGGCGGGCGGGCGGCTCGTGAACTGGGGCTGGGGCGGGGCGAGATGGCGGCGGCGGTCGACCTGGGCCTGGTCCGCTCCCTCGCGGCAGCCGGAGGGGGCCGCCCCCGGGTGGCGTGGGAGGAGATCGACCGGCTGCGCGCCGAGCCGGACTTCCCGGACGGGTTGCACGACCGGGTCGGCACGGCGGGCACGGCGCGCGCGGCGGAAACGGCCGGGATCTCGCCCGACCGCTTCACGAGACTGGCGAGAACAGGCCACGTCACACCGATCGCCTTCCACCTCAACCGTTACCGGGCGGTCGTCTGGCTGTACCTGGCTCGGGAGGTGCGGCAGTTGACGGAGAAGCATCCGCAGCTGCTCACCGGTCGCGCGCCGCGGCACCTGACGGACCGGCTCCGCGCCGGAGAGGACGCCCGGCCGTGCGGGTGGCGGGCCCGACGTCTCCGGCTGCTGGTGGCGCGGGCGCCGGACGCGTGGGCGGTGGCGGCGGCCGTCGCCTCGTTCCTGGATGCGGAGCGGCTGGCCGAGGTGGTTCCCGACCCGTCCGAGCGGGCCCGTCTCGACCGGCTCCGCCCGCCGCCCCCGTACGGCCACCCGGAGGTGCCGTCCGCCCGCGCCGTCGCCGACCGGCTGCTCCTCGCCGAGCATCGGCACGAAGGGGAGCGGCTCCGCCTCGCTCTGACGGAGGCCCTCCAGGCGGCGCGAGGCTCGACGCCGCGCTCCTCCACCCCGATCCCGGCCCCGCCGGCCCTGGCCCGGCACCTGGTCCTTCGCGGCCCGACGGCCACCCCGGCCTGGCACCCGGGCCCTGACCTCGGTCGCGCCCCGACTCCACCACCGTCACCGGCGGCACACGGCACGGTGGCCGCCCCGGCCCCGGGCCCGGGCCCAGGCGCGGACCTCGCCTGGGCTGCGGCCCCTGGGACAGGCACAGGACCGGACTCGACCCCCGGCCCCGGCTCCAGCCCAGGCACAGGACCGGACTCGACCCCCGGCCCCGGCTCCAGCCCAGGCAGCGACCCGGTTCCCGACCCGGTCTCCGACTCCGATTCGGGTCCAGGCCCGGGACCGAGCCCCGGCCGAGTTTCCGGCCTCGGCTCCAGCCTGGACTCCGGCCTTGACTCCGACCCGAGCGGCCGCTCCGGCCCGCCCCCCGAGGCGCGGGCGGTCGCCGCTCGGCCCGGAGCGCGGAACGGGTCTCCCCTCGGGATGCTGCCCGGGACGCCGCTTGCGTCACAGACCGGACCGTCGTCGGGGGCCGTGGTGCAAGACCACCCCGGTCGGCAGCGGCCGGCACCGGCAGGGCCGGCGGGCCGCCGCGCCGGTCGGCTGCGGGCGGCGTTGCGGGCACGGCTCGGCCGGGGGCGGTCGCGGGCGGTCGCGGGCCCGCCGAGCGGCTAGCCGCCGGCGCGTGGGACGACCGACGACAGCACCGCCGGCAGCGGGTACCAGTCGGACGACACCACGCTCGCGTGGCGCCCGGACAACAGGCCGATCCGGTCGCGGGCCTGCGCCTCCGTCGGACGGACGCCGTCGATGGCCGGGGCCACACCGTGCGCGTCCGTCATGACGACCAGGTAGTTCCGCCGGGCGTACCAGGAGGTGTCCACCGAACCGCTCGCGTACACCGACGCGTCCCCGTCGAAAACGACGAACCACGGCCGCAACGCGGCGTCCGCGTACCGCTCACGCGGGTCGCCCGACTGCGCCCGGTGCACGGCCGGGAAGGCCCCGGCCTCCCGCAGCCGTCCGGCCGCCGCCAGGTCGCGCAGGTGCGTGGCGTACTCGCGGTCCGTCCACAGGGAGTCGGCCGGGTTGTCCTCCTCCACCGTGCCGGGGATCAGCTCGACGACGAACTTGCCGGCCATCCGGTCGCGGGACGGCCACCCGTCGGCACGGACGGCCGTGTCGAGGTCGGCATGTCCGCGGACCAGGTCGGCGGGCCGGAACAGGGCATCGCCCAGCCGGGCGGTCAGCAGCGCGTCCAGCGCGGCCGGCCCCCGCCCGAGGCGGCCCGCGAAGCCGTCCTTCAACTCGATCTTCAGCAGGACGGGCCGGTGCCCCGGATGGGCGTCGTGCCAGGCGCGTATGTCGGCGAGGCAGCCGCCGAGGTCCTGGTTGCGGTCCTTCGTGCGCAGTTCGCCGGCGTGGGCGGCGTTCTCGCAGTTGTTGTCGTTCCCGAGAGGATTGCTGTGCGACACCCTCCACGACCGGCCGAACGCGTTCGTCCACACGTCCAACTCCAGCATCCCCGCGCCCGAGTCGAGCGCGTCCGCGAAGTACCGGAACTTGCCCTTCTCGTACGCGTTGTGCACCCCGACCGACGTCGACGCGCCGTACGACAACTGCCCCGCGTCCACGGCCGAGGCCGGGCCGGGACCCGCGCCCAGTACCAGCATCCCCGCCGCCACGGCCGCCCCGGCGGTGCGCGCCAATGTCCCCATGTCGTCCCCTGCTTCCTGTGTGGACCCCTCGAAGTCCGCCGAAGCGTAGGGGAGTTGTGTGAAGGAGAGGAGACCTGTGGCTTGACCCGCCGCCACGCGCCGAAGTCACCCGGGCGACGACCACCGTGCCGCACCGTCCGCCGCACACCCCGCCCGCGTGCGGGACGGCCCGCCCGCCTCCCGCCCGCCCTCCCGCGTGCGGGAGGCGGGCGGGGCGGGCACCATGGCCGCATGCTGCTGGCCCGAATCGCCGACGTGTCCGACCAGGTCGCCGCCACCTCGGCGCGCTCGCGGAAGATCGCCGTCCTGGCCGACCTGTTCTCCGCGACCCCGCCCGCGGAGGCGCCGCTCGTCATCGCCTACCTCGCGGGCCGCCTGCCCCAGGGCCGCATCGGCGTCGGCTGGAGCACCCTCAAGGAACCGGTCCCGGCCGCCGGGCACGCCACGCTCACCATCGCCGACACCGACGCCGCGTTCACCGCGCTCGCCCAGGTCGCCGGCCCGGGTTCGCAGGGCGAGCGGCAGCGGCTCGTGCATGGGCTGATGGCCGCCGCCACCGCCCCCGAGCAGCGGTTCCTGCTGCGTCTCCTCACCGGCGAGGTGCGCCAGGGAGCGCTGGACGCCATCGCCCTGGAAGGGGTCGCCCGGGCCGCCCACGCCCCCGCCGCCGACGTGCGCCGTGCCGTGATGCTCGACGGGTCCCTGCCCCGCGTCGCCACGGCCCTCCTCGCCGAGGGCCCCGCCGCGCTGGAGAGGTACCGGCTGCGCGTCGGCACTCCGGTGCAACCGATGCTCGCGCACACCGCGAAGGGCGTCGCCGACGCGCTCGCCGCGCTCGGCCCCTGCGCCGTGGAGGAGAAGCTCGACGGCATCCGCGTCCAGGTGCACCGCTCCGGCGAGGACGTGCGGATCTACACCCGCTCCCTCGACGAGATCACCGACCGGCTGCCGGAGGTCAGGGAGGCCGCCCGGGCCATCGCCGGCGACGCCCTCGTCCTGGACGGCGAGGTCATCGCCCTCGACGGGGAGGGCCGGCCGGTGCCGTTCCAGGAGACGGCCTCACGCGTCGGGTCACGCGTCGACGTGGCCGCCGCCGCGGCCGCCCGGCCCGTGTCGCCCGTCTTCTTCGACGTCCTCGCCGCCGACGGAGCCGTCCTCCTCGACCTGCCCGGCCGGGACCGGCACGCCGAGCTCGCCCGCCTCGTCCCCGAACCGATGCGGGTGCGCCGCACCGTCGTCACCGATCCGGCCGACCCGGGCCAGCGTGCCGCCGCCGAGGCGTTCTTCGCCGACACCCTCGCGCGCGGCCACGAAGGCGTCCTGGTCAAGGCGCTCGACGCGCCCTACAGCGCGGGGCGCCGCGGCCGTTCCTGGCTCAAGGTCAAACCGGTCCACACCGTCGACCTGGTCGTCCTCGCCGCCGAGTGGGGGCACGGCCGGCGCACCGGCCTGCTGTCCAACCTGCACCTCGGCGCCCGTGCCGCCGACGGGACGTTCGTGATGCTCGGCAAGACCTTCAAGGGCCTCACGGACACCATGTTGCGCTGGCAGACCGACCGGCTGCGCGAACTGGCCGTCGACGACGACGGGACGACCGTGCGCGTACGCCCCGAGCTGGTCGTCGAGATCGCCTACGACGGCCTCCAGCGCTCCTCGCGCTACCCGGCCGGCATCACCCTGCGCTTCGCCCGCGTCCTGCGCCACCGGCCCGACAAGCCGGCCGCGCAGGCCGACACCGTCGACCGGATCCTGGCCGGCCCTCAGTCCCCGGTCGTGTAGCGGTGCCGCGCCCAGGCGGGCAGCACGAACCAGCACAGCAGGTACCAGGCCGCCACCCCCGCCACCAGCCACGGCACGAACGAGTCGTGCGTCGCCACCCGCAGCACCAGGAAGAGCGCCGACACCATCGTCGCCAGCAGCAGCACCAGACCCACGAAGGTGAGCCGTGACGCCCACACCACGGCGTGTGGTTTGAGCCGGCGCCCAGAGACGATCCGGTGGAACGACACCGGCCCGATCAGGGCTCCCGTCGCCGCCGCGCCGAGGACCACCGTGGTGATGTAGACGGCGCGGTCGAGGTCGGGCAGATCGGCGAAGCGCGGGGTGAAGACCACGGTCAGCAGGAAGCCGAAAAGGATCTGCACGCCCGTCTGCGCCACCCGTATCTCCTGGACCAGCTCGACCCAGCGCCGGTCGGCCCGCTCCTCGGGCGTCTCGTGCCGACCGGGCCCGCGGTCGGCCTCCCGTCCGCCCCGGCGCTGGCCGTTCGCCCGTTCCGGCCCCGCGCGTCCGACCTCCCGGGGTGCCGCGTACTCCGGTGTCCTCGGACCGCCGGGGCCGTCCGACCCGTCCGCCGCGTCCGCTCCGCCCGTGCTGCCCGTGTCGCCACGCTCGCTGCCACGCATGCCGGCCTCCCGACGTTGGTCCGCCAGTCCCTTGGTAACTCTCCGGGCGCGCCGAATCCACCCCTGACGTCCGGAAAGTCCCGCCGGGGCTCGCGGAGGCCCCGTACGACGGGGCCTCCGCCGACCCGACCGGGCCGCGCTACGGCACCGGGAGGACGCGCGCCGGGTGTCGCGCCCCCGGAACGTGACCGCTGCCCGACCCACGGCGATGCTCGTACGACCGTCCGGGACGCGCCCGGGCCTCCAGCGCCGAAGGGAGCCAGGCCGATGCGTCCCCCGACCCCCGATCCTCGACCCGCCCCGCGTCCCTCGAACCGCCCCGCGCCGCCCCCTCACCCACGGATCGCGCCCCTCACCGACGCCGCGCCCCGCACGCCCCTCATCCCCCTCGCCCCTGGCCCCGCGAGCCCCTCACCCCGTTCCGAGGGCGGCCACGAGGGGCGGCCCCCGGCTGCGGGCCGATGGGGTGCGGCAGCACGCGGGCCGACACGTCCGGCCCGCGTCACGGCGCCGGTGGCCTGCGGCGGGCGTGTACGCGCGGTCGCCGGGCATCCGGATCTGCGTCGTGTTCCCGGCCCTCGTCAGCCCGGCCCCGTCGGGCGTGTGTCCTGGCGCCCCCCGACCCCGCCGGGCCGGGGGCCGGGGGCGGGGTGCCCGCGCCAGGAACACGCCAGAGCCACCACACCGAAAGGAACCCCATGACCCGCGCCGCCGTGTTCGACGTCGACGGAACCCTCGCCGACACCAACCACCTGCACGTCACCACCTGGTGGGAGGCGTTCCGTCAGGCAGGCCACCAGGTCCCCATGCACGCCGTCCACCGCGCCGTGGGCCTCGGGGCGGAGGACCTGGTCGAACACCTCCTCGACCCGGACCGGGACAGGAGCGGCGACGCGGCCGTCACCGCCGCGCACACCGCCCTGTACGGCACCTACTCGGACCGGCTGCCCGCCTTCCGGGACGCCGGCCGCCTCCTGGAGACCCTCGCGGAACGCGGCTGGACCGTCGTCCTCGCCACGTCCGCCGGGGGCGCGGAGCTCGACGCCCTGCTGCGGGCCATCGACGCGGGCGACGCCGTCACCGCCGTCGCGAGCGCCGACGACACGGAGGAGGGCAAGCCCGCGCCCGATCCGGTGCGACACGCGCTGCGGCTGGCCGGGGCCGGGGCCGAAGGGGCGGTGTTCGTCGGCGACACGGTCTGGGACATGAAGGCCGGCACCCGTGCGGGCGTCACCTGCGTGGGCGTGCTGTGCGGGGGCATCCCGCGGGCGGACCTCACGGACGCGGGCGCCACCGCGATCTACGACGACCCCGCCGACCTCCTCGCCCACCTGGACGACAGCCCGTTCGGCGGGGCCGCCTCGTGACGCCGTCCGCCGGGCCGGCGTGACACCGTCCGCCGGTCCGGCTCCGGGTCACTTCCCGAGCTTGCGCTGCAACTCCGACTTGTTCATGGAGGACCGGCCCGGGATGTCGCGCTTCCTGGCCTCGGCGTACAGCTGGTCGTACGTGGGGCCCTGGGCGCCGCTGTGCGAGCGCTGACCGCCGCGCTTCGACGACGACATGTCCTTCGTCGACGTCCTGCCGGAGGTCTTGGACTCGCCGCTGCGGGCCCGCTCCTTGTTGACCGTCCGCGCGGCGATCTCCTCGGCGCGCTTCTCGCTCTCGCCGCGGTCGCGCGCGCTGTCCTTGATGTGCTCGTACTGGCGTTCACGCTTCGGGCTGGAACCTGCGGGCATGGCCCTTCCTCTCCTCGGTGTCCCCCCCCGTCGTTCCCACCCTGGTACCAGGAGGCCACCCCCGCAAACACACGGTGGCCACCCGCGCGAGGCCAAGAGTGGCAGCCCGGCGTCATCCGTGGCGGTATGGGGAAGACGGGTACTCGTCCCGCAGCACCCGACGGAAGGACGTGGTGAACGAAGATGGCAAGCGACCAGGGCAGGGGTACGGGGGCCGGGGCCGCCGGGGGTCACCCCGCGGACTGCGACGTCACCGTCCAGCTCAGCGACTGCGGCCGCGCCGAGGCAGAGGCGATCTTCGGCGTGCTGGACCAGGTCTTCGCCGGCTGTGAGGACGTGGCGCCGGCGGCGGCGGGTTCCGGACCGGAGCCGACCGTGTGGATGGCCACGTTCGACAGCTCCGCACACTCGGGCGACCCCTCCGACATGCCGCGGCTCGACACCCCGGTGGAGGCCCTGCTGACCGGAGACAGCCACGCGGTGGACGAGGTGGTGAAGGTCCTCGGCAGGCTCTTCGAGGTCCGCTCCACGCAGGACGTGTCCGGAGAGCACGAACGGGAGTCACGCCTCCTGCTCGCCTCACGCTGACAGAGCTGACAGAGCTGACAGAGCTGACAGGACAGAGCTGACAGAGCTGCCTTGCTGACGCGCTGACCCGCTGACGCGTCGGCAGGGAACGCGCGCACTCAGAGGATCCGCCGGCCCCGCGCCGCCCGCACCACGGGCCGGCGCGGGGCCGCGTGCGCTCCGCGCGGCCAGGGCGGTCCCGTCCGCCGTGCCGTCCGTCCAGCCGTGCACCGTCCGCCGTGCCGGCCGCCGGGCACCAGTGCGGCCCCACGGTCTGGGAAACCGGCGGCAGCCACCCATCCCGCTCACACTCTCCACCCCCTCCCGGTATACATACGGTGTATACGCTCTGTGTACAGTGCAGCTCGTGGCCCTCGCCGGGCCTCCCCGACCCGCCCTCCCGAAGGAGAGCCGCACCGTGCCGTTCCCGCCGCCCTTCACGTCGTCCGCGACGCGCTCCCCCCGCCCGTCACGCCGTGGCCGCCGGACCGCCGCCCTCGCCGCGGTCGCCTCGCTCGTCCTGGCCGTAGGCGGCTGTTCGGTCGACACGGTCGCCCCCGCCGACGCGCGCGGCGACGCCAAGGGGGAGGCCCCGCGCCCGGTGGACTGCCGGGAGGCCAGGTGCATAGCCCTGACCTTCGACGCCGGGCCGGGCAAGGACACCCCGGAGCTGCTGGACATCCTCAGGGCGAAGAAGGTCCCCGCCACGTTCTTCCTCCTGGGCAGCAAGCACGTCGACCGCTACCCGGACGTCGTCCGCCGCATCGCCGCCGAGGGGCACGAGGTCGCCAATCACACCTGGACGCACCCCGACCTCACCGACATCGAGCCGCACGAGATACGCGAGGAACTCCAGCGCACCCAGGACGCCGTCGAGCGCCTCACCGGCCGCAAGCCGACCCTGATGCGACCACCGCAGGGCCGCACCGACGAGACGGTGTCCGAGATCTGCCGCGAACTCGGCCTCTCCCAGGTCCTGTGGAGCGTCACCGCGAAGGACTACGCCACCACCGACTCCGACCTGATCCGCGAACGGACCCTGAAGGGCGCCGACAGGGACGGCATCATCCTGCTGCACGACATCTACGACGGGACCGTCCCCGCCGTACCCGGCATCATCGACGAGCTGAAGGAACGCGGCTTCACCTTCGTCACCGTGCCGCAACTCCTCGCCCCCGCCACGCCCGAACCCGGAGAGGTCTACCGCCCGTGACCCGGTCGGGGCGCGCGACGGGGTGCCGTCCGGCCGCGGCTCGTTCGGCCCCCTGCCGCCGCGGCCCCGGCCGGGGCATCCTGGGCATCCTGGGGCGAGGGGGCCGGTCCGCGTCCGCCCGCCCCGTGGAGCGGAGGTGAGGGACCATGCCCGCCGGGGAGAAGGTCCTCCTGGTCGACGACCGTGAGGACAACCTGTTCGCGCTGCACAGCGCCCTCTCGCCGCTCGGCTATCCCCTGGAGTCGGCCACCAGCGGAGACGCCGCGCTGAAGGCGGTGCTGCGCGGCGGTGTCGCCGTGACGGTCCTGGACGTGGTCATGCCCGGTGTGAGCGGCCTCGACGTCCTGCGGTACATGCAGCGGGTGGAGCAGACGCGGCGCATCCCGGTCATCCTGGTGACCGGCATGGGCGTCGACGCGCAGCTGTCCCGCACGGCGATGCGCCTGGGCGCGGCCGACCTGCTGATGAAGCCGATCGACCCCTGGGCGCTGTGCATCAAGGTCCGGTACCTCCACCGTGCCGCCCACGGCCGACCCGCCCCCGCGCGAGCGGGCGCGGGGATGTTGCCGAGGGGGCCCGCGGCGCTCACGGGGCCGGATGTGGCGGACGCGCCCGTGGACCGGGCCGGTCGCTGGGGACACCCGTAGCAGCGGCGCGGACGTACGGGAAGCCGCCGGGTCCTCCTTCGCGGTTCACCGCAGCCGCTCGGCCGTCCGCTTCGCCCTCCGCGCCCGTTCCGCGGCCTCCCGCGCCTGGATCCCGGCGCGTTCGGCCGCCTGTCCGGCGTTCCGCACGTGTTCCCGCGCCTCCCGCACGGCGCCCCGCGCCGCCTCCCGCCGCTGACGCGCCTCCCCCAGACGGGTCGTCAGCTCCTCCACCTCGGAGTCCGCTTCCCGTACGCGCCGTTCGGCCGCCCGCACCTCCTCGCGGGCCGCGGCCGCGTCGCCCTCCCGTGCTTCGGCCTCGCGCTGGGCGAGGACGGCCGCCTCCTCGGCCCGCGCCTCCTCGGCCCGCAGCCGCTCCTCCTCCCGCGTCCGCCGTTCCTCCTCCCGCGCTCGCAGCTCTTCCTCCCGGGCGCGCCGCTCTTCCTCCCGGGGCGCGGGCCCGGCCGGGGCGCGCCGCCGCCCCGCCGCCGTGCCTGCTCCCGAACGGGCGGCGGCCGTACGTTCCCGGGCCGCCGTACCGCCCCCGCGCTCGCGGCCGCTCGAGGGAGCGCCACCGCCCGGGGTCCCGAAGCCGGCGGGGGCGAACCCGACCGGTGCGTTCAGCGCCTTGCTCAGCCGCCCGGCGGCCCACTCCTCGGCAGCGTCCGGATCCGCGAGCGCCGCGTGCAGGGTCGCCTCCACCTGTTCGCGGGCGGCGCCCCCCACCGCCTCACCCGCCTCGGCGGCCAGCCGCTGCGCCTCCCGGGCCAGCGCGGCCACCAGGACGTGCTGCCGGCGGCCCAGCTCACGCAACCCGGCGCCGTCCAGCTCCTGGTGCGCCCGCCGCAGCCCGTCGCCGAGCGCGACGAGCGACCGCACCTCCTCCGGCTTCGCCCGGACGAGGAGGTTGCTCGCCCAGGCGGCCAGGGTCGGACGCCGCAGCGCCCCGATCCGCTCGGCGAGCCCGCGGTCACCGGCGGTGCGGGCCTGGGCGGCGCGCTGCGCGCGGACCGCGGTGAACTGGGCGGGCCGCAGCCCGTACAGCTCGTCGGCGACACTGTCGAGATCCATCGCTCACGGCCCCACGGCTCGCTCTCCCGGGGCGCTGCCGCACCCCGCCCGTCCCTTCACTATGCCCCTGGCGGGGCCGACCGGCCCGCGAGGCGCCGACGTGGCGTACGGCGGTCGCGGGCCCCGCGCACGGCAGCGGCCCGCGCCGTACCGGTGGCAAGGGGAGGCTGCCGCCGGTGTCGACGCGGGCCGCGGGGAGATCGGCGCCGGTCGCGCTCAGAAGGCGAAGACCGGGGTGCCCTCCGCCCCCAGGACGCAGGAGTTGCCGTACGTACGCTCGAACTGGACACGCCGGCCCTCCCAGACGCCCTCGGCCGTGACGACGACCGGGTCGTAGATCTTGACGCAGGCACGCGTGCTGTCGCTCTGCAAGGCGGAGAACCGGCCGTCGACGGCGCGCAGGGTGTCGCACGCCTTCTGCGGGGCCGGATGGGTGCCGCCCGGCGACGGCATACAGGTGAGGGTCACCGCGCGGAGCGGGGTCGCCGTCGCGGCGTCCTCGCCGTCCGACACGGTCAGGACCAGGGCACTCGGTGCGTACAGTCGCGACTCGCCCGTGTCGCCCGCCTCCGCGGCGCCGGCGGCCGGGGCCAGCGCGGTCATGGCCGCGGCCGTGATCAGCCCGAGTATGGCGGTGCGGCGCAGCGGGTTCCGCTTGTGCGTCATGGTCATCACTCTTCCTTCGAATCCATCGGTCGGGGTCGGTAACAGCCTGCCGATACGAGCCCGTTGACGCACATCCAGTGAAGGTTTTCAGGTGCCGTCTCGCTTTCAAGCAGTGACGCGAACGCTGCCCCCGGGTGTTACGGTGCGTCATGTGGCGCTGTGTCACCGCAGGTTGACCGGGGGTCGCGCATCCGGTTCAACAGTGCACGATGCGTGGATTGGTGCGGAATGTGAGTCACAACACGTCCGAAACGCACCGGTAACTTCCGCGTTTCGCCGTTGTCCGGGCCGTTCCGGCGCTCCGCGTCACCCCGGCGCACCCCGGCGTGCCCCGCCCGAGCGCCCGGCGTGCGCGGCCCGACTCGCCCGGGCTTGTCCCGCCTCAGCCCGCCTCAGCCCGCCCGGCCCGTCCGCTCCTCCCGCTCGAGCGCGAAGTCCACGAGCGACCAGGGGGTCAGGGCGTCCTTCTTCACCAGGGCGACACCGTCGTCGCGCGCGGTGTCCGGCGCGTCCGTGGCGTTGGGGGAGTGCGGCGCGGACGGGGCGGCCTGGGCGGCGCTCGCGGCGCCGGTGGCGGCGAGCGCGCCCGCGGCCGCGGCCAGGGCGATGGTGCGGAGGTTCATGGCGTACCTCTTCCGTTCGGGTGGTCGGCAGCGACCGGTTCGCGGGTCGCGGTACCGCGCACGGCTGGGCGTGCGGTTGATCAACGACGGCACGCCGCGGAGGTGTCGTCGCCGTGGCCATCCCGGTGAACCGGTGGGCGTGGGGACGGTGAGGGGGTGGAAAAGTTCCATTTGACCCGGATGGAGCAAGAGGGGTTATATGGTCGTAAAGGGCAGATAAAGGCTTCTCTAGGAGGCGGGCCCCGCAATGACCACGCACCCGACCATCGAGCAACACCCCGACGTCGCAGAGATGCGCGCTCGGTTCGAGCGAGCCACCAGCACGCCGCGCGGCCAGGCCATCGAGGCGCTGGCGTTCCTCACCGGCGTCTACCTCGCGGCATCCCCGTGGATCGCGGGGTTCAGCGGGTTCACGACCCTCGCCGTGACCAACCTGATCCTCGGTGTCGCCTATGCGCTGTGCATGGGCGGCCTGGGCTCCGCCTATGAGCGGACCCACGCCATGGCCTGGTGCGCCGTGGCCATCGGTGCCTTCACGATCATCGCTCCGTGGCTGGTCGCAGGCAACGTCGACACCACGCGCACCATCTGGAACAACATCATCGTCGGTGTCGTGGCCCTGCTGCTGGGGGCCGCCATGGCCGCGACGGGCGAACGCCGCAGCGGCGGCTCGCGCGCCCGCCGCAACCGCCCCACGCCATGACCCGACCGACGCGCTCCCGGGCGGTCCGCGCACAGCACCGCCCGTGACGGGTCCGGCCGGAGAAGGGGCCGAAACAAGGGAAGGGCCCCGGGCCGCCTCGAAAGGCGGCCCGGGGCCCGGGCCGTGCACGACCGCGCGGGTCACGGCGCCGACGTGCCGTACCCGTCGTGCCGCATGGGCGTCAGCTGCTCGATGTCGTACCGCGAGCGCAGCGCGGCGATCGCCGCGTGGTCCGGGGAGCCGCCCGCGTCGAGGATGTCGAGCAGCTCCTCGAAGTACCGCTCGTGGTCCGGGGGAGGGGACGCCTGGAAGAACATCTTCGCCGGCTGGTCCGTGCGGTTGGCGAAGGCGTGCGGGCACCCGGGCGGTACCACGATCACCGTGCCGGGCGTCGCCCGCACCGTCCGGCGACCGGTCGTGGACTCCCAGTTCCGCCAGTCGTCGCGGGTGCGCACACGCGGCTCGAAGGCCAGCACGTCCAGCTCACCCTCCAGCACGTAGAACAGCTCCTCGCTGTTCGCGTGGACGTGGGCCCCGACGTCGAACCCCGGGGGCACGACGACCTCGAAGCTCGACGCCGCACGCGAGTGCTCACCGGTGACCTTGAACGTCACCTCGTGGGCGGGCGCCACCAGCGTCCGGCCGTGGCCGGTGGGCACCAGCAGCCCGTCGGGTGCGTGCGCGCTCATCCCCACGCCACCGGCATCGACTCGGGCCCCCGGATCAGCGCCCCGCGCCGGAAGCGGACCTCCCCGGCGGGCACGGCGAGCCGCAGCCCCGGGAACCGGTCGGCGAGCGCGTCCACGAGCAGTTCCGACTCCAGCCGGGCCAGCATGGCGCCCACGCAGAAGTGCGGTCCGTGCCCGAAGGCCACGTGCGGGTTCGGCGCCCGGTCGAAGTCCAGCCGCTCCGGGTCGGGGAACACGTCCGGGTCCCGGTTGGCCGCCAGGTACGACACGTACACCGCCTCGCCCGCCCGGATCCGCGCCCCGGCGACCGTCACGTCCTCCAGGGCGATCCGCGACAGCCCGACCGCGCTGCGGTGCGGGATGTAGCGCAGCAGCTCCTCGATCGCCCGGCCCCGGCCCGCCGGATCGGCGCGCAGCCGGTCCATCAGGTCCGGACGGGTGAGCAGGATGAAGAGCATGTTGCCGGTGTTGTTCGTGACCGCTTCACCGCCGATCTGGATCAGCAGCGACAGGCCCACCGACTCCGACTCGGTGATCTCACCGGCCTCGACCGCCGCCGACAGCAGCCCGATGACGTCCTCGCCGCCCGTACCGCGGCGCCGCCGCATCGTCTCGGCGAAGTAGCCGCACATCTCCTCCTTGGCGCGCTGGCTGCGCTCCGCGCCCTGCGCCGAGGAGAGGATGAGGTTGGTCCACTCGTGCATGCGCGGCCGGTCCTCGGCCGGCACGCCCATCAGCTCGCAGACCACGGCCAGCGGGAACGGCCCGAGGAGCCGCTCGGTGAAGTCGGCCGGGGGCCCGTCCCGCAGCACACCCTCGACCAGCTCGTCGAGCATCTCCCGCGCCCGGTCGCGCAGCCGCTCGACACCGCGGGTGGTGAACGCGGGCGCCACCGAGCGGCGCAGCCGCGTGTGGTCCGGCGGGTCCTCGAACCCGACCGCCCCGTCCACCGGGATGAAGTGCGGCGCCAGCCGGGTGACATCGCTGTCCACGACGAGCTTCCGGCTGAAGCGGGGGTCGTTCGTCACCGCGCGGACGTCGTCGTACCGCGTCACCAGCCACGCCCAGCCGGATCCGTTCGGCAGCTTGACGCGGGTGACCGGGCCCTCCTCCATCAGCCCGGCCAGCACGGGGTCGAAGTCCACCCCGGACAGGTCGAGCGCCGGCCAGTGCCGTACGGGAGGCAGCTCGGGGTCGGCGCCCACCGCGTCCGCGCCGGCCTCCGGTACGGACGTCGTCGTGGTCTCATCCAGCACGGTCGGGCTCCTCGGTGTCCGTGTACGCGTCGATGAAGGCGTTCGGCGCCACGGCGGCCGCGGAGGCGGCTCCCACCCTCGACCGGGCGCCGACGGCGGCGGCCGGCGAGGAGCCGGACGTCGTCCAGCGGCCGAGCGACATCTCCGCGGTGATGCCGGGCCCGAAGCCCGCCAGCAGGCCACGTGCCGACTCGGGGGTGCCGCCCTCGTCGAAGAGCCGCCGCAGCGCGTCCAGGACGACGGCGCTGGCGATGTTGCCGTACTCGGTGAGCGTGGCCCGGCTGAAGCGGAACGCCTCCGGGTCCACCCCCAGGAACTTGCTGAGGTCGTCCAGGATCCGCGGACCGCCGGCGTGGATGATGTAGAAGTCCAGGTCGGAAGCGTCCCACCCGTGCTGACCCGCCAGCTGCTTCAGCGCCGGCGCCAGCGGCTCCATCGTGCCCGGCACCCGCTTGTCCAGCTTGAAGTGGAAGCCGGTGTCCCGGACGTCGTAGGCGATCCAGTCGACCGTCTCGGGCACCAGGTACGAGCCGTTGCGCTCCAGCTCGACACCCGTGCCGCCCTTGCCGCGCATCACGGCGGCGGCGAGCCCGTCGCCGAACAGTCCGTTCGACAGCAGGTTGCCGACACCCAGGTCGGTCGGCTGGTAGCAGAGCGAGCAGAACTCGCACGCCACGATCAGCGCGTTCTTGTCCGGGTAGGCCGTGCAGAAGTCGTGCGCCCGGTTGATGGCCGCACCGCCCGCCGCGCAGCCCAGCTGCGCGATGGGCACCTGACGGGTGTCACTGCGGAAGTCCATGGTGTTGATCAGCCACGCCGTGAGCGAGGGCATCATGAAGCCCGTGCACGACACGTAGATGATCACGTCGATGTCCGCGGCGCGCAGCTCCGCGTCCTCCAGTGCACGCCGTATCACGGCGGGCACCCGCGCCTTGGCCTCGGCCTCGTAGACCGAGTTACGGTGTTCGAAGCCCGGGTGCTTCAGCGTCTCCTCGATCGGGCGGAGGATGTGCCGCTTGCGGACCCCGGTGTTCTCCATCAACCGCAGCGCCAGCGGGAGCTGGGGGTGGTCCGCATGGATGGTCCGCGCCAGTTCGAGCGTCTCCTCCATGGTGATCACATGCTCGGGGACGGACACCGCGGGTCTGCACAACGTGGCCATGATGTCGAGCCCTTTCGTCGCGTGTTGCTCGCGTTCACTCAAAGGATGTGGGAGGTGCGACGACGGCGCGCGTCGAGGCAACTCCGCGCCGTCACCGCTAACCACCCCGCGGACCCCCGGTACACAGGCGGGACTGGGGCGACGCGCCCACGGGCCGCCCCGGGACGTCACCCGTCCGGCTGCCACCCGCCCGCGGTCCGAGCCCCCTCCGGCGCCCCTCCGGAGGCGCTCCGCACCCGCCGCCGACACCCCCGCCGCGGGACGGATCGGCGCGCGGATGCGGAGCCGGCCCCGCCGTCGGACGATGGACCAATGCCCCACCACCTGCGAATAGTTCACGGTTCACCGACGAGCGCGGAACTCGCCGCCATCACCGCCGTACTGGGCGCCCTCGTCTACGGCACCACCGAGCAGACGTCCGGGCACCCCCACCGCCGGGCGTACCGCGCCGAGTGGGACCGGTACTGGAACCCGCACCCCGCGCCCCACTCGTGGTGCACCCGCGGCCCCCGGCTCCCCTTCCACCGGCACTAGGGCGTCCCGGGGCGGGACGGTCAGCCCCCGGCCCGCCCCGCCGGACCGCCTCCGCCGTCTCCGCCGTCGCGTACGTCGCGTACGTCGCGTACGCCGTGCTCGGCGAGCCGGCCCACGACGAGTCCCCGCGCCCGGCAGTCGGCCACGACGCCCGGCAGGGCGTCCAGGGCCGCCCGCCACGAGCCGGGCGCGCACATCGCGTCCGAGTCGTGCAGCAGGACCGTCGCCCCGCCCCGCAGTCCGCGCGCCACCTCGGCGCGCACCCCGTCCGGGGTGGCGGTGGCCGTCCAGTCGCGGCCCCACGCCGACCACAGCACCGTGCGCAGCCCCGCCGCCCGCGCCGCCGCCCGCCGGCCACCGGTCAGCACGCCGTACGGGGGCCGGTACCAGAGGGGCCGGCGCCCGGCCACGTCCGCGACCAGCTCCGCCGCCCCGGCCACGTCGCGCACATCGCGCAGCGGCCTGGGCGTCCACGGCCGGTCGTGCCGCCATCCGTGCACGGCCAACTCGTGCCCCTCCGCCACGATCGCCCGCCCGAGGCCCGGCGCCCGTGCCAACCGCTCGCCCAGCACGAAGAACGTCGCCCGCACCGACAACCGGTCCAGCGCCCGCAGGAACAGCGGCGTCGTGACCGGGTCGGGCCCGTCGTCGAACGTCAGCGCGACACGGCCGGGATCACCCTGCCCGTCCAGCGCCGGCCACAGCCTCCGGCGCACCCCCGGCAGCCACGCCGCCGCCGGCACCACGTGCCAGGCGACCAGGCCCGCCGCCGCCACGGCCCCCACCGCTCCCGCCTGCCATACGGCTCCCATGGCCCCCACCGTCCCCGGGTGCCGTACGACCCCCACCGTTCCCGCGTGACGTACGACGTCCACAGGACCCTCCGCTCCCGCGTGACCCACCGCCACCACCGCCGTCACCACGACCCTTTCCCGTCCTCGCCGCCCGTCACCAGCGGCGACCGCGCCAACTCCACGCACGCCACCACCAGGACGATGACCGCGACCGCCTCGAAGACGCCGCGTACGCCCACGGTGACCCGCTCCTCGAACAGCACGACCCCGAGCACCACACTCAGCAGCGCGTCGCCCATCGTCAGCGCAGGCTGCGACGCCACGAGCGTCCCCGCCCGGAACGTCACCTGCAGCAGCAGGAAGCTCGTCAGACCGACCGCGACGGCCACGTACAGCTGCCACGCCCCGAACAGCAGGCCCATCCCGTCCTGCACCCGCCCCAGCGCGTCCTTCAGCAGCGCCGCCGTGACGGAGAACCCCATCGCCGTGGCCGTGCCCAGTACCGCGGCCCGGGGCGCGGACGGCAGCCGCAGCGCCACCACCACCAGCGCCACCATGGCCGCGCCGATCGCCACCCCGGCCCACAGCCAGTCCGCCGCCGGCACCGTGGACCGCCCACCCGTCGGCTCGGCCAGCGCCAGGAACGCGGCGAGCCCGGCGGCCATCGCCCCGAACGCCCACCACGTGCGCCGGTCCGGGCTGCGCCGGAACACCACCCCGCCCAGCACCAGCGTGAACAGCAGCTCCGTGCTCATCACCGGCTGCACCACCGCGAGCGGCCCCGTCGCCAGCGCCAGCGCCTGGAAGACGCCCGACACGCCCAGCACCACGGATCCCAGCACCCACGCCCGCCGCCGCAGCAGCCCGGGCCACCACCCGCGCACGGCCGTGCCCACCGGACCGGCGTCGGCCGCCGCGCGCCGCTGGAGCACCGAGGCCGCGGCGTTGCCCACCGCCGCGAGCAGGGCCAGACAGATCGACAGGGCCAGCATCGCGGCGGCTCAGCCGAACCGCTTGGCCATGGCCCGGAAGAAGCCCGGCGCGGCCCCCCGGACACGCGCCGGCACCGTCAGCCACCGCGGTGCGAACACCTCGTCCCGCCCCCGGACCACCGCCCCCCACAGCAGCTCGGCCAGCCGCCCGACGGGCACCGGACGCGGCCGCGTGCGGTGGTACGGGACGCCCCGGCGCGCGAAGAACGGCGTGTCGACGGCTCCCGGCATCACCGACGTGACCCCCACGCGCGTACCGGCCAGCTCGTAGCGCAGGCTCTCCGCGAACGCCAGCAGCCCACCCTTGGTCGCCGCGTAGACCGCCTCGTTCGCCACCCCCGCGCACCCCGCCATCGAACTGACGAGGACCACCCGCCCCACCCCGCGCTCCACCATCCCCGGCAGCAGGAGCCGCACCAACTGCAGCACGCCCGTCAGGTTGACCGCCACCAGCCGCTCGACGGTCTCGGGCGGGGTCCGCGTGAACGGGCCCGCCCAGCCGATCCCCGCGGACGCGACGAGCACGTCGACCCGCCCCGCCACCTCCAGCGCCCGCGCCGCCAGTCGCTCCACACCGGCGAGCCCGTCCAGGTCCTCGCCCGGGAGCGCCACGCCACCGGTACGGCGCGCCACCTCGCCGAGGCGGGTCTCGTCCCGCCCGGCGAGCAGCAGCCGCCAGCGCCGGCCGGCGTCCCGGGCGAACCGCTCGGCCACCGCCTCACCGATCCCCGACGACGCACCCGTGATGAGCACGACCGGCCGTTTCGTCTCCGCCATGCCAGACCTCCGGACTCGTGCGGCTGCGGCTCAGCTCCCCCAGCCTCCCGGTATGTGCCCGGGCCACCTCCCCGCGACGGTCGGGCGGGCCCGCGAACCACCCGAACAGGCCCGCCGGGACCGCCGCGGCCGCCCGCCGGCCCTACCATGCAGGGGAGTACGGACCCCTTCCACCGGAAGGCGACCCCATGACACGGCGCTGTCTCGTGCTGAGCGCGAGCATGGGCGCGGGTCACGACACCGTCGCCGCCGAACTGGCCCGCCGGCTGCGCGCCCGGGGCCACGACGTGCACCTCCACGACGTGCTGGCCCTCCTGCCCCCCGGCACCGGACCCGCCCTGCGCGGCTTCTACCGGACGGCGGTCCGCCGTGCGCCCGTCCTGTACACGGCGATCTACCGGGTCTTCCTGGCCGCGCCCCCGCCCCGCCCGGACGGCGCCCGGGCCGTCCCGCACGCCGACACCTCACCCCTCGCCGTGTCGGCCGAGCGGCCCCTCGCCACGCTCGTCGAACGCCTGCGGCCCGACGTCGTGGTCTCCACCTTCCACCTCGCCGCCCAGATCACCGGCCGGATGCGCGAACGGGGCGCGCTGCGGATACCCAGCGCCGTGTACGTCACGGACTTCGCCGTCCACCGCGGCTGGCTCCACCCGGGCAACGACCTGTACCTGTGCGTCAGCGACGGGGCCGCGGCGGCGGCCCGTACCGGCGCGGGGCGCCGCACCCTCGCCCCGGGGCCCGTCGTCCCGCCCGCCTTCCACCCGGCCGGGCAGCCCTTCGACGCGGGCGTCACGGCGGCCCCGGCCGATCCGGCCGGCCCGCTCCACCCCGGCACCCCGGCCCCGGCGGCCAGCCCGACGGACCCGGGCGGCCCGTCGCACCCGCGCGGCCCCTCCCGGCCGGCCGGTGCGGCGGACCCGGGCGACGGCGGTGCCCCGGGGCGGCCGACCGGCCCGCCCGACCCGGACCGTCCCACGGTCCTGCTGTCGGCCGGCGCCTGGGGCGTGGGTTCGGCCCTGCCGCGCACCGCCGGTGCCCTCGTCCGCCACGGTCTGCGCCCGGTCGTCCTGTGCGGCCGCGACGAGCGGCTGCGCCGCCGTACCGCGCGCGTACCGGGCGCCGTGGCGCTCGGCTGGACGGACGACCTGCCCGGCCTCATGGCCTCGGCCCGCCTCCTCGTCGACAACGCCGCCGGGCAGACCGCCGTCCAGGCCCTCGCCGCCGGGCTGCCGGTCGTCGGTTACCGCCCCATCCCCGGCCATGGCGCCGACGGGGTGCGGCACATGGCGGCGGAGGGGATCACCACCGCCGCGGCCGACCTGCCCGCGCTGCTCGCCGCCGCCGACCTCCTCGTCCCCGACGGCCCCGCCCGCGACCGGCAGACGGCCCTCGGCCGCGCCCTCTTCCGCGAGGACGCGGCCGCCCTCGTCGCCGCCCTCGCCACCCCCACGGCCCACGACCGCGCCGACGGCGGGGTCTGAGCCAGGATTCGCCCAAGCCCGTCCCAACGAACCGCCAAGCTCGAACAGGCCATCGTCCCCCGGACGTACGGTGCCGGGCGTGACCTCGACATCCACGCACATAGCCACCGGGAACACCGCCCGTCGCGCCCTGCTCCGGGCCGTCCTCGCCGGAGGCGCCGCCCTCGGTGCCGGAACGGCCCTCTCCACCTCACCGGCCGTCGCCGCCGGGCCCACGCACCGGCCCACCACCCCGCAGGCGGCCCTCCGCGAGCTGCGCCGCGGCAACCACCGCTGGGCCACCCGCCACCAGACGCACCCGCACGAGGCGGGCACCGACCGGCTGCTGGCCGTCTCCGGGCAGCACCCCTTCGCGCTGGTCCTCGGCTGCATCGACTCGCGGGTCCCGCCCGAGCTCGTCTTCGACCAGGGTCTGGGTGACCTGATGACCGTCCGCTCGGCGGGGTGCGTGCTCGACGAGGCGGTCCTCGGCAGCATCGCCTACGGGGTCCTGGAGCTGGACATCCCGCTCGTCATGGTGGTGGGCCACGCCTCGTGCGGCGCCGTGACCGCCGCCGTCCACGCCGCCGAGACGGGCGACGAACTGCCCGCCCACATCGCGTACGTGGCCGAGCAGATCCGCCCGGCGATCGACCACTCCCAGACCGGCCCGGCCCGCGTCGACGCCACGATCACCGCCAACGTCCGCCTCGTCCGCTCCCGACTGGCCGCCGAACACGACCTGGCGGAACGGACCGCCACGGGCCGCCTGGCGATCGTCGGCGCGCGCTACGAGCTGGGCACCCAGGAGGTCCGCCTCGTCCCGTAGCCGTACCGGTCGACCGGCGGCCGGACCGGGCGGGCCGGTCGTGCCACGGTCCGGCGAGGACGGGGACGGCCGCCGCCGCTGCCCGGTACGGCACGGCTGCCCTCGGCGGCAGCCGTCCGGGACGGCTGCCGGCCGGTTCTTCGGGCGCGGGCCGGTGACGACACCCGTGCGGGCTAAAACCGGCGCTAAAAGCAGGGATAAAGCCCTGTTAGGGTGGCGGCGGAGGTGACCATGCCCACCGAGGAAGAGCTGTTCGCGGCCGTCGACGCGCTGCTGGACGGCGAGCCGCACCTGCCGCCACCCGCCGAGCGGGCCCGGCTGCGCGAGGCCGCGGGGGTGACGCAGGCCCGTCTCGCGCAGGCCCTCAAGTCGACGACGCAGACGGTGAAGAACTGGGAGAACGGCCGCTCCGAGCCGCGCCCCCCGCGCCTCCAGGCGTACCTCCGCGTCCTCGAAGGGTGGGCCGCCAAGTACCCGCCCGCGCCCGCCCCTTCGCAACCCCCGGCGGATCCCGCGTCCGCCGGGCCCGTCCCCACGCCCGCCTCCGTCCCCCCGGAGACCGCGCCCCCCACACCTCCCGCCCCCGTCCCCGCGCCTGCCCTGCCGCACGCCGCGTCCGCCGCCCCGCACGCCGCCGTGCCGCCGGTACCCGCCGTGCCGCCGGTACCCGCCGTGCCGCCGGTACCCGCCGTGCCGTCGGCATCCGCCCTGCCGCCGGCACCCGGCCCCGGCGCGGGCGCGTCCTCCCGCCAGGCGCCCTCCACCGCGCCGGCCGGAACACGCCGGCCGGCCCGCAGGGCCACGGCATCCACCCGGCCCGAGGCGGCCGCCGCCGTCGCCCCGGCAGGCGACGCGGACTTCCCGAGCGGCCCCCTGGCGGTGCTCGACGGAGACGGCACGGCGTACTGCGTCGGCGGGCTCGTCCTGGACTGCCCCGCCAGGACCGTCCCCGAGCTGGTCGAGTGGACGCTGGCGGAGTCCGGCGTCGGCGCGCCCCGCCTGCACCGGCACGGCAAGGACTCCGACCCGCTCGTCGTGCTGACCGAGTCGGCGGCCGTCCGGTTGGGCCTCCCGCCCCGGCTGGAGGGGCCCGAGGCCCGGCGGAGCCTGCGCCTGCCGCAGGACCACCCGGTCGTCCGCGGGATCACCGAGGCCGGGTGGCGGCTCACCCAGCGCGGCTTCGGTCCCTGGGCGCGTGTCTACCGCCGCGCCGAGGGCACCCGCCGCCAGTGCGTCCAGTTCGCGGTCCTGCCCTGGGACGCGCTGGACCCGCGCGCCTGGGGGACCGCCGCCGAACTGTCCCCGCCGCAACTCGCCCGCGTCCTCGGCGTCTACGCCCGGCGGGTCATCACCCCCCGCGGATCCACGGCCGTCTCGGGCCTGGAGCTCATGACGGCCCTGCGCCCGCCCACCCGCGCCGTGCGGGACGCGGCGACGGGCGCCTGGGTGCCGGGCCGGAACCCAGGCAGCCTCGGCGAGCACGGGGTCGACCCCGCACCGCCGGAGGCCACGGCCGAGCACCCGGTCGCCGGGGGCTGGACCGGCGGCTTCCTCGACGAGGAGGCGTACCAGTGGGTGCGCGACCCGCGGTCGCTCTCCGACGACGAGTGCTTCCGGCCCTGGGCCGTCGGCCTCGACCTCAACACCGCCTTCCTCGCCGCGTCGGCCCGCCTCGTCGTCGGCCTGGACGGGCCGGTGGAGGTCGACCGGCCGGCGTTCGACAAGAAGGTCCCCGGTGCCTGGCTCGTGGACCTCTCCCACATCGAGCTGGACCCCCGCCTCCCGTCGCCGTTCACGCCGAACGGGCAACGCCCCGAAGGCCCCGCCTGGTACGCGACGCCCACCGTCGCCTACGCCGTCGAACTCGGCCACGAGGTCGCGCCGCTGAAGGCGTTCGTCCGCCGGGAGACCGGCCCCTACCTCGACCCCTGGCACGACCGGCTGCGCGACGCCTACGCCGCCACCCTCGCCGACGTCGGCATCACCAAGGACCTGGACGAAGCCGGGTTCCTGGCCCGTACCGCCCTCCACCAGCTGCTGCGGTCCGTCGCCCCGGGCGACCCCGCCGCCCTCGACCGGCTGCGGGGGCTGGCGGCGGCCAAGGCCGCGCTCGCCGCGCCCGACCGGCTCCGCGACGCGCTCCGGGAGCACCAGCCCACGGCGAGCGCCCTCCTCCAGGCGGACCCAGCCGACCTGGCCGACCTCGCCGCAGCGGACGACGACGCCCTGCGCGCCGCGGTCGAGCGGCACCGCATGGTCGCCATGGCCCTCTCCGCGGTCAAGTCCACCGTCAAGGGCGGCGTCGGCAAGCTCCGCGAACGCCCGCAGGGCCGCCACTACCGCGACGGGGAGCGCTGGCCGGCGCTCGACCGGCCCACGTGGCGCCCCGACATCCGGGCCGCCGTCATCGCCAAGGCGCGGGTCAACATGCACCGCAAGATGCTGAACACGGCCAAGGCGGCCGGCCTGTACCCGCTGGCCGTCCTCTCCGACTGCGTCGTCTACCCCTCACCCGGCCCCGCCCCCACCGACCTGCTGCCGCGCGCGGCGGACGGCTCACCGCTGCCGGGCGGTTTCCGGCTCGGCCCCTCGCCCGGACTGGCCAAGCACGAGGGAACCCAGGAGATGGCCTGGGCGGTCGACCTGATGGAGCGGCACCTCAACCCCGCCCGCCACATCAAGGGCGGCGACGCCGTCATGGACGAGGGGGAGTGACATGGGGGAGATCGACGAAGCCCTGCGGCGCGCCGACGAGGAGGCGTTCACCCGCGAACCGCCCCGGTCGACCCGGGCCCGGGTCAACTTCCTCCTCGGCAAGGTCGGCACGACCCGGGCCGTCGCCGAGCTGCTCGGCGTCACCCGGCGGTCCGTCGAGCGCTACCGCACGGGGGAGCGCAAGCACCCCCCCAAGGAGATCGCCGACCGTCTGGAGGCCGAGGTCCGCAGCCGCTGGCAGCCACGGGTCCGCCTCCGGCGCCGCCGCGAGGCCGCCGCCACCACCGGCATCACCGTGGAGACCCGCGCCCGCTTCGGCTACACCGCGCCGATCGGCTCCACCGACGACGGGCGCATGCGGCGCCTGACCGTCCACCTCCCGCCCGCCTACGCGAGCCGCCTGTTCGAGGCGCGCCGGCGGGGCGAGTCGGACCGGCAGCTGCGCGCCATCGTCGCGGAGGGCCTCCAGGAGGTGTACTTCAAGGACGGCGGCCGCCGCGCGGACGACCTGGAGGTCGCCTTCACGGACATCGACTACATCGACGTCTCCTTCTGACCCCTCGGTCCACGGAGCCGGCGCCGCCGCACCCGAGCCGGGACGCGTCGGCGGATGCGGCGGCCGGTTGGTGGCTACGCGCCGCCCGAGGGCTTCAGGGCGCGCAGGCGGGAGTCGAGCTCCCGCCGGTAGAAGTCGATGAACCCGTCCGGGTCGGGCCCGGCGTTCTGCATCACCAGCCGGTCGAAGCCCGCGTCGACGTAGCCCCGGGCCATCTCCGTGTACCGCTCCGGGTCGTTGCCGCACGCGAAGGCCTGGAGGATGTCCTCCTCGCGCACGGTCGTGGTGGCGGCGTCGAAGTTCACCGGGTTCGGCAGCTCGCTCATCACCTTCCAGCCCGTCACCGCCCACCGGGACGTCTCCAGGGCGGCCCGCGCCGCGGTGCGCTCGTCCGGCGCCCATGCCATGGGCACCTCCGCGTACCGGGGGCCGGACCCGCCGGCGTCCCGGTAGCCCTGGACGATCTCCGCCTTCGCCTCGGTGGCGAACAGGGCGTCGCCGAGCTCGGCCGCCACGCGCGTGGAGGCCGGGCCGCTCGCCGCGACGGCGAGGAGGGGCGGGGCGTCGGGCAGGTCGAAGACGCGGGCATCCTCCAGGGTGAGGTGCTTCCCCTCGTACGAGCGGTAGCCGCCGCTCCACAGCAGTCGGATGATCTCCAGGGCCTCCCGGAGCATCTCGTGCCGGGCGGACACCGCCGGGTAACCCCCGCCGACGACGTGCTCGTTCAGCCGCTCACCGGAGCCGACGCCGAGCACGAACCGCCCGTCCGACAGCAGCGCGAGCGTCGCGGCGGCCTGGGCGATGATCGCCGGGTGGTAGCGCATGGTCGGGCAGGTCACGCCGGTGGCGAGCCCGATCCTGCTGGTCCTCGCCGCGATCGTGCCCAGGACCGTCCAGGCGAACGGCGAGTGCCCCTGGTTGTCCAGCCAGGGGTGGAAGTGGTCGCTGATCTCGACGAAGTCGAACCCGGCCTCCTCGGCCAGCACGGCCTGCCGCACCAGCTCACCGGGCCCGTACGCCTCCGCCGCCAACTTGTAACCGATCTCCATACGAGATCCCTCCGCGTGGAACCGTCTGATCCGCGCAGAGGTACCCCGCAGGCCGGTCCCCTAACGGGCGCCGACGGCGGTCGCCGCCCGAACGGGTAGCGCGCCGCCGCGCGCCGCGTCATATGGCGTACGGCCACACGGTGAGCATGTGCGCCCCGTACCAGGAGCCGAAGAGCACCGCCCCCGCCAGGACGGCCACCGCCGTGCGCGGCCGGGCCGCCGCCAGGGCGCGGGCGGGAGGCAGCAGGAAGACGAGGGCCGGGACGAGCAACCGCAGCTTGCAGTGGAAGTAGTTGGACTGGCCGAGGGTCACCACGACGACCGCCGTGCCGTACACCAGCAGCGGCGGCCAGGCGCCCCGCCGCCACGCCGCCGCGGTGAGCCCCAGCAGGGCCAGGACGAGCAGGGCGGTGCTCACCGGCACCCAGCCGTCCTCTCGCGGCAGCACCTCGCGCAGGAAGCGCAGGAAGGCCGCCCCGTTGTCCCACCGCGTGCCCCAGCCGGCCTCCTGTATCAGGAACCACGCGTCCATGCGCCCGAGCCGGTCGCCGACCCAGGCGAGGTAGGCGGGGGCCCCGGCGCAGGCCAGCACGACCGCGGCGACGGGACGGGCGGCCGGTCGGCGCGCCCGCAGCATGTGCTGTGCGGCCGCGACCGCCACCGCGAGGGCGACGGCCGCGGCGACCGGCCGGGTCAGGCCGCACAGCAGGGTCAGGGACCCCGCCGTGAGCCAGGCACGCCGGTGCGCCGCCAGCAGGGCACCCGCCGCCAGCGCCGTGAACAGCGCCTCGCTGTACCCCATGAAGAATGTCAGCGCCATGGGCTGGGCGCCGGCGAGCAGCACGATCCCGGCGAGCGCCGTGCGCTCGCCGTGCAGCCGGATCAGCAGGGCGTGTACGGCACCCAGCATGGCCAGCACGGCGAGGTGGGCGGTGCCGAGCGCCGCCGTTCCCGTGTCGACGCCCGCGAGCGACGCCACGGCGCGGGTGAGCAGGGGGTACAGCGGGAAGAACGCCAGGTCGTTGCCCGTGAGTTCACCCTCGGGGGTGTGGCTGAACCCGTCCGGGTAGCCGTGTGCGGCTATGTCCGCGAAGTGCCGGGCGTCCCACGCGAGCAGCCGGTCGCGGACCCCGCCGCCCCCCGGTGGGATCAACAGGGCCAGCAGCCACAGGTGCAGTGCCAGGCTGCCCGCGTACACGAGGCCGACCGCGACCGCCGCCCGGACGGCTCCCCGGCCGGCCGGGGGTCTCCGCCGTGCCGGCGGGCAGGGCGGGACGGGCGGGACCGCGGCCGGCGGACGCGTCCCCGCCTGCGCGGGGACGGTGGGGAGGGCGGGGCGGGACAGGACTGCGGACCGCTGGGTGGGGGTCGGCACCGGCATCGGCTCCTTCGGCGGGTCCCGTACGGACCCGAGGGGGGGTGGGGTGGTCGATGCCGGGGATACGCCCGGGGCCGCAGGCCCGGTTGACAGGTGAGACGCAGGTCACTCCCGGGACGTCGACGCGGGGGGCGTCGATGTCACCGCCGTCGCCGTCGGCGGCGGGCCGGGCGGGGTGCTCGTGTCCGGGGACGCGGTCAGCCGCGTCGGGGTGGAGGAGGGGGAGGGGGAGGGGGCGGCCGTGGGCGACGGGGTGGCGGAGGCGGTCGGCGCGGGGACGGGCCGCGGCGCCGCGGGCGGCTCGGTGGCCGGGCGGCCGACCCACACCGCGAGCAGTACCGCCGCGGCGCCGCACGCCACCCCCGCTCCGGCGGTCACGGCCCGCCGCCGCCGCAGGGCCAGGCCGCGCTCCCGTACGTCCCGCAGGTCGGCCGGACGGGACCGTTCGGCCGCTGACAGGGCGGCGTGGCGCAGCTCGGCCGCCAGCCGGTCGTGGTGCTCAGGCATCGCGGTCCTCCACGGCGGGGGCGTGGTCGTTCAGGTACAGGGCGAGCTTGGCCCGCGCCCGGGAGAGGTGGGTCTTGACGGTTCCCGCCGACAGGCCGGTCTCGACGGCTGTCTGCTCGACGGTGAGGTCGCACACGTAGTACAGGGCGGCGCACTGGCGCTGCCGGGCCGGCATGCGCCGCAGGGCGGCGGCGAGGTCGACCGTCGCGGGGTCGGGCTCGCCGCCGGCCGTGGCGTCGCCCCGGCGTCGCCACGCGCGCTGCCCGCGCACGATCCGGCGCCACCGGCTCACGGCCAGCCGCCAGGCCACCGTCCGCACCCAGGCCTCCGGCCCCCGGTCGGCGTCGATGCGGTGCCGCTGCGCCCAGGCGCGGGCGAACGCCTCCTGGACGACGTCCTGCGCCTCGTGGAAGTCGCCGGTCATCACGTACAGCTGCCCGGTGAGCCGCCGGACGGCCTGCGCGTAGAACACGGCGAACTCCTCGTCGGTCACGGCGGCTCTCCTGGCGGTCTTCCGGGGTGCGAACGGGGGTGCGGGGCGCGAGAGGGTGTGCGGGGCGGGGCGTGCCGGGGCGCGTGGTGATACGGGCGGTGGGTTCGGTCGGTCAGGTTATCCACCACGTGTCCGGCACCCTCATCCGGCACCTCCGCGACCGGGTTCCGGGGGCGTCCGCGAGGCGTCCCCTCGGGACGGGAACGGGGAAATCCGGGGAGAGCGTGCATGTCCGGGCGTCAGCGGGTACCCGGGCCTTCGTGCCGAGCTCGGCGGCCGAACCGCCGCGCCACCGTCACGAGAGAACGAGGAGCGACTGATGAGCAAGGTGAAGGAGACCGTCGAGGTCGAGGTGCCCGTCCGCACCGCCTACAACCAGTGGACGCAGTTCGAGGAGTTCCCGAACTTCATGGAGGGCGTCGAGGAGGTCCGGCAGGTCGACGACAAGCACAACCACTGGACCACGAAGATCGGCGGTGTCCGGCGGGAGTTCGACACGGAGATCATCGACCAGCTCCCCGACGAGCGCATCGCCTGGCGGACGGTGAGCGGCGACACGCAGCAGAAGGGCGTGGTCAGCTTCCAGCGGGTGGACGACACGCACACGCGCGTCGAGCTCGTCATGGACGTCGAGCCGACCGGCATGGTGGAGAAGGCGGCCGACCTGACCGGCACGATCGACCGCCGCGTGAAGGGCGACATGCGCCGCTTCAAGGAGTACATCGAGACGCGGGGCGGCGAGTCCGGGTCCTGGCGCGGCCGGATCAGGCCCGGCGACTGACGAACGACCGGACGGGCCGCGACGGCCCGTGACCGAAGCCGAGGGGACCGCGTGCCACGCGGTCCTTTCCGCTGTCCAGGGGCCACGCCGCGACGGCCGCAGGGCCGCACGGCTGCGCGGGTGGGGTCCCGTCGTCCGGCCGCTTCGCCCGGGGCGGTGCGCAAGGTGGGTACGTTGACATACCTATCCTTCCAGACCTATTCTCCTGGGGTGCCCCACTCCCGCGCGTCCCTGCAGGACACCGAACGGCTGGCCGCCGCCCTGGCGGAGTGCCTGCCTGCGCTGGAGCGCGCCCTGGAGCGCCGGGTCGCCCAGGACTTCGAGCACCCCAAGCCGCCCGAGGGGCAGCTCGCGCTGCTGCGGTACGTCGCCCGCCACGAGGGCGCGACCGTGCGCGAGGCGGCGGACGCCCTGCTCATGAGGCCGAACAACGTCAGCGCCCTGGTCTCCCAGCTGACCGACGCGGGTCTGCTGGAGCGCCGGCGCGACACGGCCGACAAGCGCGTGGCGCACCTGTACCCCACTCCCCGGGCCCGTCGGGAGCTGACGGAGGTCCGGCGGCTCCGCGGCGCCCATCTGGCCGGGGCGCTCCACCTCCTGACCGACGGTGAGATGGACGCCCTCGGTTCGGCCGTCGGCGCCCTCACGTCGCTGGCGCGCCACCTCCACCCCGCGGCCCGATAGCGCCCCGGAGCGCCCGGGCCCGCCCCGCGCTCCCGCTCTCGGCGGACCCGCCCGCCGTGGAACCGGTCCCCGAACCCGGTCCACGGCGATCCCGGCCCCGAGGGGCACTCCGCCGCACCAGGCCCCCGGCCCTCCGCCGGGCCCCGCGCCGGGCGACACCGGCCACCCGCGCCGCGCACCCGCCGCGCACCCGGCCACCCGCGCCGCCCACCCGTACCGCCACCGCGCCCGCCCGCACCCGCGTGCCGGCGCGCACCGCGGTAGGGCGCCACGCGGCGCCACGCCGACGTACCGCGGTGCGGAGGCGTGGCGGGGCCTGCCCGGACCCGGGCGCGGCGCGCGTCACCTCCCCACCCCACCCACCAGTTCGACAGGACGTCACACCCCCATGCCCGCCACACCGGTAGCCACCCCCGCCACGCCCGCCCCCGCCCCGCCACGGGCCAAGGGCGCCGCGGGGTGCCGCGCCAACCCCTGGCTGACCCTCCTCGCCGTCGCCTTCGGCCTGTTCATGGTCCAGCTCGACGGAGCCATCGTCGCCATCGCCAACCCGGAGATCGGCCGCGCCCTCGACGCCTCCACCGCCGACCTCCAGTGGGTCACCAACGCCTACCTGCTCGCCCTGGCGGCGAGCCTCATCCTCGGCGGCAAGCTCGGCGACCGCTTCGGACGGCGCACGTACTACATGGTCGGCATCGCTGGCTTCACGCTCGCCTCCGTCGCGATCGGCCTGGCCGGGTCGATCGAGGGCGTCGTCCTCTTCCGCGCGGTACAGGGCTTCTTCGGCGGGCTGCTCATGCCGAACACGCTCGGCCTGCTGCGGGCGGTCTTCCCGCCCCGGCGGTTCGGCATGGCCGTCGGCATCTGGGCCATGGTCTCCGCGGTGTCCACGGCGCTCGGCCCCATCGTCGGCGGGCTGCTCGTCGAGCACGTCTCGTGGGAGTCCGTCTTCTTCATCAACGCCCCCATCGGCCTCCTCGCCCTGCTCGTCGGCGCGGCCGTCCTGCCGCAGAGCAAGAGCCCGGCCGGCGCTCGGCGCTTCGACGTCCCCGGCGTCGTCCTGCTCGCCCTGGGCCTGCTGTCGGCGGTGTTCGGCGTCGTCAAGGGAGAGACCTGGGGCTGGACCTCGGGCGGGACCCTCGGCGCCCTCGCCGCCGGCGTGCTGCTCCTCGTGCTGTTCGGCTGGTACGAGACGCGGATCGCGCACCCGCTGCTGCCGATGCGGCTCTTCCGCAACCGCTCCCTCACCGTGGGCACGGTCGTCACGGCGCTCAACTTCTTCGTCCTGCTGGGCGCGATCTTCTTCGTGATGCTCTACCTGCAGAACGTGCGCGGCTTCTCCCCCGTCGAGGCCGGTGTGCGCACGCTCCCGCTCAGCCTCGCCTCCCTCGTGGCCTCCCCGCTGGGGGCCGCGCTGACCGGACGCTTCGGGCCCCGGCTGACCATGCCGCTGGGCATGCTCCTCCAGGCCGCCGCGGCCTTCGCCATGCTCACCTGGGACACCTCCTCCTCGTACGCCACCATGTGGCCGCCGTTCGTCGCCCTCGGCCTCGGCGTCGGCATGGTCCTGGCCGCCTCCTCCGACGCGATCGTCGGACAGGCGCCCGTCGAGGACAGCGGCGTCGCCGGCGGTCTCCAGGCGACCGCCCTGCAGATCGGCGGCGCGCTCGGCACGTCCGTCCTGGTCTCCCTCATCAGCGGCCGGGTCGGCTCCGTCCTCGGCCGGGAACTCACCGGGGCGGGCGTACCGCCGGCTCTCGCCGAGCGGCTGACGGAGGCGAAGGACGCCGTCGCCATGGGCGTCGCGCCCGTCTCGGGCGACATGCCGGCCGCGCTGCGGGCCGCGGTCGTGGAGGGCAGCGGCCAGGCGTTCATGAGCGGGCTGCACGTCGCTGCCGTCGTCACCGGCGTGCTGTGCGTCCTCGGCGCCGTCGTCGCGGCGGCCGGGCTCGCCCCGCGCACCGCCGCCGCACGGGACTGACCCCGGCGTACGCCACCGCCGCGAACCCGCCTTCCTCCGCCGGCCCGCCGGTGGGAGAAGGCGGGTTCCGCGTGCCGTGGCCGTGACCGCGTGCCGTGGCCATGACCGCGCGGCGGAACCGTGACCGCGTGCCGGGTACGCCGTCCGGCCGGCCGAACAGATCCGTCACACCCTGTTCGCGGCCCGGACCGGCCGCGTTCCGGGCCGCGTCACCCGGCCGCCTCGGCACCGTCCCACGATCATGCGGACGTTCACCCGCGCACCCGACGAGGAGATTCCCGTGTCCCTCCGCCGATCCGCCCTCACGGCCACCGTGCTGCTCTGCACGGCCGTGGCCGCCACGGCCGTGCCCGCCGGCGCGAGCACCGCCGCGTCCGGCCTGCCCGGCGTCACGCCCAGGGCCGAGACGGCCACCCTGTACGACGACGAGCCGGGCGGCAACGCCGACGCCGACGACCCCGCGATCTGGCGCAACGCGGCCGCACCCGACCGCAGTCTGGTCATCGCCACGGCCAAGGAGGGCGGACTGCGCGTCTACGACCTCGACGCCCGCCAGGTCCAGTCCCTCCCCGCGCCCCCGCCGACCGCCCCCGACGACGCCCCCGGCCGGTACAACAACGTGGACCTGGTCCTCGGCACCTCCCTCGCCGGACGCCGGTCCGACCTCGCCGTCGTCAGCGACCGCGGCCACGACCGCCTGCGCGTCTACCGCATCGACCGCGACGACCCGGCCGGCCCCCTCACCGACGTCACCGACCCCGGCGCCGCCCCGATCTTCTCCACCTCCCAGGACGAGATCAACGACCAGGACACCGCCTACGGCCTGGCCACCTGGACCGACCCCGTGACCGGCCGTTCGTACGCGCTCGCCAGCCGCAACAACCGCACCACCGTGGCGCTGCTGGAGCTCGTCGCCCGCCCCGGCGGCACCGTCGGCTACACCAAGGTCCGCACCCTCGACCTGCCCTCCGCGTTCCGCCTCCCCGACGGCACCACCTGGCGCCCGTGCGGCGAACCCGGCGAACTGCCGCAGGTGGAGGGCATGGTCGTCGACCCGGCCGACGGCACGCTGTACGCCGGCCAGGAGGACGTCGGCGTCTGGCGCCTGCGCGCCGACCTGACGGGGCAGCCCGTCCTGGTGGACCGGGTCCGCGAGTACGGCGTCCCCGCGGCGTACGACGAGGAGAGCGACGAGTGCCGGCCCGCCGGTGCCGATCCCGGCCACGGAGGCGAGCACCTCTCGGCCGACGTGGAGGGCCTGACCCTGCTCACCGAGCCGGACGGTGACGGCTACGTGCTCACCTCCAGCCAGGGTGACGACACCTTCGTCCTCTACGACCGCGAGGTGTCCGACGACAACGAGTACGAGGGCGGGTTCCGCGTCACGGCCTCCCGGACCGTCGACGGCTCCGAGGAGTGCGACGGCGCCGCCGTGCTGAACGCCCCGCTGGGTCGCAAGTACCCCCGCGGCCTGCTCGTCGTCCAGGACGGCGACGACACCCCGGCCGAGAACGACCGCGACGCCACCGGCTTCAAGTTCGTCGACCTCGGGAACGTCCTCGACGCCGTCGAGGACTGATCCCGGCACCCCGCCGCCGGCCCGCGTGAGAGGATCCGTTCCGCCGTGGGCCGGCTACTGCGTGGAGGACGATGATGTTCGCGATACCCCTGGGTGACGACGGCGCCGAGCTGCGCCCGCTCGAACCGTGGCAGGCCGGGGAGTTCCTGGCCCACATGGACCGGGGCCGGGATTTCATCGGGCGGCACAACGGACTGCCGGACGTGGTCACCGACCTCGCGTCGAGCCGGGCCTTCCTCCAGGCGTACGCGGAGAAGACGGCCGCCGACACCGGCCGCATCTGCGGGATATGGGCGGACGGCCGACTGGTCGGCGCCGTCATCTTCCGCCGGTTCGACGTCCGGCAGGGCAGCGCCGAGGCGGGATGCTGGCTGGAGCCGTCGGCGGTCGGCAGGGGACTGGTGACCCGCGCCGTCCGCGTGCTCGTCGACTGGGCCGTCGAGGAACGCGGCATCCACCGCGTCGAGTGGGTTGTGTCGTCCGGCAACGGGCCCAGCATCGCCGTCGCCCGGCGGCTCGGCATGACGCGCGAGGCCGTACTGCGCGAGAGCCACCCATACCGCGGGGCGCGGCACGACGAGGAGGTCTGGTCGGTGCTCGCCCCCGAGTGGCGGGCCGCCCGGCAGGCGCCGTGACCGGCCGGGCCCTCCCAGCGCCCGTCGTACCCGCCGGCCCGCCCTGACCCGGCTCATCCTGACCCGGCCCACCCCGTCCCGGCACATCCGGACCCGGCCGCACATCCTTACCCCGCACACCGGCATCCGGCCGTGCCGCATCCGGTCCACGGCACCTGCGCATCCGGCGCACCCACGTCCGGCCACCGGCCGGGGCGGGTGTGCCGCAGTTCACACGGTGTGGTGGGGTGGGGGCGATGAGTCCCGCGGGGAGCGGCGGTCTTCCCTGTCGTACACCCGTGGCGGAAGAGAAGGAGTGCGGCTCGTGCGCATCGTGATCAGCGAGTTCATCAGTCTGGACGGCGTCGTGCAGGGGCCCGGCGGACCGGAGGAGGACACCGACGGCGGCTTCGCCCACGGTGGTTGGACGCAGGCGTACTTCGACCCGGACGTGGTGGGCGGCGCCTTCGACGAGGCGCTCGCCAAGGCCGACGCGCTGCTCTTCGGGCGCCGCACCTGGTGGGCCATGGCCGGCGCGTGGCCCGAGCGGGCCGGCGACCCGTTCGCCGACCGGATGAACGCCCTCCCCAAGTACGTCGTCTCCCGCACGCTGGCCGACGACGACCTCTCGTGGGAGAACACCACGCGCATCCCGGGCGACGAGGCCGTCGCCCGCATCCGCGCCCTGCGCGGCGCCGCCGGCGGCGACCTGCTCGTCATGGGCAGCCCCACGCTCGTCCGGACGCTCATGAACGAGAGTCTCGTCGACGAACTCCGACTGATGGTCATGCCCGTGGTCCTCGGCGGCGGGAAGACCATCTTCCCCACCGACGGCGTCAAGCACCCGCTGGAGCTCGTCTCGACCACCACCAGCGACGCCGGCGTCCACGTCTGCACCTACCGGCCGGCCACCAGGGTGTGACCGCGGCTCCGCACCCGGGTCCGTGTGGACGCCGGTGGGGGGCCGGCCGGTCGGCCCGGCGGGGGACCGTCACCCGGCCCGCGCGGGCGTCAGGAGGCCCGCCTCCTGCGCCCGCAGCACCGCGCCCAGT
Source organism: Streptomyces changanensis (assembly GCF_024600715.1). NCBI lineage: Bacteria > Bacillati > Actinomycetota > Actinomycetes > Kitasatosporales > Streptomycetaceae > Streptomyces > Streptomyces changanensis. The sequence goes on from NZ_CP102332.1 coordinate 6,434,260, forward strand.
CGGTCGGCCGCGCCGAGCTTCCGGTACAGGTTCCCCAGGTGCTTGTGGACCGTCCGCACGGAGATGCCGAGCCGCCGCGCCATCGCCGTCGCGGGCAGTCCCTCCGACAACATCCGCAACACCGTCACCTCCCGACCCGTCAGCGGGGCGCGTCCCGTACCGCCTGCCGGACCGGGTGGGGTGGCGGCGGTCGTCCGGCCGGGCGGGGCGGCGGTCGCCCCGGCGTGCGCCGGTGGTGCGCAGCGTCCGGCGGCCGCGGCCAGCAGCGGCCGCACCCGCGCGCAGTACAGCCGGTCGCGGGACGTGAAGGGACGCCCCTCGCGGTAGACGAGGAACGCACGCCCGCCGGCGCCCGGCAGGGGGACGTCGAGCACGTGGGGCGCGCGGAACACCCCGCCCGGAGTGCCCCCCGGCGCGGCCGGCCGCCGGACGACCACCCCGGCCCCGCCCGCCGGTTCCCGCCCGTCCCACAGCACCACCGCACCCGCGTCGAGCGCCACCAGCAACTCCCGCGCCACCGAACGCCAGAGGTGGTCAGGCGTCCGGGCCTCCAGGACCCCCACCGCCAGGTCGAGCACCCTCTCCCAGTCACACGTCCGCAGAACCGTCATGCTTCCCCCGGTTGTCCATACGTACTTCTCCCCATGGCCGTCCCCGTGGCGGCGGCGCCATCGTAGGGACCCAGCGGCACCGGAAATGCGCGATGGCGAATGGACGTCATGCGTGTGCGGTGCCCGCGTGGAAACGACGAGGAAGAAGAGGACACACATGCGACGGATCTCCTCCACCCTCCGCACCCTCACCGCGGCGTGCCTGCTCGGCGCGGCCACGGTGGGCGGCGCCCTGGCCACCGCCCCGGTGGCCGGCGCCGCCCCTCCGGCGCCCTGGCCTGCGGCTGGGACCCGGACGCCGCCTCGGGCCGGGCCTACTACAACCACTGCACGAGTGACGGCAGCTGGATCTGGATCCGCGTCGAGAGGCACGGCGCCTCCGGTTTCGACAAGTGCGTCGGGCCGAACCGCACCTACCTGGGGAGCACCTCCGTGATCAGGTACGCCTGGTACAAGGGCGGCACCTGCTGAGAGCGCGGCGACGTGTGTGTACGCGCCCGGGAAACCCCCGGGCGCGTTCCCACACGTCCGTGCACGGACCGCTGCCGGAATGGTCGGAAAGACGTCGGCGAACGACCGGCGAATGACCGGATGGCGACGGCGAAGGCCGCCGACACGCTCCCTCGCGTATCCCCGGGGACGTCATCGCGGTGGCTTTCCGGGAATTCCGGCGGCCTGCGGGACCGCGAGGCGGCGGAGCGGCCCGTCAGGACGTGCGGGGCTCGTCGAAGCTGGCGTGGTAGGACGCCGCCATGTCCTCGCCGGCGTGGCCCTGCGCGGCCGCGCGGCGGAACCGTTCGGCGCCCGCCTCCGCCAGGTCGAGGCGCACGCCGCCGCGACGGGCCGCCCGGACGATGAGGTCGGCGTCCTTGGCGGCCGTCGCCACGGCGAAGCTCGGCGGCGTCAGCCGGTCCTCCAGCACCAGAGCGGCCTTCGCCCGCAGGTAACCCATGTCGAGCGGGCCGCCCGCGACGGTGTCGAAGAAGCTCTGCGGGTCCACCCCGAGGGACTGCGCGAGCGCGAGGACCTCGCCCGTCGCGTGCGTGACGGCCAGCACCCAGCTGTTGGTGACGAGCTTGAGCCGGGTGGCGCTGCCCTCCGCGGCGTCCTCCCCGGTCCACACCGTGCGGGTCCCGACGGCGTCGAACACGGGCGTGACCGCCCCGCGCGCCCCGACGGGCCCGGCGGCGAGGACGACGAGCTGCCCCGCCTCCGCGGGTTCACGGGTGCCGAGCACCGGGGCGTCGAAGAACACCAGACCGTGGGCGTGCGCCAGTTCCGCCAACTCGCCGACCGCCTCCAGGCCGGCGGTCGTCGACTGGACCCAGGCGGCCCCCCGCCGCAGCGCGGGCCCCGCCTGCCGCATCACCTCCACCACGGCGTCGCCGTCGTGGAGCACGGTGAGCACCACGTCGGCCCCCCGTACGGCCTCGGCGGGCGTGTCGGCGACGTACGCTCCGTCGGCGGCCAGCGGCTCGGCCTTGGACCGGGTGCGGTTCCACACGCGGACGCCGTGCCCGGCACGGGCGAGGTTGCGGGCCATCGCCGCACCCATGATCCCGGTACCCAGGACGCCCACGGTGACGGTGTCGGTCATGACGGTGGCCTTCCGGTCGTACGGGTGCGGCGGGCGGTGACGTGCGGGGGCACGTACGCCCCCGCCTCCCTGCACGATCCTAGGACCGACCGGTCTCGCTCACCCGCTCACCCGCTCCGCGCCGACCCGACCCGGCCGGGTCCGGCGGGGCGTGCGAGCGGCCCGGCCCGCGCCCCGGGATTCGCGCCCCGCCCCGCTCCCGGGCCCGGTCGGGCACGGGAGCGGGGGGCCCGGCGCCGAGCGCTGACGCCCGACGCCGAGCGCCGACGCCGGGTACCGGGCACCCGACGCCGGGCACCGGACGCCGGGCGGAAGCGTGCCGGTAGGAGACCCTCAGGGGGCCGTCAGTAGGCGCCGTTGAGGCTCCACCACTCGCCGTTCAGCTCCGCGGCGCGCTGGAACGTTCCGGCGCCGGTTCCGCGGTAACCGAGCAGCCAGCCGGGGTGGCCGCCCCGGTAGGACTCGTCGGTGACGGTCACCAGGTCGTTCGTGGCGTCGCCGTCGTACGAGCCGACACCGACGAGGTCGCGCATCGCGCCCCAACCGCCGCCCAGCAGCGTGCGGGCCGCGAAGGTGCCGGTGCCGCGCCCGGGGTAGAGCCACATGCGGCCGCCGGTGTCGCGGGCGAGCAGGTCGGCGCGCCCGTCCCGGGTCAGGTCGCCCGTGCCCACCAGGCGGTTCATCGCGTGCCAGCCGGACCCGTTGCTCTTGCGCGCCGCGAAGGTGCCGTTGCCGCGGCCGGGGTAGAGCCACAGGACACCGTTCCTGTCCCGGGCCAGCAGATCGGCGCGGCCGTCGCCGGACAGGTCCCCCGCCGCCCGCAGCTCCGCCATGGCGTTCCAACCGGACCCGACGGACGCGCGCGCCCCGAACGTGCCGTTGCCGCGGCCCGGATAGAGCCACAGGACACCGCCCTTGTCCCGGGCGAGCAGGTCCTCCCGGCCGTCGCCGGACAAGTCGCCGTGCCGGGTGAGGGCCGTCAGGGCGTTCCAGCCGGAGCCGACCAGCCGGCCGGAGCCGTCACCGGGCAGGAACCACAGGCGGCCGACCGCGTCCCGGACGAGGAGGTCGGACCGGCCGTTGCCGTCGAGGTCGGAGAACCCGGCCGGCACGGGCGCCGGCTCGGAGTACCACTGCGGGTAGGCGTTCTGCGAGCACTCCCGCTCCGTCCTGACGAACTTGACGGAACTGATCTCCCGGTCGAACCCGGTGCTCCAGGCGTACGTGCCCGGGCCGCCCGGCGCCTCGGACCAGTAGTAGGCGTCGTCGCCGACCACCGAGTAGTTCGGCTCCGTGTAGAGGCAGGCGAACGTCGTACCGCGGTTGGTGTAGGAGCGGATCCGGTCGTCCCAGGTGCCGAGCGTCGGCATGTTCGTCTTCGTCTTGAACATGGTGCCGTCGCCCGACGTGCCCGTGAACCCGCAGAAGTACCCGGTCGGACACCGGTCCGCCCCGGTCGCCGCCCGCGCCGTTCCGGCGGGCAGGGCGGCGGTCGCGAGCAGACCGCCCGCGACGATCCCCGCCAGGGAACCGGCGAGGCGTCTGAAGGACTTGCGCATGTGTAGGTCTTCCTCCCCTGGCGCGCCCCGGCCACCGGGGCGCGCGTGCACCATGGACGACCGACGGCACCCCCGGAGGGTTGCCCCCGGTGGGACGGCTTTCCCGCGCGGCTTCCCGCCCAACGGCCCGGGAGCTACCCTCACCACACGATCTTGGACCACCGCACCACCGGAGGAGCCACCCCGTGCGTCCCGGCCCGACCCCCGTACCCCGCACGTCCGACGCCCCCCGGGCGGCGCGCCGAGGAGCCCGGCGGTGACGGGCGACCCGTTGCGGTTCACGGTGCTGGGCTCGGCGACGCCCTACCCGGCCGTGGACAACGCCTGCTCGGGCTACCTGGTGCGCGGCGGCGGCGCCCGGGTGTGGGTCGACGCGGGCACCGGCACCCTCGCCCGGCTCCAGCGCCACCTGCGCCTGGACGAGCTGGACGCGATCTGGATCTCCCACCTGCACGCCGACCACACGGCTGACCTGCTCACCGCGTACTACGGCGCCCTCTACGCCGACGTCCGCCTCACCGCCCCCATCCCGCTGTACGGCCCGCCCGGAACGGCCGACAGGCTCGCGCACTTCCTCACCCACACCGACACCCGCAGCCCCGTCGAATCGGCCTTCGCCGTCGAGGAGTTGCGGGACGGGCACCGCGTCCGCGTCGGCGCGCTCACGCTGACCAGCAGGGCGGTGGCCCACGGGATCCCCGCCTTCGCGCTGCGCGTGGAGGCGGTGGGCCGGTCGCTGGTGTACTCCGGGGACACCGCGCCCTGCCCCGCCCTCACCGGCCTGGCCGCCGGGTGCGACGTGTTGCTCTGCGAGGCCGACGGACCCGAGCCGCCCGCCGGCACCGAGAAGGTGCACCACACGCCGGAGGACGCGGGGGACACCGCCGCGGCGGCCGGGGCGCGGCGGCTCGTCGTCACCCACGTGGGGCGCTCGCTCACCCCCCGCCAGGCGGTGGAGCGCGCCGCGACCCGGTTCGGCGGACCCGTCGCCCACGCCGACCCGGGGGTCACGTTCCCGGTCGGCTGATCGGCCGAGGGCGTACCGCCGGTCGTCCGGGCGCCGGGCCCGGCGCCGCCCCGCTCAGCCCCGCACCCCGCGGACGTGCAGGTCGAGGCCGGTGGTCCCCGGCGTCTCGGTGCCGGGCAGGAGCCGCATGCCGCGGTCGTACTCCCCACCGGAGAGCGACCGGAACGCGACCGGCTCCTCCGTGAACAGTCCGTCGAGCCGCGCCGCGTACGCCTGGCGCGCCCGGGCGAAGTCCTCCTCGGGCAGCTCGTTCGCCCCGTAGACCGCGAACGGCTCCAGCGGCGCCATGCCGGTGAACCAGAACAGCCCGTGCTGGACCGGGTGGAGGACGTGCGGCAGCGCCCCGTGGATGCCCCGGTCGGAGAACGCGCCCTCCCGCGCCCCCGCCGTCACGGACACCAGCGCGCGCCGCCCGGCGAGCGCCGCGCCGTCACCGTAGGGCGGCGGTACGGCGGGGCCGTAGGCGAACCCGGCCGAGAAGACCCGGTCGAACCAGCCCTTCAGGACGGCGGGCATCGAGAACCACCACAGCGGGAACTGCAGGACCACCGCGTCCGACCAGAGCACCTTCTCCTGCTCGGCGACGACGTCCGGCGTCAACCGGCCCGACAGGGTGGCCCGTTCCGACGCGCCCATCACGTCCAGCCGCCGCCCGGGCGTGTGGTCGGGGAAGTCGTCGGCGTCCACCACGGCCTTCCACTTCATCGCGTACAGGTCGGACACCCGCACCTCGTGCCCGGAGGCGCGCAGGTGCTCGACGGCGAAGCCGGTCAGGGAGGCGGTGAGGGAGCCGGGGTCGGGGTGGGCGGTGACGACGAGGACGTTCTTGCGCTGCTGCGGATCGGTCGTGTTCATGGGCACACGTTCTCCCGGCCCCGCGCGGGCAGCCAGAGCCCTGTTCCTCCGGTGGAACGGCGATCCTGGTACCGGCAGGGCCACGCATACTTGAGCACATGGAGCGCGTGGACCACCTCGATCCCACGGACGTCACCGGCCCCACGGACGCCATCGGCCCCACGGACGCCATCGGCCCCCGTGCCGGCATCGGCGGCGTCCCGGCCACCGCGGCGGGCGGCGCTGCCGACGACCCCCGGCGGGCCCTCGGCGGCTTCCTGCGTGCCCGGCGCGCCCGCGTCGCGCCGGAGCACGTCGGGATCGCCGGCGGCCGGCGACGGCGGGTCCACGGACTGCGCCGCGAGGAGCTGGCACAACTCGCCGGCATCAGCGTCGACTACTACGTCCGCTTGGAGCAGGGCCGCGCTACCCAGCCGTCGCCCGAGGTGCTCGACGCGCTCGCACGGGCCCTGCGCCTCGACGCCGCGGAACGCCGGCACCTCGCCACCCTGGCCGCCGGCAGGCGCGGCGGGCCCGCCCCCACCGCCCCGGTCAGCGCCCTGCTGCGCCGGGTCGTCGACGCGCTGCACGGCCTGCCCGCCTTCGTGACCGACCCCCGCCTCGACGTGGTGGCGTGGAACGACCTGGGTGGCGCGCTGATGGGCGGGCTCGCCGAGCCGGGCCGCCGTGACCGCAACAACGCCCGGTACCTGTTCCTGGACCCCGCCTCCCGCGAGGTCTTCCCCGACTGGGAGGCCAGGGCTCTGGAGGCCGTCGGGCAGCTGCGGGTCTCCACCGGGCGCTATCCGGACGACGCGGAGCTGGCCGCGCTCACTGCCGACCTCTCCGCGTCGAGCGCCGACTTCCGGCGGCTGTGGGCGAGGGGAGAGGTGGTCATGTGCGGCGCGGGACGCAAGCGGCTGCGCCACCCGGAGGTCGGCATGCTGACCCTGGACTACGAGACGCTGCACGTCCCGGCGGCGCCCGGCGAGACGGGCCTCGTCATGCACGTGTTCAGCGCCGAGGAAGGCGGCCCGGATGCCGCCGCCCTCGCCCGGCTGGCCGCGACGGCCACCGTTCCCGCACCCGCCGCCGACTGACCACCGCCGGCGCCGCTTCCGCACCGCACGGCACCCGTGCCGCACCGCTCCGGCCCCCTGGCCGCCGAGGACCGCGGGGCGCGCGCGGTCGTCGTCAGGGATGCGTCAAGACGGCGGGTGACGCCGTCAGATAGGTGTCGACGGCGCGGGGCCAGCACACGGCCCGGTTCCAGGACGACCGGCCGCGGGTCGCCCGGATCGCCCAGGCCGGCGGGATCACCGCGAAGGCGGCCGCCCGGAAGGCGCTCGCCGGGACCCCGGACGACATCCGGCACTTCCTGGACGTCGGCCACTACCAGGCGCACGCGAAGGACGGACGGCCGAGAAGGCCGCCCGGGAGAAGCGCCGCTGACTGCCGGCGCCCCGGTACCGTCGCGCGCGGTGCCGGGGCGGTCGAGCGTCAGTCCGTGGGCGTGCCGATGCGGAGGCGGTTGCCGTCAGGGTCGCGCAGTTCCACCTCGCGCGCCCACGGCAGCTCCCCGACCGGCAGCCCGAAGTCGGCCGCGACGGCGTCGACATCGTCCCGGCGCAGGTAGACGAGCGTGTCCGGGCGGGCGTCCCCGGCGTGTTCCGACAGGAACAGCCGCACCCGCCCGCGGGCGACCTCGACGAAGGCGGGGAACCCCGGCTCGAAGCGGTGCTCCCACTGCCTGGTGAAGCCCAGACGCTCGTACCAGCGCACCGCCGCGTCGGCGTCGGCCACCCGCAGGACCGGGATCACCTCGTCGTCCATGCCCCCATCGTGGCAGAACCCCGCCCGCCCGACATACGCGCACGGCACGGCATGGGGCGGGCGGGCGGACGACGGCCGGGTGAAGGGGTGTCAGGAAGGCTGGTCCAGCTGGTCCGCGAAGGCACGCAGGGCGTCCGCGAGCTCCTTCTTGGTCGGCAACTGGTCCACCTTCCGGTTCAGTTCGGTGAGGCGCCGGTCGATCTCCGCCAGGTTCGGCGGGGTGGACGGGTGCGGGCCGGGGCCGCTGGTGGGCGGCGGGGTGCCGATCGGGGTCTCGGTCGGGTTCGGCCACTCGCCGCCGCCCGACCCGTCCGTCGAGCCGCCCTCCGAGGAACCGCCCTCCGAGGTACCGCCCTCCGAGGAGCCGCCTGAGGATCCGCCGTCCGTCGATCCGCCGTCCGTCGATCCGCTTCCTTCGGTCACCCCGACCGAGCCGCCCCCGTCCGTCCCGGTGGCGGTCCCTTCGCCGCTCCCGGTGCCCTCCGTGGGCTCCTCGTTCGGTGGCTGGGTGGTGTACGTCGAGGTGGCCGCGGGGGCGGGTCCCTCGGCCGAGCCGGCCGCGAGGGCGGCGCCGACGCTGAGGGCCACGAGGGCCGCCGCCCCCGCGACGGCCGTCGAGACGCGCTTGATCCGTATGCGGTGTGAGGTGGCAGAGGTCTGAGGGTTCTGTGGGTCTCCCATGCCGGGCAACGTATCCGCCGGTGCCCACCGGACGGGTGACTTCCGGCGATCTCCCCGTCCCGCGAGGGTGCGGCGTCACCTGGTCGGCGCCGCCGCAGGAGGCGTTCCCCGTCGTGCGGGGTAAGGCCCTGGAATGAGAGCACTGGTGATCAACTGCACGCTGAAGACCTCGCCGGAACCCTCCAACACCGAGGCGCTGGCCCGGGTGGTGGCGCAGCAGCTGGAGGCGTACGGGGTGCGGACGGAGTTCGTCCGGGCCGTCGACCTGGACATCAAACCAGGCGTCACCACCGATGCCGGGCCCGGCGACGCGTGGCCGGCCGTCCACGAGCAGCTGCTCCGCTCGGAGATCCTCGTCATGGCGTCACCGACCTGGCTGGGCCGCCCGTCGTCCCTCGCCCAACGGGTCCTCGAACGCATGGACGCGATGCTGTCGGAGACGGACGACCAGGGGCGGCCCGTCGCCTACAACCGCGTGGCGGGCGTCGTCGTCACGGGGAACGAGGACGGCGCCCACCACGTCGTCAGCGAGATCGCCGGAGCGCTGGGCGACATCGGCTACACGATCCCCGGGCAGGCGTGGACGTACTGGCACCTCGGTCCGGGGGCCGGACCCGACTACCTGGACGACGAGCGGGGCCACGACTGGGCCCACAAGACCGGCCGCGCGATGGCGGCCAACCTCCACGGCGTGGCGAAGGCCCTGCAGGTGACGCCGCTCCAGACGCCGCCTGAGTGACCCGTCCGCGCCGCCGGGACCACGTGGGCCGCCGAGCCCCGGGCCGCCTCGCACCCGGCCGCCGAGCCGGGCACGCGCAGCGGCGGAGGCGGGCGGACGCGTTCCGACGCGCCACCCGGCGGGCGTGTCAGTCCAGGCTGCCGTTGAGGTACTCGTTGAGGGCCTGGCCCGGTCGCAGTACCGCCGTGCCGTCCTGGAGGTGGAAGCTGCCGAAGCCCATGAGGCTGACCGTCCGGTCGCGCCGGAGCGCCTCGGCGAGGGTCCCCGCGTCGGCGACCGTGCCGAACAGGGCCTCCAGGACCCGCCCCACTTCGTCGACCGACACCCGGCCGCCGCGTTCCGCCGCCTTGCGGGCCGTGGCCTCCGCCAGCGCTGACCTGTCCACAAGCAGCTCCAAGCTCCGACAACAGGTTGGGGTTCCGCCCGCCGCACCACCGGCGGGCCCTTCGACGCTAACCGCTGCCCGGTACCCCCCGCATCGCCGACGGCGGACGGCGCGGCCGAATGGGCGAACCCCGACACGCCACCCCCCGGCCCGGTCGACTTCTCGCGGTCCGGGACACGTCCCGTCACCAAGGGGAGGGCCACCCCTTCGCCTCCAGGCCCACGCCCGTCGGCGACGGGCGGACCGCCGTCGACCCGGCGCCGCGCGCCCGGTAGGGCCGGCTCGACCGGCACCCACGGTTCGCGAAGCCGCGCCGCCCCGAGCGCTGACCCGCCGGGATCCGGAAGCCCGAGTCGACCCGTCGGACGTCGGACGTCGGACGGGCGGGAGGCGGGAGTCGGACGTCGTGCGGCCGGGATTCGGGAGTTGGGGCCGGACGTCGGACGTCGGGAGTCGGGAGTCGGACATCGGGGGTCGGGTGGCCAGGAGCCGGGGGCCGGGGCCGGCCCGGGCACGCCCGCCCGGGTGGCCGCGCCCGGCGCTCCGGGGCCCGGCACGGAGTGCAGCAACCCAGCTCAGCGGGGGAATCGACCCCGGTCCGCCGGGGTACGCGGCGTTCGTCCCGTACCACGAGGAGCGTGAGCCATATGGAGGAGACCGCAACGCCGTCGCCGGTGACGGCGGCGCCCGACGGCCTGACCGAGCTGCCGAACCTGAGCAGCCTGACGGAGCTGGCCGGGCTTCTGGAGCGGCACGGCTCGCTCTACGTCCGCTGGTCGCGAGGCCCCGCGGAGGACATGAGGAGCAGCCGCAGCGTCGACCACCTGACCGGGATCACCATGCCCGGCCTGTCGGCGAACCCCCTGGCGGTCGAGGCGTGGTGGGGCGACCGCGCCGTCCGCCTCTGGGTGGCGCGCCGCCTCTACGACTACTGCCACCTCCGTCAGGAGCGCAACGGCGACGTGCGCCCCTGGGCGCTGCGGGGCAGGGAGGTGGGGCGGGGCCCGGACAACGAACCGCTGGTGCGGGACGTGGAGCCGGTGTGCTGGATCGACCTCGCGGTCATCGAGGAAGCCCAGGAGGAGGTCGCGGCGCAGCGGCGCCCGTGGGGGCCTATGCGCCGCGAGCCGTGAGGGCCGGCAGGACGCGTGAGAGCCGGCAGGACGCATGAGGGCGGAAGAGACGCGTGAGGGCGGGGGCGGCCCGGCATGACGGCCGGACCGCCCCCGCCCGTGTCGCCGCCTCGTCGGCGGAACGCCGTCCCGCGGTCAGCGGGCCGGGGTGCGGTCGCCGGCGCCGGCGGCCTCGTACAGGTCCCGGTCCGCCAGGATCAGGGAGCGCTCGCGCACGCAGTCGGCGTGGACGACCACCTCGCTCGGGTCGAGGCCGTCGATCGCCTCCTGGACGGCCTGCAGGGCGGGGCCGTACCGGCGCAGCCGGCGCAGCGCCCCCGCCTTGCGGAACAGCGCCTCGGGCCCGAGCCCCCCGGCGAAGGCCGGGGCCTCCAACAGCCGTAGCATGCGGTCCGCCTGGTCGGGCAGGTCCTCCCCGAGCCACAGGCCGTGCAGCAGGGCGTGGACCACCTTGTCGTCGTCGCCCGCCCGGGCCACGACGGAGTCCAGCAGCGGCAGGCCCTCGGTGCGCGAGCGGCCCAGCAGGGCGAAGACGCGCATCGCGTCGCTGTACGGGTCGAGGTCCGGCAGCTCGCGGGGGCCGCGGCCGAAGAACTCCTCGATGGCGGCGCACCGGAAGTCGTACCGGAGCGTGGTGAGGAAGCAGTGCCACAGCGCGCGGCCGTACGCGTCGCCGGGGTCGACCGACGCCACATGCGCGTCGCTGAGGAAGAGGAGGGCGCTGCGGCCCGCCGCCCGGGCCCGCCAGGAGAGGTCGCCCGTCACCCGCGCCGACTCCTCCCAGGACGCCGAGCCCCGGGCGAGCCACAGGGCGGCTTCCCGCGTCCAGTCGCGCCCGGAGTCGATCTCCTCCGCGACGCGGGCGCGCACCATCACCCAGCCCCGCTCGCGCAGGGCCGGGTCCTCGGAGGCCAGCGCCCGTTCCACGGCCTCCGCCGCCCGGGGCAGCCGCCACAGTCCGACCGCGGCCCGCTCGGAGACGGGGGTCCACTGCGGCGCGAGCGCGGCGACCTCCTTCGAGGTCCGCTCCACTCCGGGGTCTCGGTCCATGTCCATGGGGCCCTTCCTGCGCCGTGCGGAGGGCGGGTCGGGGTGCGAGACGGCCCCGACCCGCCCTGGCGCATGCGATTCAACCGGTCAGCGGACGTCGAACTCGGCCGGGTCGGGGCCGAGCCGCTTGCCCTCGTCGAGGGCGGCGAACGCCGCCATGTCCTCGGCGTCCAGCTCGAAGTCGAAGACGTCGATGTTCTCCCGGATGCGCGACGGCGTCACGGACTTCGGGATGACGACGTTGCCGAGCTGCAGGTGCCAGCGCAGCACGACCTGCGCCGGGCTGCGGCCGTGCTTGCGGGCGATGGCGGCGACGGCCGGCACCTCCAGCAGGCCCTTGCCCTGCCCGAGCGGCGACCAGGCCTCGGTGGCGATCTCGTGGCGGGCGTGGAAGGCGCGGGAATCGGCCTGCGCGAGCTGCGGGTGCAGCTCGATCTGGTTGACGGCCGGGACCACGGAGGTGGCGTCGATCAGCCGCTCCAGGTGTTCGGGCAGGAAGTTCGACACGCCGATGGCGCGGGCGCGCCCGTCGGCGAGGATCTTCTCGAACGCCTTGTACGTGTCGACGTACGCGTCCAGCGCCGGCACGGGCCAGTGGACGAGGTACAGGTCCACGTAGTCGAGGCCCAGCCGCTCCAGGGAGGCGTCGAAGGCGCGGAGCGTGGAGTCGTGGCCCTGCTCGCTGTTCCACAGCTTGGTGGTGACGAACAGCTCCTCGCGGGGGATGCCCGAGGAGGCGATGGCCTGCCCGGTGCCGCGCTCGTTCTCGTAGACCGCGGCGGTGTCGACGCTCCGGTAACCGGCTTCCAGGGCGGTGCCCACGGCGCTCGCCGCCTCGTCGTCCGGGACCTGCCAGACGCCGAAGCCGAGCTGCGGCATGGAGACACCGTTGTTCAGGATGAGGGAGGGGACCTTGCTCACGGGCGGTCGATCCTTACGTCGTCATCGGTCGGTACATCCGGGGATCAACGATCACACCCGGTGACGCATTCCCGGATCGATGATTTCCATGTCGGCCGGCCGGGCGGTCCCGCCGCCGTGGCCGGCGGCCACGGGGCGAACGCCCTGCGGGTGGGGTCCAGCAGGGCCCGGACGGCGGGACGGGGGGCGTTACGCCGGACGAGCGTCGGCGTGTCGGCGTCGTCGACCACCGCGCGCGGGCCGGTGCCCGGGGGCATGCAAGCGCACGGATGGGCGGCCGCGTCACGCAGGGTGACGCGGCCGCCGCTCGGCCGAGGGGGTGCCCGGGCGGGGCCACGGCGACGAGCCGCTCGCCGGTCAGCAGCCGCGACCCGAGGTCCCGGCACCGCCGCCGGGACGCCGACGAGCGCAGGATCGACGCCCCCGGTGCGCACGGCTCCACGAGCCGGTCCGACGCGCGACGCTTCCGGTGTGGCCGCGTCGCGGCTCGAGGACGACGCGGTCGCGGCATACCCGCCGGGGGAGCGGAGGGCGGACCGGGAGGCGATCCGCCGACTGTCGGAGGGGGTGCTCGCGCCCGCCGGCGCTCCACTCCGCACTGCCGCGCCCGACGCTGGTGAGCGGGGACCCCGCCCATCAGCGCCCGACGCTGGTGAGCGGGGACCCCGCCCATCTCCACCCCGCCCGCCGACGGCTCGGACGTGCGGGCGCGGATCGTCCGCCGCCAGGCCGGCGGCAGTCGGCCGCGAGTCCTCGACCGACCGGCGTTCCCCCGACCGCCATCGCCGGTCCGGACGCCCGGGGCACGCGCCCCTCGGGGGTGGGCGCCCGGCAGGGGCGCCGTACCGGGTGTACGGCCGATCGGGTGGGCGCGCCCGGGCCCCGGCCGCCGGGCGCGCGGGAGCGGGGGCCCGACGGGGCTACGCTCACCGGCGACTCGGGAGGTCACATGGTCGACAGGGTGATCGGGCGCGCGGCCCGTGCCGGTGTGCTGGTTCTGGTGTGTGTCGGGGGAGCGGCCGCCTGCGGTTCGTCCGCCGAGCCGGGGGACCCGCCGGCGTCGCCGTCGAGCAGCCTCCTGCCCGAGTCGCCGACCGCCACGCCGCCGGGTACGCCGTCGTCGCCGTACGCGAGCCGGACGGGCCACTACCAGGTGCCCCAGGTGCCGCAACCGCCCACTGACCGGGGCGCGACGACGACGGACCCCGGGGTCGCGCCCACCCAGACGATCGTCAGCCCCGATCCGAAGACCCCCGGGCCCAAGACCCCCGGTCCCGAGAGCCCCGGCGTCGAAGTCCCGCCCGACGCCCCGTGAGCGGGGCCCCGGCGGAGCAACCCCTCGCCAAGGGCCGGGCGGGCGGCGGCGACACGTCGGGCACCGCGCTCGTCAAGGCCCTCGTGGCGCAGGCGTCGCTCGTCGCGGCCCTCATGTTCTACCTCGGCGCGATCTACACGGGACGCTTCTACGGGTACTTCCACCTGGGGCCCGCGTCCCTCGACTTCGCCTTCTCCCACCTGGCGCTGCAGAGCCTGCACCTGCTCCGCCTGGAGGTCCTGACCGTCGGCGCGGTCCTGGTGGTGGTCCTGTTGTTCGCGCGGGCCGGAGCTCGCGAGCGGCCGCCGGTCAGGGCCGCCGCGACGGTCCTCGCGTGGCTGGCGCGCCTCCACCTGGTGTTCGCGGTCGCCGGTCTGGTGCTGCTGGTCCTGTGGCAGCGGATCCAGCCCTACGGCTGGGTCGCGCCGCTCACCCTCGCCGTGGGCCTCCTGCTGGGGCAGAGCCCGACCGTGCGGGGCGGACGCCCGGAGGGCCTGTGGGGCAGGGCCGTACCGGTCTTCGCCGCGCTGCTCCTGCTGTTCTGGACCCTCACGCTCGTGGCCGGGCACCTCGGTGAGCGGGACGCCCGGGACCGTGCGCGCACCGTGCGCCGGTGGCCCGCCGTCGTCGTCCTGAGCACCCAGCGGCTGGCCATCGCCTCACCGGCGGTCACCTACCAGCACCTCGGCGCCGACCTCCCGCACCGCCACCGCTACACGGGACTGCGCCTCCTCCTCGAACGCGCGGGCCGCTACTACGTCGTGCCCCTGGACTGGCAGCGCAGGACGGATCCGATCTACGTCCTGAAGGAGAGCGAGAACACCTGGATCGCTCTCATGCCCGGAGTACAGCCCTCACGCTGAACCCGATCGGAGGCGGGAGGGATCCGCTCCCGGGGCACGGAAGCGTACGGAGGCGCACGCGCCGGGCGTTCCGGTACGGGGCGTTCCGATGCGGGGCGTTCCGATGCGACCGGCCCCGGGCCGCGTCCCGTGCCGGGGAGCGACGGACCGGCTGGAATCGAACGAGGTCGGGGGCGCACGTGGGTGACCGGTATTCACCCGTGCATCGAGACCCAGATCGCAGGCTGCGGCGACGCCGCGCGGACGGCCGCAATCGGAAGGGGTGATTCCGCCGCGAATCTCCCTGTTCACAGGGGGTTTCAGGCCACCTCGCCCCGCCCGGAAACACCCGGAATGTCAGGAAGGTGTGCGCGGTGAGGAGTCTCACAAAAAGCCGAATCTGTTCGAACTTTCGGCTCGACATGGGTCAAGATCCGTGACGACGACAAGCCCTCGCCGCCGTGGCGGGGCGGTCCGGGCGGACGCCGAGTCCTGCCGCTGCCCGGATGACTGAGTCGACGGTATGTGAATCGGCAGGAGTGGAGGACCCAGCAGTACGGGACGTGTGCACCACGGCCGTCCCTTGGGGTGAAGCCGCGTCAGCGGCCGGGCAACTTCGCCAGCCCGAACCCGACAGGTCATCCTTCGCAGGCGGATGACGAAGGGTTGCGCATGACCGCGCAGATGAATGTCCCGTCCGTGCTGTCCCGGACCGGTACGGTCTCGGCTCTCACCATCGCCGCAGTCTGCGGCTCGCTCCTGGCCCCCGGTGTCGCCCCGCAAGCGGAGGCCGCGGCTCCCGCGCCCGCCGTCAAGGCGCTCAACGTGGCGGCCTCGAAGAAGGGCTCCCCGTACAAGTACGGCGCCGTCGGCCCGAAGCGGTTCGACTGCTCCGGGCTCACGCTCTACGCCTACAAGCAGGCCGGCAAGACGCTGCCGCGCACCGCGCAGCAGCAGTACAACAAGACCCGGCACATCTCGGCCGCCGGCCGCCAGAAGGGCGACCTGGTGTTCTTCCACTCCGGTGGGCGGGTCTACCACGTCGGCATCTACGCCGGCAGCAACAAGATCTGGCACTCCCCGAAGGCCGGTTCGGTGGTGAAGCAGGAGCGGATCTGGTCCAAGGCGGTCTACTACGGCCGCGTGCGCTGACGGACACCGTCGGCGCGGGGTGCCGGGACGGCGACGCGTCCCGGCACCCCTGCCGTGCCCGCCGCGCGGGGGCCGCTCAGTCGAGGACGACGCAGGCGGCGGCCGGCACCTCCAGGGCGCCCGCCAGGTGTGGCGTCCCGGTCTGCGGGTCCACGTCGAACCACGTCACGTCGCCGGACCACTCGTTGGCCACGTACAGCCGGCGGCCCGGGGCGTCGAGCACCACGTCGCGCGGCCAGACGCCGCCGCAGCCCACGCTCCCCGTGACGCGGGGCTTCTCCGCCCCGTCCTCCAGGGAGAGCGTGAGCAGCCTGTCGCTGCCGCGCACCGCCACCCACAGGAAGCGCCCGTCCGCCGCGACGCTGACGACCGACGGGTGCAGCCGGCCGCCCTCCGGAGCCGGGTCGGTGTCCACGGCGACTTCCGCGAGTGGCTCCAGCACTCCTGACGCACTGTCCCACCGGCACACCGTCAGCTGCGGTGTCAGCTCGTGCAGGACGTAGACGACCTCGCCGTCCGGGTGGAAGGCGAGGTGCCGCGGCCCCGAACCCGCCCGCAGCGCCGTCTCCCCGTGCACCCGCAGCCCGCCGGTGTCCGGGTCGGGCGCGCAGACCCGCACCGAGTCCGTGCCCAGGTCCACACCGAGCACCCACCGGCCGCCCGGGACCCCGACGACCTGATGGGCGTGCGGCGCCTCCTGCCGGCCCGGGTCCGGGCCGGAGCCGTGGTGCGCGAGGACCACGGGCGGCCCGTCGACGGCGCCGTCGGACGCGAGCGGCAGGCTGCTCACACTCCCGGAGGCGTAGTTCGCGGTCAGCAGTCTGCCGCCGGTGAGCCCCAGGTGGGTCGGCGCGGCGCCGCCCACCCCGACCGGCGGGCCGAGCGGGGTGAGCCGCGGCCCGTCGGCCCGGAAGGCGGTCACCGCGCCCGGGTCCGTCTCGCTCACCGCGTACAGCACCCCGGCCCGCCGGTCGAGGGCGAGCCACGCCGGGTTCGGCGCGGTGTCGACCACCGCGACCGGGGTCAGCGCCCCGTCCGCGGGGTCCACGGCCGCGACGGTGATGCCGCGGCCACCCCCCGAGGTGTACGAACCGATGTACGCCCACCGCCCGGAGCCCCGCCCACCACCCGGCCCCGCGCCTGGCGCGTCGTGCGCGCCCCCGCCCGGCGCGCCCCCCGCCCCGCCGCCCGTACCGCCGCCCGCGTGTGCCGCCGCTGCGTCGCTGCCCACGGTGTCCCCTTTCCTCGGTGTCCTCGGTGTCCTCGGTGTCCTCGGTGTCCTCGGCTGTCCCCCGCTGCCCTTGCTCACGCCGTCCCGGCCGTCCTCGTGGCCGTCCGGAGCCCATCGTCACCCGGACGACGCCGTCGCCGCGCGCCGGAACCCTCTTCCGGGCGGTACGGGGACGGCGCGGGAACGGCGACCCGCGCGGGGTGCGGAGGTGGCACGGCCGGGGCGATGATGGACGTACCGGAGGACCCGCGCGGCCGCGAACGCTCACCCCCCGGGGGGCACAACGGAGCGCCGCCATGACCACGCACAAGGTCGGCCGTGACATCACCGTCCTCGGGGACTCGCTCCCCGTCCCCGGGATGGGCTTCCTCACCGTCAACGCCTTCGTCCTGCACGCCCGCGAGCCCGTGGTCGTCGACACCGGGCTCGGCCTCCCGGACCGTGACTTCCTCACCCGGCTGGGCTCCGTGATGGATCCGGTCGACGTGCGCTGGATCTGGCTCACCCACCCCGACCGCGACCACACCGGCGGGCTCTTCGACCTGCTGGAAGCCGCCCCCGACGCGCGCGTCATCACCACGTACATCGGCGCGGGGATCATGTCCACCGAGCGGCCCCTGCCCACGAGCCGCGTCTTCCTGCTGAACCCGGGACAGTCCCTCGACGTCGGCGACCGCACCCTGTACGCCTTCCGGCCGCCGCTCTTCGACAACCCGGCGACCGTCGGCTTCTACGACGACCGCTCCCGCACCTGCTTCAGCTCCGACTGCTTCGGCGGCCCCATGCCGACCTCCGAACTGGCCGACAGCGGGGACGCCGGGGCGCTGGACCCGGACGAGTTGGAGGGGGCGCAGCTGCTGTGGGCGACCGTCGACAGCCCGTGGGTGCACATCGTGGACCGTGACGGGTTCCTGGCCGGCCTCCGGCCGCTGCGCGAGATGGACCCCGAGACCGTGCTGTCCGTGCACCTGCCGCCCGCCGTCGGCATCACCGGGCGGATGCTGGACACCCTTGGCAAGGCACCCGCGGCCGACCCGTTCGTCGGGCCCGACCAGGAGGCGCTGGAGCGGATGCTCGCCGGCTTCGAGCCGGCGCGCCCCCGGGGCGGCGCACCGGCGGCGTGAAGCGGACCGCCCGGCCCGGACGCGGGCGCGGGCGGTCGGGCGGCGCGGTCAGCCGGCCACGAGCTCCGGGTGGTGGCGACGGGCCACCTCCGGGTGGGCGCGCACCCACCCCTTCAGCTCGTTGCGGCCGTACTCGGCGTGCAGCGGGTTGGCGCCGTCCTGGGCGACGCCCGGCGCGTGCTCCAGGTAGGCGCCGGGAACCGTCTCGATCACCGCGTCCAGGCGGGGGTTGTAGAAGAACGGCACGGAGAACCGCTCCACCGCGCCGGGCGGGCTGACGACCCGGTGGTCCGTCGCCGAGAGGTACCCGTCGGTCGCTATCTCCAGCAGCTCGCCGAGGTTCACGACGAACGCGCCGGGCAGCGGCGGCACGTCCAGGTAGCCGTCGCCGGAGCGCACCTGGAGGCCGCCGACCTCGTCCTGGAGGAGCAGGGTCAGGAAGCCGTAGTCCTTGTGCGCGCCGACGCCCTGGTCCGCCCCGGACGGCGCCGACCCGGGGTACCGGATGAGCTTCGTGTGCAGGTGCGGCCGGTCCGCGAACGCCCCGTCGAAGAAGTCCGCCGGCGCGCCCAGGGCGGTGAGCAGCTCGCGCAGCAGCCGGTGGGCCACCCCGGCGAGCCGGTCCTGCCAGGCGAGGACGGCCGTGCGCAGCTCCGGCAGCGCCGACGGCCACTGGTTGGGGCCCTCCAGCCAGAGGTACGCCGGGTCGTCCGGGCCCACGGGGACGGGCGGGCGCTCGGCGCCGACGTCCAGCTGGTCGCGCCAGTCGGAACGGCCGCCGGTGAGCTCGTGCCCGACGCGGGTGTAACCGCGGAAGTGGGGCGAGTTCAGATTGCTCAGCGCCAGCCGGTCGGCCTCCGGGAGGGCGAAGAACGCCCTGGTCAGCTCCAGCAGGCGGGCCGTCTCTCCGGAGGTGACGCCGTGACCGGTGAGGTGGAGGAAACCGACGTCGCGGGCCGCGGCGAGCAGGTCGCGGTGGAACGCGTCCCGGGTCGCCGGGTCGTTCGCCGCGGACAGGTCGATGACGGGCAGCGAGCGGGTGGTGGCGGCAGTCATGGCCGGCATGGTGGCCTTCCGTTTCGAGTGTGACGAGGCCCCGCTTCCCGATGTTGGCGGGATCGCGGCGTACGGAAGGCGCCGGCGTGGGTGTGCCGGAGAGCGTGCGTCCGCTGCAGGACCGGTAGAGAGGTGGAGAGGGGGGAAGTCAGTCCTGGCGCAGACAGCTCATGGTCGTGACGCGCACGTAGTCCACGTGGCGGCGCATCACGAGAAGAGTCACCCGCACAGCGTAGCGCGGGGTGTTCGGGACGATGGGGAGACGTCCGCCACATCGGGGGGCGGTTCCGGCCCCCGATCCGCCGTGTGCCGCAGCGCCGGGCCCCGCCCGGGGGAGGGCCGGGACGGCCGGAAGACGGCGGAGAGGCGGTACGGGACGGCATCCGGCGCACCGGATGGCGCCGCGCGCAGCCGTATGGCGCCGCGCCGCACCGGATGGCACGCCGCTCACCGGACGGCACCGTCACCCCGGGCGCCCCGCGCGCACGGCGCCGCGACGTGTGTCCCGCTCGCGGTACGCCGCCGCCCGCCCCGCCCGGCGCGCGGCGGGCCGCCGGGTGGAGCGCCGCGGGGGCGGCGGCCGGGGCGGGGCGGGCGGCGAGACGCCCCGCGACGGGGTGTCGCGGGGCGTCTCGCCGTCCCGCCCGGAGCGGTGGCTGAGGGGGCGGGGTGCGAACCGGGGGGCCGGGCTCAGCCGATCCCGGGCACCAGGCCCAGGGCCGGCGCCACCGGGGCGACGACCTGGCGGAGCTGACCGAGCTCCTGGATGCCGCCGAGGCCGCCGAACTGCTCCGTGATCCGCGGCACCTGCGAGCGGTACTGGGGATCGATGCCGCTGACCGCGAGGTCGTCGACCTGGCTGAGCAGGGAGGGGCCCTGCGGGCCGGGGGCGGGCACGAGGGCCGCGTGTGCGGCCGGCGCGGCCAGGGCGGAGGCCCCGGCGGCGAAGGCGAGGGCGGCGAGAACACGCTGGGTCTTGGTCATACCGGGATCAACGCCCCACCTCCGCCCAGGACACGGCCGGCCGGGCCGCCGGTGGGCCGGCGCAACGGCGGAACGCAGATGCTTCACCATTGCACTATGTGTTACAGCCTCGTTACGCATCGTTAACGCGGGTGCATTTCGGGCTCCTAGCCTGGGGCCGTCACCATCACCGACCGAGAGGACCCCTCCCATGAACGCCCAGACCCGGCGCACGGCACGGACCGCCCGGGCGGCTCGCGCGGCACGGACCGCGGTCGGCGCGGGACTCGGCGCCCTGCTGGCCGCGGCGACCGTCCTGGCCCCGCCCGCCGCCACGGCGGCCACTCCGGCGGCCGCCGAGCGTGCCGCCTCCGAGCCCGTCGCGCCGTGCGTGACCCACTGGCAGAGCTGGCGCTACACGCAGGTCACCAACGACTGCGCCACGAGCCTGGACGTCAGGGTCGTCTACGAGGACGGCGCCGAGGGCCTCTGCCACCCCACACAGCCCGGGACCACCACCACGATCGGCGAGGGCTACACCGGCCGGCACGGCCACGTCGCGTACGTCGCCGCCTGCTGAACGGCCCCCGCGTCACGGCGCCCCGGCCCGTCACCCGATGGGCCCCCGGCCCCGAGCCGGGGCGCGGCGGTGCGCCTAGCGTCGACACGACGGCCACCCACGGCCGTGTCGGAGGAGGCGCCCCATGGACCACCGCACCGCCGCGGCCCGCACCATCGCGAGCCACAGCGCCGCGGCCCGCACCCCCACCGGCCGAACCGCCACCGGCGAAACCGCCAACGGCCGCGCCGGCACCGGGCGCACCGCCGCGCGGCGCGGCTCGGCCGACCGGGCCCGGCGGGGCCCGGCGTGAGGGGCGGCGCCGGGGCCGTGCCGGTGAGTCCGCTGTACGGCCGGACCGCCGTCGTCACCGGAGCGGCGCGCGGCCTCGGCGCCGCCATCGCCCGCCTCCTGTCCGAACGCGGTGCCCGGGTGGCGCTCCTGGGACGGGAGGAGGAGACCCTCGCCCGGGTACGGGCCCGGCTGCCGGGCGAGGCGTCCTGCTGGGAGGTCGACGTCACCGACGACGCCCGAATGGCGCGGGTCGCCGCGGAGGTCGCCGAGCGGTTCGGTCCCCCGTCGGTCGTCGTCGCGAACGCGGGCATCGCCGAGGGCGGCCCCTTCGCCGAGTCCGACCCGGCCGTCTGGCGGCGCGTCATCGAGGTGAACCTGGTCGGCAGCGCCGCCACCGCACGCGTCCACCTCCCCGCCCTGTACGAGACCCGCGGCTACTTCCTCCAGGTCGCCTCCCTCGCGTCCATCGGCGCCGCGCCCATGATGAGCGCCTACTGCGCCTCCAAGGCCGGCGTCGAGTCGTTCGCCCACGCGCTGCGGGCCGAGGTGGCGCACCGCCGCGTCGGCGTCGGCATCGCCTACATCAACTGGACCGACACCGACATGGTCCGTGACGTCGACGCGCACGCCGTCCTGCGCGAGCTGCGCGGCCACATGCCCCGCCCGGCCCGCAAGGTGTACCCCGTCGCCCATGTCGCCGGCCGGCTGGTCACCGCGATCGAACGCCGCCGCGCCGCCGTCTACGTGCCGTCCTGGCTGCGGGCCACCCAGCTCGTCCGCGCCGCCATGCCGCCCGTGGTCACGGCGCTGTCCCGCAGGGAACTGCCCCGCCTCGCCGCCCGGCAGCCCTTCGAGCCGACGGGCCTGCTCGGACCGGGCGGCCGGGCCGACAGCGAGCACCCCCGCCCCACCGGCGACTGACCGGCCGGGGGAACCCGCCTGTCGGCCATCCCGGTGAGCCGTACCCCGGCACCGGACCGTACCGGGCAGGGATGAGCGCATCCGTTCCCGTGCCGCACACGGAAGGACGGGGTGTGCAGGCGACGTCAGAGCGAAGGGGGTTGCGCATGCTCGGCATCCGGACGACCGCGCCCGGAGGCGACGGCCGGCCCGGCAGCGGCGGTGCGCGCGACGCGCCCCGCACGGCGCGCGACGCCACCGCAGCCGTCGAGGTGGTCCTCGCGGAGCACCTCCGCGGGCGGCTGCGCGAGGCGCGCGAGGTGGACCCCGTCTACGCCCGGGACGTCGCGGGCCGTGTCGCCGCGTTCGTGCAGCGGGGCGGGAAGCGGCTGCGGACGGCGTTCCTGTGGTGTGGTTGGCGCGCCGCCGGGGGTACCGGCGACCCGGAGGCCGTCCTGAGGACCGGCGCCGCCCTCGAACTGCTCCAGGCCTGCGCGCTCGTCCACGACGACGTGATGGACGGGTCGCCGATGCGCCGCGGCGCCCCGTCCGTCCAGGCCGAGTACGCCCGGCTGCACGACACGGGCCGCATGCGGGGCACCCCGGGGGCCTTCTCGACCGCGGCCGCCGTACTCGCCGGTGACCTGGCCCTGGCCTGGGCGGACGACCTGCTGGCCGAGACCGCGCTCGCCACCCCCCGCCCGCGGCGGCTGCACGCCGAGTGGCGGGCCATGCGCGGCGAGATGGTCGCGGGGCAGTACCGCGACATCCACGCCCAGGCGACCGGCGCGTCCGGTGTGGGGGAGGCGGTCGTCATCGCCGTGCTCAAGAGCGCCCTGTACACCGTCGAACGCCCCCTCGCCCTCGGTGGCACGCTGGCCGGCGCGGACGACACCGTCCTGGACGCGCTCCGCTCCGCCGGGCGGTGCGCCGGCCTCGCCTTCCAGCTCCGCGACGACCTCCTCGGCGCCTTCGGGGAGCCCGCGGTGACCGGCAAGCCCGCCGGCGAGGACCTGCGCGGCCGCAAGCTCACCTACCTCCTCGCCGTGACCGCCTCGCTCGCCGCGGCCTCCGGGGACGAGGAGGCGGTCGCCGCTCTGCGGCCCCCGGCCGGCGACGTCACGGACGAGGAGGTCGCCCGGATACGCGCCGCCATGGAGCGCACCGGGGCCCGCGCCGCCGTGGAGGGGCGCATCGGCGAGCTCGCGGCGCTGAGCCTGCGCCACTTCGCCGCCTCCGGGGCCGACGCCGGCGCGCGCGACGACTTCGCCGCGTCGGTGGAGGCGGCGGTCGGCCCCGTACCGGCCGGGGACGACGCACGCGATGACGCACGCACCGACCCACCGGGCGACCGAGGCACAAACCCACCGGGCGGCCGACGCACCGACCCACCGGGCGACCGACGGAACGACGCACCGAACGGCGCGACACCCACGGAGGGGACCGCATGAGGACCGTGCCCGGACCGACCGACCACGTCGTCGTGGTGGGCGCGGGGCTGTCCGGCCTCGCCGCCGCCCTGCACCTGCTCGGCGCGGGCCGGCGGGTGACCGTCGTCGAGCGGGACGCCGGACCGGGTGGCCGCGCGGGCCGGCAGGAGCTCGGCGGCTACCGCGTCGACACCGGACCCACCGTGCTGACCATGCCCGATCTGGCCGACGAGGCGTTCGCCGCCGTCGGCGACAGCCTGTACCGGCGCGTCGAGCTGCTGCCTCTGCACCCCGCCTACCGGGCGCGCTTCGCCGACGGTTCCGCGCTGGACGTCCACACCGGTGCCGACGCCATGGAGGCGGAGGTGCGGCGCTTCGCGGGGCCCGCCGAGGCCGACGGCTACCGCAGGCTCAGGACCTGGCTGGAGCGCCTGTACCGGGTGCAGATGCGCCGCTTCATCGACGCGAACTTCGACTCGCCCTTCCAGCTGCTCCACCCCGACCTGGCCCGGCTGGCGGCGCTGGGCGGTTTCGGGCGGCTGGCCCCGCGCATCGGCTCCTTCCTCTCCGACGAGCGCCTGCGCCGGGTCTTCTCCTTCCAGGCCCTCTACGCGGGCGTGGCCCCCGCCCGCGCCCTCGCCGCGTACGCCGTCATCGCCTACATGGACACCGTCGCCGGCGTGTACTTCCCCCGCGGCGGCATGCACGCCCTGCCGCGGGCGATGGCCGACGCCGCCGCCGACGCGGGCGCCCGCTTCCACTGGTCGGCCGAGGTGACCCGGCTGGAACGCTCGGCGGGGCGCGCGAGGGCCGTCCACCTGTCGACCGGGGAACGCATCGCCTGCGACGCCGTGGTCCTCACCCCCGACCTGCCCGTCGCCCACCGCCTCCTCGGGCGGGCGCCCCGGCGGCCGGTACGGCTGCGGCACTCGCCCTCCGCGGTGATCCTCCACGCGGGCACCGACCGCACCTGGCCCGATCTGGCGCACCACACCCTCTCCTTCGGCGCCGCCTGGGAGGGCACCTTCGACGAGCTGACGCGCCGCGGCACGCTCATGAGCGACCCGTCGCTGCTGATCACCCGGCCCACGACGCACGACCCGTCCCTCGCCCCCGAAGGGCGCCACCTGCACTACGTCCTCGCCCCCTGCCCCAACACCACCACGGGCCCCGCCGCCGCGTCCTGGCACGACCTGGGGCCGCGTTACCGCGACAGCCTCGTGGCCGAGCTGGAGAAGCGGGGGCTGGACGGGTTCGCCGCGTCCGTCGAACGGGAACTGCTGGTCACGCCGCTGGACTGGACCGCGCAGGGCCATGCGGCGGGCACGCCGTTCTCCGTGTCCCACACCTTCGCGCAGACCGGCCCGTTCCGGCCGCGCAACCTCGTGCGCGACTGGGACAACGTCGTCCTCGCGGGGTGCGGCACCACCCCGGGCGTGGGCGTCCCCACCGTGCTCGTCAGCGGCAAGCTCGCCGCCGCACGTGTCACCGGAGAACCCGCCCGCACCCGGGCCGGAGCACGCACCGGAGCACGCACCGGAGCCGGAACCGGAGCACGCGCCGGCGCCGGAGTCACCGCCGTGGGCCGTACCCGCACCGGCACGAGGAGCGGTACGAGCACAGGAACAGGAACAGGAACAGGAACAGGGACCGGGGTCGCCGCGCCCGGCTCGCGGCGTCCCCCCGCCCCCGCCGCACCCCGCGCGCGCACCGACGCCCCCTCCCCGAAAGGCAGCGCCGATGACCCGTCGTGAACTGGACGCCGCCGGGATCACCGACCCCGCTCTGCGCGCGGCGTACGCACGGTGCCGGCGACTCAACGCCCACCACGGCAGGACCTACTTCCTCGCCACCCGGCTGCTCCCCCTCGAACGCCGCTCCGCCGTCCACGCGCTGTACGGCTTCGCTCGGTGGGCCGACGACATCGTCGACGACCTCGACCGCGGACGCACCCCGCACGAACGCGACCGGCTGCTGCGCGACCTGGAGGACGACCTCGCGCACGGGCTGCGCGGCGGGGCCGGGGACGAGCCGGTGGTCCGCGCCGTGGCGGACACCGCCGACCGGTACGGCATCGACCACCGGCTGTTCGCCGACTTCATGGCGTCCATGCGCAGCGACCTCAGCGTCACGGACTACCCCACCTACGCCGACCTGCGGTCGTACATGCACGGGTCGGCGGCGGTGATCGGGCTGCAGATGCTGCCCGTGCTCGGCACCGTCGTCCCCCGCGAGGAGGCGGCGCCGCACGCCGCGGCCCTCGGCGTGGCGTTCCAGCTCACCAACTTCCTCCGCGACGTGGGGGAGGACCTGGACCGCGACCGCGTCTACCTGCCGGCGGACCTGCTCGCCGCCCACGGCGTCGACCGGCCGCTGCTGGAGTGGAGCCGCCGCACCGGGCGCCGCGACCGCCGCATCCGCGCCGCGCTCACCGCCGCCGAGGCGCTGACCCGGTCCGTGTACCGCGAGGCGGAGCCCGGCATCGCCATGCTCGACCCGCGGGTGCGCCCCTGCATCCGCGCGGCCCGCACGCTGTACGGCGGCATCCTCGACGCCATCGCCGAGGACGGCTACGCGGTGCTGCACCGCCGTTCGGTGGTGCCGCGCCGGCGCCGGGCGGCCGCCGCGGCCACCGGACTGGCGCACATCGTCGGCGCCCGGGTACGCGCCCGGGTGGCGCCGCGCCCCGCGGCACCGGCGTACGGAGGACGGACGGAACGGGAGCGGTGCGGCCGATGAGCGAAGGCAGGGACGGGACGCGCTGGACGTCACCGCTGCGGATCCGCCGGGGACCGGGCTGGGAGGAGCAGCGGCCCACGTGGCGGGAGGCGAAGCCCGCGCTCATCGCCGACGCGCTGAAACGCGCCTCGGCGCGGCCCTCGGGCAACTGGTTCGTCGTCGGCGCCTCACGGGACGTCAACCCCGGCCGCCCCTACGGCAGGACCGTCGCCGGTGTCGAGGTCGTCCTGTGGCGGTCCCGCTCCGGGGAGCTGCGGGCCGGGCCGGGCGCCTGCCCGCACCTCGGCGCCCCGCTGCGGGACAGCCGCGTCGTGTGCGGGACGCTCGTGTGCCACTGGCACGGACTCGCCCTGGACGGTGGGCCGTCCGGCGGGTGGGAGCCGTACCCGGTCCACGACGACGGGGTGCTGGTGTGGGTCCGGCTGGACCGGGCGGGCGGCGAGGAGCCGCTGGAGCGTCCCGTCGTCCCGGTGCGTCCGGCGCCCGGCGTCGGCGTGGACGCGGTGTTCACCGCCGTCGGACGGTGCGAGCCGGAGGACGTGGTCGCCAACCGGCTCGACCCGTGGCACGGCTCCTGGTTCCACCCGTACTCGTTCGTCGACCTGCGCGTGGTGGACACCCCGCGGGGCGAGGGGGAGGACGCCTTCGCCGTCGACGTGTCGTTCCGCGTCGCCGGCCGGCTGGTCGTGCCGGTGCGGGCGGAGTTCACCGCGCCCGAACCCCGCACCGTCGTCATGCACATCACCGAGGGCGAGGGCGCGACGTCCGTGGTGGAGACACACGCCACGCCGCTCACCCCCGAGGGGTCGGCGGTTCCGCGGACCGCCGTCGTCGAGGCGGTCGTCGCCGCCTCCGACCGCCGCGGTTTCGCGCTGGCCCGCGCCACCGCCCCGCTGCTGCGGCCCCTGGTGCGCCGGGCCGCCGGCCGCCTGTGGCGCGACGACCTGGCCTACGCGGAACGCCGCTGGACCCTCCGCAGCACGGGCCGCTTCCCGGGATGAGCACGAGCCCGCCGGGTGGCGGGCGGCTCCGGGGGAGGGCGGAGCGCTCCCAGGGAGGGGCCGCTCCCGGGGGCCCGGCCCGGGTGAGCGCCGGTGCCTCCCGGGGTCAGCGAGCGCCGCTTCGCCGGGACGGGGCGGGACCGCGCCCCGGACGCGCGCGGCCCCCCGGCCGGCAGCGGGTGGGTGAGGTCAGGAGCGTCCTGCCAGGGCGGCCAGGGCGCGCAGCACTGTGGACCGTCCCGCGCGCGGGACGGTCCACAGCACCTGGCCCCGCACCCCCCAGTCGGCGAGCAGCGCGTTGGCCGCGAGGAAGCCCGTGGTCGCGGCCCGCTCCATCAGGGCGACCGGCAGGGCGCAGCGGACCGCGTCACCGGCCGTCACCAGGCCCGGCCGGCCCGCGCGGACCTCCGGGCGGCGGTGGTAGGTACCGACGGGGAACATCGGGCAGTCCGCCCGCCACTCGTGCCGGGCGTCGACGACCCGCGCGTCCCGCGTCTCCGGGTAGACCTCGTGCAGCCGGGCCACGAGCCGGTCCTGCACCTCCTTCGGCTCCTCCGCCGGGTCGACGGCGTAGGCGTGCAGCTCCACCACCGACCCGCCGGTGCGCGCCGCCCAGCGCGCGGCCTCGCCCTCCCAGCGGTCCAGGACGCTGACGTTGTCCAGGCCGCCGTAGCCGCTCGTCCCGAGGAAGCCCGGCCTGTCCCGGCGCACCGGCCGGTCGAGCCACAGCCGCGACACCAGGAACGGCGGCGCGTCGCGCAGCGCGGCGACGTCGTCCCGCCACGCGTTCCCGCCGAGGCCGGGCGAGGCGGCCACGAGCCGCCGCAGCCCGCCGCCGTCCAGGGCGAGGACCACCGCCTCGTGGCGGTCGGCCGCCCCCGCGCCCTCCACGACGAACCCGCCGCCGTCGACGGCGCGGACGGCGTGCACCGGCGCGCCGGTGCGCACCTCGGCGCCGAGTCCCTCCAGGTACCGGCCCAGGGGTTCCCACAGCGCCTGCGGGTACGGCTCGTCGGGCACGTCGAACAGCAGGCCCTCGGAGGAGCCGAGGAAGTAAATGTGGAACATCACCATCAGCTCGGCGGCCGACAGCTCCCTCGGGTCGGCGAAGAAGCTGCGGGAGAACACCTCGAACGCCAGGTGGCGGGCCGCCTCGGGGAAGCGGATCCGCCGCAGCAGCTCCGTCGCCCGCACGCCGTCGAACCGCTCGTACACCTCGGGCACCCGCACGTCGAACAGCGGGAGCGCCGCCCGGGCGTCCAGGGCGGTGAGATCCCGCGCGCCGAAGGTCGGGCTGAGGGCGGCGAAGCCGATCGCGCTCCACGGCGGGGTGCGCGGCACCCGCGCGAAACCGTCCGTCACGCCCCGGGCGTGGCGCAGCGGGTAGTCCGGCAGTCCGACCAGCCGGGACAGCCCCGGATCGGTCCGCCGCAACAGTCCGCGCAGGTTGTAGTACTGGCGGAAGAAGGCGTGGAAGCCGCGGCTCATCGTCACCTCGGAGCCGTCCGCCAGCCGGGTGCGCCATCCCCGGACCCGCCCGCCGAGGGTGTCCTCCCGCTCGTACAGCGTGACGCGGACACCGCGTTCGGCGAGGGCCGTCGCCGCGGCGAGGCCCGCGATGCCGCCGCCGACGACGGCGGCGCGCGGCCCACCACCGGCGCAGCGCTCCCGCGCGGGGGCGGGCAGGATCACCTCCGCCCTGCGGTCCCGGCCCCTGCGGGCGGCGGGGGCGCGCCCCGCGGCCGCGCTCATCGGGCGGCCGCCGCGCCGGGCCGGCCCCCGCCGGCGAGGAACGTGTGGACCACCCCGGTCTGCCAGCCGGCGACCGGGAGCGTGCGCACGCCGCCGAAGCCGGCGCGGGCCAGGCGGGCCGCGAAGGCCGGGGCGGTGTCGAAGTCGAGCACGCTGCGCCACAGGTGGCGGTAGAGCGCCCGGTCGCCGGTGACGGTGCCCGCGGGGATGATCACCCCCCGGCAGACCGCGTTCCACAGCGCCCGGTGCACGGGGGAGCCGCTGAGGCTGTACTCGTGCACCGCCAGGCGCCCGCCGGGGCGCAGCAGGGCGCGCACGGAGGTCAGGACCGCGTCGGGGTCGGACACGTTGCGGAACAGGTAGGCGGCGAACACCGCGTCGTACGGCTCCTCACGGGCGGTCGCCGCCACCTCCTCGGCGGTCAGGCGCAGGAACCGCACGGTGTCCGGCCACGACTTGGCGAGCGCCCGGCCCAGCATGCCCGCCGACGCGTCGACAGCCGTGATCCGCGCGCGGGGCGCCGTGGCGAGCAGGGCGCGCGTCGAGGAGCCGGTACCGCAGCCGAGGTCCAGGACCCGCAGCCCGGCGCCCCCGTCGGGCAGGCCCAGGCGCCGCGCGGAACGGCGCAGGTCGGCGTGGTAGCCGGGGTTGGCGGCCGTCAGACGGTCGTACCTGGGGGCGGCGTGGTCGAAGGCGGTGGCGAGGTCGTGGTCCCGTAGGAGCGTCATAGGGGCTTCTCTCCGGATGGCGGTCGGACGGCGGTGCGGCGGGGTGGGAAGGGCACGTCGGGGGCGGCGCGCCGGGGGAGGAAGGGCAGTTCGGCGGCGGTGCGGAGCATGGGCCCGATCGGGGTGCGCAGCCCGATGCCGAACTCCTCCCGGGGCGAGGTGGCGCCGTCGAGGAAGCGCAACAGGCGCTCGGCCGGCACGCCGCGGAAGAGCCCGGTGAAGAAGTCCGGCCCGTCGACGCGGCCGGCGTCCAGCGCCCGCAGCAGCACGGCGTCCATGGCGAGGGCACGGCGCCCGTGGGGGCGCGGCACGGGGTCGCGCCCCTCGGCCAGCGCCCGCGCCACGGCCCGGCTCTGCCGCTGCACCGTGGCGAAGGTGTAACCGGTCGCGGGGCGCGTGGCGCCCCCGGCGGTGCCGATGCGGAAGACGGAGGCCCCGGCGCGGCGGGGGAAGTGCCCGTCGGTCATGGGGATGACGCCCTGTTCGGCCGTCTCCACGCGCAGCGCGCCCAACCCCAGCACCTCGCGGGTGTAGTGCCCCAGGGCGGCCTCGTAGGCGGCGGTGCCGAGCGGGGCGCGGGAGAACTCCGTGTACTCGACGAGGGCGC
This sequence comes from Streptomyces changanensis, assembly GCF_024600715.1. Taxonomy (NCBI): domain Bacteria; kingdom Bacillati; phylum Actinomycetota; class Actinomycetes; order Kitasatosporales; family Streptomycetaceae; genus Streptomyces; species Streptomyces changanensis. Next base: position 6,464,323 of record NZ_CP102332.1, read on the forward strand.
GGTCCGGGGCGAGGGGGAGGACGTACCCGAACGCCAGGCCGTGGCGCGGCTGCGGCACGCGGAAGTCCATGAGGTCGGCGACGTCCGGGTCGAAGCGCGGGGCGGCGGTGCGCACGAACCAGCCGCGGAAGTGCTGGAGCAGCGTCGTACGGGCGGGCGGCAGCCGCCGGGGCGGCCGGGAGTCGAAGGCGTACCGGCCCCGCAGGGTGAGCTCCCGCCCGTCGGGTGCCGTGCACCGGACCTCCGCCCCGCCCGGCACGTCCCGCACCGTGTGGGCGGTCGCGCGGACGACGCGGGCCCCCGGGTGGTGTGCGAGGCGGGCGTGGACCAGTGTCTCGAAGGCTGTGGAGCGCACCATGCGGTAACGCAGCGGCGCCGGGTCGGCGGTCAGGGCGCCGCCGTCCCGGCCGTGGATCCGCAGGAGGGGCCAGGAGGCGAGTACCGCCTCCTCGAACGCGCCCGGCCCCTCGTCCCAGTAGCACCAGGTGCGTTCGGCGGGGCGCAGCGGGCCGTCGGGCGGCTCGACCACCGTCACGGGGGTACGGCCCGTCTTCGTCAGCCAGTGCGCGAGGCTCAGCCCCGCGGCGCCGCCCCCCACGATGACGACCCCCTCGGGCTTCGCCGGAGAGCCGTGCGCGCCGCGCAGGCCGCTCACCGGGCCCGCCGTCCGGCGAGGGCCGCGGCGGTGCGGCGCGGGGCCCGCGGTCGCCCGGCTCGCCACCGGCCCGCCCCGGCGCGGGAGGCGCCGGCGGTACAGATGGTACGGGCGACGCGGGTGATACGGGCGGCAGAGGTGATACGGACGGGGCCCGGGGCGGGTGCTCGGCGCGCCGTCAGCACGGCGCCCGCCCCTTCGGTACCGCTCGCTCCGCCGGCGACACCCCGGTCGCCGGCGGTCCGCACGCGCGCGCCGTCGAAGTCCATGTCCCACTCCCTGCCCCGGATCCCGCTGACGTCCCCTCTTCCGCCGGACGCCCGCCGCCGGATGCGGCGGAGTGGTCCCGGGCGGCGGTCATCCGCGTGCCAGGTCCGCCAGGACCTCCCGCGCGGCCCGCGTGCCCGAGGCGAGCGCGCCCTGCACGGACCCCGTCGCCCGGTGGTCCCCGGCCACGTACCGACCCGGAGCGAACCGTGTCGTGCGGCTCAGCGGCCACGGCGGCGTCATCGCGGGGAGCGCCCCCTCGACGGTGTACACGGCGACCTGCCGCCACGGGCCCGTGTCCGTGCCGTACAGCTCGGCGAGGCGGCGCCGCACGGCCGGCTCACCGCCGGGTGGCGCGCCGCCCAGCACGGAGGTGGAGACCAGGGCCGTACCGGGCGGGGCGTACGTGGGGCTGACCTCGGTGAGCACGCACGTGCCGAGGACCGTCAGCGTCGCGTCCACCATGAGGATCGGTTCCCGCAACGGCGGGACGTCGGCAGCGTGGTAGTAGGTCGTGACGGTGCGGCCGCCCGGGATCCGCAGGCCGGGCAGGAGGCGGGCCGCCGTGGGGGCGTCGGTGGCGACGACCACGCGGCCGGCCGGCCGTTCCGAGCCGTCGGTCAGGAGCACGCCCCCGTCGGTGAGGGCGGCGACGGGGGTCTCCAGGCGCACCACCCCCTGGGGCAGCCCGGCCGCGAGCATCGCCGGTACGGCGCCGACGCCGTCGGCGGGCAGGCACGGCGTCCCGCGCGCCATGCTGCGCAGGACCAGGTGGAAGAAGCGGGCGGAGGTCTCCAGCCGGTCCTCCAGGAAGACGCCCGCGAGGAAGGGTCGCAGCACCTCGTCGACGGCCCGCCGTGACACGCCCGCCCGGGACAGGGCGGCGGCGGTGGTGCGGTCGGCCCGGCGCTTCACCACCCGGGCGGGCAGCACGGTGTCGTACGCGGAGAGGGCGGCCAGCGCCGCGAGGTCACGGCCGGTCAGGACACCGCCGGACAGGGCACCTGCGGACGGGGCGACCCCGCCCGGGGCACCGCCGGTCCGCGGGCCGCCGGGGGCCGGGGCCGTGCGCCGGGTGGGGTCGACGAGCCGGACCGGCCCGGCGGAGGTGTGGGCGACCAGGCCCGCGGTGAACGGCCGCAGCCGCAGCCCCCGCAGGGCCAGACGGCGCCTCACCTGCGGGTAGGAGGTCGTGAACACCTGGAACCCGCGGTCCAGCAGGAACCCGTCGCGCCGGTCGGTGCGCATGCGACCGCCCACCCCGTCCGACGCCTCCAGCAGCGTGACGCGCCGTCCCGCCCCGCACAGGTCCAGGGCGCAGGCGAGTCCCGCGAGCCCGGCGCCGACGACGACCACGTCGTCCGCGGAACTGCGCTGCTCCCTCGTCATCCGTCTCCTCCGTCCACCGGCGGCCGGCCCCGGGCCGTCCTACCGATCCGGTCGGGCCCGGCAGGGCGGTCCAGCGGACCACGCCAAGGGCGCCGATGCCAGGAGCCGCCACGGTGGTGACCTCATCGGGTGACGCCCTGCCGGGGGTCGCCCGGTACGACCGCCTCCAGCGCGGCCAGGGCCTCGGCCAGTCCCGGCGGACGCGGCAGCCCCGGTACCGCCTGCCCCCCGGCCCAGCCCGGGCCGAGCGTCAGGACGGCGGGCTGCCTGCGGGCGCCCCGCACCCCCCACTCCATCGCCGCGACGTGCTGCGCCAGGGGCCGGCTCGCGGTCGTACGGGACTGGGCCCACAGGCCGACGGCCGCCGGGCCGGTCCTGCGCACCGCCCCCACCAGCGCCTCCACGGGCAGGGCCGCCCCGAACATCCGTACCGGGACGCCGCGTTCGGCGAGCGCGGCGGTCAGCACCTCCAGCGGCAGCGTGTGGTTCTCCCCGGGGACGCAGGCGAGCAGGACGGTCGCCCCGGGCCGGTCACCGGAGCCCGGTGGGGCGCCGGGGGCCGGTGGGGCGGGGGAAACCGGCGGGGCGGCGGGGACGCAGCGGCGCAGGGCGCCGGAGACGTGCCAGGACAGGAAGTGCTCGACCTCCACGTACTTCTCGCCCGAACTCTCCCACTTGCGCCCCACCGCCTGGAGGGTCGGCATGATCACCTCGGTCCAGGCGGTCACCAGGCCGTGGTCGGCGATGACGGCGGAGAGGAGCCCGTCCAGCGCCACGGCGTCGAGGCGCAGCGCCGCCCGGGCGAGGCCCCGGCACTCCCGCCGGGCCCCACCGAGCCGGAGGCCGGTACGGTTCCGGTCGCGCGGCCGGGCCGCCCGGGGACCGGGGCCGGGCAGCGGCGCGGTCTTCGGCGGCGGCGTGCCCGCGCGCGCCAGCCGCGCCGCCTCGGCGGGTGGCAGACCGGTCGCCGTCAGGGCGCACATCCGCTCCAACCGGGCCACGTCCGCGGGCGTCCAGCGGCGGTGCCTCCCGCCGGTGTGCGCGTCGGGACCGAGCCCGTAACGGCGGTCCCAGGAGCGCACCGTGGTCGGCGCGACGCCCAGGCGCCGCGCCACCTCACCGGTGGTCAGCCCGCCGCCCGGCCCGTCGTCCACATGGTCGTCGTCGCTCACCGCGCCAAGATACGACGCACAAGCGACGCACGTTGCTCGCGTCGTTTGTGCGTCCGACACTGGGGGCACGCGCAGGATCCGGCGCGCAGGCCCATCGGTGCTCCCGTTCCCGCACGGCGCCTTGCCACCCCGCGCACGCCGTCCAGGCTGGAGGAAAGTGACCATGAGCACGATCACGCGCCCGGCGGACCGACTGCTCCCCCCGGTCGAGGAGGCGCGGGCCGAGGAGACGCGGGACGAGGCCACGCGGGACGAGGAACTGGCGCTGGGCCGTGGCCTCCTCGCGTCGGACGAGACCGCCTTCGCCGCCATGTACCGCCGGTGGAGCCCGCTCGTCCACGCGATGGTCACCCGCTCGCTGGGTGACGCGCGCGAGGCCGAGGACGTCACCCAGCAGGTCTTCGTCGCCGCCTGGCGCGGGCGCGCCGGGTTCCGGCCCGAGCGCGGCCCGCTCGGCGCCTGGCTCGTCGGCATCACCCGCCGCAAGACCGTCGATGCCCTCGCGGCCCGGACCCGCCGCCTGCGGCTCGCCGAGGCCGCGGCCCGCCTCTCCGGTCCGTCCGTGCCGCCACAGGCGGAGGCCGCGGCCGACGGCGTACTGGACCGCGTCGTCCTCGCCGGCGAGCTGTCCCGGCTGCCGAAGGGGCAGCGGCAGGTCCTGCGCCTCGCCTTCTACGAGGACCTGACGCAGACGCAGATCGCCCGGCGCACCGGCATGCCGCTCGGCACGGTGAAGAGCCACGCCCGCAGGGGCCTGCACGTGCTGCGCCGCAGGATCGAGCAGACCGACGGCACCGACACCGACGCCGACACCGACACCGACGCCGACACCGACACCGACGCCGCCACCGGCGCGTAGCGCGCCCCGCGGGCGGTCGTCCGCACGGGTGCGTCGCCCCGCCTTGCGCGTACCTCCCCGCCCCGGCCCGCCCGGCCCCGGCACCTCCCGCCCGCCCCGCCCGCCCGGCCCGCTCACCGGCCGGGGGCCCGGCGCACCACCCGTCGCACGGCCTGCCGCGCCCAGCGGCCCAGCAGCCAGCGCTCCTCGTACAGCAGCCGTCCCACGAGCGCCCCGCCGAAGACGACGAAGCCGACGCCCACCAGCCACGACTGGATGACCAGCACCGTGCCGACCGGGCCGTACGCGACGGCGTTCGAGGCGATCAGGGGGGAGAACACCAGGTGGGAGAAGACCCACAGCCCGGCCAGTCCGATCACCGTGGAGATCGCCCCCGGCAGCAACGCCCCCCACGGCACCCGCCCGCCGAGCAGCAGGCGCTGCGACCACCAGAAGAACAGCCACGCGCTCACCGTGGCGACCGTGACCCGCCACGCCAGGTCACCGGCGTCCGACGGGCGGGCGGCGATGTGCGACGAGAGCAGCAGGTACCCGATCAGGGCCGCCAGCCAGACGAGGTGGCGCCACATCGTGTGCCAGCGGGCCGCCGGCAGCCCCCACACCTTCTCGTACCCCGTCTGCACCACGCCGCCGAACGTCAGGCCGAAGCCGGCGAGCGCGGCGAGACCGAAGCCCGTCGTGGACTCCAGCGCGGTGCGGGGCGGCGCGAAGAGCCGCTCCACCTCGTCCCGTGACGCCTCGGCCACCCCCAGCCCCTCCGCCAGCCACTCGGCGAAGCCCTGGCCGTTCGCCGGGTCCGCCGCGGCCACCACGATCAGCAGGGGGACGAGGGTGAGCAGGCCGAGCGCGGCGAAGCCCGTCGCCCGGTGCATCAGCTCCAGGTCCTTGCCGCGCCGCCAGCCGCGACCGGCGGCAGAGCCGCGGAAGGAGCCGTGCATCCGGTGGAACCACCACATACGACATCGCCTACCCCGGCCCGCCCGGCGCGGGTCGCCACGCCGCCGACCGGCACCGGAACGAGCCACCCGCCCTACGCCACCCGCGCGCCCGACCCCCCTGCCCCACCCGCACGCGCCCGCCGATCGTCCCCGCCTCCACCTCCACCCCCACCCACCGACCGCCCCCGCCCGCACACCTGACTGCCCCTCCGCGCCCGGACCCGCCTTTGCCCCGCGCCGGACCGCCCTCGCCCCACCCGCGTCGCCCGACCGTCCTCCCTCCCCCCGACCCGCCGACGGCCACAGTGACGCCGGCACCCGGAGAAAACCCGTGCGAGGGAGGTGGTGGCCCGGGATAGGGTCGGGGCCGTGGCGGGGTCGTAGCACAGAGGTAGTGCGCCGCGACGACATCTCGGAGGACGCCGGTTCGAATCCGGCCGCCCCGCCCGTTTCCCACCCACCCGAACCCCGGTCCGGGCCCGGACCGGTGCCCCGTGTCGCGGGGTGCACGTGACGTACCGGGGGAGCGCGGACGGTGTATTTCGAACAGGTCTTCACCTACGCCTGGCGGGACGGGCCGGCGGGGCGGCAGCCTTCCGTCCTCTCCGTCGCCCACGAGCCGGATCCGACCGCTCCGGACGGCGGGCGGCGCTGGATCCTCCTGGCCGGGACGCCGGACTTCAGCGAGACCCTCGCCTTCGACGGTGCCGAGCACGTCCGGGAGTTCGCCCGGGCGGTGCTGGACCTGCCGCCAGAGCCGGCCCCGTACGAACGGCGCCTGCTCTTCTCGGAGACGGTCCGCCGGACGCTGCCGTCCGGACCGACGGAGGAGACCCGGTACGCCACGCTGTGGGTCGGCCGGGACCCGGAGGAGGAACTGCGCGGCTTCTTCTCCTACCAGTCGTACTACTCCCTGTCCGGCGGGATCGGTGGGACCGGCGGGACAGGCATGACCGCGCTCGGCCTCGAAGTGGTCTGCGACGACGTGGACGTGTCCCGGGCGCGGGCCGGGGCGAGGGAGCTGCTCGCGGAGCTGGAGGGCCCGGCGGACTCACCTGACCACGCCGCCTGACCACGCGTCCGACCACGCCGCCGGGGGAGACCGGGGAGGGGCCGGCGGGGGAGACCGCCGGTGGGTAGGACGCGGGTACACGCCCGTCCGGCGGTGCGTTCCGGCCGTGTTGCCGCCGACGCGCAAGGAGCGGGTGTATTCCCGCGCCGCCCGGGCAGACGGGGAAGCGAGGCCCCGCCACGGTTCCCCCGTCGTGGCGGGGCCTGACGCCTGCTCGGGCCCGGGAGCCGGTGCCCCGCGTGTCAACCCGGGGCACGGAGAGCTTCGCGAGCCGGCTCGACGGCGCATGGGAGTGGTGGTCCGCCGCCACCGAAGAAGCGCAGGAGGGCCGTTGGATCCGCGATCCCGTCGAACGCCAGGGCATGGCCGACATCGAGGCCGCGACGAACGCGCTGACCGACGGGCGACCGGCCCCGTTCACGGATGACTCCCGGCCCGCGCGCACCGGGCGGATCGCCAACGGGGCCGGGGTCATCCGGCTCACCGCGCGAGCGGGAGGGTGGCGGCCGCGGCCCGTCGTCGGACACCGCCCGCCCCACCCCGACGGCGTGGCCGCACCGCTGCCCGGCATCCACGCCGTCGGTGAGCAGGGGGAGTACCGGACGCGGCGGCTCCGGGCCGGTGAGACCGCGCACCACCGGGACGTCTCCCTGGCCGAGGCATTCGGTGACCGGCCGGGGATCCATCGAGGACGTCCCACCCTCCTTCCACGACTCGAGACCTGGGCGGAGCGCGCCCGTACACGCGCCGCGACGCGAGCACCCGGACATGACGCCGCCCCGACCGGCAGGTGATCACCGCCCGTGCGCGGGTAGGCGGGGCAGCACACGCCCGGGCGGTACCGGGCCGACGGAAGGGACGTGCACGAATGGCGACTCGGCGACTGACCTGGACGCTGGCCCTGAGGGCGGCGGCCGCGCTCCTCTTCGGGCTCCTGGCGGTGACGTGGCCGGGCGTGACGGTAGTGGCCCTGGCACTGCTGTTCGGTGCCTACGTACTCGTGGACGGCATCGCCATGCTCGTCGACGCCTTCCGGCGGCACGACGACCGTCGGCACCGCGCGCTCCACGCCCTGGCCGGCGGGCTCGGCGTCGCCACCGGCCTGGTGGCACTGGCCTGGCCCGGTGTGACCGCGCTGGCCCTCACCGCCCTCGTCGGCGTGTGGGCGGTCGTCACCGGAGCCGCGGAGATCTGGGCGGCCGTGCGCTTCCACCGCGAGGTGCGCCACGAGTGGCTGCTCGCCCTCGCCGGCGCGGCGTCGGTCGTCGCCGGCGTACTGCTCTGGCTGCGGCCCGACATCGGCGCGGTCGCGGTGGCCCAGGTGATCGGCGTGTACGCCCTGATCACCGGCGCGCTGGTCGGTACGGCGGCCTGGCGGCTGTACAGCGCCGCGCGCCACGCCGGCGCCCCGCGCCGCCGCACCCACCACGCACACCACCCCGGTCGCGCCTGACCCCCGCGCCCACCACCCCGGCAGCGCCCGGCTCCCGCGCCACCACCGCCGTCCGCTGCCCGCCGCACCCGCCACCACGGGATCGGCGGGCAGCGGACGGCGGTGGTGCGTCGGCGTCGCACGGCACGACCGGCGGACGGCGGCCGGGCCGCTCCCGCGAACGGCGGGGCACGCGCAGCCGGCCCTCGGCACCGCCGGGGCGGGCTGCCGTTCCCGGGGCGGCGCGCATAGGGTCGCGTCATGCCCCGCGGGCCACCGCCCGCCCCCAGAGCACGAAAGGCGCCGCGTGTACCGAGAGCGACTCCCCAAGACCTGGACGGTCATCTCCGTCGGCATCTACCTCGCCATGGTCGTCAACCTCGGCATCGACACCCTCCCTGAGGACCTCGGGCTGTGGCTGATCGTCTCCGCCGCCTTCCTGATGGTCCTCCTGCCGTGCCTCGCGGTGCCCCTTTCGAAGGCGATCTACCACCGCATCGTCGTCGACGGGGACGCGGGCGTCCTGCGCGTCGGCCGTGAGCGGATCGCGCTGGCCGACATCGACCCCGCATCGGTCCAGGCGGCGCTGCGGGAACCGGCGCCGGGCGCGGTGGCCCGCTACGCGGCTTCCGCGCAGGCCATCGACGCGCCGGTGCCGGGGCTGCGCGCGGCGGACCGGGGCGAGCCCCGCCTCGTCGGCGGAGGTTGGGGCGTCCCGCTGGGCATGGACATCGTCGTCCTCACCACGCGCGGCGGCGAGGACCTCTCCGTCGCCACGCACGACCGTCCCGCCCTGCTCGCCGCCCTGGCCGCCGTGCTGCCCGCGCGGGCGTAGAGGTCTCGCGGGGGCGGGCGGACGACGCGGGCGGCGCGCGGCCGGTCAGAGGGCGACGAGCGCCCAACGACGTCGGCCGCCGCCGTCGCGGTCCGTCTCCGTCCCGCAGGAACCCGCCCCCAGGACGGCGAGTTCCTGGAGCAGCCCCCCGTCGTCGGGTTCCGCGTCGCCGGCCGTCGGGTCGGGGCGGTGCGAGAGGACGAGGACGACGACCTGGCGGCCCTCCTCCTCGTCGGCGAGGTGGACGCTCGCGCGACGGCCCCCGTCGGCCACCGCGGCCCGCACCATCCGCGCCGTCAGGGCCACGACGGGGTGGTCGTCCGACAGGTGGTAGCCCCACGCCCGGAGCCGGGCCAGCACGTCGTCACCGGCCTTCGACGGGGACGAGGAGGAGGCCCACGGAGCGGTGTCGTACGTCCAGTTGCCGGCACGGCGGTTCGCGATCCTGGCGCGGAGCCGCGCACGCGTGGCCACCGCGTCGCCCGCGGTCCCCTTCGGGTCGGGCCGCGGCGGCTCGACGGGCCGCTTCGGCGGCGGGGGCGTCCTCGGGGGGTAGCTCGGCGGCCACTTCCCAGCGTCCATGGGCGTCGTCACGGGGCCTCCCGAGTTGTACGAGGGCCCGACCGGCGGGCCGTGCCGACCATCGTAGGGCCGGGACGCGTACGGCATGCCCGTTCCGTCACACCCGGAACCCCCGCGTGCGTACGGCGTACCGGCACTCGTCCGCCCGTTCGGCCCGGAAGGTGCCCGACGCCGCCGCGGGCACCGCGGGCCCCGGCGGACACCTCGACACGGTCGGGGACATCCGGGGCCGTCACCGGGGTGCGGCCCGCGCCGATCCGGCGAGGGCGGGCGGGCCCCGTACGGAGCGGCAAGCGGTGGTGTGCGTTATCTCTCGTTGCCCTGACCCGCTGTCAGCGCTTCCCTTTAAGCTGCCGTCAGGCATGCCATGTGCACGCCCACCTTTCGCAGTAGCAGTAGAGGCCTACCAGAAAGCAGAGTCAGCCTGTGTTCCAGGAGACCCCGATCTACAGCCGGCTCATCGCGGAGAGAGGTGACGTCCCGCAGGAGGTGCGCGGCGAGGCCGAGCGGATACGCCGGGACCTCGGCCGACTGATCGCGACGGCCCCCCAGCCCCCCGCCGCCGGCCAGCACTACCGCCCTCACGCGCCCTAGGGGTGTCAGGGCCGGCAGGTCGTCCTCGGCCAGGTCTCGACCTGCGCGAGCGTGGGGGTGCCGGCACTCACCAGCGCTTGCTTCGTGGATCGGCCGCCCCTCTTCGGCAGGTCGTCCACCTCACCCGCGGCCGCCTCGCCCGCCGCAGCGCGCCGGGCCGCCGCCCCCGGCCGCTCCGTGGGGGCCACGGCGCGACACACCGAGTGGTCGAGCCGCCGGCCGTCGATGTCCCTCGTATGGCACCCGGTGGCGCGCCGCGGGCCGTCGACGTCCCCGAGCGGCAGCCGGACACCGAGCCGTGCGCCGCCGCGCTCGGGCGCCCGGCGGTCGGCTGCGCCGCGAGCATCCCGTCCGCCCCGGCCGGGGACAGGCGCAGGCGGACCCAGCCGTCCCCGTCGACCTCGGCCGGCCGCTCGCCGCCCCCTGCGAACGCGACACGGCCGCACCGGGGCCCTGCTCCGCGGCCCCGGCAGAGACAGCGCGGCCTCGCGTAGCCGGGTGAGCATCACCCCGCCCCCGCCCCGCCCCGACACGGACCCGTCGGCGCGACTCCGGAGGAACCGCCCCGTGCGCTCGTGGCGTACCGGGCCCCGTGCGCTCGTGGCCACCGGCCACCGGCCACCGGCCACCGGCCACCGGTGCCGGTCGCGGCACATCCGGGGAGGTCCGTGGGCGATTCCGCGGCGATCCGGGGAAGGTGGGGAGTGTGAACGACAGCGAGGAAGACCAGGACCGGTCGATGGAGCTGCTCGACGGGCTGACCGTCGACACCAGCCGGCCGGAGCAGCCCATCCTGCTCGACAGCTCCGGTGCGTCCATCGAGACCTGGCGGGAGAACTACCCGTACGCGACGAAGATCCGGCGCGGCGCCTACGAGCGGCGCAAGCGCGTCCTCCAGATCGAGATGTTGAAGCTCCAGCGGTGGGTGAAGGACACCGGGCAGCGCATGGTCGTCCTCTGCGAGGGCCGCGACGCGGCCGGCAAGGGCGGGACCATCCAGCGCTTCATGGAGCGGCTCAACCCGCGCGGCGCCCGAGTGGTCGCCCTGGACAAGCCCACCGAGAAGGAGGCCGGCCAGTGGTACTTCCAGCGGTACGTGGCGCACCTGCCCGCCGCCGGTGAGATCGTCTTCTTCGACCGGTCCTGGTACAACCGGGCCGGCGTCGAGCGCGTCATGGGCTTCTGCACCGACGAGCAGTACGAGCTGTTCCTGCGGCAGTGCCCCGTCTTCGAGCGGATGCTCGTCGAGGACGGGATCCTGCTGGTCAAGTTCTGGTTCTCCGTCTCCCGGGCCGAACAGCGGACGCGGTTCGCGATCCGGCAGGTCGACCCGGTGCGCCAGTGGAAGCTGTCGCCGGTGGATCTGGAGTCGCTGGACCGCTGGGACGACTACACGGCGGCCAAGGTCGAGATGTTCCGCGCCACCGACACGACCCACGCCCCGTGGACGGTCGTCAAGAACAACGACAAGCGGCGCGGCCGGCTCGAGGCGATGCGCAGCCTGCTGTGGCGCTTCGACTACGACCGCAAGGACCAGCAGCTCCTCGGCGAGCCGGACCCGCTGATCGTGGGAGCCGCGGACACCCTGCTGGAGCCGGGGGAGGAGAGCTCCAACCTGTCGCCCACGCCCCTCACCCACCCCGTGGGCCGCCCCGGCGCCCACCCCGACGGCGTCCACCAGACGAACGGCCCGACGGGCGGCCCGGCGGGTCACGTACCGGCGGGTGACGTTCCGGGCGGTCCGGCGGGCGCCGACGCGGGCGATCGGTCGGGAGGGGCGCGGAGGCAGGCGGGCGAGCCGTCGGGCGGTGCGGACGACGGCGCCCCGGACGATCCACCGGACCCGGGGAGGCCGTCCGGCGATCAGTCGGGCGATCCCTCCGGCGGTCAGCAGGGCAGGTCCGCGGGGTCCTGAGCCCCCGCGCGGCCGCACCGGCCGGAGGGGCCCGGCGGCCGCGCGGGGCCGGCGGCCGTGCGGAGGGGCGGCGGTCCCGTACCGTCGGCGGAAAACCCGTGGGCCCTCCCACCGCCCGCGGCTACCGTGCGGGGCACAGGCCGCAGCCGACGGAGGTAGCCCCGATGCGTCCACCCGCCGACATCCGCGTCCCCGACACGCTGACCGCGTCGTACGCCGAGGGCGGCGAGGTGGGGCGGGCGTGGCTCGCGGCGCTGCCCGGCCGGGTGGCGGAGGCGCTGGAGCACTGGGACGCCTCCCCAGACGGCGAGGCCGCCTCCGGGCAGGCGTCCCTGGTGCTGCCGGTGGTCCTGCGCCACGACGGGACGCGGGCGGTGGCGAAGTTCCAGCCGCCGGGCGAGGAGGCCGCCGCCGCGGTGAGCGGCCTGCGCCTCTGGGACGGCGACGGCGCGGTCCGCCTGCACGACCACGACCCGGCCACCGGCGCCCAGCTGCTGGAACGGCTCGACCACACCCGCACCCTGGAGGCCGTCGAGGACGACGACACCGCTCTCGGCGTCCTCGGCGGGCTCCTCGCACGACTCGTCCGTGTCCCCGCGCCGCCCGGCCTGCGCGGGCTGGGCGACGTCGCCGCCGCGATGCTGGAGCGCGTACCCGCCGCGGAGAGGGCCCTTGCCGAGGCGGCCGACCGGCGGCTCCTGCGGACCTGGGCGGCGGCGGTCGCCGAGCTGGCCGGTGACCCCGGCGACCGGTTGCTGCACTGGGACCTCCACTACGGCAACGTCCTCGCGGGGGAGCGCGAGCCGTGGCTCGCCATCGACCCCGAGCCGCTCGCCGGCGACCCCGGGTTCGACCTGTGGCCCGCCCTCGACAGCCGCTGGGACCGGATCGCAGCCTCCACGGACCCCGCCCGCGCGGTACGCCGCCGCTTCGACCTGCTCACCGACCTGCTCGCCCTGGACCGCGGCCGCGCGGCCGGCTGGACCCTGGGCCGCCTGCTGCAGAACGCCCTGTGGAACGTCGAGGACGGCGAACGCGCGCTCACCCCGTCGGAGGTCGTCATCTCGAAGGCACTGCTCCACCACCGCTGACGGCCCCTCACCCAGCCCCCGGCCGGCGGTCACACGGTGGCCCGTCCGTCGCCCGGGTGCTTCGCCGCCGCGCGGCGGTCCCCGCCTCCACCCGGCCACCGACCGTAACCGCCCCTCCTCCGGCCTCGTTCCAGCAGGCGACACCACCGCCGGGGAAACGAGGAGGGGCGACCCATGGGCCGTCGGCCGCACGGAGTCCGTACGATCACCGCCGTCGCCATGGCGGGCGTCATCGCCCTGACCGGCGGCACCGCTTCAGCGGCCCCGCCGGTCGCCGCTCCGACCGGGCACCTGTCCTGTCACGGTCCGGTCCTCGGCTGCGTGCGGGACGCGCGCCACATCCTGGAGGACGTCCGGGACCGGCTGGGCTGCGACCACCGCGCCCCCTTCCCCGCCATCTACGTCCAGCTGCAGCGCTCGCTGGAGACGGCGGTCGCCGACGGCGGCACCTTCGACGAACCGTCATGGCTCGCCGGCAGTCTCAACACCGCCTTCGTCAACCTGTACCTCGACGCCCACGAGGCCGACCGCGCGGGGCGCCCCGTCCCGGCCGCCTGGGACGCGGCGTTCGAGGCGGCCCGCACGGCCGACGTCAACGCCGGCCAGGACGTGCTCCTCGGAGCCAACGCGCACATCCAGCGGGACATGCCGTACGTCCTCGCCGCCCTGGGCCTCACCCGCCCCGGCGGCGGCACCCGCAAGACCGACTACGACCGTTTCCAGGCCGTCCTGGACCGCGCCTACGGGCCCGCCGTCCAGGACGTCGCCCGCCGTTACGACCCGCTCGTCGCCCTCGCCGACGACCGCTGGAACCCCATCGCCGGCCTCACCGCCGGGCAGCTGTTGCGCACCTGGCGCGCCCAGGCGTGGGAACACGCGCTCCAACTCGCCGCCGCCCCCGACCAGGCCGCCCGCGACCGCGTCGCCCGGAGGATCGAGACGAACGCCGCGCAGTGGGCGCAGCTGCTGGGCACCGTCAGCGTGCCCGGCTACCGGACGGTCCGCGACGAGTACTGCCGCACGCGCCCCGGCCGCGAACTCGCACCGGCCGTGCCCGCCCCCGCGGGCGCACCCGCCTCCACCCCCGCGGGCGTGCCCGCCTCCGTAGCGGCGGGCGTGGCCACGGCCGTGCCGCTCCCCGAGCCCGCCGGTGCCGCGGGCTGAGCCGGTCCGCCCGCGGCCCGGTGGCGGGCTCAGCGCAGGGTGAGCACGCGCGGTCCGTCGCCCGTGGCGGCGACGGTGTGCTCGACGTGGGTGGCGCGGCCGCCGTCGACGGTGTGCAGCGTCCAGCCGTCGTCGGCCGTGTGGTACCCGTCGCGCCCGCCCGCCGTGAACGTCGGCTCCAGTGCGAGGACCAGGCCGGGGCCGAGCGGGAAACCGCGTCCCGGACGGCCCCGGTCGGGTACGTGCGGGTCCTCGGGCGTGCGCCGTCCGATGCCGTGGCCGCCGATGTCCGCGGGCACGCGGGCAGGGGGCTGGGGTGCGGGGGACGCGGCACGGCGCAGCGGTCAGCGCGCCAGGCGGTCGAGCGTGGCGAGTACCGGCGCCACGCCGTCCTCCGCGGCCAGGCGGGCGGCCAGCTCCCGGGCGCGCACGCGGTGCGTGTCGTCCTCCGTCGCCCGGCGCAGGGCCGCGCCGAGGGTGCCCGCGGTGAGGCGGCGCAGCGGTACGGCCCCCGGGGAGGTGCCCAGCGCGGTCAGCCGGGACGCCCAGAAGGCCGCGTCGAACTGGACCGGCACCGGCACGGTCGGCACCCCCGCCCGTAGGACGGCACCGGTCGTACCCGCCCCCGCGTGATGGACGACGGCCGCCGTCCGGGGGAAGAGCAGCGCGTGGGGCACCTCTCCGATGGTCAGGATGTCCTCGCCGTCGGCGGCCAGACCCGCCCATCCCTGCTGCACGACCCCGCGCAACCCGGCCGCGCGCAGGGCGCCGACGACCTCGCGGCTCACCCGCTCCGGGTCGGGGACGGTGGCGCTGCCCAGGCCGACGAAGACCGGGGCGGGCCCGGCGGCGAGGAAGTCCTCCAGCTCCCGCGGGAGCGTCCGCCCGGTCTCGTGGGGCCACCAGTATCCGGCCACGTCCAGCCCGGCGGGCCAGTCGCGGGGGCGGGGGACGACCAGCTCGCTGTAGCCGTGCAGCACCGGCCGTGCCGCCCGGGTGCCGCGCTTCCGGCCGGCCGCCGTGAGCCCGTGCCGCCGGCGCAGCGTGCGGACGGAACCGGCGAAGACCAGCTCCACCGAGGTGGTGACGGCCCGTCCGCTCAGCCGGTTCCCCAAGGTGCCCAGCGGTCGCGTCCCCAGTATCGGCGCGGGGAACTCCCCGGTCGGGTGCAGCGGCTGGAGGTGCAGCCCCACGGCGGGCACCGACAGGCCCTCGGCGATGGCGTATCCGAGCGGCCCCAGCGCACCACCGACCAGCAGGACGTCGGCCTCCCGCGACGCCTCCACCAGGGCGGCGGTCAGGTCGTCGGCCGCCTCCCGCGCCATGGACACCAGCCGCACCAGCTTCCCGGCGCCGGTCCGCGCGTCGTGCAGCCGCCGGCCCCGCTCCGAGTGCAGCTCGGCCCGCGGATCCACCGGCAGCGGGTGGAACCGCACCCCCGAACCGGCCACCAGCGGCTCGAACACCGCGTGCGCGGCCAGCGTCACCTCGTGCCCAGCCCGTACGAGGCCGGCACCCAGACCCGTGTACGGCGCCACGTCGCCCCGCGACCCCGCCGTCATCATCACGATTCGCACGCGGCCAGTGTGGCGCGCCGGGGCGCGGCGGCACAGAGGACCTCGCCGGCGCCACCCCGCCGCGGATCCGGGGTTCCGCGGCGGATCCCGGGCACCCGGGGATGCCGGCGGCCGCCCGTCCAGCGGGTGACCCACCGTCAGCGCAGGTCGGGGGGCGGTGTGGGAGCTACCCCCGTGGGGCGGCGTTGTCAGTGGCGTCCTCTAGCGTTCCGGTTCGAAAGATCAGCACGGTGCTGGGGAGGCACGCATGGGGTGGGTGGCAGCGGGCGACTACGAAGTCGCCCTCGACGACGGGAAGGTCGTCTGCCGCAACGCGACCGGACGGCGGCTGAAGTCCGTACCGGCCAAGATCGCCGAGGATCCGGCGGTGGTCGGCCTGCGGCAGCTCGTCGAGTGGCTGGAGCGGCACGAGCGGCAGTGCCAGGACGACGTGGAGCGCTGGATGGTGCGCTCGCTGCCCGTGCCCCTCGCCGTCATCGAGCGGGTGTGGCCCGACCCGGCCTGGCAGACGGCCCTGCGCGACGTCGTCGTCTCCGGGGACGACGGCGAGGTGGCCGGGTTCCTCCGGGACGCCGCTCCCGGGCGCGGGCTCGGACTGGTCGACCTCGACGGCGACACGGTGCGCGTCAGCCCCGCACTCGTCCGGGTCCCGCACCCCGTGCTCCTGGAGGACCTGGAGGACCTGCGCGAGTTCGCCGTCGAGCTCGGCGTCGAGCAGCGCGTCGGACAGCTCTTCCGAGAGGTGTGGCACCGGCCGGCCGACCACGACGCGCGGAGCGGCAGCGTCGACACGTACGCGGGCGGCGTCTTCAAGGAGTTGCGCTTCCTGCACGGCCGGGCCACCCAGCTCGGCTACCGGGTGCGGGGCGGGCACGCCGTCTGCCCCGTGCTGGAGGATGGCCGCTTCACCGAGGCCCGCGTGTGGATCGGTGACTACGACGGCTACGAGGAGACCGAGACCGGCCCCCTCACCTGGAGCGACCGGTCCGGTCGGACGCTGAGGACCGGCGAGGTCGGACCCGTCGCCTGGTCCGAGGGAATGCGCATGGCGGCCGCGCTGTACGCGGGACGCGACATCGAGGACGAGGAGCGTGCCGCATGAGCACCCACGACCACACCACCGAGGCCGCCCTGCTGGAGTCGGGCGCCGTCCTGCCGCCCGGCACCAGCAGCCGCGAGGACGCCGACACGCTCACCGTGCGCACGTACACGCACCCCGCGCTGGACGACCGGCGCGTCGTCCGCCTCGTACCGGGCACGCTCGGTGAGGCGGAGGACCTCGCCCTGGAATTCCTGGGTCTCGCCCGCGAACCGGAGACCCCGGAGGTCGGCCAGGTGCGCCGCGAGACGCTCGGCTTCCCCGCCTGGGCCCTCGTCAACGACCCCGCGAACGGCCGGCACGCCCTGGCTCTGGTGAAGGACGTCGAGCGGCTCGCCCGGCAGGCGAAGTCCCGCGCCGGCGCCGCCAAGCAGGGCTTCGAGGCCCTCGGCGAGCGCTTGGGCCGCACCGTCCCGCACTTCCTGCCCACCTTCTACGAGCAGGCGGCCCGGATCTTCCTCCAGCACGAGAACACCACCTACGCCTCCGCGTTCTTCGGCAAGGCCCGCGAGGCGGAGCGGGTGCACAACCTCGCCGTCGACGAGGAGCGGCAGCGGGCCGTGTTCCTGGAGTTCGCCTTCGCCGGGGCGCTCACGGTCAAGGCCCTCAAAGAGCACGTCAAGGACCTCGCCCGCCGCCTCGAACCGGCCGAGGCGTGGGCGCAGTACCGGCAGCTCGCCGTCGAGCGCTGCGCCGCCGGCATGGCTCCGTACGCCTCGCTGCCGCAGGACGCCCGCGCCCTCGTCAAGGCGGCCGGGCTCCACCGGCTCACCGAGGAGTGCGCCCTCGTCGCCGACCTGATCGCCTCACCCGCCGTCGTCCGCGCCCCGCGCACCTTCTGGACCACCTACCGGCCCACCCTGGCCGTCCTCGCCGGGCAGCGCCCCGGGGTGCGGGCCAGACTGCTGGAGATCCTGCCCAGGGAGCTCGGCAGCGCCGTCGAGGACGACGAGTGGTGGCTGGCGCTGCTGGCGGAGACCGGCGCGGACACCCTCCTCACCGGTGAGGCCGACGGAGCCGACGGCGCAGGTGGCGCCGACCCCGCCGCCGCCGACCCCGCCGCCGACCCCGCCGACCCCGCCGGAGGCACCGAAGGCCGCGTGTCCGCCGCCGAGTGGCTGGGCCGGTGGGCCGCCCACCGCAAGCACGGCGCCGCCGCCTCCCGCCGCTCCTCGGCCACCCTCGACCTCGTCGCCCGCATGGCGCCGCGGCTGCGCGCCGACGGCCGCCCCGTCGACCTCTTCACCGGCCGCTGGCGCTCCGGCGCCGAACCGGACCTGCTCGACCTGTGCGTGGCCGCCGGCATTCCGCTCACCACCCCGCCCACCGACGCGCACGTGCCCCTCGACGGCTGGCTCGCCGACGAGGGCCCCGGTCGGCGCGACCTGACCGCCCTCGGCGCCGACCCCCGCTTCCGGGACCTGCTCCACCGCGCCGTCAGCACCCTCGGCGAGAGCCGGCCGACCCCCGCCGTCCTCGACGGCGTCGCCGCCCACCCCGTGCTCTCCGGCGTCCTGCGCGACTGGCTCGACGACGCGACCGACGCGCTCGACGGCGCCCGGGGACTGCCCGCCGCGCGCACCGCCCTCGACAGGCTCCGCCCGTTCCGGCCCGTCGCCGCGCGCGTCAACCCCGAGGCGACCGCGCGCGTCGCCCGCCACGAGGCCGCGCCGCTCCTCGGCCGCACCCTGCGCGCCGGCATCCTCGACGAACTGGGCTGGTCCGCTCTCGACGACGCCGTGCGGCGACTCGCCCAGGCCCCGAAGAACGGCCACGACGACACCACCCACGTCACGGAGGCGTGGCCCGCGCTGATCCTCTGCCGCGGCGACCTGGCCGTCGTGGTCGGCCCCGACGGGGTGCTCCTCGAACACGACCTGCGCATCCCCGGCCCCCGGGACCGGTGGCGGCGGCCCACGTTGCGTTACACCGACGGCGAACTGCTCGTCGTGTGGTGGAACGGGGACAAGCAGCTCGGGTACTGGTCGAACCGGCCCACCGAGGTGTTCACCGTCGGGGGCGAGCGCCCGGCGCCCCGCTGGTGGCACCACGACACGGACGCCCCCTCCCTGCCCCTGCCCGGCGGCGGCCGCGCGACCGGCGGCCGGACCCTGCACGCCGGTGACACCGTCCTGCCGCCCACCCGCCCCGTCCTCGGCGACGGCACCGGGTACTGGCGCCAGGGCCGGCAGTCGGGCCGTGCCGTGTGGCTGGAGTACGACCCCGCGACCGGCACTCACGGCCGCGCCTCCCTCCCCGCCTTTCTGCGTTCCGGCGTCCGCGACGGCGCACGGCTCCTCCAGGACGCCTGCGAACTGCTGCCCATGCAGCCCGGCTTGGAGAGCAGCCCCTTCGGCACCGACGGCACCGTCCTCGGCCGGTGGGTCCGCGCCGAGGGCGAGGACGGCGGCGCCCGCACCACCACCGGCACCCCCGACGGCCGGACCGTCACCCTCACCGCCGGACCCGACGGCACCGCCCCCACACCGCTCGGCGCCCTGCGCATGCCCGGCGGCGCCGCGCCCGTCGCCGTGCTCACCCGGCGCGGCGTCGCCCTCCTCCCGGGAGACGGCACCGCCGGCACCGGCGAGCTCGGCCGCATCACCCCGGGTGGGGCGGGCGGGGAGTTCGCCGCCGGCACCCGCTACGTCCCGCCCCTCCCCTTCTGGCACGCGCTGCGCCCCCGCGACGAACAGGGCTCCCTGGCCCTGCGTGCCCTGACCGACGAACAGGCGGCCGAGCTGCTGCGCACGACCGCGCGGGCGCTGGCGGAGCACCGTGCCGAGGCCGCCGCGGCGGCCACGGCCGGCCGCGCCGCCACCACCGGGACCGCCACCACCGGGACCGCCACCACCGGGACCGCCACCACCGGGGCGACCATCACCGGGGCGACCACCACCGGGGCGACCACCACCGGGGTGACCACCACCCGGCCGACCGCCGACGACGTCGCCCGGCTCACCGTGTCGCAGGCCCTGCCCGCGCTCACCGACGAGCGGCTGCTCACCGGTGTCACGGCAGTCGTCCGCGCGGCGGTCCGTCACGCGGAGGCGGCCACGGCGTTCGTCACGCCCGACACCGCCCGGCAGGCCCCGCCCACGCCGACCGAGATGTTCGCCGACCTCAGCCCCGAGCACGGCGACGACGCGACCCTCCGCCGTGCCACCGCGGGCGTCGCCATCGAACACCGGCACTTCTGGTGGGGGAGCGGCAAGCGCTGGAGCATCCTGCGCCAGATCCACGCCGTCAACCACGTCCTGTCCGGCAAGCCCGCCGACGGAAAACCGCTGCCCGGCGCCGAACGCCTCAACGCCCTGGGCGGAGGCTGGCGCGGCGAGGCGTGCACCGTCCCCACCATGGGCGCCGGCTGGCCGCACCTGCTCACCGCCCTGCGCCCCCTGGCCTACCGCGCCACCTCACCCACCCTGCCCGACGACGAACGCCAAGCGCTCCTCCTGTTGTTCGACGCCCTCGCCGAGGGGCCCCTCGGCGCGCCCCCCGGCCGGCTCCGCGAAGTCGTGCTCGACGAGAAGCACGACCACCAGCAGCGCGCCGGGCAGGTCCTGCGCCGGGACGGCAGGACCGTGGTGATCCTCGCCCCACAGGGGCGCGACGACAGCCGCGGGCAGATGTCCTGGCTCGCCCTCGACCACGACCCGACCGGCGCGTTCGGCGCGGTCGCCCACTTCACCCTGCGGGAGGAGACCGAGCGGACCCCGGACTGCCCCGCAGAGCTGCTCGCCACCGTCGCCCGCCTGGTCCGCGACAAGGGCCCCGCCCCCTGGCACGACGACGCCGTCACCGCCCTGACCGACGCGTGCGCGCCCGGCCTCGGCCCCGTGCAGGCCGCCGTCCTCCTCGCCGCGCTGCCCCACCAGGCCGACGCGCGGACGCAGGCCGCCACCGGGCTCAAGCCCCGCCGGTTCGAACTCGGCCGGGTCATGCTGGGCACCGTCGAAGCCGCCGACCGGTCCGCGCTCGTCGCCGCCCTCCTCCCGGACGACCCCGAGGAACTGTGGACAGCCGGACCCGACACGGCCGCGGCCGCCCGCCTCTGGGCCGGGCGCCTCGGCTCCCGCGTCCGCCTCCCGGAGGAGGTCGCCGCCGAACTCCCCGACGTGGCGAACGACCTGGCGGAGGCCGTCCTGAACCCCGGGCACACCCCGTGGCTCAGCCGCACCACCGTCCAGCGGCCCGACGCCGACGGCGACCTCGTGCCCGACGACCCCGCCGCCCTGCCCGGCGCGTCCCACCTGCCGCGAGCCGTCCACGCCCTGGCCGCACTCGCCTACCACCTGCCGTACGGGCACCCGCTGCGCGCCGCCCTGCCCGCGGGCCTCACCGCCCTGCGCACCCGCGTCGCCGACCCCGGACTCCTCCTCGACCTGCACCTGTCGTGGACGGAGAAGGGCACGCCCACGGCCGTACAGGTCCGCAAGGCGTACGGACTGCCGCCGGTCGGCGGCGCCGGCGCCCGCGGCCTCACGCCCGTCGGCGACGCCCTCGTCCTGCGCCCCTGGTACGGCGACAACGAAGCCGTACTCCTGCGCCCGGCCGCCCTCACCGGCCCTGACGACCCCGTCCTCGGCCTGCTCGAAGGGCTGGTCGGCGCCCGGGCCGCCGACGGGCTGCACGCCCTGCGGACCGTCCTCGGCGACGACCTGGCCCGCACCCTCGCCGCCGGTGCCGTGGACGCGCCCCACGGCGGCCACGCGCAGGACCCGACCGTCAGCGTGCCCGCGCTCGTCACCGAGGTCGCCACCCACCACGGACTGAGCGAGGACGCGGCGGCGCTGTACCTCCAGCTCCTCGCCCTGCCCGACCCCACGGACCGCGCCTGCGCCCGCTGGACCGGCTGGCGGCCCGCACGGACGAAGAAGGCCCGCGCCGAACTCGCCGCGACCGCCCTCGTCGTCGAGGCCAAGCGGGCCCGCGCCGGCCGCACGCTCTTCCTGCCGTGCGGCTGGCACGACCTGAAGGCCCCGGCGCTGCCCCTGGAGACCTGGAAGGAGGGGCTGTACCCCGTGCGGGAGCGGACCCGCGCGGTGCCCCTGACGCCGGTGCCGGAGCTGTTCGCCCGCGCCTGGGAACGCGTACGCGCCGGTGACGCCCCCGCCTTCGAAGAACTGACCACCCGAGCCACCCGGAAGGGCCGCCGCCGATGAGCACCACCGACACCACCCCCCGCGCCACCACCGGCGGCGCCGCCCGGCAGATCGTCCCGCCCGAGGAGCGGTACGCCACGGAACTGGCCTTCCTCGCCGCCTACGACAGCGGACCGCGCCCGCCCGCCTGGCGGCTCACCCCGCGCGCCGCCGTCACCTTCGTCATGGGCAGCGACGGGCGGACGCTGCGGCTCCCCGACGACGCCCCGGCCCCCGAGGGCGTTCCGCGCCGCCTCGCCGTCGAGGGCAAGTTCGTCGGTGACCGCGCCCTCGTCGAGCGGTGCGTCGTCACCCTCGCCGGGGAACGCGGCCTGCTGCTCGTCGGCGAGCCCGGCACCGCCAAGTCGATGCTGTCCGAGCTGCTGTCCGCCGCCGTCTGCGGCACCAGCGGGCTCGTCGTCCAGGGCACCGCGGGCACCACCGAGGACCAGCTCAGGTACGGCTGGAACTACGCCCTCCTCCTGGCCCAGGGCCCCAGCCACCGGGCGCTCGTCCCCTCGCCCGTCCTCGCGGCGATGCGCCGCGGCGCCATCGCCCGGGTCGAGGAGGTCACCCGCTGCCTGCCCGAGGTGCAGGACTCCCTGGTGTCCCTCCTGTCGGAACGGCGACTCTCCGTCCCCGAACTCGCCGGCACCGACGACGCCCTGGCCCACGCCGCGCCCGGCTTCAACGTCATCGCCACCGCCAACCTCCGCGACAAGGGCGTCTCCGAGATGTCCGCCGCCCTCAAGCGCCGCTTCAACTTCGAGACCGTCGGCCCCATCGGCGACCTCGAAGCGGAGACCGCGCTGGTCCGCCGGCAGTCCCGGGCCGTGGTGGAGCGGGCCGGAGCGGCCTTCCACGTCGACGACACCGTGCTGGAGGCCCTCGTCACCGCCTTCCGTGACCTGCGGGAGGGCCGGTCGTCCGAGGGGTGGGAGGTGGAGCGTCCTTCGACCGTCATGAGCACCGCGGAGGCCGTCTCCGTCGCCGGGGCGCTCGGCCTCGCCGCCGCGTACTTCCCCGGCGACCGGGACGTGCTCGGCCTCCTCCCCGGCCACCTGCTGGGCGTCGTCCGCAAGGACGACCCCGCCGACGCCGCCCGGCTGCTCGGTTACTGGGACGGCCCCGTGCGGCGCCGCGCCGAACAGGGCTCCGCCACCTGGCGCACCCTGTGGGACCTGCGCGCCGTCCTGGAGGGCTGACGGCCGTGACCCTCTCCCCCGACGAGGCCGTCACCGCCCTCACCGACCCGGCCGGCCCCTACCTCATCGGCGTCCGGCACCACGCGCCCTCCCTGGCCGCGGTGGTCCCCGCCCTGCTGGAGGAGGCCGCACCGGACGTGCTGCTGGTGGAACTCCCCGCCGAGATGGGGGAGTGGCTGCCATGGCTCGCCCACGAGGGGACGCGCGCCCCCGTCGCCCTGGCCGCCGTGCCCGGTGGCCGGGGCGGCCCCGGCGAGGGCGGCGCCGCGCCCGCCTTCTACCCGTTCGCCGATTTCTCGCCCGAGCTGGTCGCCGTGCGCTGGGCCGCCCGGCACGGCGTCCCCGTGGTCGCCTGCGACCTGCCGCTCGCCGACCCGGCGTGGCGGGCGGCCACCGCCCCCGCACCGGGCCGGACCGCGCCGGGACTCCACGACGCGCTGCGCGCCCGCCTCACCGGCCGCCCCGGCGACGACCTGTGGGACCGCCTCGTCGAGGCCGCCGCTCCCGGCTCCCCACCGCACGCACTGCGCCGCGCCGCCCTCCTCACCGGCTGGGCGCTGCGCCAGGACTCCGCGGCGGCCGGCGGGATCAGCCCGCTGGACCTGCGCCGGGAGCGGTGGATGCGTACGGCCCTCGCCGCCGCCACGGGCAACGGCGAACGGGCGGCCGCCGTCGTCGGCGCCTTCCACGCCCCGGCGCTGACCCCCGCTCTCGCACCGCCCGACGACATCCCCGCGCCCCTCCCGGCCGGTGCGGCGGCCGGGAGAGGCGGGGCGGGTGGTACGGACGGTGAGGGCGGCGCGGACGGCATGAGCGGTACGGGTGGTGGCGGCTCCACGTGGACGACGTCGCTCATTCCCTACACCTACGCCCTGCTCGACGCGCGGTCCGGATACCCGGCGGGCATCCGCGACCCCGAGTGGCAGCACCTCGTCCTGACGGCCGCCCAGGACCCCGCCGCACTGGAGGACGCCCTGCTCCGGGCGGCGGTGCGGATCTGCGCCGAACTGCGCTCCCTGGGCCACCCGTCCGGCCCGGTCGACGCCCGCGAGATCAGCCGCCTGGCCGGCGACCTCGCCCGGCTGCGCGGACTGCCCGCCGCGGGCCGTGGCGAACTGGTCGAGGCCGTGCAGACGGTGCTCGCACAGGGCGAGCCGTACGGCAGGGGCCGGGCCGTGGCGCGCGCCATGGAGCGCGTCCTCGTCGGCGACCGCTGCGGCCGCCTCGCGCCGGACGTGCCCCGCAGCGGCCTGGGGCCGGCGGTCGAGGCCGAAGTGGCCAAGCTGCGGCTGCCCGGCCCCGGTACCCGGGCGGCGGACCCCGTGGACCTGCGACTCGACCCGCTCCGCTCCGACCTCGACCGCCGCCGGGAACTGCTGCTGCACCGGCTCGGCGTGTGCGGGGTGCCGTACGCGGAGGCCCGCGAGGTCGCCGGTACGGGAGGCGGCGACGCCCTCACCTCCCGGTGGGAGGTGCGCTGGACGCCCGCCACCGAGGCGGTCCTCGCGGCCGCCGGGGCCCGCGGGGTGACGCCGGCGCAGGCCGCCGAGGGGGTACTGCGCGAACGCCGCCGCGCCGAGGCCGCCGACGGCGGACCCACGGCCGCGCAGGCCCTCGCCGGGCTCGAACAGGCGGCGCGGTGCGCCCTGCCCGCGCTCGTCGACGCACGCCTCGCCGAGGTCGCCGAGGTCCTGCCCGCGGCGGCCACGCTGCCGGAGCTGCTCGCCGGACTGTCCCTCATGGACCGCGTGCGCGCCGGGCACGTCCCCGGTCTCGACACCGACGACGACCGGCTGCGGACGGTGGCCGAGACGACGGAACTGCTCACCGCGGCCGCCGTCCGCCAGATCGACGGCCTCACCGGCTCCGAGGACCCCGCCGACGCCCGCGCCCTGGTCGAACTCGCCCACCGCGCCGATCTCCTGGGCGGTGTCCGGCCTGCCGCCGCCCTGGCGCGCCTCGCCGACGACGGCTCCCCGCTGATGCGCGGCGCGGCCGGCGCCGTACGGGTCCTGCTCGGCCACGAGGAGGCCGCGCGGTTCGGCGCGCGCGCCGCCTCGTGGGTCGACACGGCCGGGGACCCGCCGTCGCGCTCGGCCCTCACCGCGCGCCTCGCCGGGCTGCTGACCGCGGCGGGCCCCCTGCTGGAGACGGCCGCCGTGGCGCTGGAGCCGCTGCTCGACCGCGTCGCCGATCTCCCCGACGGGGAGTTCCTCACCCGCCTGCCCGCGCTGCGCGGTGGGTTCGACACCCTCAGCCCGGCCGCCCGCGACCGGTTGCTCGCCGTCGTCGAGGAGCGGCTCGGCGCGGGCGTCGCCGACACCGGCGACGTCGACCCCGCGGCCCTCGCGCTGTGGACCCGCGCGGACCTCGCCGCCCGCGCCGCGCTGCACCGGCTGGAGCTGCTGCCCCCACCGCCGCCCGGGGTGACGCCCGGGACCGGCACGACGCCGGAAGCAGCCACCCCACCGGGCGTACCGGCAGGGCGGGGCACGGCGGTCGGGGCCTCGGCCGTACGGGGAGCCCCGCCGGCGCCGGAGCCCCCGGCGGCGGGGCACGGCACCGACGGGGAGGCCGACGCCGACGCCCCGGCGCCCGCCACGCACGTGGGGAACCCGGCGCTCCCGGCGGGCCTGGCGCTCCCGGTGGAACAGGCGGAACGGGCGGAACAGGCGGACCCGGCGGGGGAGCGGCGGCTGGCCGCGGCAGACCGCTGGCGGCTCGTGCTGGGCCGCCGTGCCGATCGGCTGCCGCCCGCGGCCGGCGCGCTCGCCACCGCCCTCGACGAGCTGTACGGCGCCGGGCGGGGCGAGGGCAGCCGGGGCGGCCGTCCCGGCGGACCCGGCGGTGGCCGCGAGGCGCCGTACCCCGGGGTGCGCGAGTGGTCGCGGGAGCTGGCGGCGCTGTTCGGTCCCGGCGTGCGCGAGGAGGTCCTCGCGGCGGCCGCCGCGTCCGGCCGCGCGGACGTCCTCGCCGAACTCGACCCGCGCGGCGTGCGCCCCTCCGTCGAGCTGCTGCGCACCGTCCTGCGCCACGCCGGCGGACTGCCCGAGGCGCGGGTGGCCGCGCTGCGCCCGCTGGTGCGCCGCCTGGTGGACGAGCTCACCCGGCAACTGGCCACCCGTCTGCGGCCCGCCCTGCACGGCACGGCGCTGCCCCGCCCCTCCCGTCGCCCGGGCGGCGGCCTCGACCTGGCCCGCACCCTGCGGGCCAACCTCGCGACGGCCCGCCCCGGCCCCGACGGCACGGTCGTGATCGTCCCGGAGCGCCCGGTCTTCCGCGCCCGCGCCCGGCGGGCCGCCGACTGGCGGCTCGTCCTCGTCACCGACGTGTCCGGGTCCATGGAGGCGTCGACGATCTGGAGCGCCCTCACCGCCTCGGTCCTGGCCGGGGTGCCGACCCTGTCCACGCACTTCCTGGCCTTCTCCACCCAAATCGTCGACCTCACCGACCACGTCCACGACCCGCTGTCCCTCCTGCTGGAGGTGAGCGTGGGCGGCGGCACCCACATCGCCGCCGGGTTGCGCCACGCCCGTGAGCTGGTCACCGTGCCGTCCCGCACCCTCGTCGTGGTGGTGAGCGACTTCGAGGAGGGCTACCCCGTGGGCGGTCTCCTCGCCGAGGTCCGCGCCCTGGTCGGCGCGGGCTGCCACGTCCTCGGCTGCGCGAGCCTCGACGACTCCGGCCGTCCCCGCTACTCCACGGGCGTCGCGGCGCAGCTCGTCGCCGCGGGCATGCCCGTGGCCGCCCTCAGCCCGCTCGAACTCGCCCAATGGGTAGGGGAGAAGATCTCATGAGCCCGCACCTGCCGGCCGTCGCCCCCGAGGTGACCGCCGAACTCGTCGCCGCGCTCCCGCCCCGCCTGCGCAAGCGGCTGGACGGCGGCATCGCGAAGCTCTCCGCCCGCCCGTTCGTACGCGACGGCGACGTCGTCCGGATCGCCGTCGACGACGACACGGAGCTCGAACTGCACGCTCCCGGCGGCACGGTGACGACCGCCGAGGCGATCCGCTGCGGCTGCCTCCTCGCGCCGGCCTGTCTGCACCGCGCCGCGGCGGCCTCGGCGGCGCCCATCGCCGACGGCGACACGGGGCACGACGCGGACCCCGTCACGGGCGCGGACCGTGACGGGAGCACCGGACCCCTCGGATCCACGGCACCCGACGCTCCCCACGCGCCCGGCAGCCCGGACGGTCCGGCCCGCCCCAGCGCGCCCGACCGGCCCGACGGGTGCGGCGACTCCACGCGGCCCGGCGACTCCACGCGACCCGACGGCCGCGCGGGGCCCGACGGCCGCACCCTCCCCGAGGGCCCCCACGCCCCGGGCGCCGGCGCTGACCCGCGCGCGACCGCCGAACAGCGCGCCGCCGCCGAGGCGGTCCTGGGGGCGGCGGCCGCCGTGCTCGACACCGGCACCGACGGCGCCGGCGCGGTCGCCCAGGCGGAACTGCTCCGCGCCGCCCACGCCGCCCGCCTCACCGGACTGCCCCGCACCGCCGCGACGGCGGTCGCCGTCGTCAACGGCCTGCGCGCCGCGCGGTCGGCGGATCCGGCGTACCGACTGGCCGACCTCGCCGGGCGGTTCCGCGACCTGCTCGCCACCGCGCACCGCCTGCCGTACGCCACCGGGACCGAGCTGGCGGAGCTGCGGGGCACCGCCCGCCGGCCCTACACCCCCGAGGGGTCCCTCCGCCTCTACGGCCTGTTCTGCGAGCCCGTCGTCACGGCGAGCGGCTACGCCGGTGCCGTCACCTGGACCACGGATGCGGAGGGTCGGCTTCACACGGTGTCGGACGTCGCGCCGGGCGGTCCCGCGCGCGCCACCGGCGCGGCCGACCGCGCGGTACGCCTCGGCGACACGGCGCTCACCCACCGCCGGCTCTCCCGCGAGGGTCTGGCGGTCTCCGGGGCGACCGTCTCCGCGGACGGCAGGCTCGGCGCCGGTTTCGGCGTCCGGGCCGTACGCGCCCGGGGCGCCGGGTGGCACGAGGACCCGCTCGACCGCCTGTGGGCCGTGCCGGTCGCCGAACAGGTCGCGCGGGCCCTGGCCGGCGAGCGCCACGGGCTGCTCTTCCTCGACCTCTCCGTCGTCGGCACGGTCCGCGAGGCCGCCGGCGACTGCCTCCTCGCCGCCTGCGGGGGCGTGACGGTGCGCCTCACCGCCGCCGACGACCACCCCGACCTCGCGTACCGGGAGAACCTCCGCCTGCTCGCCGAGACCCGGGGCACGCCGCTGCGCGCGGTCGCCCGCCTCGTCCCGGCGTCCCACGCCCGTGCCGGGCTCCTGGCGGCCACGCACCCCACCGAGGCGGGGACCCGTCTCGACCTGGGCCTCGACCGGCTCCAGCGAGCGGACCTCCCGCCGGCGGCCGCGACGGGGCCCACCACGCAGGCCGGGCGCACCATGCCGGCCGGGCCCCCCAGGCAGGCCGGAGCCACCGCGCCCGACGGGCCCACCGCGCCGGTCGGGTCGGCGGTGACCGTGCCCGATACCGTCGCCGACCAGTCCCCGCTGCACCTCCTGCGTCGTCGCGTGCACCAGGCGGTCTCGGGCGGCCGCCGGATGCTCGCGCTGGACCGGGACGCCGCCGCCGACGCGCGGCACCTGCGCCGGCAGGGGCTCGCCACCGCGGCCGACCTCCTCGAACGGCTCCACGCGGCCTCCGCCGACCGCGGGCGCGACCCCTTCGGCCGCCTGCTCCCGGTGGACACCGGTCACTTCGCACGGTCGTGGCTCGCGGCCGCCGTCTACGCGGACGAGGTCGACCGCGCCCTGTGCGCGGCCGCCTGGGGCGGGGAGGTGTGACGAGGGAGGTGTGACGAAAGAGGTGTGACGAGGGAACTGTGACGGGACAGCCCTTCGGCACCCGCGGGGCGGGCGGGCTCAGGACCGCCGGCGGTCGAAGAAGTCGACGACCAGCGGCAGGGCCCGCTTCACCGAGGTGTTGTGATCGACGGCCCCCACATCGGTGAGCACGTGATCGGCGCGGTTCCGCTCCAGTTGGGCGACGCAGTGCCGGGCGTGCGCGAAGACGACGTCCTGGTCCCCGCTGCCGTGGAAGAGGTGCACGGGGACGTCCGGCCGCCAGTCGCAGGTGCGGTCAAGCACCCGCAGCCTGCGTGCGAGCTCGCCGTCGGGCTTCCTGATCCGGTCCAGGAAGGCGGGGGTGAACAGCTCGCGCGAGGTGGCCGGCAGCGCCTCCATGAGGTCCCGGGCGCTGTGGCGGCCGTCGAAGAGCTCCTCGATCCGCTGGTCGTACGGGGCACGGAAAGCCTCGGCGGGCGCGCCGTACAGGCCGTACACGCGGTTCCAGGCGGTGGCGAAGTAGGCGAGGTACAGGGGCGCGTGGTCGACCGCGTCGTCGGCTGCCGCGGCCTCGAAGGCGCTCAGCTCGAAGGGGCCGGACACGGGGGCCAGCGCACCCGCGCGGAAGTACGGGTCGCGCCCCTCCTCTTGTAGGGCCCGGCCCACCAGCATCGTCGCCGGGCCGCCCTGCGAGAACCCGCTGATCTGCACCTCGCGCACCAGGTCGCGGCCGGTGCCCCGGGCGAGGGCGCGCGCGGCGCGCAGCCCGTCCACGGCGGCGGAGACGGTCGCGGCCGGATCGCCGTACGGGTGGAACCCCTCGCCCCTGCCGAGGCCGACGTAGTCCGGAGCGGAGACCGCCCGTCCGGTGGAGGCGAAGAGGAGCGCCGCCCGCCGGTCGTTGGAGGCGGGGTTGACGGAGGCGACCTCGTCGCGGTGGACGGTGGTGCCGTGCAGCCAGGACACGACCGGCAGGGAGGCGCGCCGGGTGTGCGGCAGGACGACGAGCTGGCTCGCCGTGGTGGGGGCGCCGGCGCTGTCGGTGGTGCGGTACAGCACGCGGTACCAGGTCGCCCCGTACCGCACCCGTGAGGCGTCGATGCCCGAGTCCCGCAGGCTCAGCGACACCTCCGCCGCGGTCATGCTGCCCCGGGCCTCGACGGCCACGACCGTCCCCGGCGCGGCGGCACGACC
This sequence comes from Streptomyces changanensis, assembly GCF_024600715.1. Taxonomy (NCBI): domain Bacteria; kingdom Bacillati; phylum Actinomycetota; class Actinomycetes; order Kitasatosporales; family Streptomycetaceae; genus Streptomyces; species Streptomyces changanensis. Next base: position 6,494,313 of record NZ_CP102332.1, read on the forward strand.
GCCCCCACGGGCGACCGCGGACGCGGTCCTCGCGGCCGACGTGGTGGTCGCCTCCGGGGTGGTGGTCGTGGCGGTCGCGGCGGGGGCGGGCAGGAGCGTGGCGGCGGCCACGGCCGCGGCCACCATGGGGGCCACGACGACGAGACGGGACCTGGACGGCTTGCGGTGGGTGATGTCCATGCCCCGATCCTGTCCGGTCACGCCGACGGGCGACATGGGGCGGCCACCCCGGCGGAGGGGGGGCCGGCCACCCGGGGTCCACCCAGGGGTCCGGCCGCCCACCGGGAGGGGTTACGGCGCCATCTCGTACGCGCCGGACAGTGCCTCGACGCGCTGCCAGACCCGGGCCGAGCGGTCCTCGTCGACGACCGGCCGCCGCACGGCGCCCAGCGCCCACACCTGCTGGGCCTCGGTGGCGGAGTCCTTGCCGTGCAGTTCGACGGCGTGCGCGGAGAAGTCCCGCACGAGGACGGCGAACAGCTCGTCCAGCACGTCCTCGTCGAGTCCGGTCAGCCCCGCCTGCTCCAGGATCAGCTGGCCGTGGACGACCAGCGCGAAGAGCTGGCCGACGGCGAGGAGCAGATCGAGGTCGCGGCTCTGCTCCTCGTCGGGCGCGGCCGTGGTGACGAACGCGCACAGGGCGTCGGCCTGCTCGCGGAAACGGCCCACGTTGGGCAGGTGCGCGTACGCGTCGAAGGCCGGGCGCCAGTCGTGGAAGCGCACCGAGCCGAGGCCGCGGGCCGGGCCCTGGCGGAAGAGGAAGTCGTCGTCGGCCGCGTCGAGCCGGGTCGGCACGGGCGCGTACTCCGCCGGGTCGAGGAGGTGGTTGCGCAGGAACTTCAGGATGAGCGCGAGGTTGACGTGGACCGTGCCCTCCAGCTTCGGCAACCCGCGGATCTCGATCGCCGCCTGGGCGAAGTAGTTGTCCTTCTCGAAGCCCTTGGCGGCGATCACGTCCCACATCAGGTCGATGACCTTCTCGCCCTCCGTGGTCACCTTCATCTTCGTCATCGGGTTGAAGAGGAGGTAGCGGCGGTCGTCGGGGCCGGCCGAGCGGAAGTAGTCGACGGCGCGGTCGCTGAACAGCTTCATGCCGACGAGGCGGACGTACGCGTCGGTCAGCTCGCGGCGCACGTGCGGGAACGCGGTGACGGGGCGGCCGTACAGGATGCGGTTGTGGGCGTGGGTGACGGCCTCGTACATCGCGTGCTCGCAGATGCCGATGGAGGCGGTGCAGAGGTTGAACTTGCCGACGTTGACGGTGTTGAGGGCCGCGTCGAAGGCGGCGCGGCCGGTGTGCAGGACGTCCTCGGCGGCGACGGGGTAGTCCTCCAGGCGGAACTCGCTGACGTACTTGGAGGAGTCGACGACGTTCTTCACCAGGTGGTAGGCCGGGTGGCGGCTGTCGGCGGCGAAGAAGACGTACCCGTCGGGGCCCTCGACGTCCGTGCGGCGGCCGAAGACGGAGACGAGCCCGGCGGCGTTGCCGTTGCCGATGTAGTACTTGGAGCCGGTGGCCCGGAAACCGCCCTCGCCGTCGGGCTCCAGCAGCATGTCGGTGGAGTAGATGTCGGCGCCGTGGTTCTTCTCCGACAGGCCGAACGCGAACACCTCGCCCTCGGCGAGGAGCCGCGCGGCACGCTCGCGGGCGGCGGCGTTGTCGCTCTGCCAGACCGGGCCGAGGCCGAGGATCGTGACCTGCCAGGCGTACCAGTAGTCGAGGCCGTAGAAGCCGAAGATCTCGTTGAGGGCGGCGATGCGGGCGGTGTCCCACCGCTTGTCGGCGTGGCCGTCGGCGGCGCCGGCCGGAGTGAGGAAGGTCGCGAAGAGCCCCTCCTTCGCGGCGAAGTCGAGGAAGTCGCCCAGCCACGCGCGCGAGCGGTAGTCCTCGATGATCCGGCGCTTGCCGCGGCTCTCGAACCAGTCGACGGTGGCCCGCAGCAGCCTGCGGGTCTCGGGGTCGAAGTGCGCCGGGTCGTAGGTGCGCGGGTTGAACAGCAGCGGGTCGGCCATGGGGTCCGCCTTCCTGGTGAGGGTGCGTGGATCGCGAGTGGAACGGAGTGGAGTGGTCGTGGGTGCCGGGGCCGGGGCGGGCCGCGGCCCGGGGCGGCGGGTGCGGACCGGCGGCGGGGGCGGGCGTGCGCGGCTGCGCCGGCGGGGGGGAGGGGTCCGGGACCGTGCGGCTCAGCCGCCGCCGGCCGGACCGTCGGTGGTCCGGCGGTCGGTGGTCGGGCCCGCGCCGGCCGGGCCCGCGCCGTCGCCGTTCGGACCGTCGCCGTTCGGACCGTCGGTGGTCGGACCGGCGGCTGTGAGGCGGCGCAGGGTGGCGAGGACGTCGTCGAGCCAGGCGATCGTCATCCGCTCGTACGCGATGCCGCCCCGCAGTACGACGTGCTGCAGCTCGCGCCCCGCGTCGGGCGCCGCGCCGTCGGGCGCGGCGGTGTCCGGGGGCGGGAAGTCGCGTGCCTCTCCCGCGAGGTAGTGGGCGAGGCGGTCGGCGTGCGCGCGCCGGTGCCGCTCGACCTCCCGGACGAGCGCGGCGGGGTCGTCGAACGCGGCGCCGCGGATGCGTACGGCCAGGTCGTGGCGGAGGCTCTCGGGTTCGACCGGTTCGCGCAGCCACGCGGAGAGGGCGGCCCGCCCCGCGGCGGCGACCGAGTACTCCTTCTTGTCCGGGCGGCCCTGCTGGGGCACGTCCCGGACGTCGACCCAGCCGTCGCCCTCCATGCGCTTGAGGACGCGGTAGATCTGCTGGTGCGTCGCGGTCCAGAAGTGGCCGATGGACCGGTCGAACCGCCGGGCCAGCTCGTATCCGGAGCCCGGCTGCTCCAGCAGGGAGACGAGGATCGCGTGGTCGAGCGCCATGCCCCGATCTTCTATGCAACTTGTTGCATAGACAAGCCGCGCGGCCCGGGTGAGACGCGGCTCACCCCAGGTCGGAGGGGACGCCGGGACAGCGTCCCGGGGGAGGCCGGGACCCGCCCGGACGCCGCCGCCACCCCGCCCGGTCGCCCGCTTCGAAATGGGTCAGGCGTGTTGCCGGCGCTACGGGGCACCCGGTTGGGGCGAGCGCGGGTCACGCCGCGCACTGGTCAGGAGGAGTGACGGTGACGCTCAATGTGGGAGTGGAAGAGGAGTTCCATGTCCTGGAGGTGGAGACCGGCAAGCTGGTCCCACGGGCCGGGGACGTGCTTCAGGGACTGCCGAAGGGCCGCTACACCACGGAGCTCCTGCAGTCGACCGTCGAGTCGAACAGCGACGTGCACAGCACGATGGACTCCCTGTGGGCCGACCTGATCGAGTCCCGGGGACGCCTCGGCGGCAACGCCGCGGGCCACGGCCTGGCGGTCGTGGCGGCCGGGACCGTGCCCTTCGCCGGCACCGGCGCGGGCCGGGTGACACCCGACCGCCGCTACCGGCACATGGTCTCCGAGTACCGGCAGATCGCCGACGAACAGCTCATCTGCGGCACCCACGTGCACGTCGACGTCCCCGACCGCGACACCGCGGTCCGCATGATGTGCATGATCTCGCCCTGGGCGCCCGTCCTGCTGGCGCTCTCCGCCAGCTCCCCCTTCTGGGACGGGGCGGACACCGGGTACGCGAGCTGGCGCACCATGCTCTGGCAGCGCTGGCCCACCGCCGGCCCCGCCGGCTGCTTCGCCGACGCCGCCGCCTACGACGCCGCGGTCGCCGAACTGATCGACTCCGGCGTGGTCACCGACCCCGGGATGATCTACTACGACCTCCGGCCCTCCGACCACCAGCCCACCCTGGAGCTCCGCGTCTGCGACTCCTCGCCGAGCGCCGAGACGGTCGTCCTGATCGCCGCGCTCTTCCGGGCCCTGGTGATGCGCGCGACCACCCGCTTCGAGTCCGGCGGCACCGCGTCCGCGCGCTGCGGCGGCCGGCACGAATGGCTGCGCGCGGCCACCTGGCGGGCGGCGCGCTCCGGCCTGGAGGGCGACCTGATCGACCCGGTCTCCCGCCGTCCCGCCCCCGCCGCCCGCGTCGTCCGCACCATGCTGGCCCGGCTCCGCCCGGAGCTGGAGGCGTGCGGCGACTGGGAGACCGTGCGGGAACTGAGCGAGAAGGCCCTCGCCGACGGCAGCGCCGCGCACCGCCTGCGCCGCACCGCCGCCCAGGACGACCTGCTCGCCTGCGTGGACGAGCTCATCGCGCTGACCCGCGGCCCGGGCGGCCGCCGCGACCACGTCCCGGCCTCCGCGAGGACCGCCCGGGCGGGTCTGCGCCGCGGCCCCGTGGAGCCCATCGGCGGCTGACCCCGCCCGCGCGACGGCCCCCGGACCACCCGGCCGGGCCGCCATGTACGAGGAACACACGAGAAGGAGGATCCGCATGTCCGGCGATACCACACCCCAGGGTCGCCCGCCCGCCCGAGGCATACGACAGCCCGGCCACGAGGCGGCCGAGGCGCTCCACCCGGGGGGTGACACGCGATGTGCGGCCTGAGCGGTGAGATACGGTTCGACGGCGGCCGCCCCGACGTCGACGCGGTACGGCGCATGAACGACCGCCTGGCCCCGCGCGGCCCCGACGGCGAGGGCCTGTGGAGCCAGGGCCCGGTCGCCCTCGGCCACCGTCGGCTGAAGATCATCGACCTGTCCGACCGGGGCGCCCAGCCGATGACCGACGGCTCCGACGCCGCCGCGACCGGCGTCTTCAACGGCTGCCTGTACAACTACCAGGAGCTGCGGCGGGAGCTGCAGGGCCTCGGTCACCGCTTCGTGTCCACCTCGGACACGGAGGTGCTGATCAAGGCGTACCTGGAGTGGGGCGTCCAGTGCGTCGACCACTTCCTCGGGATGTTCGCCTTCGCCCTCGTCGACCACCGCACCGGGCAGGTCGTCCTCGGCAGGGACCGGCTCGGCATCAAGCCGCTGTACCTGGCGCCCGGCCCCGGGCGGCTGCGGTTCGCCTCCTCCCTGCCCGCCCTCCTCGCCGCCGGCGGGGTGGACACCTCGATCGATCCGGTCGCCCTCCACCAGTACCTGACCTGGCACGCGACCGTCCCCGCACCGCGCACGATCCTCAACGGCGTGGCCAAGCTCCCCCCGGCCACCGTCCGCGTGGTCGAGACGGACGGCACGTACCGCGACCGCCACTACTGGCAGCCGTCGTACACCCGCCGCCCCGAGCACGACGGGATGACCACGGACGAGTGGCGGGACGCCGTGCTGGAGGCGCTGCGCGTCGCCGTCCGCCGCCGCATGGTCGCCGACGTGCCCGTAGGCGTGCTGCTCTCCGGCGGTCTCGACTCCAGCCTGGTCGTGGCGCTCCTCGCCGACGAGGGCCAGCGCGACCTCGCCACGTTCAGTGTCGGCTTCGAGTCGGCCGGCGGGGAGCAGGGCGACGAGTTCCACTACTCACGACTCATGGCCCGCGAGTTCGCCACCGACCACCACGAGCTGATGGTGCCGTCCACCGAGGTGTCGGGCGCGCTCGACGCCGCCGTCGCGGCCATGGCCGAACCGCAGGTGAGCCATGACGTGATCGCCTTCCACCTGCTGTCCCGGCAGGTGTCCGAGCACGTCAAGGTGGTGCAGAGCGGCCAGGGCGCCGACGAGGTCTTCGCCGGCTACCACTGGTACCCCCGCCTCGCCGTGCCGGTGCGGGCGGACGCGGCCGACGCGTACGCGGAGGCGTACTTCGACCGTACGCACGCCGACCTCGCCCGCATCGTGCAGCCCCACATGCTCCCCGGCGAGGACGTCTCGATGCAGTTCGTCCGGGAGCACATGGCCACCCCCGGGGCCGAGACCGCGCTGGACGCGGCCCTCAGGCTGGACACCCACGTCATGCTCGTCGACGACCCGGTCAAGCGGGTCGACAACATGACCATGGACTGGGGCCTCGAGGCCCGGGTGCCCTTCCTCGACCACGAGCTGGTCGAGCTCGCGGCGGCCTGCCCGCCCGAGCTGAAGCTCGCCCACGACGGCAAGGGCGTGCTCAAGGAGGCCGGCCGCAAGCTGCTCCCGACCGAGGTCGTGGACCGGCCCAAGGGGTACTTCCCGGTCCCCGCGATCAAGCACATGGCCGGACCGGTCCTGGAGCGGGTGCGCGAGGCGCTGGAGGCCCCCGCGGCCAAGGGGCGCGGCATCTTCCGGGACGAGTACGTGGCGGAGCTCCTGGCGGCGCCCGAGGAGCACCGTACGAGGCGAGGAGCGAACGGCCTGTGGCAGGTAGCGTTGCTGGAGCTATGGCTGCAGAAGCACGGCATCAACTGACCGGTCCCCGGCGGGACGAGGGGGACGCCCCGGTCGCCGCCCCCTCGACCGTCCTCCTGGCGCCGGCCGAGGGGGCCCGGGACGAACCGGTGCGGTTCACGGCGCACGGCTGCTGGTACCCGTCGGCCGACCCGTACGGTGCACAGGTCGCGTTCGTCTGCGACCGCGGCGGCGTGCCCCAGTTGTGGACCGGACCGGTCGACGGCGGCGAGGCCCACCTCCTCGACGCCGGCCCGGACCCCGTGTCGGAGGTGGCGTGGTCGCCCGACGGCCGGTGGATCGCCTACACCACCAGGCCGGGCGGCGGCGAGCACTCCCGCGTGCTGTGCGTACGCCCCGACGGCACCGGGCGCCGCGTCCTCGCGGGCGCAGAACCCGGTACCTCCGCCTACCTGGGGTGCTGGCTCCACGACGGGTCCGCCGTGGCCGTCACGGTCGCCGCCCCCGCGGAGGGGACCGGGCACGCCCCCGGTGAGTCCGCGCCGGGCGAGGCGGAACCGGCCGAGCCGTCCGCCGTCGGACTGCCGGCGGGGTGGCGGGAGCGCGACGGCCGCGCCGTGCTCCTCGGCGGGGCGCACCACGGCGACGTCGCCCCCGCCGTCCGGCCGCCGACCGTCCTCCTGCCCGACGGGACGGCGTCCCGGCCGGCCACCCACGCGCGGTACGACGACCTGTTCACCGGAGCGGCCGCGCGACCGGCGGACGGTGCCCTCCTCGACGCGACCGCCCTCGACGGGGCGTACCGCGACGGGGCGTACCGCGACGGCGTCCTCCTCGACGGGACGCTCTCCGACACGACGCGGCTCGACGGGACGCTCACGGGGACGGCCACCGGGCCGGGCCCCGAGGGGCCGACGGTGCGCGCGGGCAACGGCCTCGCGGCCTACCTCGTGGACCCGGACGGCGTGGCGGCGCCGGTCCTGGTCGCCGTCGAGCGGACGGCCGCCACCCTGCGCATCTGCGACGTCAGCCGCGACGGACGGCTGGCCGTCCTGCGGCGCGGCCCGCGCAACCGGCGGGAGGCCGTGGTCGTGCGCCTGTCCGACCTGGGCACGGCGGCCGCCGTGCCGGTCGCCGACGGGGACCCGTGGATCGGGGCCTTCTCACCGGACGGGCGGCGGCTGTGGCTGCGCAGCGACGCCGACCGGGAGTTCGCCGCCCTGCTCGCCGCCGACCTGGCGCCCGACGGGAGCGTCACCCGGCTGTCGGTGGCCGCCGAGCGCGACGGTGTCGACCTGGAGCTGCTCACCGTGGACCCCGAGGGTCGCGGCGCCTTCCTCGCCTGGAACGACGGCGGCCTGAGCGACCTGGAGTTCCGCCCGCTCGCGGACGCGCCGGAGGCCCCGGACACCTTGGGCGCTCCGGAAGTCCCGGTCGCCCCGGAACCGTCGGACGCCCCGAATGACCTGGCCGGCCTGGCCACCCCGGACGCCCCGGACCTGTGGGAGGGTCCCGGTGATCCGGACGGGCCGAGGACCGTGGTGGCGGCCGGGCACGGGGTCGCCCTGCCCCACGAGGTCGCCACCAGGGTCGCGCCCGCCGGCACGGGCGGCGCGGCCGTGGTCGCGCTCAGCGGCTCACAGCGCCGCCCCGGCGTCTGGTGGCTGCCCGGCACCGGGGAGCCGCTGCGGACGCCGTGGTCGTCGCGTGACGAGGAGGCGGTACCACCCGGCCGCCGGCCCACCCGCCCCGTCCGGCACCGCTTCACCGCGCGCGACGGGACGCCGCTCAGCGGCTGGTACTACCGCGCCCCCGGACGCGGCCCCACCCGGCCCGCCCCCTGCGTGATCCACCTGCACGGCGGCCCGGAGGAGCAGGAGCGGCCCGTCCTCGACCCGCTCTACCACGAGCTGCTGGGCCGTGGCGTCGACGTGTTCGCGCCGGACGTGCGCGGCTCGTCGGGCCACGGGCGGGCCTTCGTCGACGCCGACCTCGGCACCGGCCGGTTCGCCGCGATCCAGGACGTCGCCGACTGCGCCGCGCACGCCGTCCTCGCCGGTCCCGCTGACCCGGCACGGCTGGGCGTGATGGGCCGCTCGTACGGTGGCTACCTCGTCATGGCGTCCCTTGTCTGGCACCCGGAGCTGTTCCGCACGGGCGTGGCCGTGTGCGGCATGTCCGACCTCCAGACGTTCTTCGCCGGGACGGAGCCGTGGATCGCCGAGTCCGCCGCCCACAAGTACGGCCACCCCGAGCGGGACCGCGAGCTGCTGCGGTCGCTCTCCCCGCTCCACCGGATCGACGCCCTGCGCGTGCCCGTGCTGGCCGTCCACGGCGAGCACGACACGAACGTGCCGCCGGGGGAGTCCGAGCAGTTCGTCCGGGCGGCCCGCGACCGCGGGATCCCCGCCGAGCTGCTGACCCTCCGCGACGAGGGGCACGACTTCCAACGGGCGGACAACCGGCGCTTCTTCCGCCGGACGGCGGCCGACTGGCTGGAACGCCACCTGGTCGGCGGGGGCGGCGGCGCCCCGCCCTTCGGGCACGGCGAGGAGTGAGCCACGGCCCGTACCGCCCGCCGGACCCCCGTGCGTCCGGCGGGCGGCGGTCGGGCCGGCGGTGCCTCGCGCCCGGAGCGGGACCCCACCGGCGTGGTGGCGGCCAGGCGGCTCCCGTACACACCGGTGGCCGTTGCGGCCCGGATCCTTCCGCCTTCGGTGGTGTGCTGGTTCCACCCGCCCTGGCCTCCTGCCCGCAGCCGGGTACGGGGGGCCGGGGTCGAGGTCTCCCTCCTCGCGCACTGGCCGCTCCCTCCCACGCGGAAGGGCAAGCGCATGCGCCCTGTCCGCTTCACCGAGTTCGTCGTCACCACCGTCCGGCCCCGGGCCGCCCGTGTGCACACCTTGGCGGAGGCGGGCGACACCCGGCATCCGTTCGGTGTCGGGATCACGCCGGGTGCCGGTGGCCGTGAGGCGAGGTGGCAGTTTACCGGGCAGCTGCCCGAGGGGGCGAAGCGCGACACCTTCACGGACGAGCCGGTAGCCGGCGCGCCGCCGTGCTGGCGGGCGCGCAGTGCCCGGAGGTCGCGGCGATCGAGCGGTGGTCGACCCGGCCGGACGCGACCCCGGCAGTCAGAGGCCTCACCCTCACGTTCCACAACGGGGCGCGGATCTTCGCCCGGCTCCTGTGACGTCGATACGGCGGGTCGTACCCAAGCCTCAGCAGCGGCGGTCGGTGATGAAGTGACCGACGGCCAGGTCCCGTCCTGCCGGCATCGTCCGGGGAGCAGCGCCAGGGCCTGTCAGCGGACCTCAGGCCGCCGTACCGGTCGCCGCCGGCCCCGGATGACTCCCGAGAACGAGAAGGGACCGGCACAGCCGGCGGAACCCGCAAGGGGTTCGGCTGTCGAGGCGCTCGTTGTCGTAGTGCTCGTCGCCGATGAGGACCGAGGTGGCGTGGACGGGAAGGCCGGCCGGCGTGCGGGGGACGTCCTGAGAGGTCTGGCGGGTGAAGCCGAGGTCGGCCCGCTGCGGCAGTTCACCCTGGCCCACTCCCACCTACCGCAGCCATCCCGCGCAGGCTCGCGCCCTGCACCGCCGTCCGCGCCGGCGCAACGCCGACGCCCGCCACCTCGGCGTACTCGCCGCCCGGCAAGGAACGCGCCCGCATCCGCAGCGAGAGGAACATCCGCTGGGGCGGCAGACCACAGCACAAACAGCAGTCTGAACAACCTCCCGGCCAGGAACCTACGGTCGGTGTACCGACACGACCTCGTACGGTACGAGGTCGAGCGTCGCGATCTTCAGTACTTGCTCCATGCACGCCCGCACGTCGGCGTCTTCGCGCGCGGCCGCCAGATCCGCTTGCGAGCGCCACTGGTTGTAGTTGGCCACTCGAGTGCCCTCAAGACCCCGGTGAATATTGGCTTGCACATAGCCAGGTTGCTTCGGCATGACCTCCCGCGCCATGTACTGGAGCAGCTCGATGAGACGTTGCTGATTCTCGGGAGCGACGGTGAAGACATTGATGTAAGTGACCAGGCCGTCGCCCGTACTGATCTCGGTCATGCTCGATATCTCCTCGCAGGCGCTGTGGATCACGGTGTCCGTCACAGGAGGCAACACGGATCGACACCGCGTTTCTTCCAGGCCATGGCACTGCGCAACGCGCCCGCCCGCCACGGAAGTTCGGCGCCCGGGGCCTTCCCACACGCCAAGCTTGGCGAGCGCCTGGCTGAGCCCTGTGCGCTGCGACAGTGGCCCGTCCTGCTCCTGGGAGAATCTGCAGGTGAGGGGCTGCCCGAGCTTGCGCGAGCGAGCCGTGGCCACCTGGACAACGAAGTCCCGTCGTGACGACTGAGCAGGCGGGGACGGTCTCCCGTCCTCAGAAGGTCCAGGCAGGCCAGGCCGATTCCACCCGAGCGCATCGCAGGCCGGGAAGCAACGACCAACGCGGCGAACCAATCCGGTCACAGCACTGGCTCGACGGGCGCCTGGGGCGTTCGTCGAGGCCCAGGCGCAGCTCGTCCAGGAAGGACAGGTCGGGGCGGAAGCCGGTCAGGACGATCCCTCGTCGGCCGGGTCCAGGCGCGCCCGTCCTCGCCGACCAGGACGAGGCGGACCAAGGTGAAACCGCTTCGCGAAGCCGGGGCCACACGCCGGCCTCAGTCCACTCGGCCAGGCGCCGCCGGCATGTCATGCCCGAGCTGAAGCCCGGCTTGTGCGGCAGGTGGTCCCATGCGATCACGGTATGCAGGACGAACAGGATGCGCTGGAACATCAGCCGACCCCGAAAGGCTTGCCTCCTGCGCGTCGATCAGCTCGTCCCAGTGCTCCCGCGTCCATTCGCAGGCTGCGTCCAGCGGGCCCAGCAGGCCCCGGCCGAGTGGGGTCAGGGCGTACTCGACACGGTGCTCCGTGCCCTCGTACTCCTCCCGTACGACGAAACCGTCCCGTTGCAGCCTCCGCAGGGACTGGCTCAGCGACTTGGCTGTGACGCCACGCAGCGGGACCTTGAGCTCCGAGAATCGGCGCGGGCCGTCCTGCAGGCAGCGCAGAATCAGCGCGGCCCACTTGTCGCCCACGCGGAACGGCACCAGCGGGGACGGGCAGACGGGGTCGAACATCTCGGGATCCAAAGGGGTCCGTTCAGCCTGCGGCTTCGTCATGATCCACACCGTAGGGAGGTATCCGGTCGGAAACCAGCCCTCGGCCTACGCTCCTGCCCATGGAAGCAAAGAGCAGCAAAATCATCGTCTTCGGCGCGGGCGGCCGGGTCGGCCGGGCGGCCGTGGCGGAGGCTCGCAGGCGGGGCCACGAGGTCACGGCGGCCGGGCGGACCGAGGGGAACGTGACGGACCCGGCGGCCGTAGCACGGCTCGCGGTCGGGCACGATGCGGCGATCGTCGCCGTGTACGACCCCGGGGCGCCCCCCGGCGAGTTCTTCCCAGCCGTGGCCCGCGCCCTCGCGGAGGGGCTCCCGGCGGCCGGGGTGAAGCGGCTGGTGTCGGTCGGGCTGGCATCCGTACTGCCCACCGCGTCCGGCGACTTGCTGACGGATACTCCCGGATACCCACAGGAGTGGCGGGAGTTCTACGTCGGCCATGGCGCCGGCACCGAGGCCCTGCGGGCGGCCGCACCGGAGGCGCTGGACTGGGCGGTACTGAGCCCGGCGGGGGACTTCGACCATGAGGGCGAGCCCTCGGGCAGGTACGTGCTCGCTCCGGCAGCCGCCGACAGCCGGATCACGTACGGGGACTTCGCTCGCGCGCTGCTGGACCAGGCCGAATTCCCGACTCTGCACCGGACCCACGCGGGAGTGTCCGCCGCATGACCGACACGATCCACGACAACCCGACCCCCTGGGTCGCTGACCACATCCGCCGCTTCGAGGAGACCGGCGGCCACCCCCGCCCCGGGGTGGCCGACCTGCTCCTGACCACCCGGGGCCGCAGGTCCGGCCTGCTGCGCCGCACGGCGCTGGCGTACGTCCGGGATGGGGATGCGTACGTCCTCACGGCGTCCAACGCAGGCGCGGACCGCCACCCCTCCTGGTACCTGAACCTGCTGGCCATCCCGGAGGTCACCCTCCAGGTCGGCGGGGCCACCTTCCCGGCCACGGCGTCAGAATCGGCCCGCCTGTGGCCGGCGGTGGTGGACGCGATGCCCTCGTACGCGGCCTACCGCACCGCGACCACCCGGAAGATCCCCCTGGTGCTGGTCACCCCGACGAGGCGGGCGAGCTGACGGTCACGCGAAACGAGTCCCGTACGCTCCCTGCGCGCCCGCGTCGAGAGGACGCGGCCTGCACCGTGCAGCAGCCGTACGCAGCCCGGGCCACCCGGCTTGTCGGTGACGACGCGGTCGGGCGGGTCCGGGGACGCCCCGGTCCGGTCCACCTGCCCGACGGCGTGGGAGTGCTGCTGGACGTGGGCCAGGAGGCGGTCCCCGGTGCCGTCGGCGGACCAGTGCCGGAAGCGTTCGTAGGCCGTCTTCCACGGCCCGCAGCGTTCGGGCAGGTCACGCCAGGTAGCCCCGGTGGACATCTTCCACAAGATCCCGTTGACGACCTGGCGCCGGTCCCGCACAGGCCTGCCCATCCGGCCCGCCGCCGGCAACGGAGCGTTCAACGCCCGCGACCCATCTGTCTGTTCATGCCGGCGCACCACGAACCAAGCAATGAGCGATCCCCTCCGCGGACACGACCTGAGGGCTGTCCGGCGAGGGCGAGGTTGGGCATGCGGGCGATGCCGAGCATGGCGTGGTGGACGCCGTCGCCCTTGAGTCGGCAGTCAGGGAGGGTCTTCCCGGTCTTCATCCGGGCGAATACGTGCTCGACGCGGGCTCGGACCTGCTTGTGGGACTTGTTGTGTTCCTCTTTCGAGTCCGGGAGTCGGATCTGGCCGTGCTTGCGGCGGTGGGCGATGACGAGTCCGGTGCCTGGGTGGCCGCCGTCGGCGATCGTGAGGGTCTCGCCGACGGCTGCTTTGGCGCCGGATTCCTCCCATGCCTTGCAGTCGTTGCGGTTCCCGGCGAGCGGTCGGCCGACCACGACGACCAGGCGGGTGTCGGCGTCGATGACGATCTGGTGGTTGGTGGAGTACCGGTAGTTCTCCGACCGCTCGGCGATGGTGTGGTCGCGGGTGGGGACCAGGGTGCCGTCCACGATGAGTACGGTGTCCTTGGCGAACCGCTTGCGGGGCTGGAGAGCGAGCATCGGCCCGAGGTGGTCGATGATCCGGCTCGCTGCCGACTTCGAGACCCCGAACAGCGGCGCGGGCTGCCGCATGGTGAGGTTCGTGCGCCAGTACGCGGCCACCAGCAAGGCTCGGTCCTCCAGCGGGAGGCTCCACGGCCGGCCCGTGCGGACCGCGTCCGCACCCTCACGGCGCAGCACGGTCACCAGCTTGCCGAACTGCCGCGGCTTCAGCCCGGTGAACGGGGCTATCCAGGACGGTTCCGACGCCGTGATCACACCGGCCACGGCAAGATCGTCTCATCTTGGCCCTCCTGCCTCTGGCTGGACACAACTCAGTCGCCCGGACGGATTCGGCATGAGAACCTCCACCCGTGGCTACGGAAACCGAGGTCGGAGAACTGTTGCACCAGCGCGGCTGGCGGACGGCATTCACGGTCGCTGAAATGGTGGATGCGTGGGCCGCCCTGACAAGCGACATCGAGCGCGGCTACGGCGACTACATCCACGAGTACACCAACGACCTCTACTGCCGAAACTGGCTGCACGAGGCGTGGCTCCTGCTGGACGACCACATCGTGCAGCTCTGGACCCCACAGATCAAAGCTCTGGACGACCGGTACAAGGCCGCGACCATCGACGACGACGGCATGGCACTCGACCAGTTCCACAGGCTCCCCGGCCCCGACCTGTGGTGGTGGCGGCGACACCCCCGCATCCTCACCGGAGACCTCGGGCGTTCGCTTCGCTCGGCCGGCGCCATCGGCACTGCCCCGGGCACGGCCTGACCCTCAGCCTTACAGGATTACGGGACGACTCTTAGCCATCACGCCGCAATCGTCGCTATTTGCGCCGTCGGCAGATCAAGGACACTATCCCCCCGAGTACCGGGAGCAGTGGCCCACCGTAGGCGCCGTGGCAGCGCCGGCGGTGGGCCGGCAGGGTTCGACACCTACATCTTTCACGGCATGGTGGCCGTCGCAGCACTACGCCGACGGTTTGACTCCTGCCCCACCGAGGAGTCCGTATTGCTCAGGTTCACCGGACGAGCCCGATTGCCTCGATCTCGATCATCCACTCAGGGTCGGCGAGTGAGGAGACCTCCACGAACGACTCCGCGAGGTGGGGCTTGTCCGGGAAGTGCTCCGCGCGCAGCTTGGCGAAGATGCCCTGCTGTGCGATGTCGGTGACGAACACAGTCGCCTTGACCACGTCGGCGAGGCTGGAGCCCGCGTTCGTCAGGACCGTCGACAGATTCGCGAGTGCCTGACGAGCTTGCGTCTCGAAATCCCCGGCGCCGACCGTGGCCCCCTGGGCGTCAATGGGCGCCTGCCCCGATGTGAAGACCAAATTCCCGACTCGAATGCCGAGCGAGATGCCGGCCGACTCGTACCAGTCGTGCTCCGCGGAGACGCGCACACGCTCGGTAGCGGGCTGTGTAACGGGCATTGCTGACACTCCCTCAAAAAACGCAACAGCAGCCGGGGTAGCTGGGTCCAGCCCCCGACTTGATCCACCTACGACAGCACCGGAGCATCGAGATCCATTCCCGAGGGATCACAGTTCACCTCGGCACAGGTCATGGTGCAGGGGCCAGGGTGAGAGTTTCCCACGCACACGAGCGCGCCACATGTGTCGTCTCGCGGGAGGTAGGGCCCGCGACCTTGGAGGCTGTGTGGCGCGTGACCGGATCGGGCTGGCTGAGGTGCTGGTGGCGACGGAGGCTGCCGCGCCGGTGGACTCCTCGATCTCGTCGTCGCGCGTAACCTGCGGGACCCGGGTCCGCGCGGGGTATGTGTCGTTTCTGATATGCCGACATCTTGGGCCGGGCTTGCTGCGGGCCCATGACACCGCCGGCCACCTCCGGAAGACCGCGCCGAGCGGATCCCCCTCTCCGACAGCGGCGTCTACGACGAGGTCCTGCGTACCGTGCGGGTGCCGGACGACGGGCAGGGGCAGCGGGTGCTGGCCCCACTGACGAACGTCGGCGACACCATCGGCGTCATGGAGCTGTTTCTTACTGAGGTCACACCGCAGGTGCCGGAACAGGTGGTGGAGGCCGCGCACGCGCTGGCATGTCGGCGTACTGCCGAAGGCGCACAGCCGGGTACGGACGAACGTGCTCAGTGCCTGCAGCCTGAGTCAGAAGCTGCGGTACTGCCACCAGCGCCGCCATGCCTCCAACGCGGCAGACGGCCGATGCCGTCCTTTGGCTTTCGTCCTCACCCCCCGGCCCGGCCGGGAACGCGCCCGTCGTTACCGACGTGATGGCTCGTCTCCGTCTTCCCCGCGCTGCTGGACGACCCCGCACCACCCCGGACATGATCCTGGGCGACAAGGCGTACCTCCGCCCGCGCCATCCGCCATCATCTCTGCGCAAGCGCGGCATCCGCACGGTCATCCCGGTCCCGGCCGACCAGCGCGCTCACCGCTTGCGTCGAGGGAGCCGGGGAGGCAGGCCACCAGCCTTCGGCCGCGAGACGTACAAGCAACGCAACACCGTCGAGTGGTGCATCAACCGATGGAAGCAGTGGCGTGGCATCGCCACTCGCCATGAAAGGACGGCGACCGTCTACACAGCCGGACTCTACGTCGGTGGCATCCTTCTCTGGACTGCCAGACCCACGACTCATGAGCAGGAACGAACCGCATCCTCCCAGGCGCCGGGGCTGCGGTAGTGGTTCTTGTGCCCCGCGGCGAGTACATGGCGCAGTTCAGCAAGGTGCTGCGTGTTCGTGGGGAGATTCAGCTGGTGGAGGAGAGCCAGTGCGGCAGCCGGTTCCAGGTCGCCGTAGACGTCGTGGAAGCTCGCCCGAAGACCGCGGAAGAGGGCTGAGTGCAGGACGGGCAGCCGCACGGCTGTGCCGTACGTCGGCTCCTTCACCGTCCAGCGCACCGGTCCCGAACACTCCAGAACCCGACGGGCTCGGCGGACCAGGGCTTCCGATCGCCCTACCGGCCGACGTGCTGTGGGACGGCTACCGTCTGCGGTTGGAGGCGGACCGGGACGCCGAGGCCGTCGTCTACTCGCTGTGGGTGGACTGGTTCGAGGACCACACCACTTCCGCGATGGCTGCCTTCCGCACTTTCGTTCGCGAACCGGATCTCGCACGTGACCCAGTATTCGTTAAGGAGATCCAGCAGCCCGAAGGCCAACCGCACCTGGTCAGCTGCATCCAGGTCTTCGGCAAACACATCGCCGGCCAAGGAATGTGCCACATGGTTGGCTGTGAGCAACACGTCCGGCTTCTCGTCGCTCACCCACCCGTCGCGCACCTGGCTGACGCCCTGATGAGCCAGCCAACGCCGTGCCGCCTCCACGGCTTGCATCTCCATTCGGGAAGTATGACAAGCCTCGCTAGATCCGAACCAAGCGGACTAGGGGCTGTTGCGAAAGTGGATCTTGTTCGTCGGTGATCAGGTCCCGTGGGACGTGGGGTTTTGACGAATGGCCAGTGGGCCCGGCTTGAGCCGCTGCTGCCGCGGGGCGTCAAGCCGGGCCGTCCGCAGGTGTGGACGCGGCGACAGTTGACCCCTGACCACCCTGGGCAGCACCTGGGGAACCAGGACACCTCGCGAGAACGACGCAGCCCTGCGTGGACCCGCTCCTCCCGGTTACCCTTGGCTTTCCAACTTGCGCCTGCCGGGCTTAGGGGGTGAGAATTGGAGCAGGAAATGCATCACATTCCCGGCTTTGTGCATGGAAGCGGCAGTTCCCTTCGCCAGCCGGTCTGGAACTAGACGCAGGTCGCCCTCCCTCGATAGCTGAGGGCTCCCTCCGCCTCGTCTTCTCGGGGAACTCCCCCTTGCGTTCTCGCTGCGATCTTCAGCCGCTGCTCAGGCTGGGCAACATTATCTACTGCTTCTGGTGTATCGCAGCCACGTCCACTCACCTCCGTGAGATTCGGACCTATGCGGAACCTATCCGCTCACGAATGCCGGTACCGATTTCCCTGCGCCTATCCGTGGGTCACGAGGCGGTGCAGTACTTGACGGAGCTGTCTCATGACGACAGCGCAGGTCCCAACAATCAACAACTGCGTAGACAATTCCAGCCAACTACACCAGGACGGGGAGCAGTCATGGCGAAGGTATTTGGAACGAGCGACACGGATGACGGAGTTCTCGGAGTCAGTCAGGCCACCGGAAGGCTGGCGTTGCCGGTGTCGACGAAAACGGCGGCAACGGACTATACGGCCGCGGCCTCAACGGTGTGTGGGGACACGGAAAGGGAGGTGACGGTGTTCTGGGACTGACCGAATCCGCCGCCAAATCCGGCGTCGCCGGAGTCAGCGACCACGGCGGAAACGGCCTGTACGGCAGGGGGCGGACCGGCGTAGCGGGAGAAGGGAAAGCCGGGAACGGTGTCTACGGGGTAAGCGATACCGAAGACGGCGTCATTGGGGTGGGCAAGATTGCCGCTAAGGCAGGCGTGGCGGGCGTCAACGACAACGGTGGCACCGGCGTATACGCCAGGGGCCGCAACGGCATATTCGCAGTCGCTCTGACCAACCCGGGCGGGGGCAAGGCGGGTGTATTCCAGGGAGACGTTGAGGTCACCGGCGACTTGATCCTGACGGGTGGAGATGTAGCCGAAGAATTCGATGTCTCTGAGCAAGTAGGCGGCCCTGCCGAGATCGGCCCGGGCACGGTCGTGGTCCTGGACAGTGGTGGGTCGCTAGCGCCGTGCAAACACGACTACGACACCAGCGTGGCGGGTGCCGTCGCCGGCGCGGGGGACCGCGCCCCGGCTCTCGTCCTCGATCGTCGCCCGCGCGAAGGAAGCGAAGGAGCTCGCCGATCGGCTGTCGCTGTCACAGGCAAGGTCTGGTGCCAGGCGGATGCCTCTTCTCGGCCCATCCGTGTTGGCAACCTCCTTACGACGTCCTCGACTCCAGGTCATGCGATAGCCGCCGTCGACAGAGACGCAGCCTTTGGCGCCGTCCTCGGGAAAGCACTGACCCCCCTGGAATCGGGCACAGGGTTGGTTCTCGTCCTCGTCGGCCTTGCCTGACCGGATCTAACTTGCTGGCATCCCCTTGACCCGGCCACCATCCCAACAGGCCGGCTCCTTGAGATGTGAACTCGAGTGAACGAAGGCCGCAGTAGCGCTTCGCATCAACGATCTGCTGTGTCGACAGACGCGACAAATGGGAACAATTGACGAGGAAATTGCCATGCCTAGACTGCGAACTGCAATCCATAGCGCTCGCGATAGAGGCGTGTTGCCGCAATATAACCCCGATGGAAATGTCCGCGAATTGTGTCGCCGCCTTGACCTGTCGGCTCCGATCTCCACGCGCTCTCTCATCCAGCTACTGGATAGCCTGCACATCGTGGGCCCCCATCCGGGGGGAGGCGGTGGAACCTCGGGGGGAGGCGGTGGAACGCCCGCACAAGCCGCTGTTGGCGTCGAATTGACGCTGACTGCAGGAGCGTTCAACGCTCTTCGCGTTTTCGGTAATAACTTCGTGGGGGACGAGACAATCGCAATCAACATTACATCCACAACGCAATTTGTGAATGGCGGTCAATCGACAGCAGACAATAGTACGACAACCGTCGCGGTCGGTGGCAGCTTTAGCGTTTCTGTGGGTGTTCCATGCCCTGCTGGGGCATCGACAAAACATGTGGCGTACGCGACCGGCACTTCGAGTGGCAGAATTTCAAATTCAGCTGCCGCGTCTTGCTGAGGTGGCCCGGCGAGCAAGACGGTATCGCACACGGCTCCGTAGCCCTGGCTGGGTCGCTCGCTGCCCAGCCAGAGCTGCCCATGTCTTTCTCCGGGCTCCCGGAGTCCGGACAGAAGGAACGCATCGTGTGACGACCGAAGGTCACAGCCACTCGTTGATGGCCGCTACGAGGACAGTGGCCTCGTAGCGGACGGCGAGCTTGTCGTATCGCGTGGCAACGGCGCGGTTCCTCTTGAGGCGGTTGATTCCGCACTCGACCGCGTGACGCTCGCGGTAGTCGGCCGGGTCGAAGCGCGGTGGTCGGCCACCGCGGGAGCCGAGCTTCTGGCGGTTGCGTGCCTGGTCGGTCTTGTCGGGGATGGTGCAGCGGATCCCGCGGTGGCGTAGGTAGGCGCGGTTCTGCGGGAGGCGTACGCCTTGTCAGCCCGCACGCGATCGGGGCGGACGCGTGGCCGGCACGGCCCGATGCGGGGTACGAGGACCTTTGCCAGTACGGGTTCGAACTGCGGTGAGTCACCGCGCTGCCCGGCCGTGATCACGATCGCCATGGGCTTCTGGCCCTGCTCGACAGCCAGGCGGAGTTCGGTGGTGAATCCGCCGCGCGAGCGTCCCAGCCCGTGATCTCCGGGCTCGGTGAAGATGCCGTCCGGTGGTTCCTTCTGCAGGTCGCTCTGCTTGCGTGCCCCTGCCGCGTACTGATGGGCGCGGCACACGGTGGAGTCGACGCTCAGGTCCCACGTGATCGCGCCTTTCGCATCGGCCAGGGACTGGAGCCGGCTGAGGATGCGGTGCCAGGTGCCGTTCCGCTGCCATCGGCGGAACAGGTCGTAGACCCGGCTCCACAGCCCGTCTCGGTGGGCACATCCCGCCACGGAACTCCGGTCCGGACCCGGAACCGTATGCCGTCGATCAGCTGCCGCCGAGGCCAGACGGGCGGCCGACCCGCCTTCGTGCCCTTCGGCAGCAGCGGCTCCAGCACTGCCCACTGCTCGTCCGTGAGATCTCCCCGACCCATGAACGGTGATCATTCGCGCCCCAAGATCCACTTTCGATATACGCCCTAGGCTGGACTCTCGCCGAGCAGGCCGTCGAGCGGTGTCCGGACTGCATGCAGCGGTTGTTGAACCAGGCCGACTGGGACGCGGACGCGGTCCGTTGCGAGGTCCGGTCCTTCGTGGTGGAGCATCTCGCCGCGGACGACAGCGTGTTGATCGTGGACGGGACTGAGGGCACATCACCCTGGCCCTCGCGGCCGTCGCCCACCTGACCGCGCTGCGGGTCATCACCGGCCAAAAAGGGGGAGGCAACCACGACGGATCCGACTGAGTGTGAGCGAGATCAGCCGCCTGCCGGCCAAGGTCGTCCACGCCTCCGGCACGAGGCCGTACACATCCTGCACTGGTCACGCTGACGACGCAGTCACCAGCACCGAGCCCGCCTCAGCCACTACCGCCGCCGTGGCCACTGCTTCCCCACAACTGTGGCTGCAGTATTAAGACGTCATTTCAGTTGGCATGATCTTGCGGCAGTCTGGGGTGATGACTGCTGCGCTTGTCGAGCGGATGGCGCCGGAAGACCTGTGGACGTTGTTCCAGCGGGTGGTGCCGCCGGCGCCGGTCCGCCCCCAGGGTGGTGGGCACCGGCGGCGAGGTGACCGCGAGGTGCTGGCCGCGATCATCTTCGTGGCCACCTCAGGCTGCACCTGGAATCAACTGCCACCAGGCTTCGGACTGTCGGGCGTGACAGCCTTCCGCCGGTTCACCGAGTGGACCGAGGCCAGGGTGTGGGCCAAACTTCACCGCCTGGTCCTGGATGAACTCGGTGCCCGGGGTGAGCTGGACTGGTCGCGGTGCGCGATCGACTCGGTCAGCGTCCGGGCCCTCAAAGGGGGCAGCTGACGGGACCGAATCCGACCGACCGTGGCAAGAAGGGATCGAAAATCCACCTCATCGTCGACCGCCAGGGCCTGCCCCTGTCGATCGGCATCTCCGCCGCCAATCTCCACGACAGCCAGGCCCTCATCCCGCTGGTGTGCGGCATCCCGCCCATCCGCTCGCGTCGCGGCCCTCGACGCCGGCGGCCCGGCAAGCTGCACGGTGACAAGGGCTACGACTACCAGAACCTGCGGCGATGGCTCGCTTCCCGCGGCATCCGGCACCGACTTGCCCGCAAGGGCATCGAGTCGTCCCAGCGGCTGGGCCGGCACCGCTGGGTCGTGGAGCGGACCATGTCCTGGCTGTCCGGCTGCCGCCGTCTCCACCGCCGCTACGAACGCAAGCCGGAACACTTCCTCGCCTTCACAGCCATCGCCGCGACCCTCATATGTCACCGCCGACTAGCCAACTGAAATGACGTCTAAGGCCCGTGATCTCTCACCCCATCGCAGCTCCCGCACGAAGCCGCTCCACGCCAACCGCGCGCTACGGTGCAGTTCACACGTGGCAGGGAGCGACAGGGCGATCATGAACGACGAGACGATCAAGGTGGGCGACATCCTGCGTGTCAGCTGTGCCTTCACCCCTACACGGGTGGTCGAGATCTCAGACTGGAACGTGTCCATCGTCTGGCCATGGGAGCAGATCGATCCTGACTCTGAAGTCCGGTGGAACGGACAGTACGCCATCCCGCGCAAGCAAGGCTCCTCCGAGTCTCGGCTCAGCCTCTTCCAGACCGATCCTGCCCCCTGGACGCTATCTGCGGGCGACAGCTGCGGCGTGGGTATTCCCGAGCAGTTGGTACGGGTGATCGACATCGGGTATTGCGATCCGCCTCAAGACGTTGGGTGGCTGCCGCGGCCTCACACGATGTTGATCGTGCTGCCCGTCGATCACGAGGACCCCCGAGGTCTCGCTGAGGGCGACACAATCTCCCTACCATCCGTGGCGCCGGTCAGGTTCGAGCTTGTGTAGCAGCAACTTGCTCCAGCGGGTCAACAGGCTTGAGCGATCGGTCTGGTAGTCGCGGGTCACAGCAACTGCGGCTGCAGTACCAAGGGCTGTCCCGTGAATGATCTTTGAGTCGCCGCGCCGGCGTCGTGCAGCTCTGGACCCCGCAGAGCAAAGCTTTGGACGACCGGTACGAGGCGGCGACCGTCGACGACGACGGCCAGGCGCTCGAGCAGTTCCACAGGTTGCCCGGACCCGACCTGTGGTGGTGGCGGCGACACCCTCGCATCCTCAGCGGAGACCTCGGGCGTTCGCTTCGCTCGGTCGGCGCCATCGGCACTGACCCTGACATGGTATGACCTTCAGCCTCGTGGAGTTACGGGACGACTCGTAGTCACGGGACAGCTCTTGGCCCGGTTGAGCCGAAGCACGCTGGTTGTCACCTAGGCAGGCTTCATGGTGCCTGCGGGGCTTGACGCCGGCAGCTTGTTCTTCCTCGACTCTTGATGGCCTCTGCGATCTGCAGGGCGGCCTGGGCGGGTGTGAGGTGTGTGGTGTCGACGACCTCGGCCTCGGCGTGTAGCCACGTGCGGGCCGCCTCGGCGTAGGGCTCAAGGTATTGGAGACGGAATGGGGAGTCGGGGCCAAGAACGGTGTCGCCCGCGATGCGTCCGCGGAGGGTGTCCTGGTCGGCATGGAGGACGAAGTGCCGGAGTGGAATGGCATGCTGAGCAAGGCCCGAGCTGATCTCGTGCCAGTACTGCTCGACCAGGACGGTCATGGGAATCACCAGAGTGCCGCCGGTGTAGTCGAGAACACGTCGGGCGGTCTCGACCACGAGCGGCCGCCATGGCGGCCAGTGCTGGAAGTTGTCCGTCGCGGGCAGCCCCGGCGTGATGTCCATGAGTGTCTCGCCTACCTTCTCGGCGTCGAACACCCGTGAATCCGGGATCAGCTGCTGCACCAATGCACTGGTCGTCGTCTTGCCCGCGCCATGGGTGCCGTTGAGCCATACGATCATGAGGCTCGACGCTAGCGTCGTGCGGGCCGCGGGAACAGACACAGCAGAATTCGGGCTGGTGTGGGGCTGCTGGTCGCGGTGCTCGGCGGTCACTGCTTCCTGATGAAGCCGCAGGCGTCGACCTCGGTGAGGATGTCGAGCGTGACCAGGCGTTTCAGCTTGGCGCGGGTGCCCTCGATGTTCTGCGGCAGCAGTTCGGGGCCGAGTGCTTCGCACACGTCCCGGGCCCGCAGTGGTCCGGTCGCATCGTTGAAGACGCCGAGGATGCGGGGGTAGTCCGGGTGCTCGGGCAGGTCCGGCGGGACGGCCGGGAGCCGGTGGCGGGAGCGGAGGCGGCCTTCCGGGTGATCGCGAGGTGGTCGAGGTGGGTTTCGGCCTCCCGTAGCCGGGTCTGCAGTTCACTGATCTGGGTGCGGAGGTCGTCGGCCAGAGTCCGGGCGGCGTCCTCCTGGATGCCGAGCGCGTCGAGCAGGGGCTGGATGTTCACGCGCTCACCGCCTGCGCCTCGCGCCAGGTCGGGGTGTTCGCACCGGTGAGGCGGCGGGCCATGACGTGGGTCATCGCCCACTGGACCCAGGAGGCGGAGGAGGCAGGGCGGTGCTCGTAGTCGCGGACCAGGCGTCGGTGCAATCAGGATCCCGTAGGTCTGCTCCACCCTCCACCGCTTCCGCAGCGGGACGAACCCCGTCTCCCGCGGGTTGCGCTCGACGATCTCGACGTCGATGCCCAGGCGGTCGCCGTGCGCAATGACCTGTGTTTTGAAGCCCTGGTCCACCAGCGCCTTCTCGACGGTGCCGCCGGCGTTCTCTGCGGCCTGTTCCAGCAGGGCGATGCCCGCGGCGTTGTCGTGCGCGCTCGCGGCCGGCACGTTGACGGCGATGACCAGGCCGAGCACGTCCACGGCCAGGCCCCGCTTCCGGCCCGGCACCCGCTTCCGGCCCGGCACCCGTTTCGCCGGATCCCGGCCAGTCGTGGCGGCGGGGACCCCGGCGGCCGCGTGGACACTCTGGGTGTCCAGCACCACCAGGGTCGGGTCCTCTGATCGGCGCGCCCGCTCACGGACCTGGCAGCGCAGGAGCTCGTGGATGACCTGGTCAGTCCCGTCGTCCCGCCAGGCGGCGAAGTAGTAGTACGTCGTGCTCTTCGGCGGCAGGTCGTGCGGGAGGCAGGCCCACTGCCAGCCGGTTCGACCCTGGTAGAGGATCGCGTTCACGATCTCCCGCATCGCGTAGGCGCCCTGGTGGCCGCTGACCGAACGGTGCCGGTCCTTCCCTGCCGTGATCACGGGCTCGATCAACAACCGAGGTGAAGGCTCCGCGGGTGAGCGACAAGCGCGTCGACGGGACCACCGGCGAACACAAGCGGTTCTCCTCCGGTCCTGCCACCTTGGTGCCCAAGTCGCCGAAGATTTGCCGAGGTGCTGCCGCTGCTCTACCTCCCCACGCCGGATATGTGGCCAGGGCGTTTGCCCGGAGGCCGACGCGGCAGGCGCCATCGATCTTGCCGGGGCGACGGCCGACGGCCTGAAGATCGCGCAGGTTCTCTGGTCCAAAGGCTCCGCGCTCCGTGAGTCGTTCGGAGATGCGGCAGAGATGTTTCAGCTCTTCGACAACGGGCTCCGTGTCAGCGGTCTGAGGGGTCGAGGCTCCCTGCGCGGCCCGCAAGCCAGACCGCGATCCGCTGCCTGAACTCGCGGTTGACGTAGGGGCTTTCGTGAAGCGTGATCCATTCCAGATACTGCAGGACGTTCTCCGAGCGGTCCGGGTGGCCCACCGCGAGCACATTGACGTCGATCTCGCCTGTCGAGGCATGGACGTACACGCTGCCGTCGAGCGCCATCATGGCGAAGCCCGGGTGGCCCGCAAATACACCGAGGAACGCCGATGCCGCGCCCCGGCCCATGAGGTCCCAGCGGTCCAGGAGCCGCACCCGGGTCCAGACCGCGGGCGCGGGGCTACCGCCGTGCAGGTCTCGCAGGGCCGCTTGGTGCGTCCGGGTCCCCTGTGGAAGCTGGACGAGGAACTCGCGCTGGTGGTCGAGAAGGCCCGAGGATCGGGCGAGGTCGTACCAGTCCTGATTGAGCCGCTCGACGAGCCGCGGGGTGTCGTACCGGTGGGAGAATCCGCCGACGATGTCCTCGGCACGGTATCCGCCGACAAACGGCATCGTGCTGTCCGGCACGGCGTTCGGGATCACCTCGAGGCCGGCCCGCCGCAGCGGCCGGTACACCTTACGTTCGCGCTCCTGGGTACCCACCGGTCACTGTTTCTACCACGGCCGACGCGCCATGAATCTGCCGGCCGGGCGCTTCCTCGTTTCCCGACCTGAGCACCGGACATCTCGAGCACGTCGAAGACGATCAGGTGGGCCGGCCGCTCCGATGCCGCTTTCCCGGCCGTGGCGCCCCGGCGCCGGGCCCGTTCCTGCAGCGTGGGTAAGTCGAGGCCGTCCGCTCTCCACACGGCGAGCTCGGCGTCGAGGACTGCTTCGACGTCGAGCGACGACGCGCGGCCGCTCGCCGCGGCGGCCGCGGCCCGGACGAGCTCCGGGAAGGCCGGGCCGAGATCGGCGCCGCGCCTGGACTGGAGGTACGGCTGCGGTCCGGTGAACACAAGCACATGGAACCCGTCGGCCTTCTGCTCGAATAGCATGGGCCTCGCCCCGGGTGCCGGAAGGGCGGTAGCGGGACGGGCCGGCATCGGCTCGATCGGCGGTGAGAGGTGCACGCTTCCACTCCTACGCCCTTCGTGCTCCGTGCGCCGCCCCGCAGCGCCGCTCAAGACGACGAGCAGCGCAGGACGCGGACAAGGGGTGGTGGTCGAGTCCTCTGTGCCGGCGCACGTGGTACTGGCCCCTGGTGTGGACGTTCACCGACACGTTCTTGCCTGCGCAGACGCCGGGCCGGGCGGGTGGGACGGTCCTCGGCGGAGGCGCGGTGGGTCGGGGCGAGCGAGGTTGCGTTCATGGGTGTGCTCCTTCTTCCGGGCAGGTCGACTGCCGGCCGGACGGATGGGTGGGGCGGCCCGGCCCCGTGGCCGGGCCGCCGGTGAGGCGGGTGTGCTGCCGTCCGTGACGGCGCCGGGCTGGTCGGCCACCGGCGCCGCGGGGGCGCCTTCCCAGGAGGAGGCCCCTGCTCGGGCGAGCCGCCGTCCAGGGCTGAAGCCCGGCGATCCGGGCCGCTGGGGGCGGTGAGCATCATGGGAGCAGCCCGCCGGAAGCCGGACAAGCGGGTCCCGGCCGCTTCACCGAACTCGGGATCCCGACCCTCTGACCTGCTGGGACACGCCCGTCCCGGGACGGGAAGGGGCGCCGGGAGGGGTACGGGGCAGCGGGGGAGTGGGGAGAGCACGCAGGTGCGCGCTCCCGGCCCGCCCCGGGCCTGGCGCCGGGGAGCGCCGCGCCGCCCTTCCGTCCGCTCCCCGCCACGCCCCGGGTGATGCCGGAGCCCCTCCGTCAGCGTGTCCGATTTCGTACAGTAGGGAGTGGCTCGCCCATTCCCGGTGCGAGCGCGGGCGGACCCTGCGGCGGCGGCCGCGCGTCCTGCCCTCCGCCCCCCGGCATCGGAGCTCCCCCGTGGTCATGCGGCAACCCCCCAACGGCGCGGACGACGGCCAGGAGGAACTGTTCTCCGTCGACGAGCTGGCGGCGGCCGCTCGGCCCGGTGACGCGGGAACGGCGCGGCGCCGCGCCTTCCGGGACTCGCCGGAGGCCCGTCGGATGCTCGACGTGACCGAGATCCACGCCGAACCCGCGGCGGCCGCCTCGCACCGGGGCCGGCAGATCATCGCCCGCTTCCCCGAGGCCCGCGTGCTGGAAACGGACTCGCACTGGCGCATCCCCCACCTCCACGGCAACGAGGGCAACGTGGAGCGGTGGGTGCGGGTCAAGCGCCAGACGCTCGTCCTCGGCGAGCGCTCCTCCCTCACCACGCGCCCCAACGGCCGGTCGGCGGACTGGATCGCCCCCGGGCTGAGCAACGGGTGCGCGATGGCGTGCGCGTACTGCTACGTGCCGCGCCGCAAGGGGTACGCCAACCCCATCACGGTCTTCACCAACGTCGAGCAGGTCGTCCGCCACCTCGGCCGCCACGTCGCCGCCCAGGGCACGAAGCCCGAGCCGAACCAGTGCGACCCGCGGGCGTGGGTCTACGACATCGGGGAGAACGGCGACTGCTCCGTGGACGACCTGATCTGCGACAACACCGCCGACCTCGTCGAGGCGTTCCGCCGCTGGCCCACCGCCAAGGCGTCCTTCGCGACCAAGTTCGTCAACCCGGACCTGCTGGAGCTGGATCCGCAGGGCCGCACCCGCATCAGGTTCTCGCTGATGCCCCACGCCGACTCCCGGACGCTCGACATCCGCACGAGCCCCGTCGAGCGGCGCATCGGCGCGGCGGCGGACTTCCTCGAGGCCGGGTACGAGGTCCACTTCAACCTGTCGCCCGTGGTGGTCCGGCCGGGCTGGGAGCAGGACTGGGCCGACCTGCTGCGTCAGCTGGACGACGTGCTGCCGACACGCGTCAAGGAGCAGGCAAAGGCCGAGGTCATCATGCTGACCCACAACGACCGCCTCCACGAGGTGAACCTCGACTGGCACCCGCGCGCCGAAGAGCTGCTGTGGCGCCCCGACCTCCAGCAGCCCAAGGTCTCCCAGAACGGCGACCGGAACGTCCGGTACCGCAACACCGTCAAGTCCGCGTCCCTCACCACCCTGCGCGCTCTGATCGGCGCCGAGGCCCCGTGGCTGGACGTCCGCTACGCCTTCTGACCTGACCTGACCTGACCTGACCTGACCTGACCTGACCTGACCTGACCTGACCCGTCCCGCCCCCAGGCCAGCCGCGCCATCGCCGCGAGCACCACGCTCATCGTCGCCGGCCGAGCTCGTCGGCATGCCCGTGGACGCCCTGGTCGACGTGTACCCGTTGGACGAGCGGCAGCGCGACGGGCTGACCGCGTGGGCGGGCGTGGCGTTCGCCCCGGATGCCTACGACTACGTCCCGGAGGTCGTCGCGGAGTGACGCGGCCGAGGTCCCCGGGCGCGGCCGGACCGCGCCGGGGACCCGATGCCGCACGGCGCCGCCCGGGTCGCACGACCCGGGCGGCGCCGTCGTACCGGGGTGCGCCGGGGACGGACGGGGTCAGCGCTGGGCGGTGGTGTCGGCGCCGTCCAGCGCCTCGCGGATGATGTCGGCGTGGCCCGCGTGGTGGGCCGTCTCTCGGAGCAGGTGCAGCAGGACCCGCCGCACGGGCCGGTGGACGGTCTCCGGCGGGGACCCCGGGGTCCGGGGCGGGGGCACCGCGCAGTCCGGGTCCGGCAGCGCGGCGACCGCCTCCCCCGTCGCGCGGGCCGCGGCGGCGTACTCCTCCACCAGCCCGGCCGGCGTGTCGCCGCCCGCCATCCGGTACTGGTCCATGTCGAGCATCCCGTCCGGCAGCGCGCCGTCCGCCCGGACCGTGAACTGCGTCCACACCCGGTGGCCCGACGCCAGGGGCTTCACGCTCCCGCCCCGTGCCGGTTCGCTCACCGTGGTCCGCCGGGCGGCCTGCTCGTCGTCGACGCCGCGGATGGCGATCAGCAGTAGCTCCCGCTGCTCGGCGAGCGCGCGCAGCAACTCGCCGTGCTCGCCGTCGGGGAGGGGGGCGTGGGGCGGGGGGCGTGGGGTGGGTGGTGTCCTGCGAGGCGTTCCGCGTCGTCGTCATGGTGGCGACGGTGGGCGCCATGTAGGGCGGAACATGTCCGCGTGGGGACGGGTCCGGGCGGCGTCGGGACCGCAGTTACCCGCGTAGTGCCGTGATCGTTGTCGCTGGGGTCGCACGAGCACGTCGGCCGTGTCCGGATGCCCCAGGGAGTTCCCGTGTCGATCCCCACCCCCGCCCAGAGCGCTTCCCCGACCGGCGGTCCGGCCGGTGCCCCCTCCGCGCCACCCCCGTCGGGGTCGCCGTCCAGGACGTCGACCGGGTCGCCGTCCGGATCGTCGACCGGGGCGCGGGCCTGGCTGCTGCTGGGCGACCGCCTCGACCAGGATGACGTGACCCGCGAGCTGACCGCCCATCTGGACGCGGCGCTGGGCGCCGGCTTCGCCGTGGTGCACACCGGCTCCCTCGTCATGGGCGTCCGCTCGGGGAGGCTCACCCTGAGCACCCTCACCGGCACCCATGTGGATCCGCCGGAGGTCGTCTACGCCCGGCTGCCCACCCCCCGGCTCAGCGCGGACCGCGAGATCACCCTGTTGCGGCACCTGCGGGCCATGGGCGCGCTGCTGCTCAACCCGATCGACGCCGTGCTGTCCTGCGTGAACAAGTTCTGGCACCTCCAGCAACTCGCCGCCGCCGGACTGCCCGTGCCGGACAGCGTCACCTACGCGGACGCGCCGCTCGCCGCCGCCGTGGCGGCCAGCCCCTTCGAGCCGTGCGTGGTCAAGTCGGTGCGCGGCCACCGCGGCGACGGGGTCTTCCTCGCTCCGACCGGTGATGCCCTGGAGGACCTCTCCGGCTGCCTCCGGCAGGAGGTGCCTTACCTCTTCCAGGAGTACCGCGCCTCCTCCCACGGCCGGGACCTGCGGGTCGTCGTGGTGGACGGTCGCGCCGTCTGGTCCCAGGTGCGCACCGCCCCGGGGCGGCGGCTGAAGGCCAACCTCGCCCGGGGCGGGACGGCCACGGCCTGCCCCGGGCGGTACCCGCAGGCGGAGGACCTGGCGTGCCGTGCCGCCGGGACCTTGGGGCTCACCGTGGCCGGCGTGGACCTGCTCTTCATGCCGGACGGAGCGTTCGACATCTGCGAGGTCAACGCCAACGTCGCCTGGAAGGCGGCCGCGACCACCGTCGCCCCGGCCATCGTCCGGGCCGTGTGCGACCGGCTGCGGCGGTCCGCGCCGGGCCGCCCCGACGGCCGTCCGGGCCGTGCCGCGGGAGCGGGAGCGGGGGCGGACTCCGGTGCTCCGGCGCGGCGATGACCCCGGGGGCTGCGCCGGGGACCTCCCGCGCCACTGACCGCGCCCCCTCTGCGCCTCGGGCGCGGGGCGGTTTTCCGTCGACTTCTGGCTGTTTCCATTCGAAAACACCACCCGTTCAGAAACTCTTCACAGTCCGACCCCACCTGCGCCATTACTCTTCATTGACCTTGCCTTTAACTTTCCTTGGGTAAGCGCGGCAGCGCTTCCCCGTGAAGGGAGGTGGTGGTCCGCAGCCGTACTCGTCGAGACCCGGCGTGACGGCCCGCGCCCCGGTCGCCCGCTTCCCACCCCGGTCCCGGATGGCGTCCACCCCGACGCCCCCGCCCGACATCCCCCCCGTCAGCCCGACGCGCCGTCAGCGCGCGCCAGGAGGAATCACCCATGCAACCCCTCATCGACAACGCCCGCACGTTCGGACAGCGCCCTGAGGAGTTCGCCGGACTCGCCGAAGGCCAGTCGCCCGGCGTCCTGTTCATCACCTGCTCGGACTCCCGGGTCGTCCCCGCCCTGATCACCGGAGCGCGTCCGGGTGAGCTCTTCGAACTGCGCACGGCGGGCAACATCGTGCCCCCGTACGGCACGGGACGGCCCTCCGGTGAAGCGGCCACCATCGAGTACGCCGTCGAGGTGCTCGGCGTACGGGACGTAGTGGTCTGCGGCCACTCGCACTGTGGCGCGGTCGGCGCCCTGGTGCGCGGCGACGACCTGAGCACCGTCCCGGCCGTCCGCGACTGGCTCGCGCACGCGGCGCCGGCACCCGCCGGGCACCGCGCGGACGACGACCCGACGGTCGCGGGACCCGTGCAGAACCACGTGCTGGCGCAGCTGCTGCGGCTCCGCTCGTACCCGTGCGTGGCCCGACGTCTGCGCGAGGGGCGGATCACGCTGCGCGGCTGGTACTACGAGGTCCACACCGGCGCCGTGCGCGAGCACCGGGCGGCCACCGACACCTTCGAGTCCCTGTGAGGGGGGTGGGCACCGTGCGCGACCGCTTCCCCCACCTGCGGCAGGACGTCGCCGCCTCCCTGGTGGTGTTCCTCGTCGCCCTCCCCCTGTGCCTCGGCGTCGCCGTCGCCTCCGGCGTGCCCGCCGAACTGGGCCTGATCACCGGCATCGTCGGCGGCCTCGTCACCGGGCTGATGCGCGGCAGCAGCCTCCAGGTGTCCGGGCCGGCCGCCGGACTGACCGTGCTCGTCTTCGATGCCGTCCGCACGTACGGTCTGCCCGTCCTCGGTGTCATCGTCCTGCTGGCGGGACTGCTCCAGATCGCCATGGGCGCGCTGAAGTGGGGTCGTTGGTTCCGTGCCATCTCCCTCTCCGTGGTGGAGGGCATGCTGGCCGGCATCGGACTCGTCATCATCGCCGGCCAGCTCTACGCCGCCGCCGGCGTCGACGCCCCGGCTTCCGGTCTGGAGAAGGTGGCCCGGCTGCCGGGCGCGGCCGTCGAGGTCGTGCGCAGCCCGGCGGCCCTGGTGTCCTTCGCGATAGCCGCGGGAACGGTCGCCCTGATCGTCCTGTGGCGACGTCTGCCGGGCCGGGTCCGCGCGGTGCCGGGCGCGCTCGCGGCGGTGGTCCTCGCCGCGTTCCTCACCTGGTCGCTGGACCTGCCGGTCGCCACGGTGGAGGTGAACGGCCTGCTGGACGCCGTCCAGCCCCCGGGGCTCGACGCGTTCGCCGAACTGGCCGGACCGGGCCTCGTCGGCACGGTCCTCGCCTTCGCCCTCATCGCCTCCGCCGAATCGCTGTTCAGCGCGGCCGCCGTGGACAGGCTGCACGACGGGCCGCGCACCGCGTACGACAAGGAGCTCATGGCGCAGGGGGCGGGCAACACCGTCTGCGGCCTGCTCGGCGCGCTGCCGCTGACCGCGGTGATCGTACGCAGCTCCGCCAACGTGCAGGCGGGCGCGCGGACCAAGGCGTCCCGCGTGCTGCACGGCGTCTGGCTGCTGGTGTTCGCCGCCGCGCTGCCGGCCACCCTGGAGCTCGTGCCGCTCGCGGCCCTCGCCGGCATCCTCGTCCACGCGGGGTGGAAGCTGATTCCCTTCCGGGGCGTGGTCACCCTGTGGCGCTCGCACCGTGGCGAGGCGGTCGTCCTCGTCGTCACGGCCGTGGCCATCGTGACGATCGACATGTTCCAGGGAGTTCTCATCGGCCTGGCGCTCTCCGTCGCCAAGGCCGCCTGGGACGCGTCGCATGTCAGGCTGGACGTCGTGGACGCGGGCACCGGGCCCGTACGGGCCCGGCTCTCGGGGAACGCGACCTTCCTCCGGCTGCCCCGCATCCTCGACACGCTGGAGGCCCTGCCCCGCGACCGCAGCGTCGAGCTCGACCTCTCCGGTCTCCACCACCTGGACCACGCGTGCCGGGCCGCGCTGCGGTCCTGGGCGGAACAGCGGGGTGCGCCCGGCGGCGAGCCGGTCAGCATGACGGCGCTGCCGGCCCTGCCCCGCCAGCGGGACGGGCGGGAGGCGGTCGGCGCCGGCCGCTGACCGGTGCCGTGGCCTCGACCGAGAGGCGTGACCACGGCACACGGAGGCGGCGACCACGGCCGAGGGCGGTGCGGGCCGGCGCGCCGGGAAGCGCGCCGGCCCGCACCGCCCCGGTGTCCTCCCCCGTCGCGCGCGGCTCGTGGCGCGGCGGGGGAGGGGGGCCGGTCAGACGCCGGCGATGCTCTGGATCCAGGAGCGGTACGCGGTCACGTTCGTGTACGCGGTGGTGGTCTGCCGGTCGCTGGTGGAGGCGACGCCGACCTGCACGCCGTTCGCCATCATCGGGCCGCCGGAGTCGCCGCCGGCCGTGATGCCGTCGCCGCGGCGGGCGCAGATGGCCGAGCCGTTGTAGGCGTCGCGGCACCCGCCGCTCACGATGACGTTGGCGACCTTGAGGTACTGCGACTGGCAGTTGGCCTCGGAGCCGCACTGGGACGTCGCGCCCCAGCCGTACACCTGCACGGTCTGGTTGACGGACACGGAGCCGGGCTGGCCGAGCCGGGCGTAGGTGCCCGAGACGGAGCGGTCGAGCTTCACCAGGGACAGGTCCGACGAGGCGTGGTTGTAGACACTCACGCCGTTGGCGACCGTGCCGCCGCTGGTCTGGTCGAGGCTGCCGATGCGGAAGGACAGCCCGCCGCCGCCCACGCAGTGCTTGGCGGTGAGGATCCAGGTCGGGGCGATGATCGAGGCGCTGCAGGTCTGCCGGCCGTTGGAGAACAGGCGGGCCGCCCACGGGGCGTTGTTCGCGTAACCGCCGCCGATGATCGGCTGGACGGAGGTCCCGGACACCGCGGCGGGCGCGCTCTCGACCGTCGGCACCTGGGCGGTGGCGGTGGGGGCGGCGAGCCCGAGGACGGCCATCGCGGTGGCGGCGAGCGCCGGAACCAGTCTGCTTGTTCGCACGTGCGTCTCCCTTGTGTGGGGGTGGAGGCGTCCTTCATGAGGACTGCACTGCATACTTATGCAGCAGTGGGCGCACGCGACGGCCGGGTAAACCTGTCGCGTACATGCCATGTGCGGCTGTGGTGAATCTGACAGAAGGGCCGCCGTCCCCGCAAGGGTCCGGACCGGACCAACTGGCGGCGGCGGGTGGGGTGATGGGGGTCGTCGCGTCAAAAGGGCAGGTGGCTGCGGTATTTCCCGGCGCGGGGCGGGGTCGCCGGAGATCTGCGCCGGGGCGGCGGGGTTCGATCTTCCTGTGGAGAGCCGGGGGTGGGTCTTTTCCGGTGACGGTCCGTACGCTCCCGTGTACCCGTCGTGTCAGCGAGTTGGCTATCCGGGTAGATATGCGCTTTCCTGTATAGTGCCGAGAAATGGAACGGTCTCGACCGGAATGCAGTCGAAAGGGCGTTCCGGTAGGGAAGTCCGCCCTGTCGCAGGCGTTCCGGCGGCCGGACGGGCAGCCGCGTGGGCGCTGGGGGCGACGCCCGCGGGCGTCAGCGGGGCCGGCGCTCCCGGTACTCGCCGGGAGTGTGGCCGAAGACGCGGCGGAAGACGTCGATGAACGCGCTGGCGGACGACCAGCCGCACCGGTGCGCCACCGTGGTCACCGGGACGCCCTGCGCCAGCAGCACCAGCGCGCGGTGCAGCCGCAGTTGGGTGCGCCACTGGGGGAAGGTCATGCCCAGGTCCGCACGGAACAGCCGGGACAGGGTGCGGTCGCTCGCGCCGACCGCCCGGCCCAGCGCGACCAGCGTGCGCCGGTCGGCGGGGTCGTCCCGCAGCAGCCCGCAGACCGCCCCGAGGAGGGCCGAGGTGGGGGTCGGCAGGTGCAGGGGCTGCTGCGGCGAGACCCGCAACCGGTCCAGCAGGACGGCGCGCAGCCTGGCCCGTTCGGGGGTGTCGTCGAGCGGGGGCCGGGTGTACGCCAGGAGGAGCTCGCGCAGCAGCGGGTCGACGGTGAGGACGGTCGGTTCGTACAGCGCGAGCGGGTTGTCGGTCACCGGCAGGCCGACGAGGTGCAACTCCACCGACCCGTGCGCCTGATGGCCGTGCACGGTGCCCCCCGGTATCCAGATGGCGCGCGTCGCGGGGGCCACCCACGTGCCCCGGTCCGTCGTCACCGACAGCACCCCGCGCCCCGCGTGGACGATCTGGTGGTCGTCGTGCCGATGGGCGTCGATCACCGCTCCTGTGGCCATGCTCTGCACGCGGGTCGGCGCGACGGGCTGGTGGCGGATCTGCGTCATCGCCTGGCAGGTTATCGGAAGTGCGACAGGGGTCGGGCGGCGGACGATGGGGCCGTGCGGAGGAACAAACCGATCATCATGCTGTCCGTCGGGCACGCCTGCGTGGACGTCTACCAGGGCGCCGTGGCCTCGCTCGTCCCCTACTTCGTCGCCGAGCACGCCTACGGCTACGCCGCCGCGTCCGGCGTCGTGCTCGCCGCGTCCGTGCTGTCGTCGGTGGCCCAACCGCTGTTCGGGCTGCTCACCGACCGGTGGGCGATGCCCTGGCTGCTGCCCGTCGCCACGCTCCTGGCCGGGGCCGGCATCGCCCTGGCCGGCGTGGGCGGCTCGTACGCGCACACCCTGCTGTTCGTCGCGGTGTCCGGGCTGGGCGTGGCGGCGTACCACCCCGAGTCCGCCCGCGTCGCGCGTCTGGCCGCGGGCGGCAGCCACCGGGCGATGGCCTGGTTCTCCCTCGGGGGCAACGTCGGGTTCGCGCTCGCGCCCCTCCTGGTGGCGGCCGTCGTGGCCGCCGGCGGGCTGCGCATGTCGCCGCTGCTCGCGGTGCCGGCCCTGGTGGGCGGCGTCCTGTGCCTGCCCGCCATCCGCGCGGTACGGAAGGCCGACCGCGCCCGGCCCGGCGCGGCGGTCCCGGCCGGGCCCGACCGGCCGGGACCCTTCCTGCGGCTGTCCCTGGCGGTGGTCTGCCGGTCCGTCGTCTTCGTCGGCCTGAGCACCTTCGTCCCGCTCCTCGCGCGGCAGCGCACCGGCGGCGACGCGGCGGTCGGCACGGCGGCGCTGTTCGTCCTGTTCCTGGGCGGCGCGGTGGGCTCGGTCCTCGGCGGCGCACTGGCCGACCGCTGGGACCGTGTGACGGTCTGCCGCTGGTCGTACCTGGCCACCGCCGTCGCCGTCGCCGGGATCGTGACCGTGCCCGGCCCCGTGCTCCTGCTGTGCGTGGCGCTGGCCTCCGTCGGCCTCTACGTGCCGTTCTCCCTGCAGGTGACGCTCGGTCAGGACTACCTGCCGTCCCGGGTCGGCACCGCCGCCGGCATCACGCTGGGGCTCACCGTCAGCGTCGGGGGACTGACCGCCCCGCTCGTCGGGGCCCTCGCCGACGCGACCTCCCTCGCCACGGCGCTGAGCCCGTTGGTCCTGCTGCCCCTCGCGGCAGCGCTGCTCTTCGGGACGCTCCCGGAACCGGTCCCGCCCCGCCGCGGGGCGACGGCCCCGGGGGCCGGGGACGACATCGAGCCACACCCCCCAACGAACTCCCAGGCCCCAGCGAACTCCCAGGCCCCGGAGGCACCGAAGGCCGCGGTGGCCCCGGAGGCCGCCAAGACCGCGGAGTCCCTCCAGGCGCCGGGGGGCCGGCCGGCCCGCGAGTGAGTCGCTCCACCGGGGCGGCGACTCCCCACACCGGCCGCAACGGGGGCGTACCGGCCGCTCAGCCGACGGGGTCGCCGGGCTGCACCCGGTGCGCCTCCAGTCCGGGGGCCGCCAGCACCTCGGCGACCAGCGCCTCCGACCCGCCGACGTATGTGCTCACCAGGTCCACGTCGCCGCCCAGGCACCAGGCGCGGTCCTGCGGCCACCACAGGTCCGGCAGTTCGGCGAACGGGTCCAGGTCCGTCGGCGACACCGCGTCGGCGAGCGTGCCACCGAGGAGTACTTCGTCCCGGCAGGGCCTCTCGAAGAACGGCAGGTGGTCGAAGTCCCAGCGGCCGTAGCCGTTCCACAGGCCGTACCAGCAGTGGTCGGGGGTGCCGGTGTGGCGGGCGAGGACCGGGACGAGGGCGCGGGCCACGTCGGGCGGGGTCGGGCCCTCCACCGGGTGCTCGTCCCACACGCCGGGCAGGCCGTACACGGACGCGTTCTGGTACAGGGCGTCCATGCCGATCAGCTCGTGCCAGCGCGAGGTCGGCGCCACCCGCCGCCCGTGGGCCGCCGCCACCGTCGACCACCGCACGGGCCGCTCCTCCAGGGACGCGGGGTGCAGGACGCGGACGTACGCGGCGAAGCCGGGGGCGGCGACGCCCGCCACGGTCCCGAAGGCTCCCGCGCCTGACGGGTCGTGGCGGGTGAGCCAGCGCGCGGGACCGAGGTCGGCGGTCCGTACGCGCAGGCGTCCGTAGGAGTCGGGGGCGGGGTCCCGGTGTACCGGCGAGTAGTCGTCCACGCGCCCAGTCTGCCGGGCCCGCCGCCCGCCCGGGGGTTCAGACCGACCGGTGGTACGGGTCGGGGACGTGGACGTCGCCGCCGAGTTCTCGGGCGGCGTGCCGGGCCCACGACGGGTTGCGCAGCAGTTCGCGGCCGAGGAGGACGGCGTCGGCCTCGCCGTTGGCGACGATCTTCTCCGCCTGCCCGGGCTCCGTGATCAGGCCGACCGCGGCGACCGGCAGGCCCGTCTCCGCCTTCACCCGCGCCGCGAAGGGCACCTGGTAGCCCGGCCCGACCGGGATGCGCACACGCGGCGCGTTGCCGCCCGTCGACACGTCGAGCAGGTCCACGCCGTGCTCCTTCAGCAGCGCGGCGAACCGCACCGTGTCGTCGGCGGTCCAGCCCGCCCGCTCCTCCAGCCAGTCGGTGGCCGAGACGCGGAAGAAGAGCGGCAGTTCCTCGGGCCACACCTCGCGCACCGCGTCGACGACCTCCAGGGCGAACCGGGCGCGGTTGTCGAAGGAGCCGCCGTACGCGTCCGTGCGGTGGTTGCTGTGGGGGGAGAGGAACTCGCCGATCAGGTAGCCGTGCGCACCGTGGATCTCGACGACCTCGAAGCCGGCGTCGAGGGCCCGCCGGGCGGCCGCCGCGAACTGCCCGACCACCGCGCCGATCTGCTCCTCCGTCAGCTCGTCCGGCACCGGGTGACCCTCGTCGAACGCCAGCGGGCTCGGGGCGACCGGCTGCCAGCCGTGCGCGTCGGGGCCGAGCGGGGCGCCGCCCTTCCAGGGGCGGTCGGTGGACGCCTTGCGTCCCGCGTGCGCGATCTGCACCCCCGGGACCGTGCCCTGCCCCTTGAGGAAGCCGGTGATGCGGCGCAGCGCGTCGACCTGCGTGTCGTTCCAGATGCCGAGGTCGTACGGGCTGATGCGGCCCTCGGGGGAGACCGCGGTCGCCTCCAGCAGGATCAGGCCGGTGCCGCCGGCGGCGCGGGCCGCGTAGTGGGCGAAGTGCCAGTCGTTCGCGACGCCCGCGTGCGGGCCGGAGGGCTCGGCGCTGTACTGGCACATCGGCGCCATCCAGACGCGGTTGGGGATGGTCAGCGACCGCAGGGTGCGGGGCTCGAACAGTGCGCTCACGGCGGACTCCACTCGGGAAGGACGGGGACCGATGGACGGCTCGTACGATAACCTTCGTAGTACGCCACCTGTCAAACTACGAGGACCTTCGTACAATGAGGGACCCGACGAGTCTGGAGCCCCCGTGACACCCGTGACCGCCGCGACCGGCCCGCGCGAGCTCGCGCACCCCCCGCGCGACGACATCCGCCTCGAAGGCGTCCTCCACGCGCTCTCCGACCCGATGCGGCTGCGCGTGGTGCGCGAGCTGGCGGCGGCCGACGCCGAGGTGCCCTGCTCGCACGTGGAGCTGCCCGTCTCCAAGTCGACCACCACGCACCATTTCCGCGTCCTGCGCGAGTGCGGCGTCATCCGCCAGACCTACCGGGGCACGGCCAAGATGAACGGCCTGCGCCGCGACGACCTGGACGCCCTCTTCCCCGGCCTCCTCGACGCCGTCCTCGCCGCCGCCCGCGAGCAGACCGCCCGCCGCACCACCCCCTAGGGGACGTCTTCCCGCCCGTCCGCCTGGGTACGGTGACGTGCCCCACCCGAGTACGAGCGCTCAGGCCCCGTGCCGCCCGGCCTCCCATGATGGCGATCACCAGCCCACGCCACCGGGAGCCCCGCATGCTGCTCAGCCGCCTCGCCGACGCCCTCGTGCCCGCCTTCGGGCGCCTCTCGGTCACCGCGGACGACGGCGCGGAGCCGGTGCCCGGCAGCATCGTCGCCGCGAACCACACGTCGCTCGCCGACCCCGCCGTCGTCCTCGCCGCCCTGCGCCACCTCGGCGTGCAGCCCGTGGTGATGGCGACCGCCGGCCTGTGGCGCGTGCCCGTGCTCGGCCGCGCCCTCGCCCGCGAGGGCCACATCCCCGTCCACCGCGGCGACCGGCGCGCCGCCCGGGCCCTCGACCTGGCCGAGGCGGCCCTCGACCGGGGGCGCGTCGTCCTCCTCTACGCCGAGGGCGGCCTCCCGCGCCGCGCGGACGCCGCCGAGGCCCCGCCCGGCGCCTTCCGCAGCGGCCTCTCCCGGCTCGCCCGGCGCACCGGCGCGCCCGTCGTCCCCGTCGGCCAGGCCGGGGCGCGGCGGCTCGTCTCGGGAAGCGCCGCCAAGCAGCTCGCGGGCCTCGTCACCGCGCCACTGCGCCGCCCCTGCCTGCACGTCCACGTCGGCCGGCCGCTCACGCTGACCGGCGACGCCGCGACCGGTACGTCCCAGGCGCTGGGCGCCGTGACCGCTGCCTGGCGGACGGCGGCCGCCCACCTCGACGAGCCCGCCGTACGCCGCTGAGCGCCCTGACGGCCCCCCTTGGGGTGTCCCGCCGAACAGGTCGGCTCGCGCGCCCGGCGCGCTCCCTCGCGGGGGCGCCGTGTGATCCGACCGGACCGGCAGGACACCCCCTGGGCGGTGTGCCGCCCGGCCGGGCGGCCGGTTGACCTGGAGTGCACTCCAGCACCTAGCGTCACCGGCGGACGGATTCCGATCACGGGAGGCACCCGCATGACCGACGTACCCACCCGCCACCTGGGCGCCCTGGCGGTCTCCGCCCAGGGCCTGGGCTGCATGGGCATGAGCCACGGCTACGGCACCGCGGACGACGCGCAGTCGATCGCGACGCTCCACCGCGCCCTCGACCTCGGCGTGACCCTCCTGGACACCGCAGACTTCTACGGCGGCGGGCACAACGAGGAGCTGGTCGGACGGGCCGTCGCCGGCCGCCGCGACGAGGTGGTGCTGGCGACGAAGTTCGGCTTCGCCAACCGCCTGGGCGAGCCCACCCGCATCCGTGGCGACGCCGCCTACGTACGGCAGGCCTGCGAGGCGTCGCTGCGCCGGCTCGGCGTCGACCACATCGACCTCTACTACCTGCACCGCGTCGACCCGCAGGTGCCGATCGAGGAGACGGTCGGCGCCATGGCGGAGCTGGTACACGCCGGGAAGGTCCGCCATCTGGGGCTGTCCGAGGCCGGGGCGGTCACCCTCCGCCGGGCCCACGCCGTGCACCCCATCGCCGCGCTGCAGAGCGAGTGGTCGCTGTGGACCCGCGACCCGGAGGCGGAGGTCGCCCCGGTCTGCCGGGAGCTCGGCATCGGGCTCGTCCCCTTCTCGCCGCTCGGACGCGGCTTCCTGACCGGCCGTTACCGCTCGGTCGACACGCTGGCGGAGGGGGACATCCGACGCGGCCAGCCGCGGTTCGCCGATGGCAACATCGAGCGGAACCTCGCGATCGTCGCGCGGCTGGAGGAACTGGCCGCGGCGAAGGGGGTGACCGCCGGTCAGCTCGCCCTGGCCTGGGTGCAGCACCGCGGCGACGACGTGGTGCCGATCCCCGGCACCCGGCGGCAGCGCTACCTGGAGGAGAACCTCGCGGCCCTGACCGTCGAGCTGTCCGCCGAGGACCTCGCGGCGGTCGAGGCCGCGGCCCCGACCGATCGGGTCGCGGGCACCCGCTATGACGCGACCAGCCTCACCTTCGTCGACGGCTGAGACCCCGCCGCGCCGGCCCGCCGCCGGCGCCGACCCAGGCCGAGGGCTGCCCGGCCTCGGCGGGGCCTCCGCCGAGTTCCGCCAGGCCGCGCCGGCCGCGCCGGGCCGGGCGGCGCGGGCCGCGCACGAGCCGCCCAGATCGGCCCGCCCCGTCAGACCGGTCCCGTACCGGTCGGGGCCGGCTCCGTGCCGGTCGCCCCGGGCAGGGACAGGAGGAACCGCGCACCGCCGCCCTCCGCCGCGCCGACCGTGAGGGTGCCGCCGTGGCGCCCGGCCACGTCCCGCGCGATGGCCAGCCCGAGCCCGGCGCCGCCCTCGTCCCGCGTGCGGGCGTCGTCCAGCCGGACGAACCGTTCGAAGATCCGCTCGATGTCCGCCTCCGGGACGCCCGCCCCGTCGTCGCACACCGCCACCTCCACCCGGCCGGCGGCGGCCCGCACGGACACGGACACGGAGGCGGTCGCGTGCCGCTGGGCGTTGTCCAGCAGGTTGGCGACGACCCTGCGCAACTGCCCCGCCGACCCGGTCACCTCGCAGCCCTCCCCGTCCACCGCCACGGTGACGGGGAGGCGGTCGCCGTGGCGCCGCGCGACCTCCTCCCGGACCAGCTCCGCCATGTCCACCCGCCGCGCCGCCGGCCGCTCACCCGCGTCGAGCCTCGCCAGGAGCAGCAGGTCGGCGGCGAGGTGCTGGAGACGCTGGGTGTCCTGCACCGCCCCGTCCAGGTCGAGTAGTTCCGGGTGGGCCGCGCCGACCTCCAGCTGCGTGCGCAGCGACGCGATGGGGCTGCGCAACTCGTGCGAGGCGTCCGCGACGAACCGGCGCTGCCGCTCCACGGACGCCTCCAGCGCCGCGAGCGTCTCGTTCGTCGTACGGGCCAGCCGGGCCACCTCGTCCCGCGACGCGGGCTCGGGCACCCGGTGCGACAGGTCCTCGGACGCCGTGATGGCGGCCATCTGGCTCCTGATCGCCTCGACGGGCCGCAGGGCGCGGCGGGTCACCAGCCACGTCACCGAGCCGACCACGGCGAGCAGCACCGGCAGGCCGATCAGCATCGCGGTCCGTACCGTGCCCACCGCGTCGCGCTCCGCCGCGAGCGGCGCGCCCGCGTACACGGTGTAGGTGCGCTGGGTGACCCCGGACGTCACCTCCACCGCGGCGAACCGGTACTCCGCCGCCCGCCCCTCGACGGTGGCGCTGCCGGAGGTGAAGCGGGGCGGATCGGCGCTGACCTCGCCGCGTGCCGGCGCGTCGTCGTCGTTCCCGTCGGCGCCGCCGTCGGTGTCGTCCCCGTCGTCCTGGCCGCCGCCGGGCGAGGACGCCGACGAGGGCAGGGGCGCGACCGTTCGGCTCGACGTTCCCGTCACCGCCTCCAGCCCCTCGCTCACCGCCGTCACCCGGCCGCCCTCCTCGACTACCTGCACCGGCCGTTCGTCGCCGTCCGGGAGGTCCAGCCGGTCGAGCGGCCGGTCCAGGGCGATCTGGGAGGCGACCTCCCGCGCGGCGATCTCCGCCTGGAGGCCGGCCTGGCCGATCAGGTTCGAGCGGAGCACCTGGAGCAGGACGACGCCCACCGCCACCAGCGCGACGGCCACGACGAGGGTGGCACCGAGCGCGGCCCGCGCGCGTACCGACCTCACGGCGCCGCCACCAGCCGGTATCCGGCACCGCGAGCCGTCTGGATGCGGTGCGCGCCGAGCTTGCGGCGCAGGGCGGAGACGTACACCTCGACGATGTTCGGGTCGCCCTCGTACGCGAAGTCCCACACGTGCGCCATGATCTCCGGCTTGCCGACGACCTCCCCCGGGCGCACGGCCAGCTGTTCGAGCACGGCGAACTCCTTGGCCGTCAGCGCCACCTCGTCGTCGCCGCGGAAGACCCGGCGGGCGGCCGTGTCGACGCGCAGGTCCCCGACGCTGAGCACCGGCGGGGCCGCGCCCCGGCCCCGGCGGCGCAGCAGTGCCTTGACCCGGGCCACGAGCACCACGTACGAGAAGGGCTTCGTCAGGTAGTCGTCCGCGCCGGTGTCCAGGCCCTCCGCCTCGTCGTACTCGCCGTCCTTGGCGGTCAGCATCAGGAGGGGGACGTCGTTGCCGGCGGCGCGCAGGGCCGCGCAGACGCGGTAGCCGTTCAGGCCGGGGAGCATGATGTCGAGGATCATGAGGTCGTACGCCTCCTCGGAGGCACGGTGGAGCCCCTCCAGCCCGTCGTGGACGACATCCACGGCGTAGCCCTCGGCCCTCAGCCCCGCGGCGAGTGACGCCGCGAGCCGCTTCTCGTCCTCCACGATCAACAACCTCATGGGTTCAGGGTCGCAGAGCGGAGCTGAAGAACCCTTCAGGTGGCTTCAGGCTGCCTTCAGCGTGCGGCGGTCAGGGTGGACCACGTCATCGGCGAACGGCACGAACCGTGTCGGTACGGAGGAGGAACACCCATGAAGCGCAATCTCGTCATCGCCACGCTGACGGCGGCCGCCCTGGTCGGCGGCGGTACGTACACGGCGGTGGCCGCGGCCACCGGCGACGCGACGCCGTCCCTGCGGACGGCGGCGGCCGTGGTGGACGACCACGTCGGTGACGGAGCCGACGACGCCGACGAGGACAGGGCGGAGGACCGGGCCGACCGCGACGACGACGCCGCCGACGGCAAGGCGGACGACAAGGCGGACGACAAGGCGGACGGCGAGACGGACGACGAGGCCGACCGCGACGGCGACCGGGTGGCCCCGGCGGGTCCCGTCACCGCCGCCCAGGCCATCGCCGCCGCGCTGAAGTCCACGCCCGGCGTGGTCGCCTCGGTCGAGCCCGCCGACGACGGGACCCACTGGGACGTCGAGGTACTGGGCAAGGACGACCGCGAGCACGACCTGCGGGTGGACGCCGCGAAGGCCACCGTGACGCCCGACGACGACCGGTTCGACGACCGCTCCGACGACCGGGGTGACCGGGACGACGACCGTGCCGAGCGTGCCGCGCTGCGCTCGGCGGGGGTGAACGCCGCCCAGGCGACGGCCGAGGCCCTCAGGGCCTACGCCGGTGCCACGGTGACCGGTGTCGACTTCGACGACGACGGCACCTGGGACATCGAGCTCCGCACCGCCGACGGCGCCGGGAAGGAGACGCGGGTCGACGCCGGGACGGCCCCGGCGGGCCGGGGCAAGGCGGCCTGATCGACGGACTTCCCGCGCCCGGCCGACGCGGACGACGACGCGTCCGGCTCGGACGCCTGACGACGGAGGCCCGTTGCCCGACGTCCGACGACGCACGACGCACGACGCACGACGGGCACGCGCCCGGCCGGACCGCACCCCCTCCGCGGCCCGACCGGGCGCCTCGCCGTACCGCGCACTCCGTGCCGCCGTACCGCCACAGCCGGGCGCGGCCGAGGTTGCGGCCCGGCCGCGGTCCGGGGAA
The DNA here is from genome assembly GCF_024600715.1 of Streptomyces changanensis. Classification (NCBI taxonomy): domain Bacteria; kingdom Bacillati; phylum Actinomycetota; class Actinomycetes; order Kitasatosporales; family Streptomycetaceae; genus Streptomyces; species Streptomyces changanensis. Next base: position 6,538,090 of record NZ_CP102332.1, read on the forward strand.
GGCTGGCCGCGACCCGCCCGTCGGTACGGACACGGCCTGCGCGCACGCGGCGGGGGAGCGGCGAGGTGGACGGACATGACCGACGAGGAGCGGGCGGCGACCCGCGGGTACCTGGAGGACGAGATGGTCCGGCTGGGCCGGCTTGCCGGCATCGCGCCCGGCAGACTGCCGGGCTTCACGCCCCGCGACGGGGCCTACCCGTTCATCGAGGTCGGCGCCGACGGCGAGCTGCGCTACCTCGCCTACGAGCGCGGTCGGAAGGTCCTGGAACGCGTCACCCACGACCCCGAGGACGTGCTCTACTGGGCCTTCCAGGACGCCACCTTCGAGGCCGCCGGCGTGTGGGCCCGGAGCCGGCCGCAGGACGGGGAGCCCTTCCGCGTGACGCTCTGGCGGCGCCAGTTCGCCCTGCTGCACACCCTGCGTCCCGCCTGGGCACGCCGCCGGAGGGCCGACCTGATCGCCTCGTTCCGCGACCCGGACGACGTCCGTCTCGTACCCGAACTGCCCCCGACCGCCCCTCCGAGGTCTTAGACGCCCTGTCGTCCGGCGAGGGGGAGTCCTCCCGGTGGGGATGCGGCACCCGGGTGCGGTGCCCGCACTCCTGGAGCTCGCGGGAACGTCGACCACTCGCCTTGAAGCGGCGGTTTGCCGATCCGCTTCCCTGGGGGTGGTGATGCAGCCACGGCATCGAATGCCCGTGTCACCGCCCCATCATGATTCGGCCACCCCCCTTCCACGCCCGGCACATCCGCACACCCGGTGGACGCGTCAGCCCCGCATACCCGGTGGACGCGTCAGACCCGCGCGCCCCGGTGGACGCGTACGCCTCAGTGGTGGACCGGCACCGCCGCGCGGAGGAAGTCGGTCAGCAGCGTGCCGACCTCCGCCGGGCGCTCCAGGCCCGGCAGGTGGCCGGCCCAGGGGAGTTCCATGTGGCGGGCGCCGGGGACGCGCTCGGCCACGCTCCGCGCGATCTCCCGGAAGTCCGCCAGGTCATGGGCTCCGGAGACGGCCAGGCACGGCGCCCCGACCAGCGACAGGTCGACCTCACGCCTGTCCGGGGAGAACTCCTCCGCCGCGGCCGACTGCACCTCGAACGCGTGGCGCTGCATGGCCCGCACCCGCCCCCGGACGTCGTCGTCCGCCTCCGGCCCGAGCCACGTCGCCACGTTGAGCTCCACGGCCCCGGCGAGGTCACCGGCCTCGAACAGGGCCTCCTCGCGCTCGTCGAAGGCGAGCAGTTCCGCTCCCGGTTCGTGGCCGGGCAGGGCGGAGCAGAGCAGCACCAGCGCCGACACCGCGTCGCGGCGGTGCGCGGCGACCTCCAGGGCGACCTTCCCGCCGTACGACGCCCCGACCAGCGCGGCCCGTTCGACCCCCAAGTGGTCCAGCAGCACTTCGACGTCCGCCGCGTCGCCGTAGGGGCCGTCGGCGACGGGGGAGTCACCGAAGCCGCGGAAGTCGCACCGAACCACCCGGTAGCCGGCGTCGGTCAGCACCGGCACCTGCGGGTCCCACATGCGCCGGTCGCACACCGAGGAGTGCAGCAGGACGACGACGGGACCGGGGCCTTGACCTGAGACATCATGGGAAAGAGGCATCCGGCGGACTGTAGCCGAGGTCCCGTCGGCGCCCCACCCCTCTCCGGTGGAACCGGGTGACCGGGTGAGGGCCGTGCGGCCCTCACCCGGTCACCCGACCGAGGCGCGCACCTTCCCGGTCAGCGCCTCCACCAGGCGTCGGCGGTGCTGCGCAGCGTGTTGGTGCCGCAGTGCACCTCGCCCATGCCGAGGTGGTAGGTGTACCAGTCGTCGATGTACGACACCCGCATGCCCGCCGTCGTGTAGGCGGCGGTCACCGCGTCGGTGAAGACGTCCTTGCCGCCGATGACCGGGCCCCACTGGCGCGGTGCCAGGTAGCGGTCCCGGGCGAGCAGGATGCCGTTGACGGCGCCGGGCACGTACGCGCTGGTCATGACGGTCTCCGCGGTACCGGCGCGGTCCGTGCGGCGCGTCAGCTCCCGCTGCTGTCCGTACTCGCTGACCGCCTCGGGCACCTGGCCGGCGCCCAGCCGCGTCAGCCGCGGGACCCGGTCCCCGCGCTCGGCCTCCTCGGTGCCGCGCGTGTACAGGGCCGGCACGCGCACGACCTCGGCGTCCGTCACACCCGTCTCGCGCTGCAGGACCGCGAGGTTGGCCCTGATCCGCTGGGCGGCCATGGTGTTGTCCGCGACGAGCCACCGGGAGGCCAGGGCCTGGTCGATGGTCTCCTTGGGCGCGGGCGTGTCCTTCGTCCCCGGCACCGAGAACATCCGCACCTTGCCGTGCCCGGCCTTCTGCGCGTCACGCAGCAGCCTCAGCCCCGCCTCGGGGTCGGCGATGCCGATCTTCCACCCGCGCGGGGTGTCGGCGGGCAGGAACTGCACGAACTCGTCGACGTGGCCGACGTGCAGCCACGAGGTGTCCAGCAGCAGCGGGTCCTGCATGCCCTGGGAGGCCAGCAGCGTCCGCATGGCCTGCGCGGGCTTGGAGCCGTAGTCCTTGCGCTCGCCCATGATGATGCGCCCGGCGGGGAAGGAACGACCGCCGTGGGTGTACGGCGGGACGGTCTCGAGGTTCCCCATGGAGTTGAGGGTCCACTCCTCGGACTCGCGGACCCCGGTCACCTGCACCACACCGACGCCCCGGCCGCGCAGCTTCTCGAACAGCTCGCGGCCCGACTCCCGGTCCGGCTGCGCCGAGCGCAGCATGACGCGGATGACCTGCCGCCGGCCGTCGACGGCGGGCATGCTCACGTACCCGGGTTCGACGAAGTCCTGCGCCCACACGTCCTGGTACTTGTCGAACGTGAGGAGCGGCGGGGTGATCCCGGCGGACTTCACCTCCTGGGCCAGGCCGGCGACGAACGCCTGCTGGCGGCGCGCGTAGTCGTCCTTGCCGGGCACCTTGGTCACCATCAACTGCTGGGCGGCCTGGAGGTGGTGGTGGGTCAGCAGCGGCGCGACGCGCAGGGTGACGTCGTCGGTCGTGGTCCGCCCGCCGGGCACCGTCACCGTCAGGCGGAGCACGGCGCGCCCGCCCCACGCCTTCGCGTCGCGGACGACGTCGGTGGCCTCCACGCCGAACTCCACCCCGGCGCGCAGCTCGGCGGCGGTCAGCCGGGTCTTGCCGGTGACGAGGATCCACCCGGAGGCCCGCTTGACGAAGACCCGGGTGTTCTTGGCGCCGGCCCGGAGGGTCAGGGTGCCGGTCGCGGTCGCGGGGAGGTTCGCCATGGGTACGGAGCGGACCCGCGCCAGGTCGGTGGCGTCGGCACCGCCGTTGACGACCGCGTCGGCCGCGTCGTTGCAGGCGGCGAGCGCGGCGTCGGACAGGGGCCGGCCACCGGGGCCGGCGGTGGGGCAGCGCTTGGTGTCGTCGTCGATGTTGGGGAGGAACACGGCGCCGCGGTCGGCGGTCCACCCGTCCTCGCCGGCCGTGTCGGTCGTCCCGGTGACGTCGACGCGGCCGTCCCGGTCCACGTCCGCCCGCAGGTCCACCGGGGGCGGAACCGGTGCGGCGAAAGCCGGTGTCGTGGGCGCCAGTACGGCGCCTATCGCGGTCAGGGCGAGGGTCACTCGTCTCGCGTTGCTCGTAACCACCGTGCGTCCCATCGTGAAAGTGGCGGTCTGACGACCAACAAGAGTCGATGGGGACGCGTCGCGTTGCCTGTGCCGCGGTTTTCGCCGACCGTTGGCCGGTTGGCGAGGGGTGGTGCCGCGGGTGCGCGGGCGGTCCGGGCCGTTCGGGCGGTCCGGCCGTTCGGGCGGTCAGGGCGGTCCGGTCCTTTCGGGCAGTCGGGCGGTCAGGCATTCGGCCGGTGCACCGTGGCCGGTGGGGCGCGGGGGGCGCCACCGGTCACTTTCCGTGCCCCCGGCGTCCGTGGCCGGGGGCACGCCCGGGTCAGGCGGCCCGGAGCTCACACCTGCGGTAGACGCGGATGCGGCCGTGCACGGTCACCGGCGGCAGGTCCGCGAACGTCAGGCACCGGGCCCGCTGGCCCAGGCTCACCGCTCGTATGTCGATGACGGGCCGCCCCACGTGGTCGGAGAAGGGGACGACGTCCCCCAGGCGCAGTTCCCACGGGTGCACGTCCACCGCCACCGTGTTCACGGGCGGGCGCGGCAGCCCCGCGCTGAGGGCGGGGGCCTCCCAGAAGGGCGATTCGTTTCTGCTTTGAACGATCCATGAGGGTCTCACCCCGCAGGACTACCCACCGCGCCACGCGAAGGCGCCCCGTGGAACGTGACGGGAGGTGTGCGCCCCGGGCGCGCGGGCATCGACCACGCGCCCACCCCCGACACCGTTTCGGTCACAAGACCTTCACAGACTTGCGGCCATGGTCGCGAGGACCCCGGCAACCCGGACTACACCACCCATTTCCTTCCGGGAGACGCCGTGTTCGTCCTTGGCATTCTGCTGCCGCCCTTCCTCCTCCTCGCCGTCGTGCTGCTCGGTCGGTACGAGGACCGCATCCTCGCTCCGCCGGACCCGTCGGCGCGGCCGGCACCGCCCGCCCAGCCGCGGCACGCCCGCCGCGGTCACCTGCGCCTCGTCCACTCGCGGGAGCCGGGCGCGGCACGGTCCCGCGGTCACGGCCGTCACGCCGCCTGACCCGGGCAGGCGTCCGTCAGGGGTTCCCCGCGGACGACCGCCCGCCGGCCGCCGTCGCGCCGCCCCACCCCGAGTGCCCCCTCCCCACGACCGCGAGCAGGTCCCCCTTCTCGCGGCCGTGAGGAGGGGGCACCGCTGCGTCACGCCCCGCCGCCCCGCCGCACCACGTGGCAGAGCACCATGAACCCGTGGACGTCCTCGGGCCGGTGCGATCCGCCTTCCTTCCCGCACCCGATGACCCGGCTGCTGCTGACGGGCCCACGGTGGACTAGGTCCGGGAACGCCTCGTCCGGGACGAGCGGGCGGCCGGCCTCGGCCTCCGGGAGGAACTCGGCGGCGGCGACCCGTCCCGCCCGCCGTCCGGCAGTCCCCGTCCGCCGCCGGGTCGATGCGGCTGGAGCGGAATGGCGTGGTGCTCCCGGTGGTGGTACGAGGCCAGACACGGTGCCATCCGGCCTACCTTACGCTCCGGCCGGCGAGGGCCGGCGTCGGGCCCCCCTGCCAGGCTCCGGTGCTCTGCGGCCGATGCGGGGCATCGGCCACCGACTCCCGGCGGCGGGCCGGGCGTGGACATCGCCGGTCTCCGGGTGGGTCACGCGCCGTTCCTCGCCCCCGGCGGACGCGGCACCGTACGGCTCACCCGGCTCGGCCCCGCGCGGTGGTGGCACGTGCGGCCCGGCCGGCTCGTCACCCCGTACCAGGGCCGGTCGGCGGCCGGGACGGCGGTCATCCCGGAAGTGCACTCCCAGCACGGCTGATTTACCGCTCCGGCCCCATCCGCCGCACGCGGACCAGGGCTCCGCCGTCGGCCTCCCGCGGTGGTGGAGGCGGTGGGAACGGGCGCCGTCCGAGGCGCCGCGGGGCGTCGACACCGGACCGGCGGGAGGCATTGTCCCATGTCCGGACGGTCGTGTAAGCGAGGGTCAACAACCTGTGATCGGCGTCCTATGCTCGGAGGAACGGGGTCACGAACGCCGGGCGACCGCGCCCGGAGTCGTGCACGCGCCGGCAGGCCGCACGGTGCTCCACTGCGTACGGAAGGGGGCGGCCCTGAAGTCGGCGAACGAACTCGACGTCGCGTTGGACCGCGACGTGTTCATGCGTGGCCTCATCCGGGAACTGGCCAGTTCCCTGGAGTCCGTGGTCGGGCTCGAGGAGGCGTCGGGCTACATCAGCCTGGTCGGCCAGTCGGTCGGTTCGCAGATCAACGAGGCGTACACCAGGGCCCTGGAGGCGCCGCGGCTCACCCGTGAGCAGGTGGCCGACGTGCTGGTCGACCTCAAACTGCGCATCAAGGGGGACTTCTTCGTCATCTCCCAGGACGACGAGAGGATCGTCCTCGGCAGCCGCAGCTGCCCCTTCGCGGAGAAGGTGCTCGGTCGCGAGTCCATGTGCATGATGACGTCCAACGTCTTCGGCACCATCGCCGCGCAGAACCTCGGTTACGCGCGGGTCGAGCTGGAGGAGACCATCGCCCGCGGCAGCTCCGGCTGCCGCGTGGTCGTGCACCTGCGTCCCGACCTCGACGTGCTGGACGAGCCCGGCCGCGAGTACTTCGGCGACGCGCGGACGCCCACGGCGGACGGCGACGCCGGGATGGCCGGGGTGCCTGGGGCGGCCGGGGTGGCCGGGACGTCCGAAACCACTGGGACCACCGGGACGCCTGGGGCGGCTGGGACGGCCGGTGGGCCCGGGGCGTCCAGTGCGGCGGCACACGCGACCGGTGACCCGGGAGCGACGAGTGAGCCCGGTGCACCGGGAACGACCGGCACCGGCGGGGCCGCCCCCACGACGACGGGCGGATGAGATGGACCTGTCGGTCTTCCACGCCGTCGCCCGGCCCCTGCCCCACGCCGTCATGGTGTGCACCGCCTCGGGACGGATCCTCGCCGCCAACGCCGCGACCCACCGCACGGTCGACGGCATGCGCCCCGGAGCACAGCTGCTGGAGCTGGTGACCGACGCCGACGAGGTGGCCGGGCGGCTCCGGCAGTGGCTGCGCAGCGGCTCCCCGCTGCCCGGTGTCATGACGGTGCGCGACGGCAAGGGCCCGCCCGTGCGCCTGCGGTGCCACGGCGCCCGCGCCGCCTGGTGGCGCGGCGAGGAACCAGCGGTCCAGATCCACCTGGTGCGCCTCGACGTCAGCGACCGGTTCGTGGCCCTCAGCCAACGGGTCAGCCTCATGGACCGGCAACTGGCCTACCGGCACGCGATCGCCGAGGAGCGGGACCGGCTGCTGCGCACCGAGACCGCGGCGCGCGCCCGCATGCAGCGCCTGTACCGGCTCACCGCCGCACTCGCGGCCAGCGGGAACCTCACCGACGTCTGCGACGCGGTCCACCGGTGCGCACCGGCCGCGCTCGACGCGGTGGAGGTGACCCTGGAGCTCCACGTGCGGCGTGTCGTGCCGTCCCTGGGGCCCACCGATACCCTCCCGAACCCGGCGACGCCCTGGATCGACCTCGACGAGCGGTCCGGCGCTTCGCCGCGCGCACCGTTGCCCGCGACGGCACGGCGCGTCCCCCTGGAGACGGAGGGCATCCACCTGGGGAGCCTCGCCGTCCACTACGCGCCCGACGCCGAACCCGACGTCGAGCACAGCGTCGCGATCGCCCAGCAGGTCGCCCAGGCCGTCCGCCGCGCGGGCCTCTTCGAGCACGAGCACCGCCTCGCCGAGCGGCTCCAGCGCAGCCTCCTGCCCCGCCTGCCGCACGTTCCCGACCTCGATATCGCCAGCGGCTACGCCCCCGGCACGCACATGGTCGACGTCGGCGGGGACTGGTACGACGTCCACCTCCTCGACGACGACACCGTCGGCTTCACCATCGGCGACGTCGCCGGCCACGGCATCGCCGAAGCCACCGCGATGGCGCAGATCAACACCGTGCTGCGCAGCATCGCCCGCCGCCACGGCGAACACCCGCCGACGATCATGGCGGAGCTCAACGACTTCCTCGGCACCTACCACGAGGGCCGCATGGCGACCGCCTGCTACGCCGCCTACCACCGTCCCACCCGTACCCTGCGCTACACCAAGGCGGGCCATCCGCCGCCCCTGCTGATCGGCGCGGACGGCACCACGCGGTACCTGGAGGGGGCGCTGGCCCCGCCGCTCGGCCCCGTGCCGTACACGGAGTACCCGCAGGCCGAGATCACCATTCCGGCCGACGCCACGCTGCTCTTCTATACCGACGGCCTCATCGAACGGCGCGGCGAGAGCCTCGACGTGGGGCTCGAACGCCTCGCCCGGGCCGCCCGCACGACCGCCGGTCTCGACGCCCGGGGCACCTGCGACCTCCTCCTCCACCAGCAGCACGACTCGGACATGCCCGACGACCGGGCGCTGCTGACCGTCCGCTTCCCGTCCGGCATCCCCGTCCCGCCCGGCATCCCCGTCCCGCCCGGTCCGCCCGGTCCGGCGTGAGGCGGGGGCCGGGAGGGCCACCGCGGGGCCGCGCGGACGCGGCCCCGCACCGCACGCTCAGGAGGTGAGCAGGGGCGGCGCGCACGCCGGGTCGAGGCGAAGGCGCGCGAGCTGGCGGCCGACGAGCGTCCAGGCGTGCCAGCCGGCCGGTTCGAAGGCCAGCTGCGGGTCGGTGTGCCACTCGTCGCCGAGCCCCGTCGCGAGCTTCCGGGGCTCCGCGAGGCCGGGGCCCAGCAGGAAGACGTTCCCGCCGCCGAAGTACGTCGAGGCGACCACCTGGCCCTGGTGGACCTCGATCTCGCCGTAGCCGGACAGCGTGCCGTGGCGCAGCACCTGACGAGTCCTCAGATCCAGGACGAACCAGCCGGCGTTGCGCTTGAGGACCCCGTACAGCAGGCCGTCGTGGACCTTGACGTCCTGCAGCGTCCGGTTGTCCGGCAGCGGCTCGGTCTCCCAGAGCACCTTCTCGGTGGCCAGGTCGAAGGCGGCGACGGCGGCCGTGCTCCGGGTGGAGACGGCCGTACCGCCGCCGAGGACGTCACCGCCGACGTACACGACGCCGTTCGGGCCCGCGCTCAGCGTGGTCAGCCCCTGGTCGCGGATGACGTCGACGAACACCTTCATCGTGCGCGCCACGGGGTCGATGACGGTCAGCGCGCCCTTCAGGTTCGGGCCGGGCGGCACGGACGCGACCAGCAGCTTGCCGGTGGTGGGGTCGTACTCCATGTCCCAGGGGCGCTGCTGCCCGTGTCCCAGTGCGCCGAGGGACCGCACCCGGTCGCCGTCGCGCGGGTCGATCTCCAGGATCTCGCCGCTGGGGTACAGGGCCGCGTAGACCCGGTCGCCGACGCGGGCCATGGCCTTCGGCTCGCCCGGCACCCAGATGCCGCGCGACGTGCGGGCGGCCGGGTCGTGGACGGTGATCCCGAAGTGGCCGCCCACCCACACGGTGCCGTCGGTGTGGAGCAGGATGGAGTGGGGGCGCTCGGCGCCCACGGCGAGGCCGGCCGCGACCAGGTCGGTGTGCGCCGACCTGCCGGTCGTCAGGTCCATCGTCCACACCCCGCCGCTGCCGGCGAAGCCGGTGAGGGTGGTGCCGTCGACGGCGAGGTGCCGGGTCTCGTCCTGCGGCTTGCCGGTGCCCACGAGCGTCGGCGCCGCGTCCCCGGTGCGGTAGGAGAAGACGTGACCGGCGGGACGGGTGGAGATGTACGCGGTGTAGTCCGGCGCCACCCCGATCGAGTCCGCGGAGTTGCTGCCGAGCGACACTTTGCGCACGTCGCTGCCGTCGGTCTTCATGTCGTACAGGGTGGAGCCGCTGCCGGCGCGCAGCCGGGTACGACCGACGGAGACCGTGGAGAACCCGGTGTCGCCCTGTGCCAGCACGCGCACCGCGCCGGTGGACCGGTTGACGGCGAGCAGCTGCTTCGTGTCGAGGAGCCCGGCGTAGACGTTGGTCGCGTCGGCGGCCACGGCGCGCACGTGGTGCTCGCCGGTCGCGAGCGACCAGCTCTTGGCAGCCCCGTCGGCGGGGTCGTACTCCCACACCCGTCCGTCGGGGTTGGTGCCGGCGTAGATCGTTCCGTCCGGTGCCGCGGCGAGGCTCCAGATGGTGCCCCTCGCCCCACCGAGCGTCTTCAGGTACTGCGCCTTGCCCGTCGCCGGGTCGAAGCGGTAGAGGAGCGGCGCCGGGTAGGTGCCGATGTAGATCTTGCCGCCGGAGACGACGGTGGCCCACGCGCCCTCGGGGGCGACGGTGCCCGGCCAGTCGGTGAGGGGCACCTGGCGCACGACCTTCTTCGTCGCGAGGTCGTACTCGGCCAGAATGGGCGGGGTCTGACCGCGCGTCACCACGTAGCCGCGCCCCTCGTGCACGACGGCGCCGACTATCGCCCCGGAGACCGAGGCCGCGCCGAAGCGTTCCACCCCCGTTCCGGCGCAGTCGGCGGCGGCTGCCGCGTGCGCGGGCGCCATCGGCGACACGACCGCGAGCAGTGCCGCGAGGAACGGCACGAGCCAGCGGAGTTTCCGAGGTTTCACAGGTCCTCCAGGAGAAGTCGTCAGGGAGGGGCGCCGGCGCCGGGGGCGGACGTACGGCCGCGGACCCGGGGCCGGTGGCGCTGCCACACCGTCACCCCCACCCCATTGTGGCGATCATGCTGGGGACCAGCCCCCGTCGCCCCGTCGCCCCCCCCGTACGCCGACGCGGGGAACGGGCGGGCTGCGACGGGCCGTTCGGGGTCTCGGACACGGTGGTACGGGGCGGCTATAGAGTCGACCCATGGCCTTAGACAACCCGTCGGTGACCGCGCCGGGAACTTCCGTCACGTTCATCAACGTCTTCGAGATAACAGCCGAGCACCTCGATGCCTTCGTCGCCCGCTGGGAGGAACGGGCGGCGCTCATGAGTGCCAAGCCAGGGTTCCTCGACTCCCGCCTCCACCGGGCGCGTTCGTCGGAGAACCGCTTCCAACTGGTCAACGTGGCGCACTGGGAGAGTCAGGAGGCGTGGGAGGCGGCCACCGCCGACACGCTCTTCAGGGAGCGCACCGAAGCCGCGCGTGACGACGCGACGACCCCCATCACGTCGAGCGCGGGCCTGTACGACGTCGCCGTCGAGTTCCGCGCCGTCACGTCACCACCGGACGACCGGACCGATACGACGGGTACGGCCTGACCGACCCCTGACCGACAGGGTCCGATCCGGCCGGCGCGACCCGATCGTCGCTCCGCGCGGACGGGGGCGCCGCCGTGGGGGAGTGGTGGCGTCGCGGCGGGGCGACGGTCGGGCGGTGACAGGACCGGGGCGCGGCCCGTCACCACCCGGCCGTCGACCGTCGACCGCCGGCTGGGCGCTGGGGCGGGGCCACGGGTGGGCGACGCTACGCAGAGCCCGTGCGATGAGCGTATTGTCCTGGTATGGGTGACGGGTGCGCCGCCCGGTCCGGGAACGTCCCCGCCGGGTTCGGCACGGGTCGCCGGGATGCCACTGCGCCCCGGCCGGCCGCGAGGCCCGCCGGGCGCCACCACGTGCCGGCCCCCCGCCCGAGCCGCAGGGGGCCGTGGTGACCCCGCGCGGTGAGGAGTCCGTCGGCACCGGCCGGCTCGACACGGCGCTCGCCGACACCGTACGGCGCACCGGCGCCTCCGCCGGGGGCGTCTATCTCCTCGACGAGCCGGCCCAGGCGCTGCACCTGGCGGTGATGTGCGGCGTACCCGCGGAGGTGGCGCTGCCGTGGAGCCGGATGGCCGTAGCCGCCCCGTTCCCCGTCACCGACGCCGTTCGGGAGGACCGCCTGGTCTGGGTGGCCTCCCAGGACGACATGGCCCGCGCCTACCCCCGCGCTGCCGCGGGCCTGCCGTACCGGTTCGCGCTGGCGGCGGCCCCGCTGCCCGGCCGGGCCCGCTGCTGGGGCGCCCTGCTCCTGCTGTGGCCGGCGAGCCACCCGGAGGCCGCCACGCGCCGCGAGCAGGGGCACATCACCGCCGCCGCCCGGCGCATCGCCCACACCCTCGACCAGGCACCCGTCCCGGCCGCCGCGCCCACCCGCCCCCGCCTCATCCCGGTCACCGCCGACCGCGCGGCCGACCCGTCGCACCACGCCGCCGCCGACTACGTCGAACGCCTACCGGAAGGGGCCGTGGCGCTCGACCTGGAGGGGAGGATCACCTTCCTCGACTCGACCGCCGCGGCGCTCCTCGGCCGCGAGGCCGACCGCCTGCGGGGCACCCGCCCCTGGCAGTCGCTGCCCTGGCTCGACGCCCCCCTCGCCGAGGACCACTACCGCACCGCCGTGATCAGCCGCGACCCCGTGGCCTTCACCACCCTGCGCCCTCCGGACACGTACCTGCGCTTCGAGCTCCACCCGGACGCGAGCGGCATCAGCGTCCGCATCACCCGCGCCACCCCGCCCGACGGCCCCGGGCCCGCGCCCCCTGGCCCGGCCCCCGCCGGCGGTTACGCGCCGGCGCCGACCGCGCCCGGGACGACTCCGCCCGCACCGTCCACTCCCGCGCCCGCCGGCACCGCCACCCCCGCGCCCCCCGGCGCCGTCCCCGCCGGTGCCGGGGCGCCGGGCGCCGCCCAGGTCGGGCGGCTGTACCAGCTGCTGCACCTGGCGGCCGCCCTGACCGAGACCGTCGCCGTCCGCGACGTCGTCGACCTCGTCGCCCAGCAGATCCTGCCCGCCTTCGACGCCGACGGTCTGGTGCTGTCCGCCGCCGACGCCGGCCGGCTGCGGATCACCGGCCACCACGGCTACGACCCCCAGGTGATCGACCGCCTCGACGGGCTGCCGCTCGACACCGACCTCACCCCGGCCGGGGACGTCCTCGCCACCGGCGTCCCCTCCTTCTTCGCCGACCCCGCGGAGATGGCGCGCGGCTACCCGAGGGCCCCGAAGATCAGCGGCAAGCAGGCGTGGGCCTTCCTCCCGCTCGTCATCTCGGGTCGCCCCGTGGGCTGCTGCATCCTCTCCTACGACCACCCGCGCCCCTTCACCGCCGACGAGCGGGCGGTGCTCACCTCGCTGGCCGGCCTGATCGCCCAAGCCCTGGACCGCGCCCGCCTGTACGACGCCGTGCACGACCTCGCGCACGGCCTCCAGCAGGCGCTGCTCCCGCGGAGCCTGCCCACGGTGGCGGGCCTGCGGATCGCCGCCCGCTACCTCCCGGCGAGCCACGGCATGAACGTCGGCGGCGACTTCTACGACGTCATCCGCATCGACCCCACCACGGTCGCGGCCGTCATCGGCGACGTCCAGGGCCACAACGTCGCCGCGGCGGCGCTCATGGGGCAGGTACGCACGGCCATCCACGCCACCGCCGGCGCCGCGCCTGACCAGGTCCTCGCGCGTACGAACCGCGTCCTCGCCGACCTGGAGACCGACCTGCTGGTGTCCTGCCTCTACATGCACATCGACCTCGCCCGGGGACGGGCCGTCCTGGCGGGCGCGGGCCATCCACCGCCGCTGCTGCACCAGCCGGGCCGGCCGCCGGGACCGCTGCCCCTCGACCCGGCCCCGCTGCTCGGCGTCGACGTCGACCTCTCCTTCGCCGTCACCGACCTGCTGCTCACGCCCGGCACGACGCTCGCCCTCTACACCGACGGGCTGATCGAGGTCCCCGGCGCCGATCCCGACCGCATCACCGCCGACCTCGCCCGGTACCTGGCCGCGCACGCCTCCCAGGACCCCGGCCTCGTCGTGGACGGCCTGATCCGCCACGCCTGGAGGTCGGGCCGGTACACCGACGACATCGCCATGCTCCTGCTCCGGGCGGAACCGCAGACGTCCTGACCGCTCCCGGGGAAAGCGGCGAGCCCCGGCGGACCGGGCGGACCGTGCCCGGCGGGAAGCCGGCGGCGGGCACGGGACGGAAGGTGGCCCCGCCACCGGGACAGGAAGGGGTGGCGGGGCCAGGTGCCCGGAACGGCCGGGGGGGGCCGCGCCGGCTCGGGTCCCCGACCGGATACCCCACCCCTCCTGGGCCATGCCGGGCCGTTCCGGTGCGTTCGAGACGCGTCGCGAACGCACGGGCAGAGACGTCCCGGCCCTGCGGAACGGTGCGTCCGGGGCCGGCGCCCGGCCCGACCCCGGCCCCCGGACGCACGCGGCCCGGTCACCCGGCGCGGCACTCGAGCGGCCCCGGCCCCGCAGCGCCGCCCGGCCCGGCCCGGCACCCGGCACCCGGGACCCGGCGCTCGGCACCCGGCACCCGGGACCCGGCGCTCGGGACCCGGCACCCGGCACCCGGCACCCGGCACCCGAGCGGCACCCGGACGGCATCAGGCCCGGCACCCGGGAACCCCGCGCCCGTACGGCACGCGTCCCGGGCCGGGGCGGCCGGTGCCGGGGCGGGCCCCGGCCGCCCCGCCGCCCCGGTGCCCTGGTCAGCCCGGTCGGAGCTCCCCGCGCCGCAGTTCGTAGCGGACATTCCCGTCGCCGGAGCCGACCGGACGGAAACCGGCCCGCCCGACGACCGTGTGCGAGGCGACGTTGCCGTGCTCCACGGTGGCGCGCAGCACCCTCGCCTCCGGTCGGGAGAACGCCCACGCGGCGAGCGCGCGCAGCGCCTCCGTGGCGTGGCCGCGGCCGCGCGCCGACTCCACGACGTCGTACCCGATCTCCACCGCGCCGTCCGCGTCCGGCGCGGCGTGGAAGCCGATGCCGCCCACCGCGCGCCGGTCGGAGGCGCGGACGATGACGTACACGCCCCAGCCCGGCTGGTACGCGCCCGCCTCGTGCGCCTGCTCGACCAGGCCCCCGGCGAACCGGGTGCCCTCAGCGGGCCCTCCCGCCGCCCAGGCGAAACCGCCCTCACCGCCGCCGTGCAGGTCCGCGGCGAGGTCCGGTGACAGCTCGCACAGGACGAGCCGACCCGAGCGGATCGGGTCGGCGTACCAGCGCCAGGCCCGCAGCCTCGGCAGATCGCCGAGCCCGCTGCGGCCGGTGGCCCACAGCAGCGTCCGCCACGGGTCGCGGTCGCGCGGCGCCTGCGGGAAGAGGCGCTCCACCGCGCGGGCGCACAACGGTCCAGGCGGTCGCCAGTCCGGGGCGCCCAGGGCCGCGACGACGTCCCGGGTGTGCACCAGTGCCTCCACGACGCCCATCGCCGCGAAGCCGTCACCGTCCGCGTGGCCGTACGGGTGCCAGGCGCGCAGGTCCCGTGGCGCCCGGAACACCGCCGCGGCCAGCAGCCCGCCCGTCGCCTCCACCAGGCGCACCAGCCCGTCCGGGGCGGTACCCGGCTCGGGCACGACCTCGAACGGCACGTACCCCTCCGCCACACGGCCCGCCAGCTGGGCGGCGTACCCCGCGAAGTCCTGCGCGAGGTGCACCACCACGTCGCGGCAGCTCCACTCCGACCGCGCGGCCGGGACGGACCAGTCCCGGTCCGCCACCGCACGCAGCGCGGCGGTGGCGAGACCGATCGCCGCGTCGACGTCCTCCGCACCCGTCGTCCCCATGACGGCCAGCCTAGGGCGTGCCTCGCCGGTCGGGTCGGGGTTCGCCCCCACGTGGCCCCCGCCGGCCCCGAGTGGCCCAGGAAGACGGCGCCTCCTTGTCCCACGGAGGCGGTCCACCGTCCGCGTACCGTCCGTGCCATGCCGAACGTCCTGCCGCCCCGGGGGCCCCAGCGGACCCTCACCGCCGCCCAGTTGGCCAACTCCCTGGGCGACGGCGCCTACTACGTCACCTCCGCCCTCTACTTCACCCACATCGTCGGGCTCGCGCCCGCCCGCATCGGTCTCGGCCTCACCCTCGCCTGGGCGGTCGGCTCGGTCGTCGGCGTGCCGCTCGGCCGGGTCGCCGACCGCCGCGGCCCGCGCGGGACGGCCGCCCTCCTCGCCCTGGCGACCGGGGCCGCCGTGGCGTCGTTCCTGTTCGTCCGGGGGTTCCCGGCGTTCCTCGCGGCCGCCTGCCTCTACGCCACCGCGCAGTCCGGCCTCGCCGCCGCCCGGCAGGCGCTGCTCGCCGGACTGGTCCCGGCGGGCGAACGCACCGGCGCCCTCGCCCGTCTGCAGGCGACGCTCAACGCCGGGCTCGCCCTCGGCGCCGGACTCGGCGGGGCGGCGCTCGCCGTCGGGACCAGGGAGGCGTACCTCGGCGTGTTCGCCGTCGACGCCCTCGGCTTCCTGCTCTGCGCGCTCCTCCTGCTGCGGCTGCCGGCCGTCGCGCCCGCCCCCTCCGCCGGGGGCGCGGGGTTCGACGTGCTGCGCGACCGGCCGTACGCCGTCGTCACGCTCCTCAACACCGTGCTGCTCCTGCGGATGCCGCTGCTCAGCCTCGGCCTACCCTTGTGGATCACCGAGCGCACCGACGCCCCGGAGTGGCTGGTGTCCGCGCTGTTCGTCCTCAACACCGGTGCCGTGGTGCTCTTCCAGGTCCGGGCCGCGCGTTCGGTCACCGGCCTCGCCACGGCCACCCGCGCCCTGCGCCGCTCGGGTGTGCTCGCGCTCCTGACGTGCGCCGTCTTCGCCGTCTCGGCGGCCGGCCCGACCTGGGTCGCGACGACCGCCCTGGTCGGCGGGTCCGTGCTGCTGGTCGCCGCGGAGATGCTCCAGTCGGCCGGCTCCTGGCAGTTGGGCTTCGACCTCGCACCGTCGGGACGTGTCGGTGAGTACCAGGGCTTCTTCGGTACGGGCGTCACCGTCGCGCGCACGCTCGGGCCGCTGGTGCTGACGTCCCTGCTGATCGGAGGGGGCGTGGCGGGCTGGCTGCTGCTCGGCGGCCTGTTCCTGGCCGCGTCGTACGCCCTCGGGCCCGCCGCCCGGTGGGCGTCGCGGACCCGCCGCGAGCCGTCACTCGCGCACGCCGTCACCGCGTCGCCGGCCGCCGCCGCACCCTGACCGGGACGGCGGCGGCCCTGCCGGCGGGCGGTCGGCTCACGGCGTCTGCTGCAGCAGCGCCTCCGGGTCCGTCTCCTGCCGGTCCGTCGGCCGCAGGCACGCACTCGATGAGGTAGTCGCCGGTCTCCGGGGCGAGGGTCACCCCGTGCGTCTCGCTGCGGAAACCGGGGAAGCGGCGGTCGAACGCCTCCAGCGCGGTGAGGTACCGCAGCAGCGGCCCGTCGGGCGCGCCGGCGCCCTCACCGGGCATGAGCACGGGGATGCCGGGCGGGGTGACGGCGGCCATGGCGGCGGCCACCTGCCCCGCCGCGTCGGCCAGGCGCACCCGGTGCGTGCCGCTCCCGGGCGGCCCGTACCGCCGCGGCCCGGTCCGGGCAGCCGGCCGCCGCGCACGGGGCCCGAGGGGCGGGAGCCACCCGCAGGGCGGAACGAATCGCCCCCGCTCCCCTCCACCGGGGCCGGCCGTGGCTGTGGCCGGTGCCGGGCTCCGCGCGCCGGTGGATCAACCACGTCGTCCCCGCCCGGCGTCCCTCCTCCCACAGGGGGCAGGACCTGCCCCCGGCGACCGGGGAGGCCCCAATGAAGCAGTGGTCCGTACGTACCGCCTCGTCAGCCCTGGCCCTTTCGGTGGTCGTGGGGTGCGCCACGCTCGCGCCGACCGCGCACGCCGCGCCCTCGGGCCACGGTCACGAAGCGACCCGGCGGGCGCTGGAGGCGCTGGTCGAGGAGGGCGGACTGCCCGGGGCGGCAGCCGAGGTACGGGACGGCGGCCGGCGGTGGTCCGCCACGGCCGGTCACGCCGACACGGCCACGGGCCGCCCGCGCACGACCCGCGACCACTTCCGCGGGGCCAGCATCACCAAGACGTTCATCGCGACCGTCCTGCTCCGACTGGAGGCGGAGGGCAGGCTGAGCCTGGACGACACCGTCGAGGAGTGGCTGCCCGGCCTGCTGCACGGCAACGGCTACGACGGGTCGGAGGTGACGTTACGCCAACTCCTGGACCACACCAGCGGCATCGCCAACCACACGCGGGACGAGGCCTTCCTCCACGACGCCGCCGGCCCCGGCTTCCCGGAGCACCGGTACGACACCCACACGCCCCAGGAGCTGGTGGCGATCGCCCTGCGGTACCCGCCGCATCCCGACCCGCGCAGGGCGCCCGTCTACTCCAACACCAATTTCGTGATCGCCGGGATGGTCATCGAGAAGGCGACGGGCCGCTCGTACGCCGAGGAGGTCACCCGCCGCATCATCAAGCCGCTGAAGCTGCGCGGCACGTCGTTCCCCGGCACGTCGCCGAGGATGCCGAAGCCGCACCCGGTCGGCTACTCCCGCTTGCACCAGGGCGCCCCCGACGCGCCGGTCCACGACGCCACCGAGCAGAACATGACCTGGCTGGGCGCCGCCGGGGACGTCATCTCCACCACCGGCGACCTCAACCGCTTCCACCGCGCCCTGCTCCGCGGCGAGCTGCTGCCCCCGGCGCAGCTGGAGCGGATGCTCGACGAGGTCCCGACGGACGACGGCACGGGCTTCGGACTGGGGGTCGAGTTCGCCCGGCTGTCCTGCGGCGTGGAGGTGGTGGGCAAGAGCGGCCGCACCAACGGCTCCCTGTCCGCGATGGTCGGCACGGTCGACGGCGAGCACCAGCTGACGTTCAACGTCAACGGCGACTGGCTGCCGGACGGGAAGCTCTACGTCGACGTGATCGAGGCGGAGTTCTGCGGCGGGCCCCCGTCCCCGACCGCCACGCGGTCACCCTCGGCGGAACGCTTCTTCCAGCCGTCGGTCGCCTGACGCCCCGACGTCCCGACGCTCTGACGCCCGCCGGTCGCCGGTCGCCTGACGCCTGCCGGTCGACCGGCGCCCGGCGCGGCCCACCGCCCTGTCCATCCGGGCAACCCCCGCTCCTCCGGCGGGTGGTCCGGATGGCCGGCGACAGGGGCCGTTCCTAGTCTCGGATCATGATCTTCCGCCGTCCACACGTCCCGGCCGCCGTCCTGACCCTCGTCCTGTCCGTTCCGCCGTCCGGCGCGGCCGCCAGGGCCGCCGCCTCGCCTCCCGCCCCCGCCGCCTGGTCCGTCCAGCAGGGCGCCGACGCCCTGCGCGACGCCGGGGTCACGGGCGTGTCCGTCCGGCTCGACACCCCCGAGGGGGCGGTCACCGCCCGCTCCGGCGTCGGTGACCTCCACAGCCGCCGCCCCGTCCCCCGGGACGGCTACCTGCGCCTCGGCAGCGTCACCAAGACCTTCGTCGCCACCGTCGTGCTCCAACTCGTCGACGAGGGGCGGCTCACCCTCGACCGGACCGTGGAGGAGCTGCTGCCGGGGGTCGTGTCCGGGGCCGGCAACGACGGCCGGAAGATCACCGTCCGTGACCTGCTCCAGCACACCAGCGGCCTGCCCGACTACACGGCCGACGTGTTCCCCGAGCCGAGCGCCCGGACGTACCACGCCAACCGGTGGCGCTCCTACCGACCGGAGCAACTCGTCGCCCTGGCCGTCCGCCACGAGCCCGCCTTCGCGCCCGGCGCCGGCTGGGCGTACTCCAACACCAACTACGTCCTCGCCGGAATGATCATCCGGAAGGTCACGGGCCGTTCCTGGGAACAGCAGGTCCACGAGCGCGTCCTGCGTCCGCTCGGCCTGCGCCGCACGGACACCCCGGGTGTCTGGCCCTTCCTCCCGGAGCCGCACGCGGCCGACTACCAGCAGTTCGCCGAGGACGGCCCCCTGGTCGACACCACGATCCCCTACCGTCCCTTCGACACCGGGGCGGACGGTTCCATGACCGGCACCGCGCACGAGCTCAACCGCTTCTTCGCCGCGCTCGCCGGCGGGCGGTTGCTGACGCCGGCCGCGCTCGCCGCGATGCGGACCACCGTGCCCGTGCCGGAGGGGAGCGGACACCCCGCCGGGACGCGGGACGGCCTGGGCGTCTTCTCCACCCCCCTGTCCTGCGGCGGCAGTCACCTCGGGCACGGGGGGAGCGGCTTCGGCTACGTCGTCCTGGCCGCGACCACGGCGGACGGCCGCCGCACCGTCACCGTCTCGGCCCACAGCCGCCCGGCGGACCCGGCCGCGGCGGCCCGCCAGGAGGAGGCGCGGCGCGACCTCGTCGACCGCGCCCTGTGCCTCGGCAGGTGAGCCGTCCGTGTACCGGCGGGCCGCGCCCGCACGGTACGGCGGCGTCGGCGCCGCCCCGGGCCCCACCCCGCCCGAGACGTCCTCAGACGTCCCGATCCGTCCAAGCGGGCGTCAGCGCCAGCCGAAACGCCGGTCGACCACCGCGGCGAACTCCTCCAGGGTCAGTACCGCGTCGCCGTTCTGGTCGGCGGTGTCGAAGAGCGCGGAGGAAGCGTCGGCGTCTCCCAGCCCCCAGAACGGCAGGTCCCCGGAGGCGGCGAGGGACGGCCCCCTCACACGCAGGGCGGTGATCACCTCTTCGCGGGTCAGGATCCCGTCCTGGTCGAGGTCCAGTGCCTCGAACAGCGTCCTGGCCTTGTCACTGATCACGTCGTCCCCGTCCATCGCGTCGTGAGCGGGGGGTCGACCCGCTCACGGACGAGAACGCCGCCGGCCGTCCGCCGGTTCCCACCCGCCGGCGGCAACCGACCGGTGCCGGTCACGCGCCGGTCGGTACGTCCGCGTCGGCGAGGACCTCGCGCCCCGGCAGGACGGTGCTGTGAGCGGGGGTCAGGCCGGAGGCCGCGAGGTGGGCGTCCGCATGGCGGACGCCGTGTCACGCCACGGCCTTCATGTCCCGGACCGTGAGGCCCCCGGCTACGGGAGGAGCACGTCGTACGGCGGGCGCCCGCGACGGCGCCCCGTGTGACGCGGGCGGTACCCGGCCTCAGCGGGTCGCCGGTTGGCGCGGAGCGCCGGGGGTGGCGCGGTCGCTCTCGTCCTGGACGAGGAGGGAGAGGAGCGAGGCCACGGTGAGCCCGGCCTCGGCCGGGTGGCGCAGGACCCTGTTCGGGTCGATCCGGTAGGTGTTGCTGCGCCCCTCACGCGTGTGGGAGAGGTAACCGTCCCGTTCGAGGTCCGCGATGATCTTCTGGACCGCGCGCTCGGTGAGGCGGCAGTGCGCGGCGATGTCACGGATGCGGCTCGTGTGGTCGTCGGCGATGGCTGCAAGGACCCGGGCGTGGTTGGTCAGGAAAGTCCATCCAGTGTGCGGCTCTGGTACTCCGTCCATGCCCCTACCTTAACGAGGTGGCCTTCACGCATTCAAAAGCACGTATAGGATTTCGTGTATCTGTTGACGTCTGTGGGCAAGAGGGAAAGCCTGGAGACGGACGCGAGGGAGAGGCGTGGCATGCCCGAGGATGCGTACCGTGCGCCCGCGGAAAAGGTCAGACCGGCGGTGAACGCCGATCCGCCGGCGGGTGCCGGACCGCGACTGGCGACGGCCGACGTGCGGCCGGAGGGCCGGCGCGTCCGGGTCACCGTCGCCGGGGAGCTCGACCTGAGCACCGATCGGCGGCTCGGCGACGACCTGCGCGCGACGCTGCGGAACTCCGCCCAGGGCATCGACCTCGACCTGCACGGCGTGCGGTTCGTCGACTGCTCGGGCCTCAACGCCCTGTTGGGCCTGCGGTGCCAGGCCCTCGAAGAGGGCAAGACCGTCGTCATCCGATCCAGCAGCCCGGTCGTCGACCGCCTGCTGGAACTGACGGGCGCGGACGGCCTCTTCGGCTGACCGCCCGGCCGCCTGGTCCGCTTGGCCCACAGCCCCGCTGCCCTGACGCCCGCCCCCGGCCGCCTGGCCTGCCGCCCGCCCCCGGCGCCGCCCCCACCCCGTCCCCCAGGCCGTCACCCGCCTGGCCGGGCCGTGACCCCCTCCGGCCCCGCACCTGATCCGGTCGACCCCCGGCCCCGTACATGCCGACCCGCCCCGGCCGATACCGGCGCTGCCGGTTCGGGGGGCGGGTGGAGGGCGACGTGACGAGCTCCGGATCAGGCCGCGAGCTCGGCGCCTTGCGTCGCGAGGACGGGGCGGTCCACCCCGAGCGCCCGCGAGGCCAGCATGGCGTCCGCCGCCGCCAGGGCGTCGTCGACGCACGCGGTGCCGGTGGCGACGCACAGGGTGTAGACGACGTCGTCCAAGCGGTGCTGGAGCCCCTTCTCGCCGCGGCTCTGTGCGATGCGCAGGTCCGCGTAGCGGGCGAGCAGGGTACGCAGGTACTGGGGAGCAGGTGTGAGCACGGGCAGCCCTTCATCGATGGCCAGTGTCGCGCGCCTACCCCGACTCCGAACAAGCATGCCGAATCTCCCGCCGGAACTTCACGGGAGCCGGCACCCGGGCCGAGTCCGCGCCGTCCGCGGAGGTGCGGGCCCCGCACGGGGCGGGCGCACCTCACAGGGCCGGGGCCGGCCCACCGTGGCCGACGAGGGACCCGAAGCGGTGGAAGGCCGCCTCCTGGCGCCACTGGATCGCCGCCTCGGGGCTCGCCGCGAGCAGGGCGCGGCATGCCACCGCGGGCTGTGCCGCGCCCGGCCACGAGGTACGGCAGGCGCGGACGCGGTGGTAGCCGTGACGGGTGGGGTTGCCCGACCAGAGGCTCCCGCCGGAGAAGAAGGAGTACTCCAGGGAGGCGCGCGCCAGGTCCTTCAGTTCGGGGTAGGACAGGTCGTACGCCTCGGCGGCGTACTGGTACTCGCCGCTGATGTCGGTACGGCTGACGCCCGGGTCGTCGGTGGCGAGGACGACGGGCACGCCGAAGCGGCGGTACGTCTCGAAGGGGTGGTCCGCGCCGCGTACGCCGAGGATCTGGGCGTTGCTGGTGAAGGGGACCTCCACGGCGGTCTCCCGCGCGGCCATGGTACGGGCGGTGTCCCGCCAGTCGTCCTCGTGGCGGAGGCCGACGCTGTGGCCGACCCGTTCCGCGCGGGCGACGGTGACGGCCTGCCGGATGTGGGACCGCAGGTGGCGCGGCGGGACCAGGCCCGGCCACAGTTCGCCGGCGTGCAGGGGGAGGCGCGCCCCGGGGTAGGCGGCGCGCAGGTGGACGAGCATCCTCATGTGGAGGTCGTGGTCGCGCAGGGCGACGGCTCCGTCCTCGGGCTGGACGAGGTTGACCCCGACGAACCGCGGGTCGCGTTCGGCCAGGCGCATCCCCAGGGCCATCTGCGTGAACACCAGCGCGGGCGGGCCGCCCCTCAGGACGTGGGAGACACAGCGGACCGGCAGGCGGCAGCCCGGTTCCGGCCGGTCCGTCGTACAGCGGGCCGCCGCGCGGAACTCGGCGTCGGCGTCGTCGGCCTCCGCGCACGCCGCGGTGACCAGCGCGTCCAGTCCGCCGCCCGCGAGGAGCCGGCGGTGTGTCCGGGCGGGGTCACCGTCCCAGCCGGTGCGGGCCGCGAGGTCCTCCGCGCCCTCGGGCACGGGGCCCACCATCGTCTCCAGCGCGAACTGGTTCTGCGCGACGACCTCGTTCGCGACCTGGGCGAGCTGCTTGCCGCGGTGGCGCCGGGCGACCTCGGCGAACTTCCCGAACGTGGCGAAGAAGTGGTCGTGGCCGTCGCCTCCGGGCGGGAAGTCCCGCATCGACCAGGCCCGCACGACGGCGTCGTGGAAGGCGCGGTCGCGGCGGGCGTCGGAGGCGGGGCGGGTGCCGGAGCCGCAGGGCGGGGGGACGGCCGTCATGGTGGCGTCGACGCACAGCCCGTCCTCGGCGGCCAGGCGCAGCAGGTGCTCGGTGCGGACCGCTCCGGCGAGGTGGTGGTGCAGGTCGGCGCCCTTGGGGAGGCGGCGGAAGAAGACCCGCAGACGCGGCGGGTCGTCGCGGATGGCGTCCAGATGACGGGCCATGCCCGCCTCCCCGGCCGTCGGCGTGCGCGGCGGTGCCGCCCGGTGGGCTGCGGGCGCGGCCCCGACGGTGGCGGTGCCCGGCGGCAGCAGGGGCAGCAGGGCGACGGCGCCGAGCGCGGCGGCGAGCGGGACGCGGGCCCGGATCCGGCCCGGGCACGGGTGCGCGCCGGGGCCCGTGCCGGGACTCCTGTCGGGGCGCGGTGGCCTGCCGGGTCCGGGGAGAGGATGTGTGTGTCGGTCACGCCGGCAGCATCACCATTGGTGGGCGGCAGGGGGGTCCCCCATGGCGACGGGCGGGGGCGGCCCACCCTCCCGGGTGACCCGGTCGGGTGTCCCGGAGGGCGGGGGAGCGCTAACCGGTCGGGGTGAAGCAGGCCGTGATGGTCTTGCCGTCCTTCTGGGGGTGCGTGTGCCAGTGGTCGGACAGGGCGTCGACGAGGGCGAGTCCGCGACCGCCCGGCGAGGTGGTGTCGGGGTCGCGCGGAGCGGGCAGTTCGGCCGCCGCGTCGTGGACGCTGACGTGCAGGCACCGGTTGTCCCACGTCAGCACCACCTGCGCGGAGCTGTGCGCGTGGACGTGGGCGTTGGTGATGAGTTCCGAGACGGCGAGCAGCACGTCGTCGACCGTCTCCGGCGCCTGTTCCGTCCACCCCAGCGATTCGAGGTGCTCGCGCGCCCACTGCCTGCCGGCGCGCACGCCACCGGAGATGGGAAAGGAACGGGCCCAGCCCACAGCCTTCATCGAAGAGTCGGTCATCGCTTCTCCTTCACCGTCGGTCATTCGCCCACATCGACGCGTGTACCCGCCCGCCCCGAATGCACCGGTCCGGACTGGACCGCCCGCGGGAAGGAGAACGGGGGTGATGCCCCTCCTCGCCCGCCTTTGGGCGGGTCGGTCCGGGGTGGCACCGGCGACGTCGGCGACCGGCCGTGCCGGCGCACCGAGGGCGCCCCGCCTCCCGAACGTCGCGGTGTGGAGCGCCCGACGGGCCGGCGAGAGAGACCCGGACCGGGGGCGCGGCCGATTCCGGGGCGGGCCGGGCCGGCGGTCGGATCGACTCCGACATGCTCACGGGCGGGGAGCCGGATCTCCGCTGTGGTCCACCGCCGCCGCCCCGCCACCGCCGCCCCGCCACCGCGGGCCCGGCTCCACGCCCGTCCCGGCTCCGCGGACCCGCCTGCGGGCCGGTCAGATGCCCATGACCTGCGGGCGGTCGGCGAGGTCGCGGAAGTGCTCGCGCGGGTCCGCCACCAGCCTGCGCGCGTCCAGGTCCATCAGCCCGCCGACGCCGGTCACCTCGGCGGCGACCGTACCGTCGGCCTTCCGGATCGTCTGCTCGATACGGAAGGTCTTGCCCGCGCCCCACAGGAAGGCACACGAGACCCGCACCTCG
This sequence comes from Streptomyces changanensis, assembly GCF_024600715.1. Classification (NCBI taxonomy): domain Bacteria; kingdom Bacillati; phylum Actinomycetota; class Actinomycetes; order Kitasatosporales; family Streptomycetaceae; genus Streptomyces; species Streptomyces changanensis. Next base: position 6,562,729 of record NZ_CP102332.1, read on the forward strand.
TCCCCCGCGCGCAGTTCGCGCAGGTACCGCACCGTCACTTCGAGGGCCACCGGGCCGAGGCCCTTGCCCAGCAGGTCGCCCTGCCGGATGCCCGCCTCCTGGAGCAGCGACCAGCGGGCGTGCTCCGCGTACTGCAGGTAGACGGACTGGTTCAGGTGCCCCTGCGTATCGGTCTCGTAGCCGCGCACCACGACGGGCACCGAAAACGGCTCTGCCACGACATTCCCCTCCGACGGCCTCGCCCACGACGACGCGCCGGCCCGTCCGTGCGACGGGGCCGGTCACCCCGGACCCTGCCACACCCGTGGTGCCGCCGGTCCCTCGGGTGTCAGGAGTCCTTCAGCGGGTCGTGGCCCCAGTTCATCAGGGAGTGGCGCCACCGGGTGTCCGTGACGTCGCCCGAGGGGCGCTGGGCCAGGTGCCGCTTGATGTAGCCGACGACCTTGCGCATATGGGCGACGTCGTCGTCGCTCAGCTCGGAGGGGGAGGTGCGCAGCAGCCCGACGATGCGGCGGCCGGAGGCGTGGCCGGTGCTCTCGCCGCCGTCCTGGTGCTGTCCCGCGGCCGTGGACTCGTCCCGTTCCAGCCAGTCCTCCAACTCCCGGGGGGAGAGGTTGACGAGCCTCCCGAACTCGGCGATCCTCTCGTCGCGGTCGTCGCGGTCGTCGCGGTCGTCGCGGTCGTCGCGGTCGTCGCGGTCGTCGCGGTCGGTCATCCGCGTGTCCCCTCGTCGTGGCGGGGCGGGCACGGCCCCGTCGCCCCTGGGTGGCAGGTCCCCGCCATCGTTCCTCCGCCCGAAGGCGGGTACGGGCCGGGCGGGCGGGTCCATCCGTTCGTGTGGCGCGGCCCTGCGCCACACGGACGCCCGGAGCCGGCGCGGCCGTTTCCCCCGGCGCCCGTCATGGCCGTCCGGGTCGGGGGTATACGGGCGTCTCCGGAAGAGGCAAGCCCGTGGCTCCCGTCAGGGAGCGGCGACGAGCGAAAGGCGAGACGCCACCATGTCGCAGGTCGAGGAATCCATCACCGTCAAGGTCCCGGTCCGCACCGCCTATGACCAGTGGACCCAGTTCGAGACGTTCCCCCAGTTCATGGAGGGCGTGGAGCGGATCGAGCAGCTCTCCGACACCCTCACCCACTGGACGACCAACGTGAACGGCGTGGAGAGGTCCTTCGACGCCAAGATCACCGAGCAGATTCCGGACGAGCGGGTGGCCTGGACGACGGTGGACGGCGAGGCGCGGCAGGCCGGAGTCGTCACCTTCCACCGCATCGACGCCACCACCACCAAGGTGATGCTCCAGATGGACTTCGACCCCAGCGGTGTCGCGGAGACGGTCGGCGACAAGCTGGGCTTCGTCAAGCGGCAGGTCAGCGGTGACCTGGAGCGCTTCCGGTCCTTCATCGAGGGGCGGGGCACCCCGACGGGCGCCTGGCGCGGCGAGGTGTGACGCGGGCGCGGCGTACGACGCCAGGGGCGCGGCAGCAGCCCCCGGACCGGCTTTTCGGTCCGGGGGCTGCCCCGTTTCCGCGGGCCCGGGGGCGCTGTTCCGCGTCGGGGGCCGCCCCGGCCGGGGACCGGGCCCGGCATGGCCGGAACGTCCCGTACCGGCACAAGGCCGGAGTGTCACCGTCGCCGCGGGCCGACCGGTGCCGCACGGCCGGTCACCTCACGACCGACGGGCCCAGCTCACGACCGACCGGCCACCCCGGAACCGCGCCGGCCCGCCCCTACGGCCGGGCCGGCGCGGCGTGCTCCCTCTGGAGGGTGGCGAGCAGGCGGGCGGCGGCGGCGTCCACCGACGTACGGGTGTTGGCGAGGACGACGACGGCCGTCCGCTGCTCCGGGCCGAAGCCGACGAACGAGGAGAAGCCGCCGGTGCCGCCGTTGTGCCAGATCTGCGCGTGACCGCCCCGGGCCGGGTCCGGACGGTGGCCCACCCACCCGAGGTGCGCCCACGAGGAGGGGCCGGTGGGGTGCTCCACCTCCCGGGTGAGCCGTACGGCGTCGGCGAGGGGCCCGGCCGGGCCGTCCCACTGCGCGCGGACGAAGGCCACCAGGTCGGTCGCCGTCGACCGCAGTCCGCCCGCCCCGGCCAGGTCGGCCAGGTTCCACGGCGGGGCGGGCCGCCGGTCGCCGTCGTGCCCCTGGGCCAGGCGGTCCGCCCGGTCGCCCTCGACGTTCACCACGGTGTCCACCAGGCCGAGGGGCGCGCAGATCTCCCGGCGCACCAGCGACGCGTAGTCGGTGCCGGCCCGGCGGGCGAGGGCCAGCCCGAGCAGGCCGGCCCCGAGGTTGGAGTACTGGAAGCGCTCTCCCGGCCGGGCGCCGAGCCGGGTCCTCGCCAGACCGCGCAGCAGGACGCGGGCGGTGCAGCCGGCGTACGGGTCGGGTGCACCCGGGCGGAGCAGGGACCGCAGGAACATGCCCTTCGGCAGCCGCGGCAACCCCGAGGTGTGCATCGCCAGGTGTCGCAGGGAGATTTCCGCGCCCCCGCGTGACGGCACGACCGCGTCCTCGGGCAGGAGCGCGGCCAGCGGCTCGTCCAGGTCCACGGTGCCCGCCACGGCGAGCCGCGCCAGGCACAGCGCCGTGAACACCTTCGTCACCGAGCCGATCTCGAAGAGGGTGTCCGCGCCGGGCGTGTCGGGCCGGTCGACCGCGACGCGTCCGGCGCCCCTGATCTCCGCGTGGCCGCCCACCACCGCGGCCACGACCGCGCCGACGCCGTCCCCGGCGAGTCGGTCGGCGGTCTCTTGGGCGAGCGTGCCGGGATCTTGTGTCATGTCCCCAGCATCACGCTCCGGCGGACCCGCATGATCGGCCTCAGTGATGATCTTCGCTCCCGGTCGGTCCTGCCTGAGGGGCAGGACGGACCCCGCCGACCGGAGGGCTCCGACCGGCCGCGACCCTCCGGCTCGGTACCGCGTCGCCCGGAGTCGCCGGCCTGCCGCCGATCCCTCAGCGCAGGTCGCGGCGCATCAGGACCCGCGGGTGCCCGGCCAGTACCGAGGTGGTGTCGGCGACGTGGACGAACCCGGCGCGTTCGAAGTTCGCGCGGAGCCCCGCGTACGCCATCGTCAGGTCGACCCGGGCCCCGCCGTTGTCCAGCGGGTACGCCTCGACGACCGGTGCGCCCTGGGCCCGGGCGAAGTCGACCGCACCGGCGATGAGGGCGTGCGAGATCCCGCGCTTCCGGTGACCCGGGCGGACGCGGACGCACCACAGTGACCAGACCGGCAGGTCGTCGATGTGCGGGATCTTGCGGTTGCGGGCGAAGGACGTGGCGGAGCGCGGCGCCACGGCGGCCCAGCCGACCGGCTCGTCACCGTCGTACGCGATCACGCCCGGCGGGGGCGCGGTGCGGCAGAGCTCGGCGACGTACGCGCCGCGGGCCGGGCCGCGCAGCTCGTTGTTGGCCTTGGACGGGAGGCGGTAGCTCAGACACCAGCAGACGTTCGCGTCCGGTGACTTGGGCCCGACCAGGGTCCGGACGTCCTCGAACACGGTGGCCGGGCGCACGTCGATGGTCATGGGACCACGGTGCCACGGCCGCGACCGCGGCGCGTCCCGGCCGGACCGCCCTCGCCGACGCCGTCACCGACGCGGAGCCCCCGCCCTACCGGCCGGGCGACCGATGTCGACGGGACGTCAGACACATCTCTCGCTCAACCAGGCGGTGAAGTCCGCCGTCCACGACGTGGCCATCCGCACCGACGTGGTCGTCGAGCCGCGCAGTGCCAACTCCTGCTCCCACGAGGCGTGGTTGCCGGAGGCCGCGGGGGGCGGCTCCTCCCAGCCGATCCCGTCGACCCAGTAGGGGTGGCCCGTGAGCGAGGAGGCGAGACCGGCCTCGAGGACGCGCCGTTCGAGCTCCGGCTTCAACGTCGCGTCATGCGTGTAGATCATGATGTGCTGCGAGCCGACCCGCTCCACCATGGGCGAGATGACCTCCGCCCATCCGGCCTCGCGGATCGCCGGGTCGGTGTGGAGCAGCGACTGCCTCGCCTCGCCCTTCAGCTCCACCAACGGGATCATCCCCTGGGACGCGGCGCTGTCGAGCCACTCGCGGAAGGTGTAGACGGTCTCCCCGGTGTACGGCCCGCGCGTGATCGTACGGCCCTTGAGCGGGTCGGCCCCCGATTCCCAGGACAGTTCCGTGATGGCCTTGCGCGTGCCGGTCAGCCCGTTGGTCGTGGTGTTGTGCCACATCACGCTCGTGGCGCCGTCCTTGGTGAGCTGGAGGTCGGCCTCGACGCCGCTCGCGCCCCAGCCCTTCTGCTGCGCCAGGCCCCTCGGGTGGTTGGGCTGACGGATCTGGTCCCGCTCCCAGGAGTTCGGGCCGGTGGGGTAACCGCCGTGCCCGAACACCGTCGGGCAGAGGGGGAGCGAGGCCGCCCCGGCAGGGCCCGCCTGCACGGTGCCGGTCAGCAGCGCCGCCGTGACGGCGGCCACCCCCCATGTCGTCGGCCTCATCCTTCTCCTCACCTCGTACCTGTCCCGGCGCGCACGGGCGCGCCTGTCACCGCGTCACCGGCCGCGACGAGGGGCCGGGGGTGCCGCCTCGCGCCGGCGCTCGGCGAGCGGCGCGGGCGGGAGGTGCCGCCGCAGCATACGAGGAGAAGGGGCGTGACCGTGGCCCCTGCGCGCGGCGGTTGCCGTACGGGTCGGCCGAGGGGACCCGGGTGGGGGACGTGTCACCCCACGGGCGGTCAGCCGCGCGGGGTGTCCGGAGGGTCGGAGGTGAGGGCGGCGTTGTACCGGACGAGGTACGCGGCGAACCGGGCGAGGTCCTCGGCGGACCAGTCCCGGAGCCGTTCCTCGTAGGCGGCGAACCGGCTGGCCTGCGTGGCGGCCAGGACGCGCCGCCCCTCCTCGGTGGGGTGCAGCACCTGCACGCGGTGGTCGTCCGGCTCCGTGCGGCGTTCCACCAGGCCGATCCGCTCCAGCCCGGCGAGCTGCCGGCTCACCGTCGACTTGTCCAGCAGGTAGTGGGCCGCCAGGTCCGTGGCGCTGCACCCCGCCCGGTCGTGGATGTGGGCGAGCAGCGTGTACGAGACGAGCGGCAGGTCGGGGTGGAGCCGGGCCGCCGCGGCCCGGGCGCGGCGGGCGAAGGCGGTCAGTTCCCGCTGGATGGCGTCCACGGACGTCTCACGCGCGTCGTCGCCCATCGTGCACCGCACCCCTCGTCGGCCGGGCCCGCCGTCGGTCGACGCGCATCGGTTCAGTTGTATAGTACAACGATCCTTTAGTTGTAAAAGCCAACCATGGAGGTCCAGTGTCCGCAGGACCGAACACCCGGGGAGCGCTGCGCCACGTCCTCGGGCACCTGTTCACCCCGCTGCTGATGTGCGTCGGCATGGGACTCGCCTACCTCGGCGCCTTCCACGCCCCCGCCCCCGACCACCTGCGGGTCGACGTCGTCGGCTCCGGCCCCTCCGCCCAGGTGCTCGCCCAGACCCTCCAGGACGAGGGCGCCGGCGCCCTCGACGTCCGTACCGTGGCCGACCGCGGCGACGCCGTGACCGCCCTGCGCGAACGGTCCAGCTTCGGCGCCTACGTCCCCGGCGCCCACCCCGAGCTGCTCGTCGCCAGTGCCTCGTCCGACACGACCGCCATGGCCGTCGAGAAGGTCTTCACCAAGGTGGCCGCCGCCCAGGACGCCCCCCTCAAGGTCACGGACGTCGCGCCCGTCTCCGACGGCGACCCCACCGGCCAGGGCGTCTTCTTCCTCCTCGTCGCGCTCAGCATCGGCTCGTACGCCTCCGTCGCCGTCATCGGCGGCGCCGGAGCCGTCCTGCCGATGCGTGTCCGCGCCCTCCTCGCCGCCGGCATGTCGCTCGTCGTCAGCCTCGTCGGCACCCTCTTCGCCGGACCCGTCTTCCACCTCGTCGACCGGGGGCTGGGCGGACTGTGGGCGATGGCGTGGCTGTACGGCGCCGGCGTCCTCCTCATCGGCGTCGGCCTGCACACGTACCTCAAGCGGTGGACGACCCTCGGCGTCATGGTGCTGTTCGTCATGCTCAACTTCACCAGTTCCGGCGGCATCTACCGGCCCGAACTCCAGCCCGGCTTCTTCGCCTCGCTGCACGCCTTCTGGAACGGCGCCGGCTTCGTCGAGGGCGCCCGCGCACACGTGTACTTCGACGGCCACGACCTCGGCGGGCACGTCCTCGTCCTGCTGCTGTGGTTCCTCGCCGGCGTCGCCCTGACGGTCGCCGCGGGCGTCACCGAGACCCGCCGCGCCCACGCCGCCACGCCCCGTCACGCCGCCCGGCCCGTCCACGAGGCCGTCGACCGCGCCGCACCGGGACGCGCGGAGGAGGCGGAGTCGACTGGGCCGACGGGGACGGCCGGGGCGCCCGGGACGCCCGAGACGCCCGGGGCGGTGAACCGGGCCGACCGGACCGGGGTGGCCGAGGAGGCCGAGGAGGAGATGGAGGAGGCGGTCGGCGTCTGACGGCACCGCCGCCCACCGTCCCCGCCGCCCATCGTCCCGCCGCCGGCCAGGCCCGGGCCGACGGGCCCCGGCCTTGATCAGGACCTGGGTGGCGCCTACCGTCGGCCGGATGGACTCGACGCACCGGCCCGCCGCACGGGTCATCTGCCTGGACGCCGCCCAGCGCCTCCTCCTGCTGCGCTGGCGCGACCCCCTCGGCGGCGCGCACCTGTGGGAGCCGCCCGGCGGCGGCGTCGAGCCCGGCGAGACGCCGCTGACGGCGGCACGGCGCGAACTGGCGGAGGAGACCGGACTCGACCCGGCCGCCGTCCTCGACCGGTCCGTGCCCGTCGACAGGGACCTCTGGTGGAACGGCAGGCGGTACGTCGGGACGGAGCACTTCTTCCTCGCCCGGTTCGCCGGCGAACGCCCGCGCCTGACGCGGACCGGTCTGCTCCCCGACGAGCAGGCCGCCCTGGACACGCACGCCTGGGTCGCGTGGCCGGACCTGGCCACGCTGGCCGACCCGGTGGAACCACCGCAGCTGCCCGCGCTGCTCGACGCCCTCGCACCGGACGGCCCGTGGCACGGGAGCCCGTCGCCCCGACCGGTCGGTGACGCGCGGCGGCGCCGGTGAGGTCGTCCTCGTATAGGGTGACCCTCCCTCACCGCCGGACCACCACCACGCGGGTGGGACTCCCGTCCTGCGGTCGGCTCCGTGACGGCATCGGCCCGACGTTCCGGAAGGACCCCAGGAGTGGCAACGCTTGCGGAGATCACGGCCCTGTTGGGCGAACCCCGGTTCGGCTGGTCGGATCCGGCTCCCTGGATCGAGCTGGAGCGGGAACTCGGTATCGCCTTCCCCACCGACTTCCGTGACGTCGTGGACGCCTACGGTTCGATCGAGATCAACGGGCAGCTGTACCTGACGCACCCCGCCGGCCACCTCCTGCACAGCCTGGGCGACAGCATCAGGGGGGACCTCGAGCTGTGGCGCGAGGAGGACATGGCGGAGTTCCTGCCGGGCCCGGTGGGGCCGAACCCCGGGGAGCTGATACCGGTGGCGTCGGCCACGACGGGTGAGGCGGTCTTCCTTCGCGTCCCCGACGACCCCTCTTCGCCCTGGCGCGTCGTGGTTCAGGAGTTCGACAGTCCGGCCTGGACTCTCTACGAGATGACGTTCAGTGAATGGTTGCTGGCCTATCTCAAGGGCCGGGACGTGACGTTGTGCTCCAGCAACCTCGCTCCTGACGGCCCGTTCTACGCGTTCCTGCCCTGAAGGGGGACGCGGTGGCACCTCCCGTGGTGTGACAGGGGGCCACGATGGCAGAAGGCCGACAGCCTGAACGGGTCCGCCGTGGGCCGGGAGTGGTCCGGTTGCCGTTCCGGACCGGACAGGCTCCGCGCCCTCCCGGGCCGTGACCACACGGGTCGCCCTGCGTCGCCCGGGGCGGTGGCCGGCTCAGTCGCGTCTCGCGTACGTCATGACCGGGCCGCCGCTGTCGTGGATCCTGCCTTCGGCGACGCCGTATCGCTGCGGTGCGTACGCCGAGTCGTAGAGGAGGACACGCTGTCGGGGCTGCTGGACGTGACGCACTGGCGCAGGTGCGGGTAGGGGCTGGTGGCTCCGTCGCGCAGCCCCCGCTCGTAGGTGCCGCGGCCCATCAGGACGGTGTCGAACCGGCGGTTCGCCGTCTCCGCCGGGCCCGGTACCAGGTGCCGGTACGCCGTGGGTACCGTCTCCGGCATCCGGTCCAGGGCCCGGGACCCAGGACCCAGGCCCCGTGGTCCTCGCCCTCGACGAACATCGAGTGGTCCGCGTCCGGGGAGGCGAGGAAGCCGTCCAGGGTGGTGGCGACGAAGTACACGACCTTGCGCACGGCGTCCCTTGCGGAGTGCTGACCGGAGGAAGCGGTCGACGGAATCCGCCCCCGTCCTGCGGGGAGTCCGGGGGGCAGGGCCGGGCGCGGTCGGTCCGTGCGCGGCCCTGCCGTCCGCCGGCTCAGTACGCGACGGAGATCCGGGTGCCCGGGTGTGCGCCCCGCTCGATCTCGTCGACGAAGGCGACGGCGTAGTCCTCGGCGCTGATGGCGCTGTTGCCCTCGGCGTCGGTCAGCAACGCGTCACCGCCGACACGGAACACCCCTGTCCGCTCCCCGGGGGCGATCTGCGCGGCCGGCGACACGTACGTCCAGTCCAGGTCGGTGACCCCGCGCAGCGCGGCCAGCCGGTCGGCGTGGGCCTGCGCCTCGGCCTTGTACGCCACCGGGAAGCCCGGCGTGTCCACCAGGGCCGTGCCCGGCTCGACGAGCAGCGAGCCGGCGCCGCCGACGATCACCACCCGGCGTACACCGCCCTGCCGGACGCCGTCGAGGAAGGCGTCGTACAGTGCGGCGAACGAGGCCCGAGGATCGCTGCCGTCGCGTACCGGGGCGAGCGCCGACGCCACCACGTCCGCCCCCGCGACGGCGGTCGCGACGGCCTCGACGGAGCCCGCGTCCGCGGCGACGGCCGTCACGCCCGGGCCCGCCACGGGCGACGCGCCCGAGCGTGACACCGCCACGACGTCGTGGCCGCGCCGCACCGCCTCGGCCGCTATGCGGCTCCCGACCATGCCGGTGGCACCGAAAAGCGCGATCTTCATCGACTGTTCCTTCCTGGGAGTGACGGGAGCTCCGTCGAACACGTGGCAGGATCGCCCCACCGGTACGTCCGTGGGGGGGGTACGACCGCGCCACGGCGTCGCCCTTATCGGACTCCACCCGATGGCGCGCTCTCCGGCCCTTCTTCAACGTACGAGGTCATTGCTGGGGTCTCCGGGTAGGTTGTGGACTGATGACGGTAAAAAAGGGACAGACGCGGAGCGGGGACAGGGGCGGTGGCAGGGGCGCCGAGCGGATCAGGGAGGTGCCCTTCGTCGCTCCGGCCGGCGTGCCGTCCGGCGTGGAGGTGGGATCGCTCGCCGCGTTGGCCGCCCGGCTGCCACGGCGGAGCCTGGAGACGCCGCAGCGCCCCGCCTTCCACCACCTGCTGGCACCGTCCGTCGGCGTCCTGCGCCACGCGGTGGACTTCGTGGACCACGCCGTCCCACCGGGCTCGTGGCTGTGGGTGCGGCCCGGTCAGGTACAGCAGTGGCACGACATGACGGGGACCGACGGCGCCGTGGTGTTCTTCGAGACGGACTTCCTCGACGCGGCCACGGCCGCCGCCGCGCACCTGGACGACCCGTACGGCGCGGCGGTCCACACCCCGGCGCCCCGCGACGCGGAGGCGCTGCGGCTGGCCGCCGAACACCTGCGGCACGAGTTCGACGCCCTGGGACGGATGCCGCTGGAACCGCACACCGCCGCGCTGCGCCACCTCCTCGCCGTCCTCGTCCTGCGTCTGTCCCACCTCGCGCGGCCCGCAGCGGGGCCGGCCGTGGAGCACGACGAGACGTTCCTGCGGTTCCGGGACGCGGTCGAGCGGGACTTCGCGCGCAGCCGGCGGGTGGAGGAGTACGCCCGGGCGCTGGGCTACTCGCCGCGGACCCTCACCCGGGCCGCGTACGCCGCAACCGGGCTCGGCGCGAAGGAGTTCGTCGACCGGCGGGTGGTGCTGGAGGCCAAACGGGTCCTCGCCCACAGCGATGCCTCCGTCGCCCGGATCGCCGCCCAGCTCGGCTTCTCCAGCCCCACCAACTTCGGCAAGTTCTTCCAGCACCGCACCGGGCACACGCCCCTCGGCTTCCGCTCCGCCGTGCGGGGTCGGCACGACACGGTGGAGGCGGAGGCGGAGGCGGAGACGGGGACGGGGACGGGGACGGGGACGGGGACGGCGGAGGGTACGGGCCGGGGGAGAGGGGAGGGGAAGTGACGGCGACGGGCGCGGCTCATCCGGCCTGATCCGGGAAGGCTGTGAGGAGCCGACCCACAGACCCCCAGGAAGGCCCATGACGTCGCACCCCCAACTGCTGCACACCGTGCTCGACACGACCAGGCCCCGGGAGCTGGCCGAGTTCTACCGGCGCCTGCTCGGGTTGACGTACCGCCCCGGCGACGAACCGCCCGCGGACGGCGCACCCGACGAGCCCGACTGGCTCGTGCTGCGCACCTCCGACGGGGTGAACCAGCTCGCCTTCCAGCAGGTCGAGCGCCTGCCCCGGACGACGTGGCCCGCCCACGACGTCCCGATGCAGGCCCACCTCGACCTCACCGTCCCGGACGCGGCCGAGCTGACCAGGCAGCGGCGGCGGGCGGAGGACCTGGGCGCGGAACTGCTGCTCGACCGGTATGACGACCCGGACGAGCCGCTGTACGTCCTCGCGGATCCGGCGGGCCACCCGTTCTGCGTCTTCGTGCGTACACCGGTCTGAGTCCGTGCGGTCCGCCGGGCCCGGGTCCGGTGCGTCCACGCGCGGTCCTCTCAGGCCCAGAGCTCGCGGCTCTCGCACACGCGCGCGCCCATGTTGCGCTCCATCATGCGCAGGGCGGCGTCGGCGAGGTCCGCGTGGATGTGGGCGACGGCGTCGCGGGGGACCACCACCTCGAAGTGCCGGATGTGCGCGTCGAGGGACGAGTACAGCACGCACTGCTCGGTGACCTGCCCGCACAGCACGAGCCGTTCGATGCCCTGCTGGTGCAGCAGATACGTCAACGGGGTCTCGAAGAAGATCGAGTGGCGCGCCTTCACGACGAAGAGGGACGAGTCGTCCGGCCGCAGCGGCTCGACGAGGTCCGCGTGCGGCCCCGCCAGGGCCGTGTCGAGGAGTTCTCCGTGATGCGAGCGCCACTCGCCGAAGTTGTCGTTGACGTAGATGACCGGGACGTCCCGCTCGCGGGCGCGGCGCAGCAGGTCGGTGACGACCGGCACCACGGTCCGGGCGGAGGGGAGCAGCTGGTCGGCGTCCTTGTGGTCATACGTGTTGATCATGTCGATCACGATCAGTGCGGTCTTGGCCATGTCGCTCACGTTGCCACCGTGCGGCGCGCGCCCGGCTCAACCGGGCCGCGCCGCTCGTCGTGTCGCCTACGGCTCACCGGGCGGCCGCGGCGACGGTGCGGGGCTCCTCGCCGGTCAGCTCCACGATGCGCGCCAGGGGCACTCCGGCTGCCAGTGCCCGGCCGAGCAGGGCGTCGCGCCCGTCGGTGTACTCCCGGTAGGCGAGGAGCTGTTCCTCCAGGCGGGCGACGGACTCCGGGGCGTTGCCGTGCCGCAGACGGCTCAGCTCCTCGTCGCCCAGGGGGACCGGCAGGCGCTCCGCGCCCTCGGGGATGGCCGCCGTCTCCTCCGGCGGCACCAGGCGCAGTCGCGGGGAGGTCACCGCGACACCGTGCGCGTCGAGCCACGCCCGCACGGCCGGGGTCTCCAGACACGCGAGGTCGCCGACGGAGCCCGGCGGAACACCGAGCGGGGTCGCGGTCTCGTCCAGCAGGAACAAGTAGGCGTCGTCGGTCACCTGTGCCTCCTCGGGGCAGTGGCAGTGGTGGGGTGGTCGCCGTCCTCCTACCCCGCCGCGGTCGGATCATCGTCGTGGGACGCGGCTCGTCACCCGGGTGGTGCCGTACTCTCCCGCGCTGCGGCCGGGACCGCCTCCGGAACCCGCCCACGCCCTCGCACCGGGGCGTGAGCCCCCGCCCCCGACCTCGGGCCACCCCGCCCCCGGGCCGGACCCGGCCCCGACCTGTCCCGGCCCCGACCCGCCCCCGGGCCGGACCCGACCCGGCACCCGGGTCGCGGGCCCCGGCGCGGACCCCGGCGTGGGGCGGGACGGGCCGGCGGGACCCCAGGGGGCGGAGCCGGTACCGGAAGGGCACACCGGCCGCGTCGACGCGGCGCACCACGACAGAAGCGGAATTCGTAGCTCTGATCGGCGTGCCATCGATCATTGGCGGGCATTCGTGAGCGGTGACCTCGGTTGATTTCCTCTTCACCCTGCTCGGGGCGGGCGCGCTCGCGGCGGCGGTCGTGCCGCGGCTGGTCGCCGGACGTCCGCTCTCCATGCCCCTGGTGTTCCTGCTGTGCGGGTTCGCCGTCCAGTTCCTGCCGCTCCCCATGCCGCAGATCGACCCGGTGCGCGACCGTGCGATGATCGAGCACGTCACGGAAGTGTGCGTGATCATCTCCCTGATGGGTGCGGGGCTCGCCCTGAACCGCCCCTTCGGCCGCCGGACGTGGCGCACCTCCTGGCGGCTGCTCGGTATCACCATGCCCCTGACGATCGCCGCGACCGCACTGGCCGTCTGGGCGCTGCTCGGCTGGCAGCCGGCCGCCGCGCTGCTCGTGGCGGCCGTCCTCGCGCCGACCGACCCCGTCCTCGCGTCGGAGGTCCGGGTGGGCGCGCCCACCGAGTCCGAGCACGACGAGGACGAGGTGCGCTTCGCGCTGACGAGCGAGGCCGGCCTCAACGACGGCCTCGCCTTCCCCGTCGTCATGGCGGCCATCGCGATGGCCGCCGCGGGGGCCACGCCGGTGAGCGACTGGTTCGGGCGGTGGCTCCTCGTCGACGTGGCCTACAAGTGCGCGGTCGGCGTGCTCGCGGGGCTCGCCGTCGGCAAGCTCCTGGGCTGGCTGTTCTTCCACGCCTCCCGGCACGCGATGCGGCTGTCCGAGCACCGGGAGGGCTTCGTCGCCCTGGGCGCCACCTTCTTCGCCTACGGGCTCACCGAGCTCGCCCACGGCTACGGCTTCCTCGCGGTGTTCGTCACCGCCTGCCGCATCCGCGCCGCCGAGCGCGCGCACGGCTACCACACGGTGCTGCACGACTTCGTCGAGCAGATCGAGCGGCTCCTCACGGCGGCCCTCCTCTTCCTCCTGGGCGCCTTCGTGGCGCAGGGCGCCCTGACGGCCCTGACCTGGCAGGGGGTGGTCGTCGGCCTCCTCCTGCTGCTCGTGGTGCGCCCCCTCACCGCCTGGGTCGCCCAGCCGGGCAGCCCCGCGGGACCGCGCGAACGCGTCGTGACGGCGTTCTTCGGCGTCCGCGGCGTCGGCTCGCTGTTCTACCTGGCGTACGCGCTCGGCCACTCCGGCTTCGGGGTGCCGGCCGACGCGCTGTGGGCCGTGGTGAGCGCGACGGTGGTGGCCTCCGTGGTCCTGCACGGGGTGACCGCCTCGCCCGTGATCAACCGGCTGGACCGCCTGCGCCTGCTCCAGGCCCGGAAGAAGTCCCGCGGCGGCGACGGACCCGACGAGGGCGACATCGCCCAGGAGCGCTTGTGAACCGGGACGCGCCACGCTGAGGAGAAACGTTCCGCCAGCGCGGTGGGGACGACTGCCCGCCTCCCGCGCCGGGTGGGCCACCGGATGCCTGCTTGTTGGGGCGGGTGCCGGGGCCCGCACACCGTACGCCGTGGCCCGACGCCCCTCACCGCCACGGCCCCCCTTCGGTGCACCGCCGCGGGCGCGCCCCGTCCCCGCGTCAGGAGGGGCCTTGGGTCCCGTGGTCGCCGCCGGAGGGGCGGGGGGCGGCCAGGGCGGCCAGGTAGTCGTCCAGGAGTGCGACCTGACGTCGCGGCGGGAACGCCGCCGGGTCGAACAGGGCCTGCACCACCAGGCCGAGGACGAACGCCTGGGCGCCGGCCGCGACGCGTGCGGGATCGCCGGGGGGCAGCTCGCCGAGCTCCTGAGCCGCGGCCACTCGGTCGCGCAGTCCGTCGCGGCTCCGGGCGTACTTGCGGGCGTAGTCGGCGCTCAGCTCCGGGCTGGAGAGCGCGGTGTCCCAGGAGGACACCCAGATCCGGTTGCCGTCGGTGGCCTCCGGGGTCAGCGGCAGGATGTCCAGCAGCGCGTCCTTCAGTGCGGCCAGACCTTCACCGGTGCCGCGGCGCGGGCGGGAGCCGGTCCGCTGTTCGAGCAGGTCGAGGGCGTAGGTCACCAGGGCGCGTTTGGTGGGGAAGTAGTGCGTGAGCAGGCCGGTCGTCGCGCCGAGCTCGGTGGCGACGGCGCGCAGGGTCAGGCCGGCGAAGCCGCGTGTGGCCATCACCTGCCACACCGCCGCGGAGACGTCGCGCCGACGGGCCTCGTGATCTCCCCTGGTGCGTGGCATGCCGACACGATACATTTCCGTAACGCATGTTATGTGAAGGGGGAGGTGCTCGTGTTCTCGCTGCCGCTGGGCGACGGTGCTCGCCTCGGTCCGCTGGAGGTCCGGCACGCCGCGGAGTTCGCCGACCATCTGGACCGTGCCCGTGAACACATCCGGCCGTGGGTCGGGGCCGGGTTCGTCACCGACGACGAAGCCGGGGCACGGGCCACCCTGCAGCGGTACGCCGGACGTCAGGCCGCCGACGGCGCCCGCCTGTACGGCATCCGGCGGGACGACGTGTTGGTCGGGGGAGTGATGTTCACCGACTTCGACACCGCTCTCGGGTCGTGTGAGATCGGCTGCTGGCTGGAGCCGTCCGCCGAGGGCCACGGCCTGGTCACGCGGGCGTGTGGCGTGCTGCTGGACTGGGCGTTCACCTCCCGGTCCCTGCACCGGGCCGAATGGCACTGCCGGGCCGACAACGACCGGAGCTCCGCCGTGGCCCGACGGCTCGGCATGACACTGGAAGGCGTACGGCGTGAGGCGTGGCCGTACGCGGGCGTGCGTCACGACAAACAGATCTGGGCGGTCCTCGCTCCCGAATGGCGGACCCCGGACCGGTGACCGCCGACGGTCCCGCCCCGTGGGGGATCGCCGCTCCCGTCCTTTGTGCCGCTGCGGCAACAGCACGTGACGGAGCCCGGGCGCCCGCCGCAGTCTGGTACCTGTCAGAAGCCGCACGCAGGCAGACAGGAGGTCACGCGATGACCGTTCACCGCAGTGCCCGGACCGCGCCGCACACCGCCCCCACCGCTGACGGGGCACCGCTCGGCGACCGGGTCCACCACGTCCGCTCCGACGAACTGGACGGCTTCGCCGCCATCAGCGGCGGTACCGTCGGCTCCAGGAGGCTGTGGATGGGCAGGGTGGAGAACCCGCCGCTGAGCGCGACGGACAACCACCACCACGGCGACTCCGAGGCAGGGATCTACGTGGTCAGCGGTCATCCCGTGTTCGTCTACCACGACGGCACGCGGGAAGTCCGACTCGCCGCCGAGCCGGGTGACTTCTTCCTCGTCCCCCCGTTCGTCCCGCACCGGGAGGAGAACCCGGACCCGAACGAACCCGCCGTGGTCGTGATCGCCCGGACCACCCAGGAGCCGATCAAGGTCTCCGTCCCGGAGCTCTACCGATTCACGCCGGAAGAGCCCTCGTAGGCGCCCGGCCGCGTACGCACCTGCCGTGTCCGCCGCTGGAAGGCACCGCCGTGGGCGGGCACCTCCACCGAGGCGGGGGGCCGGCCGCGTGCGCGTGCCGTGGGCGCGGGCGTCGCGTGGAGTTTGTCGAGGGCGACGACTGGTCGGGACCGCCTCCCGGCGGTGACCCGGGCGAGCAGTCGGCCGGCGTGCGGTGACGCCCGCTCACCGTTGCGGAGCCTGCTGGGTGAGGTCGATTCCCCAGGTCCCGCGGAGGAGGTCGTGGCCGCTCCCCGTGACGTCGAGGCCCCGCCCGGAGCGGTGCCGCACCACCCATCCCACCTGGAGGAACCGTCTGCCGACTTCGGCGCCCAGGGCGCCGGCCAGGTGCGCCCGCCGTTCCGTCCAGTCCGGGCACGCCCGCGTGGTGGCGCGCCGGGCCCGCACCGCGCCGTCGACGTCCACCCCGATCCCGCGCAGCCCGTCGGCGCCGGCGTCGGTGAGCGCGAGCGACCCTCGGTCGGCCAGCCACCCCTGGCGTGTCCAGGTGTCCGCCAGCGCGACGCCGAGCCGGCCGGCGATGTGGTCGTAGCAGAACCGCGCCGTGGCCAAGTGCTGCGTCTGACGGCTGCGTCGGTACCCGGAGACGGGGGCCGGGTCGGCCAGGAGGCCGAGCGCTTCCAGGGCGGTGGCGACCTGCGGGCCGGCGAGCGAGTAGTAGCGGCACCGCCCCCGCGCCTCGCAGGTCACCAGGCCGGCGTCGACGAGCACCGCCAGGTGCTCCGACGCGGTCGAGGCGCTCACCCCGGCCCCCTTCGCCAGCTCGCCGGCCGGCCGCCTGGTCCCGTCCATGAGCAGGTTCAGGAAGACGGAGCGCGCGGGAGCGGCGAGGGCCTTGCCCACTCGCGTGAAGTCCCGGTCTCGGCTCATGGAGGTGACGATACGGCGAAGACACTTCGGCCGGTGCCGAAGCGTCCCGGTCCTACGGTTCGGACATGGACACCCACAGCTACCGCACGCGTCTGCACTGGGACGGCTCCACCGCGGCCGGGGTCCGCGCCTATTCGCGCGACCACACCGCCGTCGCCACGCCGGCCACCACCCGGGTCGACCTGAGCGCCGACCCGGCCTTCCGCGGCAACGCCGACCGGCTCAACCCCGAGCAACTCGTGGTCATGGCCGCCTCGTCCTGCCAGATGCTGTCGTTCCTCGGCGCCGCCGCCCGTGCCGGAGTGGACGTGCTCGCCTACGACGACGAGGCCACCAGCCACCTCGACCTCGCCGCCGAGCCCACCCGCCTGGCCGCGATCCACCTGCACGTGACCGTCGAGGTCGCCGCCGGGACCGACGAGACCGAGGTCCGGGAACTGGCCGCGCGGGCCCACCGCGAGTGCTACGTGGCCAACAGCCTGGCGATCCCGGTCGAGGTCTCCACCACCGTGGTGGCCTCGTGACCCCCTGCGCGCAGGACCTGGACCGAAGCCGCATATGCCGACCGTGACGAGGCCACCGTCGGGTGTGAGCCGCGCACGCCGTCGCCGGCCTGTTCGACTGCGCTAAGCGGGATCGGCTTCGTCGTGGATGGTCAAGGTTCCCGCGAGGTCGAGGTCGCCGACGGTGCCGTGCGCCCCGGCGCGGACGAGAAGCACTGCACCGAGCGCGGTGCTCCAGAACGTCCTGGCTTCCACGTTGAGCGGTCGACGGGCCCTCCAGCCGCGACTGTCGATGAGCTGGCTCACGAAGCGCTCGGATTGTCGGAACAGCAGCTGGAGGTGCCGGTCGACCACGGGGGCGAGTTCGGGCTTGGAGATCCCGGCGGCGAGTGCTCGCGTGACTGACGGAAGCGAGGGCATGGCCAGTACGGCGCGGGCGATGTTGCGCCGAAATGTCGCCGCGTCCGGGGCTTGGCGACCGATGCGCTCAATCCGTCGGGCATCGTGCAGCAGGCCCAGAAAGGCGGCGTGCACGAGGAGCGCGTCCTTGGATCCGAAGTAGTACGTGACCTGATTGGGGAAGGCGCCCGCCGCGTTGGCGATCTCCGCGACGCTCACCTCGGCGCCGGGCCGCTCCTTGCAGAGCCGGGCAGTCGCCTCGATCAGCCGGCGCCTCGTCGCCCGACCGCGGTCCCGTGACCGAGCCGACGTCGATCGGGCTTCCGTTCGCTTCTTTTCCACGCCTCGATTGTATGTGATACAAAAATCCCGTTCGCTTGTATCGCATACAAGAAAGGTTCAGGCATGCACCGGACTGAAGTCGTCGTGACCGGACTCGGCGCGATCACGCCCCTCGGTGGGGACGTGGCGTCCACTTGGGACGCCCTGCTTGCCGGCGAGTCCGGCATCCGCGGGGTCGTCCTGCGAGGCCACGAGGATGCCGGCCTCCCCGACACCGTCGCGGGGACGATGGCGATCGACCCCGCCGAGTCGCTGCCGCCGGCACAGGCCAGGCGGCTCGACCGCTCACAGCAGGCGGCCTTGGCCGCAGCGGCCGAGGCGTGGGCGGACGCCGGGGCCCCGGAGGTGGAACCGGACCGGCTCGCATCGGCGATCGGCACGGGCATCGGGGGCGTACGGACGCTGTTGCAGGAGGACGACGTACTGGAGGCGTCCGGGACACGGCGCGTCTCGCCGCGCACGGTCCCCATGCTCATGCCCAATGCGGCGGCGGCGCTGATAAGTATCGAATACGGTGCACGGGCCGGTGTCCATACGCCCGTCTCGGCGTGCTCTTCCGGTGCAGAGGCGATCGCCCTGGGGGCCGGTCTCATCCGTGCCGGCGAGGCGGACGTGGTGATCGTGGGCGGGACCGAGGCCGCGATCACACCGATCACCGTTGCCGGCTTCGCCCAGGCGAAAGCACTGTCGCGGCATACCGTCGAACCCGCTTCCGCGTCCCGGCCGTTCGCCGCGGACCGCAGCGGATTCGTCCTCAGTGAAGGCGCGGCTGTCATGGTGCTGGAAAGCGCCGAGCACGCCGGCGCCCGGGGCGCGCGCGTCCACGCGGTTCTCGCCGGCGCCGGCATCGCCGCCGACGCCCACCACATCACGGCGCCCGCTCCTGACGGCTCCGGTCAGATCTCGGCCATGCGGAAGGCCCTCGCGCAGGCCGGTCTGACTCCCGGGCAGATCAGCCACATCAATGCCCATGCCACCGGGACTCCGGTCGGCGACGTCGCCGAGGCGCACGCGATCGGGGAGGTCTTCGGCCGCGCCACCGTGACAGCCCCCAAGGCGGCGCTCGGTCATCTCTTCGGTGCCGCCGGCGCGATCGAAGCACTCATCGCCGTCCTCAGCGTGGAGCACGGCGTCATCCCGCCGACCCGCAACCTCACCGCGGTCGGCGTCGATCCCGACATCGATCTCGATGTCGTCGCAGAGCGACGAGACGCCCCCCAGAAGGCCGTGCTCAGCAATTCCTTCGGCTTCGGTGGGCAGAACGTCTCGCTCGTCGTCACCGGTGCACGGCGCCATGCGTCCCCCACGGCCTCGACGACACCTTGACCGACGCTAAGGCGCGCACCCCATGGTGCTGCCGGCCGAGCGGGCTCCGTGGTCGTCCCCGCCTCCGGGGCAGTCCGACGATGAGCCGGTCTGCTGCCTGCTGCCGACAGGCCTGACGGCCTGTGCGCGCCGCATGGTCGACAGGCTGCTCGGCGCAGGCGGACAGCGGGCGCCACGTCGCCCGATCAAGGGCGGACATCCATGGCCGATGTCGCAGACGTGAACGAGGACTGGCGTGGCGCCACCGCACCGTACGGGTGTCGCGACGTCATCACCCGGTGGGAGCGGGGTTGGCCGAGGGGTGGGGGGAAGTCGGTCGACGGGGCGCTCGGGAGGCGCGCTCCGGTCGGCGCGTCCGGTGGCGCGACCGTGGTGTGGGCCGGGGTGGGGTGGTGGCCGCCGGGTGGTCGCTGTGGTGGTATGTCAGGTTATGGAAGGGTATGGAGCTGGTCGCGGCGCGCCCCCCACTGCCCCAGGCGTGGAGCACAGCAGGCACGCGGGGTGGCTGGAGCTGTTCTTCGACCTCGTGTTCGTGGCCTTGGCCGGCCAGCTCGCCCACTCGTTGCACGGCGATCCCGGGCCGGCCGACTTCGCGGTCTTCCTGGCGCTCTACTTGCCGCCCTGGTGGGCGTGGATCAACCTCACGGTGGCCGCCAACCTCTTCGAGGACGACACCGCGCGCCGTCGGCTCCTCATGCTCACCGCCATGCTCAGCCTGGCGGTCATGACGGTCGCCGTCACCGAGGCCACGGGGGAACGCTCCACCGCGTACGCCCTCGGCTACGCCGGCTCCCGCATCGTCCTGCTCGGGTTGTGGTGGCCCTCCACCACCCGGCCCATCCACCCCGGCGACGCGCTCGTGCCCAGGTGGCGGCCGCTGGTGTACTGCCTCGTCCCGGCCGTCGGCTGGGCCGCGTCGGTCCTGGTGCCGGCCCCGTGGCGGTTCGTCATCTGGGGCGTGCTGCTCGCGGCCGAGGTCGGGGTGCTGTTCGTGGAGCGGAGTGCCGGGCTGCCGCGCCGACTGCACGTGGGGCACCTGGTGGAGCGGGTGGGGCTCTTCGTGATCATCGTGTTCGGCGAGTCGGTCGTCGGGCTGATCGGGTCGCTGGACACCGAGTGGACCGCTGCCGGCGGGTGGGTGGCGCTCGTCGGCTTCGTCATGCTGGCCGCCCTGTGGTGGTCCTACTTCGACTTCGGGTCCGCGGCGGCGGAGACCGTGTTGCGCGCGGCGGCGGGCGACAGGGCCGTCCCGCTCGCCCGGGACGTCACCGCCTTCCTCCACTTCTTCGTCACCGCGGGGGTCGTGGCCATGGCGGGCGGTCTGGCCACCGCCGTGGAGGAGGCCGGGCAGGGGCACGGGCACCTCGCACGCGGCGCGGTGGTCGCCCTCGCCGGGGGCCTGGCGCTCTACCACACCGCACACGCCTGCATCGCCCTGCGCTTCGGCCGTCGCCCCCTGCTCGTGGCGACCTGGGCGGTGCCCGGCGTCGGCGTCCCGCTCCTGGTCATCGGCGTCGCGGGGCACCTCGCGCCCTGGCAGGTCGTCGCGGTCCTGACCGCGGAGGTCGTCGCCCACCTGCTGTACGCCCGGTGGGTGACGACGCGACGGCTCCGCACACGCACCGCGTGACGGCGGTGTGAACGCCAGGCCCCGGCGCTCCGGCCGCCGAGCCGACCGGACGCAGGGTCGGCCGATGCCGTCCGACCGCCGCGCCCGTCGGCCGCAGGGCCGACCGGCCGCCGCGTCGACCGGACTCGGTACGGCCGTCCTGGCGGCCGGGGTCGGATCCGTGCGGCCGTCCTGGCAGCCGGTCACCGGGCCCGTGTCCGCCGTCGGTTCACGGGCGCAGGAGCGGGAAGTCGACGCGGGCCCACAGGTCGCGCACTCCGGTGGGCACCTCGTCGGCCGGGGTCCCGTCGGTGGTCCAGACGTGGGCGTGGGCGGGGGACCCGTCGGCCGGCGGCCAACCCGGCTCCCCGGTGGCGGCGAAGTCGGCCCAGGCGCGCACCATGCGACCCGCCAGTTCGCGGTCGGCGGGGGTCGGTGGACCGCCGATGAGGAACTCCAGGTGGGGACAGTCCAGATTGCCGAAGGCGAACGGCATGTCGGCGCAGTGCCAGGCCCGTACCACCCGGTCCGGCTCGAGGCGCCGACGGTCGAAACGTGACCGGAACACCCTGCCGCCGCCCCGTGCGTGCAGTTCGGCGAGCCGGGTGGTGAACTCGCCGAACAGCAGGTCGCCGAAGACGGCGAGGTAGACGTCGAGCACCGGGGCGTGGGGCATGGCCGCGCGGTAGCCGGCGACCAGGCCGTCGGGGAGGCCGAAGTCCTCGACGAAACGGGCGAGTCGCTCGTCGGTGGTGACCTTGGCACTGCTGCCGACGGCGTCGAGCAACCAGTACTCCTCCGTGGTGTGACACACCAGCAGGTCCACGTCGCGGGCCGCGCCGGCGGCCAGCCGCGCGAGGGGGTCGGTGGGCAGGACGTCGCCGTCGAGGACGGGCGCGTAGAGCACGGGGTCGTAGTGGCGTGAGCCGGACGCCGGGTCGTTCCGGTAGGCGTCCACGACCCGGTCCGAGGCGGCGACCAGGGCCTGCGGGCTCGTGGAGGCCAGGCCCCGGGCCGTGGCGGCGCACCCCGCGGCCGCGGCGACCTCACGGGTCGTCGCCGCGGCCACGCCGGGGGTGGCGTACGGGCTGGCGGCGCTGTGCGCGATGGCCCGGTGGAACAGGCCCCGGGCCCGGTCCATCACCATCAGGCAGGCGACGGACGTGGCGCCGGCGGACTGGCCGGCGACCGTGACGTTTCCGGGATCGCCGCCGAACGCGGCGATGTTGTCGCGCACCCAGCGCAGGGCCGCGACCTGGTCGAGCAGGCCCCGGTTGTCCGGGTGGGCGTTCGTCCCGTCGCCCGGCCCGCCGGCCTCCGCGTGGTCCGGCTCGTCGGCCGGTACGTGTCCGAAGCCCTCGAAACCCACCCGGTAGTTGAGGGTGACCACCACCAGGCCGGCACGCGCCAGCGCGGTGCCGTCGAAGTCGGGTTGGGCCGAGGAGCCGAAGGTGTACGCGCCGCCGTGGATCCACACCAGCACGGGCAGGCGTCCGCCGACGCGCGCCGGGGTCCAGACGTTGACGGTGAGCACGTCCTCGTCACCGGGTGACCACGCCGGGGCGCCGGGCAGTCGGGCCGACTGCGGGGCCACCGGGCCGAAGGCGGTGCAGTCCCGTACCTCCGTCCACGGCCGTGCCGGGCGCGGCGCCCGGAAGCGGTCGGCGCCGAACGGCGGCGCGGCGTACGGGATCCCGAGGACGGCGACGACGTCGGCGGACGCCCGCAGGCCCCGTACCGGGCCGGTCGTCGTCTGGAAGACGTGCATGGAGGGCCACCTCTCGCCGCGGGTCACGTCGCCGGGGTCGGCGGTGGCCCCAGCCTCCCACCGCCCCGTACGCCATGACCAACACCAAGATCACGACGACTGACGCGCCCGCGATGTCAATCAGGCCCAGGAGACGGGGCCTTGGGGTCCGCCGACGTCACGCCGATGGGTCCGCGTGCCGCCTCCGCGTGCCGCCGCCTCCGCCGGGCCGAGGGCGGCCGTACGAGCACCGGCCCCCGGGCCGGCGCCCGTTGGGGTACGCCCTCTCCGCCACTGTGCGCGCGAGGGCTCCCCGGCGCATCCGCCCGCCGGGAGTTCGGTGACAACCAGGCACCTAAACCTCGCTTTGCCATTATTTTAATTGACAAATCACCCAAAGAGTGATTTGCGAGGTCGGTCTGTGTGTGCTGCGCTGGATGTGCAAGGAAAGAATGCCCACTCCAAAGGAGATGATGGGGTATGGCGACGCTGGACAACGTGACCCGTGAGCAAGTCAAGGCTGCGCTCGACACCGAGGTCGAACAGGTACTGAACCCCGGCGAGGCCCAGGGCTTCTACCGTGACACCCGCGAATGCGCGGCACTTGCCCTGAAGGGCGGCTCCGGCAGCCTGCTGCTGTCACCGCCTGCTCCCCGTCCGAAGAAGCGCTGACGGGTAACGGCATGGAGAGTCCCGGCACTCAGACGCCCCTGGCAGGCGCTGTGCAGGACCTCGCTTCCCAGGTGGTCTCCGCCCTCGAGGGCGGAGACCACTCGGCGGTGTTCGCCGGTACGGCGGCGGCCGTCACCAGCGACGAGGACCTCCTGCTCGCGGCCGTACGCGTCCTCGGCCCCGACGCGCTGCTGCCCGGCACCCTCGGCACGAGCCCGCCACACCCCGACGACCTCGCACTCTTCGAGAAGGCGGTCATCGCCTTCCCGCCCGCCCCGGACGCGTCGCTCACCTCGCGCTGGACCCACTGGGGGATGACGCGCACCCTGCGCGACCTCAGCACCGCGGCCATCGTCCCGCACGACGACGAACCCGACACCGCATGGGTGGACACCCTGCCCTGGCAGACGCTCACCCATCAGCTGGCGCTGCTCGCCGGCCTCGCGGCGCCCCCGGTGCCGGCCGCTGTCCAGGCGTCGTCCGTGCCGACCGCGCCATCGACGGCGGAGAGCGCACTGGTTCGCGCCGCCGGCCGGCGGACCGTGGACATCGCGCGCGGCTTCGTCCGTGCCGTACGCCGCCGGGGCTGGCTGCAGGCCGCCGGAGCGGGCCGCTGGCTGTCGGTCCTGGACGACGTCCCGGACACGCTGGGGCTCGACACCGGGCTGGAGTTCGTCGCGGCGATGGGCGGCGACGACCCCCGCGTGGCCCTGCACCTCCACGCCGCCCGGCACGGGCGGGCGCAGGGCCGGGGAGACGCCCGATGACGCCGCCGTCCGCGGGCCCGCCCCGCGGAGGCCCGACAGACCTGACGGGCCGGCCGGGCCGTACACGTCCGGCAGGCGAGGCGGAGCCGACGGACGAGACGCACGCGACCGGCCGGACCGATCCGACCGGCCAGGCCGGCCCGACGGATCTGACCGCAGTGGCCGGTGCCGCGCTGAGCTGGCTGTCCGCCCACCGCGCCGACTTCCGCCTCGGGCCGCACGCGCTGGAGCCGGATGCCGACCCCAACGCCTCGTGGAAGCGCGTCGGCGAACTGGCCCAGCTGTGCGCCTGCGTCCGCCGCAGCACGGCCCCGGGCTCGCCGCTCCACGGGACGGCGACCGCCCTGGTGCGCCACGCCTGGCACGAGGCCGGCGACGGCGCCCTCTTCCTCGACGTCCAGCGCCTCGAGCCGAACGCCACGTACCCCCTCGAGGTGTACGCGGCGTTCGCCGACGCGGGACTGCGCCACCCGCCGTACGAGGAACTGATCGGCCTGCTCGTGCGCACCCGCGGCTGGCGTACGCCGGAGCTGCTGCCCAACCGCCTGCTCGGCGTCCTCAACTCGGAGCACCGCGCCGGGCTGGCACCGCGCAGGCGGATGGACGAGCCGCTGCGGCGCACGTGGCTCGGGGCCCTCCCCGAACCGTGGCTCTTCGAGAAGTCCGCCGCCTACACCCTCACGCACGTCGTGTTCCACCTGACGGACTGGGGCCACCACCCCGACACCGTCCCCGACGACATCGCCGCCTACCTGCACACCTGGCTGCCGCCCTGGCTCGACACGTGCGTCGAGGCGCAGCACTGGGACCTCTGCGGCGAACTGCTCGCCGTCGCCGCGAGCCTGCCGAGCCCGCCCGCCCCGGACGTCACCGAGGACGCGTGGTCGGCACTGGCCGCCGCGCAGGACGGGGACGGCGCCCTGCCGGAGGTCGGCCGCGGGCCACGCGGTGAGGACGTCCCGCGCGTCTTCGTCAACTGCTACCACTCGACGCTGGTGACCGCCTTCGCCGCCACCCTGACCGTGGCCCGCCGCACCGGCCACCCCCACGGCGGCGACCGGCACACCCTCCGGGAGGCACCGGCATGAGCGGCACCACCGACGCGGGCGGCCTGACCGGCACGGGCGGGATGACGGGCCCGGGCGGGATCCGTCTGATCCAATCGGTCGGCACGGGCGCGCTGGAGTGGCTGCACGCCCACCGTGACGGGTTCGGCCTCGAACCGGACGTCGACCCGGAGACCGGCTTCCTCGACCGCTTCAAACCCGTCGGGGAACTCGCCGTGATCTGCAAGGTCCTCTTCCGGGAGGGCGTCTCCGGCTCCCGCCACGCCGCGCTCGCCCGCCAGCTCATCGACCACGCCTGGCGGGACGTCCTGGACGGGGGCCGCATGCTGGTCCGCGGCCAGCGGATCGAACCCTTCTCGCCCATCCCCTTCGAGGTCTACCTGCCGTTCAAGGAACTCGGCTACGCCCAGCCCGAGCTGGACCGCCTGATCCGCGTCAACCACCGCCTCGCCAGCTGGCAGGCCGCGGAACTCCTCCCCGTCCGCCGGCTGTGCCTGAGCGCCTTCGAGCGCCGCTACGGGCTCACGCCGACCGTGCCCGAGGACGAAGCGGCCGGCCGCACCTGGCTCGCCCGCACCCCGGAGCCGTGGACGGTCGTCACCCGCACCGGGTACGACATCACCCACACCGTCTTCCACCTGACCGACTGGGGCGAGAACCCCGCCGGCCTCCCCCCGGACATCGCCCGCTACCTCGACCTGTGGCTGCCCGCCTGGCTCGACGACTGGGCCGACCTGGAGCGCTGGGACCTGCTCGGGGAGCTGCTCGTCGTGGACGCCTGCCTGCCCCGCCCCACGCTGGACGCCGCCGCGTGGGAGGTGTTCGCCGCGGCCCAGCAGCCCGACGGCGCCATGCCCGCCATCGGCGGCATGCCCGAGGGCGACCCGGAGGACGTGTTCGACATCGTCTACCACTCCACGCTGGTCGCCGCGTTCGCCTCCGTACTGGCCACCTCGCGCGCCTTCACCGCCCTGGTCGACGGGGCCCCCTCGTGACCGCGTCGACCAGCGTCGACCCGGCGCCCGGCGCCCCGGCCGCCAGGACGCGGGAGACCGACGCCGCACGGCTGGACGACGCCGTGCGCGCGGTCGACGCCCCGGACGTCGTCTTCGCCCTCTCCCGCCACGGCCACCGCACGGTCCGCTGCGGCGGCACCGGGCCGCCGCCGCCCGCGCCGCGCGACCGCCTGCGTTACGAACTCGGCTCCGCGTCCAAGCCGTACACCGGACTGCTGCTCGCCCACCTCGTCCACCTCGGGGCGGTGCACGGGACCGACCCGGCCTCTTCCTGTCTGCGCCCCGAGCGCGGCACGACCGTCGGACCCCGCGGCCCCATCACCCTCACCCACCTCGTCACCCACACCAGCGGACTGCCGCCGCTCCCCGTCGACTTCTACGCCCAGGCCCTGCCCCGGTGGGGGACCGACCCGTACGCCGGCTACCCCTCCCGGAGGGTCGTCCGCGCCTTCCTGCGGAGCCGTCCGCGCCACGCGCCGGGCACCCGCTGGCGGTACTCGAACTTCGGCGTCGCCGTCCTCGGCCACGCACTCGCCGCCGCCACGGCGACCCCCTGGGAGGAGCTGGTCACCGGCCACGTCCTGCGCCCCCTGGACCTCACGGGGACCGGGCTGCGGCCGGCCGGCCCCGAGACCGACGCCACCGGGCACCGCGCCGACGGCACGACCCCCACCCCACCCCTGCGGATCGGCGGCTTCCAGGCGGCGGGCGCGGTCCGGGCCACCCCCCACGACCTGCTCACCTTCCTCGAAGCGCACCTCACCCCCGACGGCACGCCCCTCGCCGCCGCGCTCCACGAGGTGCGCCGGCCGGTACTGCGCCGGGGGTTCGGGCACCGCCACACCCACACCCTGACGTGGTTCCGGCACCCGGCGGCCGACGGGGGCACGATGTACTTCCACAGCGGCGCGACCTCCGGCCAGACCTCCTTCCTCGGCTTCCGACCGGACCGGGGCGGCGCGCTCGCCGCCGTGTGCAACCGCCGCCACGGCTCCACCAACGCCCTGATCCCGACGGCCTACGCCCTCCTGTGGGACCTCTGACGGCCCTTTGGCGTCCTCCCTCCCCGCCCGCCAGGAAAAGGGGTGGACGCCCACCGCCCGCCGCCGGTCGGATGGCGTCCCATGGACGCAGCGCGCATGCACCCCGACCAGCACCCCATCGACGACGACCTCGTACGGCGGCTGGTCGCCGGGCGGTTCCCCCGGTGGGCGGGGCTGCCGGTGCGTCGGTTCCCCTCCGGCGGCACGGTCAACGCCATGTACCGGCTGGGCGACGACATGGTCGTACGGCTGCCGCTGGTGGCCGGCGCGGCCGGCGACGTGGAGCTGGAGCGGCAGTGGCTGCCCCGGCTCGCGCCGCGGCTGCCCGTCGCCGTCCCGGAGGTGCTCGGGGCGGGCGAGCCGGCGGAGGGGTATCCGTGGCCGTGGTCGGTGTACCGGTGGCTGCCGGGCGGTCCCCCCGACGAGGCGGCGCCGCCCGAGCCCTTGCGGCTGGCGGAGGACCTCGCCGGGTTCGTGGCCGCCATGCGGAGCCTCACGTTGCCGGACGGGCCGCGGGCCCACCGCGGCGGCCCGGTCTCCTCCCTGGACGCGGAGAGCCGCGCGGCGATCGAGGAGCTGCGCCGCACACCGGGGGAGGGCGTGGACTGCGACGCCGCGACCGCCGTGTGGGAGGAGGCGCTGCGGGCCCCGGCCTGGGACGGGCCACCGGTGTGGCTGCACGGCGACCTGATGCCGGGCAACCTGCTCGTGCACCGCGGCAGGTTGAGCGCGGTGATCGACTTCGGGTGCGCGGGGACGGGCGATCCGGCGTGCGACCTGTTCCCGGCGTGGAACCTCCTGCCACCCGACGCCCGGGAGGTCTTCCGCGCGCAGCTCGGCGTGGACGACGCGACCTGGGTCCGCGGCCGCGGGCGGACGCTCGCGCAGGCACTGGTGGCGCTGCCCTACTACCGGACGACCAACCCGGCCATGGCCCGCAACGCCCGGCACGTCATCCGGGCCGTCCTCGGGGAGCGCCGGGCCCCGCGGGGTCCCGGAGCCCATCACCCGGACGCCGCGGCTCCGATCCGTGACGGCCGCACCCCTTAGGGGGTGCGGCCCGCCGCCATGGCGGGCCCGTCGCCGGCTCGGGGTGCCCGGCGCGGCATGCCGCGGACGGCGACGGCCAGCGACCACAGGAGGATCGGGAGCGCCGCGACCCTCTCCATGCCGCCCATGCCCAGACCGAGGTACCGGTGGGAGAGGAAGAGTCCGAAGGCGGCGAGCGCCACGACGCCCAGCAGGCCCGTCACCCGGCGCAGCGCGCGCGGGACGTCGTCCGCCAGGCCGGAACCGGCCACCACCAGCCCGATGTTGCCGGTGCCCATGATGAGGAGGGCACCCAGGAGGTGCTGGTTCTCGTCGATGTCGGCGGGAGCCAGCCCGGCCAGGACGAAGCCCGCACCGGCGCCGGCGAGCAGGCACCGGGCGACCGCGCCGACGACGCCCCGGCGCCACAGGCCGGACGTGAGGACGGCGCCGATGACGAGCAGGACACCCAGGGTGACGAACGAGGCGTTCATCAGGGCGTGCTCGGGGGAGCAGACGTACCGGGGCTCGGGCTCCGCCTGGAGGGCGCAGTGCGCGTTGCCGAGATCGCTGATGTTGTTCCGGGCCCAGCTGTACGGTCGCGCCCACGCGGACTCGACGACGACGTGGATGACGAAGAACTGCACGACACCCGCGATCCACGCGGCGTATCCGATGCGAAGCCTCAACCGACCGTCCTCTCCCGTGTGTTGCCGGTACGGGAAGTCGATCATGTGGCGTCGGGGAGGGGCACTCCGGCCGGCCGCCGGAAGGGGGGTGGGGTTGCCCCCACCCCCGGGAGGCGTGTACCGGGGGCCCGGGCGGGTCCTGCCCTACTCGCTGTGGACGAGCTGGATGAGGTTGCCGCAGGTGTCGTCGAGGACGGCGGTGGTGACCGGCCCCATCTCCAGCGGCTCCTGGGTGAAGCGCACCCCCAGGGCGCGCAGCCGGTGGAACTCGGCGCGCACGTCGTCGACGGCGAAGGAGGTGGCCGGGATGCCGTCCTCCACCAGTGCCGTCTGGTACGGCTGCACCGCGGGGTGGCCGGAGGGCTCCAGGAGCAGTTCGGTCCCCTCGGGGTCCTCCGGCGAGACCACGGTCAGCCAGCGGTCCTCGCCCATCGGGACGTCGTGCTTCCGCACGAAGCCGAGCACGTCGGTGTAGAAGCGCACCGCCTTCTCCTGGTCGTCGACGAAGACGCTGGACAGGTGGATCCTCATGGGGTGTCCTCCGATGCATCGGGCCTGAGCCACCGGTTGACGATGTGCTCGAGGGGTTCGGTGTTCACGTCGTGGAACTTGTAGCGGCCCTCGCGTCGGGGAAGGACCAGGCCGGCCGCCTCCAGCACGGCCAGGTGCTGGCTGATCGCCTGGCGGGACAGCCCGATGCCGTGTTCGGTCACCAGTCGCGCGCAGAGCTCGAACAGGGTCTGGCCGTCCCGCTCGACCAGCTCGTCGAGGATGCGCCGACGAGTGGGGTCGGCCAGCGCCTTGAACACATCCTCCGTCATGACCGCCACGATAGGCAAGTGGCGACTTGCCTATCAAGTCGGACGTCCGCCACCGCCCGCTCCGTGGGCCCCCTCAGCCCCTCGCGACGTCCTTGACGAACACGAGCCCGTCGGTGCCGGCCAGGTGCGCCGGATCGAACGGGGCGTAGCCGAACCAGGGAGACACGCGGGGCGCGAGAGGCACGTCACCGAGGGCGGCGGCCAGCCGGGGCGCGTCGACGAGGCACCGCTCCTCGGGCCGCGCGTACAGGAGCCCTTCGACGGTGTCCGGTGGCGGGGCGTCGACGCCCCGGTGCCGCAGCGTGCCGAGGGCCGTGGCCAGGACGGCGTACTCCTCGCCGAGCCGGGCGTTCACCAGCGCACCCGCGCTCCACCACTCCAGCGGCATCCCGCCCATCCGCATCGAGCTCTTCGCCCGCTGGAGGTGGGAGTTGTGCGCGTGGACGAGCGCCGGACCCCGAGCGGCCAGGGCGAGGAGGTTGTCGGCCATCATCTGGTCGCGCACCCCCACCAGCCGGGTCAGGCGGGCGGATGAGGCGTCGGCCATCCAGTGGTGGTAGCGCAGCAGTCCGAGGGCGGTGCGCCCGTACAGGCGCGCCCGGTCCCAGTCGCCGCGCGAACCCGCCGCGAGCAGGTGCGGCGCCTGAGCGTCGAGCAGCGCCACCAGGTCGTCGGCGAGCACCCGCAGCCGACCGGCCTCGGCGGACTGCCCCACGGAGGGGGACGGGTCCGTCATCGCGGCGGGATCCGTCCACCGGTCGTCGGTGCCGAGCAGCCGGTCGAGCGTCGCTGTGGTGCAGGGCAGCAGGGCCGCGTCCACCCGGGTCGAGAGGTGGTCGTGGAGCGCGGTGAGGGCCTGCCGGGGGCTCGCGGCGCCGGTGATCTCCAGCGGTCCGTCGAAGCCGGCGAAGCGGAGCCGCTCGGACGGGGGTCGGCCGGTGTTGTGGGCGCGCATCCAGCGCACGAGCTCGCGATTGCCCGCGTGGGCGCCCCAACCGTGGCTGAAGCCGTGCTCCATGACCGCGTCGAGGGTGCCCTCGCCCCCGGTGACGTAGTCGTCGACGACCAGGCCCTTCAGGCAGTCGCTCTCGATCGCGATGGTGCCGTAGCCCTCCCGCTCGACGAGGTGCCGGAAGAGGTCGTTGCGCAGGTCGAGGAGGGCCTCCTCGTCGTGGGTGGGCTCGCCCAGGGCGAGCAGTCGCGGTGGGGCCGGGAGCAGCGCCATGACGGCGGCGGCGTCGACCGCGTGGACGGTGTCCGTGATGTCGGTGACCATGCCTTCAACGCTATCGTTGAAGCTTCGGTGGAGACTTTCTCGCCATCCGGGCCGACGCACGGGGGGATGATGACGCGCAACCTTCAAAGTGATCGACGGCTCCGGCCGGTCGACCTGGCGCGCGGGCACGGTCTGTCGACGCAGGCGGTCAGGAACTACGAGGAGGCCGGCATCCTCCCGGCCGCCGACCGCACCCCGAGCGGCTACCGCGCCTACACCCCGCTGCACGCGGCGGCCCTGCGCGCGTTCCTCGCGCTCGTGCCCGGCCACGGCCACCGCACGGCGGCGTCGATCATGCGGGCGGTCCACGCGGACCGGCCCGAGGAGGCGTTCCACCTCATCGACGAGAGCCACGCCCGGCTCCTCGACGACCGCCGGACCCTGCGGGCCGTGGAGGACGCCCTGCGCGACCTGGGGCGCGGCAGCGGACCCCCGCCCGGCGCGGCGGCGGCCGGGCAGGGCGGCACGTTCATCGGACCGCTCGCGGCCGGACTCGGGATCCGGCCCGCGACCCTGCGCACCTGGGAGCGCGTCGGACTGGTCCGCCCGCGCCGCGACCCGCTGACCGGGTACCGGGTGTACGACGAGGCCGACGTACGGGACGCCCGGCTGGTCCACCAACTCAGGCGGGGCGGCTACCCGCTGGAGCGGATCGCCCCGCTGATCGCCCGGGTGCGGACGGCCGGGGGAGTGGAGCCGCTGGAGGGCACGCTGTCCGACTGGCACGGCCGGCTGTCCGCCTGGGGGCGGGCGATGCTGACCGGCGCCGCGGAACTGGAGGCGTACCTCCGCGAACGGGCCTGACACGCCGGCGATCCGGCGGCGCCGGGCGCTGCCCCGTCGTGCCGTCCACCGTGCGCGTCGCGCCCCGGGGCGCGGTTCACCCGCCGCCACCGGGGCGCGGACCGTCACTCGTCGAACGAGGCGGCGGGCCGAGCCGGCCGCCCGGCGGGAAATTCGGCTGCCCCGACGGACGGGGCGCGTTACCGTGGCCCGTATGAACGTCACCGGCCGAAGCACCACCGCGACCGCGCGAGCGACCAGCTCGCCGGTTGCCGCCGCCTGACGTAACCCCGTCCCACCGGCGACCGGAAACGGTCCGCCGGTGGACCCGTGGCGTTCGACGCCCCGGTTTCGACGACTGCGCGGTTCCGTTGTCCGGCGCCTCCCCGCTGCGACGCGAAGGAGCCACCCCATGCAGACCGAGCAGATCGTCCGCACGTTCGTCGAGTACTTCGAGGAGCGCGGCCACCGCCGCGTCACCGGCTCGACGCTGCTGCCGCCGCCCGGCGACCCGGTGCTGTTCACCACCTCCGGCATGCATCCGCTCACGCCCTACCTGGAAGGACGCCCCCATCCCCTGGGCAGGCGGCTGGTCGACGTCCAGCGCTGCCTGCGCACCACCGACCTGGAAGAGGTCGGCGACCCCACCCACCTGACCGTCTTCGAGATGCTCGGCACCTGGTCGCTGGGCGGCTACGAGGGCCGCCAGAGCCTCGCCTGGGGGTACGAGCTGTTCACTGAGGGGCTCGGCATCGATCCGACGATGCTGCACGCCACGGCCTACGCCGGTGACGACCGGGTGGGACCGGACACGTCCTCCGTCGACCTGTGGGAGGGCCTCGGCGTCCCCGTCGAACTCACCGTGGAGGACAACTGGTGGTCCAACGGACCCACCGGCCCGTGCGGTCCCGATTCGGAGATGTTCCTGTGGACCGGCGACACCCCGCCCGAGTCCACGCCCACCCGCGACGACCGCTGGGTGGAGGTGTGGAACCACGTGATGATGCGCCACCGCCGACTCGACGACGGCTCGCTCGTACCGCTGCCCCAGCGCAACGTCGACACCGGCCTCGGCCTGGAGCGACTGGCCGCCCTCCTGCAGGGCCGGTCCTCGGTGCACGAGAGTGACGTCTTCGCCCCCTGGCGCCGCTCCGTGCCGGCCCTGTGGCCGTCCCTCGACGAGCGGTCACTCCGCCTCGTCTGCGACCATCTGCGCTCGGCCGTCGTCGTGCTCGGCGACGGGGTCCGCCCGGCCCACACCGGCCGTGGGTACGTCCTGCGGCGCCTGGTGCGGCGGGTGCTGACGGTGCTGTGGCGGGACGACCCGTCGCGCAGCCTGGGCGACCTGCCGGACGAGCTGGTCCGGCACACCCTGGACCGCTTCCGGCAGGGCACGGACCCGGACCTCGTGTCCCGGACGCTCCTGGAGGAGGAGCGGCGCTTCCGCCGACTCCTGGAACGCGGCCGGCAGGTCCTCGCCCGGCCCCGCTTCCGGGGCCCGCTCGACGAGGAGGACCTCCACTACCTCCACGACACCCACGGCCTCCCGCGCGACCTGGTGACGCACCTGCGCCAGGAGTGACGGCGACGGGCGTGGCGCGGTCGGGACGGGCGCCTCACGCGTGACGGACGTGACCCGCTTCGCGTCCTGGCCGGTGACGGGCCCGCGACCGGAGCACGGGACCGGCCGCGCGGTCCCCTCCGGACGTCCGGACGTCGGGGCACCCGGACCCCCGGACTCCCGCCTAGGTGATGGCGGGGCTGCGGCGTTCGACGAGGGTCACGTCGCGCCAGACGCCGTGGTGGCGGCCGATGCGTTCCCGGGTGCCGACCACGCGGAAGCCCGCGCGGCGGTGGACGGCGAGGCTGGCGCTGTTCTCGGGGAAGACGCCGGACTGGATCGTCCAGATACCGGCCCGCTCGGTGGCGTCGATGAGGGCGCCGAGCAGGGCGGAGGCGACGCCCCGGCCGCGGGCGGCGGGGTGGACGTACACGGAGTGCTCGACCACGCCGGCGTAGGCGCACCGGTCGGAGACCTTCGTCGCGGCGACCCAACCCAGCACCGTCCCGCTCCCGTCGAGCGCGGCGAAGCGGTGCTCGGGCGGCCTGGTCGCGTCGAACGCCTCCCAGGTGGGGGCGGTGGTCTCGAAGGTGGCGTCGCCCTCGTCGATGCCCGCCTGGTAGATCGCCAGGACCTGGCCGGCGTGTTCGGCGGTGAGCGGCACGATCAGCGTGGTCACGTACTTCCCCTGTCCGTCGGTCGTCGTCAGGCCGCGGTCGGCGGGGCCAGCAGCTTGCCCATCGCGGCGAGCACCGACGGTTCGACGCGGTAGTAGACCCAGGTGCCGCGCCGCTCGGAGGAGAGCAGACCCGCGTCCTTGAGCTTCTTCAGGTGGTGGGAGACGGTCGGCTGGGAGACGCCGACGTCGGAGATGTCGCAGACGCACGCCTCGCCGCCCTCGTGGGAGGCGACGGCGGAGAAGAGCCGCAGGCGGACCGGGTCGCCGAGCGCCTTGAACATCCGCGCGGCCGTCTCGGCCTCCTCGGCGGTCATCGGGCGCTCGGTCAGCGGCGGGCAGCACGGCACCGCACCCGGGGCGTCGGCTCCGAGCAGCGGCAGCACCTTCGTGTTCGACATGTGTCTATGTTGACACGCGTCGAAGCAGAGGGGGATTGCCGGGCCGGGAGAGAGGGTTGAGCGCACCTGTATAGACACATGTCTATGTTGACGCTTGTCTATGCAGCTGCCATCCTGACGGGGCAAGCCATTGACGTCCGTCGAATCAAGAGGAGTCGCCGTGAACGCGCCCGCCACCGCCGAGCTGCCCGTCGTCGTGATCGGAGCCGGGCCCACCGGCCTGGCCGCCGCGGCCCATCTGGTCGACCGGGGCATCGAGCCCCTGGTTTTGGAGGCCGGTCCCGCCGCCGGGTCGGCGGTGTGGGAGTGGGCGCACGTCCGGCTGTTCTCCTCCTGGGGCGAGGTCGTCGACCCGGTTGCCGAGAAGCTCCTCGCCCCGACCGGCTGGACCCGCCCCGACCCGGCCACCTACCCCTCCGGCGGAGACTGGGTGGAGCGGTACCTCCTGCCGCTCGCCGAGGCCCTGGGCGACCGGGTGCACCTCGGCGCGACGGTCACCGGGGTGTCCCGCGCCGGCCGTGACCGCATCGTCGACGCCGACCGCGAGGTCCAGCCCTTCGTCGTCCACGTCACCCGCGCCGACGGCCGCGAGGAACGGATCTCCGCCCGCGCCGTCATCGACGCCTCCGGCACCTGGCGCACACCGTCCCCGGCCGGCGGCAGCGGTCTGCCCGCCCTCGGCGAGAAGGCGGCCGCCGACCGGATCTCCTACCGCGTCCCCGACTTTCGGGACCCGGCCGTCCGCGCCCGGTACGCGGGCCGGCGCACCGCCGTGATCGGCTCCGGCGCGTCCGCCTTCACCGCGCTCGCCTCCCTCGCCGACCTCGCGGAGTCGGACGCCGGCGCCGGGACGAAGGCGGTGTGGATCCTGCGGCGGGGCATCTCCGGCTCCACCTTCGGCGGCGGCGAAGCCGACCAGCTGCCTGCCCGCGGCGCCCTCGGCCTGGCCGCGAAGGCCGCCGTCGACCGCGGCCACGCCGACGCCGTCACGGGCTTCCGCACCGGGGCCGTCGAGCGGACGGCGGACGGCCGGCCAATCCTCGTGGGCGAGGACGGCCGCCGCCTGGACCCGGTCGACGAGGTGATCGCCCTCACCGGGTTCCGCCCGGACCTGTCCTTCCTGTCCGAGCTCCGCCTCGACCTCGACGAGCGGCTCCAGGCCCCGGTCCGGCTCGCCCCGCTGATCGACCCCAACCAGCACTCCTGCGGCACGGTCCACCCCCACGGCCACCGCGAGCTCTCCCACCCCGAGCAGGGCGTGTACCTGGTCGGCATGAAGTCCTACGGCCGCGCCCCCACCTTCCTCGCCATGACCGGCCACGAGCAGGTCCGCTCCGTGGCCGCCGCGCTCGCCGGCGACCTGGACGCAGCCGACCGCGTCGAGCTGACCCTCCCCGAGACCGGGGTCTGCGGCGGCGCGGGGCTCTTCGACGCCCCCGACGCGCAGCCGGGTACCGACGGCGGCTGCTGCGCCACCCCCGAGTCCCCGCTCGTGCGGATCGACGCGTCCGCGACCGTGCCCCCCACCGCCGAAGAGGCCCCGGCGGCGGGTGGCTGCTGCGGCTCCTGAACCCGCCTCGTGCCGCCTGCGCGGCGGGGGCCGCGACCGGAGCGGGGGACCGGTCGCGGCCCCCGCCGCCAGGTCCCGGGGTCCGCCGTCATCCCCCGGGCTCCGCCGTGGTCCCGGGGGTCACGCCGTACCCCTGCGGGCCCGCGCCGCCCGGCTCACAGCTTGGCGCGCACCCACAGCGACGGGGCCTCGTGGACGAGCCACCCGCCGGCCAGTCCGATGACGGCGCCGACGGCGACGTCGCTCGGGTAGTGCGCGCCGGAGTGGACCCGCTGGACCGCGACCGCCGCGGCGGGGACGGCGCAGACGGCGCCCCACGCCGGGTGGACGAGGGCGACGCCGGTGGTGAAGCCGACGGCGGCGGCGGTGTGCCCGGAGGGGAACGACGAGCTGTCCGGCCGGTCGTGGACGTCCTCGTGCGGGATCAGCTCCTCGGGAGGTCGCCGCCGCTCGTAGAGCTGTTTGCACACGGCGTTCGACACCAGCTCCGCCAGCCCCATGGCGGCCAGCCCGGCCACCGCGGCCTTCCGCTCCCGGTAGCCGCCGGCCGCCGACATGACCGCCGCCGCGGCCCACCACAGCTTGGTGCGCTGCGCCGCCGTCTCGACGGCGGGCAGTACCCGCCGCGCCAGGGGCGAGGTCCAGTGGGCCGCGCGGCGGGTGAGCCGGCGGTCACCCTCCCGCACATCAGTGAGATCCATCATGAGCGCCGGTTGCCCGGCTCCGCGGCCAGCACACGTACCCGGGCGGATCGGCCGCGACGGCCGCGGGGGCCGTTCCGTCGGGCGGACCGGCTCCCGCCCCTCCGGCGCCGGGCAGGGCCGACTCCCGTGTCCCCTCACACCGGGCGGGTCGGCGGCCGCGTCCCTCGCGCCGGACAGGTCGGCTGCCGGCCCCGGCCTCCTCCGCGCAGGACGACTCCCGGGGCCGTCCCCGACGAGCGGGACGGCCCCGGGAGGGCGCGTGTGAGCGGACCGCCGCGCGGTCAGTCGAGACGCCGGTGATCCTCCTCGGTCCACTTGGCCGTGTCGCGTGGCTGCACGTACGGCTCCTCCGTCCTGGGGTGGCCGCCTTCGATGGCGCGCTGACGGGCCATCTCCGCGTCGAACTCCAGACCCAGCAGGATCGCGAGGTTGGTGATCCACAGCCACACCAGGAAGACGATGACACCGGCGAGGGTGCCGTAGGTCTTGTTGTAGGAGGCGAAGTTCGCCACGTACAGGGCGAAGCCGGCCGAGGCGATCATCCACAGGAGCAGCGCGAGGAGGCTGCCGGGGGTGATCCACCTGAACCCCCGGCCCTGGGCGTTGGGAGCGGCCCAGTACAGGATCGCGATCATGATGGTGACCAGCAGGACCAGGACCGGCCACTTCGCGATCGACCACACCGTCATCGCCGTGTCCCCCACGCCGAGGGCCGAGCCCGCGCGCTGGGCGAGGGGGCCCGTGAAGACGACGATCAGGGCGCTCACGACCGCCAGCACCATCAAAACCACCGTCAGGACGAGGCGCAGGGGCAGCACCTTCCACACGGGACGGCCCTCGGGCATGTCGTACACGGCGTTCGAGGAGCGGATGAACGCGGCGATGTACCCGGACGCCGACCACACGGCCAGCAGCAGACCGACGATCGCCATGAACGAGCCGGTCCCGCCGCTGCCCTGCAGTTGCTCCACGGCGTTCGTGATGATGTCCCTGGCGGGTCCGGGGGCCAGCTTCTGCAGGTTGTCCATCACCTGCTGGGTGGCCGACTTGCCCGCGATCCCCAGCAGGGAGACCAGGACCAGCAGGGCGGGGAAGAGGGAGAGGACCCCGTAGTACGTCAGGGCCGCGGCCCGGTCGGTCAGCTCGTCGTCCGTGAACTCCTTGACCGTCCGCTTCAGCACCGCGAGCCACGACCTCTTCGGCATGGCGGTCGGGTTG
This sequence comes from Streptomyces changanensis, assembly GCF_024600715.1. Classification (NCBI taxonomy): domain Bacteria; kingdom Bacillati; phylum Actinomycetota; class Actinomycetes; order Kitasatosporales; family Streptomycetaceae; genus Streptomyces; species Streptomyces changanensis. The sequence goes on from NZ_CP102332.1 coordinate 6,600,513, forward strand.
TCGGGGGCGTCGCGCTCCACCTGCGGATCCGGGCCGATGCCGTCCGACTCCCGCGGGGTGTCGGGCACGGCGCCCCGCCGGTCCCGGTCCCGGTACTGGTCGTCGCCGTCGCGGCGTCCGGGGGTGTCGTCTCCGTGGTGCCCTGGTTCTGGTGTCCGTGCCATGTCAGTGGGGTAACCGCTCCGAAGGGATGGAAACGAATCGCTTCTGTGGGGTGGGAAGGTTGTCGTCCCCACCTGGTGTGGGTCCCGCGCCGGACGGGACCGGACGGGACGGCGGCGTCAGTCCGCCGGGCGCCCGCAGTGCGCCATGTGCGACATGTGCGCCATGTGCATGGGCGGCACCATCGACCGGGCCCGTTCCCACCTGCCGCGCGCCTGCTCCTCGGGGCGCTGCTGTTCGCCGTGCAGGGCGTTGAGGATGAGCAGGCCGCCGGTGAGGGCGGGAATGACCCACTGCATGGTGGTCAGCCGGCGCTGCGCCTCGTCGGTGTCGACGGGGTGGTCGGCGGCCTTCTCCGCGTCCTCGGGACTGTCGGAGGAGGCGAGCTCGATCTTCTTGCCCAGGACACGGCTGTACGCGGTGGCGGCCAGGGCCGCGCCGGTCAGCAGCGTCTTGGCGACGGTGGACGCGCCCACGCCCCGCTGGGTGGCGACCCGGTCGGCGTTCGCCGCCAGCAGACCGGTGGCCCCGACCAGGTGGACCGCGATCGCCGCGGCGTTGACCGGCGTCCATTTCGCCCACCCGGCACTGGCGATCCGGGCGGTGTCCCGCCACGTCCCGCCCTCGTTGCGGGCCGCGCCGTTCAGGCCGACCGCACCCATCAGCGAGCCGCCGAACCACGCGGCGAGACCCAGGTCGTGCAGGCTGCGAAGCCCGGTATTGCGTTCCGACATCTCATTCGCTCCTTGTGACCGATACGGCCGACACCCCGCCGGCACGCCCCCCACGGTTCCCCGTCCCGGCCGCGCCCGCACGCCGTACTGCTGCGAACGGACCACGACCACCCGCACGCGGGCCCGTCGGTCCCGGTCACTCCGTCGGCCCGGCCCGGGCCCGCTCACCGGACGCGGCGACGTACGGGCACCCGGCGCGCGGGGCCGGACGCGCCGCACGGCGCCGCGGCCCGGGCCGCCCCCCGGAGCAGGAGCGCGCCGACGGGCGCGGACGGTGGTGTGGGGGGCGGTGGTGGCGGGCGGCGTGCCCCGCCCGGCCGGCTCGCCCCCACGAGCGGCGCCCGAACGGCGCGCGCCCGTCCGGTCGGGCGTTACGGCAGTGCGGTGCCGCGGGCGCTGAGCCAGAGCCCGTACCACTCCTCGTGGGTGAGGTCCGGCTCGCGCCGCGCCGCGTCGGCGCACGCGCGGATGCGGTCCGGGCGGGCGCTGCCGACCACCGGCGCGATACGTGCCGGGTGCCGCTGCAGCCACCACAGGAGGATCGTCTCCGGCGTGGTGCCCTTCGCCTCGGCGAGGGCGGCGACGCGCCGCGCCGTGGCGTGCTCCGCGGCGGTCTCCTGGCGGCCGGTGAAGCGGCCCTGGGCGAGGGCGCCCCAGGCTTGCAGCCGGATCCCGTGGGCGAGGCAGTGCTCGACCGTCCCGTGGGGGAAGCCGACGGACGCCGCCTGCGGGGTGTTCACCAGTACTCCGGACTCCAGCCAGTCCCTGCTGCGCAGGCTCATCTCCAGTTGGTCGGCGACCAGGGGGACGTCGAGGTGCGCCTGCAGGAGGGCGATCTGGGCGGCGCTCATGTTGGACACCCCGAACGCCCGCACCAGCCCCTGCCGGTGCAGCGACATCAGCGCGCGGGCCACGTCCTCCGGGTCGGCCAGCGGATCCGGCCGGTGGAGCAGCAGGACGTCGATGACGTCGGTGCGCAGACGGGCGAGGCTCTCCTCGACCCGGCGGACGATGGTGTCGCCCCGCAGGTCGTACATCCCCGGCCGGTCGCCGTCCGCCAGCCGGATCCCGCACTTGGTCTGCACGACGATGCGTTCCCGCAGCCCCGGCGCGCGGGCGAGCACCTCGCCGAACACGGCCTCCGCCTTGCCGTGCCGGTAGATGTCGGCGTGGTCGAACACCGTGATGCCGCTGTCGAGGGCCGCCGCGACCGCCTCCTCGGCCTGCTCGATGTCCGCCGTGCCGTACGGGGTGGTGTCCCAGCTCCCGCCGAGACCCATGCACCCGTACAGCAGCCGCTCCTTGCCCGTGCCCCGGGTCGTGTCCGTCGTCGTCACGGCGCCCAGCTTTCCACGGGGCGCGCAGGCGGCCCAAACGACTTCGAGGGGGCCGCACGACCGCACCCCGGCGGAGGCTCGGCGCGCGGATCGGACGGCCGCCCGCGGCCGTTCCGCCGCCGTCCGTCAGGGGCGGGCCGTCCTGTGGTGGGCGGCCAGGGCTGCGGCCGGGCTGTCGTACAGGGCGAAGACGGTGTCCGCGCCGGTGATGGCCAGCAACCGTCGCATCTGGGCGGGCACGGCGGCCAGTGCCAGGCCGGCGTCGGCGGTGCGGGCGTGCCGGAGCAGGCGCAGCAGCGTGCTGAGGCCGGAGGAGTCGCAGAAGGTGAGATGGGTCAGGTCCAGCACCAGGTGGCGGTGGGTGGCCATCGCGGCGGCGGCCCGCGCGTGGAAGGCGTCGGCCGTGTGGAGGTCCAGGGCGCCGGCCACCGTGACCACGGCCGCGTGGTCCGCGGCCTCCCGGACGGTCACCCGCGGGTCCCCGTTCACGGCGCGGCGCTCCCGCCGGCACCGCTTGGGTCCGCGGGGTCCCGGGACGGCAGACCGGCCAGGGCCGCTGCCCGGTCGGTGAGGTGCGCCGCCGGACCGAGCCATTCGCAGAACAGCACGGTGGCGTCGTCCTGCAACCGGCCGTCGTGGTACTCGAGCACGGCGTGGACGAGGCGGCGCAGGGTCTCGGGCACCGGCAGGCCGTCCGCGTGGAGGCGGACGAGGAAGTCGGTGAAGCGGCCCAGCCCGAACTCCTGGTCACCGGCCCCCCGGGCCTCGGTGATGCCGTCGGTGTACAGCACGAGCCGGTCTCCCGGCTCCAGTTGGTCCTGGCACAGCGTGACGGGCAGGCCGAGGTCGGTGCCCATCGGGTGCGCGGGGCGGCAGCTCAGGTGGGTGCCCCAGCGCCCGCCGCGGATGATCACCGGCGGGTGGTGGCCCCGGTTGACCCAGGTCAGCACGCCGCTCCGGGTGTCGAGGTCGGCGAGGATGCCGGTGGCGTAGCGCCGCTGGTGGTACTGCTCGATCAGCGCCTCCTCGATCCGCTCCGAGATCTCGACCAGCCCGGCGCCCTGACGCCGCGCGTTGCGGCAGGCACCCATGGCCAGGTGGGCGGTCAGGCCGGCGGCGGTGTCGTGGCCCATCGCGTCCAGGATCGACAGGTGGACCACGTGGCCCGCGGTGGCGTAGTCGTAGGCGTCACCGCTGATGGCGTAGGCGGGCTCCATCGCGGCGGCGATCATCACCCGGCCGTCGGCGTAGCTGCGTGGCGGCATCAGGTGCCACTGCATCTCGGCGGCGATGTTCAGCGGCTGGGTCCGCGTCAGCCGCGCGTGGGAGTCGCTGCTGCGCCGCTTGCTGTCGATGATCAGGGCGATCACCGCGGCGAGCAGGATCATGTCCTCGCGTGCGCGCGCGTCGGCGTGTTCGGTGGTGACCCGCAGCACGCCCAGCCGCTCGGTGCCGTCCAGGAGGGGGACCCACCAGTGGTTCCCGTCCTGGCCCGCCGGACCCGCCGGCAGGATGTCCCCGTGCTGGTAGGCGCGCCCCGCCACGGTGCCGTCGATCTTCAGCTCGCTCTCCTCGCCCACGGCCCCCCGCCCGGCGTCGAGGCCCTCACCGGTCAGCAGCCGCAGCACCTCCCGCTGGAGGTCGCCGAGGTAGATCAGCACGTGGCTGAAGCCCACGGCCGCCGCGTGCTCGGCGGTCTTGGACGGCAGCAGTTCGAGGGGCATCAGATGGCTGGCGGTCAACAGGCCGGCCAGCATCCGCCGGCCGTCCGTGTCGCGGCACTGGTCGCTCATCGGCAGCGTCCCGTCCGTGGAGAAGCCCGCACGCCGGTCGTGCGCGGGTACCCCCGGTCCCAGTCTCCTCCCGTCCCGTCCCTCCGGCCACCTCCTCCGGCCACGACCACGGGCGGGAGGCACGGCGGGAGGGACAGGGCGGGAGGAGCCGCCCGCCGGGCCCCCCGCCGGCACACCGCCGCACGCCTCTCGCGCATCGGACGCGCCCCGGGGCGCGGGGCCGCCCCGGCGCCGACGGCCCCACTCCCACCCCCGCAGCCGGGGGCAGGATGGCCCCGCGCCCGCCGCCGGGGTCAGGAGACGGTGCAGGAGGTCCCGTCGAGCGTCACCCCGGACGGCTTGCCCGGAGCGCCGTCGGCCGCGTACCCGACGGTCACCGACCGGTCCCGGTCCAGCCGGGTGTTGTGCGCGACCGGCCGGGCGGTGACGGTGGCGCCGCCCTGTACGGCGGTCATGTTCCAGTGCTGCGTCATCCGCTGGCCACCCGGGAAGGTCCAGGAGAGCGTCCATCCGTCGAGTGCGGCCCCGCCGTTGGTCACGGCCAACTCGGCGGTGTGGCCGGTCCCCCAGGACGAGCCGGGCTTGTACACGGCCGCGCAGGCGCGGGTGCCGGGCTGCTCCGGCTGCGGGTCCGAGGGGCCGGGGCCGCCGGCCGCGTTGCGTACGAGCTGGTCGGCGAGGACCGGGTCGAACTGGCCGGCCGGCTTGTACCCGCGGCAGCTGCCGTCCGACTCGCCGGGCTGCTTGACCCACAGGTAGCCGTGGACCCGCGGGTCACCGGTCGTCAGGGTGGGCCGGGTGCCGAGCGCCCGACCCTCCGGGTTGCACCACTCGGCGCTCGGGTGGGGGCCGTTGCCGTTGCGGCTGGTGTCGACGACGAGGCCGAGCGAGGGCGCGCCCAACCGGTCGAGCAGCGCCTTGCCGTAGGCCGTCTCGTCCGCCGTCGTACGGAAGTTGGAGACGTTGGTGACGATGCCGTCGCCCTGGGCCACGCCCGCCTCCAGCAGGTACCGGGGCTCCACCTGCCAGCCGCTGTGCCCGGCGTCGTAGTAGACCCTGGCGTTCGGCGCGGTCCGCTTGATGGTCGCGCCGGCCTGCTTCAGCGCGGCGAGCCGCGCCGGGACGTCGACCCCCCGGCACTGGTCACCGCGGGTGGCCTGGACGATGGCGTCCGGCTCCAGCAGGACGATGACCTCGCCACTGCCCAGCCCCTGGGCGAACTGCGTGATCCACTCCTGGTACCGCGGCAGGTCGGGGGCGCCGCCCGCGGAGTGGCTGTTGCAGTCCCGGTTGGGGATCATGTACGCGACCAGGGCGGGAATCCGGCCGGCCTGCTCGGCCGCGCCGGTCACGGCCCGCACGTCGGCCCTGACCCTCTGCGGCTCGTACGAGGCGAACCACGTGGCCCGCGGAACGTCGGCGATGTGCGCCTTGATGCGGGGCGCCCGCTCGTCGCCGGGGTTCTGCGCCAGCCACGTGCTCACCTGCGTGTGCGGGTCGAGGTACAGGCCGGACGCCGCCGGGGCCGCGGCGGCGGGGCCGGGCCAGACCGCGGCGAGGGCGAGCGGTACGGCCAAGGGGGCCAGGCGGCGGCGGAGGGGTGTTCGCAGGGTCACGGGGTGTCCTTTCGCTGTCCGGTGGGAGCGCTCCCGCGCCACGGCGGGCGGACCGGAAGCCGTACGCCGGGCGGACGGTGGGGGAGGGGCTCGGGGAGGCGGGTGACAGGGGCGCGCCGGGGGGCGGGGCCCGTGGGGCCCGTCGGGTCACCGCGGGCGGTACGGGCTGACGGCCGAGGCGTGCCGGAGCCGAACATAGCCAACAACGCCGGCCGGCACCAGGGGAGTTGCGCACCCCGCGGCCCGCGGCCCCACCCGCGGCGCCCGAAAACGCCAGGACGGCCCCGGCCCCGCACGGCTATCGTGGGACGCATGGCTTCCTTCTTCTTCGTGTGAGTCCGGGCGCGGCCGACGCCGCCGTTCCTGCTGCCCGTGGACCCGTCACACCCCCAAGGGAAAGTCATATGCGCGACCGCGCCCACACCGCCGTGCCCGCCTCCGTGGCACAGCTCTCCGTCAAGGACATCACCAAGTCCTACGGCACCCGCACCGTCCTCGACCAGGTCTCCTTCACCGTCCGCCCCGGCGAGAAGGCCGCCGTCGTCGGCGAGAACGGCTCTGGGAAGTCCACCCTGCTCCGGCTGCTCGCCGCGGCCGAGGAGCCGGACGCGGGGGAGGTCACCGTCCGCTTCCCCGGCGGCACCGGGCACCTCACCCAGACCCTCGACCTCACCCCCGACCGCACCGTGCAGGACGCCGTCGACCTCGCCCTCGCCGACCTGCGCGACCTGGAGCGTCGGTTGCGCGCGGCGGAGGAACGCCTCGGCGAGGCGCCGGACGACGAGCTGACCGCGTACGGCGAACTGCTCGACGCGTACGAGGACCGCGGCGGGTACGAGGCGGACGCCCGCGTCGACGCCGCCCTCCACGGCCTAGGCCTCGCCGGCGTCGCCCGTGACCGCGTGCTCGGCTCGCTCTCCGGCGGAGAGCAGTCACGGCTCGCGCTCGCCTGTGTGCTGGCCGCCGCCCCGGAGCTGTTGCTCCTCGACGAGCCGACGAACCACCTCGACGCGACGGCCGTGCGCTGGCTGGAGGAACACCTGCGCGCCCACCGCGGCACGGTGGTCGCGGTCACCCACGACCGGGGCTTCCTGGAACGCGTCGCCACCACGATCCTCGAGGTCGACCGGGACGCGCGCACCGTGCACCGGTACGGCGACGGCTGGGCCGGCTACCGCGCCGCGAAGGCCGCGGCCCGGCGCCGCGCGGAGCAGGAGCACGCGGAATGGCTCCAGGCGGTGTGCCGGGCCGAGGAACTGCTCGAAGCCGCCGGGAGACGCCTCGCCACGTCCGGCAGGGACCCGCGGCAGGGCTTCGGCAAGCACCGTCGCTCGCACGAGGCGAAGCTCGGCGGCCAGGTCCGGGCGGTCCGCGAACGCCTGGCCCACCTCCGCCGCGGCCCGGTGCCACCGCCGCCCGAGCCCCTGCGGTTCACCGCCGCCCTGACGACGGGCGCCGGCGAGCGGTCCGCCCACGGCGAGGATCCCGCCGGCGGCGGGGACGCCGCAGGCGACGGGCGGCCTGCCGGCGGCGCGCACGCTGCCGGCCGGCCCCTCGCCGAGCTCGACGGCGTCACGGTCGCCGGGCGGCTGCGACTGGACGGGCTGCTGACCATCGCGCCGGGGCAGCGCCTGCTGGTCACGGGCGCGAACGGGGCGGGCAAGACGACGTTGCTACGGGTCGTCGCCGGCGACCTGCAACCCGACACGGGCCTGGTGCGCCGCCCCGCCATGACCGGGTACCTGCCCCAGGAGCTGCCCGCGCGTTCCACCCGGCTTCCGCTGGTCGCGGCGTTCGCGGCCGGCCGGCCCGGACCGCTGGAGGAGCACGCCGCACGACTGCTGACGCTGGGCCTGTTCCGCGAGGAGGACCTGCACGTCCCGGTCGCGGAGCTGTCGGCGGGCCAGCAGCGCCGGTTGCAGCTCGCGCGGCTGGTCACCCGGCCCGCGGCCCTGCTCGTCCTCGACGAGCCGACCAACCACGTCGCGCTCGACCTGGTCGAGGACCTGGAGGCGGCGCTGGCGGTGTACCCGGGGGCGGTCGTCGCGGTCTCGCACGACCGCGGCTTCCGGGAGCGGTTCCCGGGGGAGCGGCTGGAGCTGAGCGGCGGCCGGAGGCGCTGACGCACGGACGGCCGACGGACCGACGACGCGGACGGCTCGTGCGGCCGACGGGCCGACGCGGACGGACGGGCCGAGGAGGCGAACTGACGGGCGGACGGACGGGATCCCCGCACGAAGACCCGGCGCGGGGGCCTCGCACGAAGGCCCGGCGCGGGGGCCTCGCACGCGTGTCCGTTAGTGTGCCGGTGCGCCGCCGGGGCCGCGTGGCGCCGGTCGGGAGGCGCACCACCCGTGTCCCTGCCACCCCATCGGTTGAAGGTCATGACGAAGAACCTGAAGATCTCCCTGGCGCTGGTCGCCGTCGCCCTGGCGGTCGTCGGCGCGCTGCTGGCCGGCAACCGGACCCAGGACGTCTCCGCGGAGGCCCCGGCCACGACCGGTGGGAGTGAGGGGACCCCCTCCGCCACGGCGTCGGTGCTGGTCCGCCCCGACAGCCACCGGCTGTCGACGGCGAAGGACGGCAAGGTGACGGTCGTGGAGTTCCTCGACCTCGAGTGCGAGTCGTGCCGGGCGGCGTTCCCGGACGTGGAGCGGTTGCGCGAGGAGTACAAGGGCCGCGTGACGTTCGTCATTCGGTACTTCCCCATACCCAGCCACCGCAACGCCGAGCTGGCCGCCCGCACGGTGGAGGCCGCGGCCAGGCAGGGCCGGGTCGAGGCGATGTACAAGAAGATGTACGAGACCCAGGAGAGCTGGGGCGACCAGCAGGTGTCGCACGAGGAGACGTTCCGCGGTTTCGCCCGTGAACTCGGCCTGGACATGAAGAAGTTCGAGGCCGACTGGAAGGACCCGGCCACCGCCGAGCGCGTCGAGAAGGACCGCCGGGACGGCATCGCGCTCGGCGTCCAGGGCACGCCGACCTTCTTCGTCAACGGCCACCGGCCGCAGATCGGGTCGCTCGCCGACTTCAGGGCAGCCATCGACGCGGAACTCGCCAAGTGACCGTCACCGCACGGCCCGCCGCCGCCCCGGCCTCCACGGCCGCGGGCGGCGGCGCCGTGGGACGGCGGATGCTCGCCGTGGTCCTCACCCTCGGCGGCGCGCTCGGGTTCCTGGCCGCGTTCACGCTGGCGGTGGAGAAGATCGCCCTGCTGAAGGACCCCTCCCACACCCCGTCGTGCAGCATCAACCCCATCCTCAGCTGCGCGTCCGTGATGAGCACGCCGCAGGCGGAGGTCTTCGGGTTCCCCAACCCGCTGCTCGGGATCGGCGGGTTCGCCGTCGTCACCACCATCGGGGTGGTGCTCCTGACGGGTGCCGCGCTGCCGCGCCCGCTGTGGTGGGGCCTCACCGCCGGGGTCGTCCTCGGCGTGGTCTTCGTGCACTGGCTGGTCTTCCAGAGCCTGTACCGGATCGGCGCGCTGTGTCCCTACTGCATGGTCGTGTGGGCGGTGATGATCCCGCTCTTCTGGTACACGGCCCTGCACGCCCTCACCGGTGGGCACCTGGGCGGGCCGCCGCGGCTGCTACGGGCGGCGGGTGCGGTGGCCGGCTACCACGGCGTGGTGCTGACCGCCTGGTACCTGGCCATCGGCGTGCTCGTGCTGCAGCGGTTCTGGCTGTACTGGACGACCCTCGTCTGACGGACCGCCCAGCCGCCCGACAGCAGCCCGGGCAGCCGTACGGCAGCCGCCCGGCCGTACGGCGTGGGGACGCCGTACGGCCGGGCGGTCGGATGTGGATCAGAGGGTGCCGGTGATGCTCAGGCCGATCGGCGCCCCGGTGGCGCCGGTCAGGGCGACCTGGACGGCCGGGGCCCAGGTGCGGTCGGCGTGCCGGGTCGTGTGGAGGAGCTTGCCGTCGGCGGTCACGGCGGCCACCTGGAGCTCCCCGTTGACGTGGGCGGCGCTGACGGACTTCGCGGTGACCGTCCCCAGGACGCCCGCGAGGCTGCCGTACACGGTCCAGCTGCCGGAGGCGCTGCGCAGGGTGTGGTACTGCTTCGTGCCGTTGTCGGTGGCGATGACGACGTGCGCGTCGGTGCCCACCCCGGCGATCGCGACGGAGGAGACGGGGCCGGTGACGCCCACCGCCTTGGTCATGTCGCCCCAGGCGGTCCACTGCCCGGCGGTGTCGCGGACGGTGTGGTACGGCTTGCCCCCGGTGACCGCGACGGTCTGGAGCTGACCCCCGACGCTGGCGGTGGAGACGGACGTCACCGTCCCGAGCGGGCCGGCGGCGCCGAGCACGTTGCCGAACCGGGACCAGTGGCCGTCGGCGTCGCGGCGCGTGTGGAAGACCTTGCCGTCGGCGAGCGCGACCACGTGCAGCTCGCGGCCGATGGAGACGGCGGACACCTGCTTCAGGTTGCCGAGGACACCGGCGACGGCACCGACGTCACCGAACGCGGTCCACGAGCCGTCCGCCTTGCGGATGGCGTGGCGCAGCTTTCCGGCACCGTCGATGGCGAGGACGTGGGTGTCACGGTCGATGCCCGCCGCGGCGACGGCCGAGGCGGACGCCAGGGTGCCGCCGATGCTGCCGGCCTCCGCCTCCACGTCGCGGAAGTCGGTCCAGGTGCCGTCGGCGAGCCGGACGCCCTGGAAGACGCCCCGGTCGGTCTGGACGAAGCTCCGGGACTTCCAGCCGGGCTGCGCGGCGCGGACGTCCATGACCCACTGGCGGAGGTCGTCGACGCGGGCGGCCTCGGCGTTCCTGCGCGTTTCCGTCTCGGGGGTGCCGAGGCAACCGGCGCGCCACGAGCGGCTGGAGAGGGCGACGACCTCGCCCGCGGCGTTGCTCACGGGGCCACCGGCGTCGCCCTGGCAGATGGCGTCGCCGGTCTGGCCGCCCTCGATGGCCAGGGCGGTCGCCGAGGCGGACGTGGTGGTGAAGGCCGCCGTGTGAACCTTGTCCGGGACCCAGAGGGTCTTCGTGCGGCCGTGCCCGGCGGCGGTGAGCGCCGTGCCCGGCGCGGGGGCGCTGCCGGCGAGCCGGGCCGGGGTCACGCCGGTGACGGGGCGGTCGAGCCGCGCCAGGAGGACGTCCCGGTCGGTGCGGGGGAACAGCTCGGCGACCGTGAAGCCCTGACCCCCCACGGTGACCTTCACCGCCTCCGCCGGCTGACCGGGCGTGATGCCGGTGCCGGGCGTGGTGGTGAAGCAGCTCTGGGAGGTGAGCAGCCACTGTGCAGCCACCAGCGTGCCGGAGCAGCCGCGGGCGTCGGACGGGTCGCCGACGGTGACCTGGGCGGTGTGGGCGAACGCGCCGCTCGTGTCGGGGGTGCCGATGGCGGCGCTCGCGGTGTTGGTCGACAGCAGACCGGCGCCTATCGCCGCGGCGAGGCCGACGGCCATCCACGTGGGTCGTGGACGGGTACGCAGCATGGGTGTCCTCTTTCGTCAGTCGGGTGGCAGAGCCGGCCGGGGAGGGTCGGCCGGGGGCCGTCCGCAGGTCCCCTGCCGGTGGAGCCCATGCAGAGTATCCGAGCGGACGGACATCTGTGATCTTGATTGTGTCGGGGTGTCGTCGCAGGTCGGCGGGGTGGGGCGGCGGCCGCGGGCGGAGGCTGACGTTCCGCCGGCACGGGGCCGTACCGGAGTCACCCGGTCCGCCAGGTCCGGCAGTTGCGCGTCGTGCGTCGCCACGAGCGCGGTCACACCCTCGCCGCGGACCACGGCCCGCAACAGCTCCACCATGGGCGCGGCCCGTCTCCGCGTCCGGCTGGCCGGTCGGCTCGTCCGCGAGGAGCAGCGCCGGCCGGTTGGCGAGCGCCCGCGCGATGGCGACACGCTGCTGCCGGCCGCCGGACAGCCCCGTCGGCCGCTGCTCGGCGTGGTCGGCGAGCCCCACCATGCAGCAGCAGCCGCACGCTCTCCTCGCGTGCGGCCCGGGTCGGTCCGGCGCAGCCGCATCGACACGCCGACGTTCTCGGCGGCCGTGAGGATCGGGAGCAGCCCGAAGGACTGGAAGACGAAGCCGACCCGGTCCCGCCGCAGTTCCGACAGCCCCGCCTCGCCCAGGTCCGCGAGGTCCGTGCCGTTCACTGTGGTCCGGCCGCCGTCCGGGGTGTCGAGACCGCCCACGAGGTTGAGCGGCGTCGTCTCGCCCCAGCCGGACCGGCCCTTCAGCGCGACCAGTTCACCGCGCGCCACCTCGAAGGACACCCCGCGCGGGGCGTGTACGGCGGCGGGCCCGGAGCCGTACGAGCGGCGCAGGTCCTCCACCCGCACCATCGGGTGCCGTCGCGCGCACCACCGTCATGAACCGCCCCCGTACGTCGTGGAATGGGCCCCCGTATGCGCAGCCCTGCCCCCTGCGGCAACGCCCGCCCGATCCCGCCGTACCCGCTGGGCGCCACCATCGCCCCGGCCTCCCGTCCCGGCCCCGCGGCAGGGGAAGCACGGCAGCGCAGGGCCGGACGGCGGGTCACACGACATGCGCGGCGACGGCTCGCGCGCACTCCATCGCCTCGGCGTGGGTGGAGTCCACTTCCAGGTCGTACCTCACGCCCCGGTGGACCGACTCCGCCTGGGTGGCGGCCATCCCGACCGTCCGGTCGCCCCGGGCGACCTCGCGGCCCGCGGCCACCGCGGCGTCGCACCGGACACCGACCCACAGCACCCGCAGCCCGTCCAGGGCGTCCAGCCACCGCCGCTGCGAGGACGCCCCGCCGAGGAACACCTCGTCGACGACGACCCGGGCGCCGGCGCGGGCCATCGCGGCGACCCCCTCGATCCACGCGGCCTCCAGCCTCCGGAACTCCGGACCGACGACCACCTCGCCGTCCGCGGCGAAACCGATGCCGCCCTCCGACGTCTGCAGGGACGCCGGCATCGCCTCGACGAGGGTGTCCGTCCCGAGGGCCAGCCACGGATCGGGCAGGACCGCCTGCAGACAGCGGATGATCCCGGACTTCCCCGAGCTGGAACCACCGTTGATCATGATCACCTGAGTCTTCACCGCGCCACCATAGGCCCGCACCCACGCCACCCGAAGCGAATTTCCCGGCCCCGGCCCCGGCCCCGGCCCCGGCCCGGACCTCGCGGCCCTCGGGCTCGCGCCCCGCGCCGTCAGCGGCGACGGCGAGCAGGGCCGCCCTCCGGGCATCGACGGGCAAGGCGCCGGCGCAGGCGGAGTCCGTGCGGGTCCGCAGCCGGCGTCCGCCGCGCGTCCACGCCGACGCCGGGTGGCCGCCCGGCGGTGCCGACCGCCCACGGTGGGACGAACGCGTGGTGGCGGCCGACGAGACGGGGCAAGCGGCACCGCGCCCCGGGGGCCGGCCGGCCCGCGCGGGTCGTTCAGGCCGTCGGCTCGGGGGCGATCTCGGCGATGAGCCGCTCGACCAGGGTCCTGATCTCGTCGCGGATCGGGCGGACCGCCTCGACGCCCTGGCCGGCCGGGTCCTCCAGCTGCCAGTCCAGGTAGCGCTTGCCCGGAAAGACGGGGCAGGTGTCGCCGCAGCCCATGGTGATGCAGACGTCGGACGCCTTCACCGCGTCGACGGTGAGAACCTTCGGGACCTCGGCGGAGATATCGATCCCCACCTCGGCCATCGCCGCGACGGCGGCCGGATTGACGGCGGCGCCCGGCGCGGAGCCGGCGGAGCGGACCTCGACCCGGTCCCCGGCGAGGTGGGCGAGCCAGGCGGCGGCCATCTGGGAGCGCCCGGCGTTGTGGACGCAGACGAACAGGACGGACGGCTTCTCGGCCATGGTGATCGTTCTCTCCCGTCGCACGGCGGAACCGGCCGCCGATGACTTCAGCATCCGCTGGTGTCAGCGGACGATGATGTGACAGTATCAGCGCATGCTGACTTCAGTCGATCCTGATGTGATTCGGGCGCTGGGTGATCCCCTCCGCCTCCGGATCGTGGCCCTGCTGGCGCGCGAGACGCTCTGCACGACGCACCTCGTCGAGGAGACCGGAGCCAAGCAGACCAATCTGTCCAACCATCTGAAGGTGCTGCGCGAGGCCGGCCTCGTGGAGACCGAGCCCTGCGGCCGCTTCACCTACTACAGGCTCAAGCCCGACCTCCTGGCCGGCCTCTCCGAGCAGTTCGCCGAGCTGGCCGCCTCCGCCCGTACCGCCTCCGCGAACAAGAGGGCCTGCCCGTGACCCCCACCGAGACCACCCCCGCCGCCCCCGGTCCGGTCGGCGGCGGGGGCGAGTCGATCGTCAGGAAGCTCTCCACCCTCGACCGCTACCTCGCGGTGTGGATCCTGCTGGCCATGGCGGTCGGCCTCGGACTCGGTCGGCTGATTCCGGGTCTGAACGACGCGCTGGCGAAGGTGGAGGTCGGCGGGGTCTCCCTGCCGATCGCGCTCGGCCTGCTGATCATGATGTACCCGGTCCTGGCGAAGGTCCGCTACGACAGGTTGGACGCCGTCACCGGCGACCGGAAGCTGATGATCTCCTCCCTGGTCGTCAACTGGGTCCTCGGCCCGGCGATCATGTTCGCCCTGGCGTGGATCTTCCTGCCGGACCTGCCCGAGTACCGCACCGGCCTGATCATCGTCGGACTGGCCCGCTGCATCGCCATGGTGATCATCTGGAACGACCTCGCCTGCGGCGACCGCGAGGCCGCCGCCGTGCTGGTGGCCCTCAACTCCGTCTTCCAGGTCGTCGCGTTCGGCCTGCTGGGCTGGTTCTACCTCGACCTGCTGCCCGGCTGGCTGGGCCTCGGCGCGGGCGAGCACCTGGACGTCTCGATGGGGGAGATCGCCCTGAACGTGGTCATCTTCCTCGGCGTCCCGCTCCTGGGCGGCTTCCTCACCCGCCGAGTCGGCGAGCGGACGATGGGCCGTGCCGACTACGAGGCGAGGTTCCTGCCGAAGATCGGGCCGTGGGCGCTGTACGGGCTGCTGTTCACGATCGTCATCCTGTTCGCCCTGCAGGGCAGGACCATCACCTCCCAGCCGCTGGACGTCGCCCGTATCGCGCTGCCGCTGCTGGTGTACTTCGCCGTCATGTTCTTCGGCACCTTCCTCCTCGGCAAGGGCCTGGGCCTGGCCTACGACCGCACCACGACCCTGGCGTTCACCGCGGCCGGCAACAACTTCGAACTGGCCATCGCGGTCGCCATCGCCACCTTCGGCGTCACCTCCGGCCAGGCCCTGTCGGGCGTCGTCGGGCCGCTCATCGAGGTCCCGGTCCTCATCGGCCTGGTCTACGTCGCGCTCGCCTGGCGGAGGAGGTTCGCCGCGGACGCGGTGACGACGGCCCCGTGACCGGTCACGGGGCCGTGGTGGTCGGCGGCGTCCGGGCAGGGGCGCCGCCGCCGGCCTGGCGGGGAAGGCGGGACCGGGTCAGTGGCCGCGGGGCGCGTACATGATCACGGCCATCCCGGCGAGGCAGATCAGGGCGCCGGTGACGTCGTAGCGGTCGGGGCGGTAGCCGTCGGCGACCATGCCCCACGCGATCGACCCGGCGACGAAGACGCCACCGTAGGCGGCGAGCACGCGGCCGAAGTCGTCGTCGTGCTGCCAGGTGGCGACCACGCCGTAGAGGCCCAGCGCCAGGACGCCGGCACCGATCCAGATCCAGCCCTTGTGCTCCCGGATGCCCTGCCACACCAGCCACGCGCCGCCGATCTCGAACAGGGCGGCGAGGACGAACAGGGAGACGGATCGCGCGACACTCACGAACGGTGAGCCTACCGCCGGGTCCCCGGGCGCCCCGCCCCCGCTCGATGCACCGTCCCGGGGCGGACCCGGTCACGGAGGACCCCGTCACGGGGAGGCGACGGCCGGACCGGTCACCGGCGCACGAGGCGGGCGGCCGGCCGCCGGGTGACGCGGTCCGCGTCCCCTCCCACTCCGCGCAGCGCGCTCGACGACAGGTGCGCTGCCACTCCCGCCTGACGAGCGCCGGCCGTGGGACCGCGACCCGTGATGCCTCCGCGGTGCCGCGGACGCCCGGTCGGCGGCCAGGGCGCCGTCGGGACCGGCGAGGTGGGGCGGAGCGGGACGGTGGCCGGTGGCGAGGAGGACCGCCTCGGCCTCCACCCCGCCCCCCGCCCGGCCGGATGAGCGGGGGCGGCAGTCGGGGCCCCGGTCGGCACCCGGGGCGCGGGCCGGGCTTGGGCGGTGGGGGCCGGCGGCGGCGCCTGCCCCTCCCCCCGGCCCCGGCCCCGGACCGGACCGGCCAGGGTCCGGGGAAGCCTCGCCCCAGGATCCGGTGCCCACGCGGGTGAGGTCGGCCGCCCGGGCCCCCGGAGGGGCGAGGCGTCAGATGCGGTGGACGGTGTGCAGCTTCCTCGCGTAGGTTCCCGTGCCGTCCAGCAGCGAGGGGCCGCCCAGGTCCGACATGGTGGGCCCGTTGGCCGTCTTGCGGCTGGAGAGGAAGCGCCGCTTCCCGGCCGCGTCCTTGCCCAGGTAGATGCCGACGTGGTCGACCGTGACCGTCACGTTGTCGTCGCCCGAGTCCGCGTTGAAGAGCACCAGGTCGCCGGGCTGGAGCTGGGCCGCTGCGGGCGGGGTCGTGCCGTCGCCGGTCCGGTCGACGCGCACGCCGGGCGCGTACTCGACCATGTCCCGGGACTTGCGCGGGATGCGGGTCCCGGACGTGTCCGCGCCCGCGGCCATCGGGACGCCCATGTGGTAGCCGTACACCATGCGCGTGTAGCCGGAGCAGTCGAGGTTGCCGACCTGCTTGCTGGACGGGCCGGTGTGGGCGCCGTCCGGGAAGGTCCAGCCGACGTTCATGTACTCGTGGAAGTCGGCGCCCTCGTAGCAGTAACCCTGCGGGTCCAGGTAGCCGTACCCGGCGGCGCCGAGGACCTGCTTGTCCTTGGCCGGTCCGGCGCCGCTCGTCACCGCGGGGGCGCCGGCGAGGAACATCGCCGCGTACGCGAGGACGTCCGGCACCGTGGAGCCGGCCCATCCGCGGATGGTCTGCTCCAGCGCCGGGGTCCAGGTGCCGTCGAACGGCTCCGGGAGCACCCGCACCCACTCCCCGTGCGTGACGCTCGGCGGCGTCGCCCAGTTCGCCGCGTTCACCTCGAACCGGCTGACGTGCAGCTTGACGGGGAGGTTGGTGCAGCCCTGGTTGGCGAGCGCGCGCAGCCCGACGCGTCCCTTGGCGAAGGTCGCGTCGGTGACGTCCACGGCCCACGCGGACGGCTCCGCGGAGGCGGAACGCCACGCCTTGACCTGGATGCGGCTGCCCTGGCGGCGTACCCGGATCGTCCAGTCCGTGCCCGCGGGCACGCCCGTGGCGAGGGTGACGGCCGTCGTCAGCTGGGTGACCGCGTCGGCGACCTCCTTCTCGACGCGCAGCTCGACCGCGCCGGACGTGAGGAAGGACAGCCGGGCCCGGTAGTGGTTGTGGGTGTCCTGGTAGCCGAAGGACAGGGCGTACGAGCAGGCCTGGCCGGTGGGCACCTTGTCGAACCGGGCCACGGTCCGCACGTCGACGTCGGTGATCTCGTCATCGCGCAGGGTGGCGTGCCGGCTGGCGTAATCCGTGGTCAGGGCGATGGTTCCGGTGCCCGGTATGACCGAGTAGTCGGTGTCGGCGGGGCCGAGGGCGGACCATCTTCCGCCGCCCCAGGACGTGCCCCAGTACTGGCGGTCCCCGACCGGGAGGGACGTGTCCGGCAGCGTGCGCGCGAAGTCGTCCACGAACGGCTTCTTGTTCTCGGTGAAGGTGCGCGTCGGGCCGGGCAGGACGACGGTCCGGGCGCCGCGGGTCAGCACGGCGACGCGCTTGCCGCCGGAGGTCACCTCGGTACGGGCCGGGGTGCCGGGGAGCACCGTGGCGGTGAGCGGGGCCGCCAGGGTCACCGGGGCGAAGTAGGAGGCGTCGAGCGGCGGCAGCGTCACGGAGGAGCGTGCCGACGTCAGGCCGGCCGGGCCGGGGAAGGGGTCGACGGGGGCGGGTGTGGGCGGGGCGGCCTGGGCCGGGGTGGCGACGAGGCCGCTCAGCGGAAGGGCGGCGGCCGACGCCGCGAAGAGGGTGAGCAGGCCGCGCCGTGAAGTGTGCGTCATGGGGATCATGATCCGTGCGCGTTCCGCGGAGGAACACGTCACCCCCCGTGAAACTCGGGCACGGGCACGGGCACGGGCACGGGCCGGCCCGCACCCGCCCCGGGCACCCCCGCCGGGCCCCACCCACCCCGCCCGCCCGGCCCCGGGCGCCCCGCCCCCGCCAACCCGGCCCTGGGCGGGGGCGGACGGTCGTGTCGTCCGGTCGGTCAGCGCTCCGCAGCGCCGGCCCGCTGGTAGATGTCCGGGATGCCGTCCTGGTCGTCGTCGCGGGTCTCCTCCTCGTACAGGCGCCGGTAGACGGCGTTGCGGCGCTTGATGAGGAGGGCCGCCAGGGCGGCGGCGAGCACGGAGCCGACGAGGACGGCGGCCTTGACCTGCTCGGAGACGACCTCGTCGGGGAAGGCCAGTTCACCGATCAGCAGGGCGACGGTGAAGCCGATCCCGGCCAGGACCGCGAGGGCGAGGACGTCCGCCCACGCCAGCTCGGGGTTGAGCTTCGCCCGGGTGAACCGGGCGGCCAGGTAGGTGCCGGCGAAGATGCCGAGGGTCTTGCCGGCCACCAGGCCGATGACGACACCGAGCGGTTCCGGCCGGGTGAAGACCTCTCCCAGGGCGCCGGCGGAGATCCCCACACCGGCCGCGAAGAGCGCGAACAGGGGTACCACCACACCCGCCGAGACGGGGTGGAGCAGGTGGGAGGTCCGCTCGGCCGGGGAGGCGGTCTCGCCCTCGTCGCGGGTGGTGCGCAGGATCAGCCCGATCGCGACGCCGGCGACGGTGGCGTGGACACCGCCGTTGTACATCAGCGCCCAGGTGACGATGCCGAGCGGCACGTACCACCACCAGCCGCGCACGCGGAAGCGCTGGAGGAGGTGGAAGAGGAGGAGGCAGGCGAAGGCCCCGCCGAGCGCGGCGAGGTTCAGGTCGTCGGTGAAGAAGACCGCGATGATGAGGATCGCGCCGAGGTCGTCGACGACGGCCAGGGTGAGCAGGAAGGCCCGCAGCGCGGCGGGCAGGTGGGTGCTGAGCACGGCGAGCACCGCGAGCGCGAAGGCGATGTCGGTGGCCATGGGGACGGCCCAGCCCTCCATGCTGCCGCCGCCGGCCGTGACCGTCACGGCGTAGAGGGCGGCGGGCACGATCATCCCGCAGAGCGCGGCGATGACGGGGAGGGCCGCGGTGGCGGGGGTGCGCAGTTCTCCCACGACCAGTTCGCGCTTGAGCTCGATACCGGCGACGAGGAAGAAGAGGGCGAGCAGCCCGTCGGCCGTCCAGTGCTCCACCGACAGGTCCAGGCCGAGGGCCGGTATGCCGAAGTGGAAGTCGCGTATCTGCTCGTAGGTCCCGCTCCACGGGGTGTTCGCCCACACCAGGGCGACGAGCGCGGCGGCCAGGAGGACCAGGCCGCCGACGGTCTCCGTCCTCAGCGCCTGGACCACGGCCATGCGTTCCGGCAAGGGGAGGAGTCCGAGGAAGGGGGAACGCTCGCGCGGGGCGTCGGCCATGAAAAGGACCTCCGGGAAATCGGGGGGAGAGAGGGCACACGAGCCCTGAGGACGCCGACCAGACTTCCCGGCACACCGCGCGTCCGCGGGCCCTGGACACGGGCACGGCGCTGACGCGTTCCTCACACCCTAACCGGACGGTCTCTTTCCCGCCATACCCCGTTTCACCTGCGGGAATCCGCTCCCCGGGCACGACGAGCGGGCCCGTGCACACCACGCCGTGGTGTGCACGGGCCCGCTCGGGGCCGGACCGCCGGGGGCGGTCAGACAGTGGCCTTCGCCGACTCCTGGTCCTCGTCGGACGGGGTGTCGTCGGTGATCTCACCGGCGTCGCGGGCCCGGACGAACTCCAGGAAGGAGTTCAGCTCGCGCTTGACGACCGGGGCGAGGAGGTACAGACCGATGATGTTGATGACGGCGAGCATGAAGAGCACGGCGTCGGCCATGTCGATCAGGGTCTGCAGCGTCAGCAGGGTGCCGGCGACCGCGAACAGCGTGTAGATGACCTTGAAGGTGATCTCACTGGCCTGGCTGCGCCCGAACAGGTGCGCCCAGGCCTTCATGCAGTAGTAGCCCCAGGTCAGCACGGTCGAGATGGCGAACAGCATCACCGCGACGGTGAGGATGTACGGGAACCAGGGCATGACCGTGGCGAAGGCGTCGGAGGTGATGGTGACGCCGCCGATGGACTCGCCCGCGCGGGCCTCGGCCCAACTGGCCGGGTTGGCGATGACGATGGTCAGCGCGGTCATCGTGCAGATGATGACGGTGTCGATGAAGGGCTCCAGCAGGGCGACCAAGCCCTCGCTGGCGGGGTGCTTCGTCTTGACCGCGGAGTGCGCGATGGGGGCGGAACCGAGACCGGCCTCGTTGGAGAACGCGGCCCGCTTGAAGCCGATGATCAGCGCGCCCAGGACACCGCCGGCGACGCCCTGGGGGTTGAAGGCGCCCTCGATGATGGTGGCGATCGCGGCGGGGACGGCCGTGATGTGCACCAGGATGACGACCAGGCAGGCGGCGATGTAGATGCCGGCCATGGCGGGGACGAGCTTGCTGGTCACGTTGGCGATGGAGCGGATGCCGCCGAGCAGGACGATGCCCACGAGCGCGGCGACCAGGATGCCGAAGAACAGCGCGCCGGCCGACGAGCCCATCAGGCCGTCCTCGCCGCCGGTGACGGAGACGAGCTGGGCGTAGGACTGGTTGACCTGGAAGAGGTTGCCGCCGAAGAGGCCGAAGAACAGGACCATGAAGGACGCCATGACGGCGAGCACCTTGCCGAGGGTCTTGCCGTTCTTGCCGAAGCGCTCGGCCAGGCCCTTGGGCAGGTAGTGCATCGGGCCGCCGGAGACGGTGCCGTCGGGGTGGACCTCGCGGTACTTCACACCCAGGGTGACCTCGACGAACTTGGTGGCCATGCCGAGCAGGCCGCACAGGATCATCCAGAACGTCGCGCCGGGGCCGCCGATGGAGACGGCCACCGCCACACCTGCGATGTTGCCGAGTCCCACGGTGCCGGAGACGGCGGCGGTCAGCGCCTGGAAGTGGTTGACCTCGCCGGTCGAACCCTTCTCGTCGTACTTCCCGCGCACCACGTCGACGGCGAGTTTGAACTTGCGGATCTGCACCAGCCCGAACCAGGCGGTGAAGACGAGGCCGGCGACGACCAGCCAGGCGACGATGAGGGGGAGTGCCGTGCCGCCTACGGGCACGGAATAGAAGACGACCTCGCCGAGCCAGGTGGCAATGGGCTCGAAGAATCCGCTGACGGCTTCGTCGACGGAAGTGGTGATGGAGTCGAGTGACACGGTGGGCTACCTCGATGGCGCAGTACCGGCGCAGAGGAGGTTGCGCCGGGAAGGTGTGCGGTCTTTGAGCGAACGCCGTTGTCCGATCGGCGACCCTGGGGGCCGCGCTCCGCGGACTCGGAACGTGATCACCCTGGTCGTGCTGCCGGTGCTTGCCGGCACTCCGCGTGGCGGCGAGGGGTGGTGCTACCTGCGGAGTTGCGTAGTTCTACCACGGCTGCCGCAGAGTGTTGAGTGATGCAGATCACATAACCGGGAGTAGTCTTCGAAAATCCCAGCGAACGAAACAAGACCGTTATGCGCCAGGTCTGATCCGTTCATCGGACATCTATGTCCGAATGTTGAACCCGACCGCGACGGTCCGTGACCGCCGCCGCTGGGGGCGGCCTCTCCGCGCGCCCCGGCCGGCGCCGGTCGACGCCCGCCGCCGGAGAGCGGCGCCCCCACCGAACCTGCGGCCGTGGGCGGAGCGGATCGGCGAGGGCGGGGGGTCCGCACATCCGGGCAGGCCCGAGGGCGAGCCGCGTCGGCGGCCCGCCGGCCGCTGACGAGGACCGGCCTCCGGGAGGGGGAAGGAGGAGTGCGGCGGACGGCGGGGCGGCGAGGAGGGCCTTGAGGGCCTCACCAAGAACGAGTTGTACGAGCGGGCGGCGCGGGTGGAGGCGTGCCCGGCCGGTCGGGGAGGAACCGTGACGAGCCGCTCGGGGCCCCGGAGGCCGTCGCCGCGCCATGAGGGGGACGGCGGTCCTACGGAACCGGACGACGCTCATACGGAACGCGTCCCGCCGGCGCGGTCGGCGTCCCGCCGGCTCGTGCCGCTCCGGGGGCGGGATGGGCACGCGAGGACGGCCGCGCACACCGTCACCCCCGCCGTCCTCTCCCGGCCGCCTCGTCGGGCGAGAGGGGTCGGGGGGCGGACGCCCGCGCCGGGGCGTCCGGCCCCGACACGGTCCGGCCTGGCACCGGAGGTACGGCCACCGTCCACTCGGCGAGCAAGCACCCTCGCCCGGGGAGCAAGGCCACCCCGACGGCAGGGGTCCGACGCCGGGGTCAGCGGCTGACGCTGCAGATCCCCGTCTTGGGCGCGACCCCGTTGAGGGCGTCGTCGAAGTCGTACTCGAACGTGTCGTGTGGGGGCAGGCCGTGGGGGAAGTTGATCTCAACCACGAGACGGTCCGTTCGTCGGCGGATGTGCGGCCCTCGCCCCGCCCGCCACCGTGCCGGTGGCCCCGCTACGATCCGGCCATGCCGCTGACCATGAAGGACGTGCACCGGTTCGAGGCCGCGAGGCCCCGCCTCCAGGCCATCGCCTACCGCCTCCTCGGCTCCGCGAGCGAGGCCGAGGACGCCGTTCAGGACACCTTCCTGCGGTGGCAGGCAGCCGACGTCGAGCGCGTCGGGGTTCCGGAGGCCTGGCTGACGAAGGTGCTCACCAACCTCTGCCTCAACCAGCTGACCTCGGCCCGCGCGCGCCGCGAGACGTACGTGGGCCAGTGGCTCCCCGAACCGCTCCTCGACGGCGATCCGATGCTCGGCCCGGCCGACACCGCCGAACAGCGCGAGTCCGTCTCGTACGCCGTCCTCACCCTCATGGAGCGGCTGTCCCCCCAGGAGCGCGCGGTCTACGTGCTGCGGGCCGCCTTCGACTACCCGCACCGGGACATCGCCCAGATCCTCGACATCACCGAGGCGGCCAGCCAGCAGGTCTTCCACCGTGCCAGGAAGCACCTCGCGGACGGCAGGTCCCGCACCCCGGTCGACGAGGCCGCCGCCCGGCGGATCGTCGAGGAGTTCCTGTCGGCCGCCACCAGCGGGAGGACCGAGCCGCTCGTGAAGCTGCTCACCGCCGACACCTTCTCGATCGGCGACGGCGGCGGGAAGGTCCCGGCCCGGGCCGGGTCGATCGACGGCGCCCTGGCGGTCGCGAGGTTCATGCGGGGCCTGTTCAAGCCGGCGCAGTCCAAGCGCGCCATCATCGGCGGCTCCCCCGGGATCCACGCCACGACCGCCAACGGCGGCCCCGCCATCGTGGCCGTCCTCGACGGCCGGGTCGTCGGCGTCATCTGCCTGGAGGTCACCGCGGAGGGCATCGTCGCGTTCCGCAACCAGGTCAACCCGGACAAGCTCCGGCGGGCCACCGAGGTGTGGGCGGCGACCGACCGCGGGGAGCCCCTCTTCCACGCCTTCTGACCGCGGTACGGGGCGTGCTTCCGGACCCGCCGCGAGCCGTCCCGACCTCGATGTGAGCCGCTTCACACCACGTTCCTGTCAGGAAGCGGCCGGCTGCCCGGTTCAAGGGGCGCAACCCGCAAGAGCAGGGCCGGGCCCCGCAGACAGGAGCATGGACATGCAGCACCGCATCATCGTTCTCGGCGCCGGATACATGGGTGCCATCGTGGCCGGCCGCCTCGCCAAGCGGCTCCACCGTGACGACGTCGCCATCACCCTCGTCAACGCCGAACCCGACTTCGTCGAGCGCGTCCGCCTGCACCAGCTCGCGGTCGGCCGGCACCTGGCGCCCCGGCCCTTCGGTGAGATGTTCGCGGGCACGGGTGTCGAGCCGAGGCTCGGCAGGGTCACCGGCGTCGACGTCGACCACAGGACCGTCGCCGTCACCGGCGTGGACGGCGCCGCCGAGACGCTGGCGTACGACACGCTCGTCTACGCCCTCGGCAGCGGCTGGGACGACCAGGGCGTCCCCGGCGTCGCCGAACACGCCTACGAGCTCGCGAGCCGACCCGGAGCACTCCGCCTGCGCCAGCGGCTGGCCGGCCTGAACGCAGGGCAGCCGGTGGTCGTCGTCGGTGGCGGTCTCACCGGCCTGGAGGCGGCCACGGAGATCGCCGAGGCCCGCCCGGACCTCGCCGTCGCCCTCGTCACCCGCGGCAGCCTCGGCGACTGGCTCTCGGACAAGGGCCGCGGGCACCTGGGGAAGGTCTTCGGCAAGCTCCGCATCACCGTGCACGAGCACGCGGCCGTCACCCGTGTCGAGGCGGACCGCGTCAGCACCTCCGACGGCCGGGCCGTCCCCGCCGCGGTGACCGTGTGGACCACCGGCTTCGCGGTCCACCCGATCGCCCGGGCCACCGCCCTGGAGGTCAGCGGCACGGGCCGGATCGTGGTCGACGACACCATGCGGTCGGTCTCCCACCCGGACGTGTACGCCGTCGGTGACGCGGCCATGGCGATGGGCCCCGGCGACAAGCCGCTGCGCATGTCCTGTGCCTCCGGCACGCCGGCCGCGTGGAAGGCCGCCGACGCCATCGCGGCACGCCTGACCGGCGGCAAGCTGCCGACCGGGCACATCCGCTACTTCAACCAGTGCATCTCCCTGGGCCGCAGCGACGGCCTGATCCAGTACGTCACCGCCGACGACCGGTCCGTCAACGCCGCCCTGACCGGCCGGCTCGCCGCCCTGTACAAGGAACTGGTCTGCAAGGGCGCGGTCTGGGGCGTCGCCAACCCCACCCTCGGCCTGCCCACCCGCCGCCACCGGGTCACCCGGGGGGCGACCCAGACGGGCGCGGCCACGGGCGCGGCCACGGGCTCCGCCACCGCCAAGACGCGGACGCCGGCTTGACGCGGACGGACCGGAGGGGGCGGGGCCCCATGCCGCCCGGGGCCCCGACCCCTGCCCACGGACCGCCCCGATCCACCCCTCTCCCGTGCGGCCCCACCAGCGCCCGACCGGGCACCCCGCCCCCGCTGCCCCGGCGACCCGGACCGACCGCCAACCGCTCCTCCCGCGGCCCCACCCGCCCCGACCGGGCCGCCCCGACCGGGCCACCCGGCCCGGATGGGACCTGACGCGTCCTCAACGCGCCGTGGCGCGGTCTCGACCGACGCGCCTCAGTCACGCGCCCAGGCTATGTAGCCGTCGGGGCGGACCAGCAGGGCGCCGTGGCGATCCGGGTGTGCCCACGTGGCGCGAACGACCCTGCCGGCCGCGGCGGTGACCTCAGGGGAGGCCGGGCGGTCGCCCTGCGGGGCGACCAGGACGAAGGCGCCCTCGCGCAACAACTCGTACAAGCGGCCCTCGGCGAGCGAGAGGTCCGGGGCGCGCCGCCCGGCGAGGGGGTGCGCCCCGCGGGCTGCGGCGTACGACACCCCGATCCCGCTGAGCATTTCCGTCACCCGGGTGGAGAGGGGGCGGACCGTGGTGACGAGGCCCGTCACGGCCGTCCGGGCGGCGCGCCGGAGGGGGGTGCCGGCCATGGCGAGGCGGATGACCGCCCCGCTGCCCCGGACGACGGCGGTGCCGACCGGGTGCCGCTCGGCGTGGTAGCTGTCGAGGAGCGCCTCGGGGTCGCTCGGGTCTCCGCGCAGTACGGCGGCGAGCTTCCAGGAGAGGTTGGCGGCGTCCTGGAGGCCGGTGTTCATCCCCTGGCCGCCGGCGGGCGAGTGGACGTGGGCCGCGTCCCCGGCGAGCAGGACGCGGCCCACGCGGTACGTCGGGACCTGCCGCTCGTCGCTGTGGAAGCGCGATGTCCAGCGGGCGTCGTGCATCCCGAAGTCCGAGCCGCAGGCCCGCCGCGCGATGCCGCGGATCTCGGCGAGGTCGACGGGTGCGTCGTCCGGCATCGGGCGGCGGCGGTCCCAGCCCATGACCCGGTACCAGCCGTCACCGAACGGGGCGACGAACACGAACGCGTCGCCGGCGCCGTCCACGGTCAGTGTGTCCCCGGGCGGTCGGGTCAGTCGGACGTCGGCCAGGACGAGCGAACGGACCACGGAGCGGCCGGGGAACGGCAGTCCCACCAGCTCGCGGACCGTGCTGCGGACGCCGTCCGTGCCGACCAGGTAGCGTGCGCGCAGCCGTCCGCCCGCCCCCACGTCCCCCGAAGGGGCGAGTTCGGCGGTGACTCCCTCGGCGTCCTGGCGCAGGGCGCGCAGTGCCGTGTCGTGACGGAACTCCACTCCGGCGGCACGGGCTCGGCGCTCCAGCAGGCGTTCCACCTCGTACTGCGGTGTGACGAGGAGGTAGGGGAATCGGGAACGCAGCCGCGAGAGGTCGAGCGTCAGGCGGCCGAACAGGCGCAGCCGGGTGAGGGCCGTGCCGCCTGCGACGAGCTCGTCCGCCAGTCCGCGCGCGTCGAGCAGTTCCAGCGTCCGGGCGTGGACGCCGAAGGCGCGTGTGAGGTTGCCGGTCGTGCGGGGGCGGCGCTCCACGAGTGTCACGCGGAGCCCTGCGGTGGCCAGGTCGCCGGCGAGCAGGAGCCCGGTGGGGCCCGCACCCACCACGACGACGTCCGTGTCCGTCTGCGCACCGACGTCGGTGTTCGGCTGATCGGCCGTGCCGGTCCTGGTCATGCCTGCCTCCTCGAGTCGACCCAGCAAGTCAACGACCGTTGGCCAACGTCCGTTGGTCAACGCTTGTTGGCAAGGCTAGGCGGACCGGGACTGGCACGTCAACACCTGTTGGCCTACATTCGTCGGCGTGAAGCAAGAAGCCCCCGACGCCTCGCCGGCCGCCCCCGCCTCCGGCCGCACCACACGCCGCTCGGACACGACCCGCGCCGCGATCCTGGAGGCGGCCCGCGAGCGGTTCGCCGCCGACGGCTACGAGCGCGCCACCATCCGGGCCATCGCCCGCGACGCGGGCATCGACCCGTCGATGGTCATGCGCTACTACGGCAACAAGGAGGGGCTGTTCGCCGCGGCCTCCGACATCGACCTGCGGATACCGGTCCTGGGCGCGGTGCCCGCCCGGCACGTCGGCACCGTCCTCGTCACGCACTTCCTCGACCGGTGGGAGAGCGATGACGTGCTGACGGGCATGCTCCGCGTCGGTGTCACCAACGAGGCGGGTGCCGAGCGCATGCGCGACATCTTCAAGGCCCAGCTGGGCCCGATGGTGGTCGGCGTCTGCCCCGACCCGGCGGACGCCCCGCGCCGCGCCGCGCTCGTGGCCTCGCAGATACTCGGCATGGCGCTCGCCCGGTACGTGCTGCGGTTCCCGCCCGCGGCCACGATGGGGCGCGACGAGCTGATCGCCTGGCTCGCTCCGACGATCCAGCGCTACCTGACCGCGGAGCGGCCCTGAGACCCGTCCGGGAGTCCCGCCACCGGCTGGGCAGACCGGCCGGCCGTACCCCGCCCGCGTCGCTCGTACCCCGCCCGCGTCGCTCCGGCCACCGTCCGCGTCGCTCCGGCCACCGTCCGCGTCGCTCCGGCCACCGTCCGCGTCGCTCCGGCCACTGTCCGCGTCGCTCGTACCCCGCCCGCGTCGCTCCGGCCACCGCACACCGCGTCCGGGCCGTCGTGCACCGCGTCCGGACTGACGTGTACGCCGCCCGCCTTGTCGTACCGGTCCCCGCACGGCGGCGGACGACCGTGGGCCGTGGTGGTGTTGCCGCGGGGGCCCTTGATCGTTGGACGCATCGACCGGGGTGACAGCCCGTCACGGCCGTGTCCGTAGCCCCTCAGTGCCGGCAAGCCGTCGTCCGCGCGCGGGCCGGTGTGCGTGTGGTGATCGGAGTTCGGGCTGCCCGGGAAGACGCGTCGGCGCAAGACGGTGCGGCGCAAGGCCTTGCGCACGCTGGTGCACGGGTACGCGGCGCTGCTGGTGCGGGGCCGGCTGTGGGACGGCAGGACGGTACCCCTCGCGGCGTGGCGCTACGGGCCCGAGGCCGGACGGGCCTTGCCCTTGGGGGTGAGGACCGGCGCGGTCCCCGCCGAGGAGACTGGCCAGGGCGAGGTCGGCCACCTGGAATTCCTGTCGTCGCCGGCAGCACCGCCTGACGGCGCAGGAAGTCGGCCGGCTCCTCCTCCAGGTGCAGCACCACTTCCGCGACGACAGCGTCGGGTTCGGCGTGAGCTGCCCCTACTGGGACCTCGTCTTCGGAACGGCGCGCAGCAAGCGCGGCGACACCGTCCTCGCTGCCCGCTCGGCCACATGAGCAGCACAGTGCCGACGCCCGCCCCGCCCGCCGGGCGGGCGCGCCGACCGGCGCGGCGGGCCTTCCCGCCCCGCCGGGCCTTCCCGCCCCGCCGGGCCGGACCGGGCGACCGTCAGCCGTAGCTGCGTCGGCAGAGTGCCACGATCGCCGGGTCGACGGTGCCATGGGCCGCCGTGCACAACTCACGCATCGGGACGCTGCTGCGGGGCTCGGGCCGACTCCGGCCCGCCGGATCCCGCGGGGCGGCCGGCCGTGCCACGGCGGGCCGCGGAGGGGGCGCGGCGGCGTGCCGCGGTCCCGGTGCGTCCGCGCGCGGGGGCCGCGGCCGCTGGACGCGGGCCTGCGGAGGGGCGGGCTCGTCGGCCGGGGCGACCTTCGGACGGGGGAGGGGCGAGGGGGTCCGGCCGGCGCCGGCGAGCTCCTCGCGCGCGGCGGCCGGAGCCGGGGCGGGGACCGGCGGCATGGGCGCGGGGGGCCCGTCGGTGACGGGTACCTCCGCGAGAACCGGCGGGGGTGCGGGGTGGTCGGCCTGGACCGAGGTGCAGCCCGCGAGCGTGAGCGTGGCCGCGGCCAGAGTGGTGGCGACCCGATAGGCGTGCATACGGCCAGAATGCCCGACCGTGGTGGTGGCACGGGCGCACGGCACGCGCGGGCAACCGTCACGAGTGACACGCCGGAGCCCGCGCCCTCCCGAACCCGCCGAACCGCGTGCGGGCGTTCTGTCTCGGCAGCGTTCGACCGGCTCCACTGACGACGGGGACACCGCTGGTCCCCACGCCGAACTCCGGCTGCAGTACCGGTCCTCACGCCCCTCAGCGGTTCGACGGCCGGCCGGACGTGCCGTCAGCGGCCGTACGCGGCGCGGGCGCTGGCGACGCCGAGCGGTCCTGTGTGGCCTGAGAGGATCAGGGCATGACGGACGCACCCATGCGCATCCATACCCTCATCGTCGATGCCGCTGACCCCGAGCGGCTTGCCGCGTTCTGGTCCGGGCTGCTCGGCAGGCCGGTCGTAGGACGTGTGGGGCCCTATGTGTGGCTGCGGCGGGAGAACGGTCTGGGCCTGGGCTTCCAGCGAACCGGCGAGCCCAAATCGGTCAAGAACCGTATGCACTTCGACATCACCTCACCCGATCCGCCCGCGGAGCAGCAACGTGTCGAGGCGCTCGGCGGGCGCCGACTCGACGAGTACGCCGGCGGCGGGTTCCTGGTGATGGCCGACCCCGAGGGCAATGAATTCTGCGTCATCCCCGAAGGCCCCTTCGCACTCGACGACGAGGGGCGCGCGGACTACCTCGACTGACCGGCATCCCCGCATGGTCCCGAGGGGCCGTCGGCTCACGCTCGTACTGGGTGTGGCCACCGTCGCTCCGCTCGTCGTGAGCCCGATGCCGCTGACGGGGAGCAGCGACCGGCCGGGCCGGGAGACGACGCGGCCCTCCGGCACCGTTCGGTGCCGGAGGGCCGAAGTCGAGGGCGAGGAAAGCGGAGGGACTGGATCATGAGGAATGAGGAGGAAGCCCCTTCATGGCCTCGCCACCGCCCACGGTAACAGTCAGTCCGGGATCACGTCGCGGAGATTTCCGGGGGTGATGACCCGGGACCCCGGGTGCAACCCCTCCGGCCGTTCGAGGCCGACGAAGGTGACGGGGCCGTCCGGGACGGCCGTCCCGTCCCAGCGGATCACGGTCGTGCCGCTCTCGGCCAGCAGCCCGGTGAGGTAGCCGACCGTCAGGTAGTCGCGTTCGACGATGCCGCGCAGCAGCGTCGCCACCGACGCCTTGTTCCCCTCGACCCGGTTGGCCTCCGGGTGGCCGTCGAGGTACAGGTGCAGCCACTTCGCGCGCCACCGGCCGTCGGGTCCCCGCAGGAACACGAGCGGCAGCGCGACCCGGCCGGTCCCGCGCAGCTCCGACTTCATCCGCACCGTGCGCGGCTCGAACGGGCGGCCCGCCTGCTCGGCGTCCCGCAGCATGAACCCGAAGAACGACTCCGCGGCCTCCTCGAACCCCTCTCCCGAGAAGATGTTCACCTGGGGGACGACGAACGCGCCGCGCACGGCGCCCAGACGCAGGTTGATGAACTCCGAGGCACCGTCGGGCGCGTCCGTGATGTCCCCGGAGTGCTCGCCCTCCACCTCGGTGAGCCTGGTGTAGGAGAGCCAGCCGACGGTCCCGTAGTCGGCGTCCAGCATCAGCGCCGACAAGTCGTAGTCGGTGCTGCGTTCCGTCTGCCTCCAGTACGTGAAGAAGCGCAGCAGCTCGCCGTCGACGGGGGAGAGGGAGCCCCGGGGCAGGACGCCCAGACCGGACGTGGTGGCCTTGCCGCTGAGGGGGAGGGCCACGTCGAGCACGTCGGGGTCGACGAGCAGCCGGTCCACGGCCGGGAGCCGGCGGCGCACCTCGTCGTCGAGCGCGGCGGTCAAGCGCTCGCGCTCCGCCGGCGGTACGGGCGGGCGGGCGTCGTGGGCGACCCGGGCACGACCCGACCGCCCCACGAAGACCCGGCGCTCCCCGGTCACCCCGGCGCGGTTGTGCAGGTGTTCCCGCACCGACAACACCACCCGGCCCGACACCTGCCCCACGACCTCCTCGGCCGCGGCCACCACCGCGTCACGCTCCTCCTGGGCGGCGGCCACGCGCAGCAGCCGGTCCACGGACCGGAACAACCGGCCCGGCGCGGCCTTCAGCAGGCGTACCGCCCCCAGGACGTCGTTCGCGCCGAGCAGTTCCTCGACCCGGCTGTCGAAGGACCGCGCTTCCTTCTCGCCGCGCGCGACGGCGAACACGTCGGCGGCGCGCGGCCAGCGCGGGTACTCGTGCGGGTGCAGGCGCTCCCCGAGACGCTTGAAGGGCTCCCGGTGCGCCGTGACGTCGGCGAGCTTGTCGGGGGAAGCCGCCACGACCGCGTCCAGACCCGCGAGCAGCGCTCGGCGCACGGGCCGCGACAGCGCGCGGAACCGGGTCGGCTCCCGGAGGGTCACGTCACCGTCCGACAGCGCGCAGGCCAGGCGGAGGACGTCGGTGACCGTGTCCAGCAGCGGCTCCGCGCCGACCGCCAGCCGGGCCCGGTTGACGAGCGCGCGGTTCTCGCGGACGGGCATCGCCGCCGGCTGGGGCCCGTCCGCGCAGTGCCCGGCGAGGAACCGCAGGTCGCCCAGGGCGTCCTCGCCGAGCGGGGTGCTGCTCCCGGCCAGCGCGAGGTACAGCGCGGTGACCTCGTCCTCCAACGGACCGCCCGGGTGCAGCACCGTCGTGCGGTCGCCCAGGGCGGGGGCCAACTCGTCGTGCGCGGCGAGCACCTCGGCGTACGTGTGGCGGTAACGGCCGTACGAGGGCAGGGTGAGCAGGTCCACCACACCCTCGCTCAGCCGGACGAGGGTGCTGTCGCGCACGCGGTCGTCGGTGAGGGCCTCGGCGATGCAGCCCAGCCAGAAGTCGAGGGTGTCGGGGACGTTGGCCGGGAAGTCGACGAAGTAGACGTTGTGTTCGACGTGGTCGCCGACCATCTGACGGACCGTGCGCAGGGTACGGACGGCGGTGTCGACGACCGTACCCTCGGACAGCCCCGACAAGTGCTCCAGGACCCGCGCGGACAGCTTGAAGCCCACCGACATCAGCGCGGCGTCGAACTGCCGTGCCGCGACGGCACCCTGGCCGGCAGGGCCCGCGGCTGTGGCGGACACGGCGCGTCCGACGGCCTGCGCGGGGAGGGGGACGCGGTGGGTGTGCCGTACGACCAACTGTTCGAGGGTGTCACGCATTGCGGCATGCTCCCAGACGTCCATGACCGGCTGCACCGGGTTTTGAACCCACGCCCGGGTCATCTCAATGCCCCGTGTCAAGGCGTCGGACGAGGCTGCCTCCCGTGTCCAACCTGTGCTGGTACGCGTCGGCGGTGCATGACACGTATCCACGTCACCGGCGCACTGGCGCTGCTCACCGCCGCCAGCAGCGCCCTCGGCATCGCTGCACCCGCAAGCGCTACCTCCATCATCGGCTTCGGCAACGCTGCCTTCGACAACGCTTGCGCCAACATCGGCGGCCCTCGTGCCGGTGGTGCCACGAAGCAGCACGGCGGCATCATCACCGGCCTCGGTGTCGCCTTGCCCGCCAGCAGCCCAGGCAACCAGTGCGGCGCCCTGGGACTGCCAACCATCTTCCATGAGATGGGTGGTGTGGACGTGGCCGGCACTTTGACGGGCGGGGAAGTCTAGCCGCACGGATGCGATCGATCACCTCACCCCGACTCTGACACCGCCCCGGATCACTGGATGCCGGGGCGTCTTCATGCCGCGTCTCAAGCCGCTGCGGGCACGGGTGGGGCAGCGCTGAAGTGGTGTTTGTCCCGCAGCATGGCCCAGAGAACGTCGACTCCGCGCCGTGCCGGCGACAGGACGGCCTGGGTATGGATCAGCCCCTCGTTCCGCTTCTTGCGGTAGTAGTCCCGGGAGGGCCTGTGCAGAGTCATCGAGATGTGGGCCGACATGGAGAAGATGTGCGCAGGCGTCGGTTGTCGTGCTTGGGCCGGTGCAGGTTGCCGGTCTTTCGCCCCGGGTCCCGGGGGACCGGTGCGAGGCCCGCGTGAGCGGCGAGGTGGCCGCCGTCTGTGTGCGAGGTCATGTCGCCGACGATGGAAAGGAACTCGGCTCCGAGGATCGGCCCCATGCCCGGGAGGGACTCGATGATTTCGGCGCGTTCGTCGGTGCGGAACAGGGAGGTGATGGCCTGCTCGTTCTCCTTGATTCGCTCGTCAGGTTCGAGGACGCGGTGGGCAGGCCCCTTCACGAGCTTCGCCGCCAGGTCCTCGCCGGGCAGCGACGTGTGCTGTGAGATCGCGGCCTCCACTGCACGATCGGCGAAGACACCCGCGGTTCGGACGTTGCGGCGGGCAAGCCAGTCCGCCAGTCGCTTCGCTCCTATCCGCCGGATGGCGGCCGGCGTCTGGTAGCCGGTCAGCACGATCAGACCCGGGCGCTTGCGGTACTCGAAGGCCCGTTCCAGGACCGGGCAGATACCAACCAGGACCTCGCGAAGTCGGTTGATCAGCCGGACCCGGTCAGCGATCAGGTCGTGCCGGTAGCCGACGAGCATCGTGGGGACGGCGGATGTCAGAGGGGCTGCTGTGGGCGGCCTGCCGACGCCTGCCCGGTGTCCGCGCCGGAGCTGACGTGGCGCTGGGTCTCCTGGGGGCCGTGCCAGTCCAGGCACATCACGGTGGCGTCGTCCTCCAGCCGGCCGCCGGCGGCGTCCCGGACGGCGGACGTCAGCGTCAGCGCGGCCTCCCTCGGGTGCAGGTGCCGGGTGCGTTCCAGCAGGGCGAGCAGGTCGACCCGCTCGCCGTGGCGTTCGAGCATGCCATCGGTGATCATGAGCAGTCGGTCGCCGGGGCGCAGGTCGAGGGCCTGCACGCGGTAGCGGTAGTGGTGGGGCGCGACCACGGACAGACCGAAGGGGCGGTCCACCACGCAGGTGATCACCACCGCGGTGCCCCCGCGCAGACGCAGGGGCCAGGGGTGACCGGCGTTGACGAGCCGGGCGCGCCCGGTGGGGAGATGGATGCGCAGCAGTTGCCCGGTGGCGTGGCCGTGGCCGTGCTCGGACAGGGCCCGGTCCGCAAGGTCGGCCTGCTCGATCAGGTCCGCTCCGGCGCGGCGGGCCCCTCGCAGGGCGCCGACCAGCACCGTGGCGGCCAGGGCGGCGCGGATGTCGTGGCCCATGGGGTCGGTGATCGACACGTGCAGGGTGTCGCGGTCCAGGGTGTAGTCGAAGGTGTCACCGCTGAGGTTCTCGGAGGGCTCCAGGTTCCCGCAGAGGGTGAACTGCGCCGCCTCGCAGGACAGTGACGGCGGCAGCAGCTGGTACTGGATCTCCGCTGCCAAGCTGGGGGGCTTGGAGCGTTTGCCCCAGGTGTAGAGGTCGGTGAAGCGCCCGTTGGCGATCACGATGTAGGCGAGGGCGTGCGCGGCCTCCCCGACCGCGGCGAGGACGTCCTGGCCGGGGTCGGCCGGCAGGAACAGTTCCAGCAGTCCGATCGCGTCCCCCCTGTTGGTGACCGGTACGATCACCCGCCGCCCTCGGCCGGTCGACTCCCAGTACAGCCGCTGGGTACGGATGACCTGCTCGTAGACGGAGCCGAACAGGGGGATCCGCTCCGCTTCCCGCCCACTCCCTCCCGCCCCGGCGGTGGACAGCCGTGCCACCGCCTTCCCGGTGAGGTCCACGATGAGGAAGGAGGTCTCCGTGGCCTGGAAACGCCGGCTCAAGTCCTCCGCGATCACGTCGATGGCGTCCGCCGGCGCCGCCGTCTCCGCCGCCGTCAGCAGACGGGGTAGTTCGCTCTGCCCACCAGTCACGGCCTTCGTTCCTTCCGCCATGCCCCCTCCCAGCCTGCGAAGCGCTGTGAGGAGCGTCAATTCATGATCAACCACGTCACGCGAGGGGCGAGCGGCTCGTCGGGGCGGCACCCTGGGAAGCCCGCGCCGCAGGGTGGTGGCGCCGATGGCGGCCCCTTGCCGCTGCGGGCCGCCCGGGTACGGCGATGTGCTGCTCGTCGGTGCGCATGTCTCCGGGGACGACACCGGCGCGGACCCCGGTTCGCCGGTGGCCGCAGGACCGCCCGGACGAGTGAACGCCGTCGTCGCGCCACCAGCCGAGGAGGGTCGGTGGCATCCCTGCCGCGGTCGCACGCGGGCGGCCGGCGTGCCCGAGGCCCTCTGGCGTACCCGCGGGGAGCTCCGGCACCATCTGTCTGCCCCACCTGCTCGCGCACCGCCCGTCCCGGCATCCACACCGGCACCCGCACCGCATCCACGTTCGCAGGAGGTACCCCATGCGGCTCCGCTCCGTGCTCACCGCCCTCGCCCTGGTCCTGGGGGCGGTCTTCGCCCCGGGCTTCGGGGTCCTCGGCGGCGCGACCGACGCCCACGCCGTCACCAAGATCAGTCACGCCACGGCGACCTCGATGTTCCGCTCGTCCGGCATCACGTGGTCGTCGTCCGGCGGTTGCTCCGACCGCAACAAGCCCACCTGTACGTCGTTCGAGCAGCTCAACCTGGCCACCGCCAAGGGCGCCCAGACCCTGAAGAGCGCCAGCGGCTGCGCCCTCGACATCACCGGCGGCACGGAGACCGGCCACGCCGGCGGCACCTACTCGCACTGGAACGGCTACAAGCTCGACTACAGCAAGTACACCTGCGTCGGGAACTACATCAAGAACACGTTCACCTACATCGGCACGCGTCCGGGCGACGGCGCGCCCCAGTGGCGGTCCGGCTCCGGCAACGTCTACGCCGACGAGGGCAACCACTGGGACGTGACCTACCACAACTGCGGCGGGTGCTGACGGGCGCGCCGCCCCGGCGGCGGCGGTGAACGGGCGCCGTCCCGGCGGTGGTGCCGGTGGCGCGCCGTCCCGGCCCGGTCCGGGGACAAAGGCGCGAGGCGGCCTGCGTCAGGCGGCGCTGGAGGCGGTGGTGGCCACTGTCGCGGCGCGGAGGGAGCGGGAACGCTCGGAGGCCGGCTGGGCCGTTCTGGTCCGGTCGCTGGAGACCGGCGCCCCGACCTGCTCGTGGCGCCCCGACGTCGGCACTGGCCGGGCTGCGGCGCGACGACTGGGAGGTGCCGCAGGCCGTGGAGCGGCTGACCGGCGTGGTCGGGCTCGCCCGGCGTGCCGACCGGTCGGTGGAGCGGGTCGCGGCGGCGGCCGACGTGCCCGGCCGGCGACGGGGTGGCGGTACCGGTCCGACCGGCACCGCCCGGTCACGACCCGACCGACACCGTGAAGCGGCGCGGGTTGCCGTCGTGCGCGGCACCGGAGACGTCCGGCCGGCCGTCCGGACGGACGTCGTCGTAGGGGAAGGCGTAGCCGATCGGCGTGTTGGCGTGGACGACCCGCGCGTAGTGGTTGGTCGACGGGTCGCGGTAGTAGTCCGAGGGGGCCGGGCCGTTCGGCTGGTCGGCATGGGTGAGCAGGGTCGTCCGGTTGAAGCCGGCGGCGAGGCAGGCGAGGAGCGCCTTGCGGTCGTCGGAGTCGCCGGGGTTGTTGGTGAACGGGCCGTGGTTGCAGGTGAAGACGTCCCTGGACGTGGGGCGGGTGAAGGTGTGGCCACCGGTGAAGGTGAGGACGTCCCCGTTCACCCGGCCCACCCGGACGCCGCGCCCGCCCTGGAGGTCGATGCGCAGGTCGGTGGTGCGGTACTTCTGCCACACGCGGTCGATGTAGCCGGTGAGGGCGTCGCGGAACGGCATCCGGTCGGGGCGGTCGAAGTACGGCGCCATGAGGTTCTGCGGGGAGATCACCCGGAGGACCGAGCCGTCGGAGGCGCGGATGACCAGCTTCTCCCACGGTTGGCCGTCCCGCGCCGTCTGGGCGACGAGTCCGTCCGCGATCCGCTGGAGGGCGCCGGCCGGGAGCGGGGCGACGGTGTGCGTGGCGTCGCCGGTGAGGGTCAGACCGATGGGGAGAGCGGTCACCAGGTCGACGTAACTGAGGTTGGCGTACAGCTGCTGCGGGTTGAACGTGAACTCGGCGAAGGACCAGACGCGGCCGTAGTTGGGGTCGGCGGGCGTGGCGAAGGCGGGCTCGACGAGGGCGGGCCCGGGGTTGAGGAAGAAGTCGAGCCGGTTGTCACGGACGAAGTACACCCGCGCGCCGTACATCTGGGGCAGCGTCAGGACGACCGGGCCGGCGCCCGCCGGGCGGAGGGGTATCGCGCAGTCGACGGGCAGCGGCGTGAGCGGGGCGGCGGGGGACTCGGGACGGTAGACGCCGCCGCCCGGGCGCAGCAGCACCCAGCGGCCGGTGCCCTGCTCGCGGCCGGTCACGTAGGCGCGGACCGTTCCGGGCAAGGAGCGGTTCTCCAGGGCGAGTTCGCAGGTCGCCGGTGCGGCAAAGGCCGTCGCGCCGCCCCGCGGACCGAGGGCGAGAGCCGTGGCGGTGGCCGCGGTCGCGGTGAGCAGGGTGCGGCGGGAGAGCGAGCGGGAGGACGTGGGGGACGCCATGCGTGCACTCCTGGGGGTGGGGGTGGTGGGTGCCGCTCACTTTCGTGCCGCTCGGAAAAGGCGTCAAGAGATGTGACTGAGAGCGCTCTCAGATTCGCCATTCCTTCACGACTCGACTCGACTCGACTCGACTCCGAGGAGGCTGGAGGGGTGTCGTGCCGTCCGGCGGCACGTGGGCCGCGGCGGTGCCCCGAATCAGAGGTCGGCCTCCGGGTGGGTCGGGGCGAGGTAGTGCACCGTGGTGCGTGCGGCGTGCGGGTCGAGCAGGCGCCGCAGCTCGTCGGCGGCGCTCTCCAGGAGAGGCCGGTCGTAGGTGGCGCGGAGGGTTTCGAGGGCGAAGACCACGAGGGTGGAGTCCTCGGTGACGCGGGTGCGGTGGGCGTCACGGTGGTTCCAGTGGCGGGTGAGGACGCCGGTGGCGTCCGCGTAGACGATCTCGCCGGGCTTGGGGTTCTCGACCGTGTCGGGTTCACCGAGCGGGGTGAACTCCTCGCTCCCGTCGGCGTGCCGGATGTCGACGTCTCCGGTGACGTGGCCGAGGTCGAAGGCACCGGCGGGCAG
The DNA here is from genome assembly GCF_024600715.1 of Streptomyces changanensis. Lineage (NCBI taxonomy): Bacteria > Bacillati > Actinomycetota > Actinomycetes > Kitasatosporales > Streptomycetaceae > Streptomyces > Streptomyces changanensis. The sequence goes on from NZ_CP102332.1 coordinate 6,637,981, forward strand.
GCCATGGCGGACGGAGACGGCGTTGTACGAGTCGACGGCCGGGTTGATGCGCGGCAGGACGCCCTTCTTGGCCAGACGCCGACCGAGGGCGTCGACGCTGGGGCGGACGCGGCGCGGGTTGGTGCCGAACGAGCGGTAGGCGGCGTGCCACGCCTCGATGCGGGGGTCGCTCTCGTCGGCGGGTCGCCAGGTGCCGTCGGCGAGCTGCTGCTCCAGGCCCTCCAGGGCGACGGCCGTGTCGGGCCAGGGCTCGCGGCCGCGCAGGCCGGCGGCCGTGACCAGGGCGACGAGGGCGTCGGGGAAGGCGTCGGCGACGGCGGGGGTGAGGCGGAAGGTGGTCACCGGCGGGTCCGTTTCACGTGTCGGGGCGGGTGGCGAGCAAGGGCGGGACTGGTGGGCGGAGCGGGTGGTCGGGCGGGAGGCCGGAGAGGAGGCCGGGGCCGGCGGTCGGGACGGGTGGCCGGAGCGCGGCGGGGGTGAACGGAGCGGACGGTAAGAGCTTCCCGCGGCCGACGAGGCCCGGGCACCGCCGCCGGCGCCGCCGGCGCGCGGTGCGTACCGGGGGGAGGGGGTGGTCAGGCCAGGGCGAGGAGACTGACGGCGACCGCGGCGGTGCCCAGTCCGACGAGCTGGCCGCGGTGGATGCGCTCGGCGAGTACGCCACGGGCGAGCAGGACGGTGCCGGCCGGGTAGAGGGCGGTGATCACGGCGACGACGGCGAGGTCGCCGCTGCGGGCGGCCAGCAGGAACAGCAGGTTCGCCACCGAGTCCAGCACGCCCGCGGCCGCCGACATCGCGTACGCCGGCTTCTCCGGGCCGAGCCTGCGGTACAGCAGCCCGGCGGCGGCGAGGGTGACCGCCGAGGAGACGGCCCGGCCCACGATCAGCGGCGCCACCCCGCTGTCGGACGGCGCCTGGTGCAGGCAGACGAGCTGCAGGGCGATGGCGGCTCCCGCACCCAGGGCCAGCAGGAGCGCCGTACGGGAGGGGCGTGCCGAACCGGCACCGTGACCGGCGCTGACCAGGACGACCGCGGCCAGGGCGAGCGGCAGTCCGATCAGCCCGGCCGCGCCCAGGTGCTCGCCCTGCAGCAGTCCCACGCCCACGGGCAGCATGGCGGACACCAGGGCGGTGACGGGCGACAGCACGTTCATGGGGCCGATCGCCAGGGTCCGGTAGAGCAGCGCGAACGCGGCGGCCGACGCGACCCCGGACGCGGCACCCCAGGCGAGGGTGTCGGCGCTGAACGACGCCCCGACGAACGGCCACAACAGCAGCTCGACCACGAGGGAGGCCGGGGCCGCGATCATCACGGTCCGCAGCACATGGGCCTTGCGGGCGCCGAGGCCACCGAGGAAGTCGGCACAGCCGTAGGCGAGGGAGCTGCCCAGGGCCAGCAGCAGAGCGATCACGGTACATCCATCCCTTACTATTCAACCGAACGACCAGACCGTACAGCGAACCGACCGGGTTATGTCAACCAAACGACCGGGCGGTACACCAAAGTGGTCCACTCTGAGGAGGGCGATCGGATGGCCGAGGCGGAGCAAGCTCTGCGGACGCTCGCGCACAACGTCAGGGCGGCCCGTCACCGCGCCGGGCTGTCCCTGGACGAGCTCGGCCGCCGCGCAAAGGTCAGCAAGGGTGCCCTGGTCGGTTTGGAGAAGGCCCAGGGCAACCCCAACTTCGCCACCCTGGTCCGACTGGCCGACACCCTCGGCGTCTCCGTCTCCGCGCTCATGGAAGGCCCGACGGAGGGCCGCGTCCGCGTGGTGACCGCCGACGCCGTGACGCCGCTGTGGACCGGCGCGCGAGGTGGTCAAGCCCGGCTCATGCTGACGACCTCGGGCCCGGCCCCCGTCGAGGTCTGGCGCTGGCGACTGGAACCCGGCGAGGAGTACCCCAGTCACCCCCACCAGGCCGGGGTCGTCGAGACCGTCAGCGTCACCGCCGGCCGCATGACCCTGGTGGTGGACGGCACCGAGCACCCCGTCGAAGCCGGACAGACGGCCACGTTCGACGCCGACGCGCCCCACACCTACCGCGGCGCCGGCACGGAGACCTGTCACCTCGTCATGACCGTGCACCTGCCCCCGGGCCCCGCCACCCCGGCGTGACCCCACGGCGGGCCGGCCTCGGGTGGACGACGGATACGATCAGGCCGAAACCGCTGCTCAGACCGCCTGCCCGCAGCAGACCCGGCCGAGAGGGTGACCGCTTCGTGTCTTCGGAGGCCCAGCCGGTACCCGGAAGCCCCGCCTGGTGGGCGAGCCGGACGCCGCCCCCCGCGTACCGGCGCGGGCGCCCCCGATGGACGCCGGGCGGATCGTCGACACGGCCCTGAAGCTCATCGACGACGTGGGGATCCAGGCGGCGTTGTCGTCGATCGCCATGGCTCCGCCCGTGATTCGCTCCTCCGCCGCGCGATCGTACGCACCGGACACCCCTCCCTGATCCGACCCGGGTCGACAAGACAGCTCCTGGCAGCACGTCGAGGTGGGCGACCGCACCGGGCAGCCTCTCGAAGGGGCTGACGCCAGGTGGTCGAGGGGGCGCGCGATTCGCGCCGCGACCTACGGCTACGGTGCAGCCGCCATTCGGATACGCCGTAGCTGTTCATCACGGAGGTCGGCAACCGGCGGTTCGGCGCGCCCTGGCTTCTGCGGATCGCCACGCTGCCGCCGGCGCAGGTATCCGGCACCGGAGACTTCTGGTAAGCCATGCTCGGCCCTGAAGAAAACCTGTACTGGCCAGAGTAGACATTCCCTGTGCGGCGGGTTAGTGTTCTTCTCGAGGCAACGAGATCGAGTGACGGCGGCAGGGGACGAACTGCCGCACGGACGAGTCACCGCAGAAGCGGCACGGCGGCGGAGTGACGGGGCCGGGAGGTAGCAGGGTCCCGCCACTGGCCGCCGGGCCGAGCGGCCCACGGGGTCGTCAGCAGTATCGCAGTACAGCAACACGAAGCAGAGAAAGAAGAAGGAGGCAGACGCCATCTGGATCGCCCGGGCGAGGAAGCCGCACCGCCCGGGTACCGCAAGACCCCGGATGGGAAGGTGGTCCCCGGTCACGCAACCGCGATCCCCGCACGCCCGGCCTCCCAGGCGGAGCTGCGGAACAAGAACGCCGGTACGGCAGTAGGCGACCGGCGGATGGTGTTGGAACCCCCGGGGCCCTGGTCGCCGCACGGCGACCAGGGCCCTCGACCACGCCCCCGCAACGGTGCCGACCGGCTCGGCGGCGCGGCCCCTGGTGGAGGCGGGGGGTGATAGCCGTCGTCGAGACGGTCGAGCCCGTGCCCGCGAACTCGTCGACCAGGTCACCCCGGTCGCGACCCCCTGCCGGGTCGTCATCCTCGAAGACCGACCCGAGGAAGCCCGGCGGATGACCCGCCGACGCACACCGGGTCCGCCGCCATCGTCCGGGGACGAGCGCAGGGCGCTTCCCCACTGCATCACCGCAGGGCCCTGCCCGATTCCACCAACGGCCGCGGCCCGTGGCCGAGCCCGCTGGCACCGGTGCGGGTGCAGGGGAGGGGGGGGGTGGCAGGCGGCCGGAGGCACGCCCCGTGCGCGGCACACGGGGACCGTGTCGCCGAGCCGGTGTGCGGGATCAAGCCATCATTCCGTCACCCGATCAGCCGATCAGGACCTAGAGTGTGCGCGTGACCGAGCAGAACTCCGCACTCATCGCCGGCCGGTACCAGCTCGTCGAACGCATCGGCCAGGGCGGCATGGGCCGGGTCTGGCGGGGCGTCGACCAGCAACTCTTCGGACGTGAGGTCGCCGTCAAGGAGATCCTCTTCCCGGCGGGCCTGGACGACGGCGACCGTGCCACGCTGCTCGGGCGCTTCATCGGCGAGGCCCGCGCGGCGGTCACTCTCAGCCACCCCGGGATCATCACCATCCACGACGTCGTGGAGCACCACGGCGCCCCTGTGATCGTCATGGAGTTCGTCCGTGGGGAGTCCCTCGCCGCGGCCATCCGCCGACAGGGACGGCTGCCCGTGCGGCGGGTGGCGGAGATCGGCTCCGCCGTGCTCGACGCGCTGACCGAGGCACACGACGCGGGGATCATCCACCGCGACATCAAGCCCGACAACGTCCTCCTGACCAAGGACCGCGTCGTCCTGACCGACTTCGGCATCGCCCACCTCGCGGACGCCACGACCAAGCTCAGCCACAGCGGGATCGTCATCGGCACCCCGCAGTACATGCCGCCGGAGCAGTTGGAGGGCAAGCGCCCGACACCGGCCAACGACCTGTGGGCGCTCGGCGCCACCCTCTACCACGCCGTCGAGGGGCACCCACCGTTCGAAGCCGACGGGCTTCACGCCCTCGCCGTGGCCGTCTTCACCCGCCCTCACCGGCCGCTGGCCCACGCCGGCCCGCTGGCGCCCGCGTTGGACGCGCTCCTCACCAAGGACCCGCGGCAACGCGCCGGCGCCACCCAGGCCGCCGAACTACTGGCGTCGGCGGTCCGGTCCTCGCGGCTCGGGGCGGAGGCCACCAGCGAGCCGACCCCGCCCGAGCCCCGCCCGGCACCCGTACCGGCGCCGGAATCCACACCGGCCCCCGGCCCCGCACACGGTCCGGTACCCGCACCCGTACCGGCCCCGGAACCCACACCGGCACCCGCCCCAGTACCCGCACCGGACGCGCCGACGGAGCACGCCCCCACCCCGACGCGGCGGGAGGCGGAACGACCGCCCCCGCCACTCCTGCCGACGCCCACGGCCTGGGACCCCGCGTCCACCCCCGCCACCCCCCGTCACCCCGCACCGGACCTATCGACCGCCCCGACCGCCCCGGGCACCCCCGCCACACCCGTGCCCCCCGCCGAAAACCTGATCCCGTTGGGCGGGAGGGGCCGACAGGCCCCCGACAAGACGACGTCCGACCGGCGGCGTACCCTCACCCGGCGCTCCGCCGTCCTGGGAGTGGCCGCGGCCACGCTCACGGCCGGCTCGCTCCTGACCTGGACCCTCAACCGCGACGCCCCGGACGGCGGCGGTGGGGCGGCCGGCAGCGGCCCCGCGGCGCCGCCCGTCACCGTGGTGATCGGGGTGGACGCGCCACTCACCGGCGGGCTGTCCTCCTTCGGCCTCGGGGTCAGGAACTCCGCCGACCTGGCGGTCAGGAACGCCAACCGGACCCGGCACGTACCCGGCGTCACCTTCCGGATCAAGGCTCTCGACGACGAGGCGACGCCCGCCAAGGGCCGGTCCAACGCCACGGAGTTCATCGCCGACGAGCGGGTGCTGGGCGTCGTCGGCCCGGTCAACTCCGCCGTCGCCCACGCCATGGCGGTACCGCTCTCACGGGCGAACCTGGTCAACGTGTCACCGGCCAACACCGACCCCGTGCTGACGCTGGGCCCCCACTGGGCCGAGGGCACCGAGTCCCGCCCGCACAGGACGTACTTCCGCAATCTCGCCACGGACGTCGACCAGGGCCCGTTCGCCGCCCGGTACCTCCACGAGGCGGGGAAGCAGAAGGTCTTCGTCATCGACGACAACAGCGCCTACGGCGCCGGCCTCACCTCGGGTTTCCGGGCCGAGTTCACGAAGCTGGGCGGGACCGTCGTCGGCACGGAAGGGGTCGACCCGGCGGAGAGCGCCTTCTCGGGACTCGCCGCGAAGGTGCGGGCCTCGGGCGCCGAGGCCGTGTACTTCGGCGGCTACCACACCACCGCCGGGCCGCTCTCCCGGCTGCTCAAGCAGGCGGGCGTCGGCATCCCCCTCATGGGCGGCGACGGCGTCTTCGACCAGCAGTTCATCGCGACGAACCCGAAGGCCGAGGGCGATCTCGCCACCAACATCGGGATGCCCGCCGAGGCCCTGGCAGGGGGACAGGACTTCCTCGCGCAGTACCGCCGGGCCGGGTACCCGGAACCGGCCGACTGGTACGGCCCCTACGCGTACGACGCGACGTGGGCCGTCATCGAGGCGGTGAAGTCCGTCGCGGCGGCCCACGGCGGCACCCTTCCCCGGGATGCCCGGGACGCCCGGGCGAAGACGGCGAACGCCGTGGCGGATGTGGCGTTTGACGGTGTCACGGGTCGCGTGGCCTTCGACGAGTACGGTGACACGACCGACCGCCGGCTGTCGGTCTACGCGGTGAAGGGCGGCAGCTGGACGCTCGTGAAGAGCGGCCCCCACGCCCCCTGATCCGCCCCGGCGGACGGACCGCACCCACCGGGCCGGGACGGCCCGTCGGTCAGGCGGAGCCACCTGTCCGACGGCGGGCCCGCCGGCCGACGTCCTGGAACGTGTCCGGGACAGGCACGGCACCACGCTCTGAGCAGGGCGGACAGCGGCGCCCCCGTCCGGGACAGCGCGATCCTGTTGTTCCGGCTCCTCCCGGCCCGGCACGCTCCTGCCGTCGCCCCGGACGGGGCGAGACCGCCGCCCCTGTCGGGGGCGGGAACGTGACCGAGAGGACACCGGAGAATGCCTCGCACTCGCCAGATCCTGATGCCCCTGGCCGCCGTGGCCATCGCGGCGGGAACCCTCGCGGCGACCACCCCCGCGGCGGTCGCCGCGGAAGCCGTCGCCTGCGGCGTGTCCGCCCTCGACCGTGACAGGCGCCAGAACGGGCAGTACTTCACACAGGACGTCTACCTCCGCACCGGACCCGCCTGGAGCTGCGGGATCACCGGCAGCGCCACCACGGCGAACTACGTCGACTACCACTGCACGACCGCCGGGTTCACGTATCTGCGGACCGCGTCGACGAAGCTCGGCTGGGTCCACAACAGCTACCTGGTCGGTGGCGGCACCAACGTCCGCTGCTGATCCCGCCGGCACGTGAGCCGGTCGGGCGACGGCCGGCAAGCCGATACGGACACCGAGCCCCGGCTCGGTGTCCTTCGGCGCGTCCCGACCCGCCCCGGCCGCGGGGCCGCCACCGGGACGGGTGGCCCGACGGGCCGGCCAGGGCAGCCGCAAGCCGTTCGCCCGGCCCCGCGGGCGACCCGGGCCGGTACCGACGGCACGGCGGCCATTCGGCGTGGATCCGGGCGGTTGCCGGTAGCGAGTGCGGCACCCGACCGGCGAGGCCGCCGGCCGAGGGGTCCGGCCGGCGGCCTCGTTCCGTGCCCGCGAGGGTGGAGGGTGTTGGAGCGGCGTGTACCGGCTCTCAGCCGATGAGGCTGTACGCGTTCCAGCCGCTGCCGACCTTCACGCGGTTGTTGAGCGGGGCCGTGATGTCGCCGGTGCCCTTGTAGAGCCAGAGGTCCCCGGCGGAGTCACGGACGAAGAAGTCGGCCTTGGCGTCGCCGTCGACGTCGCCGCTCGCGGCGTAGGCGGTGTAGTTCCAGCCCGTGCCGATCTGGACGCGGTTCTTCCACGGCGTGGCGGCGATGCCGGTGCCCCGGTAGAGCCACAGCTTGCCGTCGGTGTCGCGGGTGAGGAGGTCGGGCTTGCCGTCACCGGTGTAGTCGCCGCTGCCGAACGAGGTCAGGCTGCCCCAGCCGGTGCCCGTCTTGATCCGGGGCAGCAGTCCGCCCCACGGGGCCTTGAAGGGGTAGACCCACTGGACGCCGTCGGCATCGACCGCGACGATGTCCGGCGTGCCGTCGCCGGTCAGGTCACCGGGGACCGTGAGGGAGCGCATGGCGCCGAATCCGGAGCCCAGCTTCGTCTCGTACTCCTCGTGGGCCTCCGGGTAACCCCACGGGTCGATCTCGACCACTGCCCAGTGGCGCCAGTAGAGGTCTCCCGCCGCGTCGCGGAAGATGTGGTCCTGGGCGCCGTCCCCGTCGAGGTCGGCCTGCCGGAAGCGGGTGTACGTCGAGGAGATCCGCTGCCGGACCGGCGCGGACAGGCCGCTGCCCGTGCTGTTGTGGTGGTACGCCTTGCCGTCCGGGGTCATGGCGAAGAGATCGGCCCGGGGATCGCCGTCGAGACTGGTGGCCTGGATGCGCGGGGCGAGCTCGCCCACGAACGCGCTGACCTTGGTGAACACGGCCTGCCCGCCCTCGGACGTGCACCCGGGGCCGGTACCGCGCGAGTAGATGCCCACCAGGCGGCCGCGGACGACCAGCGGGCCGCCCTCGTCACCCGTGCACGGCGCGACGGTGCCCGCGTCCTCGCCGGTCGCCGGCTCGCCCGCGCACACCATCCGGCCGGGGGTCCAGGCGGCGCCGAGGGCGGTGGCGCACTCCTCGTCCGCGCGCAGGGGCAGCGTGGCCTCGCGCACCGACGGAGCGGGCTTCGACGAGGTACCGCTGGTACTGCCCCAGCCCCGGAAGGTCGCCGGGGTGCCCGGCGCGTACGAGGCGGTGTCGTCGGAGGTCGTCAGCCGGATGGTGACGTGCGTGTTCATGTGCCCGAGGGCGCTGACCAGGGCGACGTCGTTGCGCCCCGTGGCCGGTTCGTACTGCGGGTGGACCCAGGACAGCTCCGCTTCGGACCCGGGCATGGCCACGTCCTCGTACTGCGGTGGCCAGTCCGCGTCCGTCGCCAGGCGGGTGATGCCGGAGGCGACGCGTATCTCCTTCGCCCCCGCCACGCACCCGGCCGAGGTCAGCACCTTGAGGTTCCCGCCGACGGCGGCGCCACCGCAGACGCGCTTCGTGCCGTCGGCGAGGGTGACGTGGACCTGCACCATCCAGTCACCCTCACCGCCCACCTCGCTGCCCCCGACCACGGCGTGCGCGGGCGCCGCGGCCGGCATGCCGCCGACGAGGGCCGCCGTGAGAGCCGCCGCCGGCAGGGACCTGCCGAGAAATCCCATCAGTCTTCCTCTCGTATGAGCCGTCATCCGGCTACTTCACGATCTTCGACAGCGGGGCACGGCAAAGGGTTGTACCCCGCGGCCCAAGTGCCGTGAGAGCAGGCGGGGTTGTTGGACGCGGACGGCGACGGCGCAGGGGGCCGCCGCCCCGAGCCGGCAGCGCGGCCTCGTCCCCGGATCAGGAGCGAGGGCGGGACGCCGGGTCAGAGCATGAGCAGCAGCCGCGTGTTCGGGACGAGCTTCCGGTTCACGCTCGTGCTCTGCACGAAGATGGTGAAGTCGTCGTTGTGGTCCGGCTTGATGCGTACTTCCACGTCCGGCAGGCGGAGCAGGGATCGGGCCTCGTCTCCCGTGTACACCCGGTCCGTCTTCTTCTCCAATACCGCGATTTGCTTCCGCGCCTGGATCTTCTCCGACTTGCTCAGCTGGTAGAACGCGCCGCCGGTACGGTACGTGTGTCCGCTTTCGACGACCCAGTCCCGTATCGCCGCGTCACGCGTCACCGGGATCAGCTGGTACGCGGACGGCTTCACCGGGGTGAGGCCGGCCGCCCTGATGGTTTCCTTGTTGACCGCCTCCGCGCCCGTGGAGAAAACCGTCCGCGATCCCCGAATGCCCTTCGTGCGGCCCACCATGAATTTCTCGGTGGCCTGCTGGATGACCTGCCCGGCCTCCTCCAGGCCCTGGGTGCTCGTGGCGTCCCAGATGGCGATGTTGTCCTTCGGGAAACCGCACTGCATGGCCTCCCGCTTGCCCATCTGGTCCGGCACGAGAACGGCCAGCGTCCAGTTGACCCCCTGCGTCTCGATCATCTCGGACACGGCCCTCACCAGTTCACGGGGGTCCTTGGTGGGGGAATCCGGGCAGCGGTGGCTGGCGTTCTCCTGGCCGTCGGTGAGGACGAACGTCAGGAAGCTGTGGTCGCCGTACAGTTGGGCGGTCTGCGCCAGCTCCCGCTGTGACTTCAGGGCGGCCGCGAGGAGGGCCGTCATCCCGCCGACCCGGTACAACTGCTTCAGTGACGGCATCCGCAGCACGTCCTTGTCATAGATGACGCACTCCACCTTGTCGGCGAAGACGTACACCGTGACGCGCGTTTCCTGGTCCAGTTCCCTGGAGCGACGGGCGAGATAAGCGATTTGCTGGTCGGCGACTTCGACGACCTTGTGGCTCAGACGCGACATCGACGAACTGGCATCCAGCACAAGGGCGACGTGATTGATGTAGTTCTGGGTTCCGGACATGGCAACTCCCCCTCTTTCCGAACTCGATGGACCTACCGTCTCACCCACCACTGACAATCGCCCTGGCTCCCGGACCGGATGAAGAGCCCACCCGACCGGGGCCGGTCGGGAGTCGTGTCGCGCCGGCCGTGGCCAGGCCGTGGCCCTCGCGTGCGCACGGCGGACCGGTCAGCGGCACTCCCCGCCCCGGGACCGCGTACGGCCGTGGACCGGGCCGGAAGCGGGGAGAGATGTCCGGAGGGGCGTCCGCTGCCGGCCGCCCCCCGATCGGTGATTCGGAGCGGCGCCCCCCAGGTGATCGAACGAGCCTCCGACGGGCCCACTGTCTCCGTACGCTGCGAGCAGGGTCGAGGGCCGATCCGGCGCGGCCACGGCGGTGTGCGGGGCCCGGGCCCCGCACACCCCGGCGCACGGGACGGCCGGCGCGGCGCCGCCCTCGTCCCGTCCGCCCCGAGCGACCGGCCACGGCGATACTGGCGGAATGACGGACATCGAGCGGCAGATGGACCGGCGCCTGGAGCGAGCCATCCTGGACCTGCTGGAGCGTCGTGGCACGGCCGCGACGATCTGTCCCTCCGACGCCGCACGCGCGGTGTACGACGGCGACGACGACGGCTGGCGCGCGCTCATGGAACCGGCGCGCCGCGCGGCTCGTCGGCTGGTCACGGCGGGCGAGGTGGAGATCACCCAGGGCGGCCGTCCCGTCGAGCCGAACGGGGCCCGGGGCCCCATCCGGATCCGCCGCGCCCGCTGACACACCGAAGGCGCGCCACAGCTCGTACCGGCGCCCGCCCGGTCACCGCCGGGGGCCGTGCCGCCATGGGGCGAAGCGGCTCGGTCGAGCCCCACCGGCCACCGCCGTCCCCACCGGCCACCGCCGTCCCACCGGCCACCGCCGTCCCGCCGGGAGCCCCCGGATCCCCAGGCGTGCGGGGTGCGGGCCCGGGGGACGGGCGACCCGACGGCGGGCGCCCGGGGGTCACGGGCCAGTGGGCCCCTTCGTGCACGGTCCCGCGCCCACCGGCCGGGCGCGCGTACTTGAGGACCGCCGAGCCGGGCACGCAGCCGCCCCGGCCGATGCCGAGGGTGCCGAGGGCGCCCTCACGACCCGCGCGACCCGCAGGAAGGGGCATCCGCCGCCCGCACCGCTGCTGTCCGACCCGGGTGAGGTGCCGTGTCGTCCGTTCGGCCGTAGCGCGCGCCGGGATGTCGTCGGGCCGCCGGACGGCGCGCGGTCCCAGCCCTCGGCGAAGGCGAGCAGGGTGCCACGGCCACCGGGCACGGGCCCGTACCCGTCCCGTCGCCGGGTACGAAGGGCCGGCCCTCGGACATGGCGCGATGCCGGGGACGAGGCGTGCGCGCCACGCATCTTCGACAACGCTGTGGGGCACGGGCGGCACGAACCACTACTGGATGCTCCAGCGGTGGGGATGCGTGGGCTCGGCCGGGCAGACGAAGATGTTCAATTCGCCCCACCGGCCCACCGTCACCTTGGTGGGCGTGGCCGACTCCAGGTGACTGCCCTGGCGGGGCCGGTCCTCGACCGGGATCCAGCTCCTGCTGCCGCCGTCCCACTCGGAGCTGTCGATCGTGATCAGCAGGACCATCGGCGTCGCACAGGCGGTGCAGTCCATCGGGTAGGGGTCGGTCGCGTGCCAGGAAGCGAAGCCGCCGGCGCGCCAACCCGGCGGGATGGACAGGTCGTACTGGTAGGCGGGCGGCCCGCCCGTGTCGTCCGTGTCGTCCGTGTCGTCCTCCGCGGCCGCCTCGGCCTCCTCCTCCCAGGCGTCGAGCCGCGCGCACAACTCCTCGGGCAGTACGCCGGCGAACGGATACGTGGTCACCCGCTCCGGGTGCAGGACGCACGGCTCGGCGACGTAGCCCTCATAGCCGACGACCTCGGGCTGCGGCGGCGCGGTCAGGATCTCGCGGACCTCCGCGGACCGCCGCCAGCGCAACTCCAGGGCCATGCCGTGACCGGTGGGGCCGTGCCGGTCGAAGGGGCAGCACAACACCTGCAGCAGATCGCACCCCTCAGGCCCCGCGGGCAGATCGGGCACCTCGTGCCGGTAGAGCTGGGCCAGGGCGACCATCGGCAGCGGATCGGTGTCGCCGATCCGATCGACGACGTGGTCACGGCCGAGTTCGTCGAGGAGACGGCGCTCGTCCTCGGTCGGGCCGGAGTCCGGGTCGCGTGCCAGGGCCTCCGCCAGGACCTCGCGGTACCGGTGGATGTCCGCGGGCCGTCGACCGCGGCCGCGCCCGTGCGTCTCGCCGCACACCGGCCACGGTTCGTCGGCCGGCCACAGCAGCGGGCCGCCGACGGAGCTGACCGTGACGTCGGGTGCTCCGGGGCGCGGGTGCAGCCGAGTGGTGGTACCGCGGTGTGCGGCCAGCTCCGGGAAGAGCGCCTCGATGTCCAGCGGGCGCGGCGGCGTCGTTCTGCTCATACCGTGACCCTAGACGCCCACCGGCGGACCCGATCACGGCCCCGGTGAAGGGCGGATCAGGACAGGTCCGGCATCCGAGGAACGGCCTGCCGCCGCAGGGGGCGGAGCGGCCTTCTCGGCGACCCGGTTCTCCTCTTTCCGCCGTCACTTGTGTGATCATTCCCCCGTAGACATAGGGGGGCGGCAGCGAACCGGTGTCCCCCTGATAGTCCAGGGGAAGAGGGGGCATGAACCCGATCATCACGCCGCACAGACGGCGTTCGCGACCGGCACTGCTCGCGGCCACGGCTCTCACCGTGGCCATGAGCGTGTTGGGCACGGCGGCCGCGGAAGCGGCACCCGCACGGACCGGCTCCGACCAGCCGGCGCCGAGCGCCCGCGCCCAGGTCGTCGAAGCGTGGCAGGAGGGGGGCCCGGCGACCCGACTCGCCGCGGAGCAGGCGCTCGTCGGCACGGACGCCGAGGTCCGGGAGTTCCTGGACACCGCGATGCGCGTCGCGGCCGAGGAGGACGACCGCCTGACGGCCCTGCGGATGCTCAACACCGCGGGCCCCGGCGTGCGCGGTGCCGCGCAGCAGGCGCTGAGCGGGACGCCCGCCGCCCTGCGTGCGTTCCTGGAGTCGGGCATACCCGACCCGTTCCAGCACGACCAGCGCGCCGACGTCCTGCGCGTCATGAACACCGGTGACCGCGCCGTGCGCGCCGCCGGACAGGCGGCCCTCGACGTCGGCACGCCCGAGGCGCTCGGCGCCTTCCTCAACACCGGGCAGCACAAGGCCCGCGAGGAGGACGAGCGCTTCCGCACCATCCAGATCATGAACACGGGCGGCCCCCTCGTCCGGCAGGCCGCCGGCGAGGCCCTGTCGGGCAGCGCCGCCGACGTCCGGGAGTTCCTGGACAACGGGCAGCACGCCGCCCGCGCCCGCGACCAGGAGACCATGACGGTCACCCAGCTCGCCGAGGTCGCCGCCGAGGCGAGCAAGCGCGCCAAGCGGGAGACCGACCTGGCGAAGGACGCGTCCGCCAAGGCCCAGGCCGCCGCGGAGGAGGCACGCAAGGCCGCCGTGCGCGCGGCGGAGGAGACCGCCGCCGCCAAGGACGACGCCAAGAAGGCCAGCCGGGCCGCCGGGCGGGCCGCCGAGGCCGCGCAGGGCGCCGCGCAGGCCGCCCGTACCGCCATCGGCGCGGCCAACCAGGCCACCTCGGCCGCCCGCATCGCGGCGAACGCGGCCACGGCCGCCGCCTCCGCCGCAGCCGCCGCCGGCCAGGCCGCCTCCCGCGCCTACCACTCGGCGAGCGCCGCCGTGAAGGACGCCGGGCAGGCCGCCGCCGCCCGCCAGGCCGCGCAGGACGCCCGTATGGCAGCCGCCGGCGCGCGCACCGCGGCGGGCGCCGTCCTGAAGGCGATCGAGGCGATCGGGCAGGCGGTCGGCTCCGCCCGCGCCGCTGCCAGTGCCGGCGCCAACGCCGCTGCCGCCGCCGCTGCCGCCGCCGAGGCCGGAACGCACTCGGCGACGGCGGGCGCCGAGGCCCGCCGGGCCGCCGCCGCCGCGGCCGAGGCCCGCCGCGCCGCCTCCATCGCGAACAGCGCCGCCAACCGCGCCGAGTCGCTGGCCGCCCGGGCGGCCGTCGCGGCGCAGGAGGCCCGCGCCGCCGCCGACAGCGCGGCCAAGCACGCCGACGCCGCCGCCGCGGCGGCGGAGGACGCCGCCGCGCACGCGGGCCAGGCCGCCGACTGGGCCAACAAGGCCACCGCCCACGCCAACGCGTCCCTCGCCGCCGCAAAGGAGGCGAGGACCGCCGCCGACCAGGCCCGCAGGACCGAGGAGCTCGCCCGCGAGACCGAGGCCGCGGAACTGGCGGCCGACAAGGACCAGGCCGTACAGGCCGCGGAGGACCTGAAGAAGAAGTACGAGGCGCAGCAGGCGGAGGTCGCCTGGGACGAGGCCGAGGCCGCCCGACGCGACGCGGAGACCAAGCAGCTCCTCGCCGACGCCGCCGCGCCCTCGACCGAGCCCGCCGTCGCGCTGGCCAAGGCCCGCAAGGCGGCGCTGAACCTCGCCAAGGACAGCGGTCCGTGGACCGGGAAGGCCGCGGAGGAGGCGCTCGCCGGCAGCGACGCCGCCGTCATGACGTGGGTGCGGACGGGCCGTCAGGTCGCCGAGGAGCAGGACGACCGCGCGCGGGTGACCCATCTGCTGCTGACCGGTGGCGCATCCATGAAGGCGGCCGCCGAGGCGGCACTCGCCGGGGACCACGCGCGGGTCAAGGAGTTCCTGCAGACCGGTCAGCACACCGTCATGGCCGACGACTACCGCGTGCGGACGCTGGAGATCATGCAGACCGGCGGGCCCGCCGTACGGCGCGAGGGCAGCGCCGCGATCGACGCGGGAACCACCGAGGCGCTGCGGGACTTCATCAAGACCGGCCAGCACAAGGCGCGTGAGGAGGACGACCGCGCGGAGACGCTGCGGATCATGAACGGCGGTGGCGCCCACACCAAGGCCGCCGCGGAGATCGCGCTCGCCGGCCCGCCGCCGCTGCTGCGCAAGTTCGTCCAGTTCGCGCAGCACAAGGCGGCGAAGAAGGACTACGACACGGCCGTCCACGTGGCATCCGTCCGGCGTCTGGTCGCCAACGCGGCGCTGTCCGCCGCCAAGGCCGAGCAGCAGGCCGCGGAGGGCGCCAAGGCCGCGGCGGACGCACGCGGTGCCGCCGAGGCGGCGCAGGGCTACGCCCGGCAGGCCAAGGACGCCTCGGACGCGGCCCAGGTGTACGCCGCCGACGCCGCCCGGTCCGCCGAGCAGGCCGACGCGTCAGCCAAGCAGGCGGCCGAGTCCGCCCGTCAGGCCAGGGCCGCCGCCGACCGGGCGAACGACGCGGCGGCCGCCGCCGGCCGGTCCGCGAGCGAGGCGGCCGCCTCCGCCGTGCGGGCGGCGGCCTCCGCCGACTACGCCTACCAGCAGGCCGACCGTGCCGCTGCCGCCGCCATCGCCGCCGGCAAGGACGCCGCCGAGGCCGCGGCGGCGGCGTACGAGGCGGTCCTGATCGCCGTGGTGAAGCTCGTCGAGGAGGCGACGAAGGACGACGGCACGGAGATCGGCACCGGTGAGCAGGACTATCCCGGTGACGGTGACGACCTGAGCGGTGAGGGCGGACTGTCCGCCGCGGACAAGGCGACGCTGGTGCTCGACATCACCGGCATCTTCGACCCGTCGCCCGTCAGCGACGGCGCCTCGGGCCTGCTCAGCCTCTTCCGCGGTGACTTCGCCGGCGCGGGCCTGTCGGCCGCCGCGCTGATCCCGTACGCGGGTGACGCCCTCGCCAAGCCGGCGAAGTTCGCGAAGTACCTGGAGAAGTTCGAGAACCTCGCCAAGCACGCCACCGACCTCGACTGGGTCGGCAAGGCGGCGCACAGCATGAAGCACCTGTCGCCGAACCAGTGGCACGACGCGCTCACCAAGATGAACAAGCTGTCCGGTGACGCCGCGAAGATGTACCAGAACAAGCGGTACGTGCAGGCCGCGGACAAGTTCGGTCTGCCCACGAACGGGCCCGTGCCCTTCGTCCCGCGCAAGGACTGGGACGTGAAGCGCCCGCAGATCAGGGGCGGCGGCTTCGAGGACAAGTACGGCAACATCTGGACCCGGGCCAAGGACGGCAAGGACGAGTGGGACGTCCAGATCCCGAAGGGCAAGGGATTCGAGACGTTCGCCGGGAGCAAGAACCAGGGCAAGGACTACTCCCACGCCAACATCTCCAGGGACGGCAAGGTGACCCACTGATGTTGTTCAAGCCGACCGACGTCGTGGCCCGGGTGTTCCTCAACACCCGGGACGCGGCCACGGCCGACGCGTCCCTGCGCGAGTGCCTGGGGCTGGTCGCCGAACTGACGCCCGTGAGCGTCACGTTCGAGCAGGCCGATCCGGCGGGGCTGCGCCGCGGGTTCCTGGTGGAGCTCATGGTGGTGCTGCCGCCGGCCGCGGCGGAGCGCCCCGAGGAGGTGCTGCTCACCACGGTCCGCCCGCTGATCGGGCGGCTGGGCCTGGACGAGGCGTTGTTCGAGCTCGACGACCCGGCCGGCAGGACCGGCGGCGTGCTCCTCCCCGAGCACGTCCGGGACGAGCGGCGCACGGCCTGCGGCGCGTACTGGCTGCTCGCGGGCATCGGCGTCGACCCGCTGACCGGCCAGGACACCGACGAGGCCGACTATGAGGGCGACGGCGACGACCTCTGACGTACGTCCGTACCGCTCCGGGCTCCGGCGGGCCTCCTCCACGTCCGCGGGCATCCCGCCCCTCAGCGGGGCGGTAAGCTTACTCGGGCGCTCGCCCGGAACCGGCCGCGACCGTCTGCCATCCTGCCTGCCATGCCCGCGCGCGATCGGAGACCGCCGGCACCGCGCCTGGCCACTGACCACCACCGACATCCACGAGTGCCCCGGCACCGGCCTGGCCCGCGTCACGGACCTGCGGTACCTCACCGGGCACGACAGCGGGACCACCGTCCCGGGAGCAGCGTGGGTGGCTCCGTACCCCCGCGATCACGGCCGTGGCATCCACCCGGATCCGGTCGGCTTCCGGATGGACGTGCACTCGGTCGATGCCGCTGAACGTGCTGCCACCCGCGCGGTGCTGCGGGCGCAGGTCCTTCCCGCGACTCCGCGAAGGGATCACGCACGCGATCGCCGCCGACGAGACCTGGCGCCTGGCACCGCACCGGCACTACCGGGGGCTCACCGACGGCCGGCCCACCCACCGCGACGAGGACTGAACGGGGCCCGGACGGGCGACACGCGCCCCGGCGAGGCGACGCGCAGGCGCGCCCCGAGCCCGGCAGGCCGCAGCCCCCGGTCCGCCAGGTGCTCCGGTCCGAAAGCCCGCCCGGGACCTCAGACGCCGGTGTACCGGGCGGCGTACTCCTCGCTGGGTGGGACGACGGTGATGACGTCGATCAGCACACCGTCGGGGGCGGCGACGATGAAGTGGCGCTGGCCGAACTCCTCCGTACGCAGGGGCAGTACCTCGGTCAGGCCGGCCTCCGCCACGAGCCGCTGGTGCTCGCGGTCCACGTCGCCGACCTCGAAGTTCAGCAGCAGGCCGCCCCGCAGCGCGACCCGGTGGCCCTCGGGGACGGTCGGGTGGGCGTGGTCCAGGAGGGCCAGCTCGTAGTGCGGGGCGTCGGGGCGGCGCAGGCTGACGTACCAGTCCGCCGCGAACGTCACCTCGAACCCGAAGTGGCGGGTGTAGAAGTCGCGGGAGGCCGCCACGTCCCGGGTGGCGAGCACCGGGTAGAAGCCGCCGAGCGTGGTCGTCGTGGGCACGGTCTCGGGCTCGTTCGTCATCGCAGAGGTCCTCCGGCTCCTTTCACATACCCGGGGTATGTGAATTGTGACGTTAGCATACCCCGGGTACGTGAAAGGGAAGGGACGGTACGCGCCATGGCGGTCAACCGGGCGGAGCAGCGGGCGGCCACACGGCAGGCGCTGCTGGCCGAAGGGCGGCGGCGGTTCGCCGCCGACGGGTACCACCACGTGGTGCTGGCCGAGGTGGCGCGGGCCGCAGGGGTGACCAAAGGAGCCGCCTACCACCACTTCGACAGCAAGGCGGGCCTCTTCCGGGCCGTCGTCGCCGAGGTCCAGCGGGACCTGGGCGAGCGGGTCGCGACCGCAGCCGAGCGGCACGAGGACCTCTGGGAGCAGCTCAGGGCCGGCTGCCGGGCCTTCCTGGCCGCGGGGTCCGACCCTGCGGTGCGGCGGATCCTGCTGGTCGACGCGCCGACCGTGCTGGGCTGGGACGAGTGGCGGGCCCTGGACGAGGAGTCCTCCGCCCGGCACCTCGCGGAGGCGCTGACGGCGCTCACCGCAGCCGGCGTCATCGCCGACCAGCCGGTGGAGCCCCTGACCCGGCTGCTCTCGGGGGCGATGAACGAGGCCGCGCTCTGGATCGCGCGGGGCGGGGACCCGCAGGCCGCGGAGCAGGCGCTCGACCGGCTCCTGGCGGGGCTGCGCACTCCGGCCTGACCCCTTCGGGCTCCGACGCCCCGACGCTCGGCCGACCGGCTCCGGCCCAGGATCACCTCGCGGTCGGGGTGTTCCGTCCCACCGGTGTCGAGACACCAGGCGTCGCCCCAGTCGAGGGCGATGCGATTGCGGCGCCGCACGACCGGACCCCGGAGGAGCTCTGCTGTCAGGCCGGGGTCGTTGTCGTGCAGCCGGCCCAGCAGCTCGGGCCGTACGGAGCGCACGTGCGTCCGCTCCAGGACGGTGAGCTTCACCCTTTCCCCGCAAGCGGTACAGAGCGCGAGGAGCCAGACGTCGATGAGCTTGTGGTGGGCGTCGACGCGGGACTTGCCGCTCGGACGAAGGCAACGCCGGGTCGCGACGACGGTGACGGTGACCGGTGCCGCCGAAGACGGAGGTCCGCCGGAGGCGTTCAGCCGCCGGAAGCGGACGGCGCGGTCGCGGGTGCGCCGGCCCGGCCGCTGTGCACCAGGCGCCGCTCGCAGGTCCCTACGACCGCGTGATGCGGTCGCGCAGCCAGGAGTCGACGTCGCCGAGCGCCGTCCTGGCCAGCGCCGTGGGGTGGCCGGTGAAGCCGTGGGGTGACTCCGGGTAGATCCGGAGCTCGACGTCATTGCCGGCCGCCGACAACCGGCCTGCCAGCGCCAGATTGTCTTCCAGCAGTACGTCCGTGCTCCCGACGATCAGCAGCACCGGGGGGAGCCCGCCGAGGTCGCCGTAGAGGGGAGAGACATCGGGGACGGTGCGGTCTTCCACATGGCCGGCGTAGGCCTGGAGGAAGTACTCGTCCGCGATGCGGCGACCGGCCGGGGTGCGTGCGCTCAGGTCATAGGTGCCGAATTGGAGCGCGGCGCCGGTGAATCGGTCCACGGCGCCCCTGTCTCTGAGCCGGAGCAGGGTCGCCAGGGCGAGTGTGGCCCCCGCGGAGCTCCCGCCGATCGCCAGCCGGGACGTTCCGAAGCGGGCGTCGGCCTCCCGGACGAGCCAGAGCGCCGCTGCTTCACAGTCGTCGGGCGCCGCCGGCCAGGGGTGCTCGGGCGCCAGCCGGTAGTCGACGCTGACGACGGCGAGGCGCAGGGCGTCGGCGAGCTCGCGGTTGCGTGCGTCTCCATGCGCGGCCGAGTCCATGAAGAAGCCGCCGCCGTGGATATCCAGGTAGACGCCCCGCGGCGGACCGTCGACGGGCGTGAAGATCCTGACGGGTACGCGCCCTTCCGCGGCTTCGACCGTCTCTTCCACGGCGGGCGGATCGGCGGCCCGGGGAGCGGTCCTCCTCGCTCGTGCCTCGATGAGCTCCTCCAGGGTGCCGGGGCCGCGGCCCGCCACCCGCGACGCGTAGAAGCGACGAGCCTCGTCGACCTGCTCCGCGGGCACGCCGGCGAACAGTGCGTCCAGAGCGAACCGCACGCGTCCTCCTCCTCACTCGGATCCCGACTCCACGCTATCGCCGACCCGCGGCGCCGGATCCGTCCCCCCGCCCAGGAAGCACCGCACGGTCACCGGGACGTCTTCGGACGATCGAGCGTCTCGGCGTGCCGGCCGTCGCCGAGGACAGCTCAGGCCCCTACAACTCCAGGACCACACAGGGCTGTTGTGTCATCCCCAGGGTGGAGGAGAGGTGCAACCCAGCGAGGGATCCGCAGGGGTGGCCGGTTCCTGAAAGATCCTTCCTTTCCGAACATGTGACCGGAAGGATGGACACCTTGCGCAGACGACGTCTCGCGCCCCTGTTGGCCGTGAGTGTGACGGCGACGCTGGCTCCCGCACTCGCCACGTCGACGGCCACCGCCGCTCCGGCCGCCACCCCGTCGACCGTCTCCTCGTCCGCCGCCGCCGAGGGCGCGCTGGACCGGTACGTGAAGCAGAAGCCGCGCTGGAAGCGGTGCGAAGCCGACTCCCCGGCGGAGTTCGAGTGCGCAACGATCAAGGTCCCGCTGGACTACCGGGCTCCCGGGGGCAAGCGGATCGACATGGCCATATCCCGGATCAAGAGCACCGCGCCCGACAAGCGGCGCGGTGTCCTGTTCTCCAACCCCGGCGGCCCGGGGGGTCCGGGGCTCCACATGCCGCTGGGGATGCAGGATCGCCTTCCCGCGTCCGTACGACAGAAGTACGACCTCATCGGCTTCGACCCGCGCGGCGTGGGTCGGAGCAGCCCGGTCTCCTGCGGTCTGGAACCGGAGGAGGAGAACTGGCTGCGGCCGTACAAGCGGGAGACGTTCGGCAAGGACGTCGCCTGGGCGCGCGACGTGGCGGACAAGTGCAGGGAGAAGGCGGGCGGCACGCTCCCGCACATCACCACGCGCAACACCGCGCGGGACATGGATCTGCTCCGGGCGGTCCTCGGTGAGAAGAAGATCTCGTACGTGGGTTACTCGTACGGCACGTACCTGGGAGCCGTCTACGCCCAGCTCTTCCCGGGCCGGGCCGACCGGTTCGTGCTGGACAGCGCGGTCGATCCGGCGCGTGCCTGGCGGGGGATGATCCAGTGGTGGGCGGAGGGCGCCGAGCCCGCGTTCGACCGCTGGACCGCGTGGGCCGCCGAGCGTTCGGAGGAGTACGGCCTCGGTGACACCCCGAAGAAGGTCGACCGGACCTTCTGGGACCTGGTCGCGCAGGCCGACGAGAAGCCCATCGAGATGGACGGGCAGTCGATCACCGGAGACGACGTCCGGAGCGGGATGCGCCAGGCGGTCTTCAGTCCGCAGTACGCCAGCGAGGCCTTCGTGGAACTCAGGAAGGCCGCGGCCGGCCAACCCGCCTCCGCGGAGAGGCTCGCGGTGCTCGCCGGATCCGCCGGATCCGCCGGAACCGGGGCGGCCGGCACCGCCACGGAGGCCGCCGAGGTGCCGTCCGACAACATGACGGCGAGCTTCTGGGCCGTGGTGTGCGGTGACAACTCTGCCGCGTGGTCCCGCGATCCCGAGAGCTACCGGCGGGACGCCATCGAGGACAAGGGCCGCTACCCGCTCTACGGCGACTTCGCGTCCAGCATCAAGCCCTGTGCGTTCTGGGACAGGTCCGTGGAACCGGCGACGAAGGTGAGGAACAAGGTCCGCTCCCTGGTCGTCCAGAACGAGTGGGACTCGCAGACCCCGCTGCCGAGCGCCCAGGCCCTGCACGCCGTCCTGAAGGGCTCGAAGATGGTCACCGTCCTCGGCGGCGAGGGCCATGGCGTCTACCCGAACGGCAACGCCTGCACGGACGGCACGGTCACCGGCTACCTGCTCACCGGCAGGCTCCCGGCGAAGGACGTGACCTGCCGGGCGACGGCCGACTCGAACGCGGAGGCGCGCAGGAACCAGGAGCGGGACGTGCTGCCCGGGTCCCCGCTCCCGGAGCGCGCCCCGGACCGCTTCTGACCCCGGCCGCACGGCCCACTGCCGCGTGAGGCGGTGAGGGCGGGGCGGGACCTCCCGCGCGGGGTCCCGCCCCCTCGCGCGTCAGCGGCGCCGCCGGTGCCGGGGGAGTCGGTCGACGGGCCCGGTGGCGGTGCGTCGCCGTCGGCCGACGGCGGGGCGCTCGTCGGGCCCCCTGGCGGGAGCACCGGTCACCATGGCTGCCGGGCAGGGCAGGCGGCAGGGCGGCACGGCTCAGGAGCGACCGACCCGATGCGGTCGCGGGGCCGGCAGGGCGGAGGGCGGGTGGCCGGATGCGGTGCGTGTTGACCTGTCCGGGGGAAATGCTGAAAAGACATCCGATTCGGGGTCGTTTTCCACTTTCTACCCTTCCCGACCCGCATAATCTGCCGCTGAATCGTCCAAGCAGTAATGAACCTGGAGGTAGGGGCATGGGTCTTCCCATCGTCGGTGGTCTGGTCGACAGCGTGGTCGGCATTGTGGCCGGCACTGTGTATGGCGTCGTGCCGCAGCTCGGAGCCCTCCTGGGTGGGCTGGGCCTGCCGCTCTGAGCGTGCGCGCGCATAGTGTGGCGCCGGTCTCGCCGAGGCCGGCGTACACCTGGAAACGGCTGGTGTTCCGCGCTCGCTTTTCCCTGGCTCGGCAGTGGCGTGCAGTGTGTTCCGAAAGACGCCGAGCGGCCCGGCGCGTCGCCGAGTCGCATGGTGTCGACCGATTCGGCACACGGCCGTAGCCGACAGGGGTGATCCGTCGGGAGGTGCCTGGGTCGACAGCCGCCCCAGGCACTCCGCTCCCGCATCTCGGCCCCCGCCTCCACTGCGCTCCAGGCGCTGTATGACCCACGCCCGCATCTGCTCGTCGACGTCGCGTGGCTGCAAGTCGAGGCGGAGCTGGGCCCGGTCGGGGAGCACTGCTCGGGTAAGGCGAACGCCTTGACGGCGCCCGCGGCGCCCAGGGTCGTGCCGGGCTGCCCGGGCCGCTCGGCGCCGCGCTACCCACCCCGCTTGTGACACCCCTGTGACCCCCGCTGTGACCCCCACCACGCGTGGTACGTCGGCGTCCTGATGGGATGACCGGATGAGCAGACTGACCTCTTCCCGCAAGGGCCTCTCCGCGACCGCGCCCCTGCCCGTGTCCCTCGCCGCGATCGCCCTCCTGCTCACGGCCTGCGGGACGGAGCGCGCTGACGCAGGGCACTCGGGCGGAAGTACGGCCGTGCCGCCGTCGTCCGTGCAGGTCGACGATCCGGGCAAGGACGGCGTACGCATCACCTCGTTGACCCTCGCCCCGGCTTCCCCCTCGCCGTCCCCCTCGACGCCCGATGACTTCACCGTCTCCGCCGACAGTCTCGCCGCCGACTCGGGAGTCTCCGCCGCCTACGAGGTCACCAACGACGGCACCGAGACCCTGACCTACTCGATCGTCTTCACCTTCATGAGCCGTGACGGTGGAGCCATGGCCAACCAGACGGCCACCGTGCGCGACGTCGGCCCCGGGAAGACCGTGCGCGGCACGGTCCGGGCCGGGGTGCTGCCGCCCACCACGCCACGGGTGACGCAGGCCAAGGTGCTCGAAGTGACCAAGGTCCCCGCGGGTGAGGCACCGGCCGAGGCAGGCTCATGCCCCTCCTCCGGGATCCGCGTCAGCGCCGACGAGGGCGACGCGGCGATGGGACTGCGGGTCGTGGGCCTGCACCTCGACAACTGCGGTACGCGCCCGTACACCGTCGAGGGATACCCGCTGCTGGAACTCCTGGGCGAGGACCGCAAGCCCGTCGACGGCGTCAGGATCCTCCAGGGCAGCGGCGAGATCACCACCGGTGCCGGGCCCGACAGGCAGCCCCGGCCTGTCACGCTCGGCCCCGGCGAATCGGCGATCGCGAGTCTGGTGTGGCGCAACACCACCGAGTCCGGTGCGCCGGTGAACGTGCCGTACGTGCGCGTCCGGGCGAAGGCCGGCGCCGACCCCGTCACGGTGACCCCGAACCTCGATCTCGGCACCACCGGAAAGCTCGGGGTCAAGCCGTGGGTGAAGAAGGCACCTTAGGCGCCGACCGCCGTCCGGGCTCGATCCGCGGTGTCATGGCGCGTGACCGAAGACGCCCTGGCGCTTCGGTCGGGCATCCGGCCGCACCCGGACTCGGGCCCGGGAATCGCCCCCCGCGGGACGGACGCACCGGCGGAAGAGGCCGCTCCGGAGCGGGGCTCCGTCGTTCCCGGGCCACGCGCACGCTGCGCCGACCTCCAGCGGTGACCCGGGGACGAGACAGGACTCAGACGGAGACCAAGCGGGCGACGGCGCCTGCCGCGTCCGCGCCGGCGAACGATCGACGTTGACGTCGTACCGGCCAGGCCGTTCGCCCGCCGCCCGCCGTGCTGTGTCGGTTGTCATCGCGGGGTCGGGAGCCGCGTGCGGAACCGCCTCGGCCGGTGCTCGGCCCACCGCACAGGTGGGGCCGAGCACCGGCCGAGGCGGCCCGGTGCGGGGCTCCGTTCACGCGCTGACGACGAGGGCCCCGAGGATCATGCCGCCGACCAGTCCGACGGCGCTGACCACGAGGGCGACCGTGGCGAGTCGCTCGTGCCTCACGACCTTGGCGATGATGGCCAGCACCAGGCCGATCACGCCGAACACGATCGGCAGGAAAATCAGAGCCACCGCACCGAGCACGATCGCGACGATGCTCAGCACATTGCCGGTCGCCGCGCGCTGCTGTCCGGTGGGCTGGTTGCCGTACTGCGTGGTCATCTGCCACTCCTTCGGGACGATCAGCCTGAGACCCGATCCGTAGTCGGACCGGCACACCACCCTGGTTCCCCGAAGTCCGCCAGGAACACCGGGATTTGGGAGGGCCCCGGTGACACGACCTTCATCGTGGGCGCACAGGTGTCCCCCCGGTGCGGAGGGAGGGCGTCGCGCCGTCAGGTGCGGGGACGACCCGTGGACGGTCGTGCCGCGGGTGCCGCCCGGATTCCCCTGGCGGGGGTTGCTCATCGCCGCCTCCGGCAGCTCCCCCCGCGTACGGTGTCGTGTCCGCGAGCGTCGCCGCGGCCTTCGGGGGGCCGGTCAGCCGGGGAACTGGCGCCGGTAGGCCGAGGGGCTGACGCCCATGATCTCCCGGAAGTGGTGGCGGAAGCCTGCGACGGTCAGGCCCACGAGGCCGGCCACTGTGTCGATCGGATGGTCCGCGGTTTCCAGCAGTGTCGCGCCGGTGCGGATCCGTTGGTGGGTGAGCCAGCGTCCTGGCGGCAGACCGACCGTGTCGACGCAGCGACGCTCGAACTGTCGTACGGACAGGTGTGCGATGCCGGCCAGTTCGTCGACGGTGAGGCGCCGGTGCAGGTGGTCCAGCGCGTACCGCAGGGCGTTGCTGATCGGATCGTCGGACGGTGCCTTGTCCACCGGATGCTCCGCGAACTGGGCCTGGCCGCCTTCGCGGTGCGAGGCCACGACCATGCGGCGGGCCACGCGCGTGGCGATGTCGGCGCCGTGGTCGGTGCGAATGAGGTGCAGGCAGACGTCGATGCCGGCGGCAGTGCCGGCGCCGGTGATGACGGATCCGTGGTCGACGTAGAGGACCGACGCGTCGACCGTCACCTCCGGATGGCGTTCCTGCAGCAGACGGGCATACCGCCAGTGCGTGGTCGCTTCCTTGTCGTCCAGCAGGCCGGCGGCGGCCAGAGCGAACGCGCCGCTGCAGATGGACACCACTCGCGCTCCTCGCGCGTGCGCGTCCCGCAGCGCGTCCAGGACGGCGGGGGAGACCTGACGGCGCACGTCCGCGACCCCCGGGACGATGACGGTGTCGGCGTGCCGGAGCCGGTCCAGCCCGTGGTGCACCACGATGTCGAAGCCGCCCACGACCCGGTGGGGCCCGGGCGCCTCGGCGCACACCTCGAACCGGTACCACCAGTCCACGTCCAGCTCCGGCCGGGCAACCGCAAAAACCTCCGCGACTGTGGCAAGTTCGAACGGGGGCATCCCATCGAAGGCCAGACAGGCGATCCGGTGACGGCGCATGACGGAATGCTAGCGGTGCATGCCGTTTCCGACACTGTCGAGCGGTGCCCGTCAAGCCCGACCCTTGTCGCATGAACCCGGTGAAGCCAGTGAACCCAGACCTCACAAACACCACAGACACCACTGTCCCGCTGACTTTCGGGATGCTCGTCTTCGACGAGGTCGAGGTCCTCGACCTGGGAGGTCCCTTCGAGGTCTTCAGCACCGCCGGCCGGCTGGCCCGCACCGCCGACGACGAACCCCTCCTGCGCGTGCTGACGATCGCGGCGACCGATCACCCGGTCCGCTGCCGCGGAGGGCTGAAGGTCGCGGCGGATCACACCCTCGACGAGGATCCCCCCTTCGACGTGCTGGTGATCCCCGGCGGCGTCACCGCGGCGGTCGAGGCGGACGCGGACGTCATCGACTGGTTGGCCCGGCGCCGAAAGACCTCCGTGCTGACGTTCAGCGTCTGCACCGGGGCCTTCCTACTGGCCTCCACCGGAGCCCTGGACGGCCGCCCGGCCGCGACCCACTGGGAAGACCAGGACGAACTGGCCCGGCGCTGGCCGAACATCCAGGTGCGCACCGACGTCCGATGGCTGGACGACGGCGACATCGTCACCTCCGCCGGGATCAGCGCGGGCATCGACGCCAGCCTGCACATCGTGAGCCGGCTCTTCGGCGAACGGCTGGCCCGTCGCACCGCCACCCAGATGGAATACACGTGGGCAGCTGGACGCACCACCGAAGCGGGCCCGCCGGGCGGGCCCTGAGCCCGCACCGCCGGGCGCCCGCAACAACGGCAACGCTCACCGCCCGCGACCAGATCGGCGAGGTCGGCGGCTGGGCCGGCGCCCGTGCCCACTTCCCCGGCTCCCTGGACGTCAGCGGCCACGCTGACCCCCTCGAGGTCTACCTGGACCACCTGTACACCTACGAGTACGGCAACGGCCCGTCTTCGCTGGGTGGCGGCTGGGACGCGTTCAACGCCCTGACCGGCCCCGGCGAGCTCACGGGCGACGGCAAGGGCGACCTCCTCGCCCGCAGCTCGGGCGGCACGCTGTGCCTGTACCGCGGCGACGGCCGGAGCTACGGCTTCGCCGGCCGCACCGGCCTCGGCTCCGGGTGGAACGCCTACAACGCCCTGGCCGGCGCGGGCGACCTCACCGGTGACGGCCGCGCCGACCTGCTGGCGGTCACGCCGAGCGGCACCCTGTACCGCTACGCCGCCACGCACACCGGCACCGCCAACCCCTTCGCCACCCGCGCGAACCTCGGCACGGGCTGGAACACCTACACCCAGTTCCACTGACCCACCACCACACCGGAGCCCCGGCCGGCGCCCCCGCCGTCCGGGGCTCCGGCGTTCCCTCCCCACGGGCCCACGGGCCCACCGGCCCACCCGCCCACCGGCCCACCCGCCCACCGTCCCACCGGCCGGCGTGCCGGGCTGCGACCCGCGGAGTGACCGGTGCGGGTGCCCCCGGTGGCTGCCTGCCTCCGCCGCGCGTGCCGCCCACCTCGGATGCCGGCGCCCGACCCGGCCGTACCGCGCGGTCGGTCCGCGTCCGGGCGGTGCCGAGGGGGCCGGCACCGGTCCGCGCGGCCGCCGCTGCCGCTGCCCTGGACGGAGCCGGCACACGCCTTTTTGACCACTTCGCGCCAGCTTGGCGGCCAGGATTCGGCGGAGGTCGTTGAGTTTCGGACGACCTGCTGTGGCTGGCCACTGGCATATACCGGCCATCGATCCCGTTCCGCGGGTCGTCCGCAGGCGTTCGTCGACTCCCTCCTTCCCCTGCTTCCCCGGGTATTCCGATGGGGCGGGAGCGTCCACTACGCACCGTGGATCCCCGCCGATCCCCGCCGTCTCCGCCGGTCCGTAGGACTGGCTCGAAGTCATGACCACCTCCTTGCCCGACCACGCGAAGCAGGTGACCGTTACACCGGATGCCGGAGCGCCCGATTCAGCTCATCCGGCTCTCAAGGAGGTCGAGGAAGACCGATGGATCCTGTAGCTGATCTGCTGTCGCCGGCCGGAGACCCGGACCGCGCGATCCTCCGGGGGGCGGCCGAGCCCACGACCATCGCCCTGGCCGGGGCGGAGTTCGGCTGGGGCAGCAGTGGGAAGCTGAGCGCCGTCCTGTCCGCGCTGGCCGAGCGGGGATCGGACGGGCCCCTGCGGCTGGTCGGCATCGGATCCGGCCTGGGCCGGCCGCTGCTCGCCGCGCACCCCGTGGAGACCTGGTACGACCTGCCGGAGTCGGGCGGGGACACCTTCGACACCGTGCGACGAATCGTCCGGAGCGAACGTGTGGCAGCGGCGCTCGTGGTACTCGACGGGCCACTGGCCATGGCGTTGGAGGCGACCGGGGTGCCCACGGTGTTCGTGGACAGCCTGCCGTTCCTCTGGACCGACGGCGACCGTCGCGACCTGCCCCTGGACGTCTCGGTGTACTGCGCGCAGCGCTGTGTCGAACTGCCGCCGGAGTGCCGGGACGTGCTCGACTCCGTACGGGCGTTGCGCTGGGTCGACGCGATCGTCGCCACCCCGTCGGGCCGTCCGCGCCGGACCGGGCCGGAGCCGGCGACGCGTGGCCCGGGGGAGAGGCCCGCCGCGCCGGCGGAGGCGCGGAGGGAACCGGCGGGCCCTCCTGCCGTCCCGTACCGCAAGGCCCTGATCAACCTCGGCGGGCTGCGCGCCCCCAGGCTCGCCGACTGGTCGCATTACCCGCGCCTCGTGGTGCCCGCGGCCGTCGAGGCACTGGCCGCCGAGGGGGTCGGCGAGGTGCACATCGCGGGGAACGTACCCTCCGACCTGGGCGCCCGGCTCGCCGGCGGCCGGCCCGGCACACCCCGCACGACGGCCGGGCCGCTGTCCCACCGCGCGTTCCTCGACCGGCTCGCCGAGACCGACGTCCTGCTCACCTCTCCGGGCCTGACCACCCTGCTGGAGGCGGACGGCATGGGCGTGCCCACCGTGTGCCTGCCGCCGCAGAACCTCAGCCAGGTGTTCAACGGCCGGTTCCACAGCCGGGCCGTGGGGGCCGACGTCCGCACCCGGTGGCCCGAGGACGTCTTCGCCGAGGACGACGCGCTCGCCCTGCGGGCCGAAGGGGAGGACCACGCGCTGACACTGATCTACGGGAGCATCGCGGAGACGGCCACGGGCCCCGGCGCGGACGCGGCCCGCCGCCGGCTGCGTGACGCGATACGGGGCGCCCTCCGCACAGCCGGCACGCACCAGGGCTGGGGCGGGCTCGCCTCGCAGGTCGGCACCGGCGGCGCCGCCCAGGTCGCCGACGCCGTGCTGTCGCTGGTGGGCCGGACGACCGCGCCCCGGGGACCGGCCGCCGCCACGGCGGCGCTTCGCCCGGGACCGGTGGCACGGCCGGTGAGCTGAGCCGCGGTCCGGCACCACGCAGGCCGTCCGACCCGTGGAGCGTCGGCACCACCGCTCCACCGCACGGTCGAAGCCGGGGCCCCGTCACCCTCCCACCCGGTCCGCGTCCCCAGCTGCACCGCGCGAACCGTCGGGTCCCCGCCCCTGGGCACCGCCCTCGTACAGACCACAGCAGCTCCGAGCCGCCCCCGGAAGGTTCCGTACCATGCGCGAGCGTCAGCGGTATCTCTTCATCAGGATCCTGGAAGCCTGCAACGCCGACTGTTTCATGTGCGAGTTCGCCCTCTCCCGCGACACCTTCCGGTTCTCCCTGGAGGACTTCACCGACCTGCTGCCCAAGGCGCGCGACGCGGGGGTGGGGTACGTGCGCTTCACCGGCGGGGAACCGCTGATGCACCCGGATGTCGTGGAACTGGTGCGCGCCGGAACGGCGGCCGGGATGCGGATGTCCCTGATCACCAACGGCAGCATGCTGCCGAAGATGGCCCGTACCCTCGCCGAGGCGGGTCTCGCCCAGGTCATCGTCAGCCTCGACGGGTCCTCCGGCGTCACCCACGACGTCTACCGCCGTTCCCCCGGGATGTTCGACAGCGGACTGCGCGGGTTGCGCGAGGCCGCGGCTCTCGGTGTGCTGCCCCGTGTCAACACCGTGGTGGGCCCGCACAACTACGACCAGATGCCGGAGCTCCAGCGCGTGCTGACCGAGGCCGGGGTCAAGCAGTGGGAACTGTCCGCACTGAAGCTCGACCGTTCCATCCGCTACCCCGACCCGGACGAGGTCCGCGCGGTGTGCGACCCGGTGTACGACGCCGACCCCGAGACCTGGCTCGTGCCCCTGGGCAAGCGCTTCTACGGCGACACGCCGGAGGAGCAGGAGCGGTACTTCACCGAGTCGCAGACGCCACGCGCCTCCCGACCGCTGTGCCACGTCGTCGACGACGTGATCTACGTCGACGGCAGGAACGAGCGGATGTACGCGTGCAGTTGCCTGCCGCACCGTGAGGCCGACGGTGACGTCGGAGGTGCTCCGCTGCGCGAGAACGGGGCGATCAGTCTCGACACCCCGGTGTTCCGGGCGCACGCCGACTTCTTCCGCGACCGCGGCCCGGACCTGTGCGCCGGCTGCTCCACGACCGCCGCAGGCTACAGCGACGACGTCGCCAGGCTCGGGACGGCGACCCCTTGGCAGTACTGAACCGGCGGGCCTGCGCCGGCCCGAGCATCCACGCGGGACCACCCGCCGGATCGTCGGCGCCCCGCCACCCCCGCGCCCGGCCGCCCGGCGCCCTACGCCCGGGGGACCGGCACCCGGACGACCCGATGACCCGACAGGCAGACGGAGGGAGGCACCGATGAGCACCACCCCGCCGAAGGTCCCGGCCGCGACGCGCCACCGCCTGCTGGTGGTGGCGCGGGACGACGCACTCGACTCCCTGCTGGCCGGGCGCCGGATCGCCGCCCACACCGGTGATCTGTGTCTCACCCGCGCCCCCGGACCTGGCGCCCGCGCCGGTCACGAGCCCGACGGACCCCGGCCGGACGTGGCCCTCGTCTGTGACGACCGGGACGCGACCGGCCGGCTGCTCGCACTCGGCGTGCCCGTGGTGCACCTGCGCTCCGGGCACGAGCCCGGCGCGGCGCCGGCCGACGAGGCGCCGGCCGGTGCCCTGCACCGGGTGCACCTGCCGGGGTGGCTCCCCGGCCCACGCCCGACGGGTCGCGACGTCCGCACGACGGGGACGCTGGCCCCCACCCGTCTCAGCCGCGGCCGGACCCGGGCGGGCACGCTGCTGCTGCTGTCGCTGTGGGGCGTGCCGGAGGCCGAGGCGGCGGCCTTCGTGGACGGCCCGATGGTGGCCCTGGCCCGGGAGGCGGCACGCCGCACCGGCCACTGCGACATCGTCCACGACACCGCGGGAGCGTTGGTCCGCTCCGCCCTGGGCCCCGACGCGGCGGCGGCCGGCACCTCCGGGAGCATCACCGTCCACCGTGCAGCGGAGGCGGACGTGGACGCGCTGCACGCCCGCGCCGACGTGTGCCTGGCCTCTCCCACGCTGGCCGCGCTGACCCTGGCCCAGGCGCGCCGCGCCCCCCTGACCCTGCTGCCCCCGCTGGGCGCGGTCCAGCGGGACCTGGCCGAGCGGACACGCGGCGCGGTGTCCCTGCCGGAAGCCAACGACCCGGCCGACCCGGAACTGTGGGCGGCGCCCCGGGACCCGGCCGCCGACCCCTGGCGGGAACTCGCCGCCGCACCGGACGACCTGCGCGGCGCCCAGCGCGTCGCCCGCACCCTGCGACAGCTCTCCTTCGCCCCGCTGTGACGCCCCGCGTGACGCCGCCGTCGTGACGCCCCGCCGGGATTGGCCCGGCCGTGCACCTCGTCGCGCCACCCCGTGACGACGCCGTGGAGCCCGCCCGTCGAGCCCCAACGGTCCCCCTGCCCGTGCGCGAGCGCGATCCGCGCTTCCCGACCCCCGCCCCACCCTGTCGACACTGGAGTCGCCATGTCCCGTACCCCCGGTGAGACCGACGCCGCCACGGATCCGGACGCAGGTCCGCTGCCCTTCCGCCCCGTCGTCCCCGACGAGCAGTGGCGCGACTGGCGCTGGCACATGCGCAAGCGTGTCACCAACGCGGAGAAGGCCCGGCAGTGGATCCGGCTCAGCCCCGACGAGGAGGAGGCCATCGTCAAGGCGGCGGGGAAGTACCGCTGGAGCATCACGCCGTACTACGCGTCCCTGATGGACCCCGACGACCCCGAGTGCCCCGTCCGGCGCCAGGCCGTGCCCGCGATGGGGGAACTCGCCGAGTTCTCCGGCGCCGAGGTCGACCCGGTCGGCGACATGTTCTACCGCAAGACCAACCGCGTGGTGCACAAGTACCCGGACCGGGTGATCATGCTGGTCACCGAGGCGTGCCCGGTCTACTGCCGACACTGCACCCGCAAGTTCCACACGACCGACGTCGACGGCACGTACTTCCGTGACGACGAGGGCGGTTCGTACGACGAGGACCTGCGCTACATCGCGGAGCACCCGGAGATCAGGGACGTCCTGCTGACGGGCGGGGACCCCCTCTCGTACCAGGACGGCAAACTGGAGGAGATCGTCTCCGCGTTGCGGGCCATCCCCAGCGTCGAGATCATCCGCATCGGCAGCCGCTTCCCGGTGCTGCTGCCGCAGCGGATCACCGACGGACTGTGCGAGATGCTCGCCCGCTACCACCCGGTCTGGCTGAACACCCACTTCAACCACCCCAAGGAGATCACCGAGGAGTCGGCCGCCGCGGTGGACCGCCTGCTGCGGCACGGGATCCCGGTGGGGAACCAGACGGTCCTGCTGCGCGGCATCAACGACGACGTGGCGACCATGCGCAGGCTCATGACCGAACTGCTGCGCGTCCGGGTGCGGCCCTACTACCTCTACCACTGCGACAACGTCACGGGTGTCTCCCACTTCATGACGTCCGTGGAGAAGGGCTGGGAGATCATGGAGGGACTGCAGGGCCACATCACCGGCTTCGGTGTGCCGCAGTACGTCCTGACGACCAGGATCGGCAAGATCCCCATCGCCAGGCCCTCCTACAGCGAGACACCGGACGGCCTGCTGCTGCGCAACCACCGCGGCCAGGAGATGGTCGTCGACAGCTCGGTGCACCCGATCCGGGAGAGCGATCTGCGATGACCCTCGACAAACGGCTCGGTCAGCGCTTCCTGCCCTACGGGGCCAACTACCTCGCCTGGTCCGACATGAGCGAACTGCGCGAGGTCGTCGAGCAGAAGGTGCTGTTCCGCTACCAGACGGAGTCCGAGAGCATGGCCTCCCGGCTGGAGCGGACGGTGGCCGACCGCCTCGGCGCGGCCCACGCCCTCGCGGTGCACAACTGCACCGAGGCACTGCGCCTGTGCCTGATCTCCACCCGCCCCTCCATCGGGGACGTCGTGTACGTCCCCGCCGTCACCTTCGTCGCCGTGGCGGGCGCCGTCCTCTCCTGCGGACTGATCCCGGTCCTCGTCGACGCGGACGAGTCCCTCTCCATGGACCCCACGCTGCTGCCCCCCGACGCCCGGCGGGTGGTGGTGGCCCACATGGAGGGCACCGTGGCCCGCGTCCCCCGGGACGTTCCGTACGTGATCGAGGACTGCGCCCAGTCGCTCGGCGCGCGGCTGCCCGACGGACGGCACGCCGGAACGGCCGGCTACGCGGGCACGTACAGCTTCCACCACAACAAGGTGCTCACGTCGGGTGAGGGTGGCTTGATCGTCACCAGTGACCGCGAGGCATGGGCCAGGATGCGTTCGTACCACGACCACGGTTCGGCGCGCGTTCCCGGTCGCTACCCCACGTGGGACGCGGACGCCCACTACGGGGAGAACTTCGTCACCAGCGAGGAGGTGGCCGCCGTGCAGTCCCAGCAGTTCCGCCACCTCGACGAGGTGCTGGCCGGTCTGGAGCGCATGTACGCCATCGCCATGGAGCTGCTGCCCGACCGCCCGGACCTGCGGGTCCTGCCGCGGGCCGCCGGTGACGCGAAGGTCAGCCTGCGCTTCCGCTGGGAGAGCCGGGAGCTGCGGGACGCGGCCGTCGACGCGCTCACCGCCCGGGGCATCGCCAACTGGACCCTCGACAAGTACCTGCTCCCCGACCACCCCGTGCTGAAGGCCCGCAGGTCGCTGTACGCGGACGGGTTCCCCTGGAGCCACGCGCCCGACCGGCCGCTCGCCGTGAGCCGCGACGGGTTCGCGCGCACCCGCGATCTGCTGGACCGCACCCTGTGCGTACCGCTCTCGCCCGAACTGCCGGAACAGGAGCAGATCGTCGCCGCCAAGACCGTGTGCCAGGTCCTGGAGGTGGTGTGAGCGGCGTCCCCGACCGGCCGGCCGGCCGGCCGCCGGCGCTGCTGATGGCCGACGACCGGGCGTCCTCCTTCACCCGCCACGCGGCCCGGGCCCTGGACGGCCGGCTGGTACTGCTCCGCTTCACCGGGCTGCGGCGCGACCTGTCGCGGGAGTACCTGCGCGAGACGGCGCACCTGCCGGCCTTCTGGGTGAGAGAGGGAGTGCCGCTCGAGGAGGAGGCGCACCGGTACCGCGTCTGGGCCGACTCGCTGCCCATACGCCCGACCCGCTTCTGCAACCCCTCCGAACCCCGCCAGGCCGTCGCCCAGCGGTTCGCCGGCCTCGTCGGACTGCCCCACCTGACACCGCGGCAGGTGCGGTGGGTGCGGGACAAGGCGGCGATGAAGGACAAGTTCCGGCAACTGGGGCTGGACACCGCCCGCTACGCCCGCGTGCGCGCCCCCTCGCACGTCATGGGTTTCGCCGGACGCCACGGCTGGCCCCTCGTCCTCAAACCCGTCGACTCCTTCGCGTGCGTCGACACGCACCGGCTGGACGGCCCGGACGACCTCGCCGCGGTCGACTTCGCGGCGCGGGAGTGGATGGTGGAGGAGTTCCTCGCCGGCATCGAATGGGAGGCGTGCGCCCTCATCCACGCCGGGGAGGTGCTCGACGCCTGGCCGAGCGCCATGCCCTGCCGGCCACTGGACATCGTGGACGGTGCCATGAACGCCAACATCAGCGTCGGGAACGGGGAGGGGCCGCCCGTCGACGTGCGGGACCTGGTCCAGCGCATCGTGAGCGGCATGGGCATCGACCACGGCTACGCCCACCTCGAGTTCTTCGTGGACGGCGACACGGTCCGCATGGGCGAGATCGGGATCCGGCTGGCCGGCTGTGAGATCACCGCCAACCACGGTCTCGCGTACGGCTTCGACGTCTTCGGCGCCACCCTGGACGTCTACCTCGGCCGCCGCCCCGACCTGCGCTACCGGCACCGCCGCTGCGTGGGCGACCTGCTGCTGCCGCTTCCCCGCTCGGGCGTGGTCCGGCACGTGACCGGTGCCGAGGAGCTGAAGCGCATCCCCGGAGTCCTCGACGCCGTTCTCAAGGTCGAGGCCGGCGCGACGGTCACCGGCCGCCGCGCCTCGCACAACGCCTCCGGACACGTCCACGTCGCCGGAGCGTCCGTCAGCGAGGTGGAACAGCGCATGCGGGAAGTACTCCGGGCCTTCAGCATCGAGGTCGATCCGGTGCCGGAGCCGGACGCCGCGCGACCCGGGGCGGCGCCCCCCTGACCCTGACCCGAACGCACCGGCCCGAGATCCGGGCCCCGAAGACCCCGGGCGCGACGACGACGGCCCCCCAGGCCGGGCGCAGGGGGACGACAGCGCAAGAACGAAGACCACACGGCCGCGCCCGCGGCCGGACGCCGAACGGCCGGCGCCCGAGGGGCGATGGCCGCGGAAGGAGATCGAACACGTGGCCAGCGGTGTGCCCCGCCAGTTCCTCGTCCTGCTGACGCGCCCGCACGTGGCGGGGGCCGCCTGGTGGAGCGTGGTGTCCCGGCTGCCCGTCTACCTGATGTCGCTGGCGATGGTGCTCGTGGTCCGTGAGCAGGGCGGCAGCTACGCCCAGGCGGGCTTCGTCGCCGCGCTCTACACCCTGGGGATGGCGGTGGGCAGCCCGCTCGTCGCGCGGCGGGTGGACCGCATGGGACGGCGCGCGGTGCTGCTCGTCACCGGTGTGGCCTACCCCGCCGCGCTCGCGCTGCTGGTGTGGGCGACCCGCCCCGGCGACTGGGCGCAGCCCGTCGCGGCCGTCGCGG
This sequence comes from Streptomyces changanensis, assembly GCF_024600715.1. Classification (NCBI taxonomy): domain Bacteria; kingdom Bacillati; phylum Actinomycetota; class Actinomycetes; order Kitasatosporales; family Streptomycetaceae; genus Streptomyces; species Streptomyces changanensis. Next base: position 6,673,861 of record NZ_CP102332.1, read on the forward strand.
CCGGGATCGCCCTGCCGCCGGCCAACGCGGTGATGCGGTCGCTGTGGGCCCGGCTGCCGCTGCGGGACGAGGAGCGGGAGACCGCCTACCTGTGGGAGGCGTTGCTCACCGAAGTACTGGTGATCGGGGCACCGCTGATGCTCGCCGGGCTGATGCTCGCCGGGTCGGCGGGGACGGCCGTCGTCACCGTTGCCGCGATGGGCGGCGCCGGGGCCGTGGGCCTGGCCCTGACACCCCTCCCGTCCGGCGTCCCGGAGAGGAAGCCGACGGACACCCACGGCACCCGACGCCCGTGGCTGGGCCCGATGCGGACACCGGCGATGGCGGTCCTGACCGCCGTCATGGCGACCTGCGCCGTACCCGTCGGGCTGCTGACGCTCGCGATCCCGGCCTTCGTCGACCGGCACGGATCGACCGGGGGGACCGGGGTGGTGTACGCCTGCTGGGGGGTGGGCAGCGCCCTGGGGGCCCTGCTGCTGGGCCGGTCGACGTCGGAGGTGGCGGTGCACCGCCGCTTCCCGTGGTTGGTGCTGGCCTTCGCGCTGGGCGTCGGGCTGCCCCTGCTGGCCACGTCGCCCCTCACCCTCGGTCTCGCCCTGGCCGTCGGCGGGCTGCCCATCGCGCTCGTGTCGGCGGGGGAGATGACCCTGGTCAGCCAGGTCGCCGACGGCCGGCTCCTGGCGGAGGCGTTCACCTGGGCCTCGCTGGCCACCGTCGTGGGCGACGCGCTGGGCCAGCAGGTGGGCGGACTGCTGATGGAACCGCTCGGCCCGCGCGGGGTGTTCGCGGTCGCCCTGGCGACCGCGCTGGCCGGCGCGGCGCTGGCCTTCGCCTGCCGGACGCTGCTGGGCACGAAGGCCATCGAGACGGCGGAGCACACCACATGACCCCCGCCCCGTCGGAACACCGCACACGGGCCCCCACCCCTGCGGATCGGGCCCGCCGGCCCCCCGGCCCGTGTCACCCGGGCCGGGCCGGAACACCACCCGCCGCCCCGGGGGAGCGGCTCCCCGCCGCGACGGGGGAGCGGCGCCCCACCCGGGCAGGCGCCGGCCGGTTCCCACACGTCGAGCCCGCCCCGGCAGCCCCGGTCCACCATCCCCCGCACACGGCCCCTGACGAGTGGCCCCCGTCCCACCGATGACCCCCAGGAACCCGAGGTAACCCCCTCATGAACGCAGCCACCAACGACCAACGGCAGCACGGGCGCTCCCTGTCCCCGCCGGGCACCGGACCGTTCCGCCCGGTCGCCCACGCGGAACTGCCCGGCGCGGTCGAGGCGTTCCTGCGGGCGCCCGACCGCACGCCCGTACCCGTACCCGTCGAAGGGCGGCCCGATCTGGCGGAGAGCATGGCCCTGGCCGCCCGGCTGTACGCGGGCAGCGCGCTGCCCCGCCCGCTCGACACCGGTGTCGTCCTGGGCGCGAAGGACCTCCCGGACGGCACCCTCGAACTGGCGCGCCCGCTCGCCCGTACCTGGCTCACCGAGGACGACATGGGCGATCCGCGGACCTTCCGCGACCGGCACCCCGGCACCGTGCTGCTGCTCGGGGCGTACGACCGGCTCACCCTGGACGCCGTGCGCGACCTGCTGCTGTCCACCTACCGGGGCCCCGAGCACGCCCTGACCCTGCTCAGCGGGCGGGACGGCGACTCCGTCGCCTGGAACGTCGCCAAGCAGTACGCCACCGCCGCCCCGGAGGTCGACGCCGTCGGGCTGTTCACCGACACCGACCGGCCCCCCCGGCGGCCCGGTGTCCGGGTCTTCGACGACCGCGACTTCGACCGGCCGGCCGCCGACATCCAGGGCGAGATCCTCGACACCCCCTGGCGGCGCGTCGTCTTCCAGGGCCACGGCAAGGACGACAGCCTCAACCTGGGCGAGTACACCATCTGCGGTCTCAGCCAGGCGGCCCCGGCCCGGCCCGGCCTCCTCGGACCGCGTTGCTCCTACGGCCTGCCCTGCTACAAGCCGGAGGACAAGCTGGTCCCGCTGAACCGGGTGGGCGCGGTGGAGGTGGTGCTCAGCGCCTGCAACAGCGGTCCGCTCGCCGACCTCGCGCTGTACGACCCCAAGTACCAGCTGCTGCTCAACGCCCTGGACGGCCCCGCCCGGCTCGTGGCGTCCGCGGTCTCCGTCCACGACTCCGACCGGCCCGAGAACACCGCCTGGATGCGGGCCGCGCTCGACGGCGCCGACACCGTGGACGTCCTCAACGCGAGCCTCGCCGGCTCGCACCCGTACCCGGCGTTCATGCGCTTCGGCCTCCCGGCCGCACCGGCACGGCCGCTGCCCGGCCCGGTCCCCTCCGACCACCGGCCCGACCCCCTGCTGCTCACGGTGGGGGAGCGGCTCAACGCCCTGCTCGGCTCCGAGCTGCTCACCGGGCGCCACCCGCTGCGCCCCCGGCTCACCAAGCTGGCCCGCAAGGTCGACCTGTGGGTGGCCCGCCCCACCCACCTCGCCGACCAGTCCGCCGAGGAGATCCACGGCTCGCTGACCGCGGACCTCCAGTCGCTCGACCACGCGATCGCCGAGCAGGTGGCGGCCGATCCCGAGAACGAGATCATGAACTATCCCGCGCACTTCGGCGACCGCAGTCGGCTCGACCCGCAGGTGCGCGAAGTGACCTGCCACTGCGGGCGCCCCGCCCAGGAGTTCACCCGGCGCGGACTGCTCCCGCAGATCCTCGACACGCTCTGCGTGGTCTGCATGCGGTGCGGTGACGTCACCTTCCGGGTGCCCGGCGCCCCCGTCCTGCTCGCCCACGCGGACGACGAGGCCGCACAGGGCGGTGAACTGGTCGTACGCGCCGAACTCACCGCGCCCCGCACGGGTCCCGTGCGACTGGGCCTGTTCGTGCCCACCTATCTGCGCGAGGACACCACGGTGGAACCCGCCACGGTGAAGGTACGGGCGAAGGGGGAGCAGCCCCAGGACGTGACGTTCCGGGTCGCCTTCCGGCCCGAGACGGCACCGCAGGCCTACTACTTCACCGTCTTCGCCGTGCAGGACCTCGCCGTCTCCACGGCCCGGCGCCACTTCGGCGTCGTACCGGCCGGGGCGTGATCCGCGCCCCGCCCGGCCCGTCTCCCCTTGTCCACACACCACCGCGCCACGCGAAGGAGTGCTGTCATGGAGAACGCCACGAAGCCCGAGGCCGGCGCCGGCCCCGGGACGAAGCCCGCCATCGAGCTCGTCGAGCAGGACGGCGAGGTGACGCTGAGCATCGGCGGCGAACAGGCGATGCAGGCCTGGGAGCGCGACCTGATGTGGGCCGGCGCCGACATGCTGTGCGAGTACGGCCGGGACTTCTACGAGGTCGGTCTCGGCCTCGGGTTGTCGGCCCTCCGCATCGCCACCAACCCCGCCACCCGAAGCCACCGCGTCCTGGAGCTGTTCGACGAGGTGGAGGAGCTGTTCCGGGAACGCCACCCGGAGCTGCCCGACACGCTGAGCATCGAGCGCGGCGACTTCTTCCAGCGCATCTTCGAGCTGCCCTCGCAGAGCGTCGACGGCATCTTCTTCGACCCGGCGCTGGACATGGAGGTCTGGAAGGACGAGGCGCTGTGGCGGCGGACCATGCCCGAGGTGGTCCGGGTCCTGCGGCCCGGCGGGGTGTTCATCCCCTTCTTCAGCACGAAGCCCGAGCTGCGGTGGCAGTACCTGCCGCACTTCCGGGAGATCCGGGTCGTGCGGCACCCGTACACGGCCTACGACACGACGGAGTACACCCACGGAACCAGTGGCGACGCCTACATCCAGTGCTTCGTGAAGAGCTGAACCGGATCCTCCCGCAACCGACCGCCCCAGACAGCCGACGACGCCCCGGAGGCCCGCGATGACCGCCGAACCGACCACGACCCCCCTTCCGAGCACAGCCGCTTCCCTCCCGGTCCCGACTCCACCGTCCGCCGCGGCGGAACCGCCGGACCTGGTCGGGGTGGACTCGTTGTTCCTGGCCGGACCGTTCATCCAGCTCCTGGACCCGCTCACCGGCCGGATGCCCTCGGACGCGCAGGCGCCCTTCACCGTGCTCATCGACCACTTCGAGGCACAGGGACTCGCCGTGCACAACGCCCACCGCAGGGAGGCGTGGGGCGCGGAGTTGATGCGCCCGGAGGTCTGTACGCGGATCGACCAGGACGAGATCCGCAAGGCGGACGTGTTCGTGGCGATGCCGGGCCACCCGGCGTCGCCGGGCACCCACATCGAGGTCGGGTGGGCCAGCGCGTTCGACAAGCCGATCGTGCTGCTGCTGGAGAAGGGCCGGGAGTACACCTTCCTGGTCCAGGGGCTGCACACCGTGGCAACGGTGGAATACGTGGAGTACACGGACATCGCCGAGGTCCTGCCCGCCGTGGACGCCGCACTGCGCCGGGCGGTGGCCCGGCACCGCGACGCCGCCGGCCGGGTGGGCTGACCCACCGCCACCCGCGGGCTCCGGGCCCGCGGGTGGCACCCACGGACACGCGCTGGCGTCCCCGTGAGCGACCGGACGGCTCCCGGGCGGCTCGGGCCCCGGCTCCGCCCCGGATGAACGGCGGTCGGTCGCGGCACCCTGCCCTGTCCCCGGCTCCCGGGCGGCGGCCTGCCGTGGAGCCACCTGGCCGGGAATCCGATTGTCCCTGCGCGGCCGGCTGCGCATCCTGCTGGGATGCGCTTCTCCGTCAACATCCCCAACTTCGGTGACTTCGCCGACCCCCGTAACGTCGCGACCGCGGCGGCCGCCGCCGAACAGGCCGGCTGGGACGGCCTCTTCGTCTGGGACCACGTACTGCACCGGCAACACCAGGGACGCCCCTTCGCGGACCCCTGGATGCTGTTGACCGCCGCCGCGCTGGCGACCTCCCGGATCCGACTGGGCACCCTCCTGACGCCGGTCCCCCGCTACCGACCGCAGCAACTCGCCCGCCAGGTGGCCACCCTGGACCACCTCAGCGGCGGCCGGGTGGTCTTCGCCGCCGGCCTGGGCGGTCCGATCGAGGACGAGTACCACAGCTTCGGGGACGCCGCCGAGCCACGCGTCCTGGCCGAGCGGCTGGACGAGGGACTGGAGTTGTTGAGCCGTTTCTGGTCCGGGGAGCCGGTGAACCACCACGGCCGGCACTACGAGGTCCGGGACGTGACGCTGTTGCCTGCCACCGTGCAACGGCCCCGTCCGCCGGTGTGGATCGGCGGGTTCTGGCCGCGTCGCGCGCCCATGCGGCGGGCAGCGCGGTGGGACGGGGCGGTCCCGCTCTTCGAGACGGCCCGGCACGGCCACGTACCGGATGTGGCCGAGGTACGGGATCTGGTCGGCCATGTGCGCCGGCACCGTACGGCAGGGGACGAGCGCCCCTTCGAGTTCGTGCTCGGCGGTGCCACGCCCCCGGACGCGGCCAGGGCGAGGGACGTGATCGGTCCGCTGCACGACGCCGGCGCCACCTGGTGGGACGAGCGGCAGGTCCAGACCGGCCCCGACCTGGACCGCCTGCCTCCCGTACTGCGCCGCATCGAGGCGGGACCGCCGGTGCTCTGATCAGCCGTCCGCGGGTGTGCCCGGCTCGTCGGTGGGGTCTTACGACCGCGCCCCCGGCCTCCGCCCCGCCGCACCCTGGCACGAGGGCCACCACGGCCACCCCGGCCGACAGCGCCCCACCCCGCGCACGGGTCCTGCTCGCGCCACCGCCACCGCCACCGTCTCGCCGAGATGGTCCGAACCTCCGGAAGACCGGGGCTCGGGCACAGGCCCGGCCCAGCGGCCCTCGGGCCCCGCGGAGCCGGCCGCTCACCCCGCTCGCCCCGGCGTCCGGCCGGGGGCGCGGGCGGGCATGACGGTCGCCGCGACCGCCGCAGGCCGGAGCCGCTGACGGCGACCCGGCGTGCCGGGCGGGCGTCCGGAAGGCGTGAGCCTCCGTCGGCGCAACGGCGGACAGGCCCGAACCGCAGCCGTCCGACGGGGAAGTCCGGAGCGCCGTCGCGTACGCGTGACCGGGCGCCTCAGCCGGCGACGAGCCCGGTGAGCACCCGGCGCATCGTCCGCTCGAACACGGCCTGCGGCTCGGCTGCCTCGTCCGCCTCTGCGTGATCGGCCATGGCCGCCGCGAGGTGCGGGTGCTTCCCTCGGCCGGCCGCCTGCCGCAGAAAGGCGGCCTGCGCCGTCTGACGGCTCGCCTGTCCGCGGCTCGACAGGATCTCCGAGCGGGCGAACTGGGCGACGAGGGCGTTCATCAGGGCGACGACCTCCATCTTGGCCGGGCCCGGCAAGGGCGTGGGTGCCATCGCCTTCAGCGCGTACTCCAGGTACTCCACCCCCCGCGGGCCCAGTCGGAGTGGTTCCGGCGGGACGTCGACCAGCCAGGGGTGCCGCAGGTGGACCGCCTTGGTGCGTGACGCGAGGGCGAGCAGGTCCTCGACGGGCCCGCCGCCCAGCGGGACGTCCAGGTCGACCTCGCCCACCACCGCGTCCGTCATGAGGTCGAGGAGGTCCTCGCGGCTGGAGACGTAGCGGTACAGGGACGCCTGGCCCGTGCCCAGCGCCGTCGCCACGCGACGCATGGACGCCGCCGCCAGGCCGCTTTTGTCCGCCAACTCGACGGCGACGGCGGTCAGTTCCGCACGGCTGTGCACGGCCGTGGGGCCGCGGGTGCCGCGTTCGGGGCGCTCCCAGACGGTCACGCGTTCCTCGGCCACGTCGTCCACCTCTCCCATCGGTACCGCGGCTGTCTCGCACCGGTCCTGGTCGTCCTCGTGGTGCCTCCCCTACACTAAATTGCGAACACTGATCGCAGTTACGGGAGGTCCCCATGTCCTCGTCATCGATCGGCCCGTGGAGCCCGGTCCGCTGGGCCGAGAACGGCACGGTCCAGCTCGCGTACGACCGGTGGACCGAGCCGGACGACGGTGATCCGCTCCTGCTCGTCATGGGGCTCGGCGCGAACCGCCGCTGGTTCCCCGACGGTCTGTGCCGGATGCTGGCGGCACGCGGTTTCGCGGTCGCCCGGTACGACCAGCGCGACGGCGGCGAGTCGACGCGCCTCCCGTCAACCGTCGCCCGCAACCCCGTCTCCGCGCTCTTCGCCCGGCGCGGGGAGGCGTACACCGCCGAGGACATGGCGGACGACACCGCCGCGGTCATGGACGCCCTGGGGTGGTCGTCGGCACATCTGCTGGGGGTCTCCCTCGGTGGTGCCGTCGCCCAGCGCGTCGCGCTGCGGCACCCGGAGCGCGTTCGGACGCTCACGACCATGGCCGCCGTCCCCGGGGACACCTCGGGCCTGCGGGCCGTGCGGTACATCCGACTGGGGACCCTGGCGAAGTTCACCGGTCTGAGGTTCCCCGACACCCCCGAAGGGAGCATCGCGGCCGCCGTCGCCGTCTCCCGTCTCCTCAACTCGCCGAACCGACCCTTCGACGAGACGGCGGCCCGGGAGAACGCCGTGCGCAACGTCGACGGCGGCGTACACGACCGGCAGGCGCAGAGCCGTCAGATCGGCGCCCAGTGGCACGGCGGGAAGATCAGTGCCATATCGCGGCCCACCCTCGTCCTCCACGGGGAGGACGACCCCCTCATCAAGCCCGCGGCCGGTAAGGCCATCGCCTCCCGGATCCCCGGCGCGCGCCTGGTCCTCCTGCCCGGGGTCGGCCACGAGGTTCCCGCGTCCGCGTGGGAGAGGGTCACCAGCGAGGTCCGCGGACTGGCCGACGGTGCTCGTGGCGAAGCCGGGCCGCCGTCCGACTGACGGACGGGTGCGGGAAGGCCGGTGGCTCCATCCCGCCACCGTCTGGCGCCGTCGGTCGGGGTGGGGGTGGTGGCCTGCCGGGCAGTGGCGACAAGGCGCGCGGGCCCGTCGCCGGGTCGGCCGGCCTCGCCTTCACCCGGCCGAGGGGCGCATGCGCGGGGGTCGGGTTGTCGACGCCCCCGGCCCGGGCCGGTCGCCCCCGCCCCCGCGGCGCGGTCGGTGGCCTCGCGCAGGCCCCCGCCGGCGGCCGGGTCTCGGTGGCCGAGGCTCCCCACCGCGCAGCCGTGGTCCTTCGGCGCCGCGGCCGACCCCGGAGGCGCGCCTCCCCCGCCGCGGAGATCTCGGCCCCCACCTCAGGGCCGCCCTCGATCCGCGCAGGCCGCCCGACCCTCCGGGACGCGCCTCGCGGGCTACGCGGGCTCCGTTCCGTCCCGAACGTACGCGCCGGCGCGTGCCGCGGCCGCGGTGGCTTCGGCGGCATGGTCCGCAGCGGCTTCGTCGAGTCGGCCACCGCTGATCAGCAGCCGGTAGTAGAGGGGGGCGGAGACGGCGCGGACCACCTCGTGGGCATCGGTCCCCTCCGGTACCTCGCCCCGGTCGACGGCCTGCCGGACGCACGGGGCCCACTCCCTGACGCGGATGTCGTAGAAGTGGTGCAGAGCCGCGGCCGTCCTCGCGTCGCTGGTGGCGGCAGCGATCAGTGCCGTGAACAGCGGTCCCTGCCGCGCGTCCGTCAAGGTCCGCTGCACCAGCCGGGCGTTGGCCTTGAGGTCACCGAGCAGCGAGCCGGTCTCGGTGCGTGGCGCGGACTGCTCGGCCATGTCGGACAGGAGGTCCGCCACGAGTCCCGCCGCCGTTCCCCAGCGGCGGTAGACGGTCGTCTTGCCCACGCCGGCACGGCGGGCGACGTCGGCCAAGTCCAGACCGCTGAAGCCCAGTTCGGTCAGGGCGTCTTCCGCCGCCCGCAGCACCGCTTCCCGTACGCGGGCCGTGCGGCCTCCGGGTCGTACGCGGCCCGGCTCGGCTTCTTCAGGCATAACGGCACTCCAGTTCCATTAGTCGGCGGATGCTGCTACCTTGGCGGCAGTTAAAGAAACTGTAGACCCGTTAACTTGTCCCTCGGTGGAAGAGGTCCCCATGGAATACAGGCGGTTGGGCGCATCCGGGCTCATGGTGCCGGCGCTGAGCTTCGGAGCCGGAACCTTCGGCGGGCGAGGCCCCCTCTTCAGCGAGTGGGGAACGACCGACTCGCAGGAGGCACGCCGTCTGGTGGACATCTGCCTGGACGCCGGAATCACCATGTTCGACACCGCCGACGTCTACTCCGCCGGTGCTTCCGAGGAGGTTCTCGGGAAGGCGGTCAAGGGCCGACGGGAGCAGGTGATCCTCTCGACCAAGACTGGCCTGCCCATGGGGGACGGGCCGCGCGACGCGGGCTCCTCCCGCAGCCGCCTCATCACCGCCTGCGAGGACGCCCTGCGCAGGCTGGGCACCGACTACCTCGACCTGTTCCAGCTCCACGCCTTCGACGCCGGAACACCCGTCGAAGAGGTGCTGGCCACCCTCGACTCCCTCGTACAGGCGGGAAAGGTGCGCTACGTCGGCGTCTCCAACTTCTCCGGCTGGCAGGTGATGAAGTCCCTCGCGGCCGCGGAGAAGCACGGCCGTCCCCGCTATGTGTCCCACCAGGTGTACTACTCGCTCATCGGCCGCGACTACGAGTGGGAACTCATGCCGCTCGCCCGCGACCAGGGCCTGGGCGCGATCGTGTGGAGCCCCCTCGGCTGGGGCCGCCTCACCGGGAAGATCCGCCGTGGCGTACCGCTCCCACCCGGCAGCCGACTGCACCGCACCGCCGACTACGGCCCGCCCGTCGCCGACGGACACCTCTACGACGTGGTCGACGCGCTGGAAGAGGTCGCAGAGGAGACGGGCAAGGCCGTGCCGCAGATCGCCATCAACTGGCTGCTCCAGCGGCCGACCGTGTCCTCGGTCATCATCGGCGCCCGCAACGAGCAGCAGCTGCGCCAGAACCTCGGTGCCGTCGGCTGGTCCCTCGCCCCCGAACACCTGGCGAAACTCGAGGCGGCGAGCCATCGGACGGCGCCGTACCCGTACTACCCCTACGAACGGCAGGAAGGATTCGCCCGCCTGAACCCGCCGGTGTTCGCCGCGCCACGCTGAGGGTCCCATCCTCGGCAGTGCCCGACCGGCCGGGTGACCGAGCCGTGCCGGACCGGGCCTCCCCAGCCGCCTCGCGGGCCGCGGCGGTCCGACCGGCGGCCGCCCCGGCTGCGCCGCCCCGGGCAGAGGACGGAATCGGCGGCTCCGGCCGGCGGGCGGCCTGGGACGCGGCGGGGGCATCGGCGCGTGCGGCCGCGTCCGCCGCGCGGGCCGCCTCGACGGCACGGAGCCGCGACGCGGCGGCGGCCCGCCAGGCCGGCCGACACCGCGGTACCACCCGGCGGCGGGCGGCTGCCCGGCGCCGGGGCACCGTCCCGCCGCAGCACCTGGAGTGCGGGCTGGGCCGCTCACCGAGCTGCGGACGCGCACGCACCCACGCGGTCGCACCGGGTGGACGGTGCGCGGCGACCACGACCTGCCGGACGCACCAGCGCGCCGCCGGAGCGCGTCGGGGCGGCCGGACCCAGGGGGAACCGCCTCGGTTCAGGGATCCCGCGAGCCGCGACGAGTCGGCGGCGTCCGGCGGCCGTAGGGTCGAACCCCGTTCCCGAGGAGGGCTTCCGATGCGCAGCGTGACCTATTCGATGGGCGTCTCACTTGACGGCTACATCGTCGGGCCGGACGGCGGGTTCGACTGGACGGCGCCCGACGAGGAGGTCTTCCGCTTCTGGATCGACGAGATCCGAGAGGTCGGCGTCCACCTGCTGGGACGAAGGCTGTACGAGACGATGCTGTACTGGGAGACCGCCGACCAGGACCCGTCGCTCGACGACTCCATGCTCGAGTGGGCCGCGCTCTGGAAGCCGCTCCCGAAGGTGGTGTTCTCCACCACGCTGGCGGAGGTGCAGGGCAATGCCCGCCTGGCCTCCGGCGACCTGGCGGAGGAGATCGAGCGGTTGCGCGCGGAGCCCGGCGAGGGCGACATCGCGATCGGCGGCGCGACTCTCGCCGCCGAGGCGGCCGCGTCGGGGCTGATCGACGAGTACCGGGCCGTGGTCCACCCGGTGCTGGTCGGCGGTGGCACTCCGTTCTTTCCCCGACGCGAGCGCCGGGTGGATCTCGAACTCGTCGACACCCGCACCTTCGGCTCGGGAGTCGTCCACCTCCGCTACCGCGTGGCGCGCTAGGGGGCGTCGCCGCCCTCGGCCCGTCCGCCGGGGGCGGCGCCGCGTCCCCGACCCGTCACCGCGGCGCGGCAGTCGCCGCACGGCCTGGTCCTCGCCGGCGGGGCCGGGCGCGGCCGGGCGTGGTCGGGCATGGTCGGGAGACCATGAGCCGGCCGCGCGGACGCTCCGCCTAGTGGAACCGCCCGAACACCTCACGCACTCGCCGTGCGTCGCGCAGTCGCTGCTCGTAGGTGGCGCCCAGGGCGAGCAGCAGCAGACCGGCGAGCGCGGGAGCCACCCACCGGGGGAGGGCACCGACGACCTGGCCGACGTACGGGGCGAGTTCGTGGAGCGCCACCAGAGCGAGCACGCTCCCGCCGAGGACCAGCGGTGCCTGGAGCCGGTGCCGGGCGCCCACCAGGGTCACGGCCAGCGCCGCCGTGCCGAGCACCAGGGGGCGCAGCCAGTGCCGGTCCTCCCACGCGGCGAACAGGCTCGGCAGCAGGGTGACGGTCAGTCCGGCACCGTACGCCGCCCAGGACGACAGCGCCGGGTCACGGCGCCGGCGCAGGAACCCGACGACCAGCGCGGCCCCGGTCACCGGCAGGGTGTACGCCTCCGGTGCGGTGACGTCCCAGGCCGCCAGGCGTACCCAGGCGGCCGGCACGAACAGGACGGCGGCCACGTGACCGCCCGCTCGCCGTTCCGTCCGCAGCGCGGTCCCCGCCGCGATGACCGCACCGAGCGAGAGCACCAGGGCCAGCATCGGCGGATCGGTCACGGCGAGAACGACAGCGAGCACCATCGCGACAGCCCCGGTGACCTCGACGGGAACGACAGCGGACGAGCCGCCGAGACGTGCCGCGACCACTGCCGCGGCGCCGGGCACGACGAGGACCAGCAGGGCGGTGTGCTGCGGCTGCCAGCCGGCGGACGTGCCGATCGCGCACGCCAGGGCCGTGGCGTACCCGAGCGAGGCGGGCGCCGCGAACGGGCCGAGTCCCCGGCCAAGACCCGCCGCGCCGAACAGGACCGTGAGGGTAGGGGAAATCGAGCACCGCGGGGAGCACGAACGCCGTCGCCCACCCCAGCACGAGGGCGCCCGTCGTGGCCGCCGCGCGCCAGGCCGCTGTGCGCCCGGTCAGGGCCAGCACACCGGCCACGACGACGAGAACGAGCGGCACGGTGGCTGCGTACGGAGGCCAGGGCACCTCGGCGAACACGGTGGCCCGCGTGCCCCGGGGCGCGTCGGACCAGACCCGCCCCACCCAGGCCGCCGGACCGATGAGGGTGCCGGCCACCAGGGGCACCGCCCACAGCACCGCGAGACCCTGGACGGTCAGCGAAGCCCGCGCCAGTCCTTGGCGCACGGGCTCGGGCAGGCGCGTCGGTACGACCGTCGCCAAGGCGAGCGCGCAGGCCAGGCATCCCGGCACCGTCCACTGGCCGGGTACCGAGGCCCGTAGCACCCCGCCCACCCCTGCGACCAGGCACAGACCGCCGGCCAGGGCCGAGTTGACGGCGATGTCCCGCTCCTGGACGAACCGGGCCGCGGCCAGGGCGATCGTCGCGGCGAGGGCCAGCAGAGCCGCCGCCCGTGCGGCGGAGCCCGGGTCCGCGGCGTGCCAGCAGAGCCACCCGGCCGAGAGAACACCCGAGGCGCCCATGCCGCACGCGCCGACGACGGCGACGATCCGTACCGACAGTCGTGTCGCCCGCAGTGCGACAGCGGTGTCGGCGGCGGCGGCCACCAGAAGCACGGCCGTCAGCGTGTGCGGCCCCGCGCCGATGGCGAGCGCCCAGAGAAGCGGGGGGAGTTGCGCGGTCGCCGCGGCGAGAGGAAGGGGGAGCCGGAGCACGAGGCGCGCCCCTCCTCCCGCCGCGCCCTTCTGCGCCGCGTCCTCCCGCGCGGGCGGCACCAGCGCGCTCACCCCCACGCCGTACGCGACCCACGTCCCGGCCAGGACCGCCGCCGCGGCGGCCGCGAACCGCAGAGCGTCCGTGCCGGTGAGCAGGACCTCGTGCAGCGCGTACGCGTCGAGAACGGTCAGCGCCATCCCGAGGCCCGCCACCGCCTCGGCGGTCGAGCCGAGTCCGCGCCGCAGCAGTGCCACGGGCGCGCCCAGCGCCGCCACCGTCACCGCGCCGAGCACCAGCGCCCGCCCGGCGATCCCCATCTGCCCCCAGCTGACCAGGGTGAAGGCGATCGCGGCGATCGTCAGCAGGGTGCCGCCGAGGAGCAGCAGCACGTTCTGCACCTTCGGTGCCGCGGTCTCCGGCCGGCGGGCGGCGGTACCGGCACCGGCGGGCCACGCCGACGGCGTGGCCCCGGGGTCCTGGGCCTGCTGCTGGGCGGAAGCCGCGCGCAGTGTGTGGACCAGCCACTCGCGGCGCCGGAGCAGGACGGCACGGCGGGCGTCGAGGTGCCACAGCTCGGCGTCGAGGAGCCGCAGCTCCTCGGCCGGGGGTGGAAGCGTCGTCATGCCTCGGAGTGTCTCCCCGTCACCCGCGTCGGACATGAGTGCGCGTACTCAGCTTCTCCATGACGCGCCCCATGGGTACGCCCGGCCTTCCACGCCCCGCCGGCCGGAGTCGAACCGCCGCACCGCGAGCCGCGCGGCGGGCTGGTCGGGCCCCGGGGAGTCCCGCCCGCGACGGGACCTGCCCGGTCCAGGGGCGCGACGGTGACCCTCCCGGATGACGTACCGCGCGAGGCCCGCAGGCCCTCCGTTCGACGAGCTGACACGTTTCTGCGGTGACACTTCGCTACCGGACGGGTGAGCGTACGGGTGTGGCTCCGTCGCTCCGGCCGTCGGCGCGGTATGAACCGCGCGTGACCAGGAATCTGTCGCGGAGCGTGTTCACGCTCCTCCTCGCGCTCATGCCCCTCCTTCCGACCCCCGCGTCCGCGTCGGCGGTCGGCGGCCGACAGCAGGCCGCCCGCCCCCACCCGATCGTCTTCGTCCACGGGTGGAACTCCGACGGCTCCACCTGGCGGACCATGGCCGACCGCTTCCGGGCGGACGGCTGGCCGGCCGGCCACCTCCATCCGTGGACCTACGACGCCACACAGTCCAACGCCACCACCGCCGAACAACTGGCCTACGAGATCGCGCGCGTCCTGCGCACCACGGGCGCCACCAAGGTGGACGTGGTCACCCACTCCATGGGCGCCCTGTCCTCCCGCTACTACCTGAAGAACCTCGGCGGCGCTTCAGAGGTCGACGCGTGGGTCTCCCTGGCCGGACCCAACCACGGCACGGAGACCGCGCGCTGGTGCGGCGGCGCCCCCTGCGTTGAAATGCGACCGGGATCCGCCTTCCTCGACAGCCTCAACTCCGGTGACGAGACCCCCGGCTCCCCCCGCTACGCCACCTGGGGCTCCCCCTGCGACAGCGTCATCAACCCCGCGGGCAGCGTCGCCCTCAACGGAGCCGTCAACACCACCACCGCCTGCCTCGACCACAGCGGGCTGCGCACCGACCGCACGGTCTACGACCAGGTCAAGGCGCACATCCGATAGTCCCCGCGCCCTGCGGCAGGCCCGCCCCTCAGGGCAGGGCCTGCCGCCCGCTCCCTCGCGCCGGGACCCCGGTAGCCGCGTCCCGACTCCCGCCGGTCACCCCGGGCGGTCGCAGCGGAGGGGGAGGAGACCGTGGCGCCCACGGCCTGCCCGGCGGGGCAGCGGCCGTCGAGAGCCACAGGTCACTGAGAGACCGTGGTGACGGTGCGGGTGAGGGTGTGGAGCAGCGCCTCGTGGGTGACGCGGGCCTGCGGGGTGTCGACGTGGATGCTGTTGACGTGGAGACCGTCCTCGGCCCGGTGGAACCAGTGGAGGATGCCGTTGCACCCGGACACCCACACGTGCATGCGAGCCCGCTGCCCGCCGTGGTACGCGGCGCCGGGCATGCGCCGGAAGTCGATGTAGGAGTAGAAGTTCACCGCGTGTGGCCAGTAGTGCAGCCTGGCGTACTCGGCCGGGGCCAGCAGCCGCCAGGCCTGTACGAAGTGCACCCCCGCATGGGCCCGCATACGCGCGAAGGCGGTCTGGGCGGCGGTCAGGGTGTCGGCGAACCCCTCGACCCTCCCCACGGCGAACTCGATGGGGAGGGTATTGACGAACCACCCCACGGACTGCTCGTAGACACCCCTGCCGCGTTCGTTGACCGGCACGAGACCCCGGTACACCGCAGGTCCGCCCTCCTCCCGCACCGCGGTGGCCAGCGCGGCGAGCAGCCCCGTCGACAGCCGCCCGCCGCGGGCCCCGCACGCCGCCTCGAACACCTCGACGCCCTGCGCGTCCAGGAGCCGCTCGGTGGTGGTGACCGGCGCGTACAGGCGGCCGGGCACGGTGCCGAGATCGAGGGGGAAGCGGGGGAACAGGCCGCCGTCGCGCTCGGTGAAGTCCCGCCAGTACTCCAGTCGCGGGTCGTCGGCGCGCAGGCCCTGGTTCCCGCGGCGCTGGTTCCGGCTGAACTCCAGGTAGCTGCCCGCCTCCACCGGGGCGAGGGCCTCGCCGGCCGTGAGAGCCCGGTAGGCACCGGCGATGTCGTCGAGCGCGATGGCCGTGGACAACCCGTCGGTGACCAGGTGGTCACACGAGAACCACACCGTGGCCGAGTCGTCCCGGACCACCGCGCCCATGGCGATCAGCGGCCAGGAGAGGGTCTCGACCTCCTGGAACGCCTGGTGCAGATGGGCGCCGACCTGCGCCGACGTCTCCAGCTGGTCCGTCTCGACGTGCTTGAGGGCGACCTCGCCGGGGGAGAGGACCTCGCAGGACAGGTCCCCGTCAAGCGGCTCGTAGAACGCGCGGAGCACCTCGTGGCGGCGGACCAGATGCAGCAGGGCGTCTCCGAGGGCGTCCAGGTCCACCGGCTCGGTGACCTCGAACGTCGCGGCGACATAGGAACGGATCGGCTCGTTCACGCTGCGCGCGTGCTGGGCGACGGTGAAGTGTTTCGCCTGGTTGTAGCCCGCCAGCCGCCGCACGGCCGACGACCCCTCACCGGACACCGGCACGAGATGCCACCGGTGCGCCCTCCCGGGCCGGATCTCCGTGTCCTCGACCGAGACCTGCAGCATGCCGTCCTCCCCGCCATCCACCACCGGAACGCCCCCTGTGAACGCCGCCGCACGGTGAACGGAAACGGGTGCGCTGCGAGGTGTTCCGTGCCGGCGCGGGGAAGACGGGGCCGGATGTCCGGCGGGGCGGTGGAGGCGTTCGTCCTCGTAGCGGACAGCGCGGGCGGGTGGCAGCGCGGCGCGGTCGCCCTTGGGGTGACCGCGTGGAAGAGGACGAACGGCTGCTTTACCGCTCGTCGTTCGGCACAGCGGCGGCCGCCGTACGCCGAACATCGCGCGGACTACGCGCCGCAGACCGCGGCGCGCTGGGCGCTCGAGCCGGCGCGGGGCCCGCGGGTGCTCGACCACCGCCGACTCCCGCGTCGCGACCATCGCGACGCGCACTGGGATGCCGGTCGTGCCGGAACGGGAACGCGAGGCCACGATCGGCCGGGGCCGCGCGTTCCTCGCGAGCAGACCGGAGACCGCCGACGGCGAGTTCACCCTCCCGATGCTGACCGCCGTACTGCGCGCACGGAGACTGTGAGCGAGTCTCGTTTGGCGGCCGGCGGCCGGCGGCCGGCCGTTCCGCTCAACCGGGAGGTCACATGCGCATCAGGGCGTCGTGCTTGGTCGGTCTGCTTCTCGGGGTTGTCTTGACTGTAGCCCTGGGAGCTGTCTCCGGTTGTGACGGCCAAAAGACGGCTGCCGGTGGCACGGATGCGCTCGCGGACCGTGCCAGGCAGGTTGCCGAAGCCTGGGACGGGCCGACCGCAGCCGCCGCCTGGCGTGCCGGGTACCACCCCACGGGTGAGACAGCCCAGCTGCCGCTGGGCGGCCTGCGCAGCCCGGCGGATAGGCGGGCGTTCGAGGAGCGGAGCTTCGTCCTGGGCGGCAGGCTGCCCGTCACCTGGCCGAGGCATGGCCAGGTGACGTGGGCCGCAGGTGGGTCGCTCACCCGACCGCTGAGGGGAGTGGAGGAGTCGTACTGGTCCCTGGCTGCCACCCGTGTGGGGGGAGAGCCGCACCTGACGGTCACCGGAGCGAAGCCGGGCGCGATGCGTGTGGCCACCACCCGCGGGCCGGCGATGGTCCCGGCTTGGCTGTTCACTTTGGAGGGCTATGCCGCCCCCCTCAAGCTGGCCGCTGCCATCCCGTCGGAAGCTCCGCGGCCACCCATCGGGCCGGCCCGTGACATCCCCGGCCATGCACTCGACCAGCTCGTCCGGATCTCCCCGGACGGCCGCTCGGTGACCGTCGTCGTGCTCCATGGCGTGTGCGACGACGCTCCCGCAGTAGGTGTTCCGGAAACACGCGGCAGCGTCGTGCTGTCGGCCTCCGTCAAAGAGCGCGGAGGCCGCGGCGACTGCACCAAGCAGGCGAAGATGCAGCAGGTGGCGGCGGTATTGGAACGCCCTGTGGGTGA
Source organism: Streptomyces changanensis (assembly GCF_024600715.1). Classification (NCBI taxonomy): domain Bacteria; kingdom Bacillati; phylum Actinomycetota; class Actinomycetes; order Kitasatosporales; family Streptomycetaceae; genus Streptomyces; species Streptomyces changanensis. The sequence goes on from NZ_CP102332.1 coordinate 6,691,366, forward strand.
CCGCGTCCTGCTCGACGCACGCACCGGCCAGCCGATTTCCTCCAAGGGGTTGCCCGGGATCTCGCCCAGCAGGGGTTGACCTTGCCCCGCCCGGCCCAGGGGGTGCCCGGACGGAAGGTGCCAGCAGCCTGCCGCGTAGACGTCACCGGCCCGCCGGGAGAGCAGTACCTCGGGCCCCGCCGTGCCCTCGCGCCGTGCGATCAGGTGCACGTCGAGCGGCTCGGTGTGCCGCCGGCCCGCCGGTCACGCGTCACCATCGGGGCGGCGCCCGAGCGGCAGGGTGACGGCCGCCTCCCCTGTCAGGACTCCGCCGCGGGCATACGCCGGAAGCAGTCGGACCGCCTCAGCCTCGCATGCCTGGTGGCTGTCGGCGAAGCGGACGGGGCGGGCCAAGCTGGTGGTACGCACCCTCCGGCCGAGACGAGGCGGCCCGAACTCGTACCGCGTGGAGCCCCGGTGCAGTCGCCCGACGGCCTGCCGACGGCGCCCGGTCGGCCCGCCCCTCCGCCGTCACCGCGTCCGGGACGTACCGGGGCACCGTCGTGGCCAGGCCCTCGTGCGCGGCGACGGGCCGGCCCTGGGTCGTGGTGCGGCGGGCCGCGGCCACCGGGATCCGGCACAGGGCTGCGTGCTCGCCGGTCCGGGCCGCGGCGTCGACCCGGTCCCGGTCCCAGTGCCGTGCCGGCCGGGTGGGTCCCGACGGACCCCTGGGACCCGTCGGGCTCGGTGGCGAGGTCGTTGTGCGTCGCGGCCCCTGCCGGGCCCGGCTCGACCGACGCGGGTGAGGTGCCGAGGTCCCCCGCGAGCAGGAGCGCACCAGGGACGTCCGTGTCTCCAGGACGGACGGTGTCACGACAGCGTCCGCCCCTCACCTACGGCGTCGGTCGGCTTGCTCGGCGTCGCTCCCGCCGGGGTGGGCTGCGTGGGCAGCGAAGGAGTGAGGAACTGACGGGCCTGCAGTTCGTACATCTCTCGGAACACGCCGACGCCGGTGGTCGGGTCCATGAGCTCGGTGAAGGTGCCGTGCTCGACGACCCGGCCCTCGTCCAGGACGTAGATGAGGTCCGCGGTCCGGACGCTGTGGAGGCGGTGGGTGATCAGGATCGTGGTCTGACCGGAACCGGCCAGCTGGTGGATCTGGTCGAAGACCCGCTGCTCGGCGGCGGGATCGAGCGCGCTGGTGGGCTCGTCCACGATCAGAACGGCACCGTCGCGGCGCCGGGCGCGAGCAAGACCGAGCTTCTGCCACTGGCCGCCGGAGATCTCCTGGCCGCCCTTGTACCCGCGGGTGAGCAGGCTGTCCAGGCCCCGGGGGAGGCCCTTGACGACCTCGTCGGCGCCCGCGTAGGCCGCCGCCGCCTCGATGCTCCGGTCGTCCATCGCGGCGCTGCTGCGGCCGATGCCGATGTTCACCCGGGCGGTGAAGGGCCAGCGGAAGAAGTCCTGCGCGACCATCGCGACGCGCTCGAAGACCTGCGCGCGGTCGGCCTCCGCGGTGCTCACCCTGCCCCACAGCACCCGGCCGGAGTCCGGGAGCCGGGCCCCGCTCAGCAGCCGGACCACGGTCGACTTGCCCGAGCCGTTCCTCCCGACCAGGGCCACGGTCCTGCCCCGGGGGATGGCCAGGTCGACCTCCAGCAGGGACGGCTTGTCGGCACCCGGGTAGGTGAAGGTCACCTTCTCGAACCTGATCTCCTCCGCGTCCACGGGGACGTCCAGTCCGCCGGTGGGGATGGCGCGCCGGGTGGCTTCCTCGCACAGTTTCTCCAGGTCTGCGACGAACAGGGCTTCCTCCTGGACGTCGGTGACGCGCAGGACGAGGTCGGTGATGCTCGCCGCCCCGGTACGGATCGCGAGTACCGCCGTGCCGGCGACGGCGAGGCCCATCTGTCCGTGCCACAACAGCAGCCCGAGAGCGCCGTAGGTGGCGACGGTCGCGACGCCGCGTGCGGAGTCCGCGATCACGTTGGTGCGGGCGCCGGTCCACGCGAGCCTGGTCTGCTCCCGCTCGCTGGTCTCGGCCATCTGCCGGAAGTGCCGCAGCAGGAACGGGGCCGCGTCATGGACGCGGATCTCCGCCGCGGCCTGCTGGTTGATCAGAAGCTGGCTGATCAGCTTGGCCGCCCGTACGTGCTGGACGAAGCGGTGCCAGCTGATGTACCGGTGCCGGGCCATGGTCAGCGAACCCCACGCGCTCGGCAGGGCCATGAGCGCCAGCAGCGGCAGCAGGACCGGGTGCAGGACGGTGAGCACGCCGGCCGCGGCGATCAGCGAGATGGCGGAGGTGACCACGGCGATGCAGTAACCGACCATCCGCCGGGCCGAGTCCGCGCCCCACTGGGCGGAGTCCATCAGCTTGTGGAAGGCGTCGTCCTCGATCGCCTCCAGCTCCACCCGCGCCACCAGGCCGAGGTACCGCTCGGTCGCCACCCGCTGTGCCTTCGGTTCCAGGATGCCCGTGGCGGCGGCCGAGGCCGACCCGCACGCCGATCCGATGACCGCGAGGACCGCGACCAGCAGGAGGGACGGCAGCGCCGCGCGCAACCGACTCGTGATGTCCCCGGCGGCGAGCAGCTCGACGAGGAGGGCGTTGACCGCGATCAGGGACACTGCCTGGGTGACGCCGCGGGCGACCTCGCTCACGGCGACCGTGGTGAACGCCCGCGGGTCGGCCTCGCGTGCCAGCCGGACAGCCACCGCCACCTGCTTCGGGAGCGAACCGGCCATCGAGAGCAATCCCAGCTTCAGCCAGGCACCGTCATGGGCGCCCCACCCGTAGTCGTAGGTGAGCTCGCCCCCGAACAGCAGCTGCTCGGACGCCGACGGACCTTCCGCGGCGGCTGCCAGCGGATCGTTCGCGCCGCTCGTCATGCCGCCCACCTCGTCTCCGCAAGCACCGGAGCGAGGGCGCCGACGACGCTCCGGGGCGCCGCCGTGGTCGCCGCGAGCCGGGCGGGCGCAGGCTGCGGAGCGGCAGGAAGAGGAGCCGGCAGAGGGGGTGGTGGGTACATGGTGGCCTCCGAAAGGGCGCGGTGAGCGGTTGCCCAGCTCAACGACGCTGCTCCGCGTGTCGAACACACGTCTTTCGGACGTGGCGGAGACCCCGATGCAAGGCGAATGCGCGTTCGTGCCCGATACACCGACCCTTGTGACACGAGAGGGCGGCGCCGGGGCGGGACTGGCCGAAACGCCGACGCTCGATGAGCGAGGCCCCGGCATTCCCGCGGTGGCCGAGCGGCGGAGCGAGGTACGTCCATGGCTGGCCCCCCGGCTCCCGGGGCATGCTCACGGGGAGGCGGCCGGACGGTTCGACCCGGCCGCTGAGGACGCCGGCGACGGCCGGGCCGCCCTCCTGGCCGGGGTTTCGAGGAAGGACACGCCGACCCGGACGGGCGTCGGCACGGAAGGATCGGCACCGCACTTCACTGGGGCCGCTCGGACTGAATCGTTCCCGTACGGTGCAACGGTGCGCCTTCCCGCGCCCGCCGTCCACCGTCCGCGGGAGCACCCTTCAGCGGCGGCGGGCCAGCAGGTGGGTGTCGAGGAAGCCCCGCTCGGAGGCCGGGTCGTGGAGCAGCCGGGCGAACGTGACGAGCCCGGCCCCGGCGAGCAGCTCGGCGAACCGGTCCGCCGGCCAGCTGTAGGCGGGCGCCACCTTGTGGTCGAAGCGGACCGGATCCGGTCCTTCGGTCCCGAAGAACGAGACCAGGAGCAGGCCACCCGGTGCCAGGACACGCGCCTGCTCGGCGAGCAGCGCGGGCAGTTCCCCGGGCGGGGTGTGGATCGTCGAGTAGTGGGCCAGCACGCCGCCGAGCGCGCCGTCCTCGACCGGCAGGGCCTCCATCCGCGCCTCGTCGAACCGCAGCGCCGGATGGGCCCGCCGGGCGTGGTCCACCATGCCGGGGGAGAGGTCGAGCCCGAAGGCGTCCAGCCCCAGGTCGCGCAGCATGGCCGTCAGGTGGCCGGGCCCGCACCCGACGTCGGCCGCCCGCGGGTTCCCCGTCCCGCGCACCAACTCGGCGAAGGTGGTGATCATGGCCCGCGCGAAGGGCTGCGTCTCCAGCCGGCCGGCGAACATCGACGCGTACAGCTCGACGATCCCGTCGTAGGCAGCCTTGGTGTCGTCCTGGTGTCCCCCCACGGGAAGGAAGCTAACATCCGCGTCCTTCGCAGCACAGCCGCCCCGGCCCCGTGCCGTTCGTCACCCGGCCACGTAGGAAGCCCTCTCGGCCGTCCTCACCACCTTCCGGCCGTCGGCCGGGTCGAGCAGCCCCGCCGCCACCCAGGCCCCCACCGTGATCCGCACGTGCCCCACCAGGGCCGACTTGGTCGCGAAGGGTGCGGCGGCCCAGATCTCGTCGAGGAGTGTGGTGCCGTCGGCCCTGGCCGGATTGGCGACGCCGGACTCGCTGCCCCCGAAGACGATCCGCGGCTCGACGCGCCGGAAGTAGGCGTGGGTCGGGTGCTCCGTCCCTTCGAAGAAGGGCGCGAACTCGATGCCGTCGAGGGTGTGGTGGAGCGGCTTGCCGTCCACGGGTGTGAAGCCGGGTGCCAGGTTGCCGGAGAGCGCGGTGTTGCGGTGGAGCGCGAGACGGAGGAAGTCCGTCCGGGAGTCGCGGGCCACGAGGTTGACCGGGCCGTGAAACAGGGTCTGGACGGTCGGGTCGTCCGGTGCCTTCTCCACGCGCAGCGAGAAGGGGACGGACACCCGCACGGTGTCACCGTCGCGCCAGGTGCGGGACACCGTGAAGTAGCTGCCGGGAACCGGTGTCCCCTGCGCCGCCCTGCCGTTGACGGTCACGCGGAAGCCGCTTCGGGCCCAGGTGGGCACCCGCAGCAGCAGGTCGAACGTGGCGGGCCGGCGGCCGCGTACGGTGATCGTGGAACCCTGTTCCCTCGGGTAGTCCGTCGTCTGGGTGACGGTGACGCCGTTCTCCGCCCAGGTGAGGGTCGTCGCACTGTAGAGGTTGACGTGGAGCGCGCCGCCGTCGGGCCGCGCGAAGTACACCGAGTCCTGGTACTTGGTGTGGCTCTCCATTCCGGTGCCCTCGCAGCACGTCGTCCCCGCCTTGGGCGTGTAGTCGCGCACGTGCCCGGGCCGCAGTCCGACGAAGTAGGTGACGAGCGGCTTCTCCGCGTCCGGCCGGTCCTGCTTGGAGCCGAGGACCTGGTTGAGCAGGGCCCGCTCGTAGTAGTCCATGTACGCCGGGTCCTGCTCGTGGAGGAACAGCGACCGGCTCAGCTTGAGCATGTTGTACGCGCAGCACGTCTCGGCGTTGGTGTCGCCGAGCGTCGCGGCGATGAGCCCGCGGGCCTTCCAGAACTCCGCGGTACTCGTCCCGCCGATGCCGTACGTCCGGGTGGGGACGATCATGTGCCAGAAGTTCTTCGCCGCGGCCAGGTACCGTTCCTCGCCGGTCTCGTCGTACAGCCGGACCGCCCCGGTGAGAACGGGGATGTGCTGGTTGGCGTGCAGGCCGTCCAGGACGTCCTCGCCCGCCGCGCAGGCGTCGATGAGCCGGTCGAGGTCGAACAGCCGGGCCAGCGCCAGGTGCCGGGGCTTGCCGGTGACCGCGTACAGATCGCAGATCGCCTCGACGATGCCGCCGAACTCCCCGCTGGAGAAGATGTTCCACATGCGCTGCCGGGTGGCGGCGGGCAGCCTGGACAGCCGTGAGTACATCCAGTCGCACAGGCCGTCCGCGAGGTCGAGCGCCCGGGCGTCCCCCGTGTGGAGGTGCGCGTCGAGCAGCCCGCGAAGGATCTTGTGGGCGGTGTAGTACGGCGCCCACACCACGGTGTAGTCACCGGTGGTCATGGACTCCAGGGTGATGAACTGCGTCTCCGGGTACGCCGCGAGGAAACCGGGGTGGCTGGGCGCCCCCCAGGTGCGGCGCAGGGTGGCGTCCCGGCCGTGGCCCGAGGCGTCCGCGAAGGTGGATCCGCTCGTCTCGTCGAAGCGGTACGAGGCCAGGTCGCCGGCGCCCGCGGAGGACCGGTCGGCCGGTACGTCCCGCAGTTCGGCGACCTCGGCGGCTGACAGGGCCCGTGACCAGATGTCGACCTGGTCGAACGCGCCGGCGAACACGGGGTCGGCGGGGTAGTGCGACCGGCCGAGCCAGTGGTGGGCGAGGGTACCGAGCGCCGCCGGATCGAGAGTCGTCGCGGTGTTCCGGCCGACGGCGGTGCCGTCGACATAGAGCGTCGCGGTGGTGCCGGTGAGCGTGACCGCGAGGTGGCTCCACCGGTCCAGCGGCAGCGGGGCGGTGCCGTCGACGCCCTGCTCGCCCGCGGGGCCGCTGGTGGTGAGGGCGAAGCGGGGGTGGCCGTTCGCGTTGCGCACGGCCAGGTAGAGGTAGCGGGTGGTGTCGTCGCCGAACTCGAAGACGCGGGCCCAGTCGGCGTCGTGCGTGGGCTTCACCCACGCGGAGAGGGTCAGGGACGGGGAGGACCCGAGGACACCGCCGGGCAGCTCGACATACTGGTGGGAGCCCCGGACGTTCTCGGCGGCCGTACCGAACCTGCCCGGGACGCTCAGCACGACCGGGTCGTGGCGCAGCGCCTCGCGGACCTCGGCCAGGGCTCCGACCATGGTGCGGATCCGGTCGGCGTAGACCGCCTCGCCGGTGCCGGCGTACGCCTGGGAGAGCATGGTGAGGAAGTGGCCCGTGTAGTGGCCGCGGAGGTTTCCGTTCGCCTCGCCGTCGAGACCTTCCCACCCCCCGGGAGCGACCGCACCGCGGGTGGAGAGCCCGGCGTTGGCGCGGAAGACCTGCAGCAGCCGGTCGACGTCGTACCCGCGGCCGTGGTCGAGCATCAGATCGCGCTTGGCCGCGAAGACACCGCCGCCGTTCAGGGTCACGTTCGTGAGGGGGAAGGGTCTGACCGTCCACGCGGACGGAGCGGACAACGCGACGCCGGCGCGACTGTCCCCGGTGCCGAAAGCGGGGCGAAGGCCGGTTCCGGACGCGGCGGACGCCGGACTCGCGGGCAGGGACGGCACGAGTGGTGCGGCCGCGGCGAGCGTGGCGCTCCGGAGGAAACCGCGTCTGTCGAGGGGCGGAGTCATGAACTCCCCCTTCTGTTCGGCAGACCGAACGTCGTCTGGCGTGTCGATCGGACCGTAGGGGTAGGGCACGGGTGCGTCAACATCTTTGACACGACTGCCGGTTCGGGTGTGGCTGTTGCGGTGGCTTCATGACCCCAGCGGGGCCGGTCGCCCGAACAGGCTCATCCGGTCGCCGGTCGCCGGTCGCCGGTCGCCGGTCGCCGGTTCGGGGCGGCGGCGAGGGTGTCGCGAGTGCGCCGTGTTCGTGCGGGCCGTGACGCGTCCGGACGCTCTCCACCCCTGCCTGGCAGCGCCGTGGACGGGAGCGCAGTCCAAAGGTGGGGCGTGACGCGACAGGGGCTCCACTTCCCGCAGGGGGCGTCTGCGCCAAGCGTTGACGCGCAAGCGCTTTCCTCCTAGCGTCCGTTCGAACTCGCGACCTCCATTCGCCATGCCGAACGGAGGTCGCATGTTCATCCCCACGAGAAGGAGAAGCGCGTGAGCCGCACTCTGCGCAGATCTTCGTTCCTCGCCCTGCCCGCCGCCGTCATGCTGGCCCTGGTGCCGTCGAGCGCGTCCGCCTATCCCGGTCCCGGGCGGGTCACGGGCGATGTCGTCGTCCACGATCCGACCATGTTCCGTGCGCCCGACGGGCGTTATCTGCTCCACTCCACCCACGGTTACCTGGAGGTCCGCACCTCCACCGACCGTGTCGCCTTCAGCCGCGACGGCAACGCCTTCGCCTCGCCGCCGGGTTGGTGGTCGCGCTACTCGGCCGAAAACGACCCGTGGGCTCCCGACCTGTCCCATCACGGCGGCCGGTACCTGATGTACTACTCCGTCTCCAGCTTCCGCTCCAACGTCTCCGCCATCGGCCTGGCCACCTCCACGACCGGCCTGCCGGGCAGTTGGAAGGACCAGGGCATCGTCTACTCCTCCACGGCCGCCAGCGACTACAACGCGATCGACCCGGACCTGTTCGTCGATGACGACGGCAAGTGGTGGCTGGCGTTCGGCTCCCACTGGAGCGGGATCAAGATGATCCGACTCGACCCGGGGACCGGCAAGCAGTACGCGGGGGACACCACCCGCCACTCGCTCGCCTCGCGTTCCGCGGCGCCGAGGGCGGTGGAGGGCCCGACCGTGGTCAAGCGGAACGGGTACTACTACCTCTTCGCCTCGTATGACACCTGTTGCAGCGGTACCGCCTCCACCTACAAGATCAAGGTCGGCCGGGCCACCAAGCCCACCGGGCCCTACTACGACCGCAACGGCGTCGCGATGAACAACGACGGCGGCACCGTGGTCATGGCGTCACACGGATCCGTGATCGGCCCCGGCGGCCAGGACATCATGCCCGACGCCGACGGGGACGTGCTCGTCTACCACTACTACGACGGCAGGGACAACGGGGCGCCGAAGCTCGGCCTCAACCTGCTGAGCTGGAGCGGCGGCTGGCCCACCGCCTATTGACCGGGCTCGACGGCGAGGGGCGACCGGGGCGCGCCGACCCGCGCGCCCGGGCCGACGACCCCACGCCGCCGATTCGCGTGGGACCGTCTGCGTCGGGAGGTGGCGCGGGACGGGCGCGCCGGTCCGTGCGCCCCGGTCGCCCGGTGTCCCGCTGTGCCGCGCCCGGCGGCACGGGCCCCGCCGGTTCCCGGTGCGCCCGCGGCGTCCCGCCGGTACGCGGCACGCCGCGTACCGGCGGGACGTCCGGCGCGGTGCTCAGGCCGCGGCCTTCTCGCGCGTGGCGGCGCCGCGGGCGCGGAAGGTGGCGCCGGCCTCTCCCAGGAGGCGGTGCACGGCTCCGTAGGAGCGGCCGGTCTCCTCGGCCAACGCGCGGATGGAGGCACCCGCGTCGTACTTCTCCTTCAGGTCGGCGGCGACTTCGTCACGGTCGGGGCCGGGCGGCAGCCGACGGGCAGGGCTCTTCCTCGTCATGGTGTGTCTCCCCTTTCCGAAAAGGACCATCGGGCAACGCTGCAGGGCGGCCTACCCCGGCTCGTGGTGTGCACACCGGTAAGCGGACGGCTGCACTCCGGTGTGCCGGACCCCGATGGGTCCACCTGTGTGCCGCAGTTCACATACTGAGCAGTTGGTAATGTCTCTTGCCTGGTGAGAGCGTGGCGGCGTGGGCTCCGCGGAGCACCGCGGAGCATGCCGGGAAGTGAGGAGCGACTGTGCGGGCGATACACGTCACCGAATTCGGCGGACCGGAAGTGCTGCGACTGGTGGAGGTCCCCGACCCCCGCCCGGAGCCCGGCCGCCTGCTGATCGACGTCTCGGCGGCCGGCGTCAACTACGCGGACACGCACGCGGTCGAGGACTCGTACCTGTCCCGCTCCACCCTCCCCATGATCCCGGGCGGAGAGGTGGTCGGCCGTACCGAGGACGGCAGGAGGGTCGTCGCCCTCGCGGACGGCAACGGCGGTTACGCCGAGAAGGCGGTGGTCCGCGAGGACCTGGCCATCGACGTTCCCGAGTCGGTGAGCGACGCACAGGCCCTGGCCCTGATCGTGCAGGGCCTCACCGCCTGGCACCTGCTCCGTACGAGCGGACGCGTCGCCCCGGGCGAGTCGGTCGTCGTGCACGCCGCCGCCGGGGGCACCGGCTCCCTCGCCGTCCAGCTCGCGAAGGCGTTCGGCGCCGGACGTGTCATCGCCACCGCCTCCACGCAGGACAAGCGCGACCTCGCCCTCGCCCTGGGCGCGGACGTCGCGGTCGCCGCGGACGGGGACGGCCTGAAGGACCGGCTGGTGGAGGCCAACGGAGGCAGGAAGGTCGACGTGGTCCTGGAGATGACCGGCGGCCGGGTCTTCGAGGAGTCCCTCGCCGCCCTCGCGCCGTTCGGCCGGCTCGTCACCTACGGCCTGGCCGGCCGGCAGGCCCCGGAGCCGGTCCACGCCGCTCAGCTGATGGGCCGCTCCCGTGCGGTCGTCGGCTTCTGGCTGATGCACGCGATCGGCCGCCCCGGCATGTTCCGCGAGCCGTTGTCCGAGCTGCTGGAGATGGTCGCGGACGGACGCCTCACGCCCCAGGTCGGTGGCGTCTACCCACTCGCGGAGGCGGCGCGTGCCCACGAAGACCTCCGCGCCCGCAGGACGGTCGGCAAGCTGGTGCTCGACACCTCCCGCTGAACCTCCGTCTCCGGCCGCCCGGCCCGTAGGCCGACTCGCCCCACCGGGGCCCGTCACCCGGCCTCCGCGCCGCCCACCCGGCGGACCGCCCGGGCGTGAGGGATGCGGAGGCCGGCCGCTCCACGCCGTCCCGGTTCGGGGGAGGCGGGGGCGGCTGCCGGACGATCGGCGCCTGTCAGTACGGTCCCTCCATGGAGGATCAGCGTCAGTGGGATGAGGCCGGTCTGCGGCTGGGCCGCGAGCAGGCCGCCGCACCCGACTCCGGCGTGGTCGAGCGGGCCGCACCGGAGACCACCGTGTTCGCGTGCGCCGCCTGCGGCGCTGCGCTGACGGGGCCGCTGCAGCGTCTGCTGGCGGTACCCGAGGCTCCGTACCACCCATGGTGGGAGACGGAGGAGATGGGGCCCTCGCCGGCCACCGTGCCGTCGGGCTGCTACGCGATCGAGACGGAACCGTACGGTCCGCCTCTCGCCGTTGCCGAGGCACCCGGCCCGGTGATGCCACGCCGGGGGACTCTCCACGACATCGACGGGCGGCCGCTGGTCTCGCAGGGACCGCGAGGCAATATCGTCATCAACCCGGATGACTCCCGCGGGCTGACGACGCGGCACGCCTCCGCGGCGTGCTGCGGAGCTACTCCCGATGGGGGACTGAACCAGGTCTGCGCCTGCGGAACACTGGTCGCGACCCTCTGCTCCGACTGCTGCCTGCCCTACGAGCTGCACCTCTCACCCGACCACGTCCGGGCCCTGCCGTACCGCTCAGGCAGCTCCGACCTGGCGTAGTGCGCGGGAGCGGCAGCACTTCCCGAGGCCGGCACGGACGTGCCACCGGGCTTCGGACACGCCGACTGGATGGGATGGACCCCCTTCACCGGAGGGCCCCCTTCAACCGCACCCAGCAACCCGCCGCGACTGCCCTGCGGCCTCGACGGCGCTGTCGGCGGCGCGCCATCACGGGCACCCCGGCCCGGTCCTTCCGGGGAGTGGGCGGCGGACCACGCGGCGGACTTCCGCTGAGAGGGACGACCCCGCGCGGTGACGGACGAGGCCGTCTCGCGGCCAGGGCGCGCCGTCACTCGGGCCTCACGCGAGGCGGTGCCGCCGGCCGTGGCCGGCAGGCGCCCATCCGCCGGCCCGAGGCCGGACGCCCGCCGGCCAGGGTGCCGGAAGACGGGCGGCCACGCGGTCGCGGTGTCGTCCGGGGGATCGTGGGCGTGCCGGGAATGCCTCAGTGCCCAGCGGGCAGGAATGGGCTCGATGACAACGGGCGTGGGAGGCCAGACGTGAGGCGGAGACCTCTTCCGGTTCGGGACGGTCGGCATCGTGGAGGCGAGTGGTGCCCGGCGGCTCGCCCGCGACCGACTCCTCGGCGGAGCGCCGGATGACCACCTTCGGTGTCGAGGAGGAGTACCTGCTGGTCGAGGCGGACAGCCTCTCCCCGGCGCCGCGGAACAGCCGGGTGCTGTCGGGCGCCCGGACGCTCCTGGGGAGTGGTCCGGGAGACCTGTCGCCCGAACTGCTGCGGACGCAGATCGAGATCGGCACCCCGGTGTGCAGGGAACTCGACGAGGTGGCCGAACACCTGGGACGGATGCGCCGGCTGGTCGGCGAAGCGGCGGCGGCGGCCGGATGCCGGGTGGCGGCGACCGGAGCGGGGCCGTGCCGCGGGCCGGACCCGGTCCTGGTGACGGAGGGGCCGCCGTACGAGGAGCTGGCCGGTGACACGCCGCCACTGATCCATGAGCACATGATCAACGGCATGCACGTCCACGTGGGCGTCGAGGACCGGGAGCTGGGCGTCGGGGTGCTCAACCGGTTGCGCCCGTGGTTGCCGGCGCTGACGGCCATGGCCGCCAACTCGCCGCTGTGGGACGGACGGGACACCGGGTTCGCCAGCTGGCGCACCATCGCGTACGGGCGGTGGCCCGTCAGTGGTCCGCCGCCGTTGTTCTCCGACGCCCGGGACTACCGGGCGCGGACGGCGGGACTGATCGAGGCCGGGATGATCCGCGGCCGCGGTCAGCTGTACTGGCAGGCGAGACTCTCCGACCGCTACCCGACGGTCGAGATCCGTGCCATGGACACACAGGTGGGCGCGGAGGAGGCGGTGATGTTCGCCGGCCTTGTCAGGGCGTTGACGACGACCCTCGTGGGCCAGGTGCGACAGGGTTCGGCTCTCGTGCCGGTACCCCAGGAGCTGCTGTCGGCGGCCGTGTGGCACGGCGCGCGCGACGGCATGGCGGGGACCCTGTTCGATCCGGTGCGCCTGCGGCCGGCACCGGCCGCGGACGTCGTCACGACACTTCTGGAGTACGTCGCTCCGGCGCTGAAGGACGCCGGGGACCTCGACCGGGTGGCCGGGGCGGTCACCCGGCTGCTCTCCGAGGGGACGGGCGCCGCGAGGCAGCGGGCGGCCTGGGAACGGGGCGGTCCCCTGGCGCTGGGCTCCCTGCTCACGGCCGGTACCCGCTTCTGACGGCCGCCCGCTTCCGACGGCCGGTGCCCGCTTCCGACCGCCGGGGCACGCCAGGCGACGGATCGGCACCCGCGTCGAGCGGGGCCGATCCGCTGGGACCGCGGGTGGGCGCTCTCACCAGTGGTTGCGGTGGTCCGCTGCGGGCAGGTCCACCGCCCGCACCGACCCCGGCCAGAGGTCCGCTCCCGCGTCGTCGAGGGTCTCCAGCCGGGGCGTGGCCGAGCGTGCCGCGGTACGCAGGAGGTCCATCAGCCCCGCGCCCGTCAGTTCGTCCGGGGCCCCGGTGGTCCGGGCCCGGCCGGACCCGGTCCAGCGGCAGGCCAGTCCGGTGATGAAGTAGGCGGGGCGCTCCTCCTCACGGCGCCACAGCACGGCCTCTCCCCGCTCTTCGAGCGTCGCCGTGCGCTCCATGTGCCGCACGGTGAAGTCCCCGAGCTCGAGGGGGCACAGGGTGACGGTCCGGATGCGGTAGCCCGCGTCGCGCAGCATGCTCACGGCTGTGGCCGGACTGGAGTAGCTGCCGATGGTGAGTCCCAGGTCGCAGCGGAGCGCGCGGGCGTGCGCGATGATCTCGGGTACCCACCTGAGGCCGTCGGGGCCCGCGGTGATGGACCGCTTGTCCTCCGCGTCCTCGGCCATCGGCACGTACGGAGGGTTACTGGTCACGACCAGCGGCCGGGGCGGGGGCTGCGGCGCGGTGGCCAGTAGCCGCCGGGAGTCCAGCAGCGAGAAGTCGGCCCGGGCGAAGGTGACGCGGGCGCCGGGCCGCTCGACCGCGTGGTGCTTGTTCGCCCATGCGACGCTGTCGGCGCTCGCGTCGATGCCGTGGACGTGCCCGGCCCCGGAGCGGGACATCGCCGCGGCCGCCGCGCCGCTGCCCGACCCCAGGTCGAGGACTCCACAGCCGGGCGTGACGAGGTCGTGTCCGACCCAGGCCCCGGTCTCGGTGTCGGCGGGTTCGAAGAAGATTCTGTCTGACGGGGGTGGAACGAGGTCGGCGTCGGTGAGGTGGGTGTAGCCGCTGACGCGCGTCAGGTCCGGCATGAGGGCCTTCCGAATGCGGTGGGTTTTCCTGGTGGGCGGGCGGGTGGCCGCTCAGGCGGTGCGGCCGATCGCCCATTCGAGAACGGCCATGGCGCTGGGGAGTTTCATGGCCGCCTGCGTCCAGGCCAGTGAACGGGGGCCGTCGAGGACGCTGCCGGACACTTCGTCGCCCCGGTGGGCCGGCAGGTCGTGCAGGAACGACGCCTGCGGGAAGCGGCGCATCAGCACGTCGTCGACGTGGAAGGACCGGAACGTCTCGCGCCAGTTCGGATCGGGTTTGCTGGTGCCGGTGGTCTGCCAGCGCGTGGTGTAGACGAAGTCGACGTCGGGCGGGGCCAGCGCGGGGTCGTCGACCTGCTCGATGACCGCCCCGACGGCGGCGGCCCGCGCCGCCGCGACCCTCAGTTCGCGCTCCGGCACTTCGTAGCCGCGGGGCGTGGCGCACCACAGGTGTGCGTCCGGCACCGTGGCCAGTCCGTGGGCCAGGGCCACGGCGGAGTTGTTGCCCTCTCCCACGTAGAGCACCTTGACGCCCCTGAGGTCACCGTGCGCGAGCATGACGGTCGCCAGGTCACAGAGCCCTTGGGTGGGGTGCTCCTGCGCGCTCATGGCGTTGACGACCGGGATGCCGCCGTAGCGGGAGAGGTCCTTCATCTCCTCCACGGGGGCGGCTGTGCGGGCGGCGATCAGGTCGAGCATGGATCCCAGGACACGGCCCGTGTCGTGCACCGACTCCCCGGTGTTCAGCTGAAGGTCGTGCGGACCGTAGGCGATCGGCGTCCCGCCCAGGCGGATCGCGCCCACCGTGAAGGCCGTCCGTGTCCTGGTGGAGGTCTTGGTGAACAGCACCCCCACCGCGCCACCCTCCAGGGGCCGCTCGTGCGCACGCTGGTCGTGGAAGAGTTCCACGGAGCGGGCCGTCAGGGACGCCACCTCTGCGTCCGTGAGCTCGGACAGGGAGAACAGCCCGTGCTCCGGGCGGGGCCGGGGCGGTGCGTGGTAGTCCTTCATGTGCCTTCACTCCCGTCGGGACGACTACTCAGAAGAGCGACAACCTCTGTCCCCGGCCCTCGGCCTCGGCGACCCGTCGCACCTGGGCCAGCAGGCCCACGTCGAGCACGGACATGCCGAAGGGGTTGCTGACCACGTGGCCCGTCGAAGGCCGTACCGCCGGCACGGCACCCGTGAGGACCTGGCCCAGCGTGCCCTCCAGGGCCCGTCCCGCACCGGATGACGGGCCGGGCGAGGGGGGCAGGACGGCCCCCTCGCCCATCAGGCGGCCCAGCACACGGCGCGGGTTCTCCGCCACGAGTGAGACATCGTCGACGTAGAGGGCCTGCGCGGTGGAGAAGACGTCGGGCAGAAGGTCGTCGAGGGAGACGTGCGCCACGAAGGTGCCGGGCGAAAGCCAGTGCGCCGGGATGTACCCCTTGTCGGTCGTCGTGGTCGTCAGCAGCACCGGCGCGGCGCGCACCGCCTCCTCGGTGTCCTCGTGCACCCGCACCCGTAGTCGCGGGTGGTGCTCGTGTGTCCATCCGGCCAGGTCCCGGGCCCGCGTGCGGTCCAGGTCGTGGAGATGCACTTGGGCGACGCCGGGGAAGGCCGCCGTCAGGAGGTCCAGGTGTGCCCGCGCCAGGGTTCCGCATCCGATCACCGTCAGGGCGTCCCACTCCGCCGGCCCGAGGTGACGCAGGCTCACCGTGGTGTAGGCCGCGGTGCGCGCCGCGCTCAGCCAGCCGGCCTCCGCCAGCACCGTGGGGCGCGCGGTCTCCGGGTCGAACAGCATGCTGATCCCGGCCGCTCGTTCCCGTCCGCGCGCCGGATTGCTGGTCGCCGCGTTGATGAGCTTCACCCCGTACGCCGCGAGGTGGCCGTCCTGGGCGTCGATCGATCCCAGCATGGCGAGCGACCGGCAGTACGCGCCCTCGCTGTTGGTCCAGGGCAGGTAGCCCTCCGGGGGCAGGGCGGTGCGGCCTTCGGCGTGCCGCCGCAGGACCTCCTCCGTCACGGCGCACAGGTCCACCCGCGCGGCACACTCCCGTACGGCATGCCGGTCGAGAAACAGGAGCTCTTCCCTCATCGTCCATCTCCTCACAGCACTCACAGGAGCCTTCGGTCTCTCGGGGCCGCCCGCCGGACCCACGCCGTCGAGCCCCGGCACGGACACGCGCCTGACGGTGGTCGCCGTACGCGGCCGGAACCCTCAGTCCACAAGTCGTGCGGCGGCGAAGGCATCCCTGGCGCCCGGCACGTCGAGGACCCCGTTGTCCTCGAAGAGCCGAAGCGTGTGCCTGGCCGTGTCCCGGATGCCGGCGTCCACACGGTCGTCCGGGTAGCTGTCGTGCAGCACCTCCTGCGCCTGGGCGGGTGTGAGACCCGCGGCCACGAGCGACCGGCGTAGCGGTTCGAGGTAGGGCAGCAGGCTGCGACGGACGAGTTCCGGCAGGCACCGGGCGGCGCGTACGCGCACCGAGGCGTCCTGCTGGATCCACAGCTCGCCGAAGAAGTGCGAGAAGAAGACGTGGTGCCTGCCCTCGTCCTTGGCATGGTCGCGCACGATGTCGCGGACGAGGCTCAGCACGCGACCGTCCCGGGGGATGTCGTTCAGCAGCGCGGTGATCAGAGTCTCGAAGACGACGACCTGCAGCAGCTGGGCCAGGCCCGGCTCCCCCGGCATCAGCTGTTCACCTGCCGCGTCGAGTCGCCGCAGGAACGGCCGGAAGTCGTAGGGCAACGGCGCGGTACCGCAGGCGGCGGCGATCTGGTCCACCGCGTCCAGGCTGTAGAGGGAGTGGTACGCCTCGTCGCAGTAGATCCGGTAGGCCTGCAGGCGTACGGACCGTGCCGTGTCCACGCCGCAGCGTCCCCCGGCGATCCGCTCGGTCGCCCGGTTGACCACGCGCGTCTCGAAGTGGGAGGTGAACTCCAGGTACTGGAAGAGGTGACGTGCCACGAGCGCGTCCTTGCGGTGCCGCGGCAGCGCACCGACCAGCGGATGGTCCCCGTACGGCACCAGATGGGGCGGGAAGAGGAGCCGCCCGCTGTGCAACTCCTCCCGCAGGAGGCGCCGCGGCCCCGCCCGCACACCGGCCGACTCGTACCAGTCGTCTCCCAGTCCCGGCACGCTCATCGATTCCGCACCTCCACACCGGTCGGCGGACAGCTCACTTCCAGGACCTCCGCCCCCTCGCACGGATCCGGCCCCGTGAGGGCCTGCCGCCTGCGCCAGCGCGGGTCGTAGATCGTGCCCTGGTACCGGTCCGCGCCGTCGGGACACAGACAGGCGACCGTCTCGCGGGCCGGCACGGCGCGAAACAGCCGCATGGCCGCGGCTATGGCGGCCCCGGAGCTGGCGCCCACGCCCAACCCGGTGGTCGCCTCCAGCCAGAGACAGGCGTGGACGGCGTCCGACGCGGAGACCCGCACCGTGGGCCGGTGACCGTGCGGCAGGAACTCCGACGGCCGGCTCGCCCCGATGCCGGGCAGGACACGTTCGCTGACCGCGCCACCCAATGCCGCGGACCCCACCACGTCCATCGCGACCAGCTCCCAGTCCGGCCGTACCGAGCGGGCGAAATCCCGGAATCCGGCGAGTGTCCCGCCCGTGGACACCGCCACGACCACGCTCATCGCGCGCCGCGACGACTGTTCCCACAGCTCGGGAGCCGTCGTCTCCCGGTGCACCCGCGGACTGGCCGGATTGCGGTACTGGTCGGGCCAGACCAGCCGGGGCTCGGCGAGCACCCGCTGCTCGACGTACGACAGCCGGCTCAGCAGGTAGCCGCCCGCTCCGTCCGGCTCGTCGATCATCACCACATCGGCGCCGTGAGCCCGGATCGCCTCGACGAGCACAGCGCTGCTGCGGAGGTCCATGACCGCGGTGAAGGGCACGTGGTGCGACGCGGCGACAGCGGCCAGCGCCACCCCGAGGTTGCCGGACGTCGACTCGATCAGCCCCACCTCCGGGGTCACCCGGTCGGCGACGTCCGCCCACAGCGCCTGCGCCGTCCGGCCCTTCACCGAGCCGTGTTCGCCCCACGACTCCAGCTTCAGCAACAGCGTCCGCGGCTGCCCGTCGACGAGGAGCCCCACCGTCGCCAACGGGGTGACCGTCGGGGCAGCCGGCGGCCGGAGCCCTCGCTCCTGGTCCCGCCCCACTCAGCTGCCCCCGTCGGCGCGGAAACACCCCGCAGACGGAGAGGAGGGCAGGGGAGGGGCCGGTGCGAGGAACGCCGGGACGCTCGACTCCGCTGTGACTACGGATCGTTCACTGATCGTAGGCATGGAGTCATCGTTCGCCAGGGACACGGAAAGCACAAGAGTGCCTGGGGCCCGCTGACCGGTACCCACCACCCGGCTCACCACGACGCCCGGCTGCCCCGGCGGAACCGCGGTGGTGGGTTCCCGCTCGGGACGGGCGGCACATCACCGGCCCGGCCGGACGCGCTGGAGGGGCCGACCCGGTCCGAGGTCGACCGTGGGCATGGGCACGGGTGGCCTGTACGCGCTGACGGCTCCCGCCCCCGTGATGGGGGAGGGAGCCGTCCGGGTTTGTGGGGGAAGTGAGCCCTAAGCGGCTCATGCGTGACGGTGCGAGTGCCGGTTGCCGACGATGAGGCGGTAGACGAGGAGCAGGATGACGGAGCCGATGATCGCGGCGATCCAGGTGGAGAGGTCGAAGAACCCGTCGATGGAGTCGACGCCGAAGATGACCTTGCCGAGCCAGCCGCCGAGCAGGCCGCCGGCGATGCCGATGAGCATGGTGATGATGATGCCGCCCGGGTCCCTGCCCGGCATCAGGGCCTTGGCGATGGCGCCGGCGAGGAGGCCGATGATGATCCACGCGATGATGCCCATGGTGTGTCTCCGTCTCTCGGTATAAAGACTGTGTTAGCTCACGTCTGCACCGTCTGGGCTCGAACAAACATCCTCGCGACTGTCGGTCGCCGGCCACCGGCGTGGGATCCGCGCCGCCCGGGACTCTCCCTGCCGGCATCGGCGTGCTGCGGCGGCCGCCTGCCCCCCTGGTGCCGTGCCTGGTCGCCGCCCTGGCGTGCGTCCGCCCAGGGCGGACGCACGCACCGCCGCTGTGTGGAGATCGTCCGTCGCGCGGTCGGGGGAGCCCAGCGCGGCGGCGCGGCCACACGTCGGGAGCCTTCGGGGCTGCCGCGCCGGGCGGCAGCCCCCGACCGGGACCGGCGTGCCAGTCGCCAGTCGCCGGCCCCGGTCGGGGGACCGGTTCCTTCGCCGCAACCGCGCGGCGTTCTCCACCCCGGGCACGACCGCGGGCCGGCGCAGGGCCGCGAGCTCGGGTGGGAGGCGGGGACGCCCCGACCTGGTCGTACCGCAGGAGAGCGGGCGTGATCAGGCGCCCTGGACCGCCCCCGTTTCAGCCGCCACCCAGGCCGTCATGCCGGTCGTCAGCCGACGAGGGCGACCGGGGCGTCCCAGGCGTTGCGGTCGACGGTGATGCTGTACCCGCCACGGGTCTCCATGCTGTTGGCCTTGTACTGGTGGGACGAACACCGAGGCCGGCAATTGATCTCTACCGCAGGTAGCGCACGATCAGCACATGCCACCGGAGCAGCGTCACCGGGCCGCGATCGGCTGGGTCAGGTTCACCGGGTTGCCGTCGGGGTCCTGGATGTGGGCGACGCGCTGTCCCCACGGCATGTCGTTCGGGCCGCTGCGGACCGAACCGCCCAGCGCCTCCACCCGGCCGAGCGTCTCGTCGACGTCGTCGACACCGATGCTGAGCAGGATCCGCGACGCCGCCCCAGCACCGGGGTTCGCCTCGGCCACCAGCCCGAGGTCGGTGTCGCCGATGCGCAAGCCGAGGTAGAAGGCCGGGCCTTCCTCCGGTACCCGGAAGATCTCCTCGGCGCCGAACAAGTTCGTATAGAAGCCGAGCAGAACATCCTGGTCGGCAGTCACGATCACTGGCTGGATGGTGGACATGGCACTCCTGTCGAGAACGGTCGTGTCGCTGAGTAGACCGTTCGAGGACGGTGAACTCATCGGCACGACCACCCCGCCGGACGATCCAGCCCACGGACTACCGCCCACGGCCGGCACGAGCACCCTGAAACGAGGTCGCGCCACCCGCTGACCAGGCCCTTCAAGCTGGCGGAGCTTCACCGATCAGTCCATCGATGAGGCACGCTCCCGTCGGCGGCGTCGACGTCGAGCAAGGCGGTGGCAGGGCGCTTCGCGTTGTCGCCGCGTCGACCGGCACGCCGAGCTGTACGGCGGGGTGGCCTGTCCGGAGATCTTCGCGTGGCAGTCCCCGCCGTGCCTACCCGCCGGTGTCCGGGCCCTGGCACCGTGGCGCACCCGTCGTGCGCGCCCGTCGTGGCTGTTGCGAAGCTGGTGCCATGTCGCTGGTCGCGTGGGCGCTGAGCCCTGGCCCCCGTGCTTCTGCCGCCGTGTCGCCGCCGGGCCTGTCGTGTGCGCGGCCCACGTTCCGGGACCAGGCCGTGACCACGGGGAGGACTCGTGTTCTCACCTGCGCGGTCGCGTCCTGAACACGCTTCGGGCGACACCCGCGGTGTCGAGGCGTGCCAGCAGTCGCGCTTCCTGTGCTGCCGTGACAGCGATCCACAGGGCCGTCCCCGTGTCGCTGGCGCTGAAGATCCCGCGGCCCTGCCGCCATGCCTCGGCGTGAATGGTGAAGGGCGCGAGCGTCAGGAGCACGTCGAACTGTGTGTCGTCACGGACATCGATGTCGATCCCCATCGGATCGTCGTTCTCGGACCGTATGCCCGCGGCGACCTCGCTCCGGGCCATCGACAGGAGCCGCTCGTAGGCGGGTATCGCCTCCAAGGGCCAGGCTGTGTCGCTGTAGGCGTCGATGTGGGCGGTCTCGATGTCATCCCTCAGGACACGAAGCGCCTCACGGTGGGCAAGCACCACGTCTGCCGCCTCCAGGCCGTCTCGAAGGAACAGCTCTCGATGTCGCCCGTCGGCCTCTGTGATCATGCGGCCCACACTGTCACGCGTTGACGGTGCCGTCACTCGATCCGGCGTCTGGGCGCTGACAGGACACCCCCGCCGGGGCGTCGGGGCCGCCGGTTACTTGCCCGGCCACAGTGGGCCCGGCCGCTGTCCGCCCTGCCTTGTGCCACCCCGCTTGTCGGTGCCGCCCGGCCCCGGACCCGGCGTCTGGCGCCCCGCTACCACCAAGACCCGGGTGAACACCCGACAAAGACGGTGCAGACGGTGTCGGGTGAGGGGGACCGGTGTCGCCGCACGATGGGGGCATGGACGACATGACCTTGGTATCCCGCTTCCTTGGCGACGGCTTCGTGAAGTTGGAGGGCGCCGTCGCGCCGCGCGTGGCCGCGGACTGCGCGCGGCTGCTGTGGCGGGAGACGGGCTGCGACCCGGACGATCCGGCGACGTGGACGCAGCCCGTGCACTGGGTCGCCGGCATGGCGCAGGGACCGTTCGCCGCCGCCCCCAACTCCCCGTCCCTGCACCGAGCGTACGACCTGCTCGTCGGGGCGGGACGCTGGGAGCCACGCTACTCACTGGGCACGTTCCCGCTGCGCTTCCCGCACGAGGAGGAGCCGGACGACGCGGGCTGGCACATCGAGGGCAGCTATCTGCCGGAAGGCGAGAGCTGGTACTTCACGAATCTGCGCTCCCGGGGCCGGGCGCTGCTGATGTTGTTCCTGTTCAGCGAGGTCGGTGAGGGGGACGCCCCGACCCGGATCCGGGTCGGCTCACATCTCGACGTGCCGAAGGTGCTGCAGGAGTACGGGGAGGACGGGGCGAGCGGGCTGGACCTCGCGCCCGACCTGGTGGCGGCGTCCGACCACCGGCCACTCGCCCTGGCCACCGGGTCCCCGGGCGACGTCTTCCTGTGCCATCCGTTCCTGGTGCACGCGGCGCAGCCACACCATGGCGTGCGGCCGCGCCTCATGGCCCAGCCGCCGCTGATGCCGGCCGCGCCGTACGAACTGGAGCGGGCCGACGGCGCCTACTCGCCCGTGGAGATCGCGATCCGTCGAGGTCTGGGACAGGGCACCCCCGGTCCAGACGGGTACGGCATCGACCGCAGCGCCGGGTAGACACGTCCGCTGAGCCTTCCGCGTCTGCTCTTGCTGTCGCTCACCAGCACTCCGAGCTTGACCTCGTTGCCGTCCTCCGAGCTCTCCGTGTGGGCCGCCCCGGGCACCTTCATGGAACCCGCGCGGGTCTCGTACCGCACCATCAGGGTCGCCACGCCCCGATCGAGGTTCCCCACGGGTGTCGTGGACGGCTTCGAGGGGTCCTTCGGCTCCGGGCCCCGGCCGGTCCGCGCGTCACGTCCCGTGCGCGCGGCGGCCTCGGGCCTGCCGGTGCAGCTTCTGCACGCCACCATCGGAACCGCCGACGGCTACGCGTGTCTCGCCGGGGCTCATCGGGCCGTCCCCGGACCGCTCACTGTGTGTCGCCCTGCTGCTTCCGCCACATCGCTCGGCTGCCGACGCACTGGCCGTCCGGCCGCCCGCCGGTGCTGTCCGCCGGACGCGGGATGTGCTCGCCGCGACCTCGCACGCTGCCTTGACCAGGCAAGACGGGAAGATCAGGTGATGTCGCGGAGACTCGGGGAAGGAGTTTCGGCAGCCGATAGGAGGTTGTCGTGGAGGGTGGAGATCTGGAACTGGGCGAGTTGCTGGCCGCTGCGGAAGCGGCCCCGCCCGGTGAGTCCGTCGACGTGGTGGCACACGACTTGGGGAAGCGGTTCGGTGCCGAGCGCGTGTCCTTCCTGTTCGTCGACCTCATCGGCCAGCGGCTGGTACGCCTCGCCGCGGCCGGCGACGAGGACGCCGACCTCGGCGCGCCGATCGACCTGCAGGGCAGCGTCTACGACGCCGTTCTGCGGAGCCAGCGCCAACACGTGGAACCGGACGGTCAGGGCGGGCGGCGCGTCATCACGCCGGTCACCAACCGCGGGGACTGCATCGGGGTGCTGGAGCTGACCCTGCCGTCCGCCGACGACACCGTGCTGCGGCAGGTCCGCGAGGCGGCGCACGCGCTGGCGTACATCATCGTCACGGACCGCCGCTTCACCGATCTGTACCACCTGGGCCGACGCACCACCGAGACCAGCCTGGCCGCGGAGATCCAGCACCAGCTGCTTCCCTCGGCCCCCTGCTGCGAGGCGCCCCAGTTCACCCTCGCCGCCGGGCTGATCCCGGCCGACGACATCGGTGGCGACACCTACGACTACACCCTCGACCGCGACACCCTGCACCTGTCCATCACCGACGCCATGGGCCACGACACGAACTCGGCCCTGCTTGCCACCTTGCTGGTCGGCGCCCTGCGCCGGGCCCGCCGCAGCGGCTGCGACGCCCTCAAGCAAGCCCACCACGCCCACCAGGCCATGCTGAACCACAGCCGCGGCCTGGCCACCGGACAGCTGCTGTGCGTCGACCTCGACACAGGGCTCTGCGAACTGGTCAACGCCGGCCACCCCCGGCCGCTGCGGCTGCGCGACAACACCGTGGAAGAGCTCCAGCTCGCTGTCAATCTGCCCTTCGGTGTGAAGGCGCCGGCTCCCTACCGCCTGCAGGAGCTGCAACTGCTCCCCGGGGACCGCCTGGTCCTGCTCACCGACGGCATGCAGGAGCGCGGTGCCGCCGCCGTCGACCTGGCAGCGGCCGTCCACGACACCCGTGCGCTGCATCCGCGAGAAGCCGTCCGGAGCCTGACCGCCGCCGTGCTCGACGCCTGTCACGGCAATCTCAGGGACGACGCCACGGTCCTGATACTGGACTGGCACGGCAAGCGCAGCCGACCGGACGAAACCACACCGGGCGGGCGGCACTGAGCCGCAGCGGCCCTCACCTGACCACCCCGGCCCCCGCACGCCGCCGGCGCCATCACGTGGTCGCGGTGCGATCGCCGGCCGACTGCCGCACCCATGGCACGCACGTCTCGTCCGCTCCGTCCGCGAGATCGGACAGCCCTCTGACACCGATTCGGGAGGCGGCAGGGGGCGGAGTAAGATCTTTACCGGGTCGACCGGGGCCCGGCGGTTCCCATGCAGGTGGACACGGGTGGCGGACACGCCCGGTGGGGGCGTCCCCCACATCACGTTGCACCACACCGCATCGAGGATCAGCCATGACTCCGCATTCCCTGGCCTTCTACGTGGACGTCGTCACCACCGGTACCTTGCTCGGCGTGGGCCCTGCGGATTCTCCCGGCCACGTCACCAGGGTCCTTGGGTCGGACTTCGCTGAGAACACCTTCGGCGACCGCAGCATGTGCCGTGACTACGGCCTCGCCGAGTTCTACTGGGACCGCGCTTCGGCCGACCATCCCTGGTCGGGCCACCACTTCACCCTGCAGGTGCACCGGCTCGCGTACCGGGACCGCGCCCTCGTCAACGACGCGCTTCGTGCTCGGTACGGGCGGTTCACTCCCAGGCTTCGGTTCGAAAAGCTGCAACGTCTTCTGGTGCGGCGCGGCGTCCCCCTGATGGAGATCCCGGAAATCCCGGTGCACGTCCCTTATTTGCGTACTTTCTGGCAGCCCGATTCCCATGTGGCCGTCTCCGTCATAGGCACCTACGGCGAGTACAGCACGCCGGACAATCTGCGGGTCGGCGACGTGTACAGCATCCAGGCCCCGATGACCGCCGAGGAAGTGGAGTGGCGGCGAGCGCGGGTCGGGTAGCACCGAGGCCACGCGGGCGCAGCTTGAGTCAGGACAGCAGGACTCGCTTTCGGAGGAGTTGGAAGCCGGCCCGGTCGAACATCTGGCGCTTCAGCATCTTGATCCGATTGACGTGTCCTTCGACGCCGGAGTCCAAGGGGGCAGGATGAGGCCGGCGATGACGGCATCGCGGTCACGGTCGATGCCTGCGGCGAGGGTGTGGAGGTGCCGGTGCCCCGCTCCCTGCCCTCCGGTTCACCCTGACTCCGCAACGGCAGCGGTCGGTCCGCCGCTGTCGGACCACCTGGTCGACACCGGCCGGGCAGTCAGCTGATCACCGCCGTCGCGCTCCGCGCCGGCGCCCGGCCGCTCGGTATCCGTGAACTCGCCTTGTAGGCCTTCCGTTCGTCGGCCGCCATCGCGGAAGCGGTCGCGCCTGCTCCCCAGGCGGGCGCGACATCAACCGCCGTCAGTGGAGCGGGGCCGACAGGAAACCGGGTGCAAGAGCGGCCGGCGGTGGGCCCGCAGTCGGCACCAGGGCGGCGTCCCGGCCGCAGGTACGACGGCCAGGGCACCGCCGAAGGGCGAAGAACCGGCTCAGAAGTCACCGGGCGGCAGCGGGAGGGGCAGCCCGGGCAGGCCGTCGATGCTCTGGGCGATGTGGTCCTTCCTGGTGAAGTACGCGCTCAGCGAGGCGTCGTCCTCACGCGAGAAGCGCTTGCCGTGCAGATCGCGATCTTCGTCGTACGACATGAAGGGGACCCCGTACCCGCAGGAGTCACGGACGAGTTCGGCCGTCACCACGATGATCGCGCGCAGCCCGTGCAGGGTCGGGTCGATGTCCGGAAAGTGTGTGAGCAGTTCCTTGAAGCGCGGGTCGTCACGGAAGACGGGCTCGCCGCGGCCGTGCACCCGAACGATGTTGGGCGGCCCCTGGAAGGCGCACCACATCACGGTGATCCGGCCGTTCTCCCGCAGGTGTGCGATGGTCTCGGCCGTGCTGCCGGCGAAGTCGAGGTAGGCGACTCGCTCCTCGTCGAGCACGGCGAAGGAGCCCTTGAGGCCCTTGGGGGAGAGGTTGACCGTACCGTCGCCGGCCAGCGGGGCGGTAGCGGTGAAGAACATCGGCTGCTGCTCGATGAAGGTGCGCAGCCGGCCGTCGATGCGTTCGTAAGTCTTTCCCATGCCTAAGAATTATGTAAGGAAATTGTTCGTCTGTCTAACGAATCTGTCCGGTTCGGTCGCGGACCTGGCGTCCTCGTCGCACCGACACGGCGTGCCCGGCACGCTGATCCGGCGAGCCGATGGGGGCGGCCGCCACGGCCCAGCGGATCCGCGCTCGCGAGCACCGGACGCCGAAGCGCCGGACGGCGGACGGCGGACGCCGATCCGGGAGGGCGTGGCGGGCGAGCGTCGGCGCCGCCTGCCGTGCCGGGCCCCGCGGTGGGAGGCGCTGGGGCCCTTCGTCCTGTGGCCCCGCTGGGCGCCTGTCAGTCGGGTAGAGCCATCAACACAGCAGGGGAGTGGTGGTGGGCTGCGCAGGCCCTGCGGCAGGTTCCCGGGTGAGACCGACCGCGGTGGCGGCGGCGGGGTCGCCGACCTCGCCGTCCAGGCCGCCGTGGACACCTGGCGCCAGTGGTCCTTCCCCTGGAAGGCCACCCCCGACGGACACACGATCACCGTCCGCGCCATCGACGGCACCGAAGCCGTCCAGACCGGGCGGCGCACCCGGACCGTCCCCGACGGGGCGAGCGGCTGGCACAGCGTCTTCGTCACCGTCCCCTGAGACGCGGGACCGGCCAGGAACGCCGGTCCCGGCAGCAACGCCCATCACTCCCCGGACCCGAGAACCGAACTCAAGGAGCAACCCGAATGAACACCGTGCGGATCCGCCGTACCGCGATCGCCGCGGCCGTGGCAGCGATGCTGCCCTTCTCACTGACCGCCTGTTCGGAGTCCGGCAGCGACACCGAGGCCGCTCCCGGCCCGGCCGGTCACACCCGCGCGCACGTCCACCCGTCTCGTCCGGCGCCCGGGCGCCTCGAACGTGTCGCTGCCCAACTGGCTGCGCCCAGTGTCCTGTTGGCGTTACAACCCCAGGCCCGCAAGGCGCATCAGAGCAACATCGCAACGGCTGTACGCGCGTGACGGGCCGGGGTCGGGTCGCCGGTGATGCCGGCGGTGACGATGGCCCCTTCGGCGAGCAGGAACACCGGTTCGGTCACCGACCCCCCGGCAGCGTGGACCCACGTCGTGATCTGGTCATGGAACGCCTGCTTGTGGGACCGGACCTCCGCCAGGACTGCTTCGGACGATGACCCGAGTTCGCCGTGGACGTTGACCCAGGCGCATCCGCGGAAGCCGGGCTCTGCGAACCACTCCGCAAGCCAGTCGAAGACCGCGAGCACGCGCTCGCGAGGATCAGGGAACCGTTCCACGTGGGCGGCAAGGTTCCCTCTCCACTGCTGGTCGCGGCGTTGGAGCATCGCCACGACGAGATCCTCCTTCGTGGCGAAGAGCCGGTAGATCCGCTTCAACGGCAGTCCGGATGCTTCCCGGACCTCGTCCATGCCGACCGCTTGGACGCCTCGCTCGTAGAAGAGTCTCTCCGCTGTGTCGAGCAGTGCTTGCCGGTCGAGGCGGGTCTGCTCCTCGGTGATCGGGGCGGGCATCGGGAACTCCTTGACGTTGAGAACGGTCGTTCTCTATCGTAGGCCGCGTTGATGGAGAACGACCGTTCTCAATAGGAGGGGGCAGCAGTGCCGGAAGATCGTCCGCCCTACCCGCCCTTCACGCAGGAGACAGCGCTGCAGAAGGTGCAGGCGGCTGAGGACGCGTGGAACACCCGCGATCCCCGACGGGTGGCCTCGGCCTACACCCCGGACTCGATGTGGCGGAACCGGGACAGGTTCGTTGCCGGTCGTGAGGAGATCGTCGCCTTCCTCACGCGGAAGTGGGAGCGCGAACGGGATTACGCGCTGCGCAAGAGCCTTTGGGGGTTCCACGGGAACCGGATCGCCGTCCGGTTCCAGTACGAGTGGCACGACGCCGAGGGCCAGTGGTGGCGCAGCTACGGCAACGAACTGTGGGAGTTCGACGCTCGCGGTCTCATGCGGCGCCGCGAGGCGAGCATCAACGACGTGGCCATCACCGGAGCCGAACGGCGCATTCACGGCCCGCGGCCCCTGAGCGAACACGGGGTCGACATCCCGCTCCGGTAGTGCCCGCCGTCGCGCCGTCCCAAGGCGGGACCCAAGCGGTCGACCCCATCGGGAGGCCGCCGGCCGACTGCCCGTCCGTGGGAGCCGCGCGGCAGGCGCGGACGGTGCTCGGCGCTGGGCCGCCCGGATCGCGGCCGACCACGTCCTGTCCACCGGCGCCGACCAGGCCGACGGCCGGGACACGCCGCTTCGACGTGGTCGTCGCCGATCTGGTCGGCAACGCCCCGCCCACGGCCGCCCGCCCGTCACCGTGCGGCCGTACACCGAGTTCCGGGCCCATGACGCGAGCACCTGGCTCGTCACCGGGGTCGCCGACCGGGGCCCCGGCATCCCACCGGACTCCCTGCCGCACGTCTTCGACCGCTTCCACCAGGCGGACCCCTCCCGCGGCCGCTCGACCGGCAGCGGCCTGGGCCTGGCGACCACCCAGGAGAACGTACGGCTCCGCGGCGGTACCGTCCGGGCGGTGAACGGGCCGGGCGGCGAAGCCGTCTTCGTCGTGGGGAGACCGCTGAGGGCCGGGGAGGGCACGGCATGAGACGGGCCCTCGCGCTGGCCGGGGCCGGGGCGGCGCTGGTCGGCGCCACCGGCTGCGGGATCCAGCGGACCGACGTCGTCGAAGCGGGCTCCGTCACCAGCCGCCACCGTCGAGGTGCTCCCGCCGGCGCACGACCGCACCCTGCTCTTCTTCGTTGGCCCGGAGGGCAAGGTACGGCCGGTGGCCCGCCCGATCGAGCACCCGATCGAGGACGTGCCCGTCCCGTCCGAGATGGGAAGTGGCGGCCGAGGAGGCCTCGTCCGGCGGCGGATCGGCATCGGCATCGACAAGACGCTCGCCATGCTGCTCCGCGGCCCGCTGGAGCACGAGCGCGCCGCGGGACTGCGCTCCCTGCCCACGCCCCGGAAGACCGCGTGGTTCCGGATCACCACCCGGCCGGACGACGGCACCGCGCGGACCGCCGAACCGGGGAGGCTGCGGGTGCGTACGGGCCTGGACGTTTTGGAGCTCGAACCGGCCGCGGTGCAGCAGCTCGTGTGCACCGTGGCGTACGCGGAGGACCGCACGGGCCGGGTGTTCGCCGTCCTGCGGGGCGAGGACGGCGAACACCCACCGGCCTCCTGCGCGTAGCCCCGCCGACACCCGGGGGGCCGGCCCGGGCCCGCGGCGCGGGGACCGGCACGGCCCGGGCCCCGGCGCGGCTCGGTCGGACCGCGTCCGTGACGGGGGCATCATGACGTCGCCGGTCACGGCGCTGGCGCGGGGAGCGGGGGAGGGGCGCTCGGGAGAGGTTGCCGAAGTCTGTGACAGGGGTCACGCCCGGTCGCTACAGTCGGGGACGCACGCCCGGACGCCGTGGCCGCCGCACGCGGGGAGCCCTGGTGGTCGGGGCAGGCGTCGGGGACGACGCTACCGGGCTTCGTGGTACGGGGGGTTGGCATGGAGATCGAGCTCGCCAGAGCCGTGGCCGCACTGCGCGACGAACTGCTGGAGGCCGCCGCCGAGGGGGGCCGCCATGACGTCGCCTTCGAAGTGGGCCCCATCGAGATGGAGTTCCAGGTCGAGCTGCGCCAGGACGCCCGGGTGAAGGCCGGCTTCCGCGCCTGGGTGGTCTCCGCGGACACGGACGCCGGCGTCGCCCGCGGCCGGACCCACCGGGTCCACTTCACCCTCACCCCGCGCGGTGCGAACGGTGCCGGGCCGCTGCTGATCGCGGCGACGGGCGACGACGAGATCGCCCCGCGGCCCGAGAGCGATGGGGAACTGCGCGCCCGCTGACCCCGCGACGGGTCCCATCGGTGTGCCTGCTGTCCGGGGCGGACCCGCCGTCACTCCTCAGCTCCACGCCGTCCCCGTCGAACCCCGGATCGAAGAACGCCGTGCCCGCCGTCATCGCCCCTGGTGGAGGAAGAGTGGACAGCAACCGGGTCGTGCGCGTGGCGCACCGGCAGGGTTGGGCTTCCGGATTCGAGATCTCGCCACGCCTCGTCCTGACCGCCGCCCACGCCGTGCACGGAGTGGGCAAGCCTCTACGGGTCGCCTCGCTCCGCTCGCTCCGATCCGGACAGTGGTACGCGGCCCGGGTCGTGTGGCGCGGCCAACCGGAGGCCCCCCTGTCGACGGTAGGCGCAGGGGACGCGGGCGGACGGGTCGACGCGGCCTTGGTCCACATCGAGTCGGCCGACTGGTCCGGCGGGGCCGAGAGCCCGGTGCGCTGGGGGCGGGTCGTCGCCGAGCGCGACCCGGTACCGTGCCGGGCCTGGGGTTTCCCCCGCTCGGAGCACCCCTCCGGCGAGGTCGAGCAGGCGTTCGGCACCATCAGCCCCGGCAGCGGTCTCATCGGCGGCACGTACGAGATCGACTGCAACACCGGGCGGGTCCGGGAGGCCGACGGGTCACCGTGGGCCGGTATGTCGGGGGCCGCCGTCCTCTGCGGTGATCTTCTGACCGCCGTGGTGACAGCCGACCTGCCCGGCCACACACCTGCCCGACTGCGGGCCGAACCCGCCGCCGTGCTCCTCCGGGCGAAGGGCTTCCGCGAGACGCTCGACGCGTACGGGGCTCGAGGGCACCACGTACCGGAACCCGTGGAGTACGCGGCCCTCACCGACCCGGACGGCAGCACCGCGGAGGAGGCCCCGCACTCCCTCGCGGAGCTGTTGCTGCCCGACCGCGAAGTGGTGCCCTTCCGGGGCCGCGACGGCGAACTGGCCGCCCTGCGTTCCTGGTCCCGCACGCCCGGACCCGGCGTGTGCGTGCTCCACGCTCCGGGCGGCCGGGGCAAGAGCCGTCTCGCCCTGGAGTTCGGCCGGACGCTGCCCCCGCAGTGGGCCGTGCTGCGGCTGGGCCAGGGACGCGCGGACGCCGTCCGCGACCTGCCCCCGCCGGCCGTACCACTCCTGGTCGTGGTCGACGGGGCCGACACCCGCGTCACCGACACTGCGGCCGTACTGGAGCTGATCGCACGCCACCGCCACGCCCACGTCAAGGTCCTGCTCCTGGCCCGCTCCGACGCGTGGTGGACGGACCGGGTGTGCCGCCCCTCCGTGACGGCGTCGACCCTCATGGCGCAAGCCCTCAACCTGCCCCTGCCCGAGCAGGAGACGGACGCCACCGCGCTGGCGACCGCCTATGAGGACGCCGTCGGCGCGTTCGCCTCGGCACTCCCACGCGTGCCGGGCTGGCGGCACCACCCCTGGCGCACCCTCGCCGAGCGCCTGGCGCCGCCCACGGCCCACGACGGTCTCGGCTCACCGCTCACCTTGCAGATGACCGCCCTCGTGGGCCTCCTCGACGCCGCCACCAGCCGCGCTGCCCCGGGGGGCGGCACGGTGGCGCACCGCGCCGGCGACACGGCGTCGGTCGAGGAACAACTCCTGACGCACGAGCGACGGCACTGGCTGAACGTCGCCGACGGGCACGCCCCGCTGACCGGGCTCTCCGAGGAAGCCCTGCTCCACGCCATGACCGCCGCCGTCGCGCTCGGCGCGCGGGACCGGCGGCACATGGCCGGCCTCCTCACCCGGGTCGAGCTCCTGCGGGACCAGAGCGAGGACCGCCGCCGCGCGGTGTCCGACTGGATCCAGGCCGCCCTCCCCGTCACGGGCGGCCGGATCGTCGGAGACCTGCGACCCGACCGGCTGGCCGAGCGCTTCGTGGGCGCCGGACTGAGGGACGAGCCCGCACTGGCCGACGGCTTCCTGCCCGGCGCCGACCCCGCGCAGGCGGCACGGTTCCTCACCCTCGTCACCCGCGCCTGCGCGCGCGGCGTCCTCGACGAGGAGAAGCTGATCGGCTGGTGCGTCCGCCACCGCGACGTCCTGGCACGCCCCGCGATCGACGTGGCCACCGAGGTGGAGGCCCCCGACCCGCTGGTACGCGCCCTCACGGCGATCAGCGACGACCCGGACGTCCCCCTGCCGGAGCTGGAACGGCTCGCCGACCACCTCCCCGCGAGCACCTACAACCTCGCCCCCTGGGCCCTGCACCTCGCCCACAGGATCGTCGAGGTCCACCGGGAACAGGCCGGCGACGACCCCGAGCGGCTGGCCCGGCTCGCCGTCGCCCTGCGCGAACTGTCCAAACACCTCGAGCACATGGACCGCCACGAGGAAGCCCGCCATGCGGCCGAGGAGGCCATCGCCGTGTGGCGCGGCCTGCCCGCCCCGCATCCGCGACGACTCTCCGAGTGGGGGTCGTGCCACAGCAACCGGGCCCTGAGCCTCGTACGGCTGGGCCGTCGTGACGACGCGCTCCGCTCCGCCCGCACCGCCGTCCACGCCCTGGCCCTCGTGGAACCGGCGGAAGCAACCGAGACCCTCGACCGCCGGGCCAAGGCGCTCACCACACTGGCCGAGGCCGAGCGGAGCCTCGGCGACCACCAGGCCGCCGTACACGCGATCACCAGCGCCGTCGCCCTCAGCCGGAGGCTGGCCGTCCACGACCCCGACCGGTACACGCCCCTGCTGGCCGACGCCCTCCAGAACCAGGCCGTCTACCAGCTGGACGCCGGCCGCCCCGCCGAAGCCCTCGAAGCCGTGCGGGCCGCCGTGGACCTCCACGAGACGCTGGTCGAGGCGCGCCCCGACGCCTTCAGGCCCGCACTCGCCCTCGCGCTCGCCACGCTCTCCTCGGCCTCCCAGCTCATGGGCCTGCGCCGCGAAGCCCTGGCCGCGTCACGCAGGTCCGTCGCCATGCGCCGCGTCCTCGCCGAGGCGCGCCCCGACGTCTACCTCGCCGACCTCGCCACCACCCTCAACCACCTCTCCATCGACCTCGACAACCTCGGCCTGGCCGACGAGTCGCTCGACGCGATCGAGGAGTCCGTACGCCTCTTCCGTCGCCTCGCGCACGACCATCCGGACCGCCACCGTCCGCGGCTGGTGCTCACGCTCAACTCCCTCGCCAACCGGCTCAGCTCCGCCGAACGGCACACCCGTGCCATCGCGACCGCCGAGGAGGCCGTGGACGGCTACCGGCGACTCGCCGCGCAGCAACCCGCCGCCTTCCGGTCCGAACTCGCCATGGCCCTCGTCACCCTGGCCTACACCCTGACCGTCGCGGACCGGCCCGACGAGGCCAGGCCGTTCCTGGAGGAAGCCGCGGCCCGCTACCGGTCCCTGGCGGCGGCCGATCCCGGCGCTCACACGCACGACCTCGCGATGTGCCTGAACAACCTGGCCGTGCTGCTGCACCGACTCGACGACCCCGCCACCGCCCTCGAACTCGTCGACGAGGCCGTCGACCTCGGCACCGCGCTGGAGGCGAACGGCTCCGGCGCCTACGCGGACGGACTGGCGAGGAACCGGCTCGTGCAGTACCTGTGCCTCGTGGACCTCGGCCGGTACGAGGACGCCGCGACCGCGGCCATCGAAGCCGTGGACCGCCTGCGGGCCCTGGCGCGCGAGGCGCCGCAGCGATACGAGCAGACCCTGGTCTCCGCCCTCTCGGCCACCAACGCCCTCCTGCACGGCACGGGCCACGGCGAACGGGCCTCGGAGCAGCTGGACGACGCCGTGGTCATCGGCCGTCGACTCACGCGGGACGACCCCGAGCGCCACCAGGAGGCCCTGGCCGCGAACCTGGAAGCCCAGGGCGATCACCTGTGGCTGCTCGGCCGGGAACGCGCGGCGCTCAGGGCCGCCGCCGAAGCGGCCCGCCACCGCCGCGCCGCCCACCGGCGCCGGGGAACCCCCACCACCGCACTCGCGGCCGTACGGGCGGCGACCGTGCTCGGCGCCCGCCTGATGGGGAGCGGTCACCGCGCGCACGCCCTGCGGGTGACACGTCAGGCCGTCAGCGCACTGAGGCCCCTGTACGCCGCCGCGCCCGACGCTCACGCGGCCGCGCTCGCGCGGCTGCTCGCCCAGTCGCAGCTCCTGCTCTTCCACGCGGGCGCCGCGGACGCCGCGATGGACACGGGGGCCGAAGCGGTGCGGATCGGCCGGGAGGCGGCCGACGCGCGGTCGGACGACAGGACGGCGGACCAGGTGCTCGCGGGCCGGCGAGCCGCCGCGGAGGCGCTCGTGACGCACGGCTTCGTCGGTGGCGAGCTGCAGCGGGACGGTTCCGTCGACGTGCTCGGCGAAGCGGTCGTCCACTGCCGTGGCCTCGCCGACCGCGCGACCCTCGAGGACGAACTCCTGCTGGCCCGCGCCCTGGGCTGCCACGGCCGTCTGCTGGCGGCCGACCCGCGGCGGCACGCCGAAGCGCTCAGGTGCACCGCCGAGGCGGTCGACCTCTGCCGCCCGCACGCCGACCACGTCCCGATCCTGCGCTCCCCGCTGGCCTTCCTGCTCACCACGCACGGCCTGCGCCTCGCCGAGGCCGGACACGCGCGGGAAGCGGCCGCGCTCACCGACGAGGCCCTGGAGAGCGCCCGCGCGCTGGCGGCCGGGGAGCGGCGCGCCCACCGGGACCTGCTCGCCCACGCCCTGGAGGCAGTGGCACGTGCCCGTCTGCTCGCCGGGGACCGCTCGGCGCTCGCACGGGACGCCGCCAGGGAAGCGTGCGATCTCTTCGAGGAGATAGCCCGCGACGAACCGGCCGCCACCCTGCCCTACCTGCGTCAGGCGCGGGAGACCCGTGAACGCCTCGGGGCGTGAACGTCGGCGTGCCCCCGCCTGACGGCGTCCCGGTGGGGGCGGAGGTGCCCCGGGTCCGCCCGCCCTGACGTGGGCGCGAAGCCCCGCTGGTGTGAACGGTCGTGATCCCGCCCAGCGTGCAGGCTCGCCGGCACCGGCGCCGGCGGGACGTTCCGGGCGCGTGACTCCCGCCCCGCACCGACAACGTCCGCGTGGAGGCCGGGCGGTGACGCGCCGACAGGCCACGCCCGGCCTCCGAGGCAGCCGGGCGCTCGGATGCAGCAGGGGCCGGTGGCGGCCGTCCTCTCCGAACAATGGCCGCAGACCCCCCGCGCTGCCGGAGGGGAACCGGGGCGTTCCGGCACACGCTGTCACGGCAGGACGCCACGCCACCCGGAGCTTGCGAAGGCAGCGGGCCCGTACCAGCGCCCGCCGCCCCGGGGTCCCGCCGCCCGCCGTCCCGCCGCCCGCGACAGAGGGTCCCGGCCCGCCAAGGCGTCGGGGTCGGCCGCCGCCCTCCTGCCCGCAGCCGGCCCGGCCGCCGCCCACCACTCCGCCTGCTGGCACCGCTCGGGTTCGGGGCTCCCGTCTGCCCTTGCCAGGGGTACGCCGCCTTGAGCGACCCGGCATGACCCCCGCCGGCGACCCGGGCCGGCCCGCCCCCTCGCGATGATCCCGCCAAGCGTGCACTGATCCCACGGTGATGCTGGAGGCCCTGGAGGGAGGAGCCCCCTGGAGGGGTCACGGACCATCCAAGGCCCCCAGCCGTATGGGCTGCCTCGGATGATTCGCAGCGCTGGTGCCACACACAGGGACGGGCGTTGTCAGGCCTGCGGGCCCCAGAGGGAGGCATCGCGTTCCGTGGACGACAGGCGTTGATGGGCTTGCCTGAGGCACCGGGTCGCCTGACAGGACAGCCCGGGGACGCTCCCGGTGAAACCTGCCGGTCAGCGTGTACGGGTTGGTTCGACGTACGGGCGGTTCGAGTCGTACCCGCCTCCTCATCGCCCGGTGGGTGTCTGCGAGGTGAAGCAGTGGCCCAGTTCGGGGGCGAGGCCGTGGTAGTGGCGGAAGTTGAAGATGAGCGGGCTCCAGAGGGTGGGGTCGATGTGCTGGGTGCCGGGCACGACGATGCGCCGGTCGGCGTGGACGCGTGCCACCGCACACTCCACGATCAGGAAGTGACCCTGCGAGTCCGGTGAGCTGCGCCGGACCCGCGCCTCGAGCTGGAGCGGGCACTCGGCGACGCGCGGAGCCCGTACCGTCTCGGACGGCGCGGGCGTAAGGCCGGCCGCGGTGAACTTGTCAGGCTCGTAGCGGTAACCCCGTGCCCGCTTGGCGGCGGGCACAGGGGACGCTCCGGTGAGCGGGGCGAGCCGCTCCACCGCGCCCCACAGGTCGGGAGAGGGCAGGTTGATCACGAGTTCCGGCCGGGTGGCCAGGTTGGCTGCGGTCCGGCTGTCGGCACCGAGGCCGAGCACCACGGTCTGCCCGAGCGCCCAGACGGAGGAGACCGGGGCCACGTTGGCCGAGCCGTCCTCGTTCTCCGTGGTCAGCAGGGCGACGGGGGTACCGAAGTAGAGGATGCTCGGGGCTATCGCGATGTGCGAGGGCGTGCGTGTCGCTGTCGTCATGGACGGCAACCCTAGGATCCGGACCCTTCGTCGACGGCCGAACTGTCGCCGGACGAGACTGTAGGGGTGACCAGCTTCGACGGAACCTACGCAGACGGCCCCGACCTCGCCGAGTTCGCGGGGCTCTTGGCGGACCGTACCCGCGCGGCGTTCTGTCTGGCGTTGCTTGACGGCCGTGCCTGGACCGCGTCGGAGCTGGCACGTACCGCGGGCGTCGCACGGTCCACCGCCAGCGCGCACCTGGATCGGCTGGTACGGGGCGGCATCCTGGCCGAGGAGCGACAGGGGCGGAATCGGTTGCTGCGGCTGGCGACCGCGGACACCGCCGAGATGATCGAGAACCTGGCCGCCCGGGCCCGGTCGCGGCCGGCCCCGGTGCGCTCGCTGACCGACGCCAACCGTCGCCGCGCCCTGGCACAGGCCCGCGTCTGTTACGACCATCTCGGGGGCGCGCCGGCTGTGGCGATCACCGACGCGACGACGGAACGCGGTCTGCTGGCCTGGGACTACGGGCCGGCCCTCACCACCGCGGGCCGGGACTGGCTGCGCGATCTCGGCATCGCCGACGACGGCCCGAACGCCTCCTGGCGACCTCATGTCCGTACGTGTCTGGACTGGACGGAACAGCGCCCGCACCTGGCCGGCGCCGTGGGCGCGGCGCTCTTCCGGCACGCGCTGGAATCATCGTGGCTGGTGCGCCGGAGCACGACCCGGATGGTCACCGTGACCGATGCGGGCCACACCGCGCTGCGCACCCGGCTCCGCCTCACCGACGATGCGCTCGTCCGCCCGGCCGCGCCGGCCGGGACATCGACGGGTTCGGGGGCTCCCGGGGGCGGGGGCGGGGTGTCCACGTGAGCGCCCCGCACCGTCACAGCGCTGGACGACTCCTCCTCGTGTGCCTCCCCCGTGAGAGGGAGCGGAATGGTTCGGCGGGAGGATCCGAACCGGCCGCATCGCCGGGAGGTTGGACCTCATGAACACCGATGCAATGCGCCCCGGCTCGTGCGGCGAAGCTCCGGCTGAGGAGCCGGCCATGTCACCACTGCTGAGAGTGCGCCGCATCAGCGGCTACGGTGTCGTCGTCGCGGTCACTCCGTACCTGCTGATCAAGATCTTCTGGACCTTCGGTCTCTTCCTTCCGCACGAGCGGATGGGTGAAAACAGTTGGCGCGCGATCAACGCGGCCACCGCGCTACTCGCCGCGGTGGCCGTCTTGTCGGCAATGGCGTTCGGCAGGCCGTGGGGTGAGCGGCTGCCCGCATGGCTGGTGGCCCTGCCCGTATGGGTGGGCACCGGCCTGCTCGTTCCCGTGGTCTTCCTGGCGCCGGTGCTCGGCCCAGCCGCCATGGCCCGGGACGAGCAGGCCGGCGCGGGCGACCTCTGGGCCTACGAACAGATGCTCGTCATGGTCTCCCTCGTCGGGATCGGCATCGGTCTGCCGCTCGGTCTGGCGGGGTACGCCAAGGCGCGGTGGCCCGAGGCGCTTGGCGGCCCGACCGACTACGCCGAGCGGCCGGGAAGCACCCGGCAGTTGCAGATCAGCCTCGCCGGGCTGGTCGCCGCCGGCAGCATCCTTCTCGGTGTCACCAAGCTGTACTGGGCGACTGGTGGCACCCTCGGCATCGACCCTGCCCTGCGCGACGAACGTGACATGTGGTGGCACCTTCTGTCTTTCAGCACCGGCGCGTGGGCCCTCGCGGGGGCGTGGGGCCTGCTTGTGCTGACCACCCGCCGCGGGTCGCGGAGGTTCCTGCTCCCCATGGCCGCGGCGTGGATCTCATCGGGAACGCTCTTCTCCAAGCCACCTACAACAGCTTGTCCTCCACGCGCGCCGACGCGCAGCCCTCTCCTGAGTACCCGCTGGCGCAGGTACTGACCAGCGAGGCCGGCATCGTCCTGGGAGCGGTGATGGGGATGACCATCCTGCTGGTGTTGCACGACCGCAGGCGCGCTCTACGTGACGAACACTGAGGGCCCGCCGGTGGGGCCCTTTCGCCGGCTCCAGGGCCGGAGCGACCATCCTTCGCCGACTTCCTGGCCGGCACCGACTCCGCCCGAAGCCGTGGTCGCCCGGCTCGGCCTTGACGCCGCCGAGCGGCCGACCAGCAGGTCGCCCTTCCTGACGTGGTGGCGGAGACGGGCCGGGTCGGCAACGCGGTAGGCGGGCGCTGGAGATGAGGCTGCGGGGCCCTTCCGGGCGAGGCGCTGCCGCTGCGGCCGACGACGGTCGGACACGTGAGGGCGCCCCGCGCGGTCCGTTTCCTATAGGGCGTGTCCCTTCGCGTGTTCGGGGGAGTGGGTGCCTCCGGAGTCCTCGACGGGCGTGAGGGGCTCGGCGTCGGTGCGGTCTGCGTCGGTGGGGCGTCCCAGCAGCCAGGTCAGCAGGGGACCTGCCATCGCGGTCGTCACCACGGCCATGACGACCATGAGCGAGTACAACTCCTGGTTGAGGAAACCGAGTTGGAGGCCCACGTTGAGGACGATGAGTTCGGTGAGGCCGCGGGTGTTCATCAAGGTGGCCAGTGCCGCTGACTGGCGCACCGGCATCCGGTTCAGGCGGGCGGCGGCGAACGCGCCGATGAACTTGCCGCCCACGGCCACCAGCAGGATGAGCCCGAGGTCCCCGAGCCCACTGGCGTCGAGCCCGGAGAGGTCCACCTTCAAGCCGGCGACCAGGAAGAACACCGGCAGGAGCAACGTACCGCTCATCTGTCCGAGACGATCGTGCACATCGCGGCGCAGCTGCTCCGTGCCGTTACGGGGGAGGACGACGCCGAAGAGGAACGCGCCGAAGATGTAGTGCAGGCCCAGCCACTCGGTGGTGGCTGCGGAGAGCAGCAGGCCGGCGAGGATGCAGGCGAAGGTGGTCGGGGTGAGCCGGAGCGACCCGCGGCGGTCCGCGATCCGGCGCAGTGCGGGGCGCAGCAGGAACAGCATGGCCAACAGGTACGGGACAGCCAGAAGGATCCGCCACTCGTCAGGGCCCGCCGAGCCGCTGACGGCGACCACGGCGGCGAGCAGGAACCAAGCGAGGACGTCGTCGATGGAGGCGCAGGCCAGGGCGACCACGCCCAGGGGTGTACGGGCCATGCCCCTGTCGGTCAGGATCCTGGCCAGTACCGGGAAAGCGGTGATCGACATGGCGATACCCATGAAGAGCATGAACGCCGTCTTGTTGCCGGTGCCGTGGTCCTCCATGAGGTAGAGGGCCAGGGCGGCGCCGAGCCCGAAGGGCAGCAGGATGGAGCTGAGCGAGACGCTGGGGGCGATGGCTCCGCTTCCGCGGATCAGGGCCGCGTCCCACTCCAGTCCGACGATGAACATGAAGACGGCCACCCCCACCGCGGCGAGTGCGCCGAGCAGAGGCCGTATGTCGGTGGGTAAGAGTGCGTCCGAGATCGCCCCGTGGAAGAGGGTCGGCCCCAGTGCGATGCCGGCGAGAACCTCGCCGATCACCGCGGGCTGGCCCAGGCGGCGGGCCAGCGCGCCGAGCAGCCGCGCCAGGAGCACCATGGCGGCGAGGCCGACGAGAAGCGAGATGGTCTGTTGCGTGGTCATACGGTCCGTTTCCGTCGATCGTGATCCGACCCGGGACATCGTGTGCCGGCCGAGGTCGAGTCGAATGGGCAGGGCAGGCAGGCGTACCGGGCGGCGCCACCGCTCCTTCGTCGGAGCCAGGCGTGTCCGTTCGAAGCCCGGATGCCTGATCGGTGTCGGGGTCCCTTCCGGGTGGGGGTGATCAGTACAGGCGGTGGTGGAGGTGCATGGGCAGACTGCCTGTTGCCCGCGGGACTGACGAGGAACTCAGTTGAACACCTGCGCGGTCCGCCGAATACGGTGCGTGGCCGATACCCACGGGTCGAACACCTCTTGGAGCGCGACCGTGTGGGCGCCACGAGGACCACCACTCCCCGGAAGCGGGCAGGGAAACGACGCCGGTCGTCCCGTGGAAGATCTGCGCCCCACCGCTCGGGGCACGATCGTGCCTCTCACGGGCGGCGCGGTCGCCAGTGGGGCGATCACACCGCGCATCGCACCACTCGCGAAGCGCTTCACCATCCCGGCCCCCCGCACAGCCCGCATCCCGCGCGCGATGACGTCCACCCTGCGCACCCGATGCGCGGCCATGATGTGGTGCGGTCCGCCTGCACGCGATGCGCACCGTGACGGACTGGCAGTTCATGGCATCGTCGGGGACGACGCTATTTCTCCACTCCGATGCACACCCATCGCATGTCCACGTGTCCACGGCCGTGTCGAGGGGACATATGCCGCCCTCCAGGGGCCTCACTCCACTGCATCGAGCCCGTTCAGTGGGTGCCACTCCCCGGCCACCGACCCCAGTCACCCACCCCCGCGCCCCGGGCCCCTCATGTTCGTCGCAGGACGCTCGTGGTGCGGCCGTCCGCCGCCCCACCGTCCGCCGCGCTGCCTACCCGCTGCGGACCGTATATTGCCGCGGCCGCCTCTCCGTCCGTCGCCCGGCAAGGTGGAACCGGGGGGAGTGGGATCCGGTCACCGGCCGTCGCAGTAGTCGGTGAGGGCGGTCGTGGTCGCTGAAAGCTTGCCCGGCGCGCAAAGTGTGGCTCTTCGGGCAGGTCATCGCCGTGCGGGTCTGGCCCCGGTCCAGGGAGTGCCCTAACGGACACACCTGTGTACGTGGCCGCACGTGCGATCGCGACGCGTCCCAATGCACGGGCCGGTAGGGCGGTGATGCTGAGGGGGGACTCCTCACGCCTCCACCGGACCAGCTTGGGTGTTCCTGTCCGTGACCCCAGGCACGAAGGGAGCACACGCCGCTGGCTACCTTGCCGGCGTCCCTCGAACCGGGAGGCAGCCCGTGTCGGGCTGGGTGGCCCTCGGAAGTGCTTGCCGCCGTAAGCACGGTGGCGGGGTCGGACGGGTCGTATCACAGTCGTCACGGGGGGGGTATGCCGGAAGCTTGGCCCTTCTGGTCGCGGCTTACTGGGGAGCGCGTCTCACGATGCGGCACGCGCCCCGCGGTTCGGGGCAGGGAAGTCCGCGGTGGACCGCATCATCGACCACCTCGGGCCATCGCTCGCTCTCCGGCTCCACAAGCGCTTCGTCCAAGGACACCGTGCTCGTCGTGGACGGCACGCAACGACGTCTCGTACGGCAGGAGCATGTCTGCGCCCAGCCCGCAACCGAGGCTGAACACCACCGGCTGCCGATCGGTACACGGTCGACGGAGCCGGTTCCGGCAGCCGTCCATGAGGGCGTCAGAGGCCCGCCTGAGCACCCGGGTGCCTTGAGGGTCAAGCTGATCGGCGCGGTATTCGGCCAGGTCCGATGGCTTTGTGCCATTCGTCGGCAACCCGCCTCCGACATCAGTCACGCCTCGCTACACAAGAACGCGGGGGTGGCGGGCTGCCGCCCGCGCCTGTGGC
Organism: Streptomyces changanensis; assembly: GCF_024600715.1. NCBI lineage: Bacteria > Bacillati > Actinomycetota > Actinomycetes > Kitasatosporales > Streptomycetaceae > Streptomyces > Streptomyces changanensis. The sequence goes on from NZ_CP102332.1 coordinate 6,732,574, forward strand.
GGCCGATCGGTTGGGGAGGTCTGGGCGGTTGCTGACCATCAACGTGTCCGTGCTGCTCGCAGTCATCGTCTTCTTCCGGCTGCGGCGTCGTACGCAGGCCCGCAGTCGGAACGAGGAGAGGACCACTGCCGTCATCATCCTGGCGCTGGGCGTTCTGCTCGCTCCCACCCCGGTCGGCCAGGGAATTGTGAACATCCTGGGGCAGTTTGCGAGCAGCGTCACCCAGGCCGGCCGATGACCCACCGCACGCGCAACTGGTCGGACGGCGCCCGTCCGCGCGCACGCTGCGGATCACGGGACCGGGGAGCGGGGGAGCGATGGCGGTACGTCGACGGCGCCGGCGCTTGAAGAAGCGGACCCGCAGGCAACTGCAGGGCTGGCTGTGGTGGCGGCGCTGGCCGCAGTGGTGTGGGTCGTCGCGAACTGGTCGATGGTGTGGCCCGTCCTGCTGGCCGTAGCCGCCGCAGCCGTGTTGGGCGGGGCCGGCTGGGCGTTGCTGCGGGCGCACCGCCGTGCGGTCGGCCGGGACCGCGCATGGCGGGCCCAGGAGGAGGCCCGGGCGCGCGAGTTGTCCATGGCCGAGGTCGACGCCCTGTCGTGGCAGGAGTTCGAGACGTACATCGCGGAGCTGTGCCGGCGGGACGGCTGCACGAAGGTCGTCGTCAGCGGCAGGAGCGGCGACCTGGGCGCGGACGTCGTCGGCTACCTGGCCGACGGCCGCAAGCTGGTCGTCCAGTGCAAGAAGTACGCGCCGCACCGGAGCGTCTCCTCGCAGGACATGCAGAAGTTCGTCGGTACCGCCCGTCTCGAGCACGGTGCGGACGTCGCCTTGTTCGTCACCACCTGCCGCACGTTCACGAAGGCCGCGCTGGGCTTGGCACTGCGCCAGGACGTCGTGGCCCTGCACCGCGACCTGCTGGGCTCGTGGGTCAAAGGCGCTCATCTGGAGACGCTGATCCCGCTGAACGGCAGCGGCGGCGGCACCAGGCGGCGCCCCCCTGCCTGACCGCGACACGCCAGCTGATCGACGGATGCGTGCAGCCGGGCGAGTCCGCGGAGCAAGGGGTTCTCCTCGGCCCATGTGCCGATGACCCTGTGGGCCGGGCAGAAGATGTGGGGCTGCTCCCTGAACTCCCTGGATGTCGTGGAGTACCAGCGGTGAAAGGACCAGCGGTGCACTCACCACGGTCCTGGCAGCGACGCGACTGACGCGGCCACTCCCCAGTGGGTACGTTTCGATACCTGGCGCCATGCCCGGTTCATCACCCACGACGAGCCGCACAAGCCACAGGCCGTGCAGCGCGCCGCTCACCCCCCCTCCTCTCCGTTCCGGGGCCGCCGCCGCAGCAGCAGACGAAGTGCGCCGGTTCCGTCGGCCGGTGATTAGGTGATTAGGTGATCCGGTGATCCAGTGGGCTTGGATGACGACGTGGCGGAGGCGGTTGGCGAACGGGATGCGCAGGTGTCGCCCGTCAGTCCTCGCGTCCGACTGCTGCGTGGCCACTCTGCACGATCACACCCGACGATGGGCGGTGGCTCGCAGTCACCCTCATCTCGTATGAGATATGGGTCGCCGCCGTGTCGCATCGAGGGCGTCGGAGCTTCGTCCCTAGGTTCGCAACATCACCGCGAACAGGGAGAGTGACGTGTCACGAAAAAGAGGGTTGCTTGCCGCTGTGCTCGCCTGCGCCGGCCTGGCGGCGGGGACCGTACCGGCGCTCGGCACGGGGAACGGAGACGCCTGGCGACCGTGCCCCGCGAAGCGGACGGCGCAGTGCGCCACGGTGCGGGTACCGGTGGACTGGAGCAGACCCGACGGCCCCTCGATCCGCCTCGACGTCGCACGCAAGCCCGCAAAGCGGCCGGCCCAGCGGCTGGGAACGCTGGTGGTGAACTACGGCGGCCCCGGCGAGCACGATGTCGGTGAACTGCTGGACGAGGACGACGGTCCCCTGGAGCGCCTGCGCGACCACTTCGACCTGGTGGCCCTCAACACGCGCAACGTCCACGTCAAGTGTGGTGCGCGTCTGGTCGCCATGGCCGATCAGATGCCGGTGGTACTGGTCGACCAGCGCGCCCACCGCACCCGTGTGGCGTACAACCGCGCGCTCGCCGCGAGCTGCCGCACTCACAGCGGCGGGCTCTTCGGCCACGTCGACTCACGTGCCATGGCCCGGGACGTGGACGCCGTGCGCGCCTTCCTCGGTGAACCGCGCATCAGCTTCCTCGGCATCTCCTACGGCACGGTGATCGGCGGGGCTTACGCGCAGTACCACCCGACTCGACTGCGGGCGCTGGTGCTCGACAGCACCCTCGACCACAGCCTCGACGCCGCCGCGTTCACCCGCGACACCGCCGCGGCGATGGAGGAGACCTTCCAGGCCGCCGCCCAGTGGTGCGCGACGAGCACCAGCTGCGCACAGCACGGACACAGCCCCCGTGCCATCAGCGCCGGGATCCGCCGGCTGTTCACCGCGGCGGAGGAGAACCGACTCGCCGACGCCGAGGGACGCCCCGTGTCCGTCGACGCGCTGCTATGGGGCAACCTCTCCTTGCAGCAGTCCTCCGAATCCTCATGGCCGGCGATGTTCGAGGAATGGGACGACTACACCGTCCTGCACACTCCGCCGCGTACCCGACCGGCCTGGCCCGCCTTGCCCGGCGACCCCGGGCCCGCCACGGAGGAGGCGGAGACCGCCCTGCTGTGCGCCGACTGGCACACCGGGAATGACACGCACCGGCAGGCCGCCCGGATGTGGGCCATCAGCAAGAAGGCCGCCCCCAGCGTCTTCGGCAACCGCATGCACCTGGAACGCGCCGCACGCTGCGCCGGATGGCCTGCCCCCGTCACCTACCCGCAGCAACCCCTGCGGGCAGCAGGCGCTCCACCCGCCCTGGTCGTCAACGCCCGCTACGACGTCTCCACCCCCCTCACCCAGGCCCGCTCCACCACGACGCAGCTCCCCGGCGCCCGCCTGCTCACCTACGAAGGCGCCGGACACTCCGTCCACCTCCGTCTGGGCAGCCCGTGCGTCCGGACCGCCGTCGAGCGCTACCTGACCACCCTGCGCCTCCCCCGATCAGGAGCCACCTGCCCCAGCACCGACCACCCACCCCGCTGACAGCGGTGCGCCGACGAACACCATGACCGTGAGGTTGCGGGGAGGACGAGGCGGCGAAAGACACCGGCCCCCTCGGGTGGCCTCCCGCGTCCGCCCCTGGCCGCCTCCGGGCCGCAGCCGCCGTCGGCCCCTCCGCACCCGACCCGCCTGCCGTCCGAGGCGCCGTGCCGCCACCGCGGCGCCGTGCCGCCGCGGGGCTGCCCGTCGCCGCGCCATGCACTGCGCACGCGCCCCGCCGCGCCCCGCCGCGACCGGTCGCCGCCCGGCCGCTGCCTGGCCGCCAACGTCGCGGCCCCGGCGCCGATCGCCGGATTCCCCGCGGTCCGCCGTTCCTCCATCCGCCGACGGCTACCCGTCTCCGGGCCCGCCCGGCCCAGGCGGACCGGCCGCGCTTGCCCTCCGCCCTGCCTCCGGCGTCCACCGCCCGTGCCGGGCCCCAGCCTCCCCCGAGTCGGCCGGACAGCAGTCGAAGAGGGGGACCGCGAGCGCCATGCGGGGGACGGCGCTCGAGCCGTACTCCGCTACCGTGCTCGGATCGGATGTGGTGCGCGCCTCCTGCAACGCCAGCAGCCCGGTCAGCGCTGCGGAGTCGACCGCCTCATCGAGGACTTCGTCTGCGGTGAGCTCGCCGCCGGCCGCCAGGTCCCGCCCCCAGGTTGCGGTCGTCCCGCCACCGCGCCGCGACCTCTTCGCCGACGGTCGCCAGGTCCATCGCGGCGGACTGCTCCACCGTCGGCAGCGGCACGCCGTGCGCACGAAGGGGGCCGGCCCGCCTGGTGAGTTTCTGGGCCTCTGCCGCAGCGCACCGGCCGTGCACATCGACCTCCTCATCGACGGCCTTCTTCAGCGCGCGGTCGTCCTGGTCCTGGTCGTCGCTGTCGGCGGGCTGCGGGTCGGTGTTCTCCATGCTCTCCCCCTGGTCGGTCTCGGGTGCGGCGCACACCTCCAGGCGCCGACGAAGGAGCACCGCGAACAGCTCGACGCGATCGTGGCCGAGCTGCTGGACAAGCACGGGCTGCGGTTGCGCTTCGAAGGGGTCGTCCACCACGACGACAACGGCTCCCTGCGGCAGAGGCTCGGATCCTCGCCGTGGCCGTGGCCGTGGCCGTGGCCGTGGCCGTGGCCGTGACCCGGTCCGGGCCGCCGGGCCAGGTGTACGTCAGGTGGTGGCCCGCGCGGCCCGGCTGCGCCGGGGGCCTGGTGCTGTCGTGTCCTGTCGGGCCGGCGGTGTGGCGTCGTCACTCCATCGCGGTGCGCCGGGCGTAGGCGCGGGCGGCGCGGGCGCGGTCGCCGCAGCGGGTGGAGCACCACTGGCGGCGGCCGTGCTTGAGCAGGAAGCGGTTGCAGGGAGGGGAGGCGCAGGCGGTCAGGCGGGCGGCGTCGGGGGCGGTGAGCAGGTCGGCGGCGTCGGTGGCGATGACCGCCAGGGCGTGCTCGACGATCGCGGTGGTGGGGTGGGGTGTGGCGCGGTAGGGGCCCCTCTTCTCGTCCCAGAGCAGCAGGGATGCGGTCGGGACGCGGGTCATCGCGGCGTTGATCGCCGTGACGGCGGCGGGCAGGGCGGGCTGCCCGGCGACACGGGAGGCCAGTAGCGATCTGACCTGTTCGCGCAACGAGCGCAGCTGCGTCGCGCACACCTCCGCCAGGCCGGCGCCGGCCGGGGCGAGATCGCGCCGCGCCAGCCACTGCTCGGCCCGCGCCGGGGTGCCCAGGAGGTCGGCCGTGTGCCCGCCGGGCAGCGCGACGGCGCTGTTGGCCAAGGCCAGGGCGGGGTGCTCATCCTCGCCCGGTGCCGACGGCAGGGCGGCTTCTTCCGTCACGAACTCTTCCATGCTTCTCATGGTACGGGTTGCATCCAACCGTGAGACATGCCTACAGTCGAGTCACGGTTAACGTGCAATCTATCCGTGAGGAACTCTTTTCGTGTCTTCCCCGACCCCGCAGACCGCCCCGTTCCCCGTCCGCGTCTTCGGCGGCCCGACTGCCCTCTTCGAGTACGGCGGCCTGCGCTTTCTCACCGACCCGACCTTCGACGGCCCGGGCGACCACCAGGCACCGGCCGTCGTGCTGACCAAGACGGCGGCGGCTGCCGGCAGCCCGGCCGATCTCGGCCGGGTCGACGTGGTCCTGCTCTCGCACGACGAGCACGCCGACAACCTCGACACCTCCGGCCGGGCCCTGCTCGCCGACGTCCCTCTGACGCTCACCACCCCCGGCGGTGGGGAGCGTCTCGGGCAGGCGGCCACCGGTCTCGCCGACTGGCAGTCGATCGAGCTCGATCGCCGGGACGGCGTGCCCGGCACGGTCACCGTGACCGGCGTGCCCGCCATCCACGGCCCCGGCCAACGCGAGGAGGTCGAGCCGATCTGCGGCGAGGTCGTCGGCTTCGTCCTGACCGGCGAGGATCTGCCCACCGTCTACGTCAGCGGCGACAACGCGTCCCTCGACGCGGTCAAGGAGATCGCCGAGCGCTTCGCCCCGGTGGACACGGCCCTCCTCTTCGCCGGAGCACCCCGCTTCCCTGACGTCTTCGACGGCGGGCTGATCGTCCTGGACAGCGCCCAGGCCGCCCAGGCCGCGAAGATCCTCGATGCCGGCCGCGTGGTCCCCGTCCACTACGACAGCTGGGCCCACTTCACCGAGGGCCGCGACGAGCTCGTCGCCGCCTTCGCCGCCGCCGGTCTCGCCGACCGCGTCGACTTCGGCGTCCGAGGCTGACCCACGCACGTCGGGCCCACACGCCGGACACGGACGGGCGCCGGCCGACGCGGACCCGCCGCGGCTGTCGGCCGGCGTCCGGCCCCTCCCTCACCTCCCACACCACCCAAGGACCGCACCACCGTGACCGACCCGATCCGCGGCACCCGCCACGGCTCCGCCCCCGCCGCCCTGTCCGTACTGGACTCCGCCATGACCGGCACCGGCCAGACCGCCGCGGAGGCGTTGGCCGGCAGCATCGAACTCGCCCGGCTCGCCGACCGGCGCGGCTTCACCCGCTACTGGACGAACGAGCACCACGCCATGCCCGGCGTCTCCACCTCCAGCCCGCCCGTCCTGCTGTCCCGGCTCACCGCGGAGACCAGCAGGCTGCGGCTCGGCGCGGGCGGGATCATGCTGCCCAACCATCCGCCGCTGGTCGTCGCGGAACAGTTCGGCATGCTGGAGGCCCTCGCCCCCGGCCGCATCGACCTGGGCCTGGGCCGCGCCCCGGGCACCGATCACGCCACTGCCGCCGCGCTGCGCCGCGGCGCGAGCGGCGCCGAGGACTTCCCCCAGCAGGTGGCCGAGCTGCTGCACTTCCTCGGCGACGACTTCCCGGCCGGGCACCCCTACGCCGACCGCCTGTACGCCGTGCCGGGACCCGCCCAGGACCGGCTCAACGGCGTCGCCCCGCCCACCGGCCGCCTGCCGGTGTGGCTGCTCGGTTCGTCCGGTTACTCGGCGCAGCTCGCCGCCCGGCTCGGTCTGCCGTTCGCCTTCGCCGCGCACTTCAACCCGCGCGACGTGGTGGCCGCCCTGCGCCTGTACCGCGAGCGGTTCACTCCGTCCGAGGCCCTGGCCGAGCCGTACGCGCTGGTCAGCTTCACCGTCGCGGCATCCGACGACGAGCGTGAGGCCCGCCGCCAGGCCGGCACCCTCGCGCACGCCATGCTCCGCATGTTCCAGCGCAAGTCCTATCTGCTGCCGTCCCCCGAGGAAGTGGACGCCTACACCTACGACGCCCAGGAACGCCAGGCCGTCGACAGCTGGCTGGACCACGTCCCGCACGGCACCCCCGAGCAGGTCACCGGACACCTGAACCAGGTCCAGCGGGACTCCGGCGCCGACGAGCTCATGATCGGCAGCGTCGGCCACTCCGTCCGGGCCCGGCTGCGCTCCACCGAGCTGATCGCCGACGCCTACGGCATGCCCGACAGCCCGCTCTGACACGGGACGGGCGGGCCTGCCGCCCACCAACGCCCGCACCCCTCACCGCCAAGTCCCCTGATTCCCTGTCCGGGAGTTTTCGAGGAGTTCCCGTGGCCACCGTCCTCGCCCTGTCCGGCAGCCCGTCCCGTACCTCCCGTACCGCCCTGCTCGCCGAGCACACCGCAGCGGGCCTGCGGGCCCGCGGTCACCGGACCCACCTGCTCGCCCTGCGTGAACTGCCCGCGGCACCGCTGCTCGCCGCGGACACGCACGACGCGTCGCTCGCCCGCGCCGTGAGCCTGGTGGCCGAGGCCGACGCCCTCGTCGTGGCCACCCCCATCTACCAGGCCGTCTACTCCGGCCTGCTCAAGACCTTCCTCGACCTGCTGCCTCAGCACGCGTTCGCCGGGAAACCGGTGCTTCCCCTGGCCACCGGCGGCAGCTCGGCCCACGTCCTCGCCCTCGACTACGCCCTGCGCCCGGTCCTCACCGCGCTCGGCGCCCAGGTCTGTCAGGGCCGGTTCGTCCTGGACCGGCACATCACGACCGCCCCGGACGGCGCGGTGATCCTCGACGACGACGTCGAACGGCAACTTGCCCGCACCGCGGACCAGTTCGCCCGCGCTCTCCCGTCCCGCGCACCCCTGACCGCCGCCTGACGACCACCGACCGTCTCGCTCGGTAGCCCCCCGGCCTCCCGGCGTCCCGAAGGTACGTACACATGGCCCACCAGCCCCTCACCCCCACCCGCACCCCGCCCGTCACCGCTCCCGCCCCCGCCATGTCCGCGGTGCAGAAGCGCACCCTGACCGTGCTGCTCGTCTCCCAGGTCCTCAGCGGTGTCGGCCTCGCCGCCGGGGTCACCGTCGCCGGGCTGCTGGCCGGGCAGATGCTCCACGACACCTCGCTGTCCGGACTGCCCATCGCCCTGCTCACCGCGGGCTCCGCCGTCGCCGCCGTCGTCATCGGACGCGTCTCCCAGTACCTCGGCCGCCGCCCCGGACTGGCCGCCGGGTATCTCACCGGCGCCCTCGGCGGTGCCGGTGTCGTCGTCGCGGCCGCGCTCGGCAGCCCAGCCCTGCTGTTCGTCTCCCTGTTCCTGTACGGCGCCGGCACCACGTCCAACCTCCAGGCCCGATACGCGGGAGCCGACCTCGCCGCACCCCGTCAGCGCGCCCGCGCCACCTCCACCGTCATCGTCGCCACCACCGTCGGCGGCATCACCGGACCGTTGCTCGTCACCCCCGCCGGGCACCTCGCGACCGCCCTCCGACTGCCCGAGCCGGCCGGCCTGTTCCTCCTCTCCACGGTCGCGTTCACGCTGGCTGGGCTCACCCTCCTCGTATGGCTGCGGCCTGACCCGCTGCTGCTCGCCCGCACCCTGCCCGCGCCTCCTGCCGAGAGCGCACCGGCGGATTCCCCCTCCCGGCCCGGGCCCGGACTGCTCGTCGGTGTCGTCGTCCTGGTCCTCAGTCAGCTCGTCATGGTCGCCGTGATGACCATGACCCCCGTCCATATGCACGCCCACGGCTTCGGCACCACCGCGTCCGGCCTGGTCATCGCCTTGCACACGGGCTCCATGTATCTGCCGTCACCCCTGGCCGGCCGCCTCGTCGACCGATTCGGCGCCACGGTGATGAGCGTGGTGACGGCCGGCACGCTGTGCGCGGCGGGAGCAGTCGCCGCCCTCGCGCCCGACCACTCCTTCCCCCTGATCGCCCTCGCCCTCGTCCTGCTCGGCGTCGGCTGGAGCTTCGGCCTGGTCACCGGCACCGCGATCGTCACCGACAGCACGCCCCTGGCCACCCGCGCCAAGGTCCAGGGACTGGTCGACGTCGCCATCGCCATCGCGGGCGCCGTCGGCGGCCTGGCCTCCGGCATCGTCGTCGCCTTCGCCAGCTACCCGATCCTCGCCGTTCTGTGCGGCGTCCTCGCCTCTGTGGCCGCGCCTGCGGCCATCGTCGCGGCCCGCAAGGGCTCCTCGCGCGCCTGTCCGGCGTAGTCGGGGTGGGACCGCAAGACGAGCGAAACGTGCCACACACCAGCCGCCAGGCAGGCCACAGGCGCGAGTCGGTGGCGAGGACCTCCGCTGACTCGAAGGGACGACAACGCGAACAGCGAGGGTGTTGCATGGGCGGTAGCCCATGAAACATCCGACCGCGCGGCCCCATCTGCGGCGATCATGTTCCATGAGGTGTTGTCGCCTGCCGGTCGGACGTCCCGGCTCCCGCCCCGGTCAGGCGTTCTCGCCCCCGCCGCCCCTCCGTTCTGTTCGGTCGCCGTTCATCAGCAGTGCCAGCTCGACCCGTGAGCGGACGCCCAGCTGGCTGAAGATGTTGCGCAGGTGGTGGTCCACGGTGCGAGGGCTGAGCGACAGTCGCGCGGCCACTTCGCGGTTCGTGGCGCCCGACGCCACCAGGCCCGCCACGCGCTGTTGTTGCGGAGTCAGCCGCCCGAGAGCGCTGACGTCGTCGCCGGCTGCGCTGTCCCCGGCGGCCCGCAGCTCGGACCGTGTTCGCTTCTCCCACAGCAGGGCGCCGCAGCGCTCGAAGCCCACCAGGGCGGCCCGCAGTTGCCGCCGGGCCTCCAGGGGTCTGCGTCGGCGGCGCAGCCACATGCCGTAGGACAGGAGCGTGCGGGCGTGCTCGAACTGGCCGTCGGCGGCCTCGTGCTCCGCCAGAGCCCGCTGGTACAGAGTGTCGCAGTCCTCTTCCCGGGCCGTCAGGGCTCGGAGACGGGTCAGTTGGGCCGTGGCCTGTGGATCGGCGCCCAGGGCGGCCCACTCGGCGTACAGGTCGACCATGTCGGTGACGTCCTCGTCCAGTCCGGCCAGGACCGTCGCCTCCACGAGGCACGGCACCGCGAGCATCCACAGGCCGAAGTGCCCGCGCCGGGGGCCCGGTCGGAGCAGCGGCGCGAGACGGGTCGCGGCCTGTTCGGCCCGGCCGTGGCCCAGGTCGGCACGGGCGCGGGCCCACTCCGCCATGGTGCTCACCTGGAGCAGCCCATGCGGCCGGGCGACCGACAGGGCGGCCTTGGCGTGGTGTTCGGTGGCGGAGTCGGCGCCCACCAGGGAGAAGACCAGTGCCAGCAGGGCGTGGTGTTGGGCGCCGATGTTGCGCTGACCGAGTCGGCGGGCGGCACGCAGACCTTCCTCGGCGTGGGCACGGGCCTGGTGGTGGAAGCCGGCGCGCAGTTCGGCGTAGGCCAGGAACTCCAGGATGCGGGCGGTCGGCCCGGACACGCCCTGGGCGCCGGCGGCCGCCAGGGCCCGGCCGAGCAGGCGCCGCGCGGCGGCGATGTCGCCCAGCACCAGCGCCGCGCGGCCCGCGTACAGCAGGGCGTCCGGCTGCTGTGTGCGCGCCGCGGCCGCGAGCAGCGGTTCCAACTCCTGCGCCGCCCGGGCGAAGTCGAGCAGCACGATGTGGCGCATGCCCGCCCGGAAGGCGCCCCACGGTGCCGCCGCGGCGTCCGAACCCTCGGGGCGTTCGGCCGGTGGCGTCTCGTCCGCGGTGCGTCCGGCGGGGCGCTCCAGCGTCTGGAGGTAGGCCGTGAGGTCGCCGGCGGCCCAGGCTGCTTCCGCCGCCGCCGCGAGGGCCTGCTCCGCGCCCTCCACATCGTGCGACCCCAGCGACTCGGCCGCGAGCAGCAGGGTCTGGTGGGCATCGGCCACGGGGCCGTCGCTCGACAGGAGCAGGCCCCGCTGCAGTTCGGCCCGGGCGCGCAGCGGCGCGTTGTCACCGGCCGTGCTGCGGGCGGCCACGAGCAGGGCAAGAGCGCGGTGGGTCTGCCCGCCGTGGCGAGCACGCTCGGCAGCCTTGAACAACTGGGAGGCCCGGTCGCCGCCCGTGTCGGCTGTCTGGTCGTACATGTTCATTGCCGCTTCCTGTCTTACGTTTCCGGAGCGTAACAGACGGTTTGAAGACATCCTGGCGAGAATTGGGTGGCTCAACAGCGCAGAAGCACGCGGCCCGGGCCGCGGCCGTGAGCGTGCTGAGTGTGACCTGTGAGACTGGTGGTTCCACCGATGCGCAGGAGTGTCCCCGCTCTTACGCTGGGCCCGGCCGATCGTCCCGGGGCGACCCCGGGGACCGGCCGCAGGCGTCCCATCAGGAGTGCCCCACGCTCCTGCCGTCCCACAGGGCCCGGACGCCTACCCGATCCACGTACCACCGTCCTCCTCGACCTCCACGACGACACGGTTCACGGCCGACGACACGTGTCGACAGCCGTTGGGCGACCGGCTCCCGGGACCGCCCGCGCACCCGCCGTCAGGGGACGAGGCGAGAGGAAACCGCTCATGCAGGCAACTCCCCAGTCGTCCACACCCGCCCCGGGAAACGGTCCGGCGCGGCACCGCCGTCGGTCCCGCGGCCCGATCCTGGGTGCCCTCGCGTCCGCGGCGGCGCTGGCCGGCCTGGCGACCATGCTCACCGGCGGCGCGAACGCCGCCGAGAACCCCTACGAGCGTGGTCCGGCCCCCACCGAGGCCAGTGTGACGGCCACGCGCGGCACGTACGCCGTCTCCGAGACCAGGGTCCCCCGGTTCAGCGTGTCCGGGTTCGGCGGTGGCACGATCTACTACCCGACCAGCACCGACGACGGCACATTCGGCGCCGTGGCGATCTCCCCGGGGTACACCGCGCGCCAGTCCTCGATCGCCTGGCTGGGGCCGCGGCTCGCCTCCCAGGGCTTCGTGGTGTTCACCATCGACACCAACACCACCTCGGACCAGCCGGCCTCCCGCGGCGACCAGTTGCTGGCCGCGCTCGACTACCTCACGAAGACCAGCAGCGTCCGCAGCCGGGTGGACGGCACGCGGCTCGGGGTCATGGGCCACTCGATGGGCGGCGGCGGCACGCTGGAGGCGGCCAAGGACCGGCCCTCGCTCAAGGCCGCCATCCCGCTCACCGCGTGGAACCTGGACAAGAACTGGCCGGAGATCCGGACGCCCACCCTGATCGTCGGAGCGGACGGCGACACCGTCGCCTCGGTCCGCTCGCACTCCGAACCGTTCTACGAGAGCCTGCCGTCCTCGCTGGATCGGGCGTACCTGGAGCTGAACAACGCCCACCACCTGACGCCGAACATGTCGAACACGACGATCGCGAAGTACAGCATCAGCTGGCTGAAGCGGTTCATCGACAACGACACCCGCTACGAGCGGTTCCTGTGCCCGTTGCCGCGGCCGAGCTTGTCGATCGCGGAGTACCGGGGCACCTGCCCGCACACCGCGTGACCCCGGTCGCCGCCCGCCGGCCCCGCCCCGGACGGGTCGGGTCGGGGGCGGCGCCGCGTGCCGTGCGGGCCGGCCCGGCGCGGCCGTTCAGAACGGATGTCCCGGATCGCCTCCTCCCTCACCCACACCCGCTCTTCGTGCTCAAGGACGCCGCCCGTCCTCAAGAACGTGATCCTCGGCTCACCGGCTGCCGACGGCATCCACTGCCCCGGTGCGGGACGAGCCGCACGGGTGGCGGACGCCACCAGCCGACGCCACCCCGCCGGCCCTCCCGTCGCGCGCCCCCACGGGTGAGGTGCGGGGGAGGGGGTAACACCGGAGGAACGGGGCCGCCGGGGAACCGTGGTGGGGAAGGACCGCGTGTTCGGTGGGGCGGGTCCGATTCCGCTGCCGGAGGGCTGCACGGCGTGTCGGGTTGTCGTACCGACGCGGGCGTCGCCGGCCTGAGGCGTCCGGGCAGTCGCAGTCGAAGACGGGGAGTATCTCGTGGATGAGCACCTGGCGGCCCTGGCCGCCTCCGCGGCCGCTGCGATGGTGAGCGCGGTCGCCACAGACGCCTGGGAGCGGACGCGCGCCGGGATCGTCCACCTGTGGAGCCGCTACCGGCCGGCGGCGTCGGACGAGCAGGTGGCGGCGGAACTCGACCGGACGCGGGCGCGACTGCTGTCGGACGAACGGCCGGCTGCGCCCGACCCCGAGCTGGTCACCACCTGGGAGGCGCGGTTCCGTTATCTGCTCATGGTCGAACCGGCGGCCGCGCAGGCCCTGGAGAGGCTCGTCGCCGAGTCCGCCGAGTCCGCCGAGTCCGTCCGAGCCGCCGCCGTCGCCGAACCGTCCGGGCCCGCGGTCCCGGAAGAGAACGGTGGGGACGAGTACGCCGACGCCGACGCCCGGCCGGCCGGCGACGGCGGGTCCACCCACGTGGAGATGCGGGGCGAGGCCAGGGACCAGGGCCAGGTCTTCCAATCCGGCCACACCCTGAACGTACGCTTCCGGTGACGGCTCCGGACCCGCACGGCCCGCGCCGCCCGCAGCGTCCGGAGCGTGACGTCACGCTGCAGGCCTGGGCCTCGGGCCACGGCGCCGTCTACCAGGCGTTCGGGGACGTGGTCGTGGTCCACCACGACCATTTCCACGCGGCTGCCGAGGAGTACGGGCGCACCACGGGCCCCTCGTCGATCGACGAGTGCCCCTACCCCGGCCTCCGTCCGTTCGAGATGACGGACTCGGCGTGGTTCTTCGGCCGCGAGAAGCTGGTCGGCCGGCTCGTGGACCGCCTGGAGAAGTGCCTCTCCGACCGTCTGCCGCTGGCGGTCGTCGCCCCTTCGGGGGCGGGCAAGTCGTCGTTGCTGAGGGCCGGCCTGCTCCCCGCGGTGGCTCACGGGCGCTTACCCGGTTCGCAAGCCTGGCCCCAACTCCTCTTCACCCCGTCCGATGCCCCGCTGGCCGCTCTCGTGTCGGCACTCGCCCGACTCACGGACGAGGAGGAGGCGGACGTCCACGAGGCGCTGTCGCAGGGCGGCGAAGCACTGTCCGCGCTGATCCGCGCCCGCCTCACCCTCGACCACCGGTCCCGGCTGCTCCTCGTCGTCGACCAACTGGAGGAACTGTTCACCCTCTGCCCGGACCCCGCCGTCCGCCGCCGCTTCGTCGACGCGCTGCACGGCCTCACCGGCGGTGACGAGCCGGCCGCCGTGGTCGTGTACGCGCTGCGCTCGGATGCCTACGGTGACTGCGCCGCCCACCCCTTCCTCGCCGACGGACTGGTGCACCGCCAGGTCATCGTCGGCCCGATGACGGAGGACGAGGTGCGCAGGACCATGACCCGGCCGGCCGAGCGGAGCCGCCTGAAGCTCGCCCCGGGCCTGGTCGACGTCATCGTGCGCGACCTGCGCGCCACCACGCGCGTCGACGGCCAGTCGTACGAGACGAGTCGGCTGCCGTTGCTCGCGCACGCCCTGCGGGCCACCTGGCAGCAGCGCCGCGACGACACCCTCACGGTGGACAGCTACCAGGACACCGGCGGTATCGCCGAAGCGGTGCAGGCGAGCGCCGAAGACGAATTCACCAGGTTGGACGACGCCGATCACCAGGTGGTGCGGCAGATGTTCCTCGCCCTGGTCCGCACCGGTGAGAACGGCGAGGTGAGCCGGCGCCGCCGTACGCGCGCCGACCTGCTCCTGGCGATGTCCCGGCCGGAGCGCCTCCCCGACCTCGTCCAGCGGTTCACCGCCGCCCGTCTGCTCACCCAGGGGGTGGAGCGCGGCGAGGCCACCGTGGAGATCACCCACGAGGCGCTGCTGCGGGCCTGGCCGCGGCTACGCGGCTGGATCGCCGAGGCGGGCAGCGGTGCGCTGACCCGCCAGGCGGCGGAGGAGACGGCTGTGGCCTGGGAACGCGGCGGGCGCCAGGACGCGGGACTGCTCTACTCCGGCGGCCGGCTGGAGGCCGCTACCGCCTGGGCGGAGGACACCGGCCCCGAAGAGGTCGGTCCGCTGCTCGCCGACTTCCTCGCCGCATCCCGGCGCCAGGAGCGCCGGACACGACTCGTCCGGAAGGGCGCGGTGGTGACCGTCGTCGTCCTGGCCGTCGTCGCCTCGGCACTGGCGGTCTTCTCCTCGCAGCAGCGCGAACTCGCCGTCCGACAGCGCAACGACGCCATCTTCAGCCGGGTCGCCGCCGAAGCGGACCGCCGGCGCGACGCGGACCCCGCGCTGGCCGCCCAACTCGACCTTGTCGCCCACGAGATGCGCCCCACACCCGAAGGGCGCACCCGGCTCATCCGGGCATCGGGGACCGTCCTGCCGATGGCCCTGCCCGGCGCGCACGGCATCGTGCACTCCACGGCGTTCCGCGAGGACGGCACCCTGCTCACCGGCACGGACCGGGTACGGCTGTGGGACGTCAAGCCGGACGCCGCCGCGAAGGTGCTGGGGACCGCCGCCTCCCCGGGCCCGGGGATCCGGGTCGCCGCGGCGTACGACGCGCGGGGCGCCCTCGCGGCCGTCGGCTCCGGGGACGGGACGTTCCGGCTCGTGGACGTCTCCGACCCCCGGCGGCCCGTGCCTCTGTCCGCCTGGACGCAGGCCGGTGCCGGTGCCGTCCCCGTCCTGTCGTTCAGCCCGGACGGGCGCACACTGGCGCTGGGGACGAAGGACCAGCGCGACGGGGTCACCCGGGGAACCGTGCAGCTGTGGGACGTCGGCGACCCCCGCCGACCCCGGCGGGTGAGCACCGTGCTGTCGCTTCGCGGGCAGCACGTCGGCTCCGTCGCCTTCAGCCCCGTCGGCGCCACCCTGGCGGTCGGCGGCGGCACCGCTCCCCGAAGTTCCCTGCTGCGCCTGTGGGACGTGAGCGACCCGGCCCGTCCGGCCGCACTGGGAGGGAACCTTGGTGGCCACACCACCATCGTCAATCGGGTGGTCTTCAACTCCACAGGGAACCTGATGGCCAGCGCGGCCAGCGACCGCAAGGTGTACCTCTGGGACACGTCGGACCCCGGCGAACCGAAGCAGGTCCAGCACCTGATCCTCGGCAGCGAGGCGACCGCCCTCGCCTTCAGCGCGGACTGGCGCCTCCTCGCCACCGGGGAGAACTCCGGAGACGTCAACCTGTGGAACGTGGCGGCCCCCGCCTTCGCCCGCCCCGTGGCCCCCACGCTCCGCGGCCACACCAGTACCCTCACCCAACTCGCCTTCGATGCCGACGGACGGACCCTGGTCAGCGGCAGCGGGGACGGCCGGATCCAGGTGTGGCGGATACCGGGGACCCTGGTCGTCACGGACCACGGCGCCTGGGTGGCCGCCGTCGCGCTGAGCGGTGACGGGAGACTCCTGGCGGCGGCGTCCGGCGCCTGGGTGTCGCTCTGGGACGTCTCCGACCCTCGCCGCCCCACCCGCGTCGGCACCCTGCCGCAGTCCCCCGGGACGGTGTCCGCGCTGTCCTTCCGCCCCGGGCCCTCGGACCGGCCGGTCCTGGCCACCGGTGAGGTCGCCGGACGCGTACGGCTGTGGGACGTGGCGGCGCCGGCCCACCCCCGGAGGGTCAGCGACGCACCCGGTGCGCTGCCCCACCAGGTCGGAGGCCTCGTCTTCGACGCTCAGGGGCACACCCTGATCGCCACCGCAATGGGGTACGAGCGGGGGTTCGACGGCGGTGTGCGCGCTTGGGCCGTCACCGACCCGTCCCGCCCCGCCGCTCTCCACAACGCTCACCTCGCCGCCCGCACACCCCCACTGAGGGCTGTCGCGGCGGCCCCGGCAAGCGGCCACGTCTACACGGGCGACACCGTCAGCGGCAGGTTGCGCGTGTGGAGGACCGGACCTGGGACCGCACCCGTACCGGTACGCGGCACGGCCGGCGGGCAGATGGTCATGGCACTCGCCGCCGACCCGCGCGGCCGCCTGCTCGTGACCGGCAGCGGCGAGAGCCTGGTCCGGTTCTGGGACGTCTCCGACCCCCGGTCACCCGTGGCCGCCGGTGCCCCGTCACGTGCCGGCGGGCCGGTGTACAGCGTCGGGTTCTCGACGGACGGCCGGCTCGCCGCCGCGGGGAACTCCATCGGGGAGATCCGCCTGTGGGACACGGCCGATCCCACCCGGACCGCCGCCTACGGCTCGCCGGTGAGCGGACACCGGGGCACCGTCCGGTCCCTGGTGTTCACCCCGCACGACGGCACGCTGATCTCCGGAGGGGAGGACGGAACGCTGCGCCTGTGGCAGACCGACCCCGATGCCGCCCGGGCCGTGGTCTGCGCGGCCACCCGGTTCGCGATGACCCCCGAGCGCTGGAAGGAGTACGTCTCCACGGCGTTGCCGTACGCGCCGCCCTGCCGCCGCTGACCCGGCACGACCGCACGGCCCGCGACGTCAGCCACGCTTCGCCCGCGGTGCGAGGAGGGCCCTGAAGGGGGTGACCGCGGACGTGTGGGTGTAGAAGATGCCGTACCTTTCGATCTCCCTCGCGCTCTCCTTGTCGGCTGCCGCGGCGGCGGCCTCGTCCTCGGGCGTGAAATCGGGGGAGGAGGAAAGGAACGTGTGCGTGTACGACCACTCGGGATCCAGCGTCCAGCTCGCGGTGACGTAGACAGGGCGGCGCGTCACGTTGAGGACGTTGTTGTTGTGGCGCAACCTGCCGCGGTGGATCAGGGTGTCCCCGCATACCTCGGGAAGGCAGTGCAGCGTTCCCTCCTCCTTCTTCCACGAATGGTGGGGGACGTAGAACTCCTCGTCGATCCGCCCGCGATCCATCCTCATGATCTCCATGCCGAATGCGACCTCCAGCCAGTCGTACCCGGCGTCCTCGGGCAGGTGGAGCACCCTCTCCTTGGTGTGTTCGTCACCCGGCTCGAACCAGGAGCCGGGACCGACGAACCGTCCGGCCCCGAGAGTGCGCGCATCGGACACCCCGGTGTGGAGGCTCACGTCCTCACCGAATTCCAGGGCCTCCCTCCGCTCCTTGAGGCCCCCCTTCCTCTTCGCGGTGAACTCCGCCGCGTACCCGTAGAGGGAGTACTCGTCGTTGATGACGCGTGCCGCCACCTTTCCGATGTTCTTCGCGTGGAGCCGCACCGGCAGGTGGACGATCGGGCGTACCGGGTCGTGCACCGGCTTCCCGAAGCGGGCCGTGAGCCTGAGAAGGACGGGGGTGGCGCTGGGCTGGTAGACGGCGGAGTACGCCAGATTGACCGTGGCGAGGAGCGCCGTGGCCGCGACTCCGGCCGCGAACCTCTGGGGGTGGGGGAGGCCCTTCCAGGCCCCCTCCCGCACGAGGGCCTGGAGCGCCCAGACGGACCAGAACCACAGCGGAAGGTACATCAGTAGGTAGGGGGTGTACTCCCTTTCCTGGAACCACATGAAGAGCAGCAGCGAGTGGGTCGCCAGGGCGATGAGGACCCCGAGGAGGACGACCGCTCCCGTGTACCTGAAGCGGCGCTTGCCCCGGAAATCGAGGGCCGCCAGTGCCGCCACCCCCTCCACGGCTCCGAAGAGGACGAACGCGAAGCCGGCCATTCGCTGCGCGAAGGTCAGCGCTCCGAAGGCGTCGGGGATGCCGATGACCGCGAGCAGGACCATGGAGCCGAGCAGACCGATGACCAGGAACCCGCCACCGATGCGTCTCCGCCACGTACGGTCCGGCCAGACCTCGCTGCCCCCGCCGCGCCACTGGACGAACCTCCGGTCCCGCACGTCCAGGTCCTTCGGGTGACCGACGCTGCGGAGGACCTTCCGCAACCCCCGCAGCGACCAAGCGCTCCCGACGGTCGTGCCGCCGACGCTGATCGCGCGCAACCCCCTGCTGTCCGGTGGCTGCACCACCACCTTGGGCCCCTTCTCCATGGACCCAGGCTCGGACCCCGTCCGGGAGGGTGCATCCGGACCGTGCCATCCGGATGGCACCCTCCCGGTCGCGGTCCGGTCAGCGCGCGGCGCGGAAAGGCAGCCGCCCCGACCCCCGCGGCCCTCGGAAGGCGCCCCGGTTGCAGAGGGAGCACCTGGCGTGCGGGGCTCACGGCCTGAGTCGGCCTGCATGGCCGCGGTCCCGCATCCTGCCGCGCACCCGTCCGTCGCCACCCGGCACCCGTCCGTCGGCACCCGCCACCCGGCGGCCGGGGCCGCGGACCGGCCCCGGGTCCGGGCTCCGCCGGCCAGGCGCCGTGGCCGCGGCTCGGGTCGCCGTCGGGCCGCCGGCCCGATGCTCGGGTCGTACCGGATACGGCTGCTCGTTTCCGCCGTGCTCACCGGCTCCCAGCGGTCCCGGCCGCTCACCCGTCCGCTGGGCTCGGCGAGAGTCGGCCTGGGGACCGTTCGCCCGCGCGCCGCACCGCGCCGCCGCTCGTACCCCGGCCGGCCGTCGGTCCCCCCGCCGTCCGGGATGCGGGAGCACGGTCGCCTGGCCAGAGGCCGGGGCATGAGTGCGGGGGGCGCGATCGACGACGGTGTCCTCGTGCCGCTGCGGCAGTCCGCCGGAGCGCTCGTGCCCTGCCGCTCGCCATCCGCGCTGCGTATCGCCTCAGGCACGTGGACCCCACGCCTGTTGAATCCCGGCTCAGGTATCAACCACGTGATAGGGGGTATCAAGAGCGAGATTCGGCCATGATCGTGAAAGGTGCCGCCTATGTCTCAGGAGCAACGTAAACCGGGGCAGAGGATGCGCCTACCCGTGAAGGCGGCCCTTCCCGGCCGTCACCCGCACGAGGACAAGGCGCCCGTCACCGACCCGGTCGTCTTCGGTGTGACGGCGGTGCTCACCCTGGGCTTCGTGATCTGGGGCGCCACGGCGACCGACACGCTGGAGAGCGTCTCCGACTCCATGCTCAACGGCCTCATGCACAACGGCGGCTGGGCGTTCGTCCTGGCCGCCTCGGGCTTCGTCGTCTTCGCGCTGTGGCTCGCGATCAGCCGGTACGGACGGATCCAGCTGGGGCAGGAGCACGAGAAGCCCGAGTTCAGCACCGTCTCCTGGGTCGCCATGATGTTCAGCGCCGGCATGGGCATCGGCCTGATGTTCTACGGCGTCAGCGAGCCGCTCGCCCACTACACCACCCCGCCGCCGGGCACCGACCCCGCCGACCCGGCGGACGCCATGCAGACGGCCCTCGCCACCACGCTCTTCCACTGGACCCTGCACCCGTGGGCCATCTACGCCGTGGTCGGCCTCGCCATCGCGTACAGCACCTTCCGGCGCCGGCGGCGGCAGACCATCAGCGCCGTCTTCGTGCCCCTCATCGGTCAGAGGCGCGCCGACGGCGTCCCCGGCCGGGTGATCGACATCCTCGCCATCTTCGCCACGCTCTTCGGGTCCGCCACCTCCCTGGGGCTGGGCGCGCTCCAGATCGGCAGCGGCATGCACGAGGTGGGCTGGCTCGACAAGGCCGGGACCGGGCTGCTCGTGACCATCATCGGCGTCCTGACCGTGTGCTTCGTCTTCTCCGCGGTCTCCGGCGTGGAGAAGGGCATCCAGTGGCTCTCCAACACCAACATGGTCCTCGCCGTGATCCTCGCCGTCTTCGTCTTCGTCGTCGGCCCCACCATCCTGGTCCTGGACCTGATCCCCACCTCGCTCGC
The DNA here is from genome assembly GCF_024600715.1 of Streptomyces changanensis. Classification (NCBI taxonomy): domain Bacteria; kingdom Bacillati; phylum Actinomycetota; class Actinomycetes; order Kitasatosporales; family Streptomycetaceae; genus Streptomyces; species Streptomyces changanensis. Next base: position 6,752,910 of record NZ_CP102332.1, read on the forward strand.
CGCGTACTTCGACGAGCTGCCCACGCTGGTCGGTCGTACGGAGGCGTCCACCGGCGGCGGTGACGTCGCCGACTGGCTGAGCAGCTGGACCGTCTTCTACTGGGCCTGGTGGATCTCCTGGACGCCGTTCGTGGGCATGTTCATCGCCCGCATCAGCCGGGGGCGAACCATCCGCCAGTTCATCGGCGGCGTCATCCTCGTGCCCAGCACCGTCAGCCTGATCTGGTTCGCCGTCTTCGGCGGGACGGCCATGCGTCTGAGGGAGCGGGGAGACCTCGGGGGCGCGTCCACACCCGAGGCCCAGCTCTTCGGCGTCCTCCAGGAGTTCCCGATCGCCGGCGTGATGAGCCTGCTCGTGATGATCCTGGTCGGCATCTTCTTCGTCTCGGGCGCCGACGCCGCGTCCATCGTCATGGGCACCCTCTCCCAGAAGGGCACCTTCGAACCGGCCCGGTTCGTCGTCGTCTTCTGGGGCGTGGTGACCGGTGGCGTCGCGGCCGTGATGCTGCTCGTCGGCGAGGGCAAGGGCGACGCCCTCGCGGGCCTGCAACACCTGACGATCCTGGTCGCCGCCCCGTTCGTCCTGGTGATGATCGGCATGTGCTGGGCCCTGATGAAGGACCTCCGCAAGGACCCGCTGATCGTCCGGGGCGAGCTGGCCGAGGAGGCCGTCGAGGACGCGGTGATCGCGGGGCACGAGAAGTACGCGGGTGACTTCGAGATCCGTATCGGCCCCGCGCGCGACGAGGCGCCCCGGCCCAGCGGGGACCGCGCCCCCAAGAAGGACGAACCCGGCTGACGGTCACGGCCCGACCGGGGGCCACGGGAGGGGCCCTCGCCGGACACCGCGCGGGCCCCCTCCCGCGTCCCGGGCACCACACGACCGGGTGTCGGCTCACGGCCTGGCGCCGGAGAGGCCCGGTGGCGGCCGTGCGCGGGTCGCGCCGCGCCCCCGGAGTGGCAGACGCCGCTCGGGGGCGGGTGGAGGGGGTGTCAGTCTGCGATCTTCATGTAGTGAGGTAGGAGCGGTCGCCCTGGAAGGCGGAGGCTTCGAGTGCGGCGCCGTCCGGGCCGAGTGCTGTACCCCCCCCCGTGCCGGCCTGGGCCGCGGCCATGCCCACGCCGCTACCCGGCGTCGCCGTCCGTCGCCCCTGTCGCTTGTGCTGGGCGTCGCCGGTGTGGCACCAGTGCGCAGCCGGAGTGGGATCGGTGGCTTCGAAGAGGTCGGCCGGGGGCAGGGCATGCCGGGTGCGAGGATGGGCGGCATGGACATACGTGGCAGGAACAATGTGACGGTGACTGGGCGTCCGGGCGCTCCGGTGCTGATGCTCGCGCACGGGTTCGGCTGCGATCAGAACATGTGGCGCCTGGTGGCACCCGAGCTCGCGGAGCACTTCCAGGTAGTGCTGTTCGACTATGTCGGGTCGGGCCGCTCCGTCCTGTCGGCATGGAGCGAGGAGCGCTATGCCTCCCTGGACGGGTATGCCAGGGACGTGGTGGAGATCTGCGAAGAGCTGGATCTCCACGATGTGGTGTTCGTCGGGCATTCGGTCAGCGCCATGATCGGGGTTCTCGCGGCTGCTGCCGCACCCGAGCGCATCGGTTCCCTGGTGATGGTGGGCCCCTCCCCGTGCTACATCGACGACGATGACTACCGGGGAGGGTTCAGCGCCGCGGACATCGACGAACTCCTCGAGTCGCTGGAAGCCAACTACTTGGGCTGGTCGGCTGCGATGGCCCCGGTCATCATGGGTAACCCCGACCGGCCGGAACTCGGCGAGGAACTGGCCAACAGCTTCTGCGCCACCGACCCCGAGATCGCCCGTGTCTTCGCCCGCACGACGTTCCTCTCCGACAGCCGCGATGACCTGCGTACGGTGAGCGTGCCCACTCTGGTCCTGGAGTGCTCCCAGGACGCGATCGCACCGCGCGAGGTGGGCGCTTATGTGCATGCCGCCATCGATGGCAGCACGCTCGTCACGCTCGACGCCACCGGGCACTGCCCACAGCTCAGTGCACCGGAAGTCACCACCGAGGCGATCGTCGACTTCGTGCGCACACTGCGGTGATGTGCCGCACCACGCGGGGCCTTGGGTAGCCGGAGAGGGCCCCGACGGCATGTGCCGTGACGGGGACCTCGGTTGAGCGGGGGAGCGGTGGCGGCTCGGTTGCCCGCCGCGGGTGTGTGTCGACGCGCGGGTCGGCGCGGCCGTGTGTCGACAGTGGCACAGCCGCGGGTGGTGATGGGTGCCGGCGGGAGCGCGCCGCCCAGCGCGGATCCACACCGTCGGCGGGCCCGCGGCGATGGTCGTGTGCCCGGTCGGTGCCCAGCCCGGGCGGTCACCCGACCGCGGTGTTCGCCTCGTCCGGATCGGCGGGCTGGCTGCCTCTTCACGGGGTGTGAAAGTGGATGTGATCACTGGGCAGGACGATCAGATCACCGGCCGCATCGGTCGACATGACGCTCAACCCGTGGCCGGCCAGTACGGCTGTGACCGCGGTACGAACGATCGACCCCGTGGAGCGGCCCGGGGAGGGCGAGCCACAGATTTCCGAGGCCCCGCCGAGTGCTGTCCAGCGTACGAGCACCCCGGAGGGGATCTTGCTGACCCGCATACCGGGTGTCTCGTCGTCAGTCGCGTCGACGAGCCGGAATCCGGCGTGCTGGAGCACGCTACGAACATGCGACATCAGGAGGGCAACAGCAGCAGACACGCGGTTCGCTTGCCCCGAATGTGCCCGATCACTCGGTGTGCTTGAACTCCGGGTCCGCTCCCACCATCACGTGCGGGCCCGGGCCCGCCGTCGCTCTCCTGCCCCCACCCGCCGGTGTCTCCGTCCAGCGCGTCGCGGCTACTGGCCTGCTGTTCCGCAGGCGGCTGTGGTCCGGCGCTGCCACGCTCGTGCGGGTGGTGACGGCCTGCGGCACGCCGCCCGTCCGTTGCCGCGGCTGTACTGTCAGCCGAGCCGCTGCGCGGGAAGGCACCCGCCGCTGAAACCCGACCGAGCTGGTGCATCCCGTGAGCACGATATGCCGTTGATTTGTCCGTTTTGTGGGTAATCGTTCAGGTGGATTGCGTCGATCTTGGCGTGATTCAGCCCGGCGAAGTGCACTACGTACTTCACATAACGGATGGGAAACCTGCTATGACCAGTGCGAACCCGGCCGGTACCCCTGGTCGCCGCGGCGGCGGTGCCGACGTTTCCGGACACGGGACACGGCGCCTGTCGACCGAGACGAAGTCGGCCCTGAAGACGACGGAGTTCTTCGTCTACGTCGCCTCCGTGATCGCGGTCCTGATCGCCTCCATGCTGGTCGGCACCGAGGAGGGCCACCTCGACTACTTCCGGGCCGACAAGGCCTGGCTCTACATCGTCATCCTCACCTTCGGCTACATGATCAGCCGAGGGCTGGCCAAGTCCGGCAGCCGGGACCACTACGACGGCTCCTGACACCGCCCAGCGCAAGACGAGAAACAGCACCCGATGGGCGCGGCGGGCCTGAACTGAGCCCGGGGCGGGGTTCGCGTGCGCTCCGTACCCTACGGCGCACCGCGATCTGCCGTCCTTCGCTGGTGCACCGCCGGACCCCGGCCGTCGACGCGCCCGTCCACTCAGGCCCCCGCCCCGGCCCGCGGCCCGGTCACGCCAGGTCGGCTCGCGGCAGATCCGCCGGTGCTCCGGCACGCGGTTCGGCTCGGTACCGCGGGGGCTGCCGTGCGAGGCGTAGCGGTGACCTGCCCAAGCCCGCCACCCGCCTGGCCACCCTGCTCCTCCTCGTCGACGACGTCAACGGATCACAGCTCTACGCGTCGCGCTCCGGCTCCGGGCACCGGCGAGCCGCCGACGTCCGGCGGCTCGTCTCCGTACGGGTCCCCGCCCCGGCAGACGGGGCCCAAGACGCGGCGCTGCCGGACGGCCTGCCACGGGGGTGACCGGGCACCGCGCCCAGGGCGGTCCGGTCCCAACGTCGCCCTCGGGTTCGTCGCAGAAAGCGAACCGCGCGGACGGGCCGGGTCGGGCGGACGGGCGGGAGTCAGCGCGTTCGCCGGCTTCCACCAGGCGCCGGCGAAGGCTGCGCGGCTGGGCGGTGGGACGGTGGCAGCCGGGAACTGAGGCGCCCGCCGCCGGAGGTCCGCCGGCGGTCCGTCCCGCTCGGCTGGCAGGTGTACGAGCCCGGTCGGTTGCGCGTGCGCCTATCGAGCGGTGCGGAAAAAGCCCCTGGCCCTGGTCTACGCGGAGGTCCGGCCCTCCGGCGCTGGACGGCCCGGGGGAGCGGGGGAGCGGGGGGCGCCGACGGCGCCGCCGCCCTGTCGGGCATGGCGATGTCCGTGTCAGCCGCCTGCAGCAGAATGCCGCCCATGAGCAGCGCCTCCCATGGTGCTTGCTGCGGTGCACGGGTCCACGGCCCCTGCCTGGTGTCGTCGCACCGGCCCGTCCTGCGACCAGCTCTTGGTCGGCAGGCCGGACACCCCCGCGCGCGCCACGGCGCAGGCCGGCGCCGGCGCCATCAGCGCAGGTAGGGCAGTCGGCCGGGCCTGGCGCCGGGTGAGCCCGCGTCAACTCCGCTGCCCGGCGCATGCCTTGCACACTGGCGGGGGAAGGGGCTATGAGGTGCGGACGGCTTGCCGACTGCGCGTTCGCTGCCGGTCGATGGGTAGCGAGGTGGCGGGAGGCACCGGCGGCCGGTCGTGTCCCCTGCCGTAGCATCGGGGTGTTTGCACTGATGCCGATGTTTCGCAGGGGGAACGGCATGGCCGGCAAGGCGCAGGGGCGGCAGTCCAGGATGCCCGCGCTCATGGCGGCCGGGGTGGCGGCGGCCCTGGCGGCCACCGGGCTCGGACTGTGGGCCACGGACAGCGGGCCCTTCCGGGACACCTACTGCTGGGGTGCCTGGCAGCAGGACAGCGGACCGGAATTCCTGGGCGAGGGCGCGCTCGCGAGGTCCGGGGCCGAGCGCCGGGCCACGGAGTCCGCTCCGCCTTCCGCCGACGAGCCGCACGGCACCTGCACGGTCGAGGTCGCTTCGACGGACGTTCGCGCCACGTTCCATCGGAAGCTCGTCCTGGAGTACGGAGCCGTGCCCGCTGGGGCACGCGAGCGCCAGGCTTGGATCGCCCGGTACCTCCACGGTTCCGCTTCCCCGCTGCCCGACGAGCTCCCCGGATTCGCCGCCGGCGACCGGGCCGTGCTCGTGCTGCCCTCCTCGTGCGACGTCGAGGGCAGACCTGCGGCGGTGACGATCCGCACCGAGAGGGACAGAGGTGGCGGCTTCGACATCGGCCCTCGGATCGAGGTGGCAGGCATGCTGCTGGCCGCGGCCCGGACCGCGGCGCGGGAAGCGGGCTGCGCACCTGCCGCACCCGCGGCCATGTCCTCGCCCATGGTGAAGGTCGCCGGGAAGGACGAGCTGGCCGGTACCCCGTTGTGCCGGATTCCCGGTCTGGTCTTCGAGTTCGGCAAGACGGCCTCCTACGAGGAGCAGGTGGGTGTGGTCGGTGACCGCCTCCAGACCTGCTCGGTGTGGTCCGTCAGAGGGCAGGTGCAGGACGAGCCGGCAGCGCAGTTCGTGATGGCGGGTGAGCCGCGCATAGCGGCGCTGTTCGAGGGGCTGCCCGAGGGCGTCGACAGGGGACTCGTGCGTACCGTCTGCGACGGCCGGCGCACCGTCTTCTACGGGCGGGTCGAGCCGGGACTGCAAGGGCGCGGCCGCCCCGGCGACCGGCAGGTGTTCGAGAACTTCGTCGCATCCGTGAGCAAGCGCATCGGGTGCGGGGCCGGGGGAGGGGCGTGATGTCCGGCATGGACGGCGGCAGCCGTGAGAAGGGTGCCGGCGCTGCTGGTGAGGGCCTCGAGGCGGATCGCGGTGCCCAGGCCCCCGCTCGGCCGCCCTTCCTGAGGCGGCTGCTGCGGAGCCGTACAGTCCGTGCGGCCGTCGCCGCCGGAACCGCGGGCGCCCTCCTCGGCGCCGGGACCGTTGCTTGGCGCACCGACTCCCTGCCCGTGCTGAGCCACGCGGCCGTTCCCTGCTGGGACTCCTTCGACGACGTGACGATGGAGCAGCTGTTCGGTGGTCGCGAGACCAGGGTCGAGGAACAGGCCCTGGAGAACGACCCGCTTGATCTGGGCTTGTCGTACGGGCAGTGCCGCATCACCGGCTACGACGACGGTGAGGCCGCGCAACAGCTCACCGTGCGGGTACACGCGCTGGACGGGCTGCGCGGCTCCGACGCCCGGCAGTGGCCCGAGGAGTTCCTCACCGCCGACATGGTGGGCATGGGAGCGGGGCTGCCCGGAATGACCTCGGCGTCCCGGGCGTGGCTGGCACTCCCGGAGAGCTGCACGGGCCCAGCGGGGGACACCCGCGCGCCGACGGTGGTCGACGTCGGCACGGGGAGGGCCGGTTTCGACTCTGGACATCAGGGGGAGGACCGTGCCGCCCTGACCCGCGCGGTCGTGGCCGCGGCGAACGGTGTCTTGCGGGATATGGGGTGCTCCGGGGCGTACCGGGTGCCGGACCGGCTCCCGGAGCTCACCGACCGGAAGGCCGCCACTGCGCAGTCCTTCTGCGGGGTCAAGGGCCTCACCCTGCCCACCGTGTACCGCGAGGACCTGACGTGGACGCGCGTCAGCGGTGGCAGCGCGGAGACGGCGCGCGTGTGCGATGCGGGCTACAAGACCCTGGGCGTCGCTGTCCGCATGACGACCGTGGTCGATCCGGCCTTGAGCGTGATGTTCTCGCGCGACCTGCTCCGCGGAGGCACCCACATCAGAGGGACCAAGGGGTACGGCACGGTGAACGAGACGCGCGCCGTGTACGCGGCCGCGTGCCAGACCGGTCGTGTGATCTTCTTGATCGAACAGAAGGACCGCCCGAGCGACGGCGTTTTCGACCTCACCCGGACACTGCTGCCCGCGTACGTCGCCGCCGAGGCCGAACGCATCGGGTGCGGCCCGGAGAAGGTCACCGTCACCACCCCGGTCCGCCAGTGACCTCCTCGGTACAAGGCGCTGCCCCGACCGGATATGCGTCCTCACGCTTGCACCAGCCCAGCTGCGAGTAGGCGCGGCCTTCGGCGATGCCGGTGATGGCCGTCCGGGCGTAGGGGACGAGCTGGTCTCCTGCGGCGGCCACCACCGCCGGGTCAGCCCCGGGCGATCCGTGCCTCGTGCAGGCGTCGTGGCATCGTCGTTACGATCCCTGAACGCTCTGACCAGGTCGCCAACCGGCTCCGTCGGGGCTCCCGAGGCGGCCGACCACCCGCCTTCGACGCGGAAGGGTACAAGCACCGCAACGTCGTCGAGAGGTGACTCCGCCTCGCCTCGCTGATCCTCCGGCTCCGCGAGTCCGCGTGGCAGGCGCTCAGTGCCTGGGAGCCAGGACGGCAAGCACACCCGATGGGATCCCCAGCTGACCCAATCGGGACAGAAGGGCTGCTTCCTGTTCCTGCGTTACCTTGATCCACAGGGCCGTTCCCGAGTCGCTGGCGCTGAAGACCGGCCGACCGTCCAGCCAGCCTTCGGCGTGGATCGTGTAGGGAGCCAAGTCCGACAGCACCTTGAAGTGCCCGTCGTCTCGGACATCAAGGTCGATCCCCATCCCGGGATCGGAGCGCCTGGAGCGGGTACCGCTCAGGACCTCCTCCCGAGCCAGTGACAAGGCACGTTCATACGAGTCCAGGACTTCGGGCGGCCAGGCGTCATCGCTGTAGGCATCGATGTGGGCTGCGTCGATGCTCGAACGCAGCACGTGAAGAGCTTCGCGATGAACACGCACGACGTCCGCAGGGCGAACTCCGCCCTCGAGTACGAGCTCGCGGACCCGGACGCCATTCTGACTGATCACATGCAGGACCCTCCCACAGGCAGCCAGTCGACCTCCACAGAGAAAGTCTCCCCAACGTGATCATTATCAGACACGCCTTAGCAGTCCGACACCGGCTCCCGCAGCAGGTCGACTCCCATGCCCGGCCACTGCGAGCCGTTGCCGCTGAAGGCGGCCACGACCTTCCCCGGCCGACCCGCCACGCCCGTCACCGCGGTCGCTGTCCTCGCCGGCGGCCACGGCCAGCGGTGCCTCGGCGGCCTCGGCCGAAGTCGAGGTCATGACGGCGGCGTGTGGCGCTGTGCGGTCCGGGGCGCCGGTGACACGCGGCAGGGTGGACCCGCGCCTGCCGGCACGGCCCGGTGAGGCGTCTCCCGCTCCACCGCGTATCCGGCATCGTTCAACGGCGGGTGGCGGCGCCACCGGCGATGAGCGCCCTGTAGGAGCCGCTGGTGGCGAGCAGGTGCTCATGGCCGCCGGTGACCACTGTTCCGTCCCCGTCGAGCAGGATGACGTGGCGGGCGTCGCGCACGGCGGACAGCCGATGGCTGGCGACGATGACGCAGCGGGTGGCGGCCAGCTGCTCGACGGCTCGGGTGACGAGGCGTTCACTGGCGCTGTCGAGCTGGGAGTTCGGCTCGTCGAGGAGCACGATCTCGCTGTCGGTGAGCAGCACGCGCGCCACGGCGAGGCGTTGGCGTTGGCCACCGGAGAGGTCCAGGGCGCGGCCGAGCGGCGTGTCGAGGGACCTGGGGAGGGACCTGACGGTCTCGCGCAGGCCCACCGCCTCCAGGGCCTCCATGAGCTCCTCGTCACCGACCGGTCGCATGAGGCCGAGTCGAAGGTTCTGGCGGACCGTGCCTTCCACCAGGGTGGACTGCTGGTCGAGATAGGTGGTGCGTGTGCGCAGCTCGTCGAGCGGCCAGTCGGCCGCGGGCCGCCCCAGGACACGGATTTCGCCCCGATCGGGCTCGACGAGCCGGTTGATCAGTGCCAGCACCGTGGACTTCCCCGCGCCTGAGGGGCCGACGAGGGCGGTCAGGCCGATGGCGGGGGCGCGGAAGCTCACTCGGTCCAGGACGGGGCCGTTCCCGGCGTGGGTGAACGAGACGTCCTCGAATGCCACCGCCGCCACCGGGCGGGGCGGTCGGGCGGCGGGTGGCAGGCGGGGTGCGTCCCTTTCCGCCGGGAGGGCGAAGAGGCGTTGGAAGCGGCCCCGTGCGGCCAGACCGGTCTGCAGGTGGCCGATGCCGACGGCGGCGACGGCGATGGGGGAAGAGAGGTGCAGCAGGTAGAGGAAGAAGCCGCTGAAGGCGGACAGCGACAGCTCGCCCCGCGCGATCCGCGGTCCCGCGGCCAGGGCGACGGCCAGGACCGCGGCCTGCTGGCCGAGGCTGACGACGGGGCCGATGAGGCAGTGGAGACGGGAAACGGGCAGAGAGGCGGAGCGCACGTCGGCCGCAGCCCGTCCGAGGCTCCGTCCGGCCGCGGCCTCGTGACGGCAGGCCTTGACGGTGACGAGCGCCGTGAGGTGGGCGGTGAGGCCTTGGGCGAGCCGCCCGACGGCGCGCTGCTGGGCACCCGCGAGGTGCTTCATGCGGGCTGTCATCAGGGCGAGGCAGGCGCCGGCCAGACCGAAGGAGCCGGCGGCGACCAGGGTGAGCACCGGGTCGATGACGGCCATGGCGGTGAGCGTGGCCGCGGTGGCGATCACCGCCACGGGGAGGTGGACGAGACCGGTCTCGACGACTGTGCGCAGCAGCGCGGCATCCGAGGTGACCTTGGCGGTCAGACTGCCGACGCCCTCCTCGCGGACCGTACGCAGGGGTAGCCGCAGCAGGTGGTCCACGCTCCGGTGGCGCAGCCGCAGCACGGTGCGTTCGCCCACTGTGGCCAGCAGCCATCCGCACAGAGCCTGGAGCGCGGCCGCGCCCAGCACGGCGACGCTCATGCCCACGGCGGGTCCGGTGATCGACTCGCGCCGGGTGAGGGCGCTCGTCACGTCCATGGCCAGCCACGGCCCGGCCAGAGAGGCGGCGGCCGAGGCCAGGGACACGGCGGCGGCCAGGGCGAGCAGCGCCCGGCTGCCGCGCAGGAGGTCCCGGCCGATCCACGGACCGGGCGGTGTGGCGGGGGCGGGGGAGGGGCGCGCTTGAGCCCGGTGGGGGCGAGCCGTCGGGAGGAGGGTCATACCCCCGCGTCCACGGAGGGGGCTGTACCGTCCGGGCGAGGCACCGGCTGGTCGCGTCCGAGGTCCAGGCTGAACACGGTGGTCAGGGACCGCGGCAGGTGGCGCAGTCCCCAGGCGCAGGCCCGGTACCGGCGGCTCGGGACGCTGATCAGGCGGCCTCCGGCCAGGTCGCGGAGGGCGGCGGCGACCACCTGTTCGCTGCTCAGCCACATCCACTGCGGGATGCGGCCGACCTCCAGTCCCGCCCGCCGGTGGAACGCCGTACGGACGTAGCCCGGCAGCAGGGCCATGACCCGTACTCCACTGCTCCTCACCGGCGCGGAGCGGGCCACGGACTCGGTGAAGGCGAGTACCCAGGACTTGCTGGCCGGGTAGGTGCTGCCCAACCAGGTCGGTCCGTAAGCGGCGACGGACGCGACGTTGACGACGGCTCCGGAGCCGCGGCGCATCATGGCGGGCAGGACGGTGCGGGTCGCGCGCAGCACGCAGCCGATGTTCAGTCGCAGGAGGGCCTCCTCCGCACCGAGGTCCCCGGTGGGGAAGGGCGTCGCGAGAGCGATCCCGGCGTTGTTGACCAGCAGGTCCGGAACGTCTGCGGCCAGGCCGTCGGTGAGGCGGCGGCTGCCGGCGGCGGTGGCCAGGTCGGCGGCGAGGGTGGTGACCCGGCGGCCGGGGCGCCGCAACCCGGCAGCGGCGTCCTCCAGGTCCTCTTCGGTACGGGCGACCAGCGTCAGGTCGTGCCCGGTCCTGGCCAGATGCGTGGCGAAGGCGAGTCCGAGGCCCGACGTGGCGCCCGTGATCACCGCTGTGGGCATGGCGGGTCCTGGTGCCGGAGACGGCGACGGTGTCCGCTCATACCGGCTGGGGCACGTCGTCGGGAGTGAACCGCACGGCCGTGCCGTACAGGTCGAGCAGGCCCTGGAAGGGCTGGGAGGGCAGGCCGGGCTTCCACAGTTCGACGGCCATCTCGCCGTGGTACAGCAGCGGCCAGCGGACGTACGCGCGCGGGTCGCCCGGGTCGTTGACCGCGCGGGAGCGGCGCACGGTGTTGCGGGCGAGCTCGACGGTCAGGTCGGTGCCGCAGCCGAACCCGTAAGGGAACTCCTCGCGGTCCGGTTCCACGGTCTCGATCACCGCGTCGTCGCTGGAGGTGACGCCGACGTGGGCGTGAACGCCCGCCCTGATGAGGGGAACCTCGCGTTCCCCGTTCGGGTCGAGCACCCACGTACCCGATGGGTCCTTGGCGACACGGACGGTGGGGCAGGACTCCATCAGGGCGCAGACCTCCCACGTCTCCACCGAGGGCTGCATCGGCAGCACACCGCTGGGTGCCAGGACGCGCAGGCGTCGACCGTCGGCCAGTCGCGGTTCGACGGCCACGACCTGCTCGCGCGTCAAGGCCCGCTTGTCGACGTCCCAGGAACCCGAGGCGCTGACCACCAGGCAGTCGAGTTCGGGGTCGAAGGCGAACAGCATGCCTTCGCTGAAACCCCGCACCCCCATGTAGATCTCGTACATGTCGGCCAGCTGCTCCGACACGAAGTCGGACACCCGCAACGGCGGCGACAACAGGCCCAGCTCGCCCATCCGGCGACCCGCGGCGGCCAGCCGCTCGGGGGTCCCGCCGGCCTCCCAGGCCTCGGCGGTGATGGCGTCGCGGACCGTGTCGTAGTCCTCGGCGACCTGTCGGGCGCATGCCGCGGTGACCAGCCGGTCGCGCACCCGGTCGGCGATCCCGTCCACCTCGGTGGGGTGGCCGCCCTCCATCGTGCACAAGGTCACCTCACGGACCTGGCCGGGAGCGTCACCGCGCGACACGAACAGGACCTTGGCCGCGCCCAGCCTCCCCATGGCCGTACGGGCGGCCGCGACGACCTCCGCATGGGGCAGGGCGCTGAGCTGCTCGGGCACCTCGACCACGGCCACGACGTGGCGCGGGTTGCGGCGCAGGCCGTGGCGCTGGCGCAGCATCGCGCTCAACGGGGGGTAGGTCTCGGGGATCCTCTCCCGCAGGGGCTGAGGTCCGTCCGGGATGTGCCCGCACATGAGCATCAGGTCGACCTCGCCGTGGGAGCGGTCGAGGACGGTGTGCCCCTGGTCCTCGAACGAGGCGGTCAGACGGTCCAGGAACACCCGCAGTGCCCGCTGCCCGTCCGGAACCTCCCCGATGAGCTGCACCGTGCACGGGCGCCACCAGCCGCACGCGGTCACATCGCTGCGGACGGGTGCGGCAACCGGTGAACTGCTCATGGCCTACCTTCCGGGAACGTCGTCGAGGGTGTCTCGGTCGTGGCCCGCCATCGAGCCGGCCGTGGCCGGCCGAGCGCTCGTGAGCACCGCCGCGACACTGAGGCGATGCCTCGGAACGTGCGGGGGGCGGGCTCTGCGGGACGGTTTCGAGACGACGGCGACCCTACCGGCGGCCGGCCGACGGGCGGGCCTCCGTGACCCTTGAGGGGAAGGGGGGCGTGGCGTGTTGACGCAGCTCCACCTCCCGATGTGGTCCCTCCGCAGGTGGCGGCCGGTGAGGGGCCCCGCATATTCATCCTTGAGGGTGAGGAGATAGGGGTCGGCAGCGCCGTGATCCGCCTGCGGCAACCCCTCGTCACGCGTCGGCACCAGCTACCGCGTTCCTCCGAACGCAGTAACAGGCGCAAAGGGCTGTGCCACCACTCCCTAAGATCGCGGAGGCTCCGGCGACGGGAACACGCCGCCGAGCGGCCATCACGCGCAGCGCTGCTGCCCCCACCCTCTTCGTGCACCGGGAGAACTCCGTGACCATGGCCCCCGCCGATCCCGACATGCAGGCCGTGGCGATCGTGGGCCTCTCGTGCCGTCTGCCGGGTGGCATCTGCGGCCCGGACGCCCTGTGGGAGGCGCTGCGGGACGGGCGCGACCTGGTGGGCGCGGTACCGCCCGACCGTTTCGACCCGGACCGGTTCGTCGACACCAAGCGCCGCAAGAGCAACAAGAGCTATACGGCCGCAGGCGGGTTCCTGGCGGACGTGACCGGTTTCGACACCGGTTACTTCCAGCGGATCTCGCCCCGTGAGGCGGCGCGCATGGACCCGCAGCACAGGTTGCTGCTGGAGATGGCTGTCGAGGCCCTGGACGACGCCGGCATCGACCAGGCCGCGACCGCCGGTTCCGACACGGCGGTGTTCGTCGGCATGTCGAGCCATGACTACGCCGACCTGCAGGCCTCCGGCGCGGACGCCCCCAACGCGTACACGATGGCAGGTCTCGCGGCGACCAACGCCGCCAACCGCGTCTCCCACCTCCTCGACTGGCATGGTCCGAGCATGACGGTGGACACGGCCTGCTCCTCGGCGCTGACCGCCCTGCACCAGGCGTGCGAGACCCTCCGGACCGGCCGGTCCCGGATGGCGCTCGCGGGCGGAGTGAGCGTCCTGCTCAGCCCCTTCGGCTTCGCCGGGTTCTCCGCCGCCTCCATGCTGTCGCCGACCGGGCGCTGCCGCGTCTTCTCGGCCGAGGCCGACGGATACGTGCGCGCGGAGGGAGGCGGCGTGGTGGCGCTCAAGGTCCTGGCCGACGCCCTCGCCGACGGCGACCGCATCCACGGAGTGATCCTCGCCAGCGGCGTCAACAGCGACGGCAGCACCACCGGACTGGCCCTCCCCAGCGCCCAGGCGCAGGCGTCACTGCTGGAGCAGGTCTACGCCCAGGCCGGCGTCACGGGCGACGACCTCGCCTACCTGGAGGCCCACGGCACAGGCACCCCGGTGGGCGACCCGATCGAGTGCGACGCCATCGGGCGCGCCCTGGGCAGCCGCCGCACCACCGGGCCGCTGCCCATCGGATCGGTCAAGAGCAGCACCGGTCACCTGGAGGCCGCCTCCGGCATGGCCGGGTTGCTCAAGGCCCTGCTCGTCCTGCGCCACCGCCACATCCCGCCCACGCTGCACGCGGAGCCGCTGAGCCCCCGCATCGACTTCGACGGCTGGGGACTCGACCCCTGCACCGAGGCCAGGCCCCTGGACCGGGAGCGACCGGTGGTCGGCGTCAACTCCTTCGGCTTCGGCGGCTCCAACGCGCACGTGGTCCTCGCCGCCGCACCGGCGACCCCTGTCACCGGCCCGCCCGCGCGTCACCACGGCACGCTGCCGGTGGTGGTCTCCGCCCGTACCCCCGAGGCGTTGGAGGCCGCGGCCGCCGACATGGCCGAGCGGTTGCGGGGGGAGGACCCGGAGGGTTTCTACGACGCCGCGTGGACCGCCGCCCGCCGTCGGACCCTCCACCCGCACCGGGCCGTCGTCCTCGCCTCCGGTGCGCACCCGGCAGCCGAGGCGCTCGCGGCCGTTGCCGAGGGCGCGCTCCCGATGCCCGCCGCCACCGCCACCGGTCAGGCGGTGACGGACGGCCGGGTGGTGTTCGCGTTCGCCGGCAACGGCTCGCAGTGGGCCGGCATGGGCGCGGACCTGCTGCGTGAGGAGCCGGTGTTCCGTGATGCCCTCACCCGGGTCGACGAGGCCCTCGCCCCCCATCTGGGCTGGTCGGTGCGTGACGAGATGATCACGGCCGACCCCGAACGCGTCCAGGCCACCGAGGTCGCCCAGCCGCTGCTCTTCGCCTTCCAGATCGGCCTGGTGGAACTGCTGCGCGCCCGCGGTATCCGCCCGGCCGCCGTCCTGGGCCACAGCGTCGGCGAGATCGCCGCCGCCCACGTCGCCGGCGCCCTCGACCTGCCCACCGCCGCGCGCGTGGTCGCCGAACGCAGCCGCGCCCAGGCCGCCACCCGCGGCCGGGGGCGCATGGCCGCGATCGGCCTGTCCGCGGAGGAGGCGGCCAAGGAACTCGCCCCCTACGCCGGCACCCTGGAGATCGCCGCCGTCAACGGCGATCAGGACGTCACCGTCTGCGGCCCCGAGGAGGCCCTCCGCGCGCTGGGCCGTGACCTGGAGCTGCGCGCGGTGTTCTTCCGCATGCTGGATCTGGACTACGCCTTCCACAGCCGCGCCATGGAGCCCATCCAGGACGAGCTGATCTCCTCCCTGGAAGGGCTGCGCCCCACCGCCACCGGCATTCCGTTCGTCTCGACGGTGACCGGCACCATCTGCCCGGGCGAGGACCTCGGAGCACGCTACTGGTGGCGTAACGTCCGGGAACCCGTGCTGTTCGGGCCGGCGCTGCGCACGCTGCTCGACGACGGCTACGACACCTTCGTCGACATCGGTCCCCATCCCGTCCTGCGGCCCTACCTCCGCAAGGCCACCAAGGACCTGGAACGGCCGGCACTGACCGCGGTCACCTGCGCCCGCGCGGTGCCCGGACCCGCCGCCGTCGACACCGCGGCCGCCCAACTGCTGGCCGCCGGCGCCCGCGCCGACTGGAACGCCTTCTTCCCCCGGCCGGGCCGGACCGTGGGCCTGCCCGCCTACCCCTGGCAGCGCGAACGGCACTGGCGCGGCGACCCCCAGTGGTGGCTGCGCGTCGCCGGCGAGACCACCCCCGTCCAGCACCCGCTGCTCGGGGCGCGCGTCCCCGTCCAACACGCCGCCTGGTCCAACCTGGTGGAGCCCACCCGACTTCCCTGGCTGACCGACCACCAGGTCGCCGGCGCCGTGGTCATGCCCGCAGCGGCCTACCTGGAGATGGCGCTCGCAGCCGGCCGGCTCGTCCATGATGCCCCCGTCGAGGTGAACCACCTCCTCATCACCCGCGCCCTCGACATCCCCTGGGACGACGACACCGCCGACGTCCGCGTGCAGGTCTCCTACCACGAACCCGACCAGGCCCTGGAGATCGCCGCCCGCACGGGCGACGACCTGCCCTGGCAGCCGTACGCCCGCGCCCGGGTCCGGCGCCTGCTGGCCACCGCCCCGGCGTCCGTCGACCCCGCCGCCCTGCGCGCGCCCATGCACACCCGGCTGGACGCCGCCGAGCACTACGCCCGCGCCCGCCGCGCCGGTCTCACCTACGGTCCCGCCTTCAAGGTCCTCACCGACCTCCACCTGGGGGACGGGGAAGTCCTCGCCTCCTACACCCTGACCGAACCCGCCGACGGCTACCACGTGCACCCCGCGCTGCTCGACGGCGCCCTGCAGGCAGGCGGCTGCCTGACCACCGTCGACGGCGAGTACCTGCCGTTCCTCCCGGTCGCCGCCGAAGCGCTGCGCCTGTGGCACACCCCGCCGCAGACCGGGCTGATCCACGTACGCCTGCGCGAGAGCAGCCCGCAGGAACTGTGTTGGGACATCACCCTGTCCGACACCGAGGGCGAGGTCTGCCTCGAACTCACCGGCTGCCGACTGCGCCGCATGGGCAACACCCCGACCGAACCCGTGCAGCACCTCGTCAACGTGCTGCGCGCCGCCCCCGGCACCACCGACCCGGCCCGGCCGGCGCCCCTGCCCTCACCGACCGCCCTCGCCCAGGCGTGTCTGCCCCACCGCGACCGGCTGGAGGACGCCTGGCGCGCAGAGGGCCACGGGATCGGACTGCAACGTCTCCGCGAGTGCTGCGCCCGTCTCATCGCCGATGCGTTCGCTCGGCTCCTGCCGCCCGGACAGACGGAGTTCGACACGGGCGACCTGGTGGCGGGCGGCATGCGGGCCCAGCACGCCCGGCTGGCCGAACTGCTCGCCCATGCCACCCGCGGCGTGATCCGTCAGACCCGACCACCCCAGGGCGACCGGCCCGCCCGCTGGCACCTCCCCGCCATGGACGGCCCCCCGCCACTGGAGCTGTTCCAGCAGCTCGTACGGGACTTCCCCGGCCAAGCCGTCGAAATCTCCCTGTTCGGCCGGTGCTGCCTGCACCTGGCCGACGTCCTGCGCGGCGAGCGCGATCCGCTGACGCTGCTCTTCGACGAACCCGATCGCCACCTGATCGAGTACTTCTACAGCGACGCCGCACAGCCCCGCTTCCACAACCGGTTGCTGCGCGCCCTGGTGCGGGAGCAGGTCCGCACCTGGCCGGCCGACCGGCCGCTGCGGATCCTGGAAGTCGGGGCCGGTACCGGCAGCAGTACCGCCCTGCTGCTGCCCCATCTCCCGGCCGAACGCACCACCTACACCTTCACCGACCTGTCCGCCGGCTTCTTCCCCTCCGCCAAGGCCCGCTTCGCCGAGTTCGACTTCGTCGACTACCGGACCCTCGACCTGAACCAGGACCCCGCCGAGCAGGGCTTCGGCGAGGCGTCCTTCGACGTGGTGATCGCCACCAACGTCCTGCACGCCACCCGCGACCTGCGCACCACGATCGCCCGCGTCACCCACCTGCTCGCCGACGGCGGGCACCTCCTCGCCCACGAGACCCACGAACCCGGCCTGCTGGCGCCCTGCTTCGGGACGCTCGACGGCTTCTGGGACTTCACCGACACCGCACTCCGGCAGGGCTCCCCACTGCTCCCCGCTGATGTCTGGGCCCCGCTGCTGCGGGAGTGCGGCTTCGACGAGGTCGCCCAGCTCGGGCACGAACTACCCCTGCCCGATCTCGAGTACTCCGTGCTCTGCGCCCGCCGCACCGACCGGGCCACCACCACCGCACCCGCTCCGACGGGGCCGCACGATGACCAGGACACCCGGTGGCTGATCGCCGGTGAAAGCCCTGACAGCGACCTGACCCGCGTCCTCGCCGACACCCTCACCGGCACGGGCGCGGACGTCCACCTCACCGATCTGGACGAGGCCCCCCTGCACTGGGACCGGCTCGCGGGCGACCAGCAGCCACCGAAGACCGTCCTGGTCTTCGACGCCGGCGATCCCCACACCGGACCCTCCGAGGCGACCGAGCAGGCCGTCACTCGTCTCGGCCTCCTACGGGCCCTCGCCGGGACCGCCTCGCACCTGCCGGCCGGAACCACCGTCGACCTGTGGATCGTCACGCGTCCCAGCGGCATCCACGCCGCCCCCGAGCAACCCCGAGTCCCGCAGGACGCGGCGCTGTGGGGCGCGACGCGCTCCCTCGCCAACGAGATCCCCCACCTGGCCGTCCGCCGCGTCTCCCTCGACGCCGGACCGCGGCCCGCGGACGACGCCCGGCGCCTGGCGGCCGAACTGCTCCGACCCACGGGTGAGGACGAGGTCGTCCTCACCCGTGGCGGACGCTTCGTCCCCCGCGCCGTCGCCCTGCGGACCGCCACCGACACGCACGACGCCCCGGCCCCCGGGCCCTTCACCCTGAGCCTGCACGACGCCGGGCTGCATCCCCGGCTCACCTGGGTGGCCGACCGCCCGCAGCGCCCCGCCGACGACGAGGTCACCATCGCCGTCGAAGCGGCGGCGCTCAACTACCGCGACGTCATGCTGGCCGTGGGTCTCCTGCCGCCGGGAGCGGAGACACCGCTGCCGGACGGGCCCGCCCTGGGCCTCGAATGCGCCGGCACCGTCACCGCCGTCGGCAGGACCGTCACCCACCTCGCACCGGGCGACCGCGTCTACGCGCTCGCACCCCGCAGCATCAGCTCGCATGTGACCGTCAACGCCCGCCTCGTCGGCCCCGTCCCCGACGGGATGTCGTTCACCGAAGCCGCCACCCTGCCCGTCGTGTACTTCACCGTCCACCACGCCCTGGAACGCCTCGCCCACCTGCAGCCGGGCGAGACCGTCCTCGTCCACGGCGCCGCCGGGGGCATCGGCCTGGCCGCCCTCCAGCTCGCCCGGGCACGCGGTGCCACCGTCATCGCCACCGCCGGGACGCCCGCCAAGCGCGACCTGCTGCACATGCTCGGCGTACCTCACGTCTTCGACTCCCGCACCCTGGAATTCGCCGAGCACGTCCGCGACCTCACCGGCGGCCGGGGCGTCGACGTCGTCCTCAACTCCCTCGCCGGCGAGGCCATCAGCCGCAGCCTGGAGCTGCTGCGGCCCGGCGGGCGCTTCGTGGAACTGGGCAAGCGCGACATCTACGCCTCGACCCCCTTGGCCCTGCGTCCCTTCGGCAACAACATCGCCTTCTTCGGCGTCGACGCCCACCAGCTCATCTCCGGCCGCATGTCCCAGGCCGGCACCTGCTTCGACGAGATGGCGCAACGGATCACGGACGGCACCTACCGGCCACTGCTGCACCTGGCCTACCCGGCAGCCCGGATCGGTGAGGCCCTGCGCGCCCTGCAACGCTCCCGCCACCTCGGCAAGGTCGTCATCACCTTCGAGGAGCCACCGCCCCTCGACAGGTCCCACCCACCCCTGCGACTGTCCCCGGACGCCACCTACCTGATCACCGGCGGGCTCAGCGGCCTCGGAGCTGCCCTCGCACACCGCCTCGTCGACCGCGGCGCCCGCCACCTCGCTCTCCTGGGCCGCAGGGGCGCCGACACCCCCGGCGCCGAGGACCTCGTCCGGGCCCTGGCGGAGCGCGGCGCCCAGGCGACCGCCCACACGGCCGACGTCACACGCGAAGCCGACCTGCGCCGGGTACTGGACGCCGTCGACGCCTCCCCCCACCCGCTGCGCGGCGTGCTCCACGCCGCGATGGCCCTGGACGACGCGCCGCTCGCCGATCTGACCGACGAGCGCCTCCGCACCGCCCTGGCACCCAAGATGCTCGGTGCGGCACACCTGGACGCCCTCACCCGCGACCGCGACCTCCACCTCTTCGCCGCCTGCTCGTCCGTGACCACCTGGTTCGGCAACGCCTACCAGGCCAACTACACCGCCGCCAACGGCTACCTCGAGGCGCTCACCCGCAACCGGCGCGGCACGGGGCTGCCCGGGACGACCGTGGCCTGGGGGGCCATCGGTGACACCGGCTACGCCGCCCGCCACGGCATCACCGACATGCTCGCCCGACTCGGCCTGGACAACCTCACGCCCCGCGAAGCCTGCACCGCCCTTGAGGACGCAATCGCCCGGGACACCGACGTCAGCGCCGCCGCCCGCATCGACTGGGCCCGCGTCCGCAGCATGATGCCGGCCGTGCAGACGCCCCGCTTGGCCGGCCTCATCCCCGCCCACACGCCCCGGGACGACGGCCCCGACCACCTGCGCCACCGTCTCGCGGCCGCCACCCCCGACGAGGCCCTCACCCTGGCGGCCGATGCCATCACCCAGGTCCTCGCCGACATCCTGCAGACCGACCCGGCCCGCCTCGACCGCGACCGCCGGCTGGACCAACTCGGCCTGGACTCCCTCATGGCCGTCGAGGCCGTCGTCGCCGCCCGCCGCCGACTGGGCTGCGAACTGCCGACGCTGGAGTTCCTCAACGCCCAGGGCATCACCGACCTCGCCAGGCGCGCCCTGATCCGGCTCGGTTACCAACCCCCGGCGTGATCCCGTCCGGCAACTGATCCCGTCGACGCGTCCATCCCCCCCCGCAGGAGCCACTCGTGAGGTGCGAGCAGTCCCAGCACCCAGACCGCTCGTACCCCCCGGGCCCCCTGGCCGCGCTCGCCCGTTGGGCCGTACGCCGCAGCCGGCTGGTCCTGGCGGCCGCCGCCCTGTTCGTCGCCGTGACAGGCTTCCTCTCCAGCGGAGTCTCGGCGCACCTCGGCGCCGGCGGCTGGATCGCGGAGGACACCCCGTCCGCCCGTGTACGCGGCATGCTCGGCCAGGCACCCCACGGCGGCATGCCGCCCCTCCTGCTCCTCGCCCGTACCACCGGCTCCGTCGACGACGCCTCGGCGCGCGCCGCCGGCGTCCGGCTCGTCGAGGACCTGCGGCACGAAGCGGGCGTCACCGGCGTCGACTCGTACTGGACGGGGCCGGTCGACCCGGTGACCGAGGACCTGCCGTCCCCGCCCCCCGATCCGCTGCTGCGTTCCACCGACGGCCGGACGGCCCTCGTCGCCCTGTGGTTCGGGGAGGGCGGACAGACCCGGCTCGACGTCACGGAGCGGGTACTCACCCGGGCCGCCGAGCACGACGGCCCCTTGGAGACCCAGGCAGCGGGCCAGGCCGCCTTCACCCGAGCGCTGCAGTTCCACAGTGAGCAGGACCTGCTGCGCACGGAGCTGCTGGCCATGCCGGCCACCCTCGTCCTGCTCATCCTGGTGTTCGGCAGCATCCCGGCGGCACTTCTGCCGCTGGCCGTCGGCGCCGTGGCGGTGACCGGCGCCACCGCGATCCTGCGCGCCATCGCCACCGTCACACCCGTGTCCGCCTTCGCCCTCAGCCTCACCACGGCCGTCGGCCTCGCCCTGGCCGTCGACTACAGCCTGTTCGTCGTCGCCCGGTACCGCGAGGAAAGGACCTCCGGCCTCTCACACGACGAGGCCGTCGTCCACGCCCTCCGCACAGCCGGCCGGACCGTCGCCGTCTCGGCAGCCGTCGTCGCCGCCTCCCTGCTGGGACTCCTCCTGTTCCCGCTCACCCTCATGCGCTCCCTGGCCATCGCGGGCATCAGCGTCGTCCTGCTGGCGGCGGTCGCGTCCCTGCTCGTCATCCCCGCTGCCCTCGCCTGCTTCGGCGAGCGCGTGGCGAACCGCGACATCCTCGCTCGCCGGCGCCGCGCCGCCCGAAACGCAGGCCGATGGCGCGCACTGGCCACCGCCGTCATGCGCCGCCCCCTCGCTGTCTTCGCCCTCACGAGCGGACTGCTGCTCCTGCTCGCGCTGCCCTTCCGGGACGTCGCCTTCAGCCTCAGTGACGAGCGGGCTCTCCCCGCTCACTCCCCGGTGGTCAGGGCAGCGCAGGACCTGCGCACCGACTTCCCGCAGGTGGGGACGGAAGTCGATGTCGTCCTACCCGACTGGCACCCGACCGGCCGCGACGGCGCCGCCCGCCTCGACGCCTACGCCCGTCGGCTCTCCAGCCTGCCAGGGGTGCAGGGTCTGCGCACCGCCACGGGCACCTACCTGGACGGGAAACCTCTCGGCCCGCTCTGCACGCCGTCCGCCGCGCCGGCGCCCAAGAGCCCGTGCACAGGGCTGCGGCAGTTCACCCTGTCGAGCGGCACGTGGCTGGCCATCAGCTCCGAACCGCGGCCCTACAGCCCCCAGGGCATCGACCTGCTGCAGAGCATCCGCACCCAGCCGGCCCCCGCGCCCGCCATCACCGGCGGAGTCACCGCCGAGTTCCTCGACACCCGCACGGTGGTCCTCCAACGGCTGCCCGGCGCGCTCTCCGCCGTGGTCCTCGGGACACTGGCCCTGCTGCTGGTCTTCACTCGCAGCCTGTTCCTGCCCGTGAAGGCCCTCCTCATCAACGCCCTCAGTCTGACGGCGGCTTTCGGCGGGATGGTCTTCATCTTCCAGCAAGGGCACCTGCGCTGGCTGGTCGGCGACTTCACCGCTACCGGGACCACTGACCTCATGCTGCCGCTGATCGCCTTCTTCCTCGCCTTCGGACTGTCGATGGACTACGAGATCCTGCTCCTCGCCCGCATCTCGGAGGCGTACCACCGCACCCGTGACACGACCCGCGCGACCGCGGAGGGGCTCCAGGCCGCCGCGCCCCTCTTCACCGCTTCCGCCGCGGTGGTCCTCGTCGTCCTCCTGGCGCTCGCGGCCACGGAGGTGACCATGGTGAAGGTCATCGCCGTCACCGTCGCCTCGTCCGTCCTCCTGGACGCCGTGGTGATCCGCCCGTTCCTCGTCCCGGCCGTGATGAAGCTGGCCGGCGCAGCGAACTGGTGGCTCCCCGCTCCCCTGCGACGTCGCCTGCCACACCATCCGGACCTGCCGCCGCCCCGGCTCCCCACCGCCTCGGTGACCGCGGCGGACACCTCCGCGTAGGTCCGGTGGACCGCGGATGCCAGCGAACCGTGAGCTGCTCCGCGGTGTCGGGGAAGGGCGTGCCGGCCGGGGCGACCGGTCGGTCACCCAGCGGGACGGCTGACACGAAGCCGCCCATGGGCCACGTCCAGACCCGGTACGCGCGGCCGACGTGGGCTGACGCCATCGGCGGCCCGCAGCGGACGCCTGCCGCGGGCAGCCCTCAAGGACGGCTGACCCCGGGACAGCCCCTTGACCAGGCCCGGAAGCCCACTCCATCACCCTCTCCGTGCCCCGTCGCCAGGATCCGGGCGTTCCCGCAGGTCAGCCTCCGCAGTCAAGGGGTCGCCGCAGGTCCGACAACCAGCAAGACAAGCTGACGCGGGTCAACCTCCTGGATCTTCAGGCCACCGCCGGGTGAGGATCGAATCGGTCCAGGACGGCCAGCGGCAGGTGTGGGTGCTCACCGAACGGGGACACCGTGAGGCGAAGCAGTCGCTGGAGCCGAGGAACGTACGGGTCTCGGCGCTGCGCGAGGAGGAGTACGCCCCGGTGTCCGACAGGGAGAGGTCAGGGTGCCGAAACGGGGGTCAGGTGGCGGGTCGGGGTGCGAGGGCGTCTTCGAGGGTGGGGTGCAGCGGGAGGAGGGCGTCGAGGCCGACGATGCGCAGGAGCTGGAGCACGGGGGTGGGGGTGTGGGCCAGGCGCAGCCATCCGCCGCGGGCGCGGGCGGCGTTGTTCGCGACGACGAGGACGTTGACGCCGCTGGAGTCCATGAAGGTGACGTCGCGGAAGTCGAGGACCGTGCGCGGCGTGGAGCCGTCCGGTGCGGTCAGGGCCCGGTGGAAGGTGTCGGCTGTGGTGTGGTCGATGTCCCCGGCCAGGGCGACGACGTGCACGCCACTGGCGGTGGTGGTGTACCGGGAGACCGAAAGCAGGGCCTGGCTCATACCGTCTCCGTCCGATCCTCGGGAGGCGCTCGCTGCTGCCAGGCCCGTCGTCCACGCAAACGCATGCCGCCGCGCGGTGTCAACCGTGTCAGGCCGGTCTGAAGCGCCTGGGGCGGGGCAGCAGGGAAGGGACCGTGCGATGCTTCGCGGACACAACGTGGACTTCGTGTGATGATCATGTGAGGCGGGGCGGGCGTATGGAGCAGGCCGCGGGGGACGAGGGACAGAAAACAGGGGACAACCCTTCGCTGTCGGCGGCTGCCGCCTACGACGGTGACTCTTCCTGTATCGGGGCGGCCCGGCATCTGGCGACCGGCTTCCTGACCGAGGTGCAGGCCGTGTACGGGCTGCCGGTGTCCGAGCGGGCGATGGGCATGACGCAGCTGGTGGTCAGCGAGCTGGTCACCAACGCGGTGAAGTACGCACCGGGCCCCGTCATGCTCGATCTGCAGATCAGCGACGGCGCGGTACGAGTGTCGGTGTGGGACAGCGACCCGGCCCTGCCGGACGTCGCCGCCACCGACCCTCAGCGAGTGGGCCGCCACGGCCTGGAGATCACCCTTGCCGTCAGCCAGGCCTACGAAGTGCGCCGGGAACCGGTCGGCAAGCGCGTCACCGCCGTGATCGCGCTGGCCGACGACCCCGGCGGGAACATCGCCGGCCGCACCACCCCCTGACCCCCCCGCGCCTGGGCACCATGAGCCCATGCGGCGACCATGCCGCGCAAGTCCCATGAGACCGGGAGAAGTGGAAACGGGGCTGGGGCTCGGGTGACAATCTCAGTCCGTCTGCCCACCGGCCGGGCAGCGGCGACATGCAGGTGACCCTCGGCAAGGAGAGGACGGCCCGTCATGGTGACGGTTCAGTTGCGCCACGGCGACGTGTCCGTGGCCCGGCTGCCGGTCGTCGTCGCCTTCGACACGGTCACAGAGCTGCGCCCGCAGCTGCTGGCGCTGCTGGAGGAGAGCACCTGCCGTCACCTCGTGCTCGACCTGTCCCACATCGACCACTTCGACTCCTCCGGGCTGGCGATGCTCCTGGGAGTCTGGCGCGGAAGCCAGGCGGGCGGCACCACGCTCACCCTGGCCGCACCGACCCCACTCATCAGCCGCATGCTGAACATCACCCAGGCCATCACCATCCTGGCCGTAGCCCCTTCCGTGCATGAGGCACTGCGCACACGCCACAGCACTCGCAGGGACGATGCTCAAGGAGCAGGTCGGGTCTGAGGGCGGGAGCGCTCAGCGTCGGTGCGGCAGGGGCCACGTCACACCGGACCCCTTCCAGCCAGGTACTGTCCTCCCTGCCATCCGTGACGACGCCGACGTCCGCCAAGACAGGAGCGCGCGACCGTCCACGAGATGCCGCGCCCGAAGAAGGCGCCGACGAAGAAACCGCGGCGGCGGGCCTGCCGCGGGACGGAAGGCCGGCTCGCCCCCGGCGCCGAGGTCAGGCCGGGGCGGTCCCCGGGTAGTCGGGGTCCTCCTCGGCGGCGGGCAAGGTGTTGCTGCCCTCCCACCACGGGTTGACCCAGCCGCACACCCCGCACGCATACCGGCCGTTCAACCCCGCCACCTGCGCACCGCACTCCCTGCACGCGGTCGTGGTGATCTCGGGCGCGCGCGTAACGGGCGCGGCCCTCTCCGGCTCCGGCTCCGGCCGCCAGCTACTCATCATCCGACGAGCGTATCTGTGCCGCGGGGCGCAGGCGCCGTCGACGACCAGCCGCACAACTCCCTGCACACCCAGCGGCCCCCCTGCTCAAGCGCCGGCGCGCCGCACCGCTGACAGTTCATGGCGCCTCCTCCCCCTTCACCCCGCCGTGTAGGGCTACCCGCCCGCGTCGGCGCCGATTCCCCGGGTGCACCGGGGCCAGTCCGCGTCGAGGATCGGCGCGTTCGGTCTCGGGCCGGCATACCTGGCAAGCCGCGACACCCTCGGCCAGGGCCCGCCTCGCCGTGGCCTCGGAGAGGCCGGGAGCCTTCCGGCTCTTCCCGCAGCCGCCGAGGTGGACCTTGACCGGCACGCGGCCAACCTCCGGGGCTGTGCTGGATCCGGTAGTCCGGTATCCACTGCGGTGGCACGGCGGCCTTCCGCCGCGCCACCGCCGTTCCGGCGCCACCCGTGCCGTACCGGGCCGCCCCGGCTCTGTGCTCACTCGCGCCCCGACCCCTGCCGTGGTGCCGCCGGTCTGCTGCCTGCCGCCTGCCGCCTGCCGCCTGCCGCTTTCCGTCCGGCCGCCGCGCCCCGGGGGCCGCCGCTCCGGCGCCGCCCGCACGGCGTCCGGACGCGGCCCGCCCCCGGCCTCCGGCTGCGTCCGGCGTTGCGTGCCGCCGCCGCGCGGCGCCCTGCTCGTGCCCCCGGGGCGGCCTGACCCGGTCCGTGGCTGGGGCCCCGGCCTTCGGCTGCCCGAACGGTCCGGCCGACGTGCTGTCGCTTCGCTCTTGGCACGTCGTTCGCTCCGGCTCCCGAAATCTTCCTCCGGCTGCACGTCGCCCTGGCGGGCAAGGCCGAGCCCTTGCTCGACAACCGCCTCCAGGCGCTCCGCGCCGACGTCCAAGAGATCGTCGTCGCCAACAGCCGGCGCTCAACTTCCGCCGGCTGCCGGCCGACGTCACCCTTCCCCGTCGACGCCCGACCCTGCTGTCGACGGTGCTGTCGCGTCCGTCAGGCCGCTCGCACAGGCGCCGGTCGCTTCGACGCGCGGTTTCCGCCCGGCCCCGTCCACCGCCGCCGCCCGCCCGGCTGTCCGGGCCCGGCCCCGGGCTCCCGGCCGCGCCAGCGGCCGAGAAGTTCGACGTAGGGGCTCGGCAGGAACAGTCTGCCGCCGGACCGGGGCATCAGCTCCAGCGGCCGGGTGCTGGTGATGTTCGGCCGGCGCGCGCTGCAGGCCGCGGTGAACTCCTCCCAGGTCAGTTCGCCGGGCAGCCCGCCGGGCCGATGCGCTGCCAGCTGTCGTCGCTCCACTCGTCCGCAGGTCGCTCCAAGCGGTGCTTGTGGCGGGCCGACCAGAACATCTTCCTCGACGTCCTCGGCGACACCATGGCCGACGGCTTCGAACAGCTCCCCGCCAACAGCCCCGGTCTCGTCCGCTCCGAGCTGGAGCGGGTCTACGGGGAGGTGCCCGCCCCTCGCTGGATCCGCGGCCTGCACGCGGGCGACGAGACGGCCTGGCGCACCCTGCACCGCGCCCAGCAGGCCGCGTACGAGACGGTCCTCGCCCCGGTCTGGTCCGTCGTACAGGATCTGCACCGTGGGGAGTTCACCCGCTACGCCCTGACCGTCGCCGAACACGGCGTGGCCGCCACGCTGGCCGGCCTGGCCCGGGCAGCCGGCTCCGTGAGGGCGTGTGGGAATGGCCCGGCGCAGCGCCGGACCGCGACCTGTGCCTCGGCGGGCGCGGCCTGGTTCTGCTGCCCACCTTCCACCACCCGGCGGGCCCACTTCTTCAGGACACCCCGGGCCATCCCGCGGTCCTGACATACCCAGCCGGTCCCGGGCTCCCGCCCACCGCGGGGCGCCCGGTCGTCCCCGCCGAGGCCCTGGCCGCCGTCCTGGGCCGCACCCGGCTGGACGCCCTGCGCCTCCTCGCCGAGCCTCACACCACGACGTCCCTGGCCCGCGCCCTCCACGTCAGCAACGCGACGGCCTCGTCCCACGCGGCGGCGCTCAGATCGGCAGGCATGGCGACGACCACCCGCACAGGCCGCTCGGTCACCCACCAGCGCACGGCCCTCGGCACGCTGGTTGCGGGCGCCTGACCGCCGTAGTCCGCCACAAGACGGCCCGCAAGCCCATCATCGCCCTGGTCGGCGACCCTCAGTCCGGCCCGCTCCCGTCGTCGTCCTCGTCCAGCACGGGCGCGTCCCTGTCGCGCCGCGGGCGCGGGGCGCCCGCGGCCGGGACGCGGGCGGTGAAGCTGCAGCGGCCGAGCAGGTTCGGGTTGCGGTGCTTGAGCGGGGGACAGGCGGCCGATGCCCCTCCTCGCGGATCTCGTCGCCCAGGAGGAGAGGCGGGTTTCGCTGCTGCCGTAGGGTCGGTGGTCGAGGACTGGGCGCTGGGACCGGTTCCGTCGCGGTAGACAGGAGCTGAGCGATGTCAGGTACCCCCGAGGCTTCGCCGGGTGAGCCGCGGCTGAGGCGGGTACCGCCGGCCGAGGTGGAGGCGGCGCGGATGGAGGCGGTGCGCCGCTACGACATCCTGGATACTCCGCCCGACGGGGCTTTCGACCGGGTCGCGGCGATGGCCGCCCGCCTGTTCGACGTTCCCGTGGCCAGCGTGACGATCGTCGATGCCGACCGGATCTGGTTCAAGGCCGTTCACGGCCTGGAAGGGGTCGCGCAGATCGGCCGGGACCCTGGCCTGTGCGGGTCGGCGATCCTCCGCGATGACGCGCTGGTGATCCCCGACACCCTCAGCGATCCGACCGCCCGCACCAATCCGCTGGTCACCGGTCCTTTGGGGGTGCGGTTCTACGCGGCGGCGCCGATCATCACCGCCGACGGCCACCGGCTGGGCACAGTCAACATCCTGGACACCACACCGCGTCTGATCACCGAGGCCGACACCGAAACCCTGGCCGACCTGGCCGCGGTGGTTCTGGACGCCATGGAGTTGCGGCTTTCGGGCCTGCGGCTGCTACGCGAGGAACAGGAGCGCCGCAAGGCGGAGGAGGCGGCGCGGACGCGGGCCGAGCGGGATACGGAGGCGATCACCGCGTTCGCCACCACCCTCCAGCGCACCCTGTTGCCTCCCGCGCTGCCGACGGTTCCGGGGCTCGAGCTGGCCTGCCACTACCAGACCGACTCGCCCCGGGACGTCGGCGGTGACTTCTACGACGTCTTCTCCCTGGGCGGACAGCGCTGGGCGTTCTTCCTCGGGGACGTGTGCGGCAAGGGCGCCGAAGCCGCCGCCGTCACCTCGCTGACCCGCTACACCCTGCGCGCAGCCGCCCAGCACCACGACGATCCCACCGAAGTACTCAACGCCCTCAACAGCGCCCTGCTCCTCGATCCCTCGATGGGCAGCCGGTACTGCACCTGCGTCTTCGGCACCCTGCAGCCCGCCCCGGGCGGCGGTTTCACCGTGACCGTGGCCATGGGAGGCCATCCTCCCGCCTTCCACCTGCAGCACGGGGATGACGGCGCGATGGCGGTGAACGGGATACGGCCCAGCGGGGGCATGCTCGTGGGCGCACTGGAAGGCGCCCGGTTCGCCTCCCACACCTTCCACCTCGCCCCGGGCCACGGCCTGCTGCTCTACACCGACGGGCTCACCGAGGCCCGCCTGCCGGACGGGACCATGCTCGGTGAGGAAGGCGTGGCCGCCTTCCTCACCACCCGCACCACCCCGGACGCCGGCCGCCTGATCGAAGACACCATCGCCCTCATCATGGACCTGCCCACCGGGACCGGTGACGACGTCGCCCTGCTCGCGCTGTCCGTACCCCTGGCACCGGCCACCGACCAGACGGCCGCCGCATCGACGGCCCGCACCCTGGCCACGCCCGGCGCCGGCGCCGCCCGCGCCGACCAGGAGCGCTGACCGTGACCGACGACCTCACCCTCACCACCACCCACACCGACGGACACCTGGCGGCCCTCCACGTCAGGGGAGAGATCGACATACACACCGCTCCTGCCCTCCGCACAGGAGCACTGGACGTCATCGCCCGAGGACATCCGCACCTGATACTGGACCTGACCGGGGTCACCTTCTGCGACTCCTCCGGCTTCAACGCCCTGATCGGCGTCATGCGCTGCACGATGGCCGCAAACGGCTCCCTGACCCTGGCCGCAGTCCCCGACCGCCTGTCCCGAATGCTCGATCTCACCGGCCTGAGCACCGTCATGCCGTCCTACCCCAGCACCGAGGCCGCGATGAACGCCCGCCCCACTGCCACGCCCGAGCCCGCCTGACCCGGCCGATCAGCGGCCCGATCCGACTTCAGTGACAAACCGTCCACGTGCAACGGCAGAGGACCGAGACGCACTACCCCGGCGAGGACGACGGAGCGTGAGCGTGGCACCGGTGTCACGCTCACGTGAACGGGTGTCACGCCGCAGCGATTATGGGCCCGTTTGCCCGTTTTCAGGTCCTCGGACCCCCTCTCGGGGTGGTTCGGCGGCTCGGGTGCGACACATGAGAGTTCATGCCTCGCTCTCCGTCCGTTCGTCAGGGGCCGTAGCAGCGGGGTGCGGCGTGCTGTCGGCCGCCTCGATGCCTCCGGCGGCCCCCCACCCTGGGTCTGGCTGGGTCCTGGTCCGGTGTTTCCCCTGGTCGTCGTCGAGCGCTGCCGCACCGTCGACCGCAACGTCGCCGGCCCGGCCATGTCCGCCACCCCGGCCGACCGCTCACCGTCCGTGTTCTTGGCCGCCACCGTCCACATCATCGAGGTCAACGGCACCGAGGCCACCGAGGAGGCGGTCACCCGGCGGGCTCAGGAGATGATCGCCACTCACGGCGGCGAACTGCGGCGGGTGTACTCCGCCGCTTCCCAGGCATTCTCCGTCTCGCTCACCGAAGAACAGAAGATCTCCTACTACAAGGACCCCCGAGTCGACTCGATCACCAGTGACCGTGTCTACCGGGTCGCAGGAAAGCAGCAGCCCGTCCGGGGGACGGGCACCGCACGGGCGGCGCTCGGCGGCATTCAGCTGTCACTGCCCTCATGGGGCCTGGACCGCATGGATCAGCGCGACCTGCCCCTTGACGGCGTCCACCGCATGCCGCACGGAACCGGCACGGGAGTGGACATCTACGTCGTCGACACCGGGGTCCGTGTCGCGCACCGGGAGTTCTGGGGCCGCCGGGCACACGGTGCGTACGACGCCATCGAGCGGCGCCCGGGCGGGGAAAGCGACTGTAACGGCCACGGGACCGCCTCCGCGGCCATCGCCGCCGGTCTGTGGACCGGCGTCGCCAAGGGCGCCACCGTGCAGTCGGTGCGCGCCTTCGGCTGCGACGGCACCGGCACGCTGGAACACATCATGTCCGCGGTCGACTGGATCACCGCCCACGCCGACGGCCCTTCCGTCGTCAACCTCGGCTTCTCCGGCGAGCCGGGTTCGGTGCTCGACCTCCAGCTCTACCAGATGACCGGCAAGGGCATCGCCTACACCGCCGCGGCGGGCAACGGCGACGCGTCGGGCAACGGGATCGAGTCCTGCGAGACGACCCCTGCCCGACAGACCACCGCCATCACCGTCGCCGCCACCGGCCGCGACGACAGGCGCCCGGCCTGGTCCAACCACGGTTACTGCGTGCACCTGTTCGCACCCGGCACCGACATCACCACCGCCGGCGCGCGCAGCGACGGCTCCTACGTCAAGCTGACCGGCACCTCCGCGGCCACCGCCGAGGTGACCGGCGCCGCGGCTGTGCACTTGGCCCGCCACCCCGACACGACGCCGGTCGAACTGGACCAGGCGCTCACGGCCGTCGCCACCCGGGACCACGTGCGCGACGCGGGCCCGGAGTCCCGGAACCTGCTGCTGTACACCGGACCCTCCGACAACACGCGAGAAGGTGACCGGCGGTGAGCGGCGGCGTCCGGGACGTCGTCGTCATCGGGTCGGGCCCCGCCGGCTACACCGCCGCCCTTTGGAAGTCGTCTCAATCGGTGCGTCTGCGGTGGCAGATGAGGGTGCAGGCGATGCTCGTGAAGACGAGAAAGTGATCGGCTTCTCGCTCGTAGCGGCGGCGGCAGCCGGCTAAGGACTGTCCCGGAATCTGGCGCCGGGCCGGGGCGCGACTACCTCAGGGCGGGAGGTGGCAGCTACCGGTCTGGTGCTTGCGTTCGACGCCAGCTCCGGGAAGAGTCTCGCGGACGCCGTTCGGGGCGATGTCGTGAGAGCAAGGGCAATGGAGATGTGTGTGATGGATACGGCGGTCAAAGAGGCTGCCGTCGCTCGGTTCCTCCGCGAACATCCGGAGATGGAGCAGGCTGCATGCGACCACCCCGCGCTGCTGGGCTGCGCCGATGTCGACTGGTCGAAAATTCCGGGGTGCCCTGCGGGGGTCCCGGCCCTGCTCCGCGGTCTCCTGGATGAGGCAGTCGGCCCCGAGACCCTGCCTGTGCTGGAGAACCTCCTGATGAACAGCACCTTCCACGTGAGCGCCGTGATGCCGGCCGCCCTACCCTTCCTGATCCGTCTGGCAGCCGTCCCCGACATCGCCGTGCGGCCAGACCTGGTCGGCCTCTTGGCCGTTGCCGCGGAGCTGTCTTCGTCCGTCGACGCCGACGACGAACGCCGGGTGCTGCTGTTCGGGAAAGACTCCGATCACCCGGAACGCGAAGGGTGCAGGGCCGCCTTCGCCGCACACGCTTCCGCCCTGCGCGCGTTGCTGGAGGACGGGGCCCTTCCGGCAGGACTGATCAGCGCAGACGACCGCGCATGCCTGCTCAGGGCCGTGGAACCGCAGCGATGTCCTTCCTGACTGCCCGCACCCCGGCGCCGACTTCCGCGCGGAGGTCGCTGCCCTCGCCGCCCTCGACGGCTGGATCCACCGTCGCTTCCGGTTCGACCCCTGCGGCGCCTCGGTGACGTACGACGAACCCTCCCACCGCTTCGCCTTCACCTGGCCGAGCCCGGCCGCCCCCCTTCGCCGACGAGCTTCCCCCACCAGACCCAGCCTGAGTTGTCGCCGACGAGCGTTCTCTCGGTGTTCGACCCGGCGGAACTGTGGCCACGCCAGACCCCGTCCCACGATGGCACCGTGATCATCACGCCGCCCCTACCACCGCCTGCCGATGCGGGGCCTCGTCGCGCTCACGCTTGGCGAGCGTATGCAGCGCGGCTTGGTCGCCGTACCGGTCCCGGGCGGCGGCAACGAGCACGTCCACCGCGACGGTGAGCGCAGCATCGGGCACTCGGCATGGCGCGTCGACACTGAGCGCGAGGTCATCGAGGTGAACCGCCAGCTCGACGCAACGGGTCTGCAGGTATCCGTCGAGCAACATCTCATTCGGGCGTCGTCGCAATCTCATCAGCCGCTGACAGGTCCACGTTGTGGATCGACCCGCCGCCTTGGCCGCCTGGACGGCTCGCCCATGTGGGGAGTGTGGTGGCACGAGAGCGGGTCTCTCTCAGGCCGCGGTCCCTTGGTGGGTTTGGTGGGCTTGGTGGGTCCTGGTGGCGGACAGGTCCGCCGCTCGCCGGACCGAATCAGCGGAGGCGGCCAGCAGCGGCAGCCGGACGGCCGGGCTGGGGATACGGCCCTGCGCGTGCAGCACCCCCTTGATCACGGTCGGGTTCGGCTCGGCGAAGAGCGCGGCGGACAGCCGGGCCAGCTCCGTTCCCAGCCTGCGGGCCTGTCCGGTGGCGTCGCGCTGCCACAGCGAGATCAGCTCGGCGAAGTCAGCGGTGCGGACATTGGCCGACGCCAGGATGCCGCCGCGGGCGCCCGCCGCGAGCAG
Source organism: Streptomyces changanensis (assembly GCF_024600715.1). Classification (NCBI taxonomy): domain Bacteria; kingdom Bacillati; phylum Actinomycetota; class Actinomycetes; order Kitasatosporales; family Streptomycetaceae; genus Streptomyces; species Streptomyces changanensis. Next base: position 6,785,907 of record NZ_CP102332.1, read on the forward strand.
CGGTGAGATGACGGCGTCATCGCCGCCGAGCACCGCGAAGTCCGGTGTCGACGAGCCGAGCAGTTCCATCGCGGCCGCGTCGATCGCACCGGTCGCGTACTTGACCCCGACGACCTCCGGTAGGTGCCCGAGCACGTTCAGAGTGCCGGTGCTGAGCGACTGACCGGTGCGGTACGGGATGTCGTAGACGACCAGCGGCAGGCCCCCGTGTTCGGCGAGTGCCGTGAAGTGCGCCAGCGTTCCCGCCTCGCCGGGCCGGGTGTAGGGCGGCGTGGGAACCAGCGCCGCGGTGACGTCACCGCTCTGAGCGAGCTCCCGCAGCGTCGTGATGGCGGCGGCGGTGTCGTTGGTGCCGACGCCGACGATCAGCGGAGCTCCGTGTGCCCGGCAGGCGGCCGAGCAGATGCGGACCACCGCCTGCTTCTCCTCGGTGGTCAGCGTGGCCGCCTCCGCGGTGGTGCCCAGGGCGACGAGTCCCCGAGCGCCGGCCGCCAGCGCCTCGCCGGCGAGGCAGGCGAGCGCGTCCGGGGCGAGGCGCAGGTCATCGGTGAACGGGGTCACCAAGGGGACGAACAGGCCGGTGAGATTCGCTTCGGGGTTCATACGTCCACCCTGACCGACACAGATTCAGTAGATCCAGTTCATATTTCTTCGCTTATGCGTAAGCTCACCTTATGCTCGATGTCCGACGTCTCCACCTGCTGCGCGAACTGGACCGACGCGGCACCATCGCGGCCGTCGCCGAGGCGCTGACCTTCACCGCCTCGGCCGTCTCCCAGCAGCTGAGCGTGCTTGAGCGCGAGGCAGGCGTACCCCTGCTGGAACGAAGTGGCAGACGGGTGGTGCTCACCCCCGCGGGCCGCACCCTCGTCACCCACGCCAATGCCGTCCTCGAACGCCTCGAACTGGCCGTCTCCGAGCTGGCCGGGGCACGCGAGGGCATCGGCGGGCCGCTGCGGATCGGGACGTTTCCCTCTGGCGGCCCCGCCATCGTGCCCGCCACGCTGGCCGAACTGGCCCAGCGGCATCCCGCGCTGGAACCGATGGTGCAGGAGATCGACTCGGCGCGGGTCTCCGACGGCCTACGCGCCGGCGAACTCGACGTGGCCCTCGTCCACGACTACGACTTCGTGCCCGCGTCACCGGACACCACGGTCGACCAGGTGCCCCTGTTGGAAGAGCCGATGTACCTGGCCACCGGCGGCGCTCCCGCCACCGGTCGCGTCACCCACGGCGAAACGCTGGCCGAGCTGCTCGGACCGTGGGCCACGTCCCCATGGATCACGGCACGGGACGGCACGACCGGTCACGCGATGGCCGTACGCGCCTGTCAGGCAGCCGGATTCCAGCCGCGCATCCGCCATCAGGTCAACGACTTTCGTACGGTCCTGGCACTGGCCGCCATCGGCCAAGGCGCAGGATTCGTACCGGAGATGGCCACCGCACACGCCCCCGAGGGCGTGGTCCTGACCCGGCTGCCCCTCTTCCGCCGCTCGAAGGTCGCCTTCCGCGCAGGCGGCGGCACCCACCCGGCGATCGCAGCATTCGTGGCGGCGGCGCGAACAGCGGTGGGTGCCACGGCCCGTGCCTCCCTACTGGTCGCTTCAGTGAGTTGAGTCGCGGGTCTTGTGCTCAGTGATCTTGTCGGCAGGATGTCAGGAATGCGTGCTGACCCTGTTCCTGACGTCCTGTGAGGGCGTGTAGCCCCGCTGCTGCCGCCCGCTCCCGAACGGCGCCGCTGCTACCCCGGTCGGCTGCGTGTTCCCGACAAGGGCAGCACTCACCGGCGTCATGTACGTGCTGCGGACCGGTGTCGCGTGGTGCGATGTCCCCGCAGAGACCGTGGGCGGCTGCTCAGGTGTGACGTCCTGGCGTCGGCTGCGGGACTGGACCGAGGCCTGCGTCTGGCCACGCCTGCATGCCGCCCTGCTAAAGGCTGTCCTGTAACTCCCGGGACTGCTCGCTGGCGTCCAGTCTGCCCTGGTTGGACGGTTCTCCGTTGAGGTCGCGATTCAGGTCAGAATTGGACAAGTCGATTCTGCGACGGTGTCCTGCTGGTCCTTTCGTTGAGTTACGGGACAGCCCTTAAAAGAAGGTCCTGAACTTCGATGGCCCTGTTCACCAGGGGACAGCCGTCGTCGCTGTTGCCTGTCGGTGAAGCTAACGGCCGGGGGAGCGATTACCAGTGACGGCTGGTTGGTCAGGGCTGGAGACGTTGAGCGGCAGATCTCGGTGGAAGACGGCCATAGCCTGGCCGGGGCCGTTGTAGTCGTCGACGATCTCCGTGTTGAAACCGAGGCTGCGGTGGAAGGCGATGGAGCCGGTGTTCTCGATTGATGTGATCGCCTTCAGCTGCCGTGCACCGTGACGTTCCGCTGCTTCGGCGAACGCCGTATACAGACGACGCCCGAGACCGGTGCCACGGGCGTCGTCCCGCGTGGCGATCAGATGCGCGTACCCGGTGCCGTTTGGGGTGACGAACCCGAAGACGTACCCACGGATTCCGTCTTCGGCTCGGGCAACCAAGCAGGTGGAACCGAACTCCTGCAGCAGTGCTAGAAGGTGTAGCGACCGAAGGTCGCGTTCGCCCCAATAACGGGGGTGATCAGTCAGGACCTGATGGAAGTCGGCCACCCCGGCCGTCGCGATGTGTGTCCCCATGGTGACGATCATGGCAGGCGTCTTGGCCGTTACAGGAGAGGGTCCGCACGGAGACATCGGGCCGTGGCCACCAGGCACGACAAACTCGCGGTCCGCTGCGAGGCTGCCGTCCTCGTTGGCGCCATCAACGAGTGGTTGTGACGTACTGGTCCGACGACAACTCGTACACCCGTACTCGCCGACCGCAGGTGGGATTGACGGTCTCGCGGACCGGATGCATCCCCAGTTTGGTCATGATCCGTTCGGAGGCGTCGTTGCCTACTTGAGTGATGCTGACGATCCGCTCCAGCCCTCGCTCTTCGAACCCGAACCGTACAGCGGCCGCAGCGGCCTCGGTGGCCAGGCCCTGCCCCCAGTGGGAACGTCCCAGCCGCCAGCCGACCTCAACCGCCGGCAGTACCTCCGGCAAGAAGTCGGGCACCGAAAGGCCGGTGAACCCGGCCAGCTCGCCAGTGGACCGGATCTCCACGGCGAACAGGCCGAAGCCCTGTGACTCCCACTCGCTGTCCCATGCCTGGACCCCGTCGCGAGTCTGCTGTTCGTCACGGATGCTGCCGTCACGGATCCACCGCATGACCTCGGGGTCGGCGTTGATGGCAGCCATGGGCGCAACGTCTTCCTCGCGCCAGCGGCGCAGGATCAAACGGGAAGTCTCAAGCCTGACCATCCGATCATTCTGGATCACAGATGGGGCTCTCCGCCATTCTCACCAGGCACTTTCGATACACGCCTTAGTGCTGTGACCGCATAGGTTGGCCGGGATATTCAGTCGTGACGAACCCATCAGCTCTGCGTAGCCTCGCAATGTGGACAGTCAAGAGCAGTACGTGAGGTACCGAGACGACGTGAAGGTGCTTGCGGCGATCGGGGAGTGTGTCCAGGCCCAGGTCGGCCGGGTCGCTGTGCGGTTGCCAAGGGCCGTGGCTGAGGCCGCCGTGGCGGCCTGGGAGCGTAACGAGCCGGATGGGCTGGGTGAGGAGAGTCGTGAGCAGTACGTCCTGCGGGACCAGGCCGCAGAGCTGGCGTTGATAGGTCTGGCGGTCTCGGAGCGCGGTCGCTGGGAGGGTGAGTCAGTCGTTGTCGGGCTGGACGTCGCCTCTGCCGGGGCGGCCGTGCGGGCGGTGCCGTAGTCATTCAGGCGGCGGTGGCCGCGGGTCTGCCACGCCAGCGGATGTCCTTCTCGTCGCGGATGCGGGCGCGTTCACGACATTGCGCGGCCAGAACGTCGGGGTGCCGGGCGTTCTGGCCGCGTCAGCGCGGGTAGCGGTGCAACTTCCGGGTCCGGACGGTGTGGTTGGGGTGGTGGGAGTTGGCGAGGGTGAACTGCCGCGGCCCGAAGTGCGCCTCGATCGGGTTCGCCCAGGACGGGTTCGTCGGCGTGAAGCACAGCTCGACCTTGTTCTTGACGGCGGTCCCCAAATGATCTCCTGCCGGGATTTTGACTCCCCTACCCGGCCGTGATCATCCTTTTCGGTCTTCCTTTTGGATCTTCTTTTCCCGTGCCCGCCGACTTCCTTCGACGGCTTCTCGGGCCGTCTTCTCGCGATGGCAAGGATCCGAGTGAATCAATCCGAGGTTGTCGAGATCCCGGGCAGCTCCGCCTTGGCTCACAGGCACGATGTGCTCGAGCTCGTCAGCATCCTCGCCTCCGCGGACGTAACAGCAGCCGTTGTCCCGTCGCGCCACGCGTCTCTTGAGCGCTCGCACGGTGTCGCTGCTCATGCCATAGCGCTCTTGGGGAGACGGTCGTCCCCTCCATGGCTCGGGCTGGTGCCCGTCGCATCGTCCGCGCACAGTAGCGATCTCGAAACAGTCAGACAGGCTGCAGCGTGTCGGAGGTGCGAACGGCACAGGCACCTCCATGGGGGGCGGGACGCCTAGGCGGCGCGGCGTGCGCGCTGTGGCATCGGCCGGTAAGTCTTGGCGTGTTCGCGTATCTCGGGGAGGGCGTACATGGTCTTGTACTCGTGCCCGGCGCCGGCGTACTGCTTCGGGTCACCGGCGAAGCGCTGGATCTTCCCGCGGCGAGCCCACTGGCGGATAACGGGGCCCGGCACCCCGGTGGCCTGCACGGCTTCGTGCTCGCAGACGAGGTCGTCGGGGTAGAGCTCGGTCGGGTGCATGGAGCCTCCCCGAACATGCAGAGAGCCCCCGGCGGAAGCTGGGGGCTCGTTGGTCTGCGGACACACGTGTGTTCCGATGGACGCACTGTGACATATTCCAGCCAATAGCGTCAAGCGATCACGGGTTCTTCTGCGATAGGCGTGGCCTATCCACGAGACTGCTGCTATGGCGACGCTGTTCTCGGTGCAAGCGGACAGCCCGGAGGAGTGCGAGCAGGAACTGGCCCGGTTGTGCGCAATCCTGGGCCTGCGGCCGGCGTTGCGACCGTGTCAGTCGGTGGGCACGGACCGCTGGATGGCGCGAGCTGTCGTGCCGGAGCCGGAGCTGGGTGACGAGTAAGCGCGCGCCTGTTGTGAGGATCGCTTGCTGCGGGTGTCGCCTGCTGCCCCGCTTGGCGGTACCGCCCACTCGATCGGCTCCTCGATGGAGTCCGGGTGGTACACGATTCGCTCGGGGCGCTGGTCGGGTTCGACGGGGAACATGATGCCGCCGCGGACGCAGTTGCCGGGCTTGACGGGTTTGTCGTTGGTGGGGAACTCCGGCTTGGGGAAGTTGCCGCCGTGCAGGCCGGTCACCTCGACTTGGGCGCCATCTGCGTAGGCGAGCGACCAGGGGAACTGGGTGACGTTGATGCTCCCGCCTTCATCGTTGCAGACCTTGACTTCGATGCGCGCCCACACGGCCTTGTTGCTCACGCCCAGTCCTTCACCGGGCGGGTCCATGTCTTCGACGGGCTGGGTGTAGGTGAGGGCGGTGGTAGAGCCCTTGGTGGGGGTGGTGCCGTCGGTGGCCGGGCCGTGCCATTTCCAGGGGGTCCCGAGGGGAAGGGGGCTGCTGGGGGTGGAAGCAGACGGGGACGGTTTCCGTCCCGTCGTTTCGCTGGTGCTGGCCTGGGGAGCGGCTGCCTGCTTGTCGGGGGTGGGCTCGGTGCCGCAGCCTGCGAGTGTGGCGAGTAGGAGTGCCGCGAGTGCGGCGGTGGCGCGGGTGTGCATGTTCCCCCCAGGGATGGTGTGGGTGTGTCGGGAGTGGCGATGCCCCGCTCGGTGGCGGGGCATCTGTTTTCAGGCGTGCCGGTCTTGCTGCCCGCGTGGGGCATTGGTCGGGCCGGGGTGGCGGTCGGGCTAGTAGTTGCCGTTGGCGAGGATTTCGCCCGCCGAGTCGTACACGGTCACGAGACCGTTCTTGCTGGCCTTCCACTCGGCGAAGATGGACGCGAGGAGCTTCCCGTCGCCGCCGTGGGGGCCGAGGAGTCCGCCGGTGTAGTCGGTGTGGATCTCGGCTGTGTCGAGGAGGTTGTTCTGTTCGCCGGCGCCCTGCACCCGCGTCACGTGCTTGACGGCCTTCTTCTCGGCGGCGGTGCCGTTCTTGGCGACGAAGGCTTTGAACTGGTCGGCTTGTGACCCCTTGGGCTTCTCGGCCGGCGGCTTCTCAGGTGACGGCTTCTCGGCCGGGGCGGAGGACGCGCTGGGCGCGGGGGCGGGCTTGTTGCTCGTATCGGCTGTGTCGCTGCTTCCGGTGAGGGCTGCGCCGATGGCGCCGATCACGATGATGAGGGCGACGATGCCGAGGCAGCTGAACCCGACGATCTTCCCGGTGCTCGACTTCTTCGGCGGGGGCGGGGGTGCGCCCCATCCGGGCTGCTGAGGGTTGGGCTGCTGGGGCGGGTATGGCTGGTGGCCGGGCGGCGGCTGGGTCAAGGTGTCCCCTGGCGACGGTGGTGGCTGTGGTGTGTGGGGGGGGGGATGGCGAACGTACCGTCAGCGGCCTTGCTCATGTGGGCTGTTTGGATGATCTGTCACCAACACGTGTCCCGCCCCGCACCGACGTTGTCCCGGCGGGGCGGGACCGGTTGCTGTGCGCATCGATCGCGGTTCAGCTCCACACCCAGGTCTCGCCACGCCGGGCGGCGTTGTCGGCGGCGTTGTCGGCGGCGGTGGCGAGGCGGCCGGCGAGGTCGGCCCAGTCGGGCGGCATGAGCCGGTGCCGGGCCGCCTCGCGGAAGACGGGCGCCATGCGGGCGGCTTCGACCGGGCTGATCTCGAAGTAGCCGTCGCCGCGGGGGGCGAAGAGGTGCGCGATAGCGCGCCACTTGCGGGATGGCAGGACGTCGGTGGCGTGCTGTGCGAAGGCGGCGGCAGCGGTGTAGGAGGGCGCGATGCGCGGGGTGCTGTGGGAGATGGTCCAGCCCATGGTGCGGTCCTTTCAGCGGTGGTTCGCCGCGGCGAGCCGGGCGGCTCGGGCGAGGGTGCGGAGGATGCTGTTGGCGCTGGTCTGCTGGTCGTTCCAGGCGGGGACGGTCGGAACGTCGGGCGTCTGCTGCTGGATGACGTCGAGGAGCCAGGCGCAGGCCCGGTCGGCGTCGCCGCGGGTGTCTTCGGCGCGGATGGCTCCGACGAGGCACATGGCGCCGCGGGGGTCGCGCTGCTGGCCGGTGGTCCAGCCGCCGCGCTGGAGCCGGGTGTGGGCGCGCTGGAGGAGGTCGGCGATCGGTGTGTCAAAGGCGGGGGCCGGCGCCGTCGGGAAGGTCGGGCCGCCAGGCAGATCCCCAGTCGCCAGATACACAACCTCACTAGGGATGTGGGCGGTGTTGACCTCGAAGGCGACCGCGGCCTCGTCGAGGCGGACACCCATGGCCGCTTCGGTGAGGGCGAGGCGGGCGTCGAGGTCAAGGACGGCGGGCGCGGGCCGGGTGCGGGTGTAGGCCGTCATCGCCGGGCCCCGGCCTTCTGCCGCGCCTCGGGGACGGCCCGCCGCGGGTCAGGGAGATGCGTCTCGCCGCCGCGGTCGAAGAGGGGCCGGGCGCCGGCCGGGGGGCTGGTGTGGATGCCGCCCTCGTTGCTGAGGACGTACTCGGCGGAGCGGCTGCTGCCGATGACACACCAGCCGAGGAGGCGCCGCTTCTCGAAGCGCCACTCGCGGTAGACGGTCTCGGTGCCGCCTGCGGGGTGGAGGGCCTCGGCCGCGGTGTAGTAGGTGACGCCCTCGCGGATGTCGGCGAGGAGGCGCTTGAGGCCGGATCGGGTGGGCTCGTAGACGGTCATGACGGGGCTCCTTCGATTCTGGATCCTCTATGACATATAGGGCGTGACGGGGCGCGTGACGACCCGTGACGCCGCAGGTCAGCGGGTTGGGGGTGGGCGTGACGGGGGCGTGACGCGTCACGGGCAGATCAGCCCTGTCACGCCCCCGTCGCGGGGTACGTCACGGCCTTGACCTGCAGCGTCACGCCCCCGGATCGGCGGTTCAGACCCCTTGAGGGGCTTCCTCGCCGGTCAGCTCGATCAGGGTGGTGAGGTAGTAGCCGCGGCCTCCGCGCCACTGCTGGGTCTTCATGTCGACCTTCGGCGCGATGTCGGCGCATGCCTTGCGCAGCGCGGCCAGGTAGCGGTCCCTGGCCTTGTCGACTTCCTCATCTGCGGCCGGCGCCCACCGTTCAGGGGACGCCGCGGCGACGTCGTCGTACAGGTCGACCGTGGTCATCCGCTCCGGGTCGCCCGCCGCGGTGAAAGCGGCTCGGGCGAGCTCGATCGGCTCGGGCAGCGCGTCGTGGGGCCGGACCGTGTCGAGGTCGTCGAAGGTGACCCCCGCGGCGTGCAGGGACTCGGCGTCGATTTAGGGCCGGCCGACGGCAGCGCGCTCCGCGGCCCTCTGCTTGGCCTCGTCTTCACCCATGGCGATGACCTTGTGGATGAGCGGGTCGGTGGATCCGGCACCCATGATGTAGACCTTGCCGGCGTCGGCGGGGTCTTCCCCTTGGGCGGGGTGGAGCCGGTCGGGCCGCCATCCGTTCGCGCCCGCGCCGGCCCCGAAGACCTGGACGATGTCCTGGTGCCGCGACGGGCCGACGATCTTCAACGCGACGCTGTCGGCGATGGCCGCACCGATCGCGTCCTTCGTCGCTTCCTGCGCGCCGAGGCCGATCTGGACCCGGCTCTTGCGGCCGACGCGGAGGATCGCGACGACGAGGACCTTCGCACGCTGAGACAGCTGCGGGTACTCGTCGATGAGCGCGACGATCGCCGGGTAGTTTCGGGAGGGCATCCAGTTGCCGCCCATACCGAGCTTGCCGAGCAGCAGCGCCCGCGCCTTGGCGATCTTCAGAAGCTTCTCAAGGACGGCCTCGATGATGTGCATCTGGTCGTGGCCGACGACCCGCACGCCCACCGCTTCAGCGAGGGGCTCCAGGCCGTTGCCGCCCGGGTCGAGGTCGATGACGACGACGTCGTCGCATGCGGTGAGGATGTCGCCGATGCTGCGTATCGTGACGGACTTGCCACCACCCGAGGAGGCGCCCAGCGGCGGATGCGCCAGTTCTTGTGGGCGGGCAGGTTGTCCAGGATCACGTAGCTCGGGGCGCTATCCGGGCGGGTCTGGTGAATGCTCGTGAGCACCGCCCAGGTCGGTCGATGCCCTTGCGGCGTCGGTTGACTCCCAGAGGCTGTCGTCGCCGACCGAGTAGCAGCTGTGGAAGTAGGTGACGCCGTGGGTGCACGGCACCCTCCCGGCGAACCTTCTCGGTCACAGCACTAGGTCGTGTCCGTAAAGTGGCGGCGCCGTTGGTCTGTTCGTGGTGCGTCGTCATGAGTAGCACTACAAGATTCTTCGCGACTGCCGACAGCGCGGCAACGGGCTCCACCGCGCCGTCCAAGCCGTCGCCCACATGCACAACCTCGCCCTGGCCGCGTGATCAGACCACCCCCAAAACCGGCCCTGACCAGCCTGAACACAACCTTCTGCAACACGCTTTAGGAGCATGGGTCAGTAACGGGTCGGCTGGAGCGAGGGGTCTCGGCTGGGCCTTGGGGCTGGCCTAGGCTGCATGTCATGAATTCGGCCATGACCAGCGGTGTGACCACTGCGCCCGCCATCCTTGACGCCATGGAGCTGACTTCCGATCCGGAGCTGGAGGTCCGGTTCGCGGAGTCGGCCCACCAGATCCTGGCGGACCTGGTCAGTAGAGGCGCCGCGCTGGGCTGGGTCGAACCACCCTCGCGGGATGAGGTGGCGGTACTTCTCGGCGACGTCGTCTCTGCGGTGCAGGCCGGGGATGCGGCCCTGCGTGCCGCTTACCTCGACCGTCGGCTTGTCGGGTTGGGGTACTGGCTCCGCTACGCCCGACCGACCCATCGGCCACACGCCGATCTGGAGAAGATCGCGGTAGATGCTGCTGCCCATGGTCGTGGCGTCGGTCGGGCGCTGACCGCTGCCTTGATCGCCGACGCCCGGGAGGCGGGTATCGAGGTCCTCACCCTGGACGCCCGTGGCGACAACACCAATGCCCTGCACCTCTACCGTTCGCTGGGCTTCACGGAATACGGCCGTCTCACCGACTTCGTCGCCGTCGGCGAACACCGCTACGACAAGGTCTTCCACATGCTGGACTTCCGCCAACAAGGCTGACCACTGCCACGCACAAACGCCCGGCGGCGACCCGCTGGCGCTCCGCGATCTTTCCCACCTGACGGGCAGAACCTCATCCCGGCCTCATAGGGCCGAGCGGACGACCGCAACTGATCCCACCGCTCACAGCCCGTCAACCAGTTGCCTGTTACTGACCCACGCTCCTAGCTCATCCGGTCCACACCCTCGCAGAGCTTGCTGGCGGAGGCGATCTCCGTCAGGCAGCTGCGCAGTGCGGCCACTCGACGCTCAGCCTCGTCCATCAGTTCGCAAGCGATCCCGGCCCAGTCCTCAGGCTGGGGATCAGAGGACAGGTCGGCGAGCAGTTCCGCGATCTCACGAACGGTCAAGCCGACACCCTGGGCCAACTTGGCCACCTTGATCCGACACGCCGCCGACTGATCAAAAACTCGGTGGTTGACGCTGGTTCGTTCCGCCTGGATCACGCCGTACCGCTCGTAGAAGCGCACTGCCGAAGTGGCAACCCCTGCCTCCCGAGCGACGTCGCCAACGGTCAAACCAGCATCGGGTGGACCAGCGGTCGGCGGCGCATCGGTCGGATTCCTGGTGTCTGCCATGACGTCACTCTCCCACCACCGAGGCCTTGCCTTCAACAAATGTTCAACACCCAGAGTGGAAGCATGACCGATCACCAGAACCAAGGCCGAGCGATGCGGCCGACGCGCGTTGTCGCTCACCATGACGATGCCAAGGCCCGAATTGACAGCTGGTGGCGGTTGCCCACCGCGGCAAAGGCGGACGAAGCCGCTCGCGGCGCACTGGAGGTGATGCCCTGGTCTGACGGGCTGATTCAGTTCTCGGTGCTGCACGCACCGACAGAACCGACGCTGTTCCTCCAATCGCTGTGGACCACCGCCGCCGCACGCGACCACTACGTACACCAGGTCGCGTCGATCCCCAGCGCGGCGATCGACGACCGGGTCCCCGATATCGAGCGGGATCGGTCGCTGACCGAGATTGTCGCTGTGGTTGCGCACGTCGACACGGTCGCCGATAAGTGGATAACACGGCGGCTTCCCGCCACGGACGACGCGGGCGTCCAAGCCCTGGTGAAACAGGAGGCAGCCCGGCTGCGCGGCGAAAAAGAGCCGGGTCTGGTCCGCGCCACGCTCGGAGTAGGCCGTGACGAGGACGGAAATCCGATCGAGGTCATCGTCATCGAAGAACGGTCCGGCTCGACTCACTCGGACGTTCTTGCTTATGAGCCGTTCGGCGCCATCACCCCGACGACCTAGTGCCCTGGCAGGCGCCGTTCGCCCGTCGAGGAGCGGCCTGCGGTGCGTGCTCTCGGAGTGCCGGGCGTCGCGACGGCGCGAACGTTGCCTGCCAGGGCACTAGCACCACAGATGTCGTGATGTATAGACCTACCTACCAGGTCGCTGAGCTGCATCAACGTGAGACAGACCTCACGGCACACAGCCTCGCCCCCAGAGAAGCGCGGTGTACGTCGAGTTGTGGGGCATCAGCCACACCCGGCCGTCCTCGCGGCGAAGGCGCTTCACGGTGGCCTCACCGTCGAGCTCGGCTTGGTTGCGGGCGGTGGCGTAGGCGGCGGCCGCGCGGTCCATGCCGCCGTGGGGCCAGAAGACGTCGCCCTCGACGCGGTGCGGGCGGCCTTCCCAGCCGAGGGTCTGCGCCACGTCGTACGCGGTGGGGAAGTCGCCGGCGACTCGGGCGAGGTGAGCCAGGCCCCGTTGGGCGGCTGGGGCCAGGCGTCCTTGGCCGTCGGCGACGAGCCGCATACCTTGGCGCGAGCCGGCGGAGTCGCCGAGGTCGCGCTGAGCCTTGGCGAGGTAGTAGACGGCCATTTCGTGCAGGTCGGCGGGCAGCGGTCCGGTGCGTGCGACGCCGGCGAGGCCGGAAGGCGTTGATCGCGCGGTGATCGTGCTGGCGGCGGGCGAGCGTAACCAGGAGTTCGACGAGGGCGTCGGCCGGCGTCGTCATACCGCCGTCGGCGCGGGCCCCGTAGGACCTTGGCCGATCGCTGGCCGACGGCGTGGGCGTCGGGTCTGCGGCGGGTGGTGGTGCGCGTCCAGCCGACGGCACGGTAGCGCAGTTTCCCCGGCCAGGGGATGAGTGGCGTCGGCGAGCGGGGACGTGATGCGGGGCTCGGGTGGGTGACGGGGCCTGGTGTCCGGGTCTGCGCGCAGTTCCCGGCGCCAAGCGTCGGGCTTTGCGCGTGTGCCCGGCAGCGGGAAAGGTCAGGGTTCGTCTTGACCTGAAGTGCGATTGAGCTTCTAGCGTGTCCTCAAGATGATCATCTGACGGCGGGAGAACGCGCTCATGATCCTCGTGACCGGAGCCACCGGAAACATTGGCAGTGCACTCGTGAGGGAGTTGCACGTATGCGGTGCGGGGCCGCTGAAAGGGTTCACCCGTGACGCCTCACGGGCGACGTTCCCCCAGGAGGTCGAGGCCGTTGAGGGTGACTTCGCGGTGCCGGAGTCGTTGGAGCCCGCTCTGGACGGGGTGCGCTCGCTGTTCCTCATCTCTCGTATGGGCCCGGACGCGGACATCCTCGCGGCAGCCCGGCGGGCGGGTGTGGAGCACGTGGTTCTGGTGTCGTCCATTACCGTCCAGACCCATCCGCACCTGGGCCCCGCCAGCGAGAACCTGGCGGTCGAGCGGCTGCTCAAGGACAGCGGCATGGCTTGGACGATCCTGCGGCCGACGCAGTTCGCCTCGAACGCCCTAATGTGGGCGGCGTCGATCCGCGGCGGTGAGGCGGTCCGCGCACCGTATGCGGACACCGGGCTGCCCACGATCCACCCGGCGGACATCGCGACGGTGGCACGGGTTGCGCTGATCGAGCCCGGCCATCGAGAGCGGACGTATGCCCTGACCGGTCCGGAGCCGGTGACAGCCCGGCAGCAGGTCGAGGCCATCGCGGCGGCACTCGGGCGGGATGTGCCCTTCATCGAGATCAGCCGGGGGGAGGCTCGTGCTCAGATGGCCGCGGTCTTCGGGGAGGAGGCCGCGGATGCGGTGCTCGATATCACGGGCGGGGACGTCAATAGCGAGCTGCTGGCAGTGCGCGACACGGTTTCACGGGTCACCGACTCCCCGGGCAGGCCGTTCCGGCAGTGGGTTGAGGAGAATCTCCACATATTCCGCTGAGAGAAACCCAGCTGGAGAGCGATTCGATCGAGGACAGTCGGACTGCATCGCCCGCGGCGTCCAGCAGGTCACCGCTCACGAGCCGGTGGCGCTGGACTTGTTCGTCCCGGACTGTCCCGTCCACGCCGTGCAGGTCGTCTGCCCCGGCACCCGCTCCCGGACCGGAAGGTCAATGCCCGGATGAACCCCACCACCAGCCCGGCCCCCATGCCGACGCAAGGGCGTTCGGCTCAGTACGACGCCTTCCACGCTGCCCGGGCCCGCACCAACCTGGTAGCCGGCCTGTACGCCCAGGCGATGGGCGAGGACTACCCGGCCGAGGTCGCCGCCTCCAGCTCCTGCGACTGACCACTGCTGCGGCTGCTGGCCGCGCGGCTGAGACTGCGTCCGGGGCAGCGCCTTGTGGACGCCGGATGCGGCGCCGGCGGCATCGGCCTGTGGCTGTCCCGAGCCCTCGCGGTCCGCCTGGCCGGGTTCCACCTCTCACCCGTGGTAGCCGCCCAGGCCACCGCACCCCGCGCTCACTTCCTCGTCTCGACCTCCGACCGCGCTGCCTTCCACGTCGGGAGCTGGAGCACACCACCCTGCCTGACGGCTGTGCCCACAGCATCGTGTGCGTGGACGCCCTGGGAGGTGCGGCCGACCGTGCGGCGGCGCTGAGCGAGCTCGGCCGCGTCCTGGCCCCGGGCGGCCGATTGGTCGTCACCCGCGCGCTGCGGCGCGGCGCGGATCCGGCGTGGCACGATCAGGTCGCCGCCGCCGGCCTGACGCAGGAGCACCTGGACGAGTGGCCCGGCGAGCCCGCGATGTGGGAGCGGCTCCACCAGCTGTGGATCGCCCACGCTGACGAGCTGCGCCGCGTGCTGGGCGAGGCCCGGCCGAGAACATGCTCCGCGAGGCACACCGGATGCTCCCCAAGGTCCGCGGAAGGCGAGCTGTCCGGCTGACCCTGCGGCGCCTCCAGGCAGACCCGGCCGGAGCAGGTGCGGCCGATACGATGCCCGTGCCCGCCGCAAGCCCGGCGACAGACCCGTGCCCAGCAAGGAGACCCCGCGCAGTGAACCAGCACCACGCCCGCACGGCGGTGTTCTCCGCTGGTTCCTGGGGCACCGCCGTGGGCAAGATCATGGCCGACGCGGGCACCGGCGTGACCATGCACGCCCGCCGGGACGAGATCGCCGACGCGATCAACACCACGCACCGCAACCCCGGGTACTTCCCGGACGTCGAACTGCCCCACACGGTGACCGCGACGACCGATCCGGCCGCCGCGCTCGACGGCGCGGACTTCCTCGTGACCGGCTGGCTGCCCAGACAAGGCAGCGACCGACGGGAAGCGACTCCGCGTGTCTTCGGTCGCTGATCAAAAGTGCAGGTCAGAGCCCTTGCAGCCTGGGGACAGCGACTGAAGCGACTCAAGGTCCGGGTATATGAGCTGTAATGCGTGTGCGCGTGTGCGTCATATATAGGGAAGTACAGTCGCTGATAGTGGAGTCATATGCCTGCTGAGCTGCGGTTTTCCCGCAGCTCAGCAGGAGACTCCGCTCCCTCCCGTTCAGTCGCTGAGTCGCTCGCCATCGCCCGCTGGTGCGCCAGCCACGGCTGGCCCGTCCATCCCCTGGCCCCCGGGCGGAAGAGCCCGGCGGCGAACCGCCCGTTGTGCCGGGACCGGCGGTGAGGGGCTGTTTGACGACAATGGGGACGTATGCGAGGAGGCCCCTGGTGGTATTGTCCGCCGCTCGCGTCTCCCCGGCCGGCAGACCAGCGAGTTCTGCCGAAATGGCCTTGGGCGGCGGGCCCCCGCCCGTAGCGTGAGGCGGCATGACTGTGCTGATCATCGGCGGCAGCGGCTTCCTGGGGACCGAACTCGTATGCCAGGCGGCATCGGCAGGCCGGCCCCCGGCCGCTACGTTCCATTCCCGCCCCGGCGACCACGACGGGGCGACCTGGCACCACCTCGACCTTCGCGCCCCGCTCCGCCTGGAGGAGGTCCTCGACACGGTGGCTCCGGCCGTGGTGATCAACGCGACGAGCGGCGGAGCGGACTGGGCGGTCACCGCCGAAGGCGGTATCCGACTCGCCCAAGCCGTGGCCCGCCGCGGCATCCGCTTGGTGCACGTCTCCAGCGACGCCATCTTCTCCGGGACGGGCCGCGACCGCTACGACGAGTCCTGCCTTCCGGCCCCGCTCACTCCGTACGGGGCCGCGAAGGCGGCTGCCGAGACCGCCGTACGTCTCCTGTGCCCCGACGCGGTTGTCGCCCGTACCTCATTGATCATCGGACACGGCCGGTCCGAGCACGAGCAGCTGGTGCACGCGCTGGCCGCCGGCACCCGGCAGGGCGCCTTGTTCACCGACGACATCCGCTGCCCTGTACACGTGGAGGACCTGGCCGCCGCCCTGTGGGAGATCACCCGATCCGACGCCGCCGGCGTGTTCCACCTCGCCGGCCCGGACGCGCTGAGCCGCTACGAGCTGGGCGAGCTCATCGCCCGCCGCGACGGCCTCGACCCGGGCCGGCTGCCCTCCGCGCGACGCTCCGGTACGGGACTACCTGGCGGGCTCGACGTACGGCTCGACAGCCGCACCACCCAGCAGAAGCTGAGCACCCGTCTCCGCGGCGCCCGCGAATTCCTGAGCGAAGCGGACCGCATCTGACCTGATCGGCTGATGGATACCTACCGTCGGCACCGGCCTTCCGACAGCAGGACACCCACGGGGGTCGAGGAGACGCAGGCCCAGTTATGCGGCTCCGGTGCCTACCCCCAAAGGGCCGCACCCGGCCGACCAAGTCTGTCCGGAAGCGGTTCGGTGGACGGCCCATCGGTCTGAGAATCGGGCGCATGAGTGATCTGTGGTGCATGAGACGGCGAGTTGCTACGCCTTCGCGCGGTTCGGCCAGCAGTGGTGGTTGTGCGTGATCGAACACCCTCGCCTCGGGGGTGGACTCGTCCCCGGTGGGCACGCCGAGGACGGTGAGGACGCGCTTGCGACCGCGGCGCGGGAGGTGTTGGAGGAGACGGGGCACCGAGTGCGCCTACTGCCGCCGCTTCCCCAGGGGTATCCGCATCCGGCGACCGCGTCGGTGTGGCATGTGGTGTCGATGCCGGCAGCTGCAGACAGCCGCTGCGATCGGCGCCACGTACACGGGGACCACATCGTCGTCGGTGCCGTCGACCGGCCGTTCGCCATGCACGCGGCGCCCGAGCACACGGTCCACTGGGTGGAGCGCAGCGCGCTCGACCAGCTCAACCTTCCCGAGGACACGCGGGTACTGGCTGGCGAGCTGTTCGAGACGATCGACCGCGTTGTGGCCGTGCGGCCCCGGCGGCGGTCGACGAGGACTTGGCTGCGGAGCTACTTCGGCGCCAGGACGAGGACCAGGCCGTACGGCTGATCCCGGCGGCCGAGCGGACGCCGGAGCTGATGGAGTGGTGGCGGGCCGTCGACGAGGCGAACACAGCCTGGCTGCGAGAGCTGATCGCCGCGCGTGGATGGCCGGGCGAGGCGAGGGTCGGGCGACAGGCCGCCGGGGCCGCGTGGCTCCTCGCGCAGCATGCCGACCGGCAGCCCGACTTCCAGCAGGAGTGCCTGGAACTGCTCTCGGCTGCCGTGACCGCGGGCGACGCCGACCCGCAGCACGGCACTCTGCTGGAGGACCGGGTACGGGTCACCCAAGGGCAGCAGCAGATCCTCGGCACCCAGCTGACACAGAACCCCGACGGCACCCTCGCCCCGTACCCTGTGGCAAACCCGGATGAGGTCGAGGCGCTACGGGCAGCGTGGGGGTTCAAGCCGCTGGAGAGGTACATCGAGCAGGTCGCGGCCAGCGCCAAGTAGGGCGAGGTCAGGATGGCCGGGGTCGGCGCGAGACCCGGCTCCGCCGCGCTGCGCGCTCGTGTGTCGGTCATGATCGACACCGTTTGTGGTACAGCATCGCCGCCACGCCGCCCTCGTACGAGATGCCGCGCAGGATCGCGACCGGAGCCCCGCGGCCTCGCTGGCCGATGATGATCCCGGCTGTGTGCGGCGATCAGATCGGTGAAGGTCTCTTCCTGGCGCTCGGTGCGGCCGTCGCGTTCGGTGTGCTCACTTCGCGTCGCCGAAGTGCCGGTCCCGGCGCTGCTGGTCCTCCAGCCACCCGGCGAACACCACCCTCGCTGCGGCGGCGGTCACCGCCCGCACTGCCACAGGCGCGCTGCGGGTAGTAGACCGCCCGCAGCGCCGCCGGCAGCCCGGCCGCCGCCCGCTGTCGAGCACCCCGGCTTCCACGGAGAACTCCAGCACGCGGCGCAGGTTCACCACCGGCCAGGTCAGCGCTGCCGGTCGCCGCCCGCGGGCCTGCCCGACTGCCGTCTCTCGCCGCCGGTGACCTCCCCGCTGGCAAGGCGGCGCAGATTCGGCCGAGCGCCGACCCGTGTCCGTCGCCCGGTCGGGCTCCCGGCCGCCTGCCGGCCGTCGAGTTGTTTCGTGCCGCCTCGCCGTCGGGCCCCCGCCGCCGAGCGGCCTCGTCCGGCCACCGCCGCGCTGCCGGGTCGCGCGCCGGCCTCCGGCTCCCCGTCCAGTCCCCGGCGCCGTGCCGGCGGACCTGCTGGCGCCCAAGAACGGGCTCCGCTGCCCGCGCCGCTGCGGCCTTGCCGTGCCGCCGCCGAGTGCGGCGTCGTCGCGCTCGTTGTTGGATGGCCAGCTTGGGCTGTGGTGGGCTGGCGTTGTCACTGGGCCGTCTTGGGGCACGCTGAAGCCCATGACCCAGTCTGGACTCGTACGTGTGTCGGAGTGGATCAGCCGTCGGGCGTATGAACGAATTAGTGGTGCATCGTCGACTGGATTTGTTTGTCCGTCTTCAGGTATCCGGGCTGCCGGGCGTTTGCCCAGCGAAGATGTCTACCTCGACCTCACAGCGCACACCCCCCTGATTAGCTGCTTTTTGTGGGGGATCACCTCGGGGTGTGGTAGCGAATCGGGAGGTCGATTCACCTTCGCAAGTTCGCTTTTTTCCCATATGCATGAGCCTGCGGGGGTGGAAGTGATCCTTCCTCTTAGGTGGGACTACCGTCCCGCCGCCCGCTCACCCAGAAGCCCCGTGTGACCTGCGGTTTTCTCGCCTCACCTCCGCCGCGAGGGGTGGCGTCAGAAAGAAAGCAGACCAGCCAAGGCTAAAAAGATACTAAATCGATCACCAATGAGCGTCACCTGATCCAGGAATCCTACAATTCGGTCGCCTTGCATGGAGGGATCATTTCCCATGGGGGGAGGCCTTGGGATCGTGGAGCGAACGGCTCAGGCTGACGATATTGTGGGTGCCCCATCACGGCCGGCTCGCTGCGGGCTGTCATGGAAGTGGCCCCGGGGTGCATCCCGGGGCCACCTGTCAGGTCATCTACAACCCAGAAAGGAATGCACGTGACCAACGGAAAGAACCGGGAGTGGACGTTTACTCCCCGGTGCTTCCCCCCGGGATTATCCCTGCCCGGAGTGATGGTGAAACCCGAAACGCCGCGCTGTTCGACCTGCGTCTGGGCGCGAGCCTGCTGATCGTCGTCCTCGTCCTGGTGACCGTCATCATCCTGGTCACCAGGGTGCGGCCCGTCGCGACGGACGCCTCCGGCCTGTGGCTGCTCGCCGGTTCACGGTGGTGAGCGTGGTGGGCTGGTCCCGCCGCAGCTACCTGCGAGTTCGTGGACCTGCGCCGGAGCTGAGCGCCGGACCTCCCCTGGTGGGTGCCGTACGCGTACGGCACCCACCAGGGACCGCGACTGCTCAAGCCCCCGGAGCGGTGGGGCGACCACCCCCGGGGCAGGCGAAAGGGGATCTTCGATGGCAGCACCATCGCCGTGCGCCTTCTGCGGGAAGGGCATCGAGCAATCGAAACGGGGCGGACGCCCCAGGGACTACTGCAACACGACGTGCCGGCAGCGTGCACAGCGTCAACGGGATCGTGACCGGCGAGCCTCCAGGCCGGCGAAGGACGCCTGGCGCGTGATCAGCCACGACTTGTCCGCGCGCGCCCGGCACCTGCACACCGCCGGCGCCGAGCTGCCCCTACCGGAGGTGCTGGAGCTGACGGGACGGCTGTGCCAGGACGCGGACTGCCTGGCGGCCGTGGCGGTCGACGCAGCTCGTCAGCGGGGGCAGGACTGGCAGGAGGTGGCGTCCGCGGCGCGCCTGAGCGAAGCATCGGCCCGGGCCCGGTGGGGCGGTGTTCGCGCTTCCCGCCTGGTCGCTGCACGGGTGCCCCTGCCCTCGGCTCGGCCGGCCTACCGGGAACCGCCCGCACCCGCGGACGGTGAGTTCATCCTGCGCCCTGCGGGGCCCGCATCGTGCGGTGCGGCACAAGCCCTCGGCGCGGCCCTGCGCACGCTGCATGAGCGTTCGGCTGCCGGCCTGAGCCGCGTCTCCTCCATCACGGACCTACCCCTCCCCGTCCTCACCTCCGTGTTGGAAGGGCGTACGGTCGCGCCGTGGTCGGTCATCTACATGCTGGCGCACGCCTTGGGCGGCGAGCCGCAGGAGCTGCGGTGGCTGTGGCAGCACGCCTGGGGCCAACCGGCACCGGGCGACGTGGGTGACAGCCCGGAGCGCCTCCGTGCGGCGCTGTGCGGTGCGCGGCTCGCGGCCGGGTTACCGGATCTCGCCGCAAGCTGCCCGCCTGACCGGGACGTGGCTGAGGTCCGGGCGGTCTTCGACGGGCAGGCGGTGCCCGACTGGCCGGTCGTCAGCCACGTGCTGACGGTACTGGGGGCGGACCTGGCGTCGTTCGAGAGTCTGTGGGCGGAGGCGCGGGCCGCGCAGCTCGCCGCCCGGGAAGGGGATCGGTGATCATGGTGCGGCACAGCCACCACGCGGTACGCCCGCCCCGGTTCCGCCTGGAGTTCGCGGCCTTCTGCGAAGCCAACCGGGACGCCTACGTGCGCTACGCCCAGGTGCGTATCGACGACCAGGTGGAGGCGCGGCGCTGCGTCGACGTCGTCTTCGACGCCCTGGGCGCACGGTGGGTCGCGGTGCTCGGCGGCGAGCGCCCGGCCGCCCGTGCGTGGAGGGACCTGCGCACCGAGACAGCCCAGCGGACTGCCTGCGCTGCGGGCCGGGCGGGCAGGTTCCACGCCTTTTTGCGCGAAGACCAGGCCGACATGATGCTCCTGCATCACCACCTGCAGCTATCCGTCGGCAACGCCGCCGGGCTCATGGGCCTGACTGACCACGAGGCACGGGCCCTGCTGCGCGGCGCCGAGCGTGACCTGCGCACCTTCCTGGGCCACTGCGGAGGCTGAACCGAGCCCCGGCGCACACCGCTCCGTGAGACGGGTTGTGCGCCGGGGCACACACGTCTGCGTGGCGTGTAACAGCTCGTCGGCTACGTCCCATTGAGCGACTAGCCGACCGCTTGGAGCGCTCCTAGGATGAGCCCACTACGTCCACGACACCCAGCCCGCGCAGGGCTTACGGGAGCGCGTATGGCCTACGGGGAGAAACCCCAAACTCACGTCATCGACACCAGCAAAGCCAGCGCCGCGCGCATGTACGACTGGCTGCTGGGAGGGACGGAGAACTACGACGTCGACCGCGACGCCTGCGTCGAGCTCTTGAAGATCGCTCCCAGCAGCCAGCAGCTGGCCCGCAGCAACAGGGACTTCCTCAGACGCGTGGTGCGCTTCCTGGCCGCAGAGAAAGGCATCACCCAGTTCCTCGACCACGGATCCGGGCTGCCGACGCAGGACAACGTGCACGAAGTCGCGCAGCGGCACCACAAGGACGCCAAGGTCGTCTACGTCGACGACGACCCCATGGTCCTCGCCCACGCCCGCACCTTCTTGGACGACAACGACAACACCAAGGTCCTCGGGTACGACATGCGGTGCACGGGCGACATCAGAGCGGCGACCGAGGGCTTCCTCGACTGGGACGAGCCCATCGCAGCCCTGTTCGTGTCCGTCCTGCACTGCCTGCCGGACACCGACGACGAGAACGACCCGGCCAGGCTGATCCAGACCGTCGCCAGACAGCTTCCGGCCGGCAGCTACATGGTGATCTGCCAGCTGGTGAGCGATGACCCGGTCGTACGCCGCGATGTCACCGACCTGATGGCGGTGGCGACCAACGGCAAATGGGGCCGGGTCCGCGAGAAGCACGAAGTCCGACGCTTCTTCGACGGCCTGGACATCGAGAACCCCCCGGGGCTCGTCGATGTGATCGACTGGCGACCGGACTCCGCGCCTCCCCCCATGCACCTCAGGCCGACGGACTGGGTGGAGTGGGGCGGCCTCGCCCGCATTCCGGGATGACACCGCGGTGAAGCCGCCACGGAACGGGCCCGGGCCCGCACAGCAGCTCTACGCCGGCCCGTCCGTGGCGGCCAGCCGCTCCCAGTGGGCGAGCGCCTGCTCCAGCGCCGCGGTGCTCTGCTCGCGGTCGTACGCGCTCGCGCGGACGTTGTCCAGCAGTCGGCGGTACTTGTCGAGCTGAGGCTTCTGCGTGATGTAGTTCGCCCCGTCGAGGTGTTCCACGTAGGCGAGCTCCTGGCGGTCGCCGAACGTCAAGTGGAACAGGGGGTAGGGAGGCATGATGGCCTCCTTGGGCACGATACGGACATTGACACGGTTGGTCCGCGTCGCCTTGAGGAGGAACGCCATCTGTTTCACCATCACGTCCGCGGAACCGTACGGCCGATAGAGCACGTCCTCGCTTATGTGGGCGGCCAAGGTGGGGACACCCTTGTCGAGCATGACCTGCCGCTTCATCCGCAGGGCGACGATGCGTTCGATGTCAGTGGGCGCGACGCCG
Organism: Streptomyces changanensis; assembly: GCF_024600715.1. Classification (NCBI taxonomy): domain Bacteria; kingdom Bacillati; phylum Actinomycetota; class Actinomycetes; order Kitasatosporales; family Streptomycetaceae; genus Streptomyces; species Streptomyces changanensis. The sequence goes on from NZ_CP102332.1 coordinate 6,808,011, forward strand.
AGCTCCATCATCGACACCAGCGCCCGCGCGTAGTCCTCGATCTGCAGCAGCCCCGGCACGACACGTGGGTCGAAGACGGAGATCTTCTCGGCGGTGCCCTCGAGGCGGATCAGGCGCTTGAGGAAGTTGGGCGTCACATCGGCGAATTGCGCGTAGAGGTCGGCGTTCCCCGCCTGCGCCAGCAGCTGGTCGAGCTGACCCTGCTGCTCCCGGGACAGCCGGTAGAACACGGCCAGGTCATGGACGTCCCGCGGCTTGGCCGGGCTCTCCCCCCGCTCCAAACGGCTGATCTTCGAGGTCGAGGCCCGGATCACCCGCGCGGCGTCGGCCAGGGTGTACCCGAGACGCTCGCGGTGGAACCTCAGCTCATCACCGAGCAGCCGGCCGGCGGGGCGCTGCTCGTCCGACGCCTGTATGCGGATGACGTCGGCGTCCGACTCGAGGCGGGACTTGCGGGCGGCGGGCATGCGAACTCCGGACCACTAGGCAGAAAATTGCCCCCAGAATGCCGCTTGCATGCCCGCCGCACAAATTATGACCAAGGCTTAGCTTTCAGTTGCCCCTAAACGGCGAGACGGTCGAACTCCGAGCCCTTCGCACCCTCCAGGAAGGCCTTCAGTTCCGCCTTCGTGAAGATCAACGCCGGGCCCTCCGGGTCCCGGGAGTTGCGCACGGCCACGCCGCCTTCGGGGAGGCCCGCCACCTCGATACACTCACCGGCCCCCACGCTCGCCTGAGCCTTCACCCAGGTCACACCCATGATCTCGCCAGCCGAGACACCGTTTTTGATCGTCATCGCCATTCCCCTCACCCTTCTCGTCGTCTGACAAACGCGTGCACACAATTCCCATGTGGGAAGTCCAAGTGCCACTCATGCAAGGGTAGTCGGGCAGACCGCATGCGAACATTTCCCCGAAAGAGTGCAGTTCGACGCTGCTTATACGATCAACACTCATGCCGTGTTGCGTGCCGGGCCGTCGCACCCGAGCGGGATAGGCCCGAACATCGCAGATACCGCCGACCGGCAGACGTGCCCTCGTCCGGCGGGCCACAGGAGTAGCACGTCCCGCTCTACGGACCCACACCGGTCAGGTTCGTGCAACCAGCCGTGCCTACCGTCCGGGCCAGTCCTCACCGCTACGCCGGGCAGGACCCGGCACGGAGAGCACGCGGACCGGTGGCGGAGGCAGCGTGCGAGTTCCCAGACGCCGTGCATCGGCACGGGCTGGAACGCGGCGGCCGCCGCGACACGCCCTGGTCGCGATCGAGACGCCGGCCATCGCATTCGTCCACGTCGACCCTGAGTTGTGAGGCCCTGCCCGCGTGACGGCCGCGGCAACCACGGTCCGCCGGCATCCGGCTGCGGGCCGAAACCGAGAAGGGGGCCGCCACATGGGGATGCCGGGTCCGCGTACCGAGCGCCAACACCCGGGCGGCGCGGGCGCGGTCCCGGCGGGGCCCGGTCTCGCCGCCGGCTGCCGGTGCATCGCCAGCCGCCGATGTCCGCGCGACAGCCGCGCTCCGGCCACCGAGTTCACCCTCGCTGCCCCGCCGTCGGGCCCTCGCTGCTGAGCGGCTTCGTCCGGCCCATCGCCTGTGCCGCCACGACGCGCAGCTCTCACCTCCCCATCCAGTCCGCGACGCTGCCTCGCTCCGGCCGCGCCTGCACTCCGGACTGCCGTTCACCCGCCGCTCCCGCGCCGCCTCGCCGGCGGGCTCCCCGTCGCCGCGCTGGGCCCGCCGTCCGACCACCACATTGTTCGGCCGCGCTTCGGGCCCTTCCCCGGGTCGTATCCGCGCTGCTGCTGCCTCCCCGGCGCGCCCCGCGGACTACGCCGCCCGTAGGTCCCCTCCCGCTGCGGCATGTCTCCTGCCCGCTCCGCCGGATCTGGCGCCCGGCGCAGCGCTGATCTCGATCGGTCCAGGTCAGTGCTGGCCAGGGTGATCGCGAGTACGAGGTGGTGGACGGCGTTCAGGCACTACTCCGGCCGCCGTGCTCGGATCGGACAAGGTACACGCCCCGTACAGGGCCAGCACACCGGTCAGCACCGCGGAGTCGACGGCCGGGTCAAGGATCTCCTCTTCGGCGAGCTCGCCGCCGGCGACGAGGTCGTGCACCAGGTCGGCCCCTCTCCCGGATCGCGTGGCTACCGTTCGGCGACTTCGGAGCCCGCGTAAAAAGGCCCGTCTCAGCGGACTGCTTCACCGCCGGCAGCTGCCCGCCGTTCTCGCCAGGCGGGCCGCTCTGGTGGCGATCTTCACCTTCGACAGGTCGACGTGGGAGAGGTCGACCAGCCAGGCGCCGGGCAGCTTCGCGTCGAACACCGGGTTCGTGACGTGCGTCGGTGCCCCGAGGCCGACGTTCAGGCCGTTGGCGCCGGCGGCGAAGGCCATGGTGACGGTCGTGGCCATCGCCCAGTCCTCCCGCACAGGCCCGCCGTCGGTGGGTGGGTTTCCCTGTGCGAGCGCCCTAGGGAGCGTCTTGTCGATCATGTGTCGAGCCAGATGAGTGTGCCGGCGAGGGTGACGGCGGCGAGGTAGCGGTCGGGGCGCTTGTCGTAGCGGGTGGCGATGCCGCGCCATTGTTTGAGGCGGTGGAAGCAGCGTTCGACGATGTTGCGGCGTCGGTAGACGGCCCTGTCGAACCCGCAAGGTCGTTCACGACGCCGTTTGCGGCCGGCGAGCTGGTCGACGCGTTCGGGGATGGTGGCCTTGTGGCTGGTGTCGGTCGACTCCACGGTCGTCCGCGCTCACCAGCACGCGGCCGGGGCCCGAAAAGGGGGCTTCGCGACCCGGCCCTCGGCCGGTCCAGAGGCGGCCTGACCAGCAAGATTCACCTGGCCTGTGAAGGGCGGGGCCGTCCGCTCGCTTTCGTCGTGACGGGCGGCAACACCAACGACTGCACCCGGTTCATCGCCGTTATGGAAGCGGTCCGGGTGCCCCGGATCGGCCCCGGGCGGCCCAGGGTACGGCCTGATCACGTCCTGGGCGACAAGGGCTACAGCTCGAAGGCGATCCACACGTGGCTCCGCCGCCGGGGCATCGCCCACACCATTCCCGAGCGGGCCGACCAGGTCCGTAACCGGGCTCGGCGAGGCAGCCGCGGAGGCCGCCCGCCGGTCTTCGACCGCGAGGCATACAAGCACCGCAACGTGGTGGAACGCTGCTTCAACGGCTTGAAGCAGTGGCGAGGCATCGCTACCCGGTATGACAAGACCGCCCAGTCCTACGAAGCAGCCGTCACGCTCGCCTCACTCCTGATGTGGGCGTGACATTGGACGACAACCCTCAAGGCGGCAGTGTCGCGGCCCGCAGACGAACCCGGCGGGCCGCGACGAAAGATGGGCCAAGGCCGGAAAGATCACATACTGCCTGTGTACGAGGGACGCATCGCGTACGTGTTGTCCCAGGCTCCGGTGGTAACGCATCCTGCCCGGTCGTTCAGGTTCAGCGTCTCCTCGGTGATACCCCACCGCTTGTCTTTGTCCCACCTGCCGTTGCTGTAGAAGTACCCATACCGCTTCGCTCGGCCATTGACATCTCGGAGCACATCCAGGCGTCGGCTCCCCAGGAACTGAATGGCTTCCTGGTTCCGGTCCCCGTCGTAGCCGCATCGCTCGTCGGCGAACAGGTAGGCAGTCCACTTGGTATCGGACACGTTCATGTAGGCCGAGGAAGGCTGGTTCTGTGCGGCGTGGCCTTCCAGAGTGAAGTCATGGCGCTCCTCGGCTACGGGGAAGATCCAGACTTTGCCGTCTTTGTTGTGAGCGTTCAGGTCGTGGTCCTGGTACAGGCACAGGCTCTTGCTGGGACAGACGTCGGTGCCCTGCCCCACCAGCTCCTGCACGGCCGGAGCTGCCGAAGCCGCGCGCGGCTCGTCTCCCTGAGCGACGCCTGTCAGGGAGACCGTGCATGTGGCTGCGAGTGTCATCGAGAGTGCAAGTCGCTTCATGGACGGTGAACGCCTTACATCCCCACAGGTCACGCCCACTCAGCCGCTGAGTCCGCAACGCCGCGAGTAGTTTCTTCACAGCCCGGGAATGTAGATGGTGCCTTCCAGGCGGTGCGGGCGTTGGCTCGGGACGGGTGTGACGCGGCAGTGGCAGCGGATCACGTGAAGACGTGGCTTTGCGGGACGTTCCACTCGTTGGGCAGCCGTGGGTAGAACGCGTTGATGGCCGTCCCGGTGAAGTCCCCAGCCATGTTATAGGTGATACGGACTTCGCTGTTGGCCGTCACCGCGTGGTCCTTGAACCCCAGGATGGCGTCGGGGTGGGTGATCGGTACGAACGTGATCCCGCCCCACGGCGTCACCGTGACGATCCAGAGCTGGGTGTCCTCAGGAGCGCCGTTCTTCCCGCGCCACTTGTCGCCGACCTTGTCGAGGAGGCCGACCTGGACGGCGTCGGCCTCGCTCTTGGGGGCATCTTGGTGGACGGTGATGCGCCGGCGCTGCGGCCCCGGCGTGCCGTCGCCCGCGCCGGCGGGGCGCGACGCCTGGCCCGCGGCGCTCTCGATGAAGTACAGCGGTCGCTCTCCGAAAGAGCCGCCACGGGTGAAGTACCAGAGATGGCCCTGCGCCTCCTTGGTGGCACAGTCGAGTGCGGTAACCAGCATTGCTCCCTTGTCGTGGCTCTCCCCCTTCAGCTCGACGGGCCGCAGGTAGCTACCGTTTGAGGCGTGGACGAGCATGACCGGCCGATTCTCGTGCAGCGCTGCCACGATCGCGTTGTCGTAAGCGTTCTTCACTTCATCGTTCACTGACTGCCTCAGCCCTTGATCGTTCTCCGCCCACTACAGACGGTTGTCGGATACCAGCAAGTCACAGGAGTGCCCACGTCGGCAAGATCACTTTTGGGCGTTGCGGCGTGTGTTCATGAGGCACAGCCGGATTTGGGAGTCGCTTCCCACAGTCCCCGCGCGATGACGCCTTGGATCGGATCAACGTGCTCTGGGTTCTGTGATCAACGGTCACCCCTATGCGTTCCGCTCGCATCTCACCTGCGGAAACGTGTGCGCATCGTGGCCCACGGTCCGCACCGCTCGGTGACACCCTGCCAGGCCGTCCCGGTGCGGAACCTTCACACGATCCCAGACAGGATCATTTGAAGACACCGCCTAGGCGGTCTGCGTGGGGTTGGCGGCCACCAGCAGTGCGGCGAGCGCGACGGGGGCGGCGGTCTGGTACCCGATCCACACCTCACCCCCGGCGCTGCTTCCCTGCCACGCCATCAGGAGGCCGGCAAGGGCGGCCAGCACCCAGCCGCTGTCGTAGGCAACCATGAGCCGCGTGTAAGTGCGCACCGGGCGGCTTCGTACATATCCGATCTCGATCCCACCACCGATCAGCAAGGCCACGCCAGAGGCAACCATCAACCAGGCGGGCACGCCGAGCAGACGACCGAGTGGGGCAGCTCCGACGATGTAGACAGCAGCGAGTAACACCTTGAAGACGCCATCGGCGATGATCCCCACTGTCCGGCGTGTCGCTGGCGGTGTCACGATCTGGGCCATGAGCGTTCCTTCCTGAGTTCGTCCCGACTGGTCTAATAACGAGATTACGGCAATAATCGCTCTATGAGAATGACGAGAGCAGAGGCCAAGGAACGCAACCGCCGCGCCTTGCTGGATGCTGCGTTCCGGGTAGTCTCTCGAGACGGGCAAGGGGCCAAGCTTGAGGAGATCGCCGAACGGGCCGACCTGACCACCGGCGCCATCTACTCACTGTTCGGGAGCAAGAACGGCCTGGTGGTCGCCTTGGTTGCCGACTACCTGCGGCCGCACTACGAAGAGGTAGAGCAGGCGGTTCCCTCCGGGCTGGATCTGCTTGAAGCGGTCAATGCCTTTGCCCGGTACTACCGGCGTAGTTGTGACGCTCCCGATGCGCATTCTCGCCTGGCGCTCCAGATCACCTTGCTGGACATGGCCCTGCACGACCCAGACCTGGGATCCCAACTCGCCAAGTCCATCCGATCGCAGGAGGACCACCTGATCGCGCTGTTCACGGGAAGGTCGCACAACGGGAGCGTCATAACGCCGCACCAGGCACAACGCCTGGCCACCGCACTCAGGGCGCTGTTCGTCGGCCTGAGCCAGGGCGTCATCCTCGGCCTCGCGCATGGTGCCGATGAGCAGTACTTCGCCGCCGCTGCCTGCGCCTTGGTGTCTGATATGTCACTGATTGATAATGATCTGGATGCTTCGTGATGGTTGCTGCGTAAGCGTGCACCCTTCCCCTTCTTCTCCAGCTTGGTGGCCTCGTGCTCTGCTCGAGCGGCCTCGCGTCGGGCGTGGGCGACCCAGCGGATTGCGGTGTGGCGGTGCATCCCGGTCACGTCGGCGAGGATCGGGCTGGGGGGTCAGCGGCGCATGCCCCGGAGGAGCGATTGAGGGCCGGGGTGTACTCGCGATAGCTGGGGTCGCAGCAGTGGTTGTTCGGCAAGGTTCCGCAGGAGCACGGCGAGTCGGGGAGGCAGCAGGACGGAGTGTCGGCCCAGGACCAGGTGGGCGTGCTTGTCGCCGAACTTGAGGCGCTCGGGGTGTCAGATGGCAGACCTTCCCAGGGCCCCCTTTTCGGACCCCGCCGCATGCTGATGTGCCCGCACCGTCGTCGAGTCCACGCAGACGATGGACCAGTCGAGGGTCCCGACGGCGTCGGAGTGCTGCTGGACATGCGCCAGCAGCCGGTCCCATGTGCCGTCGGCGGACCAGTGGCGGAAGCGTTCGTAGACCGTCTTCCACGGCCCGTACCGTTCGGGCAGGTCACGCCAGGCGGTACCGGTGGACAGCTTCCACAAGATCCCGTTCACGACCTGGCATCGACCCGGTCGTCGCCCAACAGCGCCGTCAGCGGCCCCTTTCATCACAAGGTCGCTGACGGCGTTCCTGTGATCAGATCCGAGCGCGATGCCGCCTCCGCGGCGACCGCCTGGAGCTGAACACAACGACTTGACAGGGAACGAGGCGAACACAGGCTGCGCTGCGAGAGCTGATCGCCGCTCGCGGATGGCCGGGCGAGGCCCTGGTCGGGCGGCAGGCCGCCGCGGCTGCCTCGCTGCTCGCACAGCATGCCGACCGGCACCCCGACCTCCAGCAGGAGTGCCTTGAGCTGCTCGCGACCGCAGGCGACGCCGACCCGCGACACGAAGCCCAGCTGGAGGACCGGGTACGGATCGCCCGAGGACAGCAACTGATCTTCGGCACCCAGCTGACACCAGGCCCCGACGGCACGCTCGTTCTCTATCCCGTTGCGCACCCAGGAGAGGCCGAGACGCTGCGGGCCGCATGGGGGTTCGAACCGCTGAAGACGTACATGGAGCAGGTCGCGGTCGGCGTCCGGTAGCGGCTGGCCCAGGGGCGCCAGGCAGCGGGCGCGAAGACGGGCTCCGCCGTACTGCGGCCGGCGACAGTCATGATCGACACCGCCTCCTTCCATGCCGCGGACGCCACCCTCGACGACTGCGGCGTACTCATCGCCGCCCCTGCCGGCGCGGGCAAGACGAGCTGTGGCGTCTCCCGTTGGCGGTGTGAAGGCGTCAGGGGGAGGCGGGCTGTGGAGCGAGCGGGGCGTCATCGAGGGTGATGGTCATCCACGGCGCCGCCTCGTCGCGGAAGGAGTGTCCGACGGGGTCGGTGCCGCTGCGCTCGTCGAGGCTGAAGCCGGCGACCGTGATCATGTGTGAGTCGTCGGCGACCGACACGAGGTGTGTTCCGCAGCGCGGGCAGAATCCGCGGCGAAGAGTAGGCCAGGTCGCGTACCACGTCGGCTCGCCGCCGGGGCCGGTCCACGTGAGCCCGTCCTTGCGGAAGCCGAGCCAGAGGACCGCGGGGCCGCCGGAGATCCGTGTCTCGTGCCGACAGGAACACAAGTGCGGACCATCCGGGGCCCCTTGCACCTGGTACACGATGTACTCGCACTGGCAGCGTCCGGTCCTGAGCGCGACGGCTGCACCCGGTGCATCGACGGTCGGGTTCCTGTTCCCTGGCGGGCTGCTCGGGGTGGCGGGAGGATCTGTCTGGCCGGATTGGTGGGGTGAACTAGGCATGGGACTCCTTGTCCGTCTTCATCGACCCGGGCCGATGCCACTGGGTGGGTCGTGACGTGAAGCGGGTTCACCGAGGGCCGGGTGGACCGGCCGTGAGTGCTGAGGCGACCGGGCCGCCGCGAGTGAGGCCGAGACGGGTGAAGTACTCGGTGGCGAGGACGCGGTCTCGTCGCCCGGCGTCGGCACGGGACAACAGCGCGGGAAGCGGCCGCTCGCCGTGAGGAGCGTGATCTGGTGGGTGCGCCGGTGGTCCGGGTGCCCGGTCAGCTGGCCCAAGGCGTCGTGTCCGATCACGAGATCGGGCTGGAACTGTCGGATGTGTGCGACGAGGCGGCCGACGGCCTCGTCGAGGGGAGCGTCGACGAGGCGTATGGCACCGCCGCGTGCTGAGTCGGGGTTGCGCGCGTCGGCGTAACCGAGCAGGCGCGGTGTGCCGGGCGCGCCGTCGCGCCGCGCTGTGCCGCGGGGGCGGTGCGGTGGTCGCTCCGCCCTGCTGCCCCGCCGTCGGGTTGCCGTGCGTCGCTATAGCGCTGGCCGTTGTGCGCCGCCGGGTGGCCGCCGCTGCCCGGCTGCGTGTCGGTCGCTGTCTCGCCGTCCGGTCTCTCGCCGCTGTGGTGTCCCGACTCTGTTGCGGCCGGCCGATCACCGCTGTGCCGCCGCCGCTGCCCCGGTGGCCAGGGTTGCTGCCCCGCCGCTCCCCGATTGCGCGCCGCGCGTTTGTGGCTGCCGGGGGTCGGTGCCTGCGTGTCGGTGGTCGGGGCGCGCGATCTGCCAGCCGTGCGCGGCGAACCCGTCGGGCCATGTCTGACGTGCCTGGGCGGTGAGCGGGTGACGCCTTCACTTCTCCTGACGTTTTCGGATCAGGCTGCTGGGCATCGACGCCCTTGACACGGCATTGCGCCTGCGTGGGAAGGGCGTCACACCCGCACGGAGAAGACCCGCCAAGAAGCCGTGGAACAGGCCAGGCTCGCGGCTCGGGCCGCAGAAGACAGGGCCTGGGCCGAGATCGCCGGACGGTAGCGCCCCGGCATCGCGGCCCAGCTGCGGCTGAACGGCTGCACCCCGGACATGCTCAACCGCGTCATCAACGGCAAGTCCGCCGACCAGATGCTCCGCGAAGAAGGTCCTGTCCAGATCGTCATCAACGCACTCATGAAGCTCACGGCTGGACCCCCGCGGTGCTGCGGCACCCCACGCCGCCTCACCTGCCTGGGCAAGCACGCCTGTGCGCGCTGCGATCCCGGGTGATCGCGATGGTGACAGCGCTGCCGGAGGGCGGGGCCCGCGGCCTGTTTCGAGGAAGGGCGAACGAGGAGGGCGGGCGCCCGATCGCTCGAGGGCCCGCCCGTACCCGATCCGGCCGGTCAGACCTTCAGGGATCAGCGCTTCCACGTGTTCGAGCGTTGTCACACTGGCCCGGGCCGCGGCCCGGACCTTCGTCAGCTTCTCCATCCACTCGATCCGCTGCTCGGCCGGGAGCACGTCCGACCGAGCTGGACGCAGAAGGCGCTCAAGCGCAGCGCCCCGGGCCCTGTGGGGCTGGGCGCCTGTGCCACCGTACGGGCGTCAGATGATCCGTGTCACTGCGGCGTGCAGTTCGCGTACGCCGCTGGTGCGCGGGTGCCGTTCCGCGAGCTGGGTGACGATGCGGCGGATCGCTGGCCGGTCGTGAACTTCGCCGGGGCTGGCCCGGTAGGCGTCCAGCAGTGCGTGGGCGGCCTGCTCGGGCCGCTGCCAGGCCCACCAGGCGCGCGCCATGTCGGTACCCGGACGGGCCCTTGCGCTCAGCGGTCGGGAACTGCTCCGGCCGCAGG